>JAFNAS010000025.1 GCA_017860295.1 Bacteroidota bacterium | reverse complement strand
GATGCCCAGAAACTCGGCCGCTTCCACCAGTCCGTTTACCCCGATGGTGAGGTACTGGCGGCTCATATTGATATATCCGGCATCGAACAGCGGCAACATGCCTTTGTCGAGCATATATTTCAGATTTTCGTTGTAGGCAATCTGCACTTTGTGTACCAAATCGACCACCTCTTCGAGGAAGAAGAGATAGTGTTGTCCTTTGCGTGCCGAGTCCTGAATGCAGCGGTTCAGATTGATGGTCAATACGCTTTTCGAACCGGTAGATACCCCTCCGGCTCCCAGCGTGTAGCTAAAGCCGTTGTCTGTAATCTCGTTGCGCAGGCGGCAACAGCTACTCAGCGAATCGGCATTGTCGCTCATGTAGGTAAAGAACGAATGTCCCTCGGCATACATTTCGGCGGTGAAATCGCCATATTCCTTATCTTTTACTTCGCCGTTTTCGCTCAGCAACGCCATCGTTTCGACGGGGAATGTCAGGATGGATTTGGTGCGTTCCAGGTTAAACCATTTCATAAAACGTCTCTGTAGCCAGCTGACTGATTCCCAATGCGGTTTGCTTCCGTTCGGAAATATGAAATGCTCGAACAGGCTTTCGAAATAATAGCGATCGTAATAGGAGATATTCCAGAACACCGCCTGAAAGTTGCGGGCTCCGGTGGGCTGGTTGATGGAGTAGACAATTTGTTCGAAGTAGTCGGTAATCACCTTGTCGAGTGTCCGCTGTTTCTTCGACAGATCGACCACTTTATCGGCATCGAGGTAGTAATCCTCGCCATATTCCAGTCCGATAAAGTAGTTCATATACATCAGGAACTCAGGCGTGGCGCAGGCACCGCTCAGCATACTCGATACGATGAAAACCATATTGATAAAGCCGCCACAAAACGATTTGAGGTTGGTAGGGGCTTTGGAGTTTCCGCCAACGGAGGTGGTGCCCCCGATCAGCCACGGATACATGGTGATGCTGGCGCAGTAGTTGGAGAGGCTGGTCTCGTCGTTTTTATAGATAAAATGGTTGTTCAGCAGGCTGATATAGCGGTCGGAGACCTCTTTGCCATACATCTCTTTCAACCGGTCGGTAAGCATTCTGCGATTCAAACGGATAAAGTTCGATTTGGGCAATTCGCCAATCAGCGTGGCCATGTTTTTGTTCTCCACGTTGGCGTTCGAGTCGTATTTACTCCCCGAAGCGGCATTCTGCGCGTCGCAGTAGTCCATCAGAAATGCCAGCTTGTCGCGTACCTCGCGATCTTCGAGGTGTTTTTGCCGGTAGAGCATAAACGACTTGGCCACGGCGTAGTAACGTTCGGCCATCAGGGCAACCTCCACCTGGTTCTGAATCTCCTCCACGGTAACCCCGTCGGTAATGTTTACCCGGCACAGAATGTTGGTCACGATGTCGTCGGTAGCAAAGCTCCCGACCGATAAAAATGCTTTGCGGATAGCATTTTTGATTTTGTCTAACGAAAACGCCTCCCGTTTTCCGTCGCGTTTGATGATAAAAGTTTCCATATCGATGTATAAAGTAAATGCGCGATGATAGGAGATGTCGGAAAAGAAGATACATAGAGAGGTTGTGATGCTGCTAACGAAGCAGAAGAACCTGTCCTGTTGCCTTTCACCCGAAAGCCCGGATCGATGTGCATGTGGCAGGTCTTCTGACTTGCTCCCGCTATCGAACGCCTTCCCGTTTCAGTTATCAGTTATCAGTTATCAGTAAACAGTTATTTCTAACCGTTTACCGTTTACCGTTTACCGTTCACTGTTTCACAGTGGCAAAGAATGTTCGTGGCGTTTCGGAGCTTACAGCTACGGGTATAGTTCCCGACTCGCACGGGATTCCCTTTTCATCCGTTTTGCCGAGTGACAAAACAGAACCGAATGCAGGACAAAAGTACGATTTATTTTTGGAAATAGGATGAGAGAAAATTACATTTTGGAAATTGTTTTTCGATTGATTTGGTCGAAAGTTTCCCATTTTTGTTGTGTAACTGTCATAAAAACAGAATTATTTTGATTCTAAAATTGTTGAAAAGTTTTCCAAAATAGAAATTGGATAGAACTTATGAGATCAAGATGATAATTGGTAGTCGTATTTTAGTTGAGCGGTAAATCATCAGAGATAGTCGTAATGTAAACTTGTGCATTACCATTGTTTGTTGTGCATGTAAATTCTTGAGTATGTTACAAACTGTCTATGAACATATATAGGATGTTGGCTATAATAAGGCTTGTCTTGTTGAGAACATCGTAGACTTTCTGAAGCAGTTTGCCGGTATCAATATTAGAAGCATACAGGGCAAAACTTCCTTTATTGTAAGGTTTGTACGTGTCGATATTGGTCGTTGAGAAAAGACCGACGGTCGGAATGTTTACACTGCTGGCCAGATGCATCACTCCGCAGTCGCCAGTGATGAAAATAGCCCCGTTGCTAATAACGGCACCCATCTCCCGGATGTCGGTACTGTAATAACTGGTCGCTGCAAAATCTATTTGAGATACTTTTTCCTTTGGCAATACTTCCAGTATATTGTAGTCATTTCCATAATACTCTTTCAGCTGGGAATAGAAATTGCTCCACCATTCTTTTGACAGACATTTAGCACCGGTGGCAAAAGTATAAAGCATTATGGTAGGGCGTTTGTTTTGTACGAGTCTTTCAAGTATCAGCTTCCCATTTTCTTTTTCTGTTGTACTGAGTTGAAGTGATAAGGAAGGAATCGGATTGTTGTAAGACCTAAGTCCGATAGCCGACAAGAAAAGACGAAAATTATAAACAGGCCAGCGTCCCATATGTTGGTATTCTTCCGTTAAGTCCAATTGAGCATTACGTTCTCCGAAACATTTGCACCTCCCTCTTGACAGTTTGGTGGAAAGCCGTCCCGATGATGACCCGGCATCTACATTGAACACCAGATCGTAAGAGTGGGATAGCAGAGAAACCCATGTTTTGATATATGCCGGCAGTTGCTTGAAAGGCTTTGGTGGTAATTTGATGATTCTGTTAATGTTGTTGTAGTTGCTAAAGAGAATCGGAGCCAGATTTCCGCGTACGAAAAGATCAATTTTGGCATTTGGAAGCGTAGATTCTATTTCCTGCAATAGCGGTGAAATAAGCAACTGATTACCTAGTCTGCTGTTAGGCCGAATAATCAGAATTTTACGAATCTCGTCGGTTTGAGATAGTTTACCGGATTGGTTACTGAAAGAACTTCCGATATTGTGTGTCATCCTTTGCATAACGGTGCGTCGAAAAGAATTGACCAGGTACTTGAGGGTACAGTTCATTATTTCTTGCTTGAATATTATGTAAGGTGTGTTGGCACAAAGATAATAAAAAATGATTTAGGTCGGGGTTCATTTATACAGTTTTTGGGTAAATAGCGATTTGAAGAGCACAGTCGTGTTTAATATTCAATTTTTTTACACTCTGCTTGCAGTTCTAAAACCTTTCCGTAACTTTGCAGCGCATTTGGTGATTGTTTCCTGTGCTGGAAACGATCCAAAAGGGAATCCGGTGCGTTTGTCACTGACGAACTATTCCGGAGCTGTACCCGCAGCTGTAAATCCTATCCAAACGTATTTGAAATACCATTGCCACTGTGAAACAGTGAACAGTGAACAGTCGACAGTAAACAGTGAACAGTAAACAGTGAACAGTAAACAGTGAACAGTAAACAGTAAACAGTGAACAGTGAACAGTGAACAGTAAACAGTTAGAAATAACTGACAACTGGTAACTGATAACTGGAAACTGATAACTGATAACTGATAACTGATAACTGATAACTGGAAACTGATAACTGACAACTGACAACTGATAACTGACAACTGATAACGGGAAGGCTTCAAATACGGGGATGAGCCAGAAGACCTGCCACATGCTTTTATTTACCGGAACTTCGGGATAAAGGTTCTACGGGCGTCTTCAAATTTTTCCTTTGTCGTCACCTTGTCTTATTCCGAAACGGATTCCGCGTATGCTATCGGTATGCTTGTATGGATTTATTATAGGCTAACCTGAAACTTAGGCTCGATTAATTCGGAACAGACATGCAAAAACGAATTTTCATTTTATCACTGTTGTTGGTAGTGGTGTCGCTGGTATCGGTGGCCTCTGCCAAACGTATCATCTCGCTCTCTCCTGCGTTAACCCGCAATTTGCTCTATCTGGGCGAAGAGAACGAATTGGTGGGTTGTACCAGTTATTGCCATACAACACGCAAAATCAACGTGGTGGCTACGGCCGTCAAGGTGAACGTGGAAAAGGTGGTGTCGCTTAAGCCAGACCTGGTAATCGCCTCCTCAATGACCACTCCCGAAACCGTATCGCAGTTGAAAAAATTCGGCATTCAGGTCGTGATGTTCCCCATGCCGAAGTCGTATGCTGAAATCTGTTCGCAGTTCCGGCAACTGAGTCGGTTGGTGGGGCGTGAAGCCCTTGCCAACAAGGTTTTGCTATCCGTACAGCAGCGCATCGACCGGGTGAAAGCCCGCAAAGCCAATGGCCGCAGGATCTTTATACAGCTGGGAGTTGACCCTCTTTATGCCGTAATTCCCAATACTTTTCTGAACGATTATATCACGCTGGCCGGTGGGCGAAACATTGCCGAAGGAATGACTATGGGTTCTATCACCCGCGAAGCCGTGTTGCTCAAAAATCCGTCGGTGATCTTTATTGTTACTATGGGTAATATCGATCGTCAGGAGAAGCAGCGTTGGGAAAAATTCTCCAATCTGGAGGCCGTGCGCAGAAAGAAGGTAATTGTAATCGATTCCAATATGGCTTGTGTGCCTACTCCCGTCACCTTTGCCGAAACGCTGGAGGTGATGATGAAGATGCTGAAGTGACCTCACCTCTCGACGACTTCGTGTCGGAGTCAGACATGTATCGTCTGACCCAACCCTCTCCCAAGGAGAGGGAGCCGTCAGGCTGCGAGATATATCTGAATAGTGCAGATTTACCTTCTCCTTGGGAGAAGGTGCCCGTAGGGCGGATGAGGTCTAAATATAAAAAATCAATGAAAAATAACGGTTTGATACATATATACACGGGTGATGGTAAAGGAAAAACCACAGCGGCCATCGGACTGGCAACCCGCGCGTTAGGTCACGGACAAAAGGTGTGCTATTGCTCCTTTTGCAAAGATCCGGAGAAGTACGGTTATAACGAAATGCAGAGTCTGCGCAAACTGGGAGCCGAGGTGTTCAATTTTGCCAAGGGGCATCCGCACCTGAACCGTTCGCTGGACGAGAATGTGATTCGGCAGGAGACGCACGATGCGGTAGAAAAGATCAAAAACGAGTTCTTTGCCGCCGGTTACGATCTGATGATTCTCGACGAACTGAATATCTCTGTACGGGATAATTATCTGGAAGAGGAGTTGTTGCTCGATCTGATCAAATCGAAACCGGCAACGCTGGAACTGGTCATTACCGGTCGTGGAGCTACCGAAGCCGTGATGGAACTGGCCGATTACGTAAGCGAAATTAAAAAGATAAAACATCCCTACGATAAGAAGATTCGTAGCCGGGAGGGAATAGAGTTTTAATGAAAGTATTTAAACTATATCGCGTCGGATTTTTGGTGTTACTGCTGGTGTTGCTGGTAGCAGTGTCGGTCTGGTCGCTGCTTTCGGGCGACATCAATATCTCGTGGAAGCAGTTGCCTTATGTGCTGCAACATGCCGACAGCATGGAGTATTCCGTATTGATGAATCTGCGCGTTCCGCGTCTGTTGCTGGCGTTTGCCGTGGGAGCATCGTTAAGCTTGTCGGGCGTTATTTTGCAGGGCATTTACCGCAATCCGCTGGTGGAACCCTTTACGCTCGGAATATCGGGTGGCGCTTCGCTCGGCGTGGCGCTGATGATTGTACTGGGAACCGCTTTCTCGCTGGGAGGATTGCTTCTTCCGGTGGCCGGTTTTGCAGGGGCTTTTATTACCATCTTTCTGGTGTATGTGCTGGGAATGGGCAAGAGTGCTGCTAATATCAACCGGATGTTGCTCACGGGTGTAATGATCAGTTTTGTCTGTTCGTCGCTGCTGATGTTTTTGCTGTCGATATCTACTGCCGAAGATATGCACAATATTATCTTCTGGACGATGGGATCGCTGGAACAACCCGACGGTCGCCTTATTCGCCTGATGTTGTTTGGTAGCATTGGAGTATTTCTGCTCACTCACCTGTTTGCACATGCGCTGAATGCGTTGCGTTTGGGTGAGGACGAAGCGATACATCTGGGCATCAATGTAAAGCTGACGATACGGGTGCTGTTTGTACTGGCATCGTTGCTGACAGGTTTGTGCGTCTCAATTGCCGGTATTATCGGTTTTGTGGGACTGGTCATTCCTCACGTAATGCGTAAAGCGGTAGGTTCTGATTATCGGATTCTTTTGTCGGCAAGTTTTCTGGGTGGCGGTCTGTTCCTGATCGTCTGCGACGTGCTGGCCCGCACACTGATTGCTCCCAACGAATTACCTGTCGGTGTACTGACAGGCATTACCGGAGGCGTCTTGTTTATCATTCTTTTAAGCAGAAAGGGTTCGGCATGGAAGAAATAAAGAAACCTTTGTTGCAGATCGATGCTTTGTGTGGCGGATATAAAAGCTTCAACTTACAACAGATCGGCTTCGCGCTCGATAAAGGTGATTTTGCAGGCATTATCGGGCCGAACGGGTCGGGGAAGAGTACGCTTGTAAAAATGCTGCTTGGTGACCTGAAACGATCGTCGGGGAAGATGTTGCTCGAAGGAAAAGAGTTGAGTGCAATGCCGGTGCGACAGAAGGCCCAGACTATTGCCGTGGTGACGCAGCATATCGAAGATACGTCGATGTCGGTATTGGAATATGTATTGCTCGGGCGTTTGCCTTATCGCGAACTGTTTCAGTTTTTTGAAAAGAGAGAAGATGTGGCGAAAGCCGAAAAATATATGGAGCTTACAGGTATTCTGAAGTACCGCGATCAACCGCTCTCGTCGCTTAGCGGCGGCGAACGGCAACTGGCGGCGATGGCCCGGGCGCTCACGCAGGAACCGAAATTACTATTGCTTGATGAACCGACATCGCAACTCGATATCTGCCATCAGGTGCAGGTGCTCGATCTGGTACGGGAACTTAACTGCGAACTTGGCCTTACGGTGCTGATGATTATTCACGACCTTAATCTGGCCAGCTCTTACTGCAATAAATTGCTGTTGCTGAACGGGGGAAAACTTCATACGCAGGGCGCGCCCGAAGAGGTATTGCAGTTCTCCATCATCGAAGAGGTATACAAGACGGTGGTGGTAACCCGTCCGAATCCCGTTACGGGACGACCGACCGTTTTTCTGGTGCCGCGTCATCAGATAGATAAATTGAAAAAAGAAAGAAAATAGTCTAATGTGCCAATGTGCTAATTGTTTAGTTGGTTTTGTCGTGATGAAAAACTGATAACTAATAATTAATAATTCATAATTAAAAATAGACTCGTTCCAACCAGCCATTCCGGATAGTGCTGTGCGGAACATTATTAAATTCAATAAATATTATTATCAAATGAGAAAACTGTTACTATCGGTTGCGGTTTTGACGGCAGGAACATCTGTTTTTGCTGCCGGATCCAAACCTCAGGACGGCGATTCCATTCGCTCATATCAAATGAATGAAGTGGTTGTAAACGCTTCACGTTCCGGAACTTTACTGAAAAGTATTCCACAGAAAGTGGAAATTATCTCGGGAAGTACACTCAAAGCGCTTCCGAACGATAATTTGGCCGAAGTATTGAAACGAGCTACCAATCTGGATATTATCCAATATCCGGGGTTGTCGGCTCAGGTTGCTATGCGTGGCTTTTCGCCCAAAGCCCATGAACGAAGTCTTGTGCTTGTGCTTATTAATGGAGAATCGGCAGGTACAACCAATCTGGCGACCATTGCCGTCGATAATGTGGAACGCATCGAGGTGATAAAAGGCCCGTATGCAGTGCTGTACGGTTCGGATGCCATGGGTGGTGTTATTAATATCATCACCAAAAAAGCCGGTAAAAAATCGCAAGGAAGCGCTTCAGTAGAAGCCGGTAGCTTCGGTTACAGCAAGCTGGGGGCTAATTTTACCGGAGTGGCAAATGATAAGTTCAGCTACGGTTTGGGTTACAGCCACCAACAACAAACCAAAGATTACAGGATCGGTCAGCATAATTTCCTGAAGATGAGTGAATCGGATAAGCTGATTCTTGATAAAGCTTCGTATGGCGATGCAATGGACAATACACAGTACGAACTGAATGTTGCCAATGCTTTTGCCGACTATAAGATTAATCCGCAGTGGAAAGCCCGTGCCGAAGGTAGCTATACCTATGCTTACGATGTAGAGACTGCGGGTAATTACTGGGGTTCGTACGGACAGAGCAAGAAAGACGTAAACCGTTTGAATCTTTATACTTCGCTGGAACAACAAAATGCGTTGAATCATTTCCGCTTTGCACCCTACTATACGAACGATAAAGATCCGAACTATTCGGACAATACAGATGCTGGCTATCTTAGTTTTACCAGTACGACCAAGGATTATGGTTATCAATTGCAGGACAGTTATAAATTTGGTGATTTAAACGTTACAGTAGGTCACGATATAAAAATAATTGATTATGTTTCGACTAATTATACAGGTAAAGGTGTAGAAACGGCACCTTATAAACCAGATAATAAATCTACAGATATTGCACTGTTCGGACAGGCCGTTTACAACTGGAATGGGTTGAACGTGAATGCCGGTTTGCGCTACGACCGGTTCAACTACCATATCGATGCCAACGCTGCGTTGAATGCACCGGATGCCAATGCGCATTACAATACGGTGAATCCGTCGGTAGGCGCGCAATATGCTTTCGGTGATTTCAAGGCTCATGCTTCGTACGGAACGGCTTTCTATGTGCCCGATGCCTATCAGATGGCGGGTAAATACACAATGTCGTACACTTATGGCGGCGTGGTATACTCTACCGACTATATCGGCAATCCCGATCTGAAACCGGAGAAATCGCGTACAACCGATTTCGGAGTGAGCTACACCTCTGCGGCTGCCGGTCTGAAAATCGATGTTACCTATTTCCATACCTTGTATGACAACAAAATTGTGAACCAATACGTTGCTGCCGGTACTACCTATACGAATGCCAATCAATCGACGATGAACGGCCTTGAACTGGTTTCTGCATTTAACTTCGGTAAATTTATCAATCCGAAATTGTTACTCGAAGCGTATGCCAACTTTACCTGGATGTTGAAAAATGACTTTACACAAACGGTAGGTGGTGTCGTAAAAACATATGATATGCAGTTTGCCCGCAAAACCAACGGTAACTTCGGGCTGAACTATCAGTACGGAAAAGTCAATATGCGTCTGAACGGTCGCTTGATCGGTACACGTCTGGAAAAAGATAATTTCAGCTACCTGCGTCCGGGTATCACATCGGCAGACTATTACACCAAAGGAGGTTATGTTGCTTCTGACAAAATGCTCGAAATGCCGGCTTACCTGGTTTTCGACTATTCGATCGGATATGCTTATTCGCAGAAGGTCAATTTTGGTATTACCGCTTCTAACCTGTTGGATGAAAACTATACCGAAAAAGACGGATACAATATGCCGGGTCGTAGCATTGTGGCAAAACTGTCGTACGCATTTTGAGAGAACAAAGAATAAGATATTTATGAAAACAAGAATAGTTTTTCTGAGTGTGCTCCTGTTTCTACTACCGGTTGTTACCTTTGCCGGTGGTAAAAAAGTGCAGCCAACGAAAAAGGAGGTCATCGTGGAGATCGATTATGGAAAAGCACAGGCTCCGAAAACGGTGAAGGTGGCGTGGTTTCCCGGAATTGCAGTGCTTGGTGCTTTGCAGGAAGCTGCCGAAACGGAAACTCATCCGGTCGGTTCGCATGTGTTTGTGACGGCGATCGATCAGGTGAAAGGTGAACGTGGAAAGATGGCCTGGTATTACCGTATCAACGGACAAACGCCGAAAAAACTGGCGTTGTATCAGATGCTGAAGCCCGGCGATACCGTTAGTTGGCGGTATGTGGAGGATGTCTGCTCATGGAAAGTGGATAATCCGTCGAAAGGTAAGTAGCCATTTTTTACGCAGAAAGCGATTACAAAACCATAGAGAGTTTGCGCTTCCGGTACTTGACTTTGAAATGCGGCAATCGACAGATTGTGAGTGCGTTTTGAAGAAAAAGATTCGGGAGCGCAAATTTGCCGTTTAAATCTAGAATAGGAAACAAGCTAACGAGTTGACAAGTAAACAACTTAATCTGCTGAAGTCAGATTGTCTTTGTTCTTTACTCTTATCTAACAAACATGTCTCATATCATTTTCATCACCGGAGGTGCCCGATCGGGCAAGAGTCGCTTTGCGCAGGAGCTGGCAGAGCAGCACAGTGAGCATCCCGTTTATCTGGCTACAGCGCGCGCGTGGGATGACGATTTTCGTAAACGGATCGAACGTCATCAGAGCGATCGTGGGCCGCATTGGATCAACATCGAAGAGGAGAAACAGCTTGCTCAGACTCCTGTCGATGGTAAAACCGTGTTGCTCGATTGCATCACCCTCTGGCTGACGAATATCTTTTTCGATAACGGTTTCGATATGGAAAAATCGCTGACCGAGGCTAAAGCAGAGTGGGGGCGTTTTGTCACCAAAGAGATGGATCTTATCGTGGTGAGCAACGAATTGGGCATGGGTGTGCATCCGGAGGAAGAGTCGGCTCGTAAGTTTGCCGATTTGCAGGGCTGGATCAACCAGCACATTGCCGCTATGGCCGATGAGGTTTACCTGATGGTGTCGGGTATCCCTCTCAAAATCAAGTAGTCGAAATACTCAGATTCAAACATTAAACATTAAACACTAAACATTAAACGTTCAACATTGAACCCCAAGAATGACTTTACAGGAACAACTACAACATAAAATCAATCTGAAAACCAAACCGGTGGGCGCGCTGGGCGTGCTTGAAACGCTTGCGTTGCAAATAGGGACGATTCAAAATACGTTAACCCCATCGCTATCCCGACCGACAATTCTCGTTTTTGCGGCCGATCACGGTTTGGCCGATGAAGGAGTCAGTCCTTACCCGAAAGAGGTTACCTGGCAAATGGTGATGAATTTTGTGGCAGAAGGTGCCGCAATTAATGTATTTAGCCGACAAAACAATATTAAGCTGAAAGTGGTGGATGCGGGCGTTGATTACGATTTTCCGGCAGGTGTTCCTGTTGTTAATGCAAAAGTGGCCCGGGGTAGCCGCAATATGCGCCACGAACCGGCAATGACATCCGAAGAGTGTTCTGTGGCGATTCAGAAAGGTCGCGAACTGGTGGCTAATGAAGCAAATGCCGGATGCAATATTATCGGCTTCGGCGAGATGGGTATTGGCAATACGTCGGCATCATCCCTGCTCATGCACCGTTTTCTCTCTATTCCTATCGAAGAGTGTATCGGAGCCGGAACTGGTTCGCATGGAGAGCATTTTGCCAGAAAAACGGCGATTCTGAGAGAGGTGTCGGAGAAATATGATCCGCAAACGCCCGAAGAGACGTTGGCTACTTTTGGCGGATTGGAAATTGCCATGATGACCGGTGCTATGCTCGAAGCTGCCGAACGAAAGATGATAGTGCTGGTGGATGGCTTCATTGCTTCTGCGGCGGCGTTAACCGCTCTGCGTATCAATCCTGCCGTGCGTACCAATATGATTTTTTGCCATGCGTCCGACGAACGCGGTCACAAACAGATGCTGCGGGAATTGAATGTGCGGCCGGTTCTGAGTCTTGGTTTGCGTTTGGGTGAAGGAACGGGTGCCGCGCTGGCTTATCCGTTAATACAGGCTGCGGTCGGTTTTCTGAACGAAATGGCCAGTTTTGAAGATGCGGGTGTGTCGAATAAAGCGTAAATTGTCTGTGGATTGTGTTACCAATACGATGAATAATTTGTTTAACTCGTGGTGTGTTTGAAGAAAATGCTATAAAATGTTGTATGTTAATGAATTCATATTTTAGTATTATCTAACCCCTCCGCTTCGCTCGTCCCCTTTATCAAAAGGGGACACTACTGACTGCGAAGTTTCAGCTCTATTTTGCAATTTATCACTAAAATAGCAGATTTATCTCCCCTTCAGATGAAGGGGAGTACCCGATAGGGGGTAGGGTTTGATAAGCCTAATTATAACAGAATATTATTATGTTTGATCTATTTTTGATTAGATAAAGAACTGATTTTTCTCCAAATGCACCACGGGTGTTTAGATAAACTATATAAAACTACTTATCAGAACAGAATGCATATTGAATCTTTATTCTTTGCTCTTTGTTCTTTTGTTTGATTGAATGAAAAAACAATTGTCCATATTTCTCAATGCGATTCTCTATTTTACCCGTATTCCGGTGCCGGTAAAGGTGGAGTATTCGGAGGAGATTCTGAACCGTTCCATGCGCTATTTTCCCTTTGTGGGGTGGGTGATGGGTGCGGTTGGTGCCGGAGTTTACTGGGGACTGAGCTTTGTTGTGCCCGGAGCGTTGGCGCTTTTATTGAGTATGCTGGCCACTATTTTCGTGTCGGGAGCTTTTCACGAGGATGGTTTTGCCGATTTCTGCGATGGTTTCGGAGGTGGTTATACCAAAGAGAAGATCCTTGATATTATGAAGGACAGCCGGATCGGAACCTACGGCTCTATCGGCTTGATGGGCATGTTAGCGACAAAATTTACAGCACTCTTCTCTCTGCACGATTTGTCCATTCCGTTGGTATTGTTGGCCGGCCATTCATTGAGCCGCCTGATGCCGGTGCTGTTGATTTACACGTCGGTCTATGCCCGCAAGGATGATTCGAGTAAATCGCGCGCAATTGCCCACAAAGGACGGTACTACGATTTCCTGATGGCACTCTTTTTCGGATTGGCCTTGCAGGTTTTGATGCCGGTAACATTTGTGGCTTGTATTATTTCGGTATTGCTCGTTGTCACCGTGGTTTTCCGGGCTTATACCAACAAAAGACTCGGTGGCTATACCGGCGATTGTTTGGGAGCTTTGCAGCAGATTGCCGAGGTGGTATTTTACATCGGACTGGTCATCTATCAGCACTTGATAGCGTGAAAGTATAAAGTAAGCAGTATTCAGTACACAGAGAAGTGGAATTTTGAATCGAATATCAGCGAAGCTAAATATGGAATCTTGAAATTATATTGTCTTTGCTCTTTAATCTTTGTTCTTTGCTCTTTAATCTTTGTTCTTTGCTCTAAATAAAAAATGCAGTTAACCGTTGTACGACATACACAGGTGGATGTTCCGAAAGGAATTTGCTACGGAGTGACCGATGTGCCGCTTGCGAAGGAGGGTGTATTGGCCTTAAATGACATTACAGAGCAGTTTGAAAATAAACGATTTAACGCTGTTTTTAGTAGTCCGCTGAGTCGTTGCCGTATTTTGGCCGGGAAACTTGCAGCCGGGCAGTCGTTAATGATTGATGAGCGACTTTGTGAGCTCGATTTTGGTGACTGGGAGATGAAGCCCTGGAGCGAAATTTATGAATCGGAAGCGGGTAAACGGTGGTTTGCCGATTATATCAATACAGCCTGTCCGAATGGTCGGTCGTACATGGAGATGGTGCATGACTTGAAATCTTTTCTGGACGATTTGAAGCAGCGGGACTATCAACAGGTAGTGATCGTGACTCATGCCGGTGTGCTGCGAATCCTGATAGCTTTGCTTGAAAACAAAACTACCGAAGAGACGTTTGAAACGGCGTTGCACTATGGCGAGATCAGGCAATTTTCACTAAACGTTACACGTTAAACATTACACGTTAAACATTCCACAATAACCAGATTATACACTAAACAAAACAGGAAATAAGTGAACAATTCAATCAACATTCCTTTGCAGGACGAAACGTTGCGGGCGAAGATTCAGCATAAGCTCGACAACAAAGCCAAACCGGTCGGATCGCTCGGTCGGCTGGAATCGCTGGCCCTGCAGGTGGGAATGATTCAAAACACCCTCACTCCGGTACTTTCCAAGCCGGTGATGCTGACCGTAGCCGCCGATCACGGCATAACTGCCGAAGGGGTAAGTCCCTGTCCGGTAGAGATTACCTGGCAACAGGTACATAATTTTCTGAGTGGCGGCGGCGGCATTGGACTCCTTTCGCGAGTCTATGGCATGGAGTTGTGGGTGGTTGACGCGGGGGTTAATTACCGTTTCGCACCGCATCTGCGGCTGATCGATGCCAAGGTGGCGATGGGTTCGGAGAATTTTTTGCATCAGCCCGCAATGAGCCGGGAGCAGTGTATGCAGGCCTTCAACAACGGGCGTGAGATCGTGCGTCGTTTTGCCCAGGAGGGAACCAATGTGGTCGGTTTCGGCGAGATGGGCATCGGCAATACCACGCCAGCCTCGGCTCTGATGTCAATTGTCTGTCATCTTCCTGTTGATGAATGCGTGGGTCCGGGTGCCGGACTGAACAGCGAAGGGGTTCGCCATAAAGCGGATGTGATTAAAGCGGCTATCGAGCGGCATGGTGTGTCGGACGATATTTTCGAGAATATGGCCCGTTTCGGTGGCTACGAGATTGTCACCATTGCCGGAGGAATGATCGAAGCGGCAGTAAACCGCATGGTGATTCTGGTCGACGGGTTCATCACAACGGCGGCGATGTTGGTAGCAAGCGAAATTGACAAGAAAGTACTCGACTATGCCATTTTTGCCCACGAAGGCGAAGAGCAGGGACATCGCAAGATGTTGCGTCACATGAATGCCTCTGCAGTGCTTCAGTTGGGCTTACGCTTGGGCGAAGGAACCGGTTCGGCAGTGGCCTACGGCGTGCTGAAAGGTGCTGTGGCGGTACTTTCGGAAATGACTTCGTTCGAGGAGGCGCAGGTAATCAACACCAGCCATATCCGAATCAATTGATAGCCTCTCCCCCGGCCCCTCTCCCCAAGAGAGGGGATAATCGGCAAAAAACTATGTTATATTGATTAGTAAGGCGTTCTCCTTCTCTCTCTGGAAGAAGAGATCGTGAAGGCGGCCAAATTATAATTCATAACTTATAATCATGAGTGTCCACTAAAAAAGGACACGATTAGAAATTAAACAAATTCGGTTCACGAGAACCATAGAGATCATTGACATCATTGATATTCTTTTTG
>JAFNAS010000020.1 GCA_017860295.1 Bacteroidota bacterium | reverse complement strand
ACCACGCTTTTCGACAGTTTACCCTCGCCTTTCGATAGACCTACCACTCGTTTCGACAGAGTTTCCACGCTTTTCGACAGACATCCCTCTGCTTTCGAAGGTCGTGCCCCGCCTTTCGAAGGAGATTTACCCTCTTTTGAAGCCTGTTTTCACCATTTCATCAAGTCAGCCCATTATCATCGCAGCGACAAACGCCTCCTCAAGCAAACACAAACAAACGAAGAGCAAGACTTGCTTCCCTGATTTCTCTAACGAAGCTCTTTCAACCGGCTGCAAAGCAGGTCGAATTCGTCGGCATCCATTGAAATTTGCCGGAGAATATCTTCAATATCGGTTGATGTGATTTTTTCGAAATCCTTTTCAAGCGGAGTTATAAACACACCGCCCAAATCGACTGATGCCGGGCTTATCAGCAGGTTATCGTCGCCTTCGGCAAAGTATTGCCACGGACGATGCAACTTCCGAGGGAAAACCCAGAGCGTCCACAATCCGTCCTCGAAACGACAAAGCAAATTAAGCATCGGTTCGGGACTATCCTGAGGAACAGTCAGTAAAGAGTAGATTTTTTCAAACTGCTGCTTCATAGCCTCTTTGTCCATCGACTCAAGTGCTAATGCAGCATGTGGATAATAAGGAAGACGTGAAACTTTAATTTCCGAATGGTCGACAATAACCTCGGCTTGTTCACGATAGACAGAATTCCAGTTTTTTTCGAGAGGGAGGAAACCTCGGTTTCCGGCCTGAAAGTGCATGTGATCGGGAGCAGATGCTCCGCACTTCGGACCGTTGTAAAATATAACACAGCCATTCAATTCTCTGGCAACATCCAGCATATCACCCAAACGGGTTCGGATAAGCTGATCGGTGTGCTCCAGAGCCGGAATCGTAAAATGCCTCGGAAAAATAGGAAACGGATTGACCAGTATCAAATATCCATTGCCAAAAGGGATTCCCTCTTGTTCCTGAGGCAAATGTGCTTTACACAAAAAGCACTTGCGTTCCTTGATCGAAGTAACGTCCACTTTTGCAGCAGAAGAGACAATGCGAGAAGGATTGAATTGCACTGTCATTTCCACGCCCCCTACTTTCATAGTCTTTGTTTCGACTTTATTGAGAGCCATGTAATGACGTTTCGGAAGTTCCCAGACAGCAATTTGCTGGTCAAGGAGTCCGTACACTTCATCCATCAACGATTTACCCTGACAACAAGAGTTTAGTTCTTCGTTTTTCGGATTTTGATTCATGGTATTACTATTAAAAAAACGACGACTAAAAAAATATGCCAATATATAAATATGCTAATGTGCTAATATCAAATGGCAAGCTTTCAAAAGATTAGCGGCTCTCCGCATAATCAAACAACATATTTGTTGGGCTAAATTCCAATCATATTACTAATTGGCATATTGGCACATTGACATATTATTAAATTGTTTTATTCAGCGCTTTGCGAGCTTTTAGCTCCCAGGTACGGATGCGGTCTTTGTAGGTATTGTGACCATTCATCTTCACAATATCCAACGAAGCATCCGAGTTATCTTCCCAGCGACGACACAGGTACAGAACGTCATAAATACGTCCGATGCGGTGTTCGCGCGAGAAATAGAGTCCCAACGCGTAATCTTCACCATAGCTCGTATTCGGCACTTTAATTTTGCGCAACATCGGTGTATAGAACGCACGCGGCGCACCCAGCCCGTTGATACGCAAAGCATTGTTACGACCATTATCGGGAGTCCACTCCTTATGATCGATCACTCCGGGAGGAATGGTTTCCATATCGAAATTGGTCATACGGTAGGTTCCTACCACCATCGAGCACTGCTGTTCGTAGAACGCATCCACAATAGTTTGCAGGGTAGTTTCTCCGCTGTAAACATCATCGCTGTCCAACTGAACAGCAAATTTTCCGCAACGGGCATCCTGCACACCCACATTCCAACAACCTCCGATACCCAAATCGAAGCGTTCCGGAATCAGATGAATAACCCGCAGATCCGACTCGTATTTACGGATCGCTTCCGTGGTTCCGTCGGTGGAATGGTTATCGATAATAATGAGGTTGAAATCGAATTTACATTGCTGTTTCAATACCGATTGAATGGCGTCTTCGATGGTACGCACGCGGTTGAATACCGGAATAATAACTGATGCTTCCACCGGAAAATTACCTTCCTCGAAAGCAACATCTTTGAACTGAGGAGCCAGATATGCACCCACTTCTTTCAAGTGTTCGGTGCAGGCAGCCTCCATTTCGAGTTGTACGCTACGGTTTTTAGGATCAACGTAATCGAACATCTTTTCGCCCGACTTACGGCTATCCGTTTCTATTTCAGAATAGAGATATTCGTTAATATGAACGAGATCATGTTTTTGAGAGAGCTTCAGGCGCAAGTCGTACAATCCAGCAAAAGCGTAATTGGCTGTCATTGCCGATACAGCCTCTTTGAATGCTTTGGAACAAAAGAGCAGCACCGATCCGAAATCGAAATCGTCGCGCAGGCTTCCTTCCTGATAAGCAATCACCGGATGAATTTTCTTCACGCCGTCGAGCACCTGATACGAATCGGCATACACCATGCCGGCAGCCGAATCATCGGCTAAGTTCACCATACGATCGAGCGCAAAATAACCCAACTGCAGGGGAGAATATTTTTGATATACGAAAACGTAATCAGCTGTCGCTTTTGCAGCAATCAGATGCATGGTCGCACTGCTTTTCAGACTATCGATCCGAAGCACTTCATAGCCGCCAAATCCTTCAGTCTCCTCGGTAGCAAGCAAAAATATTTTACCCACCAACGACGATGCAGTCAGTTGCTCTAGTGTCTGAGCAATTTGCTCTCTTGACGCAAAAGGCAAAAAACAATCAATTCGTATCATTTCTTATTTTCTTCACGGTTAATATTAAAAAACGCATCGGTAGCTTTCTTTACCGAACCATGCAACAGAAGCAGGCTTTTGGCCGCTTCATATTCCAGCTTGGACTCTTCCATAATCATACGGGTACCCCGATCGATCAGCTTCTTATTGGTCAGCTGCATATTTACCATCCGGTTTCCTTTTACACGACCCAACTTAATCATTGTGGTTGTCGTAATCATGTTCAGTACCAATTTCTGAGCCGTTCCGGCTTTCATTCGGGTACTTCCGGTCACAAATTCCGGACCCACAATTACGTCAATGGGTATATCGGCATATCGAGCAACCGGAGAATCGGGATTACAGGCAATAGAAGCTGTCAAAATACCTTTTTCCTGCGCATGCCGCAAAGCTCCTATCACATACGGAGTGGTACCCGAAGCTGCAATACCGATTACCGTATCATTGATATTTATGTTATAGTTCAACAACTCTTGCCACCCTTTTTCTTCACTGTCTTCGGCAGCTTCCACCGGATTTCGGAGCGCAGTATCTCCTCCGGCAATCAATCCGATGACCAACGTATTGGGCATACCATAAGTCGGGGGAATCTCCGATGCATCGAGGACTCCCAACCGACCACTGGTACCTGCTCCCATGTAGAAAATTCGTCCGCCCCGCTTCATCCTCATCACAATCGATTCGACCAATCTTTCCAATTGGGGAATCGCCTTTTCTACAGCAAGAGGCACTTTTTTGTCTTCTTCGTTAATGCCGGTAAGTAATTCCAGCACTGAACTTTTATCAAGATTGTCGTGTAACGACGACATTTCCGTTATCTTTTGAAACGCCATGCGCGTATTAGATTTTAATGGATCTTTGTTTGTGATATTTGATCAATTCTTCCGATGGAGCCTGAATTATTTTGCCCAATTGCAAAGACAAATCGTCCGCAACCTTTGACAAAACATCCTGATAATGATATCCGATAGATCCGACCACATTCACTTTTTTATTTAGACAATCGTATTGAAATACATTTCGTCTGAAGAAATCGGTAAAACCATCATAAACAATTTGATATAAGGCCTGTTCCTCTATATTTTCTATTAAAAATAAGGATAATGATGCCAGAAATCTACTGGGAAAAGGCTTACTGTAAATATTTTCGACAATCTGAGCCTGAGTTAATTTGAAACGCTCCAGAAAGCGCTCTTTGATACCTTTGGGTAACTGATTTTTCAGGCAATCGGCTACCAGACGTTTACCCAATGAAGCTCCGCTCCCTTCGTCACCTATGATAAAACCCAACGGCGACACCTGCTTTTCAATGGCCTGTCCGTTATAATAACAGGAATTCGAACCGGTTCCCAAGATACAGGCAATACCCGGTTCGTCACCACACAAAGCCCTTGCCGCTCCCAACAAATCGCTATCCACATCAAGGATATCATAACTAAATACTTTCGAGAAAGCCGAACGCATCAAATTGATCTGTTTTTCTGTAGCACATCCGGCTCCGTAAAAATAGATTTCCGAAATCGTATCTACTCCCAATTGAGGGAGCAACGTCATCCGTAAAAAACCCTCTATTTCATACTCAGTTTGAAAAAAAGGATTAATTCCTTGTGTGTAATAATGGTTGCAACCACCATCTGCTTTGAGCAACGACCAATAAGTCTTTGTTGAACCACTATCCGCAATCAGTATCATATCGAGTCCTTGAGAAAATGATTTATCAAATTTATTTTATTTAATCTGAAGAGTATACAAATCCGGAAAATATTCGAGGAAACAAATATCCAACCAGTTTTTGAATTATTCTCGAGACAAAGGTAATTCAAAGTTTATAATTTGAGACTCAGAAACAACATATAAATCATTATTTTCATATTATTTATTGTTTTCATACTTATTTTAATTGCAATTTACCACAGATAAATCAATTAAAACAACAAACATAATAAAATGATTGTATGTGAAATACAAAACAAAATTGCATCAACAACAATGCGAAAGAAGATCCAACGCACACATCATCGCCTCAAACGATTTGTAAATATTTATCAATGAAATATACAGCAAATGCCAGCTCCTGCATAGCATAAAAAGTTAGAAATCCGGCAAAGAATTACTAACTTTTCATTTTTACCATTTTTTAGTCAAGACGGCAATTTGCGGTGTGATAACGAACTAATCCAGGCATCGGCGATTTTTCAATCTGTCCGACCACTACATCAAATTCGGAAGCTACCTCTCGCAGAATGTCGGCATAATGATAAGCAACATGACCCATAAAATGAATAGGATAAGTTTTATAATCATAATGCAAAATATTACGAATAAAGAAATTGCGAAAATTTTGTTTCACAAGTCCATACACATACTCATGGTCAATATGCTTTTCAAGAAAGAATGAGAAACTGGCCAGAAAACGGTTGGCAAAAGGCTTGCTGTAAACATTTTCCATTATTTCACCCGGAGAAATTTTATACACATCAAAAAACATATCGCACAAATCTTTCGGCGCAATTTGCTTCATGCAATCGCTCAAAAACATCTTGCCCAAAACGGCACCACTTCCCTCATCACCCAGAATATATCCCAAGGGAGCCACATTCGCCACGATCTTTTCTCCATCGTAAAAACACGAGTTTGACCCGGTTCCAAGGATACAACCGATACCCGGTTGGTTACCGAACAAAGCTCTGACAGCTCCCAAAAGGTCACTTTCCACTTCAGAAGGCGCCCGAAACTGGGTAACCAGCGAAGCTTTAATTACATCCTTCTTTTCCTGAGAAGAACATCCGGCCCCATAAAAATAAATTTGATCTACCTTTTTCTTAAAAAAGACTTCGGGCAATTGTAATCGAATGGATCGGCTTATCTCTCTCCTCATCTGAAAATAAGGATTCAATCCCTCGGTAAAAGCTCTCTCCAAAACATAGATACCCTCTACAAGACACCATTCGGTTTTAGAAGAACCACTGTCAGCAATTAACTTCATTGGAAATATTTTTTGAATAAATACGAAACAATTACACTAATGTTCGCAAGCCCTGAACTATCAATACTACGTTTTATAAAAAACGAGAAATCAAATATCGTTCAAACCAACTTATTCCACGAGAAACGAAGTGCAAATTTAACCATTATCTTCTTAAATCACAAGATCATAAACACAAATTCATTTATTTTGTTTAGATTAATAAAAAACAGATAGATGCAAGCTTCTATTCACAAATCAAAGAGATCTGATTGAATTATATTTTTTATTCCGTTTTTATGTTATTATATAATATTTTTACACTATTAAAGCACAAATATAATACATTATGACTTACTTTGCAACATTGAAATATCAATTTCATAACACAGAATAAATGTGTTATCATTGTATCTTCATTTATCAACCGCTTTCTCCACACTCATATCTTATGAATACTACGAAAAATATATTTGCTTTTAGCCAAGCGATTTCAGAAACAATCGGCAAGCAATACAGATTCACCGACATTACACGACGTTTGGCTTGGGGAACCGATGCCGGATTTTATCGTAAAATACCGCAACTGGTAATACACCCATCGACAGAAGAAGAGATAGCTTCGTTGCTCAAAGTAGCAAATAGCACCAACACTCCCGTAACATTCCGTGCGGCGGGGACAAGTCTTTCAGGGCAAGCCATCAGCGACTCCGTACTCATTGTAACGGGAAAACTATGGGAAAAATATACGATTCATGCCAACGGAGAGACAATTTCATTACAACCAGGCATTGTAGGCAGCCGCGTAAACGAACTACTGAAACCATACGACCGGATTTTCTCTCCCGACCCAGCATCGCTCCATTCGGCCATGGTCGGCGGTATTATCATCAACAATGCTTCGGGAAAGAGTTGTGGTACACACGCCAATAGCGATAAAATTCTGCTTTCGGCACGCATTATTTTTGCTGATGGCACCATACTTGACACTAAAAATCAGCAAAGTAAAGAAGCTTTTCAAACAAGTCATTCCGATTTTATTGCTGACATCACTACTCTCCGGGATGAGATTAGATCGAACATAAAACTGGTCGACAGAATCAAATATAAATACAGTATCAAAAATGTCACAGGCCTTAATTTACTTCCATTCGTCACTTTCGACGATCCGTTCGACATTATCACCCACTTGCTGGTTGGTTCGGAAGGTACCTTGGCGTTTCTGGCCGAAGCAACTGTGGCAACCGAACAGGAAAAACACTTCAAAGCCAGTGCAATGCTCTACCTCAAAGACATTAAATACGCCTGTCTGGTAGTCCAAAAATTAAAAGAGACCCCCGTCACCGGAGTGGAACTACTCGACCGGAAAGCTTTAAAATCGGTTGAAGGAAAGGATGGAATGCCGGATTATCTTTTAACCCTTGACGACAACGTAACGGCGTTATTAATCGAAACAAAAGCAAATACGGAAACCGACCTCCTGAATCAGATAGAAACCATCGAAAAATGCATTCGGGAGTTCGACACAATGCTACCGGCTTCATTCACGCAGGACGAGAACGTTTACAGCGTCTGGTGGGCAATACGTTCAGGCATTTTTCCTTCGGTAGGAGGCATGCGCGAACCGGGTACCACCACCCTGATTGAGGACATTGCCTTTCACATGGAAAATCTAGCCGATGCTACTTCCGAGCTTCAACAACTACTCGAAAAGTATGAATATACCGACAGCGTAATTTATGGACATGCGCTCGAAGGTAATTTCCATTTTATCATCAACCAACGATTCGATTCGTATGCCGAAGTGGCTCGTTACAAATCGTTGATGAAAGACGTGGTAGCTCTCGTAACCGAAAAATATGACGGATCGCTGAAAGCCGAACATGGAACCGGGCGTAACATGGCTCCTTTTGTCGAAAAAGAGTGGGGAACGGAAGCATTCAACGCCATGCAAAGAGTAAAGAAGTTGTTTGACCCAAATAACATTCTCAACCCGGGCGTTATTTTCAACGATGATCCCGACTGTTTTATCAAGGATTTCAAGCCCCTTCCCCTGACCAATCCTCACGTTGATAAGTGTATAGAATGTGGCTTTTGCGAAGTAAATTGCCTGACCGCAGGATTCACGCTATCATCTCGACAACGCATTGTAATTCAAAGAGAAATTTCCCGCTTGAAGCAAGAAGACAAAGACTCAGAAATTCTGCAAGAGCTTGAAAAAGGATACAAATACCTGGGTAATGCCACCTGTGCCGGCGACGGATTGTGCGCCACCTCCTGTCCTATGGAGATCAACACCGGGCATCTGACTCACGACGTCCGCCACGCATCATTACCAACCGGTAGCTTCGGATGGAACATCGGTAATTTTGCCGCCAACCATTTTGCCGGGATCAAAACCGGACTTCGGTCGGTACTTACGCTTGCCAATGTTGCCCACACGGTAATCGGCAGTAAAAACATGACCTATCTCTGCAACGAAGCCAACAAGTTCGGCTTACCACTCTGGACGACGGCCATGCCTAAAGCACATAAAATACATAGCAACAAGCTCAATGTTAAATCTTCGAAGCAAAAAGTAGTCTATTTCCCAAGTTGCATCAACCAGTCGATGGGTGTTCACAAGGATTGTCCTGAACAGATTCCGTTATCGGACAAAATGATGGATCTTTTTCAAAAAGCCGGCTATGAAGTGATCTTCCCCGAAGGGATGGAAAATATGTGTTGTGGCACCATCTGGGAAAGCAAAGGGATGTATGACATTGCCGACCGAAAAACGGAAGAGTTGGAAATCGCTCTGTGGGAAGCAAGCCAACACGGAAAATATCCGGTGGTCTGCGATCAAAGTCCGTGCCTTTACCGAATGCGAGAAAAAATCAAAAAGATGAAACTTTACGAACCCGTCGAATTTATCGAGACCTATTTGGTTGACAAACTGAATTTTCACCCCGTCAAAGATGCCGTAGCCATTCACACCACTTGCTCCATGACGAAAATGGGATTAAAAAACGCCCTCATCACTTTAGCCGGACGCTGCTCCGAGAATGTATTTATTCCGGCAGAGGTCGGATGCTGCGGTTTCGCTGGCGACAAAGGTTTTACGACGCCCGAAGTAAATCGCTACGCATTGCGCAAATTACGTCCGCAACTGGAAGCAAAGGAAATCCGAAAAGGCTATTCCAACAGCCGCACCTGTGAAATAGGACTGACCACTAATAGCGGTATTCCATATATGTCGATAGTTTATCTCGTCGACAAATGCACCACACCGAAAGAGGTTTGATAACAGTGTACTTTCTACTAACCAAATCTTTTGTTGCCGATTATCCTCTACCAAAACAGGTGGAGGATAATTTTTTTATAAGATATGTATTTCTTCCAATACAAATAATCAGAGATTTCCCGATTCCTCCAAAAAATAGCAAACCATATCCGAACATTTACTCAATGATTCTTAATATCAGCCTATACATTCCTCTCCGGCTTTTGTTTCTCTAAACAATTCGCTATTTTTGTGATCATTAATCTTTTATCCAAGATCTCCATGCAAAAGAAAAATATCTATCCCTGGGTTGTTGTCGGCTTGTTGTGGTTTGTGGCATTACTCAATTATATTGATCGACAAATGCTTGCCACCATGAAACAATCGATGATGATAGATATTGTAGAACTGGAAACGGCAGCAAATTTTGGTCGGCTGATGGCAATATTTCTCTGGATATATGCCATTATGAGCCCGCTTTCGGGCATTATAGCCGATCGACTAAACCGCAAATGGCTGATTGTCGGAAGCCTTTTTATCTGGTCGGGAGTAACCCTGCTAATGGGTTATGCTCACACTTTCGGACAAATCTATGTATTACGAGCCATCATGGGAGTCAGTGAGGCGTTTTATATTCCCGCAGGTCTGGCATTGATTGCCGACTACCATCAGGGAAAAACCCGCTCGATTGCCGTCGGGATTCACATGACCGGCATCTATCTCGGGCAGGCTTTCGGAGGGTTCGGAGCCACCATTGCCCATAATTTTTCTTGGCAAACCACTTTCCATATCTTCGGTATAATCGGCGTTCTTTATAGCATTGTGCTGATTCTTTTTCTCAAAGAACAAAAAGCCTACACCATCACTACAAAATCCCGGTCAATAGGAACCGAACTACGTAACATGGTCAAAGGTGCCGGAGCTCTGTTGAGCAGCCTTACCTTTTGGGTCATACTCTTCTATTTTTCGGCGCCAAGTCTTCCGGGTTGGGCAACAAAAAACTGGTTACCTACACTCTTCAGTAATGTTCTACATATAGATATGCAAAATGCCGGTCCGTTGGCAACCATCACCATTGCTCTGTCGGCATTGGTAGGCGTGCTGGTCGGAGGTTATCTTTCTGACCGTTGGGTACAACGCAACCTACGAGGACGCGTCTATACCGGAGCTATCGGGTTGGCGCTCACTATTCCAGCCATACTTTTACTCGGTTTTGGAGGTTCGTTTATCACCATCTGGGGTGGAGCGATGTGTTTTGGATTCGGATTCGGTATGTTCGACGTAAATAATATGCCTATCCTCTGCCAGTTTGCCTCTCCCCGCCATCGCGCCACTGGGTACGGATTGATGAATATGGCAGGCATTTCAGCCGGAGCACTTATTACCACAACTTTGGGCCAATCGGCCGATTCGGGTCACTTGAGCCGCGACATTGCATTTCTTTCTATTTTTGTTGCCATTGCACTAGTACTGCAATTAGTCTTTTTGCGTCCGAAAACGATCAATAAAACTGAAGATTAAATTTTCAGAGCCGATCAAGATAATTAAGCAAAACAAGAACCTAAACTAACGCTTTGCCAATACATTTTCCGTGCCCCATATTTCCAGTTCGCGAAATACCGGAGAAAGACTTTTGCTCAAATCAGTAAGAGAATATTCCACACGCGGCGGAATTTCCTTATATGACTCTCTCAAAATCAATCCATCAGTCTCCAATTCTTTTAATTGCTCGGTTAGTACTTTTCGCGAAATATCGGGTATACGCACGGCTATTTCACCAAATCGTCGTTTTCCCGACAAAAGGGCATAGAGAATAATAGTTTTCCATTTTCCGCCAATCAGATCGAGGGTAGCCGTAACCGGACAATTGATATTTCTCTTTTGCTGCAGCATAATAGTTACTTTTTAGTTACCAGTTTTTACAGGGTTACAACAAAGTAACCTGTTACAAAACAGAACTATTATTAGTTACTTTGTGTAACAAATATAACCATAACATGAATGACTTGTACAATAATGCCAAAACAATACATTTATTTAACATCAACTACCTCATTAAAGAAGCAAACATATTGTTTCAACAACAAAAGACAACAAACTATATACAAGCAATTTATTTATATATAAAACCAAATTGAAATGAAAATAGGAGTAACAGGAGCGACCGGAATGCTGGGTCGCATTGTAATAGAAAAATTGAAGGAGAGGATTCCCCAAGAAGAGATTATCGCTTTGGTTCGCTCCCCGCAAAAGGCAAGTGACTTGCAAGTGGAAGTCCGTCGGTTTGATTACAACCAACCCGAAAGTCAAACCGCGTCTCTGCTTAGTATTGACCGTTTATTGCTTATATCGGGCAACGAAATCGGACAACGCGCACAGCAACATGCCAATGTAATTAATGCGGCAAAACAGGCCGGAGTAAAATGGATCGTTTATACAAGCCTGCTTCATGCCGACTCTTCTACGTTGAGTCTTGCCGAAGAACATCGGAAAACCGAAGCTTTCTTAAAAGCATCCGGAATCCAGTACACCTTATTGAGAAATGGGTGGTATACTGAAAATTACACGGGATCGATCAAAGGAGCTATTGCTAGTGGGGCATTTCTGGGAAGTGCCGGCAATGGTAAAATTGCATCGGCATCACGAGCCGACTTTGCCGAAGCTGCAGCTATTGTACTAGCAAACGAAAAGCATCAGGGCAATACGTATGAACTTGCCGGCGACCAAGCGTATACACTCACGGAATTAGCCGCTGAAATTTCTCACCAAACAGGGCGACCCATTCCATACAAAGATTTACCCGAAGAAGAGTATGCCAATATTTTAAAAAGTATCGGTTTACCCGAAGGATTGGCATCTGCTATTGCAGGCTGGGATGTAAGCGCATCAAAAGGCGATTTATTTGACAACAGAGGCCAACTCTCCAAACTGATAGGCAGACCCACTACTTCTCTTGCACAAAGTGTGGCCAATACCATTGCAGAAGAGTAAGATAGATAGTTGTTAAAAGTTATCTTTAAGCCCGTTCTTTGTCGAAGCATGCTATAGCAGAAGAAATTATTCGGTAATAGAACGGGCTTCCGACTGCAATAACTCAGCATAACTTAACCGGTTACGACCACAAACTACTCTAATCCATACGAAAAAATACGTTCGGCTAATCCGGCATCTCCAGAAGAGACAACCAGATCAAAAGAAAAAAGCACAATTACAACGGCAATATATCATTTATATTCAACAGTTTATAGTTTTTTCGGCATCCTACAACCTTACTGTTTAATTTCTCTGAAAATAAGCTAACTTTGCAGCTGTTTTTAATTGATCGTTTATGGGTGAAAAGCCAATTTTTTACACGGAATCTCAGTCACGATGGAAGAGTTTTCGTTGGGGTATAAGAATTGTTCTTATTTTTTTAGTCATTGGTATTGTTGCGGTTACCATATCACTATTACGCAAGCAAGCCTTGCAACTTCCGCCCCTGAAAGAGCAAACGGGCGTATTTCGAAAAGTAACGGACAATGTCATTGCAAAAAACGACCAAAAGGAGTACAAACGGCTGGAACGAATCATAAGCGAAGCACGTAAAACGCGCAAACACGAATTCTACGTTGAACACAAAGCAGTCCCCGGCATCATAAAAAATTATTATCCCGTTAAAGCCGGTTTTTATGTCAACTGGGATCCGCAATCTGAATTCTCGCTCAAACATAACATCAACAAACTTAATATGATTTTGCCTGAGTGGCTGTTTATTACAGACTCTTCAGACGAAATTTATGACGATGTGGACTCGACTGCGATGAATTTCATGCGCAAAAACCACGTTGCCATTGTACCCATCCTTTCTAACTTCTTCAATAAAAAATGGAATGGATCCAACGTGCATAAAATTTTGGCTTCACCGAAACGACGGGCAGCCGTTATCAACAACATTTACAATATTCTCAAGAAATATAAATTTGCCGGTATCAATATTGACTTTGAAGATCTGGTTGAAAAAACAGATGCCAATCTGATCGCCTTTCAACAGGAACTTTATAAAAAACTTCATGCCGGAGGATTTTTAGTATCGCAAGACATATCTCCTTTTAATGAAGATTACAATGTAAAAGAATTGGGCAAAGCCAATGATTTGCTCTTTCTGATGGCTTACGATCAACATGCGCCCTCGAAAGCTCCCGGCCCGATCGCAGCCCAATACTGGATAGAAGCGGCCATGGACGATATATTCAAAAAGGTTAGTCCCCAGAAAGTGGTGCTTTGTATCGCAGGTTATGGCTACAATTGGACCGAAGGACACGAAGCACGCAACAGCACTTATCAGGAGGCAATGGCTGATGCGTTAGGCAATAATGCTCCGGTGCATTTCAACAACCAAACCTACAACCTCGATTTTTCTTATTACGATGCCGACAACAAGCTTCACCGGGTATTCTTTACCGATGCTGTTTCTAATTATAATGCAATCCGAACCGCCTACGACAATGGCATGGCAGGCTATGCCCTCTGGCGTCTTGGATCCGAAGATGCTCGGCTATGGGGATTTTTTGCTAAAGATTTGTCGCTACCAGCTCTGAAGAAAAAACCATTCGACTACCATTCACTCGAATATATAAAATCATCATTTAGTGTCGACTATATTGGATCAGGAGAAGTGCTCAACATTGTTTCCTCTCCTCGTCCGGGACGCATCAGACTGGAAGTCAACCCTGCAGAACAGGCCATTTCGGAAGAAACATATATGGAAATGCCTTCCAGTTATGTAATCAACCAGACAGGCAAAAAGGATAAAATGATTGCATTCACCTTTGACGACGGCCCTGATGAAGATTATACACCTCAAATTCTTGAAATTCTGAGCAAACATCATGTTCCGGCTGCATTTTTTGTTACCGGCATCAATGCCGAGCAAAATCTGCCTATCATGCAACGTATCTACCGCGAAGGGCATGAAATAGGTAACCATACCTTCTTACATCCCAATATTGCCGTTATCTCACCGTCGCGATTCCGAGCCGAATTGCGCGCAACCGGATATATCATCGAAGGAATCACGGGCCATGCCACCATGCTGTTCCGTCCACCCTACGATACCGATATTACACCGACCAACCAATCAGCTATCGAGCCACTGGCACTTGCCCGTTCGGAAGGATATCTTACCATCGGCTCCAATATAGACCCGCTCGACTGGGAGATAGGAGCGCGCCCAGACTCTATTTTAGCTCGCGTAATCCGGCAAAATGAACTTGCCGAACTTACTGGAGATCCTCACAACATCATATTGCTGCATGATGCAGGAGGAGACCGGTCGGCAACCGTAGCCGCCCTACCTCATCTCATCGAATACTTCAAATCAAAGGGCTATAAATTTGTAAGCATTGCCGATCTGCTTGATCGGAAACGTGATGATCTGATGCCTCAACAAACCGGCGATTTTAACCAATACCTGCAAACAGCCGATGCAACGGTAGTAACGGCCAGTTACATTGTAAACCGCATTTTATCCATTATATTCTTTGTTGCCCTGTTGCTCTCTGTAGGAAAGATACTTACCGTAGCCGTTCTTGCCATCATTCACAATCGGAGGATGCAAAAACAGTTACCACCGGAAGCAATTTCACATCTCAAGATGAGTGTCATTGTCCCGGCATACAATGAAGAAGTGACGGCGTGCAAGACGGTAGAGAATCTTTTGAAGAGTACCTATCCGAATCTTGAAATCATCTTTGTGGATGATGGTTCGAAAGACAATACCTACCAAAACGTACTGAAAAAATTTGGAAACCATCCCAAAGTAAGCGTCAACACAAAACCGAACGGAGGAAAAGCTTCGGCTCTCAACTATGGCATCCAGATAGCAACCGGAGAAATTCTGGTATGTATTGATGCCGATACCCTGCTCAAGTCGGATGCAATTAGCAAGCTGGCGCCCTACTTCATCGATCCGAAGGTAGCTGCTGTTGCCGGAAATGTAAAGGTTGGCAACCGTGTAAATCTACTGACCAACTGGCAAAGCATCGAATATATCACCAGTCAGAATTTCGATCGTCGTGCATTCGACATCCTGAATGCCATCATGGTGATTCCGGGAGCGATTGGCGCCTTCCGTCGCGATACCATTATCGAGGTAGGCAGCTTCGACACCGATACGTTGGCCGAGGATTGCGACCTGACCATGCGTCTGCTACGCAAAGGATATGTGATTCATTGTTGCAACGAAGCATTGGCATTTACAGAGGCTCCCGAAACGATGAACATGTTGCTTCGTCAACGCCTACGTTGGTCGTTCGGCATCATGCAATCGTTCTGGAAACACCGCAAAATGATGTTTAAGAAAGAACACAAGAATATGAGTTGGATTCTGCTGCCGCATCAGATGATTTTCCAATTGTTCTTGCCTTTGATGTCGCCAGTGGTCGATATTATCTTTCTTGTGTCCATCTTTATGCCCAAAGCATCGTTACTGATTATTTTCTATTTCGCCTACTTCGTTCTTGATCTAATCATTTCGTTGATGGCATTTAAGTTCGACGGAGAAAAATTTAAGTTCAAATACGTGTTCTATCTCTTCATTCAGCGAATCATCTACCGGCAATTGCTTTGGTATGTTTTAATGAAATCGTACTTAAGAGCTATCAAAGGTGAATTGGCTGCATGGGGTATTCTGAAACGAACCGGTAATACCAACGAACCGAAAGAGTAATAAAAAAACGGGTAAGCCTCAAAAAAGTGAACTGTACCCCAAAAGTTAGACAAAAAACTTTTGGGGTACAGTTCAAAGATTTACCCGTTTTTTATTCAGTTTTCCCTGCTCAGGATCACCGTTGCCTTACCAACCTCCCCTCCCAGCGGAGGATTGTGTTTGGAGAGCCGGATCTCTACCGAAGCCAACTGGCGTCCGAACTCATCAAATAGCGCATCGATAATGCGCCTGGCAACGTGCTCCAACAATTTTGACGGCACAGCCATCTCCTTTTTTACAATTTCATAAGCCACACCATAATTGAGCGTATCAATCAGATTATCACTCTCGGCAGCTGCCGACAACGAAGTCCCGAGTTTCAGGTCGACCGTAAAATAATTCCCCACCCGACGCTCCTCTTCAAAAACCCCATGATGAGCAAAAAAACGCATATCTTCGAGCAAAATATAGTCCATCTTCATATTGTATTTTTAATTGATTATCCTGAAATATACCTTCCGTAGGGCAATTTTCGCAACAAAAAAACGATCAGTAACGAAATAGTCAGTGTAAGCAATGTCAGGAGCGGTAACGTCCAGGCCGGGTGGCCAATCGTCCAGAAAATATCATACTGAAACAAAACACCGATCACCATGATATGCGATAAATATACTCCGTAACTGAATTTGCTGATCAACCGTTGAATCTGAAGCAAAATTTTATTCTTTATAGTCGTATCTTTCAAAAGAAGAAACAGAGAAATAACCTGCAACATAGCATTGAATGTAATATTTCCATACATGCTCAAATCGAGATGATGTGCTTGCTGGCTATAGTAAAAAGTAGAAACCGCCGTAAACGCGATAGAAATAACAAATAAGCCTCCGGCAATCATCCGTTGAAGGGTTGTTGTAACACTAAACTTAGTAAGGTAATAGCCCAACACCAAATAACCGGAATATTGGCAATAACCGAGTAATTTTGCCGGATAGTGATCTGTCCAACTATAAAAATTAACCGATAACTTGCGCGAAGAAAAACTGAGTAGTGCCCAGCCAATAATTAACCAGAATACCTCCCGATTCTTCAGGCCCCGTACACCCTTCCCGATCCAGGGGAAAAGCAGATAGAAGAAAAGAATCATATAGACGTACCAAAAGTGTTTGGAGATCCCTTCGTTACCCAATAATTTGACTGCCCAAAACCAGATGGAAGAAAACGTATGGGGTTGGAGAGAGGCTGGAAGCACCATCCATCGGTACACCCAATAAGCCAACATCCAAAATAGAAACGGAAATAGCACCCGGACAAACCGTTTTTTATAAAATGTTTTCAGATCATACTCTTTCCCCAGCATAGTTGCCCCGCTCAGCATCAAAAACAACGGCACTGCAAACCGAACGGCACTATCGAATATATTTCCTGTCCACCAGTTACCCATATTGCCGCCATAACTCATCTTGACTACCGGCGTAGCCTCATGTATCATAATTACTCCGATCGTGGCTATGACCCGTAACGAATCGATCCACTCGATATTCTGTCTGTTGCTTTGCATCAATCTGCTCATACTTGTTGTTACTTTGCAAAGATACAACTTATAATCGTTCACTTCAATGCTCTCAAGTTTAGTAATCCTCCAGCGACATGACATTTTTTCCGATTTATTAACAATAAAATGACTTTTTGTCTTAAATATAATCTGGCAAATTTTTTGCAGCACTATAACCGCATTCACACATTAACGGAGAAGAAATCTATAAAACAATTACAACCATATGAATTTCAACAATTTTACAATTAAGGCACAGGAAGTCGTACAAGAAGCAATTCAACTGGCACAAAGCAACAATCAACAAGCCATTGAAACACCGCATCTGTTGAAAGCCATCCTCAAAACCGGAACGGATGTTACCAATTTTCTGTTCGGAAAAATCGGAGTGAATGGCCCGGCCATCTCTTCCGCCGTCGATCAAATGGTAGAATCGTTTCCGAAAGTAACCGGCGGAGAACCCTACCTGAGTCGCGAAACGAATGCTGTTTTGCAAAAAGCGCTCGATTTCTCCAACAAAGAGGGCGACCAGTATGTATCGCTCGAATTTATACTTTTAGCCCTTTTGACCGAGAAAAGTCAGGTATCGACGTTGCTCAGGGATGCCGGTTTGAATGAATCGGTATTACGGTCGGCTATCGCTGAATTACGCAAAGGAAGCAAAGTAACCGATCCGTCGGCAGAAGATACTTACAATGCACTGAACAAATATGCCATCAATCTGAATGAACGAGCCCGGTCGGGCAAACTCGACCCGGTAATCGGCCGCGACGAGGAGATTCGGCGTGTGCTGCAAATTTTGAGTCGACGCACCAAAAACAACCCGATTCTGATCGGAGAACCCGGAACCGGTAAAACGGCCATTGCCGAAGGATTGGCTCACCGTATTGTCCGTGGTGATGTTCCGGAGAATCTAAAGTCGAAACAACTCTTTTCGTTGGATATGGGATCGCTGATTGCCGGAGCCAAATACAAAGGAGAGTTTGAGGAACGGTTAAAATCGGTCATCAACGAGGTGATCCGTTCAAATGGAGAAATTGTCCTTTTTATCGACGAAATACACACATTAGTTGGAGCCGGAAAAAGCGAGGGTGCCATGGACGCAGCCAATATTCTGAAGCCCGCACTGGCCCGTGGCGAACTGCGTGCAATCGGAGCCACCACCCTCGATGAATATCAAAAATATTTTGAAAAAGATAAAGCGCTCGAACGCCGGTTTCAGATTGTAATGGTAAACGAACCCGATCAGGCTGATGCCATTTCCATCTTGCGTGGACTGAAGGAGCGTTATGAAAACCACCACAAAGTACGTATCAAAGACGACGCGATTATCGCCGCAGTAGAGCTCTCGAGTCGTTACATCACCGACCGTTTTCTTCCCGACAAAGCCATCGACCTGATGGATGAAGCAGCCGCCCGTTTGCGCCTGCAAGTTGATTCTGTGCCGGAAGAGCTCGATGAAATCTCGCGAAAAATAAAACAACTGGAGATTGAACGCGAAGCAATCAAGCGGGAAAACGATACGCAGAAAATGGAACAACTCGGCAAAGAGATTGCCGATCTGAAGCAACAGGAGAGCGTTAGCAAAGCCAAATGGCTCTCCGAAAAAGAGGTGATGAACCGGATACAACAGGCAAAAATAGAGATCGAAAACCTCAAATTTGAAGCAGACAAAGCCGAACGGGAAGGCGATTATGGAAAAGTGGCCGAAATTCGTTACGGAAAGCTGAAAAGTCTCGAAAGCACAATTGAAGAGGAGAAATCCAACCTTCACCAGCTGCAAGCCGACTCTCCGATGATTAAAGAGGAGGTAGACGACGAAGATATTGCCGATGTGGTTTCGCGTTGGACCGGGATTCCTGTAAACAAAATGTTGCAAACCGAAAAGGATAAACTGCTTAGTCTGGAACAAGAACTTCACAAACGGGTAGTCGGGCAGGACGAAGCAATCAACGTAATTGCCGATGCCGTACGCCGCAGTCGTGCCGGGTTGAATGACCCGAAACGCCCGATCGGTTCGTTCATTTTTATGGGAACGACCGGCGTGGGAAAAACGGAACTGGCCAAAGCATTAGCCGAATTTTTGTTCGACGACGAGAATATGATGACGCGTATCGACATGTCGGAATATCAGGAGAAATTCTCCGTTACCCGGCTCATCGGTTCGCCTCCGGGATATGTAGGTTACGACGAAGGCGGGCAGTTGACGGAAGCAATTCGTAGAAAACCATATTCGGTAGTTCTGTTCGATGAAATCGAGAAAGCGCATCCCGATGTATTCAATGTGCTGTTGCAGGTATTGGACGACGGTCGGTTGACCGACAACAAGGGAAGAACCGTGAATTTCAAAAACACTATCATTATCATGACTTCCAACATGGGTTCAAACCTGATCCGCGAAAACTTTTCCAAGATCGACAGTAACAACCGAGAGGAGGTGATTGACCGTACCAAAGCCGAAGTGTTCGAACTTCTAAAACAGACCATTCGACCGGAGTTTCTAAATCGTATCGATGAACTGATAATGTTTGCACCACTCAACGAGAATGAAATCAAACAGATCGTAGGGTTACAGGTAGAACATATCAAACTTCAGTTGCAAGAGAACGGTGTGGATCTTCAGGTCACCGAAGCTGCCCTAGCTCAGATAGCCAAAGAGGGGTTCGATCCTCAGTTCGGAGCACGTCCCGTCAAAAGAGTCATTCAGCGCGAAGTGCTCAACGAACTGAGCAAACGGCTGATTGCACAAACTATCGATCGGAACAAACCGATTGTGGTAGATGCCCTTGGCGGCACACTCGTTTTCGGGAATTGATCAAATGACGTTCGGTGTAAGCTAATAACTCTCCCTATATTTTCCAAGAGGCTGCCAGCAATTATTGACCGACAGTCTCTTTTATTTTCACTTCTCAAAAGATAAGAGCCATCTACAAAATTTGCAAATGGCTCTTTTCTTGTCGGGGTAGCGGGATTCGAACCCACGACCCCCTGCTCCCAAAGCAGGTGCGCTAACCGGACTGCGCTACACCCCGAATGATTTCTTTGAAAAACCGATGGTAAACAACACCTCCGGTTTTTTCGGACTGCAAAGGTAAACCATTTTTCTTATTTCTACAAATGATTTTTACCTTTGCACCATCAACAATCTCACTATTTTATTGTGGCAGGTCTTTACATTCACATACCGTTCTGTAAATCAAAATGTTCTTATTGCGATTTCTATTCCGGAGTACAAGGATCGCTGACCGACAAACTGGTAGATGCACTGCAACATGAAATCAGGCTCCGGGCAGATTACCTGAAAGGAGATGAGCTGCAAACTATCTACTTCGGCGGAGGAACTCCCTCCATATTAACCCACAGGCAATTATCCAATATTTTCACTACCATTGCTACGATCTGGGATATCGGTAAATGCACAGAAATAACGCTTGAAGCCAATCCTGACGATCTTTCCGCAGAGAAATTAAAAGAGCTCTCCGAGCTTCCGATTAACCGGTTAAGCATCGGAATACAATCTTTCCACGACGAAGAATTGTCCATGCTTCGCCGCAAACACTCCGCACAACAGGCAGTAGAGGCGGTAAGGGAGGCACAACCCTATTTCCAGAATATCAGTATCGATCTTATGTACGGACTGCCGGGACAAACTATTTCCGGATGGGAACACACTATTTTGCAAGCTCTCGCGTTGAATATACAACATATCTCGGCATACCATCTCACGTATGAAACAGGCACCCTACTTGATCGGAAGCGAAAAGAGGGTCGCATCGTACCGGTAACCGAAGAAATTAGTGTGGCAATGTATTATTTATTGCAAAACAGGCTCAAAGATCAGGACATCAAGCAATATGAAATATCCAATTTCGCCATTCCCGGATTCCATTCTCGACATAATTCATCGTATTGGGAAGGCATTAAGTACTTGGGAATAGGACCTTCGGCTCACTCGTTCGACGGTGAATCGCGCCAATGGAATATCGCTAATACGTTGCAATACATCACCAGCATAGAACAGAAAAAGAACTATTTCGAAAAAGAGCTATTATCGACTACCGATAAATATAATGAAAAGATAATGATCTCGTTAAGAACGATTCAAGGCATATCTGTCGAGAGAATCGAAGCCGAATTCGGCACACAAACCAAACAGAAACTGATTCAACAATCCGAACGTTTTATTAAAGCCGGAATTATGTTTTTGGACAATAATCACCTCCACCTGACTCCCGAAGGGCTCTTTTTATCAGACGGTATCATCACTGATCTGATGCAAGAGTAATAGTTTTATAATATCTAAAAAATAACTAACTTTGTCTTTATAAACTATCAATGAAACAGATGGCAAAACATACCTTTACAGCTTGCTGGATATTGGTCATATGCGTCCTCATTCAATCTTGCGGACCCATGGCAAGGCTAAAACGAGCTGATAAAAAATATGATATCGGCGAATATTACACTGCTGGCAATCTGTACAGGAAGGCCTACTCCACACTACCGTTAAACAAAAAACAGATACGGGCTTATGCCGCTTTCCAGCAGGGAGAATGCTTTCGGATAATCAACAAACCGTCCAAAGCGATCAATGCCTACGCTGCCTCTATCAAAGGAAAATACAAGGACAGCATCGTCTATCTCCAGTATGCGCGGGTTCTGCACGAAAACGGAAATTATGGTGAGGCACTGAAAATGTACCAAACTTACCTCAAGGCGTACCCGAATAATCAGCTAGCTAACAATGGGACAACTGCATGTCAAAAATTATCCGAATGGCAAAAAATTAAAACAGACTACGTCGTTCAGCGCGCCGGAGAATTCAATTCAAAAAACGCCTCCGATTTCTCTCCTGTGTTTGCCGATGCCGAAGGATCGTCGCTGATGTTAGCCTCATCGCGCACCAATACTACTATCCGCAAACCGAGCAACATTACCGGAATTCCTCAAAACGACCTTTACCTGTCGCAAAAGAATGTAGCCGGTAAATGGGAAAAACCACAACCCATAGAGGGTGGCTTCAATACCGATTTCGACGAAGGAGCCGCTTCCGTCACCGCTGATGGCAAAACCGTTTACTTCACCCGATGCCCTTATGAAGAAGACAAGAGCCTTGGTGCACAAATATTTGTATCAAATCGTTCGGGAGGACAATGGACAGAACCCAAACAGGTCATTCTATTCAAGGACAGCAGCATAACCGCTGCGCACCCAGCCATCAATGCCTCCGGCGATACACTCTATTTTGTATCTGATAAAAAAGGCGGTTACGGCGGAAAGGACATCTGGATGTCTGTGAACGAACGGGGAATATGGAAAACACCGAAAAATCTCGGTCCGACAATCAATACGACCGGAGACGAAATGTTTCCTTATGCCCACCCCGACGGTTCTCTATATTTCTCGTCCAACGGGCACCCAGGGCTTGGCGGACTGGACATCTTTCATGCAACAAGAGTCGATGCAACCACGTGGAATGTTGTTAATCTCATGCCTCCCTTCAACTCCAACGGAGACGACTTCGGTATCACATTCGAAGGAAAGAAGCCCAAAGGTTATTTCAGTTCCAACAGAGGCGAGAGCAAAGGATACGACAAAATATGGAGTTTCAATCTTCCCGAAAAAGAATATGCCCTTGCAGGGATTGTCTCTGACAATCACAAACAGATTTTGGGAGATGCCATCATACGTATTATCGGCACCAACGGAGCCAATGTAAAACTACGTACCAAGAAAGACGGCACCTTCTACTACAAAGTAGAACCCAATGTAGATTACGTGCTGCTGGCTACCTGCCGGGGATTCCTCAACCAACGAAATCAACTCTCTACACAAGGTCTTAAGGAAAGCAAAATTTTCAAAGTCGCATTTCAGTTAACCCCCGTAGGCAAACCAATAACCCTCAACAATATTTTCTTTGAATTCGGCAAATGGACTCTGACAAAAGAATCGGAAACATCGTTGAACGGCCTCGTAAAAATACTCAAAGACAATCCAAATATAACCATTGAACTGGCTGCCCATACGGACATGATCGGAACAGCCGAAACAAATCAGGTTCTGTCTGAAAAACGAATCCAAACTGTTGTCGATTTTCTGGCTCAGGCTGGTATTGCCAAAGACCGCATTTCGGGCAAAGGATACGGAGCAAGCGTGCCGGTAACAGTGGATGCAAATCTCGCGGCTACCTATCCGTTCCTAAAAGAAGGAACCGTGCTAAACGAAGCATTTATAAAATCGTTGAACAGTGAGCAACAAGAGATTGCCAATAAAATCAATCGACGTACGGAATTTCGAGTAATTAAAACCACGTATGGTTTGAAATAAGAGAAAGAGGTATCTTCAATGGAGATGATGAGCGGTGAGATGATACGAAGATATTTGTGATAAATATCAAATTTACAGAAAATTAAAAGTTAATCCGTGAATTATCGAAAACTAACAGAAACAGAGATTGCCCGCTTACAATTGCAACTCTGCCAAGCCGACAACTGGACTGATATTGAAGTAGTAGAGGATTTTACTCCTGAATTTTTCAGAAATGTAAAATTTACCGGATACAACCGTTTAGGAAGATTTGGTAATGAAATAACCCTTGCCGGAGGCATTACGACGCATACCGGTATTTACGATGCTTGGATTCATAACTGTACCATAGGCAACAATGTGCTGATACATACTATCCGCGACTATGTGGCCAATTATACCATCGAGGACAATGCCATTATCTTTGACGTAAAGCTTCTGGCTGTAGACGGAGAATCTTCTTTCGGCAACGGTATCAGCGTTGAGGCCATTAGCGAGGCCGGTAACCGTAGCGTAATGATATACGACAAGCTGTCGGCACAGTTGGCATATATTCTTGCTCTGTACCGCCATCGTCCTCAACTGATCGAAAATATCGAGCAGATGATAAATGCTTATAGCAACCGGGTTAAAAGTTCGCAAGGCATTATCAGCACTGGTGCACGGATCTACCGTTGCGACACCATACTGAATGTAAAGATCGGAGAGAAAGCGCATATCGAAGGCGCTCGTCTGATTAAAAACGGAACGGTCAATAGCGAAAGTGCCGATCCGGTTTACATCGGCGATGGAAGCCACATGCAAAATTTCATCATTTGTGCGGGATCAAAAGTCAATAATGCCACGTTGGTAACCAACTGTTTCATCGGACAAGGCTGTATTCTTGACAAGCACTACTCGGCCGACAATTCACTCTTCTTTGCCAACTGTCAGGGATTGCATGGTGAGGCTTGTTCTATATTTGCCGGACCTTTCACGGTTACTCACCATAAATCAACTTTGTTGATTGCCGGCATGTATTCGTTTCTGAATGCCGGCAGCGGATCGAACCAAAGCAACCACATGTATAAACTGGGTCCTATTCATCAAGGATTCGTAGAACGGGGAAGTAAAACGGCAAGCGATTCGTATATTCTCTGGCCTGCCAAGATAGGTGCCTTTACTTTAATCTCAGGACGTCACTATACTCACTGCGACACATCCGAGCTTCCGTTTTCATATCTTATTGAACACAAAGATGTTTCTTATCTTTCTCCGGCAGTAAATCTGCGCAGCATAGGCACTATCCGCGATTCGCAGAAGTGGCCCAAGCGTGATGTCCGCAAAAGCAAAAACCTGCTAGATTCGATCAACTACAACCTATTGAGTCCATTTACCGTCGAGCGGATGATACACGGGCGGAATCTACTCCTCACCATGCGGGAAAAAGACGAGACGTGTGCTCTCTATAAATATCAGGGAGTAGAAATTGAAGCACGAATCTTATCGCGTGGCATCCGTTTGTACGAAAATGCTATTTGGAAGTTCCTGGGCAACTCGCTTATCACCCAACTTGAAAAAAGCGAAAAAGCACTTGACAAAAAAGAGATCCAATCCATTTTGAAAGTCACACTTTCGGAAGGCTGTGGAAAATGGGTAGACATTGCCGGAATGATCTGTCCGTCTCCGGTTCTGAATATTCTGCTCGACAATATTGAAAATGGCAACGAAACCTCTTTGGAGAATATCAGTCTTGCGTTCAAGAAAATTCACGAGAATTATTACGACTACGAGTGGACCTGGGCCTACAACACGTTATCGCAATGGTATGGTAAACACCCCGATGAGTTTACACCCGAAGATGTCATAGCGGTGGTTGAAGAGTGGATGACTGCCGTTCTAAATATTGACCGCTGGCTGTACGAGGATGCAAAAAAGGAATTTGCATTGACCCAACGCATCGGATTCGGTATCGACGGTGATGAGGAAGCCCAACGAAAAGACTTCGAGAATGTGCGCGGCTCAATGGAAACCGACGATTCGGTACTGGCCATAAAACAACACATGGCAGCCAAAGAGGCTCTCGGCAAGCATATTATTCAGTTAATAAAGAAAGCCAACAACTTCGAGTAACCTAGAAACAAGAGATTTTAGAGCACCTACCACATTATCTCGACAAAAAAAAGAGGCTGCCTTAATTTTTATTTTAAGACAGCCTCTTGGCATATATCTTCGACGAATCAACAACCAAATGAGTCTAGTTAAATCTTACTCCACAGTTACCGATTTTGCCAGATTACGAGGTTTGTCTACATCGCAGCCTCTCAATACAGAGGTATAGTAGGCAAATAACTGCAGTGGAACTGCAGTCAGGATAGGAGAGAAATATTCGTTATAATCAGGAATTTCGATTACATATTCCGATAAGTCTGACTGGCGCTCGGTACCTTGCTTGCAAATAAGCAACACTTTGGCACCGCGTGTTCTTACCTCTTTTATGTTGCTAATCATCTTCTCAAAAAGATGTGTCTGGGTAGCAATAGCCACAACCGGCATATCTGTTGTAATCAGGGAGATGGTACCGTGTTTCAATTCGCCAGCGGCATACGCGTCGCTGTGGATATACGAAATTTCCTTCAATTTCAGAGAACCTTCGAGCGAGAGTGAATAGTCGAGCCCGCGACCGATAAAGAAAATGTCGTGCGCATTCTGGAATTTACTGGCAACGAATTTGCAATTGTCGGCATTTTCGAGTACTTCTTCAATTTTTGCCGGTAAAGCAAGTAAATCGTTGCATAACTTTACAGTCTTCTGCTTATCGATTATTCCCTTAACACTTGCCAGTTTAATGGCAAACAAGTACATTACCGAGAGCTGTACGGTGTATGCTTTGGTACTTGCGACAGCTATTTCGGGACCAGCCCAGGTATAGACAACGCTGTTTGCTTCGCGAGCAATGGATGAGCCGACAACATTGACTACGGCCAGTGTGTGCACTCCCTGTTCCTTCGCAAGACGCAAAGCGGCTAATGTATCAGCAGTTTCACCCGATTGAGAGATGATAATCACTAAATCGTCTTTCGGAGACAGGATAGGATTGCGATAGCGAAATTCGGAAGCAATATCAACTTCTACCGGTACCCGTGCCAGTTGTTCGATAACCGATTTGCCCACCATTCCGGCATGCATGGCCGTACCACAGGCAACTATCCAAATTCGTTTAAAACTCTTCAAAATGTCGTCGGTCAGCGCTTTTATACCAAAGTCGGGTTGACCATCGATAATGCGGGGTGAGACTGTATTCGTAATGGCCGTTGGTTGCTCGTAAATCTCCTTGAGCATGAAGTGTGGATATCCACCTTTCTCGGCTGCTTCAATGTCCCAGGTTGCCGTAAAAACCTCTTTTTTTAGAGGATCTCCATCGGTATCCACAACAGTGATATTGTCTTTTTCGAGAATGGCAATCTCATTTTCTTCCAGCAAATAATAGTTACGGGTATATTTGAGGATAGCCGGTATGTCGGATGCGATGAAGTTTTCACCTTCGCCGATGCCCACAATAAGCGGACTATCTTTGCGGACGGCAAATATTTTATCCTGACAATCCTGAAACATAATTCCCAAGGCATAGGAACCCTTCAAACTTTTTATAACCATGGAGATCGTCTCTACAGGATTACCGTTGTAGTAATAGTCGAGCAATATGGCCACGACCTCGGTATCGGTTTCGGAAAGGAATTTGTATCCTTTCTCAACCATTTTTTCTTTCAGCTGAAGGTAATTTTCGATGATGCCGTTGTGAACGATCGTGACCCGTTCGTTCCCATGGGGGTGGGAGTTGACATCGGAGGGTTCTCCATGAGTAGCCCAGCGGGTATGTCCGATTCCGACCGTACCGAGAGGCATACCCTGAGATTTCATCTTTTCCTCGAGGTTGTCAAGTCGACCTTTGGCTTTAACGACTTGAATTTTAGTGTTTTCAAACACTGAAATTCCGGCGGAGTCGTATCCTCTGTATTCTAATTTGCGTAAGCCGTCAACCAAAACGTCAGCGGCGGCTTTTGTGCCGATATATCCAACAATTCCACACATTTTGCGATGAATAAATGATTAAACAAGATCATCAGCACAACTCCCATAACTCTTAGATTGTTGACATACACCGAATTAGAGAGCTATCAACCCACAATATTTGAATGAACAAAGAAAGCTATTTTTTATTGAATAGTAAGCATTTATTTGTAAAAAGTTTATCAGAATCGTCCTTTCCAGAGTTTCCGCAACCATTCCGCCTGTTTTTGCTCAGCAGGGTTTTCAGCAGCCTGCCAAATCGATCGGTGTTTAATTTCGTCCGGCAGGTATTGCTGCTCAATGAAGTGATTGTCTCCATCATGCGCATAATGATACTCTTTACCGTAGTTGAGTTCCTTCATCAATTTAGTCGGAGCATTGCGCAGGTGTAACGGTACCGGAAGATCTCCGGTCTCTTTCACCAAAGCCAGAGCTACATCAATAGCCAGATAGGCCGAATTGCTTTTAGGGCTATTAGCAAGATAAACAGCCGTTTCCGATAGAATAATTCTGCCTTCCGGCCATCCTATTTTTTGCAAGGCATCAAAACAGGCATTGGCTAACAGAAGAGCATTCGGATTCGCCAGTCCAATATCTTCGGCAGCCGAAATAACCAGCCGACGTGCAATAAATTTCGGATCTTCACCTCCGGCAACCATCCGTGCAAGCCAGTAAACGGCAGCATCCGGGTCGCTACCTCTGATCGACTTGATAAAAGCGGAGATAATATCGTAGTGCATTTCGCCGCCTTTGTCGTAGGTGGCCAGATTTTCCTGCAGACGTTCCGTAACCAACGCATTGGTTATAACCAGTTCGGATTCGGCAGATGAGTTGGCAACCAACTCCAGAATGTTTAGTAATTTGCGGGCATCGCCTCCTGAAAAACGGAGCAGGGCATCGTCTTCCTCAACGCGTATTGTTCGTTGTTTTAGTTCAAAATCGTCGGCTAATGCTCTTGTAATAAGTGATTGCAAGTCTTTTTTATCTAACGACTTGAGTACATATACCTGACAGCGAGACAATAGCGGAGTGATGACCTCAAATGAAGGATTTTCAGTCGTAGCTCCGATCAGAGTAACGGTACCATTTTCGACGGCTCCCAGCAATGAGTCTTGTTGTGATTTGCTGAAACGATGAATTTCGTCGATAAAGAGAATCGGATTTCGTTGATTGAAAAAGCGATTGTTTTTGGCTTTGTCAATTACTTCGCGAATATCTTTCACTCCCGAATTAATGGCACTCAGTGTATAGAAAGGACGTTCGAGCCGGTTCGCAATGATTCTGGCTAACGTAGTCTTGCCTACACCCGGAGGACCCCACAAAATGAACGAGGAGAGATTTCCCGATTCGATCATTTTGCGAAGTATGGCCCGTTCTCCTACGAGGTGTCTTTGTCCGATATACTCGTCCAGACTCTTCGGGCGCATCCGTTCGGCTAATGGTGCAGACATGACTTTTTAAACGATTAATGTGTAGTGGGTGAAGATTTACTGTGTGTATTATAACGCTTCAATAGCTGTATCTGGGTTTATCGAAGGTTCAGCTCTTTGCCCAAAACAGCCGGAGTTCCATACGGAATGTTGTTCAGTTTGTATAGTTTTTCTACTTTGAGGCCGTAATATTGCGAGATAGAATGCATCGATTCTCCGGCTTCGACACGATGTGTGGCCGGTACGTTGGGAGCTGTATGGCTTTTCTTATTGCCCAGGTAAACCACTTCGTTCGGACTCAATACATAGTCGCTGGGTACTTCGTTTTTATAGCGCAACACACTTTCCGGAAGGTTTACCTCTTTGCCTATCGATCGGAATGTATCGCCGGGTTTAGCCAAAATATATTTCACTCCATTGTTTTTATAGACTTTATGAGCAAAAGGTTCTTCGATAACTCCGAAGTCACTACTGACCACGGACGAAGAATCGGCCAATGCCTCTGCAATTGTTTTTTCCTCAATTACCGGTTTCCTTCTTTTTGCGTTTGATGCCAGCCATTTGTTATTGTCCGAGTCCAATATGTTGAGCTGATATAGTTCTATCAGGTTAATCAGGCTGGAGGCATATGTTTTGCTTGTAGCATAACCGGTTACTTGTAAACCATTAGCCCATCCTTTGTAATCAGTTGGTTTCAAGGCAAAAAGAGATGCGTAACGGCTTCTCTTTGCAAGGAATGAAGAGTGATCTTCATACGACTCGCGAGCATCCGAATATTTACGAAAACATTCATCTTTCTGATCGTCGTCCTGATAAAAGGTGGCTCTATTCCAGTCGGCACATTTGATACCGAAATGATTGTTTGCCTCGGTTGCCAACAGACTTTTGCCTGCACGCGACTCTAACAAACCCTGTGCCAAAGTGATACTTGCGGGAATGCCATATTTCTTTTGCTCCGAAATGGCAATGGACTGATATTTTTTAATGTATGCCTCAAAATCGGGCTGACGCTGTTGGGTTGCAAGGCTGAGCGATACCAAGCTTAATAATACTAGTGTGTTTAGGATCTTCTTCATGAATGTTGATCTTTTTGATGTAGAACTATTTTGTATTGGTTATTTTTGAAGTTTCCATAAGCCATCTTGATACGAAATAATTATTTTATCACTTTTCAGTAGTGGTTTCAGTTGTTTGAAATCAGTTTCTGCCAAAAAAGATTCAGCACTACAACTGGCAATAATGTCGTTTGTTCCTCCCTGAAAAGAGTAGCGGACAAAAAGTGGCGTTAATAGACGATTGGCCGCCGACCTATCATCCTCCGATAATCCGTCTTTACAGAAGTCGGATGCTGCGAGTACCGGAAATTGCATATCAATTGGCTTCCAATCAAAAGAATAAAAATGGATGCTTGAATGGCAAGCAGGGGCACATACGGTAAAAATAACCCCTACAAACTGAACCGATTCGTTACCCAAAATCTGTAACTCCATATTCCCTTTTTGAGAGGTATTGATCGAAAGATGCTTTGCGGTTTCATTATAATCAACCAATTTACAGTAACCATTCAGATTGTTGCCGATAGAATCTACTTTTTTGTCTGTGAAATAGGCAAACAGATCTCTACGTTGTGTCTGATCGAGCCAAAGGAGATCATCTGGCATCGATTGAAATAACTTTTCGACGGAGCCTTGAGCTGCCACCGACAAAATGGATAATACACCGAAAACCAGTAAAATAATCTGTCTGTACATCTGTTTATGTTTTAGAATTCGTTACCAAGTTTATTTGTTTTTGCTTTTTTTCTTGCGGAAAATGGCTTTGAAAGCCTCCCAATAGTCTTTCATCAAATCTTTGAAACTATTGAAATTTTCAGTATAGCTAAAGCCTAATCCTTGCGTGTAAGGAGCCGGATTGAGTTGCTTGTAATCGTTCGTACGATTATATCCCCGTACTCGCCATTTTCCGTTATTGGATAAAATATACTGAATATCAACATCTCCAATAAATTTACTGGTTGAAAAATTGTCATTCCGGTATCCTACGTTACCATTTATGACCCACCGGTTGTTCTGGTACATAATGTTAGCTTCATAGTCGGTTCCGGTGTATTCTCCCAGTCCAGACTGGCGAAGATTGAATCCGACATTGAACCCGGAAATTGCTTGTGACAACCAACTGTTGAGCTGGTTGGACAAGGTAGAACTTGCCACAGCCATCAATTCGTTTTGCCCGATAGGGTTTGTCGATGTGCGGTAGTCCGGATTGTAAAACCGGTTGAAAGCCAGCAGCCAGATCATTTGGCGGTTCATCATATCGTTAGTGTTGATAACGCTTTTTACAGCTCTTTTCACCTCTTCGCGTGAATTGGGAAGATCGATATCAAATTTAATCTCGGGCTTCATTAGGTTGCCGGTCAGATTCAGCAAACACTCGACAGGAATACTCGATCGTCCTGTCGTCTTTAAAATATCGGCATCCAGATCGGCCAAAGAGGCATTCATCTGATAGCGGGCATTGATGTCGATCAGGGCATTGTATGCATTTCCATTCCAGCGTATCACGCTTCCTTTGTCTATTTTGAACTCTCTGCTTAGTGCATTCCAGAAAGTAAACAGGTATTTGCCTTCATTTATTGTATAACTGCCCTGCATCTGCAATTCGGGGTTATGCAGCGTGTAGCCGACATTCAAAATGCCGGATCCCACAGCATCGATTTTATCTCCGGCTTTAGGATCAAGTATCAAATGCAATTGAGCATCGGGAGTAACATTGAGCGTGGCACTGATAACCGTAGGGGAACTACTGGTCGATTTGCTGTTTTGTTGCGTAACGGGAACTGTTGTATTCCGTTTCTTTTTGACTACATAGTCGATGAACGAATTGTCAGCTGCACTCGCCGCCGAACCAACCGAAATATAGACATTGGTTTTGGGTCTTGATGTGGCATTAATGCTAATGTTAGTTCCCTGACTATCACCTGCAATGCGTACATTTCCACTCCCGTATATTTTACCCCAGAAATTTTCGCTGTCTGTTTCTTTGGTGTTCATTACCAGCAAATTGTTAGTCGATACTTGTACATTGAACTTCCAATTTTTCAGATATGTATTGGGAGCGGTGCAGGAAACCAGTCCGGTATTGTTTTCGGCATCATGAATAACTACGTTTTTGAGAATTATCGCCTCTCTTCGCAGGTGTATGGAATCGCTAAACGTATAAATGGTATTTAAAGAACTGATTCCGGCTTGTCCGTTTTCAATCTTTACATCTCCATCAAACCATACATTTCCTTTTGCAAGAAACATCCCCATTTTGCCCGAAGCTGTACCTTTGGGATATGATAAAAAGGATGTAAGGTAAGGATTTAAAAAGTCGATAGGTAGGTGTCGGGCAAATCCGAACAATGCCATAGAGTCTTTTTCTACGTAAAAACCACCTTTCATTAAAGCTACCGTATCTTTCTTGTTTATGACGCGCCCCAACAGATTTAATTTGTGGTTTGTTTCATTCCAACTGCTCTCGGCATAGGTATCACCCCATATACAATGATTCAATCCGAAATCACGCGTAAAGAGATTGGCTTTTACAATCGGGTGATTCAAGACACTTAGGATGGAAACCTTTCCTGTAACGGTACCGTTCAGGGAAGGATTTTGCATGTGGAGCATCTTGGAAACATACTCCAATTGAATGCCTTTGATGTCAACATTCAAACTATCGGAAGTCCGGGATGACATGGTTCCGTTAATGCCGAGATATTGTTGCTTGCGCTCTATCATGAAATCTTTTATCCACACGCTTTTCATATCGGTCTTGGCTGTGCTCGAACGAACATTCCAAGCAGAGTCATTCATGATTATTTGTGTAGGTAAAATTCGGGTATCTGCCCATAGCTGATTGCTCTCTTTCCAAAACCTGGTTTTGGCTACCATTTCTCCGGCATACGTCTCTTTTCCATTGTTATCCCACATCAGTCGCGTACTTAAAGAGTCTTTGGCAGCCGCAAACGAAGCAAACAGGTTCATAAACGTATTATTGCTTTGCAGAATCATCCCTTTTGCCGTCAGCTGCATGACATTGCGGGGATTATCGCAGGTGAGATGCAACTTCGAAAAATGAGAATCTTTCGATATCAGCGTGGGTATGTCAAGAGTAAAGTTCAGCTGTCGCGAATCAGAATTGACATTTCCTTCCATGTTTGCTCCATTTTCGATTTGAACCGGCATATCAAGAACCGAAAAGAGCTTGTCGGCCTGACTAGCATCAACTTTCAATTTAAAAGCGAAATTGTTGAAGGCGTCATATTGTTCTGAAGCATGCCACAACGATGGCAAATATTTAGAAGCAATATAAGTTATATCGTTTGGTAGTTTGATAAAATTGAACTTGCCCTGAACATATCCACTAATAAGATCGGAGTTTATATCCAATCTGTTGTTATTCTCAAACGCAGGAAGAGCATTGATAGTTAGATTGTTGAGTCGATACTCTTTATCTTTGTTTGTTAAGGCAATATTATTAAAAACGACAGAACCGTCTGCATTTTTCATTAAATCGCCTTGTAGATTTGCCTCCATGTGCAAGGCGATAGTCAGATTGGGATACTCTTTTGTCAGGTTGAGCTTGTAAGGTGTCAAATTCTGAATGTCGGCGGTAAATTGATAAATAGGCCGTTTTTTCGAGATGTCGATAAGACCGAAAAGATTAAAACGAATGTTTGGGTCGGCAATCTCGGCAGATCCATCAAATTTGTAACCATCAAAATTACCATCGATGGTCAGATTCTTGTAGGTGTATTTGTTGAATGAGAAAGAAGAGACAACAGCTTTTGCATTTGTCGAGAACGGTTTTCCCTTTTCGGATTGCCCTTGCAATTTAGCCTGTAATGAAATATTGCCCATGCTTGGTGAATTGAGCATCTCACCCAGACGAAAGTTTGTGGCATTCACGGTGCCCGAAAATAGCAATTTGTTCAGATTGTTGCTGAAATTCAATTTGATGTCGGTCGACAGATTACCCAAGCGAGTAGACAAATTTCCATAGGCTACCATTTCGCTGAAGAATCCGGTAAGCGAACCGTTGAAACGAAGATTCCCCAGCCGTAGCATTTCTTTCGGCAACATAAATGGTTTCCCCGACAAATGAGCAATCATATCCTGCAGATGAGAGGTATTGATATTCATCTGTTTTACATTGGCATAGACAAAAGTTTCATTGATGTCTGGCAACCCGTTGAGATCAAAATTGCCGGAAAGACTAAAATGATTGTTGCTGGAAAGACTTAGCTGTTTGCATCGAAAATTGGATACCGTACCGCTTACCTCTGTTGCCAGCTTGAATTTATCGCGAAGAGTGGCCAACTGAGGCAAAAAACAGGCAAAGTCCCTTGGCGAAATGTCTGAAGGTAAAAGCGTACAGCTCACCTTAACCTTTTGCATCAGATTATTCAGGTTGTTCAGTGTCTTGTAGTTAAATGCAATGGACTTTAGTTTTAAGTCGCTGGCGGGCATTTTTAGATCTAAGAATGCCATTGTCAATTGCTTTTTATTGGCTCTGATGCGCGTCTGTAGTCTTAACAATTTCAAACCCGATTTTTCCTGAAGGCTTAACGAATGAATGTCGGCCGATAGGGAGTCGGAAGAAAAGCGGTGAAGGGTCAAATTCAAATTAATGTTTCGCACATCAAGATGTGCGGCATCAAAGGTGCGAAGACGCTCCGGTTTGTCTATATTAGTCAAACGGAAGCGACTGTCGGCCAGCCGAAAACGGTCGACGCTGAAAATAAGATTCATTTTCGATTTCGTCGTGTCTTTCGAAGCAAATGCTTTGACTACGAAATCGAAGTTGGTTCTGCCTGTCGAATCTACTTTGAGGTTGAAATTCAGTTGTTTCAGATCGGCAGCTGTTATGGCAACTTCCTTGCGAAATAACCGCCAAAAATTGAGGTGCACCTTTAGCTGATGCGCAGCAAACAAGGTATCGCGGGTTTGGTCTTCCAGATAGACATTGCCCAGATTGACTTCGGAAAAAGGAAAAAAAGAGAGCGTTCCGATCTCCACACGCGTATGAAGCTTTTGCGATAGGTCGACAACTATTTTTTTGCGAATAGCATCTTGCACAATGCTCAAATTCAACAAAATAAAAACAATACCAATGACAGCCGCCGTAATTGCAGTGGCTATCAATAGCACTCTAAGAGATTTTTGTTTAATTTTGAACATTCTATTTGAACCATGTAAGCAGAAGGAATGGCTATTTTGTAGCCATCTCTATCCTTCTATGAATAAGAAAAGTAAGTAAACACGAAAACTTGTTCGCGTGAATGAAACGAACATAATTTCTGCAAGTTACTTATGCTTCGGCAAATTTACTTGAAAATCAAATGAGAACAAACAGAATCTTATTAATAATTACTATTTTTATCAATGTCTGCATTATCCATGCAGCTACAACTCAAAAACCGACTATGGTCAAAATTCAAACCAATCATGGCGATATTCTCATAAAACTCTATGACGAAACGCCTCTGCACCGCAATAATTTTATCAAGTTAGCCAAACAGGGCTTTTACGATGGAATTTTGTTCCACCGTGTTATAAGTGATTTTATGATACAAACCGGCGATCCGCAATCGAAAGACGCTAAACCCGATCAGATGCTTGGCACCGGCGGCCCGGGTTACACGATTCCTGCCGAAATTCACTATCCGGCTCTGTTTCACAAATGTGGTGCATTGGCAGCTGCTCGTCAGGGAGATGAAGTGAATCCCCAAAAAGCCTCTTCCGGATCGCAGTTTTATATCGTTCAGGGTCGTACGTATTCCGAAAATGAATTGAATCAGGTTGAACAATCGGCGCGCGTAAATCAGGAGAGAGTTATTTTTCAGCAAATTGCAGGAGAACAAATGGAAAAAATAAAGGGATTGCAACTTGCAAAAGATACTGCCGGGCTCAACGCATTGCGCGATTCGATTTATGCCGAAACAGTTAAAAAAGCAGACGCCAATCCGACTTACAAGTTAACAGATGAGATCCGTCAGGTTTACAAAACAGTAGGTGGCACGCCTCATCTCGACGGTAGCTATACCGTTTTCGGGGAAGTGGTCGAAGGCCTTGAAATTGTTCACGAAATATCGAAAGTAAAGACAGGCAAGGCTGACCGTCCGGAGGAGGATGTGAAAATTATAAGAGTAACCATAGAAGAATAAAAGCTATCAATCAGCCAATTACTAATTGACAGCGTTCGATTTAATTGAATGCTCAAATGAAAAAATTAGTTATTCTGACAGGAGCCGGCATGAGTGCCGAAAGCGGTATCAGTACCTTTCGGGATGCCGGTGGATTATGGGATCAATATCCCGTAGAGGATGTGGCTACGCCCGAAGGGTGGCAACGCAATCCGAAGTTAGTGCTCGATTTTTATGCCGAGCGCCGCCGCCAGTTGCTCGAAACACAACCAAATGAAGGTCATTGGAGACTTGCGCGTTTACAGCAGCATTTCGATGTGCAGATTATTACGCAAAATATTGACAACCTGCACGAACGAGCCGGAAGCACAAAAGTATTGCATTTGCATGGAGAACTTACCAAAGTGTGTTCGACCTACGATCCTCGTTATGTTGTTGAGCTTCCATCGGATGCACCGTACATTAAATTGGGGGATAAATGTCCAAGAGGTGGGCAGTTGCGTCCGTTTATCGTGTGGTTTGGAGAGGCTGTACCTGCTATTGAAGAAGCGGCCGAGTTAAGCTCACAGGCAGATATTTACGCCGTGATAGGCACCTCGCTCAATGTGTATCCGGCTGCCGGGTTGTTGCATTATGTACCAAGGAACGTTCCTATTTATCTGATAGATCCGAAAGAGGTAGAGACATCCTATTCAAAACGGATTGTTTATATCCAACAACCTGCTACAAAAGGGGTGGCTCAACTTGAACAGATATTGCTTGCCTGATTGATTTCAATGTAGTTGAAAACTGAAAATTGATAGAGAAAGCCGGACGATTGATGAAAAATCAATTTCCGGCTTTTTTGTGTTTATGCTTTTCGCTTTCTTCATAAAATCTCTCAATTCCTTGTAAATAGAGCATCTGGCGTTGTTGCAAAGTTTTACTGCACATATCAAAACGAGAATAAAAAACATTAAAAAAGGATGAATTGTAAGATAATTGCTATTATATACTTGCATTTCTAATCTTTTTGCTACCTTTGCAGTAGTTTATATAATAAAATGCAATTAAAAATAGGCAAAGACATGAAAGCAAAATTAGAGTATGTTTGGTTGGATGGTTACAAACCAACCCAATCGTTGAGAGCAAAGACAATGATGTCTAAAGACAACTTTAGTGGAAAATTGGAAGACTGCAAAGTATGGTCATTCGACGGTTCTTCAACCGAACAAGCTACTGGTGGTTCTTCCGACCTTTTGTTAAAACCAGTTGCTATCTACCCGGATCCAACTCGCAAAAACGCTTATGTTGTGATGACTGAAGTGCTGAATCCTGATGGAACTCCACACGAATCAAACGGTCGTGCAACTATCGAATCGGACGATGATGATTTCTGGTTTGGTTTCGAACAAGAATATTTCTTGATGGATATGGAAACAAAGTTGCCTTTGGGTTTCCCCGCAGGTGGTTATCCTGCTCCTCAGGGTCCTTACTACTGCGGCGTAGGTGCTAAAGCTGCTTACGGACGTGAAATCGTTGAAGAACACTTCGATGTTTGTTTGGAAGCCGGTTTGAATGTTGAAGGTATCAACGCTGAAGTTGCTTCTGGACAATGGGAGTTCCAAATCTTCGCTAAAGGTGCAAAAGATGCTGGTGACCAAATTTGGGCTGCTCGTTATTTCCTGGAAAAAGTTGCTGAAAAATATGGCGTTTATGTTGAATGGCATCCAAAACCACTTGGAAAAGACTTGGATTGGAATGGTTCAGGTATGCACGCTAACTTCTCTAACGGTTTGATGAGAACTTGCGGTGACAAAAAAGTATTTGAAGCAATCTGCGAAGAATTCGGAAAACACATCCAAGAACACGTTTCTGTTTACGGAGCTTACAACGACCAACGTTTGACAGGTAAACACGAAACTGCTTCTATCAACGAATTCTCTTATGGTGTTTCTGACCGTGGTTCTTCTATCCGTATTCCTATTGGAACAGTAGAAGATGGCTGGAAAGGTCGTTTGGAAGACCGTCGTCCTGCTTCTAACGGTGATCCATACAAAATTGCTGCAGTTATTATTTCAACTACCAAAAAGGGTATTGCAAAATTATAATTACAAGTGAATATACAACTCACGAAGGGTGTCCAGTTTTTGGGCACCTTTTTTTTGTTGCGCCGATTCAAAGAAAATTATGGGCTATGATGTTTCTAACAGTTTGGCGACAGAAGGTTCGCTGAGAGCTTTGAATATGGCTGTCAAATAAAGGGAATATAAAGACAGATTGATTCACCATTCAGACAGGGGACTGCAATATTGTAGCAACGATTACCAACGGGTATTGAAAAAGAGGAAACTCATACCGGGCATGACCGGAAGTTATGATCCTTATGCTAATGCAATTGGCGAAAAAGTAAATGGAATCTTAAAACAGGAGTTTTTGCTGGAAGAATATCAGGTTGATATCCAAACCATGCAATTATTAGTAAAAGATACTGTACGCCTTTACAATACGAAAGTGCCTCATTATTCTTGCTACATGAGAACTCCTGAGCAAATGCATGAACAAAAAGAGATTGAAATCAAATCCTATAAAAACAAAGATAGATGTCGGGCTAACCCGATATACGAGTTGAGAGTCATAGTGGGGACATTCCTTTGAGAAACGCTCTCGCTAATCTGTTTTTACGATTGACATTAAATTTCAGATTGGATACTTCCTAAATTGCGGGGCAGAAGCTCCGAATACCTATTTGATATAGGTTTTGACATCGGCTGCAATATCGACCAGTCCGCTAAGGCTGTTGTAAAGTACCTCGTTGCGGGCGGCACGCGCATTGGCGCGTGCCGTTTCGGCGGTTGACACGGCAACATTCAATGAATTCAATTCTGTATATAGCTACTGAAGGGTCGTAATCTGCAATTCCGGTTCGTTGGGTTTGTATTCGGGTATCGAACCGAGTTGCAATATCAGCTTATTGAGATTCTCCAGCCGACTGTCGTAACTCATTTGCGAAACCGATATCTCTTTCGTCGACTTGCCTTCGGCGGCAAGCACGGTTTTTTCTTCTTCCGTCAGCTTTGGCGTAGCTTTAACCCCCTTATTTTATGTACCAAAGCCTGCACGTTGCCGCCTGCTATCTCGTATGCTTCGTGTACCGTCGATACCGGATAGCCGTAAAGTTCAAGGATACGAATTGCGTTGCGGTGTGTCATAATGCCGCTTTTTAACTTGTAGTCGAATGTTAGTTCTTTTTGTTCTATCTGTTCGCTGAAGTGATAGAGATCAAACTCATCATGCAGTAGTTCGGCCAGCTCCAGGTCGTGTGTTGCCATTAGCACGATGTTATTACCTGAGTTCAGTGCAGAAAGAATGGCTTTGCCTGCCGCAATTCGTTCTGTAGTATTGGTGCCCTTAAAAAGTTCATCAAGTAAGAATAGTACCGGATATCCATTTTCGGAAGCGTCTATCATCTCTTTTACCGTAAGGACTTCCTGCAAGTAGTAACTTTTGGCATTCATCAGGTCGTCGTTGATATGGATGGACGAAAACAGGGGCATTGGTTGAGCCCGAAATGTTTTGGCAAAGCAAAGATTGAGTGTTTGTGCCGTCAGCATATTAATGGCAATGGTGCGGATAAAGGCGGTTTTGCCCGACATATTCGATCCGGTAAGAATAACTGATTTATGTCCATTTGAAAAGTCATTGGAGATGCAATCCGGAATAAGTGGATGATAAATTGCTTTGGTCTCGATGATCTTTGGTTCTGCTGATTCCGGCCGACAGTAGTAAGGTAGGTCTTTGCGTAGTGTAGCCATGGAACATAGCACATCAACTTTGCCGACAAACAGAAAAACAGCCTCTACATCCTCTTGTCTACTGTTCAGGAGATTGGTAGCCTTTGTAAGAGCATTCGGTTCCAGTAGGAAAAAGATGCGAAGAATTTCAATCAGCACATAAACAATAATAGCTGCATCCGAGTCTAACTTGGTATCCAGTTGAAAGAGTTGCAGCTCTCTTTTGAGTGGTTTCAGTGCTTGAATATGCCTGCCGAGATCGGGCGATAAACGACTTAAATCGGAGTCTTTGTACAAACGAAATGCGACTTTCAACAGGGTGAGAAATTGCGGAAAGGCATGCAGGTATCGCCACAGCCGGTATTTATGCTTGTAGTGCAACACGACGTTCAGAATAACGGCTGTCAGTAGGAGCAATAAAGTAATCGTTTGGTTTGAGATCAGAAACAGGGCAGCAAGAGCGAACGGAAGCAACTGGCACACCCGGTAGAGCTGTTGCATCGTTTTTGACGGTACCTCCTGGGTTTGTTGAAAAAGAGACGCCAATTCATAAGCGTCGTGATGAGACAGACAAGTAAGCTCTTTTTCAATGGGCATTTGCCAATTGTTATTATCGAAATAACGGATTAATTCTTCATTTTCGGTTATAAAATTCTTTTTGTCTAACGTACGTAATGATTGATATAGAAGCTGCTTACCGGGGCAAGAATGGGTATGATCTGCAAATACGAAAAGATCGTCACCATCCAAATCGCTCCATACTTTATCAGAAATACGGTTGCTGCCGGTAGTAGGTTCCTCATTGTAGAAATAACGGGAGACTGAATCGATATCAGGGAATGAGTGTTGTACTTCCTTGGTGGATTTTTCAGATTTTCCGTAAAAACTGAATAGTATGGATAATAAATTCATCTACAATTGGGTTGGTGTGTTAGATAAAGAAATTTCAGAGCGACATCGCGTCGCCCTGAAACAAAATACTAAAATGTTTAAGCAAAGTATCGTTACCACTTACAGCAACGATTTACGGTTATTAATTTCTGCGAAATGGCAGCTTTATAAAACAACAGGTTCGACGGAGTAACCCGCTTTTTTTAGTTGAGCCACAAGCCCTTTTTCACCTACCAAATGCAGAAAACCTACGGCAATGAAACATGATTGCGTTTTCATTAGGTCGGGCAGTTGTTTCATCCATGCGTTGTTACGGTTCTCGGATAGAATCTTCTTTTCCTCGGCAGTCATGCTGTCGTCGGCTTTGTCAAGCGCTTCGGCTTTTGCCATATCGCCGGCTTTATAGGCATCTGTGATGTTTATTAGCAGATCGATGCCCTTCTGTTTTTCCTTGATATCTTTCATCAGGACTTCAGCTTGTCGCTTCAGGGGAATCTGATTGAGAATAATATCCATCTGTTGATCGAGGGTCTCCAATCCAATCACTTTCTTGTTGTTTTCTTTGGCTGCATTTTGAAGAATGGCATCGATTGCTTCGGGCTGTTTGCTCATGCCGTAGGCTTTCATGAATGTCATACTGGAATAAAGTGTTTCGAGCAGCATCGGTTTCATCATTCCCAGTTGCGCCATGCCTGCACCCATCAGTTGCTGAAATTCCGTGTCGGCCAGTTGGTAATCTTCCGGGGATAATAGCTCTTTCATGGTCGTTCCGGTAAGCATACCTTTCTGCATCATTGTCATCTGCACGGTTGACGGATCGGGGATATCCATCTCTCCGACCACCGCGTCGGTCTGTTTGCCGAGGTCGATAATCTTGTCTACATTTTTTATCTGATCCTTATCTACCAGGTGGTGGGTTCCAAAAAGGTACGACGGCCTTACCAGCCCGTTTCCCGATATTTTCCATAAGAGTTGAGCATTTACACTACAAGTCATTAACAGGGCAATAAATACCGTGAAAAGTAGCTTTTTGTTCATTGTTTGATGTGTTTAATATGAAAAATGACTCCTGTTTGATTATACTTCAGCTTTTCAATTGGCTAATCACTTTACAGATCAGATAGAAAAGCCAAAGATCTCCGAACAACTGTTTCAGTATTTGTCCTACTCCTACTGCATGACCGAGCTCGTAAGGAGTAAGTTGCTGTTCTTGCTTTGAAATAGTTGCAGAAATAACAACCAGCAGAAAAACCGAGATGAAAAGCGCAATTGAATGCTTTCTTTCGGTTGGTCTGTTTGCCGGCCGAAAATGAGAAAATATAACCATAATAGTCTTTTTTACGGTTTGAATCTGTATTCAATGGTTGTCTTTCCCGCCAGCCTCTTTTATGGCATAATTTGTCCGGGAAGAGATATTTCATATCTATCTACGGAAGAAAGCATAGCACATTCTACCACAGATATTGTTTCGTAAATGTTGACTTCTGAAAAGTCTTTTCTTCGGGTGTGCGGTCGACTTTTGAGTTGTCAATGCCAATGTAGCCCGAATTACTTTTCTATTTTGGTTAGTTAGTCTCGAATCAAACAGCGCCGTTTATAAGTTGCTGTTGATATAATGGATAGCTTTACTCCGCAAATATATTCCTTTACTTTTAAATAAACCAAATTATTTAGATAATGCAATTTAATTTATATTTCATTAACTATTTATGGACATTAGTGATAATCTGGTGATTGTGTTGCAAGTAATGGAATCTGCAATGGATACGTTGAACAGACATACGAATGGATAGATGAAACTAGGAGTAGACACAAAAAGGTTGTCCGTTTGGACAACCTTTTTGTAAATTGGTGAAAAGTTCCTTCTCTTCCTGTCAGAATCCGTTGTAGAATATATTTATCCGAAGAGGCGAATCACATTTTTTATTGCGCAGCTGCATACCACTCAACGTGGACTGCTGTTTGATAGCAGTGATTGTGCTTGAGGAGCTGCTTGCCGTAACGTATTCGATCGGGATTAGCACCATCTCTTCAATATCGGCATCGGAAATGGTTTTTCCATCATAATATTTATGAAGTTTACTTGTGAGGTATGTCGATAAGTCAAACACATAGCGATGCGTCGTAGTACTATATGTGGCCGTCATAATAGTGTCGGTTGAATAGTTGTAATTCTTCAGGTAATTCAGCAGATTTGCTTTCCTTGTAAGCATTAATGTCGGAGCTGGTTTCAGCGCATAAACATGGGTCGTGTCCCGGTTGGTTACTTCAACGTTCATACCGGCATGGTTGAAGTTGATTACTTTGTTTCCAAAACGTTCTTTGGCTTTATTGAGGATGCGTCCGACAGGTAGATTTATCTGTGTATAGATTCCTGCCGGAGAAGTGACATAGGTAACGGTATCGGGGATAGAAGAAATGGTGCTAACAATATCCTTATGAGAAATCAGTCCGATTTGCCGGACATCTTTACTAGCTGGAAAAATCAATCCATTGGTAAGTGTGGTATCTTTGTTGGAGACAAAAGCGTGATAGTGGTAGTACAATGTCATGTACAAATGGTTGATATTCCAAATGGAGCCGTCTCCATATTCCGAACGCAAGTAAATGCCTTTAAAAAAGTCCGAAAATGCGCTTTGAGTTTTAAACACGCCATCTTTTGCTGCCTGAAAGAATCGATTGACCTGTGTAGTCGAAAATTTGTATCTCAAATGAGGCTGATACGAAGCAGTATCGATGACCGTGTCGGGTACGGCAACAGAGATCCGCGAACCTAGCAGTAGGCTTTTGGAGCAATAATTTTCCGGATCTTCAGTCGTGTAATAGGTCGTGTTGTAGCTAAGCGCTCCTTTGTCCATTTCGTACGCTGCAATTTGCACGGGCGAATATCTACTGCCTTTCCACGTATTGAAAATCAATGTCAATGTCAATGAATCAGCCTTAGCTCCTGCCGGAACCGTATATGCCGAGGGAGTTGTGAACTCGGCAAGCACTTCGCCCCGTGTGGTTCCGTATGTCGGATTGTAAAATTCTCCCAACAACAGAGAGTCGGCTGAACAACTGGCCGGCGAACTGAAGGATCCTGTTTTTATACTGAAAGAATTGACGTGAAATGTGTCGACTCCCAATACTATCTCATCTCCCGACGGTTGAATAGACAACCCCAGATCCGAATCTCCCGAACAGGAGGAAAACATAAAAATAGCAGTGGCACATACTACATACAAGAAATATTTCATACGAAAACAATTTGTTATTCTGGTCATTAAAGAATGAGGATATACCTATCCGGGTTTTTACCGATGATGTAAAGGGGTGAAAATCCGGAGTGCTTCATAAAACGAAGAATTGAGCAATTAAATTATTATGTGTTATACTCTTCTGCTGTAAAGTCTCACATTACCTTGTCATATAACTCTGTATATGCCTGAATATAGGTTTCTGAGGATTGATAAGGCACGAATTTGCCGGGAAACTTGGATGCGGCATACTCTTTTACCTGTTGATTGATTGTTTCGCTCCCTTCAATAGCGGCATCTGAAAAATCGAGTGCCAGTTTTGACAAGGCAACAAAATCAACCGATTGATCTTTAATAGTAGTCAGATCCGAATCTTCCACCCCATCGAGACGCAAGATGGAATCATAACCTTCTTTGAAAGAAGTTTGAAAATCATCGTTGTAGACAGAGTAAACTATTTTTGAATTGCGAAAAAACGGATCGTCGTGATAGGCTTTTTTGATATAGAGAGGAACCAATGCCGTCATCCATCCGTGACAATGAATCACATCGGGTGTCCAGCGCAGTTTCTTTACCGTTTCCAGCACACCACGTGCAAAGAAAATGGTTCTTTCATCGTTGTCTTCATATTCTGTTCCACTTTCATCAGCTACCGTTTGGCGATGATGAAAGTAATCTTCATTATCGATGAAATAGACCTGCATACGGGCTGCTTGAATAGACGCAACCTTAATAATTAACGGGTGATCGGTATCGTCAATAATGAGATTCATGCCCGAAAGCCGTTGTACCTCATGAAGTTGATTACGACGCTCGTTAATGCAACCGAATTTCGGCATAAATGTCCGAATTTCCTTTCCTCCGTCCTGAACCGCTTGCGGCAATTGCCTGCAAATGGTTGCAATTTCTGATTCAGGCAAGTAAGGAGCAATTTCTTGCGTGATAAACAATACTTTGGTAGCTTCTCCCATTATTGATGAAATAAGGATATTAAGTCAAAAAACTACGCAAAGGTAGATAAAAAAATTTGTTTTACCTCACAAGTTTTTGACTAAGAATTTGTCTACAACAGCACGTTTTTCAATGTTTTACTTCATTTAACACAAGTGTGAGATTTCGACCCGTGCATGCATTCGGGCTGGTGATATGCAAAAGATTGCTTATGGTAGGCGCAATGTCGGTTACATTTGCAGAAGTAATGGTTTGTGAACTAATAGAGTATCCGAACAGGATAAGGGGGACATAAGATTCCTTGCGGTTGCTGGCTGTGACAATATTGCCTGAAGCATCTGCTTCGACCCAGCCAGGCATAAGTGTGAAAATTACGTCACCGGAGTGATTTTTATTATAAGAATTTTTCAATCGCGAGTGCTCATCATGTCCTTTACCATCGAAATGCAGGATCTCTTGCGTAGTGAAAGCAGCTTGTACCCCCTGAAGTTCAAGCATAAAATCGGCGCAATGCTGTTGCATCGCCGTCATCGAAATTCCCTTTTTTTCAATGGCAGTATGATCGAGATAGATATTCTTATTGAAATAACCGGCTACCCACTGGCTTTGTCCGTAAATTGCCATTAAGTAAAGATTAAGCAATGCCATGGAACTGGAAGGTGAGAAGGTACCTCCGCTTATTTTGTAATTCGACAAGGTGTTTTGTGAGTGTACGTCACCCTGACTACCGGTAACGACAAACAAGGTATGGCTTAGGCCCACACTTTGATCTATTTTCTCGATTAACTCGGCGAGATATTTGTCCAAACGCAGGTACATATCCTCTTTCTCGGCCGAAAGGAGTTCGAAAGAGTCGTCTCCGATCATTTGCAATGAGAACTGTAAGCCAAGATAATCAGGATTTCCTCCCTGACCCAATTTCTCCGCTTCCAGTGCCTTCAGAGCCACATCCTTTACTGTCTGATTGACAAAAGGAGTTCGTTTGAACTGAAGAACTCGTTCGGAGGTTGATGTGCCTGTGTTGGAATAGGCAAACCCTTTTGCCGGATCTTGTCTTTTGGGAGGAAAAAGATATGTGTTAATGGGATATAAAGGAACCCAATCGGTTGTTATGGCATTTCCCAGCGAATGATCGACATTCATTTGATCGGCCCAACGAGGTAATCCCAACGGATAAAATGAGGAGGTAGCAAAATTTCCGGATGCATTGTCTATCCATACTGCTCCATCGGCAGCATGTCCGGCAAGCATGATGGTTTCCTGACTGTTGATACCAATAGCAAAAACGTGCGATTTTCCTCCGCTGTTCATTTTCAATTCGTCCGACACCGTGGAAGCCAGTAGCGATTTAGGAGAAAGAGTTTCGGGAGTACCGATTCCAGCAGCGGCAGGATCTATCAGACTGAGTTGTAATTTGCCTGTTTTGTTGTCGTAATACCGATCGCCGGTAATTCCGTGATCATAAGGAGTCGTGCCACAGACAATTGTGGCATAGTCGCTAGTTGCTCCGTTTGAAAGAATAGGATAGTAGGCATGACGGCAAACTGCTCCCTGACTATATAACCGGCGAAATCCGCCTTTATCGAACAGGTTCCAAAGGGCAGTTAGATGCTCGGGCTGAAAGCCGTCGATAACTATGTTCACTACCAAACGCGGACGTTCGGGTTCGTTAGCAGCCGATACGGAGGTTGCCAGTCCGCAAATAAGAACCAAAAACAAACAGAATGATTTCATTTTCATTTTTCCTTTGTCTTGACTATGATGGGACTGAGATATTCGTTTTTGAGTCTCAGATACATGATAGAACGTAACGCCAAAACAATAATCAATAAAATTTCGGAAATTATAAAACTCTGAGGCAGCATAAATAAAGCCGCCAGCATAAATACATCACACGCCAAAAACAACCCTTGAAGATAGAATGCAAATTTGCGTGTTTTCTGGAATAAAACCGTCAGTGCAAAAACCAACAGGAGAGGGTTTAACCAAATGACATTCCAATTGAACGAAACCAACGGATGCACCGAAAAGGATGTCAGGTAAAATACGACAAAACCGGCCAGACCTCCTATTCCGAACAAAATGGCATCAAACCAGAACAGAAGTGTTCGGCTACGCCGTTCTTTCGAGCTTATCCATAATGTTACCAGCAGCAATAATCCGCACAGGAACGGGACATAATTAAAGGCAGATCTGCTTTCTTTCCCTTGAATAACTACCGGTTGCGATGAACTGGCTACCAGAGGTACGGAAGTGCTCCCGCGCTCGATACGAGCAGAAGCCACGGCCTGCATCAGCCTTTCCGGCAGAAACATCGTTTGCCGAAACGAGGCTATATTATCTTTAGGAGCTCCCAAAACAAGGTGTATGCCGAATAAGATTGCCGGGCTGTCGATCGTATAAAGATCTATCAGTTGTTGGAATGTCTCCTGTTTTTCCTCCAGATTTTTATTGAAAACCACTTTCCCGTGGACAGCACGGATAATCATATCGCGTGGACGCGTGGCACAGTTATCGAAAACAAAATTATAGCGATAGAAGCGGTTTTCGGGTTTATAATTTTCAACAAGGGCATCGAATAGAGCCTGTTTTTCGCTTTGCTGAAGATTTAACACCTGTTCCCACATGTTGATTCGGCGAATCTGGTATTCGAGAATAAACTCGGAAGTTTCGCAGACTCCTAATTGATAATCGGTTTCGCCATTGACGAATTTATAATAGAAGCCAGGAGTATTGTAGTCGAAATAACCATAATTGAAACTAATATCCAGATGATTGGCCGGGTCGAATATGCGAATGGCCGAATGACCGAATTTTGCATACAGTTCCGGACCGGGACCACAGGTAAGGAGTGATACCTTTGCCGAATCGGAAAGGGTAACAGCTCCGGCTCTTATTATTGAAAAGCAAAACAGAAAGAGAATGAATGATTTGCGCATTGAGAAAGCGATTTGATGGAAAGTTTTTAGAGACATCCGTTGAGGATCTCTCTTATTTTATCGGGAGTAATGGATCGATTTTCGCCGAGCATCCAACCGCGTTGCGTAAAACGGCCGACAATAGTATCGAACGATTCGTTACCGATGCCATGTTCGCTCAGTTTTGTTTTCATTCCCACACTTCTATAAAAATTTTCGGTCGCGTTGATGATTGCATCGACTCTCTCTTCTTCTGTACCCTGAGTGATATTCCATACCCGTTCGCCGTATTGAAGCAATTTTGCCTTTTTCTCGTCGCGCATTACCCTCCAGAGCGAAGGTTGTACGATGGCCAGTGTTACGGCATGGTCGAGCCCGTGAAGGGCCGTCAGCTCATGTCCTATCGAATGTGTTGCCCAGTCCTGAGGAACTCCCATAGAGATGAATCCGTTGAGGGCAATCGTTGCACTGTACATGAAGTTCGACATCTGGTTGTAGTTAGTGCTGTCGTCTACTATTTTTTCACCCAGTTCGGTAAGCGTAGAGAGAATCCCTTCGGCAAAGCGATCCTGAACCATCGCCTGAGATGGAAACGTAAGGTATTGTTCGCATACATGAATAAAAGTATCGACAATACCATTGGTTATTTGTCGTTTAGGTAGTGAGTAAGTTACTTCCGGATCGAGTATGGAAAAAACAGGATAGGTCTTGGAGCTTCCGAAAGCTAATTTTTCGTGGGTCGTTTTCTTGGAAATAACCGCATTACCATTCATTTCCGATCCTGTTGCCGGTAAAGTTAATACCGAAGCCAGCGGAAGAGCATCCACAATCTTGTCCTGATCTACTAGCAAATCCCATGGATCTCCGTTATAGGCAACAGCGGCTGCGATAAACTTTGTTCCGTCAATGACAGAACCTCCGCCTACAGCAAGCAAAAAATCGATCTTTTGCTCTTTTACAATGTCGACAGCTTTGATGAGGGTTTCGTATGTGGGATTCGGCTCTATTCCGGCAAATTCAACCACGAAGTGATTCTTCAAGGCATCTTTAACCTGATCGTAAACGCCATTGGCTTTAATACTACCACCTCCATAAGTCATCAATATTTTTTTGTCGGTTGGAATTTCAGTTGCAAGAGTTGCTATGGTTCCTTTTCCGAAGATCAGTCTTGTGGGGTTTTGAAAGACAAAATTATTCATAATACAAGGAAATTTATCCGTTAAGAAAAAAAGGTCGTTATTCAGAAGGAATCTCCGCCTATTGTGCGGCAGAGATAATTTTTGCAAAGATACAATACTTTATTTTCGCCAAGGGTAATTGTTCGTCAAAATAGTAAGATGACTCACCTGATTTTATGCGATAAAAAAAGTTAATCTTTGCCGGCAAATGCAACATTTCATCAAAATAACCGTCTAATAATTAAATATTAGTGTTTAGTTATCTTGTTAATTGTTTGGTAGCATTAAGACTTTACTTTAATTGAGCTTTCTACCTATCTGCAATTACCTGAATAACTGGCAACTGAAGAAGAGTTATATTATATTCGTTTAATCAGCAAGTTTTATTACCCATGAAGAAACTGATCTTTTTTTTTAGTTCGTTGAGCATTTTTCTATTTGCATCTTGTAACCTCGAGCCATCATCGTCCAATTATACCCCAGTGGTAACTATTACATCTTTTGCTTTGAACGGGCAGACGTCAACGACGTATGATACCCTAACCGTAGGAACTGTTTTGACATTATATGGATATGTATCGGGAGTAACCAATACATTGGATAGCGTAAGAATCTCCAATGATACCAGTTACTCTACTCTGACTTTTACAGATCTCTCTTCGATAGATACAAATGTGTTGAGCAACTCCAAAACCGACATATCAAAAGGGTTCTTTTACCTGCACGGATTTAATATTTATTCCATGCCGTTTACGCTCGTATATATTCCTACTCAGGTAAAGAAAGATGGGAAAATAACCTTCCAAGTATATTCTAACTCTTCCTATTCGCCTCTGATTACAACCTTTCCAACGCCATCTAAAAATTAAGGGTACAACAAAATGAGGCTGACTCTGTTTTGCTTTGTAACGAAAAGGTTGCATTTCCGAAGAAGATCCCGGAAGTGATGTTTTCAGTTTATACCACAAAAAGTTAATATCCGCTGATAAATGCAGCATTTCATGAAATTAATCGTCTATACTTTATAAGATTGTGTTTATGGAAAAGAGCTTTCTCCTCTGATTAAGGTTATTTTATAAAGAAAATAGTAAAGTAATGGCAAAACGGATATTTCTTTTTAGTTTATTGGGAGTGATTTTATTGGCTTCTTGCAGTGTTGGAACTGGGGAATCCGACTATTCACCCCAAATGAGTATCTCATCTATTGTGCTGAACGGAGTTACCCAAACCAGTGTGGATACATTGGAGGTGGGAGATGTATTATTGTTATCGTGTGTCGCCAATGGTGTATCAAAACCGTTGACTTCTGTTCAGATTACGAATGAATCTGACTATTCAAGCATTTCATTTCCAGACATTGCGTCTTTGGATCAAAGCGTATTAAGTAAGTCGGATCCTACCAAAGGCTACTTTAATTTTGCCGGATTGAATATTTATTCTTTCTCATTTACCATACAATATATAGTGACAAAAGCGAATAAAGCAGGTACTAAATTACTATTTGTGGTCACTTCCACTTCTCAGTACTCGCCAATGACCTATACATTGAAACTTCCAGCTAAATAATACGATATCTATTACAAAAAAAAGAGGCTGTCTCTGGTTAATCTCGAGACAGTCTCTTTGGTGTATTCCCCTGTTTTTATTCAGGACTACAAGTTGCAATCTATGCACAATATTCGATCCATTATCCGATCGAAATCTGTCGGACGGGTTTCGGTTTTGCCTCCTCTTTTTTAGGAATCGAAATCGTCAGGATTCCCTTTTCATACTTTGCTTCAATCTTTTCGGTATCGGCACTGCCGGGCAGTGTAAACGAACGACTGAACGACTCGTAGCAAAATTCCTGTTTGGTATAACGCCCTTTTTTATCCTCTTTTTTCGATTCGCACTGTTTCTCCGATGAGATGGTGAGATACCCGTTGTTGACTTCCACCCTGAAATCTTCTTTCTCCATTCCGGGGGCTGCCATTTCAACTTCGAAATTATCAGCAGTCTCTTTAATGTTCACGGACGGCAAGGTCGTATTCGTGTCCGAATAGTGACGATTGCTCCAATCATACCAGTTAGGGTTCAAAAAATCATCGAAAAGGTTCGACCAAGCAGGAACCAAATCATTTCTTTTAATGAGTGACATAATTACCTCCGTTTTTATTAGTTGAACAATCAAGTAAAGAACATTGTTTTCACTCATAAATATTCAAACGCCATGCCAAAACCCATCGGATCAATCGACTCTGTATTTATCTAATTCATAATCAACCAACAGCTTTCTTTGTTTCAAAGACAGATGACAAAATGACAGCCGAGTTTTATTTCGAAAAGACATTTTTACATATAGAATAGATGCCACTATCCCTGATTTTACATTGACAATCCGCCGATACTTTTTATTCGGATAATCTTCCGGATCATTATCTTTTCGGGGTGATAGCGGGAGGCGTCAGGTATTGTTCGAAGAAACGGTATAACCGGCTCAGACCATCGGCTTTCTGAGGGAGCGAGTGCCCCTTGCCGTAATCGCTCATCACGGTGTTGGGCACGCCCAGCGAATCGAGTTTGGCCTTCAGGTGTACTATCTGATCGTGATAATAGCTCTCGTCGTCGGAGTTGTAGAAGAAAAAGACGGGAGCCGTGGCAGCACTCTTCACCAGAAAGGACGAACCCATCGATTCCCATTTCGACCGGTTATCGGACAAGGCGCCCCATGCTTGCGTACAACTGGTATTCAATCGTTGACTTTCACGCCCCGCTTCGCCGGGAAGCAACGTGTAGTCGAACACGCCGGGTCCCAGAGCCGCCGCCTCTACCTTTTCGGAAACCGTTCGGTACAAGCCGGCATGGCTGAATTCGGGCACTGCGCTATCGCCGATAGCCATCGACCCGGCAGTAGAACCGCGCGAAAAGCCGAAGATGCCGATCTTACCCGACAGTCCGAGCCCGCGCCCCAGAAACCGTAACGTGCGGATGGCCGACTTCACCTTCTGCGCCGCATCGGGGTTTACCTCATACGACTTGTAACCATTGGCAGGCCCATCGGCCGGTTGCCCTTCGCCCCACGGACAATATTTGGGATGATCGGCCAGCGCCCAGGCAATGCCGTTGGCCGGAGCTCCTTCCAGAAACGAATCGTTGAATCCCGCCAGCGTAAACTTCAGCTTCAGCCGCTGATCCTTATGCTCGTCGGTCAGCTTGCCGCTCACCGGATCGTAGGTTGCATAACTGTTGCTATAGGAGAATGAGAGGATAACCGGCACCCGCACCGACGGATTGGCCGGGTAAACGATATCCATCCGCAGCGAATCGCCGGAGGTATATTGCGCCGGCGTATTGTAAACGGTAGGATCGTCTTTGAAATAGGCCACGTTGCGACGAATGCGGTAGCCTTCGAACAACACATACGACTGATAGAGCGAACAATCGGTATAACCGCAAAACGAACGGGCAAAGATAGAGTCGTTGATGGCAATGATATCGGCATTGATGGCCGGAGAGACCGCCTTCGGAGTGTGTCGGTAGTCGAGTTCCACCACGCGGTAACCCTGCGCCCGCAACCACGCCACGTTTGCGGCATTGCTGTTGCGACCGATCTTCTTAAAGCCGAGATTCTCCAGGTAAACCACCGTGGGATAGTTGCCCGCGAAATCGCGCACCGGAGCCTTTGCCTCGCTTGTTTTGTATGCTATTTTAGTGCCGGTAACCCGGCTGGTAAACACTCCCGTTGCGGCCGAAAGCGTAGCGGCCGATGTAAGCAGCATCGCGACGGCAATTGTCCGTTGTTTCAACCGGGACAGACGAAAAGTATTAAAGAGAGCGGAAGGATTAAGTTTCATGATTCGTTATTTTGCCGCAACCACACCAGCCATTCCTGCATCTTCCGGAAGCAAGGCGGCGCCGTTGCGTTGGCAAAATTAGGAAAAATAGATTACAACTCCGGCAGCAATGATACGAGCGCCGGCTATCTTCGTAACGAACGGGCAGTATTTCCAACCCATCGCCTGTCCCGTGGCTTTGTATGGCACTTATTATTCAGATGTTCTTCTGTTCGGGATCGCAGATCCCTATACTCTTTGCGGCGACGGATTGTAAATCCGCCGCGACGGGAACAACTACCCCCAACCCCCTTAAGGGGGCAATTGGAATCGGCAAAACGGCAGATTAAAGATTAAAGCCCCTCAAGGCTTGTAGTAGTGACATCGTAGATCGTCAGTAGGTTTGGGGTAAATAATCCGAACTGCTCTCGTCGCGGGGCTTTAGCCCAACTGCATTTCGGCTAAAGCCGGGCCTGGCATTACTGTGCTGCTATCCGTCGGTTGAAACCGACGGCAATAAAAGAATTTGAGGCTTATACCTATTGTGCGCAAAATTGAGCGAAGCGGTATCTTGTGCCTATCCCGGCTGCCCCGGCTGCCGCACGAGTCCTCTCGTGTGGCCATACCTTGCCCGTCTGTTACTATTTCTTTACTCCACCGTATGGTTTGACCACACGATACGCTTCGCTAATCGTGCGGTAGCGGCGACGGATCGCAGATCCGCCGAGACGGCATTTAATCTTTATCATCTGGTGTAATGTTTATCAAAGACTTTGAAAACTTCTGAGCTGTACCAATCTTTTTTGGGACTCTTTGAGTTGTTAGGATCAAGAAGTCTAGTCTTGCAATATCTTTTAATACTACGTAAAGGTTTTCTTATCTTATGATATTTTTGATTCACTTTAAAGTCAGTGTATCGTTGTTGTAACGCAGTGGTTAATTTTGCATAATCAAATGGATAATTTTTCAAAGCATCTTCTTCTGTAATATTGACTTTAATCGCATCTGGCTCATTCGAATAATTAACTAATAAACTGTCTGTCGATGTTGATTTTATAAATTTTGTTTCCAGCTGTAATGATATATTATATTCTCTTTTTTCATCAGAAGGAGATTCTTTTTCTTTTGCAGATATATATTTAAGTAGGTTCTCGATTTGATCTTTGTTGCTATGAATTGAATAGCTTTTGATTGCTTCAAACTCATGAAAGAAAGTCATTGGCATTAAGAAGAAGTTATAAATTGACAAGTCATATTCAAACCATTCAACAATTAAGTTTAAGTAATTTTTCAAAGAAGCTGTTCCAATTTCGAAAACCTTTTTACTTAAATAATGATCATCATGTTGAAAGTGAATTGCAGTATCTCTTATTTCCATCAATACAAATATATTATCCTTTACAATGGGATTAAGATTAATAGGTGATGGCTCGCAAATTGATAAACATTTTGGGAGCCCAATAGATTTAGGATTACCACTTCTATTAAGGTCAGGAGTAAGTGTTGCAAGTTTATTCCCATTTTTACCAATTTTGTTTTTTAAGACATAAATTGACTTGAGGTTACTTTTATTCTCTTTTACAATTTTTGCTTTAAGTAAAAGTTCCCACGCATTTATCATTAATATCGCAAACGTTTCTTCTCTGTATTTGAAGTCTGGTTTGTTATATATCTCGATTGCAGATAATGCTGCACCCACTGATTTATCAACAAATGGTTTGTATCTTGGTGTTTTCATATTCCTATTTTATTACTTTACCACTGGTCATGATCCTTTAAATATGAAATGCCATTAAATGCTGCATTTTTTGCTTCTTGAATAGTGTCAAATTTTTTGTTGCCAAAAATTTCACCAATTTTTACTTTGTATTTATCGCTCTTTTTGTCCTTATAAATTAACAAATGATGATCATGGTAATTTAGGTATCTATTTCCATTTTGATTTACCTTCCATTCCTTTTTCAACCATGTTCGTCTTTTGGTTGCTTTGTTTCTGAGTTCACGTTCAAGACGCTTTGGATTAACATAGTCATTTGTCATGTTCTCCGCACAAATACAACCAACTCTAAATTCCTCATCAATTTCATCATGAGTCACAATATGAACATATCGGATTTTTTCATTGCCACACATCATGCAAGATTCATATGAAGTATCATCTTCAGACTGACCGTCTTCTCTTATGTCTATTACATCAACTAAAGTCCATCCTTTATGTGGCACTCCAGATTGTTTCCATAGATTACTCATTTGAATTTCTGTTTTTTTATTGGGCCTTTCGCGATGCGTTTTGATGCTTACTGATAACATCTGTGATGAGCAACAGTGTTGCACATATCTAATCTGTACGTCCCGTCAGACTCACCAATACGAATTTTTCACAAAAGCCCACCTTCCCGCATCAAACTTATCCGCCTAACCCGCCTGTTTACTGCCTTTTGGGTTAAAATTTTCACGCCTTAAATCTACAAACTTCTTTTTGAATTATCACAAATTGGCTTAATTTAAATTTTAGGTTGTTGCCGTTTTTTTGCGCCGAACAAGAATTTTGTTCCGACGGGTACCACTGCCGCTGCATATCGCAGCACAAGGGCAAAACGCCCATTCTACCGCACTTTTCTGAAAATGCGGTTTTTTCTTTATGGTAAAATTTTACCACACCAAAATGGTGAAATTTTACCATTGACTTTTGTTTTTTTCTATCTTATATTGCAACTTTTTTGCGTGCAAGCGTGCCACAAACAACTGTAATAGTATGTATTACATCTATTATTTATGTGATTTCAGCTGCCGGAACCTGCATTCCAATTGGAGCCGGGGCTGTTTCAATTGGAACAGACGACATTCCAATTGGAATGGGGGCAATTACAACTGGAATAGCAGCGATTACAGTTGGAACAGATGCTAAAACAGCAGGAACAGCGGCTATTCCAATTGGAACAGCGGCTAAAACAGCAGGAACAGCAGCGATTACAATTGGAACGGGTGTTATTCCAATTGGAATAGGGGCTATAACAGCAGAAACAGACAACATTCCAATTGGAACAGGAGCGATTACAATTGGAATAGCAGCGATTACAGTTGGAACAGGGGCTAAAACAGCAGGAACAGCGGCGATTCCAATTGGAACAGCGGCTCAAACAGCAGGAATAGCAGCGATTCCAACTGGAACAGACCCGATAGTAGCTGTTTCGGGTAACCGGATAGCTGTTAGCGGATCGATTCTGGAAGGCGGAGAGGGCATAACAGCAGGAACAGAGATCTTACGAAAACGGCAACGGAAGTGTGTTGCCGGAACATCTATTTATATAACCATTTTTAATTTCTAAACTATGAAACGAATTAAAGTTTTGTTGAGTTTTATCAAGTTGGCAGTTGCTAGCAAGATTGCGTTCTATCGCAACGTTGTAACCAAAATGACGGGAAATGCTGCCATTCCCACAACCGATGTGCCGCTGACCGAAGCGACGGCGGTCACCGATGGGCTGGAGAAAGCGCAGATAGCAGCACAGGACGGATCGCATACGGCGATTGCCCTTCTGCACGAGGCGGAAGCGAAAGCCGATGCGGTATTCCGCATACTGGCGGCCAACGTCGATCGGGTTGCCGATGGAGACGAGGCGATTATTCTGAGTACGGGATTCGAACCGAGCAGTCAGCCCGAAGCCCATCAGAAAGCGGCGTTAACGGCAGTGGACGGATCGCACTCGGGCAGTGTGAAACTGGTTGCCAAAGCAATACGTAATGCCGGGGCTTATCTCTGGCAATCGGCCAAAGATACGCTGCCTGCTACCGAAGAGGGGTGGAAGGATATGGATAAGAGTACCTCGGCCAGCATCGAAAAAGATGGTTTCATAGCCGGATGCCGCTACTATTTCCGGGTAGCCATGGTGACTCCTTCGGGCACCACCGACTACACCGAGCCGGTCTCCAAAATAGTTACCTGACGAGGGATTCTATTTTCAGAACATCGTATTGCTCTTGCATACAAAATCCGTGAAACGGCAGCTATAGCCCTTGTTTCACGGGTTTTCCGTTTCAAGAACAAACGTATCTGACCCATCGTCCTGCGGACATTTCCTTTGATCCCGATAGCTATCGGGAGGAAGACTTAATCGGCCTGTTGTACGATCCGGCTCCCTCTCCCTGGGAGTGGGTTGGGTCAGAGGTCGGGATAAGCAAAGCGAAGGGATTTGAATGAAAGAGGTTTGCTATTGCCGTCTGCTTTAGCTGACGGAATAAAAAAGCAACTCTCTTCGCGGGGCTTTAGCCCAATAGCATTTCTGTCCCGTCGGATTTGCAATCCGACGACGGAATCGAGTGGACGGAATCGAAGATCAGCGCAGCTTGGCTTTGTATGGCACTTATTATTCAGATGTTCTTCTGTTCGGGATCGCAGATCCCTATACTCTTTGCGGCGACGGATTGTAAATCCGCCGCGACGGGAGAGAGGTCGGTACGAGCAAAGTAGAGGGGTTTGTCTAGTCCTGAAATACGTTTACAGAAAGAGTAAATCACAAACAGGACAACAATGAGACAAGTAAATGTATTTACGAACGAGACAGTCGCTTTAGCCCAACAACTACCCCAACCCCCTTAAGGGGGCAATTTGAATCGGCAAAACGGCAGGTTAAAGCCCCTTGAGGCTTGTAGTAGTGACATCGCAGATCGTCAGTGGGTTTGGGGTAAAAAAACCGAATGGTTTTTCCCCGGCACAAAATAAAAGTCCGTGAAACGATTGCTTCACGGACTTGTTTACTTCTTCTCTTGCAAAGGTATTATGCCTTTTCCTGAGCGGCCAACTTATTGACCAGCGGATTGGCATACATCTCCGTCAGTTTGAAGCGCAGAAACGCTTCATCTTTGTCGGGCAAATCGATCTTTGCTATCCGGTCGTCGATATATTTCAGAAATGCGGTTTCGGCCTCGGGCGTATATCCTCCGATCTTTTTCTCAGGATAAAGCCGGTCGTAGGCGATGCGGTTGGTATCGAATATCTCGTAATTGCTGTGAATCATCCGGTCGATGAGTGCGGCAATAGCTGCGAACTGTTCGCCACGGGGCAGCACCGGCATTGCTTTGATGCGGTCGGCAATGTTACCTGCAAGGCGGTACATGATCTTTCCCTTGTAGCCCATAATGCCGGTTTGCATGTTGAGCAAGTCGTCGGTGGGGTTTTTTTTGTATTCGGGATTATCTCTTTTTTGTTGAAACTCTTTTGCTTTCAGAAAGTCGCACGGATCGTATTCGTACGAGATGGTGAGCGGACAGATATTGAGACCAGCCAGGTTGTCGGTAATAGAACCTTCGCCCGACATGTTAAGCATTTTCAGCAAGCTCTCCTGGGTGCGGTCGTTGCCGTCTTTGGCTCGCCCTTCGCGTTGCGCCAGCCAGATGGACTGATGCTTTTCGCTTAAGACATAGCGCATATAGCGAGAAAGGTGCTGCGAGGCCTCCAATTGACTGCGTCCACTCACTCCCCGGCGAACGACAAAGCTTTTGTTGAGACGTACCAGAGTCTCGATCCAGGGATAGATCAGCAGGTTGTCGCCGATAGCGATTTCCACGGTATCGAAGCCGGCATCGATCAGTTCGATACAGAGAAAAGCCGAGTCGAGAACAATATCCCTGTGGTTCGAAATGAAGAGATGGCAGATCGATCTATCGAGTTTTTCGGCTCCTTCCAGATCGATCCCTTTGCTGGCCTTCGCTTCGAGTTTACGCAAGAAAGGATAGTCGATCTTACGCTGAAAATCGTCTACCGTCCGGACACTTTGAAAAAGAGCCTTCACCTCTTCGATCGGTAAGTTGGGAAAGAGATAGGACAGCACACCCACAAAACGGGGTTCTGACAAGAGGCTGCTGACGGCATCGGGTACCTGCTCGCTGTGGAGCGGACAAATATCGTTGAATTGTTCCGGATTCGTTTCCATTATCGGGGATACTGTTTTTGATAATGCACAAAGATACAAATTATATGACGATTCGTAAAAGCGGAATTATATACATCAACCCCCAACCCCCTCAAGGGGGCTATAACATTGCAAAATGAGAGTGATTCATAATATGGTGTACCGACCTCTCCTCCTAACCTCCTCTCCAAAGGCGAGGAGGAACACGACAGTAATACAATGAGATATACCTCACTAATACAGATGTAAAGCCCCTCTCTTCGGGAGAGTGGTTGGGGAGAGGTCTGATTGCTTACTGAATATGATTCCTGCATTCCGCCTATTCGTTCAAAAAATAGTAACTTTGCACCTACTCCCGCGCAAGCTTCGATGATGAGCTCTGCACGACACGAATTTTTTGCTTTCACTGTTAAATAGTATGGATATCACAATTTTAGGTATAGAATCTTCCTGCGACGATACTTCGGCCGCAGTGATCCGCAACGGCGTTATGCTTTCCAACGTAACGGCCAATCAGGACGTGCACAAGGCTTACGGGGGCGTAGTGCCCGAACTGGCATCGCGCGCTCACCAACAAAATATCATTCCGGTAGTAGATGCCGCTATCAAACGTGCAGGCATTAAACGCGACGAACTGAGCGCGGTAGCCTTTACCCGAGGCCCCGGATTGATGGGGTCGTTGCTGGTAGGCACCTCATTTGCCAAAGGTTTTTCGCAGGCGCTCGGCATTCCGTTAGTGGATGTAAACCACCTGCAGGGACACGTGTTGGCTCATTTTATTCAGGAAAAGGAGGTACCGTTCAATCCGCCGAAATTTCCGTTTCTCTGCCTGCTGGTGTCGGGCGGTAACTCGCAAATCGTACTGGTAAAGTCTCACTTCGAAATGGAGGTGGTAGGACAAACCATCGACGATGCAGCCGGCGAGGCCTTCGACAAGTGTGCCAAGGTGATGGGACTTCCCTACCCCGGCGGGCCGGTAATCGACCGGTTGGCAAAAGAGGGCGACCCGAAAGCATTTACACTCAACAAACCGTCGATAGAGGGTTACAACTACAGTTTCAGCGGGTTGAAGACTTCGTTTCTGTACATGATTCGCGACGAACTGAAGAAGAACCCGAATTTCCTCGAAGAGCGGAAAAACGACCTGTGCGCCGTGTTGCAAAGCACCGTGGTGGATATTTTGATGCAAAAACTGCGGAAAGCGGCAAAGGAATTGAGAATTAACGAAGTGGCTGTGGCCGGAGGTGTTTCGGCCAACTCGGCACTGCGCAACGCTTTTGTGGAACACGGAGAGAAATACGGATGGAATGTCTATGTGCCCAAGTTCTCTTTCACCACCGACAACGCCGCGATGATTGCCATCACGGGATATTACAAATTCCAGAAGGGAGAGTTCTGCGACATTTCATTACCTCCTTTTGCCAAGGCAGTAATCGGTTAGTGGTACGCAACTACAGAGAAGCAAGCAACCGATAAAGAACAATTGATTACGCCCAACGCAATGATGAGACTGATACTTTTTATAGCAATAATCGGATTGGCATCCGGCGTACAAGCTTCGAATCATAGGCGTAGTAATACTTCGCAAGTCTCAGGCGTAAAGAAGATCAGCAAGATTGATAATGCATTGGCATTCATCAATGAATATACTAAAAATGCCAATAAGATGAACCATGGTGTTGGCATTACAGACTGGGTTAATGCGAATCATTTATCAACAGCAAAATTCAAAAAGGAGCTAAAAAGAATCATTGACGAGGCTTATAAAAATGATCCGGAATCAGGAATTGATGCTGACCCAATATTTGATGCTCAGGATTATCCGGATAAGGGATTTGTAACAGAATCTTTTGACACCGAATCAAATTATCTGATTGTAAGAGGAATAGACTTGCCCGATTTCAGAATAACGATGAAAGTTAAGGCTGAAAATGGTGTTTGGCTCGTTGATGGATGTGGCAGGGTTAATATTCCGAATGACAAACGAATCAAACGATAAGAGTAGCAAACAACTGTCAATCGTTTTTTTATAGCTATATTTGCAATATACCCTAAAAGAACGAACATGGATTACGAAATTATTCACAATGAATCAAAGAGCCGTTTCGAACTTTCGGTAGAAGGTCATCTGGCTCATCTCGACTACCTGCGTGGTGATGGATCTCTGGATATGAATCACACGCTGGTTCCAAAAGAACTGGAAGGACGCGGCATTGGGGCGCAATTGGCTCGTTTTGCACTCGATTATGCGGCAACAAACGAACTGAAGGTGATTCCAACCTGCCCGTTCGTCAAAGTCTATATCGATCGTCATCCGGCCTATCAACCACTAACCGATTTATCGAACAAAGATTAATCCGCACGCATGGTGTTATTGAATGCGACAGCCCCACTCTTCTCGAGTATCACGCTCGATAACATTGTGTTAATCGGGTCGATCCTGCTATTTGTCAGCTTGCTGGTAAGTAAGACAACCCGATTTGGCATTCCTACGCTTTTACTTTTTCTCCTTGTAGGAATGCTGGCCGGACAGGATGGTCCGGGAGGAATCGTATTCAACGATCCGAAAATCACCAAATTCGTCGGAGCCATCGCCCTTAGTTTTATCCTTTTTTCGGGCGGTCTCGAAACCCGCAAAGCCGATATCAAACCGATTGTGTGGCAAGGGCTCACACTCTCCACGCTGGGAGTTATCCTTACGGCGGTAGTCGTCGGTTGGTTTGTCTCGTGGGTCACCGGATGGTCGCTGGGAGAGGGATTGCTGATCGGCGCCATCGTTTCGTCGACCGACGCGGCAGCCGTATTCTCGATACTTCGTTCGCGCAGCATCGGATTGAAAGGCAACCTGAAACCGTTACTGGAGCTGGAGAGTGGCAGCAACGACCCGATGGCCTATATTCTTACCATCTCGTTTACCTACCTGCTGACGGCTCAGGATGCCAACTGGGTATCCCTGCTTGTCATCTTTTTCAAACAAATGATTCTCGGAGGAGTGGTCGGCTACGGAGCCGGATTGGGAATGCAGCGTATCCTTAACTGGGTGAAGCTCGAATTTGAGGGTCTCTATTCGGTGCTGCTACTGACAATGGTACTGCTCATCTTCTCGTTTACCGACTTTATCGGAGGCAACGCTTTTCTGGCAGTCTATCTGTCGGCCTACGTGCTGGGCAATACCGATTTTATTCACAAAAAGAGTCTGATCAAACATTTCGACGGGCAGGCTTGGCTGATGCAGATCATCATGTTTATTACGCTGGGGTTGCTGGTGGTTCCCAGCCAGATCAAACCGCTGATTGGAATCGGGCTGCTAGTTTCCGCTTTTCTGATCTTTATCGCCCGTCCGTTGAGCGTTTTTGTCACGCTCCATTTCTTCAAGATCAATATACGTGAAAAGCTGTTTGTGTCGTGGGTGGGTTTGCGTGGCGCCGTACCCATCGTTCTGGCCACCTATCCGATGATTGCGGCGGTAGATAAATCGAACGGTATCTTTCACCTGGTATTTTTTATCTCCACCACGTCGGTACTCATTCAGGGCACCACGTTGCCATTAGTAGCCCGATGGCTGAAACTGATCGTTCCGGTAACCAGTAAAAAGAAATCGGTAATCGATCTGGAACAGGCATGGGAGACCAAATCGGTTTATAAAGCAATCCCTATCGCTTCTCATTTCAACTGTATCGGTCACTCCATTGTCGAATTGAAGCTCCCTCCGACCATTATTGTTGCCCTGGTGGAACGAAGAAACAAGTTCTTTATCTCCGACGGTGCCACCCGCCTCCATGCCGGCGACGTCATCTACGTCATGGCCGACGATGCGAAATCAATCGACGAATTGACCGCCTGTTTCAAAACCTCCTCACAAATAAAATAAAATGGGGCGCGACCTGCGCCGCACCCCGGGAAAAGGATTTGGTTAGTTGTTAATCCAGTTCTGCATATCGTTTTCCACGGTAGAGATACCTCTGATGCCGAAATTATTTACAAGAACATTTGCTACGTTTGGCGAGAGGAATGCCGGTAAGGTGGGGCCGAGACCGATGTTTTTTACTCCGAGATAGAGCAAAGCCAGCAGCACGATCACCGCTTTCTGTTCGTACCAGGCAATGTTGTAGACGATCGGCAATTCGTTGATATCTTCCAGTCCGAACACCTCTTTCAGTTTCAGAGCGATAACAGTCAGCGAGTAACTGTCGTTACACTGCCCGGCATCGAGTATGCGGGGAATACCACCGATGTCGCCCAGTTGCAGTTTGTTGTAACGGTATTTGGCACAACCGGCAGTCAGGATAACGGTATCGTTCGGAAGTTCCTTTGCAAAGTCGCTGTAGTACCCGCGAGCCGACATACGTCCGTCGCAACCGGCCATCACCACAAACTTTTTGATAGCACCCGTCTTTACGGCATCCACCACTTTGTCGGCCAACGCCATCACCTGGTTGTGTGCAAATCCACCCACGATTTCACCTTTTTCTATCTCCTGCGGAGGAGCGCACTTTTTAGCATGTTCGATGATGACCGAGAAATCTTTTTGTCCGCCTTCTTCACGGTCGGCAATATGCGTTGCCCCCGGCAGTCCGGCCGAACCGGTCGTGTAGATGCGATCGCTGTAGGTCGCTTTCGACGAAGGAGGAACAATACAGTTGGTGGTAAAGATTACCGGACCGTTGAAGGTTTCGAACTCGTCTTTCTGTTTCCACCAGGCGTTACCGTAGTTGCCCACAAAGTGTTTGTATTTCTTGAAAGCAGGGTAATAGTGAGCCGGAAGCATTTCGCTGTGAGTGTACACATCCACGCCGGTGCCGTCGGTCTGAGCCAGCAGCTCTTCGATATCTTTCAGGTCGTGACCGCTGATGAGGATTCCCGGGTTAGTACCTACCCCAATATTTACTTTGGTAATTTCGGGGTTGCCGTAGTGCGAAGTGTTGGCCGCATCGAGCAGTGCCATTCCTTTTACACCGTATTCACCGGTTTGCAGGGTAAGCGCAACCAACGCATCGACACCGTTGTCGGTTCTTGAAATCTGAGCCAACGCATTCGACATAAAGGTATAGATCGATTCGTCTTCGCTACCGAGGTTGAGGGCATGATGAGCATAAGCCGCAAGTCCTTTCAGCCCATACATCACCAGCTCTTTCAGCGAACGGATATCTTCGTTCTCCTCTTTGAGTACTCCTACCGAAGGGGCAAAAGATTCGTATTGATCGGGAGTAAGTTGAACGCTTACCTGCGGATATTCGTCGAAATCGACCGGACAGATCTCGGTCTCTTTCAACAGTTCGTCTCTCAATTGCAGCCCTTTGGTGATGCGTTCTTTAATCGCCTCTTTGTCGAAATTGGCATTGGTGATGGTCGAGAACAAAGCGTCAAGGATAAAGCGATCGGCTTTGGCGGTATCGGCCGAACAGTTTTTCATTTCGCTGTTGATAACGGCGATTCCTTTGGTGACGTAAATCAGCACGTCCATCAAACCGGCGAGTTGATCGTCTTTTCCACATACACCTTTCAGTGTACATCCCTTGCCGCCTGCGGCTTCCTGACATTGATAACAAAACATTGACATAATTGAATGATTTATAATTTGAATATTTACAATTGACGATTGAATGCTGTTGTTCATTTTGTACGACAAAGGTATGGCAGGGCAAAAGGCAAAAATTGTAACCTATATTACAACTCCGAATTTTAAACGACTAAATGGTTTACATGAGCATAAAAAAGCGTATTTTTGTCACTCATCCAACCCGGAAATTATGAAGGATATAGCCGCAATCGTTCAGGAGAATCCACTGTTTAAAGGCTTAAGCAAAGAGGATCTGACAGAGATTCTGGACGGTCACTACAAAGAGTTGCATTATGCCAAAGGCGATTTGGTGGCTTTGCAGGGTGACCCGTGCCGTTCGCTGATGATGATTCTGGAGGGAACCGTCCGCAGCAACATGACCGATCCGGCCGGTAAGTTGGTAACGATTGCCACACTTACGGTGCCCGATATTCTGGCTCCGGCCTTTATCTATGCCGCCCGCAACGAATTTCCGGTCGATATTACGGCCACTACCGATCTCACGCTGCTGGTGATCGGGCGGGAGAGTTTCAGTAAATTGCTGCAACAATACATTGTGGTGCTGAACAACTTTTTGCGGATGATTTCCGACCAAACCCAATTCCTCACCCAAAAGATACGCTTCCTGCAATTCGGGACGATGAAAAAGAAACTGGCCTCCTATTTTGTCGAGAAACTGGCCTCCGTTCCCGGCATCGAATTTCCGATGGAGGAGAGCCAGCAAGCGCTTGCCGATCGTTTCGGAGTGACGCGCCCGGCTCTGGCCCGTGCCATCGGCGAAATGGTGAGCGATGGCATTATTCATGTCGAAAAGAAAAAAATTACCGTTGTCAATGTCGTTGCCCTGAAACAGATGGCGGCCCAGGAGGGTTAAACCGAAAATAAATTACTACAATAAAAAAATGAGACTTGTTATTCAGAGAGTGAAACGCGCATCGGTGGCCGTTGAAGGAAAAATTACAGGAGAGATTGAAGAAGGATTGTTGGTTTTGGTGGGCATCGAAGATAGCGACACGGAAGACGACAGTCAGTGGCTGGCCGGAAAGCTGGTCAACCTGCGTATTTTCGACGACGAAAATGGCGTGATGAATCGCTCGGTGGCGGATGTAAATGGAAACATTTTGATTGTAAGTCAGTTCACGTTGATGGCCTCCACCAAAAAAGGCAATCGTCCCTCCTATATCCGGGCCTCCAAACACGATTTTGCCATTCCGATGTACGAACAATTTTGCAGGAATGTAAGTTCGCTTTTGGGCAAAGCGGTACAAACCGGCATCTTTGGCGCCGACATGCAGGTAGAACTGCTCAACAACGGGCCGGTAACCATTTTCATCGACTCCCATTTGCGTGAATAGAGCGGAATCCGTTATTTTTGAGAAATGTTAAGAGTGCGTTGATTAAAAATTGCTTGTAACATCCTCTTTGTTTTGTACTTTTGCAACTTGTTCCGATTTACAATCGTCGAACAATCTAAAATAAACATAATACTCTTAGCATGGAACAATCCCTTAAACAATGGATTAAATTCGGTGTTGCAGCGCTAATCTGCATCCTGTTTACAATCTGGATCGGCTGGTGGCCGATTTTACTGCTGCTCCCCTTCATCTTCGATGTTTATATTACAAAAAAAATACCCTGGACCTGGTGGCGCGAAAGTAAGAACCCGACGGTCAGAGCCGTAATGAGCTGGGTGGATGCCATCGTGTTTGCCCTGGTGGCCGTTTATATCATCAACCTCTTCTTTTTCCAGAACTATCAGATTCCCAGCTCTTCGCTCGAAAAATCATTGATGGTGGGTGATTTTTTGTTTGTGTCGAAAGTAGCTTACGGCCCCCGTGTTCCCAACACACCATTTTCGTTCCCGTTGGTACAAAACACCTTACCGATCTTCAACTGTAAATCGTATTTGGAACATCCGCAACTGGACTACAAACGACTACTGGGAACGGGGCATGTGAAACGAGGCGATATTGTGGTGTTTAACTTTCCGGCAGGTGATACCATCACCATCTTGCAACAAAATCCTGACTATTATACCAACTGCTATTCGGAGGGTTTGGCCTTTCTAAAGCAACAAGCTCCCGAAACGAAACCTACTCCGGAAATGTGTTATCGCTTCGGCCGCGATATTGTGAAGGCAAAAGAATCGTACTACGGAAAGATGATGTTCCGACCGGTAGACAAACGCGAAAACTATGTAAAACGCTGTGTAGGTCTCCCCGGCGAAACATTGAAGATTGTTAACAACCAGGTCTATATCGACGGTAAAATTGTGTATGACCACCCCGGCGTTCAGTACAACTACTGGATTCAAACCGACGGTAGTCTGCTCTCCGACGAACAATTTGAAGAGTTGGGAATCAGCAACGAAGACCGGCTGTTGCTCAATCAGGCCTACGGAGACGATGCCCTGCGTCAGCTGGGATATAGACTTGCTTCGAATGGTAAAATCGACCCTGTATATTGCTTGCCGCTGACACATGAGAAATATTTGCTTCTGAAAAAATACCGAAATATTCGTTCGATTCTTACAGAACCCTCGATTATGGGTGGCGATGTCTTCCCGTTGGGCAATACCAAAGGCTGGACACGCGACAATTACGGTCCGCTGTGGATACCAAAAAAAGGAGCTACCGTGGCTTTAACGCCAGACAACCTTCTGGCCTATCAGCGCATCATTGAGGCCTATGAGCACAACAAACTTCAGGTGATTGATGGAGTGATTTATATCAACGGGAAGCAGGCAAAGACATATACTTTCAAGATGGATTATTACTGGATGATGGGCGACAATCGCCACAAGTCAGCCGATTCACGTTACTGGGGATTTGTGCCCGAAGACCATATCGTAGGTCAACCGTTATTCGTATGGTTGTCGCTCGACAAGGATAAGACCTTTCTGGGAAAAATCCGTTGGAACCGGTTCTTTAAGTTAGCCACACACTAAACATGATTAGAGAAGCCTCAGAGCAGGATATTCCGCAATTGAAACAACTTTTCAAGGTCTGTTTTGGTGACACGGATGCTTTTCTGGATCTTTTCTTTACCGAATATTTTCCAAATACTACCTGCATGGTTGCAATCCGTGACGAGCGGATTGCCTCCATGCTTTTTTTGTGTCCTGCAAAAATGATGGACGAAGACTCTCTTCGACTGCTTTACTACGTCTATGCCTGCGGCACACTCCCCGAATACCGGCAGTTGGGCATTATGGATCAATTGTTGCAGATAAGTCATGCATTTGCCAAACAACAGGATGCCTGGGGGCTACTGTTGGTTCCGGCCAACGAACATCTGTCAACATATTACGGTCGTCTTGGATTTGTCCCCTTTTCTTATTCCGTAAAAGAGAAAATGACTCCGGTAGTTTACGACGAAGAGATGGAAATAGTGAAGACCTGCAAACTTTCGCTGAGACAAGTCGTCTATATACGAAACAGGCAATTTAAGAGCCATTATCAGGTTCGGTGGAGCCAGAAGCACATTGCCTTCACTATTGCCATGCTACAGCAACAGGGAGGTGGATACTTCGGTCTGCAGTGGAACAACGGACGGAAAGATTACCTGCTATACGAAAAGAGAAAAGGAGAATTGATTGTTAGGGAAACCAGCGTGGAAGAGAATCTCCTGCCATGGCTCACCCCACTGTTATGCAGGCACTTCAAAGTCATCTCGGTACAATATTTTGTTTCGGCCGCAGAAGGTGATCTTTTCGCCATGGTGAAGCCTGTCGATAACTTCGAAGTGCAGGACAATTCGGAGCCCTATTTCAATCTGGAGATGGCTTGAGATGCGGAGGTGAAGAAGAAAAAGGGAATTGAAAACCGAATTTCAACTCCCTTTTACATTATTATTTTTTTGCCGGAGTTTTATCTCCTTTTTTACAACAAGCCTTGTCGCTTTCGCCTTTCTTGCAGCAGGCTTTATCGTCCTTTTTGCATGTTTTGGAGCACTCTTTCTTTACTTCTTTTTTAGCTGTAGCGGGAGCCTGCGCCATTGCCGATACAGAAAACAGGAAGGCCATAGCCATCATAATACTTGCAATTTTTTTCATACGAGTGTGTTTTGTGAATATTAATTTATACGCTGCAAATATATGACATGCATCTGCCGGTATTTTCTAAACATCTGTTATTTTGATAGCAGCGTTTGACTAATTTAATTTAAAACCATTTGTTCTTGTTTTATAGTTGCAATCCCGAAAAAATATCAATATACAGTGCGATAGCCTCTATAATTTCTTGTTTCTGAATAAATTCATCCGCTTTATGCGACCGTGTCGTGTTCCCCGGTCCCATTTTAATGGCTGGGAACGGAATAACAGCCATATCCGATAAAGTGGGTGACCCGAAACTCTTTCTCCCCATTTGAATAGCCTTTTCAACAGCCGGATGGATCAACGGAATATGCGATGAGCTCAGTCGGATGGAGCGGGGAGTGACCTCACAGGCAACCGACGCTTTGATTTCATCAAGCAACTCGAGGTTGGAGTAACAATCGTTGCTGCGAATGTCTACCACAAAAGAGCAGCGGTCGGGGATGACATTGTGTTGCGTGCCTGCATTAATTAATGTAACCGACATTTTTACGCTCCCAAGCCAGTCCGATATTTTTTCGAATTGATGGGTACGAAACCATTCGATATCGGGCAACGCCTGATAGATGGCATTGACGCCGGTGTTGTGGGCTGCGTGGCCGGATTGTCCGTAAGCTACGCAGTCGAGCACCATCAACCCCTTTTCGGCCACGGCAACATCCATCCCGGTAGGTTCCCCCACTACGGCAAAGTCGACCGGGGGCAGCAATGGCAGCAGGGAGGCAATACCATTCATCCCGGAGATTTCCTCTTCGGCCGTTGCCGCAAAAATCAAGTTGTAGGGCTGCTCTTTGCTTGTCAGGGCAAAATAGGCGTGTAGCAGGCTCACCACGCTGGCTCCTGCATCGTTGCTTCCCAATCCGTAAAGTCGATCCTCTTCAAGTATTGCCTTGAACGGGTCGCGTTGCCATCCGGCATTGGGTTTTACAGTGTCGATGTGGGAGTTGAGCAGAATAGTGGGTTTGTCGGGAGTATATCCCGGCGAAAGCATCCACACATTATTCCCAGTTCGGTTCACGGCATATCCGCAACTTTCGATCCAACGTTCGAGATAATCGGCTACAGTATTCTCTTCCCGGCTAAAGGAGGGAATCTCTATCATGGCCATTAGCAGCTCTATCGCCGATTCGCCATCAATCGAAGGAAAGTGAAAAGAGGGATTTTCGTTCATTACCAGTTCTGTTTATTGTTGGGTATGATGGTCAGAATCTGAATTTCGTCCTGTTTTTCGGTCATTGTCACGCTGCCGTCAAGTTGAGGAGCTTTCACGCCGTCGCCCAGCCAGAGCGGAGCCGTTTCGATGCGAGCTTCGTCCCAAACGCCGGCTTTGATAAACGCATCCAGCAACAGCTGGCCTCCTTCGACAATGATCGAAAGAATATTCCGTTTGTACAGATCGTCCATAATTTGCCCGATCGGGTTTTCGACAAAGTTAATATGAATGTAGTGCAGATTGCTCTTGTGCGACGAATTTTGTTCCGTATATACGATAGTTGGAATAGTTTGGTCGAGCAGGTGGTAGTGTGCCGGAATCCGTAGCTGGCGATCGACCACCACACGCACCGGATTGTTTCCCACCCAGCGGCGAGCCGTGAGTTTCGGATTGTCTTTAATGGCTGTGTTGGTGCCTACCATGATGGCCGATTCTTCGGTACGTACCTTATGAACGAGCAATTTGGTAAATTCGCTCGAAATCTGAACCGGGGGTACCTCACAATTGTTTTCACGGGGACGATCGAGAAAACCGTCGGCACTTTGCGCCCATTTCAACAGCACATACGGGCGGTGCTGCGTCTGAAAGGTGAAAAATCTACGGTTGAGCCAGCTGCCTTCCTCTTCCAGTATGCCGGTGATAACCTCAATTCCGGCCTTTCGCATCTTTTGGATGCCTCGTCCGGCCACTTTCGGGTTCGGATCGACGTTGGCAATGACTACGTGCGGAATCTTTTTACTGATGATAAGATCGGAGCAGGGCGGCGTTTTGCCGTAATGAGAACAGGGTTCCAGATTGACATACATCGTCGAACGGCATAGCTTGGTTTCGTCGGTAACGCTTGCTATGGCATTCACTTCGGCATGAGCCTCTCCGTATTTACGGTGATACCCCTCGCCGATAACCTCGCCGTCACATACGATTACAGCCCCTACCATCGGGTTGGGAGCGACGGTTCCCAGTCCGTTGGCGGCAAGCTGAAAACAGCGGCGCATATAGTCTGCATCTTCCATTTGCACGCGGCTCATCGGCTATTTGTTGTTGTATTGATTCATTGTGTTTTGAACACCTGCCAGGCAAAAACTTTTAATAATGTCGCAGGCTATTTCGATACGAGGTTGTAAGGCAACCATCTCTTCATCCGACCATTGGCCCAGCACAAAGTCGATTTGCCTGCCTTTGGGAAAGTCGTTACCGATGCCGAAACGCAAGCGAGAATAGGCATTCGTACCCACCATTTCCTGAATGTTTTTCAGTCCGTTGTGGCCGGCATCGCTTCCTTTCTGCTTCAGTCGAAGAATGCCAAACGGAAGCGCTAGGTCGTCGACGACCACCAACACGTTTTCGAGAGGTATGTTCTCTTTCGTCATCCAGTAACGGACAGCATTACCACTTAAATTCATGTAAGTGGATGGTTTCAGCAGTATCAGCTTTTGCCCTTTGAGAGACAGCTCTCCCACGGCTCCGTAACGTATGTCTTCAAAAACAACATTGGACGCCCCTGCTAAGGCGTCCAATACGTTGAATCCTATGTTGTGGCGAGTATTTCGATACTCTGCCCCAATATTTCCAAGTCCTGCAATGAGGTACTTCATGTTCAAAAAAAGAAATTATCCGAACAGTCCGATTACTTAGCTTTAACGGCACGGGTTGCCTTAACAGTAGCAACAATGGCCGATTTTGTAGTCAGAAGTTCGAGGTTCGGAAATGAAAGTTCGCCAACCTGAATGGTTTTACCCATGCCCAGTTTTTCAACATTTACTTTCAATTGCTCTGGCACATCGTTGATCAAAGCTTTTACTTTCAGCGAGCGGGTGTTCTGTTGCAGTTTACCACCGGCTTTTACCCCTTCTGCCAATCCTTCGAGACGAACGGGAACGTTAATTTGAACCGGTTTATTATCAAATACTTCGAGGAAATCGATATGCAAAACTTTATCACTTACAGGATGAATTTGCAAATCTTTGAGGATTGCTTTTGTTTGCTTACCGTCGATAGTCAGGTTAACAACAAAAATTTCAGGAGTATAGATCAGTTTGCGAACATTACCGGTTGTTACCTGAAAATTGATGTTTTGTTCTCCTCCGTACAATACACAAGGAATGTTACCGGAGTTTCTTACTGCGTTGGTAGCTTTTTTGCCCAAATCGGCGCGGAGAGTTCCGCTCAATTCAAATGTTTTCATTGTTAAATGTTTTGTGTTACTCAAAATTAAAGCAGTTGAGATACAAGCTTTTAATTGCTAAATTTCCCATCACACTTATGCTTTTATAAAGCGCTGCAAAGATACGATACTTTTTCATATCTACAAAACGACAACGACCCCACCCACTGTAAAAATACAAGTGCGTTGAATGTCATGCCGAAAAGCCGTTTATTCGTGCATCAGTTCACCTTCCTGTAGAACGTGATATCCCGATTCGGTCAATACATTTACCAATTTTAGCGTGTCGTCGGCTTTGATAATGACAGCTGCCTTCGAATTATACGCAAACGCATACATGTATTCTATTTCAATGCCGGCTTTATCCACATGTTCGAGTGCCTGATGCATACCCCCCGGTTGATGCGGCACAACCAGCCCTACTACCTGCGTGGTACGTACCGAGAATCCTTGTGCTTTGAGCGCCTGCAATGCAGCGTCAATGTTGTCGACAATCATTCGCAGAATGCCGAAATCGGAGGTGTCGGCGATGCTGAATGCGGAAATGTTTACTCCGATCTCGTCCAGAACTTTAGTTACCTGAGTAATACGGCCGGGCCTGTTTTCCAGAAAAACAGAAAGTTGTTTCAGTAACATGCTAATGTTTGTTTTATTGGTATAGTAAGGCAAATATACAAATCAATCGATCAGTTTGCGTCTGTCAATTACACGTTTTGCTTTTCCTTCGGAACGTTCGATGGTTTTGGGTTCTACCAGCTTTATTTTGGCACTGATTCCGAGAACACTCTCGATGTTGGCTTTGATTTTCTTGGCAAGACCTTCCATCTGCCGAATTTCGTCGGAGAAGAAGGCTTCGTTGACTTCTACACAAATTTCGAGGATGTCTAAGTTGTTTATTCTGTCGACAATCAGCTGGTAGTGCGGTTCTGTCTCGCTCATTTCGAGCAATACCGATTCAATTTGAGACGGGAAGACGTTCACTCCGCGAATAATCAACATATCGTCCGAACGTCCGAGGAATTTGGTCAAACGAGCCAGTGTACGACCACAGGTACATTTTTCAATCGTCATGGTAGTCAGGTCGCGGGTACGGTAACGAAGCAAGGGCATCCCTTCTTTGGTAACAGCACTGAAAACCAATTCTCCCACTTGTCCGTAGGGAACCGGTTGCAGTGTTACCGGATCTACTATTTCGGGTATAAAATGATCTTCGAATATGTGCAAACCCTGCTGGTGCTCGCACTCCATGGCAACACCCGGACCCATCACTTCCGTCAGTCCGTAAATGTCCATCGCTTTAAGATGAAGTTTGGCTTCGATCTCTTTTCGCATCTCTTCGGTCCAAGGCTCGGCTCCAAAGATGCCCCGACGCAGTTTCAATTCGGAGGGATCCATGCCCATCTCTTTCATGGTATCGGCCAGATAGAGCGCGTACGAAGGGGTACAGGCTAAAACGGTAGAACCGAAGTCGTGCATGATCTGGATCTGTTTCTTGGTATTTCCGCCCGATGCAGGAATAACGGTGGCTCCGATTTTCTGGGCGCCCTGATGGATCCCCAGACCTCCGGTAAATAAACCGTAACCGTACGAAACATGAACAATATCATTTTTATCGACACCGGCAGCATAAAGGCTACGAGCCACCACTTCCGACCAGGTGCGCAAATCGGCACGGGTATATCCGCCCACAGTGGGCTTCCCTGTGGTTCCGCTGGAGGCATGGAGCCGTACAATTTCGCTTTGGGGTACGGCAAACAATCCGAAGGGATAGTTATCGCGAAGGTCTTGTTTTTTTGTTGTCGGAAGGTCTTTCAGTTGATCTATGCCGGTGATGTCGCCGGGGTTAATGCCTGCTTCCTGAAACTTTTTACGATAGAAGGGGACGTTATAGTAAAGGCGGCTTACCATATTGCGCAAGCGCTCGTTTTGCAGTCGGAGCAGTTGCTCTCGATCCATGCATTCTGCATGTTCATTCCAAATCATTGCCGATATGTGTTTGTAGTTTAAGGATTAACAAAAAGAAAAGATAATTACAAAAAAGGCGTTCTGAACTTATCTTTTGAAACAAAAAGAGGCTACAAACTTACAATTATTTATCGAAAATAGCAATCGGCACTAACGTCCTTTCCATTTTTTCATAAGAGAGGACAGCAAAGGAAAATCTTCTATTTTAGTTTCTTAGAATATGCACGGCGTGTTTTGACATGAACGGTTTCAAAATTATCCCAAAGTGTGGATACTTTATGGTTATCTTCCAGTTCGGGATTCGTTTCGGCATATTTGAAACCCATCTGAGCATATTGGGGCATCAGTTCGGTGAAAAGAAGAGCGCTGGCCCCTTTTACCTGATAATCGGGACGGACAGCCATCAAATAGAGGTCGATGACGTCTGATTTTCCCTTCAGGGCTTTCAGCAGGTGAATCCATCCGAACGGGAATATCTTACCCTTAATCTTCTGAAGCGCTTTGGTCATGCTCGGCATCGATATTCCCACCGCAACTACCTCGTCCAGTTCATTAAGGATAACACTAATCAAATCGAGTCGGGCAAAGGTGAGGTAAAATTTGATATAGAAATTCATTTGGGCTTTCGAGAGGGTGGAAAAGCCGTACAAATCTTTATAGCAAATATTTAACAAGTCAAATATTTTAACCCCATATTTGCTTGCCATCTCTTTGGTTGAGGTAAAGTGGGCTACAGTTAATTTATGCTTTGCTTTTACAATCTCGCCTATACGAAAATATTTTTCGGGGAAGACCGAAGGTATCGTTATATTATACTCCTTCCAATCTACATCCTTTGCAAATCCAAGCGCTTCCATGTGTTCTGGGTAGTAGGGAAAATTGTAGTTGGTGGCCATCGTTCCCATCTTGTCGAATCCCCAAACAAGCATTCCTTCCCGGTCGAAATCGGTAAAACCGGCAGGACCCTGAATAACATCCATACCCCGATCCAATGCCCATTTTTCGGCAGTCGAGAGCAGGGCTCTTGTTACTTCAATGTCGTCGATCATATCGAGCCAACCGAAACGGGCATGTTTATACTGCCATTTTTCGTTGGCGTTGTGGTTGATGATGGCCGCCACACGACCGACCATCTGTCCATCACGGAAAGCCATGAAATAGGCCGCATCACATACGTCAAACGACGGGTTCTTCTCTTTCGATAGTACCGTCATGTCGTCCATCAATAAAGGAGGTGCTGCATAAGGATGACCCGAATACATCTTGATTCCGAACATCACAAACTTTTTCAGTTCGCTCTTACTGGTTACCTCTTTTATGGTGATTGACATAAGCTATCTTGGTTAGAAAACAGGCACAAAGATACAAAAAATATAAAATCTCGTCATCCATCGTAAAAAAACAAACCGGCTCTGTCGTAACGATCAGAGTCGGTTTGAATTATCCGATAATATGCTATTAATTATTTTCCGGACGGAGCTTGCGAACAACTGCACCGGCACGCCACATTTCGCTTTCGCGAAGTGCTTTCAACTCTTCGTTGAGTTTTTCGCGGTAGTCAACCTTCGAGTTGGTATCGATCGAACGTTGTGCTTCGTTACCACAGGCAACTTCAGAATACAATTTCTGGAATACGGGTTTCGTAGCATCGTGAAAAGGCCCCATCCAGTCTAAAGCACCACGTTGAGCGGTGGTCGAACAGTTGGCATACATCCAGTCCATACCGTTTTCGGCAAAGAGAGGCATCAACGATTGTGTCAATTCTTCAACAGTTTCGTTGAAAGCTTCGGACGGAGTGTGTCCGTTTTCGCGAAGTGTTTCGTATTGAGCCAACAGAAGGCCCTGAATAGCACCCATCAAAGTTCCACGTTCGCCCGTAAGATCAGAATAAACTTCGCGTTTGAATGTGGTTTCGAACAGGTAACCTGACCCAACACCGATACCCAGTGCGATGACACGGTCTTTTGCTTTGCCGGTAGCATCCTGGAAAACAGCGTAAGAAGAGTTCAATCCACGTCCCTGAAGAAACATGCGACGAAGAGATGTACCCGAGCCTTTCGGTGCAACCAAGATAACGTCGACATCAGCCGGAGGAATAATTCCTGTGCGTTCTTTGTAGGTGATCCCGAAGCCGTGTGAGAAATAGAGCGCTTTACCTGCTGTCAGGTAAGGTTTGATGCGAGGCCAAACAGCAATTTGTGCTGCATCTGACAATAAATATTGGATAATGGTTGCACGTTTGCAAGCTTCTTCTATTTCGAATAGTGTTTCGCCCGGTACCCAACCGTCGGCGATGGCTTTGTCCCATGTCTTTGATTCTTTGCGTTGTCCGACGATTACTTTAAAACCATTGTCGCGCAAGTTCAGACCTTGTCCAGGGCCTTGTACTCCATAACCGATGATGGCGATTACTTCGTCTTTCAATACCTCTTTCGCTTTTTTCAAAGGAAATTCATCGCGGGTCATAACGTTTTCGTCAACCCCGCCAAAATTCATTACTGCCATTTTATTTATATTTAATTGAAATTATGGTTCTTATCTCAATAAGATGGTTATTGCCACTCCAGTTTCATCCGGCATATCCCGTTGTCATCGGTTCTTTTGATCTCGAACAATGAGAGTTCCTCCTGATGCTTGTGAAAAATTGCTACTTTATCACCATAAAACACTTCATGAAGAAAATTCAGTTCACATCGTTTAATGGCATGCTTCTGATGCCAATCGAGTGAAAAGCAGTCAAGCATCCATTCCACATACTTCATGCTGTTTGCGTGCCGGTTAAAGTCGATATCGCTGTAACTGACCTCATGATTTTTCAGCATATTCTCTTCTACCGATGGCAGGTGCCTAGGTTTTTCTATAATGGAAGGCACTCCCGAGGCCGCCTTGCTTAGTCCTTCAACAGTCTGAAGGTCAATTGCTCTCCGGGTAGTAACATCAATCATTGCCCAGAGTGTGGACGCTCCTCCGATCACCGTTCCGTTATTGTCCGTGATACGGAAATTTCGAGTTGTTGCTGCCCTGCCAACCTCCTCTACCCAGGTTTCTATGTTAATCCACTCTTTCCATTTGGGAAAACGATCCATTTCGATGGCCATCCGGGAGACCACCCAAGTGCGGTTTTCCGTGTTTAACTTTTGCATTCCGAAGCCCTTCTCATCAGCCGATTTCCCGGCAGCCTGCAAAATCAAATCTCCCAATGCAGGTAAAGATACCTGTTCCCTGAAATCGCAATCCTGCGGACTTAGCTGAAAAGGATATTTACCGATGACCGACATATCAATTAATTCCGATTTTTCTTACAAAATGAAGAATTGAAAATGGGCTTTGTTGTAAATTGAAAGCAAAATTTCGTGCAAAGATACGCTTTTTCAAGCAAATCGTATCAATGCCCGGTGAAAAACTTTAAACCGAAATGCCTTATTAACGTTTCCGCTTGCCCGGTGTTTTTTCGGTACGACTCCCGAAATGTTTACTGGGAAATGCATCCTTGTGTCCCAACAGTTTATCTATCAAATCCGGTCGGTTTAGCGCCCTTAACTCTTTCAGTATAGTTTGCCGAAATTCAGGTTTGTACCAGAAAAAGAATTGCTGTTGCGCTTTCTTTTCGTCTGCCGATTTAGGAGTAAATACAGTCTCTCCGGTGTGCGGATTAATACCGGTATAGTAAATTTCGGTAGCCAACGTCATGGGCGTCGGGGTAAAATCCTGGACCTGTTCCAATTTGAAGTTCAACGACTTCGTTTCAATGGCCAGTTCCGCCATGCTTTCGGTAGAGCAACCGGGATGGCTCGAAATAAAATAGGGAATTAACTGTTGGTTCAACCCTTCCTCCCGGTTTATCTTTTCAAACTGTCGGTAAAATTCCTTGAACAGGTTGAACGACGGTTTACGCATAAACTTCAATACCGCGTCCGAGGTGTGTTCGGGTGCCACCTTCAACCGGCCCGAAACGTGATGGGCAATCAGTTCGCGGGTATAGGCGACAAGTGATTTGTCTGTGTCGCCATTGCCTGTCCGGTGCAGCAACAGATCGTAACGGACTCCGCTTCCGATAAAACTCTTTTTGATGAAAGGCAGCGAATCAACCTTTTTGTACAGTTTCAACATGCGCGAATGGTCGACGTTCAGGTTGCGGCAAACGGCAGGATAGATGCAGGAGGGCCGCTTGCACTTCAAGCACTGCTCTTCATCAATTCCTTTCAGACCGAACATGTTGGCCGACGGCCCGCCCAAATCGGACAGGTAGCCTTTGAAGTCGGGCATTTTGCCGATCAGCTTCACTTCGTTGAGAATCGACTCTTCTGACCTAGAAATCACCTGTTTGCCCTGATGCATGGAGATGGTGCAAAACGCACATCCGCCAAAGCATCCGCGGTGGGTATTAACCGAAAAACGGATCATCTCAAATGCCGGGATGGGTTTGTCCTTGTATTTCGGATGTGGAAGCCGTGTGTAGGGCAACTCAAAAGCCGAATCGACCTCATTCTGGGTCCAGGAGGCATAAGGCGGATTGACCACCACTGTGCGGTTGCCCTCTTTTTGGGTCAACCGGGAGGCGATAATCTTATTCGACTCCTCCTCTATTATTTTAAAGTTCTTTGCCGAGTTTTGTTTGTCTTTCAGACAGGCCTCATGCGGCAAAAGAGCGATGGTTGGCATCTCGGGAAGTTCATCGAGCCCCTCTTTCCCTTTGGCAACGAATGCCGTTTGCGGAATATCGCGAATCGTTGAAATATCGGCATTATTTTCGAGGCGTTGTGCTATCTCCCGTATCGATTTTTCTCCCATTCCATAGACGAGTATATCGGCTTTGCTATCGAGTAAAATACTCCGCTTGTAGCTGTCCGACCAGTAATCGTAGTGCGAAAAGCGCCGCATGGAAGCTTCGATTCCCCCGATCACTACCGGTGTTTCAGGAAACAACTGTTTGAGGATCGTAGAGTAAACGATGGTGGCATAGTCGGGACGGAAGCCCGCAACACCTCCGGGAGTATACGCGTCGTTCGACCGGAGTCGTTTGTTGGCAGTATAATGATTCACCATCGAATCCATACACCCGGCCGATATGCCGAAGAATAGGCGGGGTTTACCCAGCTTTTTGAAATCGCGAAGATCATCCCGCCAGTTCGGTTGCGGCACGATGGCAACCTTTAGCCCTTTGGCCTCCAGCACCCTGCCAATTACAGCCGCACCAAAAGCCGGATGATCTACGTAGGCATCGCCCGAGAAGAGTATTACATCCAACTCGTTCCAGCCTCGCATTTCAACCTCTTTTTTTGTGGTTGGCAACCATGCAGTATAATCGATCATAAAGAAAAATTGTTTTTAGCACAAATATAAAAAAGCAAAGAACAAAGACTTGAGTAGATTGAGGTCTTTATTCTTTGCTTTTTATTCTTTTTATCTGACGCGGGTTAGATTATCAGCATGGCATCACCGTAGATACCAAAGCGATAACCCTCCTGAACAGCCTTTTGGTATGCATCCATTACCAGATCATAACCTCCGAATGCACAGGTAAGCATCAGTAAGGGTGAATAAGGTAAGTGGAAATTGGCAATCAAACTGTCGGCTACTCCGAAATCGTACGGTGGAAAGATAAATTTACTTGTCCATCCTTCATACGGTTTTATCGTACCATTTGTACAGGCACACGTTTCGAGCGCCCTCATTACGGTAGTTCCTACGGCACAAATTTTACGACCGGTTTCTTTCGCATGGTTGATACTGTTTACCGCATCGTTCGTTACAAGCATCTGTTCCGAATCCACTTTGTGTTTGGTCAGATCTTCCACATCGATTTCACGGTAGTTACACAATCCGGCATGTAGTGTGATATATGAAAAATCGACACCCAAAATTTCCAGACGTTTCAGCAACTCGCGGCTAAAATGCAGCCCGGCTGTCGGCGCTACAACGGCGCCCTCGTTTTTGGCGAAGATGGTTTGATAACGGGTTTCGTCTTCGGGTTCCACGTCACGTTTGATAAACCGGGGAAGTGGTGTTTCTCCCAGTTCATATAATGTTTTGCGAAACTCTTCATAGCTTCCGTCATACAGAAACCGAACGGTACGTCCGCGCGATGTTGTGTTGTCGATAACCTCAGCAACAAGTAAATTGTTTTCTCCGAAATAGAGTTTGTTGCCCACACGGATTTTGCGGGCAGGGTCAACCAACACGTCCCACATACGAAGGTCATGGTTCAACTCTCGCAATAAAAACACTTCAATTTTTGCTTCCGAATTGTCTTTTGTGCCATACAGACGGGCAGGAAAAACCCTTGTGTCGTTAAACACAAACACATCCTGATCGTTATAGTATTCAAGAATATCATTGAACGTGCGATGCTCAATTTCTCCGGTTTTGCGGTGTAGTACTAACAAGCGGGATTCATCTCGGTGTTTTGTAGGATAAAGGGCAATTAACTCATCGGGAAGTTTGTACTTGAATTGCGAAAGTTTCATATAAAGAGTTAGTTAGATGGAAAAAAATCTCACGATTATCATCAACAATATACATCAGGGCTTCCACCTTTTTAAAAAGGAAAATAGCTATTTAGTAAAGTGTTTGCAAAAATACAACCTTCAACTAGGCAAAGTCAAGAGTATAATGGTTAATTATCTGTAATCAAAAAGAAAGTGGTATTGATATTGTAATAAAATGGTTGTTGAATTTAATTTGGGGATTTTGAGGATAAACTATTAAGTTGTTCCTGAAATTTCTCTACGGTAATGCATCGATCCAGGGTACACTCTCCGATTCGGGTACGAACCAGCCCTGTCAGATGTGCACCGCTGCCAAGAGCGAGGCCGATATCGCGAGCCAATGCTCTGATATAAGTTCCCTTGCTGCACACCACCCGAATTTTAAGCAGAGGCGGCGTAAATTCGAGAATCTCCAGTTCATCGATAACTAATGTTTTGGCTTTCAGCTCGACAGCTTCTCCTTCGCGGGCATAATTATATGCTCGTTTTCCTTCTACTTTGACGGCAGAAAAAACGGGAGGAACTTGTTGAATGGTTCCGACAAACTGTTTCAATCGTTCGTCGACCATTTCGCGGGTAATGTGTTCAATAGGGTATCGGGCATCCACCTCTTTTTCAAGGTCGAACGACGGAGTGGTGGCACCCAGTTCAAGAGTGGCAATATACTCTTTGGTCTGATACTGGAACGAGTCGATTCGTTTGGTGGCTTTGCCAGTACAAACAATCATAACACCCGAAGCAAGCGGATCGAGTGTGCCGGCATGACCCACCTTGATCTTTTTCACCTTCAGATGTCGGCTAATCAGCCATCTGACTTTGTTTACCAGACTAAAAGAGGTCCAGTGAAGAGGTTTGTTAAAATAAAGAACTTCGCCTTCTAAAAAATCCATATTAGTGATAAATGAATTAATCCACCGTCTGTTCGCGTACCGAACCGACGTACCGGATCATTCTTGTGAGCTGTGTGCTGTCAATTGATTGTTTCTCCCAATCACTGGGCGGAAAAACCGGAGGGTTAGAATTTACCCCACAACAAACAGGCTATGATTATAAAACCGACAACTATACGGTAATATCCGAAGAGACGGAAACCGTGCTTGGTCAGGAATGAAATAAATGCTTTGATAGCAATAATGGCCACAATAAAACCAATAAAATTTCCCAATGCCAATATGCTTATATTGTGCGATGTGAGAATTTCGGGTGTCTCTTTGTAGGCATCCCAGAGGCTTTTTGCAAAGGCACCAGCCAGAGTGGGCACCGCCAGGAAAAACGAAAACTCGGCAGCTGCCGTACGGGTCAGCTTTTGTTGCATACCACCGATAATGGTTGCTGCACTGCGGCTTAAACCCGGAAGGACGACGGCCAACACCTGAAACAGTCCGATGGAAAAGGCTTTTTTATAGGTTACCTTTTCTTCCGATTCAATCTGAGGGTTACGAAACCAGTTGTCGACAAACAATAAAACAATACCCCCCAGAAACATGACGATGGCAATAAACAACGGAGTGCCGATCAGCGCATCAATATGTTTTTTTAGCAAAACGCCAAAAATTGCAGCAGGGATAAAAGCCACAATCAATTTGGCATAAAACTGCAGTCTTTTGAAATCGAAAAACTTACGCCAGTAAAGAACAATCACCGAAAGAATAGTGCCAAACTGGATATTCTCGATAAATAATTTGGTAAAATCACTCTTTTCAATGCCGAAAAAGGCAGAGACCAAAGCCATGTGTCCGGTCGACGATACGGGAAGAAATTCGGTCAACCCTTCAACAATGGCAAGTACAATCGCATGCAATAAATTCATCCGTCACTCTCCCTTTTTGTTTGGCCACATAATAGCCACAATCATAAACAAAAAGCCGAAAAGTGCGATCATCGGACCAACATGAAGCCGGCGCACACTGAATATATCTGGATTGAATTGTTCTCCCGAAGAGCTTCCTGTCATCAGTAAAAAACCAACCACGATGCACACTAATGAAGCGATGATTAACAGCCAATTGGTTTTGCCAAGTGCAAAACTCTTTTGTTCCTGCGAATTGGGTTTTACTTCCGAAGTTGCTTTCTTTTTCATAAAAGTCATATTTTATAAGTTCGGTTATACAAAGTAATACGAATCGGTGCACATTCTGATATAGCGATTTACTGCAAATAATGAGGCAAAAAAGGTAATAATCAGTGCAAATAAGACAACTAATCCGCCGACAATTAGCAAAACGTCTACCCGATAAAGATTGAATGTCGTCCCGATTTCATATTGCAAATAATACACTGCCACGGCCAGCATCAATAAAGCCAGCACGGCGGCTGTCAACCCGTTGAACAGGCTTTTCCAGATAAACGGACGGCGGATGAACCACGCTTTGGCTCCCACTAATCTCATGGTGTTTATCAGGAATCGTTTTGAATAGATGCTAATTCGTATGGTATTGTTTAATAAAACGACAGACACAAAAAGCAAAATAATGGCGGCTCCCAGCAGGATAAAACTGGTTTTCTGGATGTTGTTATTTACCAGATGAACAATGTCTTTCTGATACATCACCTGTTTTACTCCCAGAAATTGTTTTAAGCGAGCCTCTATTTTGGCTGCGGAATCGGGATTCGCGTAGTCGGATTTCAGCTTGATTTCGTAAGAGGCCAGCAATGGATTGTAACCGAGAAACTCCTGCGGATCTTCACCCAAATCGCGGATATGGTCTTTTAGCGCCTGCTCCTTACTGATATATTCGTACGACTTGGTAGCCGGCATAGCTTTCACTGCCTTTTCCAAAGCAAAATGGTCGATTGGCGATATGGTATCTTCCAACACAACCGACATATTAACATTTTCTTTGACATAGTTCGATACATCTCTCCCAACCATCAGTAGCAGTGTTATAAATCCGATAAGGAACAACACAAGGGCAATGCTGACGGTGACGGTAAAGTGAAGATTAAAAAACTTCTTTTTCCCTGATTTTGCTGAATTCGACATCTGATCTCTATAGTTTAAACTTGACAATCGATTCCATTAACCGGAATGTGATGCAAAGATAACGCTTTCTGTTCTTACAGGCGAACAAAAAATTAAACAATTATGATCGGAATGGATTTATATCCGAAAACACCCCGATTTTTAGTTCTCTTTTGGCTCTACACTTGTTCTCTTTTTCCATGCGACGAACCCTCCTCCAAGAACAATCAGAATCAAGAGGATAGAAGAAGCATACGAAATGGCATTCCCTGTTGAGTAGGAGGCCGGTTCAAATTTGAACTCAATATCGTATTGCCCTGGTTTCAGCGCAATTCCTCTGAGGAGGTAATTGGTCTTGAAATAAGGTGCTTTCACTCCATTGACATAGGCACTCCAGCCCTTGTCGTAGTAAATTTCCGAGAAAACGGCAACCTGATCGCTGGCCGATTTGTAGGCATAAATCAGATGATTTGGTTCATATTTCTTCAGCGAGATGGTTGCTGTCGTATCTTTTCCAAAAGATGCAGGAAGCGATGCCAGTACCGAATTTTCGACAATAAATTCGTGCTTGGTATCAATCTGTCCTATTTTACGCAGTGCCTCGCTGCTATTCGCAACCGGAATTACTTTGTGAACAAACCACTGAGTACCATTTGCATACGGATTTGGAATGGGCATGGCATCGGGATTGTAAATCAAGTATTTCATATTTAACATGTTCAATACACCCAATTTTGCAAGTGGAGCCTGAACATCGGTCAATGTCTTGGCATGTTGAAATATATTGCTAATTGCCTGTATATCAGGAATAAGTTGAACATCAATCAAATCTTGATAGGAGCGTAATTTGGCACCATGATAACCTCCAATGCTTTTATGGAAATAGGAAGTAGACGCATCATTGAATGGACTTACCGCCAAATTGAGCACGCGATAATCCGATTTGTCCTGAAGTATGAATTTGTCTGCCTGCGTCGGTTTGGTGGCAGCCGTCGCCTGTTTCGATACGAAATTGTCGTCGTTCAAATAACGTTTGGCGACCGGATACATATCGGAGATAAAAAGTACGGCAAAAATCAGATACAGGTGCGCGGCTTTTAGTTTTTGTTTGGTGTAGATCCAGATTGCTCCGGCCGACAACAAGATGAAGATTAGCGAACGAAGCGCATCTGCTTTCAGTATTGCCTGACGGTCGAGGGGCAAAGTGGTTTTCAGAAATGCATAATCGCCCGAAAACTGAGCATCTTCCGGAGAAACAAAATTGCCTGCCAGCGAAGGAATCAACCAGAACAGAAGACAAAGGCCTCCGGTAATACCAGCCGACCAGTATAAACTTTTTGTCAGTTTTTGCTTATCGATATTGTTTTTGATCAAAGCCTGCAATGCCAATATTGCCATGATCGGCATCGTGTATCCGGCAATAATCAGTATCATCGCTACCGTACGGAACTTATTGTAATACGGGACATAATCGATAAAACTGTTGGTAAGTAATCCAAAGTTTTTGCCCCAAGCCAGCATAACGGACAATACGGTTGCTGCCAATAGCCACCACTTATATTTTCCATCAACCAGAAATAAACCTAAAACAAACAAGAAACAAATGATAGCTCCAATATAAACCGGACCGGATGTGCTTGGTTGGCTTCCCCAATATAGCGGCCACTTTTGAGTACTCATTATTTGAGTGGCATTGGCTCCCAGCGCTGACAATCGTTGCCCAGTTGCTGAGTTTTCATCCAGAGTTTCCATGCTTGATCCTCCATAAAAATCAGGCATTAACAGCGTAAAGGTCTCGCCAATTCCATAACTCCATTGCGTAATATAGTCTTTTTCAAGACCTCCATTCGATTTTTGTGAGCTATGAGCTGTATCCGAACTTTGTCCCCGCATAGAATATTTGCCATATTCATAGGTGGTTATCAGGGTAGTAGCATTGATGCCCATAGCAATAATCGTGGCGCCGAGCAGTCCGGCCGAAGTGACCAGAAACGATTTGATCTGTTTCTCAAGAATGGCATATACGAGTTCCGAAACGATGAAAATACCCAAAAGCATCATTACGTAATACACAATCTGAATGTGCCCCGATTTGATGCCGAGTGCCAGAAAAATAGCAGTCAGGATCACCCCCAGCCAGCGTTTGCTCCGGTACGACATCACAACGCTGCCAATCACCGGCGCCATATAAGCCAGCGTAATAGCCTTGCTGCTGTGTCCGGCGGCTATAATGATAAAATTGTAGGATGCAAAAGCAAATCCGATAGCTCCCACCGCACTTAACCACGGATTTACCCGTAGCGAAAGCAATAGAATATAAAATCCTATCAGGTAAAGAATCAAATAGAATACCGGTCGCGGAAAGTTGGTAAAGAAGGAATAGATAAAGCTTACGGCTGTGGCAGGAGGCGCCATAGCAATTTGGTAGGTTGGCATTCCTCCGAACATACTGTTGGTCCACAATGTAGGAGCGTTGTGCGAACTGTTGAAATCATTTGTCTCTTTAGACATCCCTGCCCATGTCTGGTTGTCGTGACCAACCACCACTTTGTCGTCGAGAACCGGACTGAAATAGACATACGAAATTACAATAAAAAACAGAATAGCAGCCATGTGCGGCCAAACTTTCGACCAAAGTTGTTTGTTCATAACGTATTAAAGTTATATGTTGAAACTATATGTTTTTGCGTCGTACTTTATCAATCAAATTAATTCTCCTTGTAATGTTGCCGATGAAGAATCGATGATTCTCACGTCTACAAATTCACCGATACGATGTCCGCCTTTGGGAAACACAACAACCTTGTTTTGAGATGTTCTGCCAAAAAAATGTTCGTGCGACCGTTTGGAATAGCCCTCAATCAATACATCGAATGTTTTTCCGATCGCTTTTTTGTTGGCCTCGGCCGAAAGCCTGTTTTGTAAATCGATGATTTGCTGCAAACGTTCTACTTTCACCTCTTCCGTAATATCATCGGGTAGATGTTTGGCCGCATAAGTGCCTGGACGTTCGGAATATTTAAACATGAAAGCAGAGTCAAAGCCCACTTCTTTCATTAGCGAAAGTGTCTGCTCATGATCTTGTTCTGTTTCCGAAGGAAATCCACAGAACACATCCGTAGTAATGCTTGCTTCCGGTAAAATACGTTTGATGACCGCAATCCGGTCGAGATACCACTCACGAGTATATTTCCGGTTCATCCGGCTCAAAACATCGTTACTCCCCGATTGCACCGGTAGATGAATGTTTTTGCATAAGTTTTTGTGAGCAGCTATTACTTCTAATGTTTTATCACTCATATCCTTCGGATGTGAAGTGGTAAAGCGTATCCGCATTTGTGGAGCCTCTTTGGCTACCATCTCGAGCAGTGCGGGAAAATCGACCATTTCCCCTTCTTTTTCAAAATGATAAGAATTTACGTTTTGACCGAGCAATGTTGCCTCTTTGTATCCTTTGTTTTGTAAATCCCGTAATTCATTCAGAATACTTTCCGGATCGCGGCTGCGTTCACGTCCCCGTGTGTATGGAACAATGCAATACGAACAAAAGTTGTTGCAACCACGCATGATGGAGATGAATCCGGAAATCGGATTGCCAATACGAGCCGGCAGCACATCTTTATACGTTTCTGTTGTAGACAGTTCTACATTAATGGCCTTTTCCCCCTTTTCAACGGCTCCCATGAGGTTGGGAATGTCAAGATAAGCATCCGGTCCTACTACTACGTCAACATTGTGATTGTTAAGCAAATCTTCTTTAACGCGTTCGGCCATGCAGCCGATAATACCTACAATCAGGGTCGGCCTTGTCTTCCGTAGCGATTTGAAATAATCCAAGCGAGAGAAAATTCTCTGTTCGGCATTATCTCTTACCGAACAGGTGTTTACCATGATGGCATCAGCCTCTGTTATTCTGTCTGTCAACGTATAGCCGTCCATCTCAAGAATGGAGACAACAACCTCGCTGTCGGCCACATTCATCTGACAACCATAGGTTTCTATAAAAAGCTTTTTGTCGTGAGTAGCCGGGTCGATATGATTAGAGTTATCCTTATTAGTAGGATTCTGCATATTGTAATATCTAAAAAATTCGACGGCAAAGGTAATCATTTTTTTGTTCATTCTTCGAACACTTATTTCTCTCATTGTTAGTACGCAATCTCTTATCTTGTCAACCAAAATGGACTCAGAATTGTCTTGCTCCGGGTTAATTCTGTTTAGCGGATACTTCGATACACTATGCAACGCCACAGTCGGTAGATATTTGGTACGAAAATTGAGTATCTTTGTTCCTCTTTGTAAGTATAATATATGGGAAAAAATAAATTACAGAAATTTAGAGAGTTAGAACAACTTTCGCATGTATTTCAGATTTCGGCGTTGCAGCTTCGTGATGGAGCTCTATGCGAAATGAAAAGTCGTTGGCACGAATTTTTCGGAAACGATAACCCGATTGTGCTCGAGCTTGGATGTGGAAGAGGTGAATATACTGTGGCTTTAGGTCGGCGTTTTCCCGACAAAAATTATATTGGTGTCGACATCAAAGGAGCGCGTTTGTGGGCTGGAGCAAAGGAGTCGTTCAACAGCGGAATGAAAAATGTGGCTTTTGTCCGTACCAACATTGAGATGTTACCCTATTTCTTCGGAGAGAATGAAGTGAGTGAAATTTGGCTGACTTTTCCCGATCCTCAGATGAAGAAAAAAAACAAACGACTCACAGGCACCGGTTTCCTTCGTCGTTATACCGGAATTCTGAAACCGGAAGGTATTCTGCATCTCAAATCAGACAGTAATTTTATGTTTACCTATACCAAAGCTGTGATTGCTGAAAATGGGTTGCCGGTAATAGATATTTGTGACGATATTTATGCCCTGCGTCCGGAGGATGAAATTTTGTCGATTAAAACTTACTACGAACAGCAATGGTTGGCTCGTGGCATTACCATTAAATATATCAAATTCGTCCTTGAGCCTCGAACTGAATGGAAAGAGCCTGAGATTGAAATCGAAATGGATCCATATCGTAGTTATGGCCGCAATAAGCGAAGTGAACTAAATCTGACAGACTGATGAAAAACAACAGTAGATTAGATAATTAGAAATAGCAAATACATAAAATACCAACAATCATGACATTATATCCTAAATTAATTCTTGAAGCGCTTGCTCACGTGCGTTATCCGGGCACCGGAATTGACATAGTAAGTAGCAATATGGTTGAAGATAATATCCGCATAGAAGGAAACAACGTTTCTTTTTCGTTGATCTTTGATAAGCAAAACGATCCGTTTACAAAGTCACTTGTAAAAGCGTGTGAACAAGCTATCCATACATATATCGGTTCTGATGTCGATATTGTAGGCAATATCTCTGTGAAATTTAAAGAGACTCCCAAATCAGTAGAAGAAAAACCATTGAAGGGAGTCAAGCATATTGTAGCGGTTTATTCCGGGAAAGGAGGTGTTGGCAAATCTACCATTGCGGCCAATCTTGCGGTCGCTATGTCCAACCTTGGTTTTAGCGTCGGTCTGCTCGATGCTGACATTTACGGCCCCTCTATACCTAAAATGTTTGGAGTAGAAGAAGATCGTCCGACCGTCGAAACTGTTGATGGAAAAGAAGTTATTCAACCCGTTGTAAAATATGGCGTCAAAGTTTTGTCGATCGGCTTTTTTGTCGATCAATCGAATGCGTTGGTTTGGCGGGGTCCGATGGCCGGCAATGCACTCAAACAGTTAATTAATGATACAGCTTGGGGAGAACTCGATTATCTCTTTATCGACATGCCGCCGGGGACGGGCGATATTCACCTAACGCTGGTACAGACAGTGGATTTATCGGGAGTAATTATTGTAGGGACACCGCAGGAAGTAGCTCTTGCCGATGTACGGAAAGGAATCAATATGTTTACCAACGACAAAATCAATGTACGCGTTTTGGGAGTAGTCGAAAATATGGCATGGTTTACACCGGCAGAACTCCCGCAAAATAAATACTATATCTTTGGCAAAGAGGGATGCAAACGCCTGGCTGAAGAGATGAACGTACCGCTGTTGGGTGAGATTCCGCTGGTTCAGAGCATCTGCGAAAGCGGAGATGCCGGCACGCCTATTTCTTTAAATGAGTTGTCTCCAATGTCAATCGCATTTGAAGAGCTAGCAAAAAAAGTGGAGAATGTATTGATTCATTGACCAATAATATACAGAAGCTAAAACTTGACCACCAATCTGTGTAATATTATCTTAGAATGAAATAGTTACTCTCGCTCAATTTTTATAAAATTAACAAATCACATACTTATGGTACACAATGCCTAGAGTATGTGATTTTTTTTGCGTTCCGCCTTCCTAATCTTGTATATTATTTGGTTTATATGGAGTCCAAAATATTTAATCATCTGTTTATGAGGAATTAAAATCTGTAAATATTTTTTGTGTAGTACATAGAATGCGTGTAATCGCAGGATAGCTGACGTCAGTTTGTACAGAAAAAATAGCTGTAATCACTTCGAAAGTGTTTTAAAATGGAAGTAAGGTCATTGAACAATAAGAATTGGAATTTTTATAATTTGCTTCTATTATACGAGTTATAATTTCATCCATCGAGATAAAGAACTCTATTATAGAGAGAATTGTTGGCATTTATAACCCTTATTTTATTGGATGAACGATATTTCTGAGTTTGAATCTTACAGACAATAAATGTTATTTAAGCATAATTCATAAGCATTGATTGACGTGAAAAGTATATTCTAAATAAGTTCTTATAGTTGAGGAGATACAAAGAAAAAGTAATGAATGTTTATTTTTTAACTATACACACAAATTGCATATTTACAGATATTTACACATACAATTAGTATTAGTGGCTCATGATTTGACATTAATGAAACGGAATGGCCTCTTTTATATCTATTTTTATGTATATTGATGCGTAAACTATTACATTTTGATGGTTTTTGACATCAAATATATTCAATATGAAATTTTAAATTTGGAAATAAAAATGCATTATTATACCTTTGCTGCGTTTTTCGGAATAAAAAGAATAAAAAAGAGTGAATTTTAACAAAAAGTGAAACCTATGAGAAAAGCGATTACATTGCTATGCCTGTTAATAGGCATTGGTTGGGCATCGGCTCAAACAAAAGTTTCAGGTACTGTCATTTCTGCGGATGACGGTCAACCTGTTATTGGTGCTACGGTATTGGTGAAAGGTACTTCTACGGGTACGATCACAGATGCCAATGGTAAGTATTCTATTAATCTTCCCGCGAATGCGAAAACTTTAATTTTTTCTTATGTTGGGATGACTACAGTAGAACAAGAAGCAAAATCTAGCATGAAGATTGTACTTCAATCTGATAGCAAGCAGATGAGTGAAGTTGTTGTGACTGCCTTGGGCATCACAAAAGAGAAGAAGGCCTTGGGGTATGCGGTGCAGGATGTGAAGTCGGATGACTTAAATAGAACTTCTCAGTTGAATGTTGCCAATGCGTTGCAAGGTAAGGTGTCTGGTGTTCAGATTACACAGGCAGGAGGAGCGGTTGGTGCTTCACAGCGTATCTTAATCCGCGGAAACTCTTCTTTCAATAGCAATGATCCGTTGATCGTAATTGATGGAGTTCCTATGGATGGAGGAAGTGCTGGAGAGCAGTATGGAGGTACTGCTGGGAGTCAGTATGGTAGTGATGGCAAAGGTACTTTGGATACGGGATCAGGCTTGAACGACATTAACCCCAATGATATTGAAAATATTTCAGTATTGAAAGGTGGTTCTGCCGCATTGTATGGAATGCGTGCCGGAAATGGTGTCATCTTAATTACAACGAAAAAAGGTAAAGCAGCCGGTAATAAAATGAAAATCAACTACGATGGCAGTTTTACCATAGATAACGTATACCATTTGCCAAAATATCAGAATAAATACGGACAAGGATATTCAGGATCCGAATATTATTACAATCTCTATAAAAATGCAGGCTATTTTTCTTCTGGAACCAGTTATCAGGATTATGCAACCCATAATTTCACATACACAGGACCTGCTGATTCAGACCCAAATGCGGGATACAAATATGTTGATGGCACCGGAAACGGCGTTAATGATGGGGACGATGAAAGCTGGGGTCCTCGTTTGGATATTGGCTTAAAGATTCCTCAATACAATAGCCCTATTGTGAATGGGGTACGTCAGGCCACTGACTGGATATCGCATCCCAACAATATTAAAGATTTTTTTCAGACAGGACTATCTCAAAGTCATGACATCGCTTTTAGTAATTCAAGCGAAAAAGGTTCCTATCGTGCATCTCTGGGTTATCGTGATCAGGTAGGTACAGTTCCTAATACCGATCAAAAAAGATATAATATATCTTTAACCGGACAATATAATTTTAACAAGTATCTCAGTTCCGATTTCTCGCTTACATATAGCAAGGTTCAGAGTGATAATCTTATGGCAACTGGTTATTCATCTTCTAACCCATTGCAATCAATCATGCAGTGGTTTGGCCGTCAGGTTGACATGAAAGATTTGAAGGCTCATTATACCGAAACGGATGCTACAACCGGAAACCCCTATAACTGGATTCAGGCTTTCCACATTAATCCCTACTATAATTTGTATAATAACACGAATGCGTATGATCGTGACCGTGTAATATCAAAAGGTTCTCTCTTTTATAAACCAACCGATTGGTTGAAATTCGAAGGTAGAGCCGGTTATGATTTCTATTTTGATAAGACATTCCAGAAAGTATTATACAGCACAGACTGTCCGAATGGCTGGTTCCGTCAAACTTTGGAAGATCGCCATGAATTGAATGCGGACTTTATTGCCTATTTCGATAAAAAATTTGGTGATTTTTCTGTAGATGCGTTGGCTGGTGCAAACTATAGAGATATGACCTGGAGTCAATCTGCAGAAGGAGCTACCGCATCAAGTGGTCTTACAATCAAAGGATTGTATACCATGGCGAATGTTGCTGGAACACCTTATACATCAATGGATAATTCACATATACGATCTAATTCGGTTTACGCGAATGCCTCTGTAGGCTATGCCAGTCAGGCTTACCTGGAAGTAAGTGCCCGAAATGATTGGAGCTCAACAATTAATGATGCATTTTTCTATCCTTCGGTAAGTTTAAGTTGGATTCCCACAGAAACATTCAGTGCACTAAAAAGTGATGCTTTAAGCTATTTAAAAGTTCGTGCAAATATTGCACAGGTAGGTAATGCAACTACGTCATATCGTACCGGGCTTAATTATATAAATCCGACATCTGAAGCTACACCAACAAGTGCTACTATTAACGGAGTGGGTCAATATTATAGATCGAAGACTTTGAATAACCCTAACTTGAAACCGGAGAGTGTGAATACGAAGGAAGTGGGTGTTGAAGCTGCATTCCTGAAGAATAGAATTCGCTTGGATATGGCCTACTACACAAAGACTACAAGTGATCAGATCATGACTGTAGAAGTGGCTGCTTCAACCGGTTATCGGTATAAATTGATTAATGCCGGTAAGGTTAGTAATAAAGGTCTTGAACTTACTCTTTCTGCAGATGTCATTAAAAACCCCAAAGGATTCAATTGGACTACAACGCTGAACTGGTCTAAAGATAAGAGCAAAGTAATAGAACTTTCTCCAGGTTTGGATACATATACCATTAATTCCGACTGGAGCGTATATAATTATGCTAAAGCGGGTGAGTCTTGGGGTTCTCTCTATGGTACTGGATTCAAGACTGATGCCCAAGGTCGTGTGATTATCGGTTCGAATGGACTTCCGACTCTGGTAAGTAGTAAAAAGATAGGTGACGTTACTCCTGATTGGTTGGCCGGATGGAGTAATGAATTCTCTTATAAAAACTTATCTTTCGGATTCTTACTTGACTATCGTAAGGGTGGCGATTTCTTCTCAGAGACACAGATGTTTACTACTTATACCGGCCTTTTGGATTACACGGCAGCAGGAAATATTCGTGAAACGGGTGTTGTTGTTGGTAAAAATGTTTTGACCAATAAAACTTGTGTATTGGCCGATGGAAGTGCAAATACAAAGACTATCAGTGCGCAAAAATGGTTTTATTCATACTATTCCAATAAAGAGTTGGATATATGTGATGGATCTTATTTGAAACTGAGAGAGATTCATCTTACTTATACTTTCCCGAAATCAATTATATCACGCCTTAAGGTTGTAGAAGACGCTAAAGTTTCATTAGTAAGTAGTAATGTGGCCATTTTATGGTTGTCCGGTAACAACCAAGCAAAAATTGATCCTGAAAGTAGTGAGGGATCTGGTAATACAAGTGTAGGATTTGAAAGTAACTCTTGTCCTCCAACGCGAAGCATTGGTATTAAATTTAATCTTACGTTTTAATTCTTAAATACAAGGGATATGAAAATATATAAAATCAAAATATCGGTGCTACTAATGGCAATAGTACTGGTGATGACCGGTTGTACAAGCAGCTTTGATGAAGTAAATTCCGATCCGGATAACCCAAACGGAACAGATGTGCCCTTAACTAACACTCTCGCTTATTGTCTTCGTTATTCTACAGACAATATGTTTGACGAATGGTTTGATTTGAATGAATCTTGTGGTTTTTCCGGGCAAATTGCAAAATGGATGTATACCGATGAAGGATATTACAGTTTTCGTCCAACGGTTAATACAGCTTCTTGGAATGTATGCTATTTAACAGCCAGTAACTTACAAGCAATCATAGATAAGTCGACAGAAGGCTCTAATATGTGGGCTGTAGCTACGATTTTTCAGTGCCAAATTTTTCAGGTTATTAGTGACCGTTGGGGTAATGTACCCTATTCGGATGCCTTAAAATTGGAAGATGGTGTTACAAAACCGGCTTACGATAAACAATCTGTTATATATCCAGATTTATTGAAGCGATTAAAAACTGCTGTCGAGGCATTGGATGTGAATGGTGATGCTTTGGGTAAAGGCGATGTTTTGTTAAATGGAGATATTACAGCATGGAAGAAATATGGAAACTCTTTACGCCTTCGTATTGCTGCCCGTATTGCCAACATAGATCCAACAGATGCTCAATCGACATTTGAGGAGATTCTGGGCAATACTACAAAGTATCCTATCCTACAAAGTAATGCTGATAATGTCTCTTTTCAATGGGATAATGAATATCCGGAACCATATGCAGACTATTATCAAACCCGTCCGAATGAATATGGTGTTAGCAAGTTAATGGTTGAAACATTGAAAGGATCAAACGACCCTCGTTTATCTGTTTATGCAAAACAAACTGCGGACTACACAAATGGTAATAGTACGACTCCTTATGTAGGCTATCAGAACGGCTTAGAAGCCGCTGCAAATGTTTCTGCCTATTCTGGTATTGGAACACGTTTTATGTCAATTGATGGTTCGCTTACCGGATTTTCTCCGTGGATGCGTAGCTGTGAAACCTATTTTGCTATCGCTTATGCTGCCAGCAAGGGTTGGAGTGTGGGCATGACGCAAAAGGCAGCTTATGAAAAAGCGGTGACTTTGTCGATTACAGAAAATGGTGGAACTGACAGTGATGCTACTACATTCTTAGCCAATAGTGGGCTGTATGATGGAACACAGAAGCAATTGTTCACTCAATGGTGGGTGTCTGTATTCAAAAATGGTATGGAAGCATGGTCTCTGTTCCGCATGAGCGGCTATCCTTCAGGCAATGTAATTGCACCTGATAGCTATTATTCTGGACATAACACTCCTCCTATGTGTTATGGCTATCCTGATACAGAACGTAATCTAAACTCAACTAATTGTGCTCCTGAAGCGGCTGCTGAGAGTGATTATTTCTGGGGTAAGCAGATGTGGTGGGATACACGTACCGGTTTGAAATAAGTTATTTAATGAATCAATCGCTGCTTATGCGGAGACTGGTTTATTAGTCCACAAAACTTACGGTTTTACCGGACAAAATAAAGATAGAAGAATACAAAAACAGTGGCTGAGAACTCAGCCACTGTTTTTGACCGACTATTACGCAGAAAAAGAGGCTACCTCCGGTCATTGGAGATAGCCTCTTTTCTTGATACGATTCATTCAGTGATCTTTACTTCAGTATAGCCGGATCGTACACGATAGCAATATCCTCTTTGCTGGCAATCAGCGGGCCGTGGTATCCGGCAAGAGGAAGTTCCGACCGGAACGGTTTAATATCTTTTGCGGTGCCACTTTTCAACTCTTCGGCCAGTGTCAGCATCTTGGTCATATACTCTTTGCCAATCGGTTTTTTCAAATAAACATAGTGTCCACAGTAGATGCGGGGAATGCCGTTGTCGATAAACGCCAACATCCGTTTACACGCTTTGATGTAATCGGTGATGGGCGACAGCGGTTGCAGTTGAAGCCACACCTGATTCGATCCGAAAGCATCGCCCGAGTAACAATCGCCATTGGCACGGTCGAGCAGAATAATGGATCCCGGAGTATGAGCCGGAGTATGGCATACTTCAATTTTCCGGTCCCCCAGATCGAACACATATCCTTCGTCCACAAAATTGACCTTTCCTTTGTAGCCCTGCACCATAAATAAATCGGCTTTGTGCATAAACACAGAACCAAAATAACCGATATTTCCTACATGGTCGTGATGCCCGTGGGTGAGCACCACCTCCAGCGGTTTCGAGGTGATTTTCCGGACGATCTTGTCCAGTGAATCACATCGCGTTCCGGTGTCAATCAGCAAGGCTTTTTTACTTCCCTCGATGATGTACATGGTACAATTGTCGGATGTTTCACCCACCCAGACATGTTCTTTAAGTTTTGAGAATGTTATCTGCGCATTTTGAAAAACCTGAGCCGATAACGCTACCGTGGCTACGGTAAATGCTAACAGAAAAGTTAGCCCTTTTCGATAATTAGACATACGCTGTAAGGTTAATGATTAAAAAATGAATTTCAATATGTGGTTTCTATGTTCCAGACAAATGCCCGGATGCCGATTTCATGGTTCACATCATCAATTTTCTTAATGGCTTTCAAAAGCGGCTGCACCTGTTCTTCGGGAACGATGGTCAATACGGCAGAGTTCATTTCGGGCCAGGTATGGGTTCCTCTTCTCGGCTCCCCATCGACGGAACCTCGACCTTGTACATTGTCCCACCAGGTGAAGCCGCGCACACCCAACTTATCGAGCATAAAGGCAATACGCTCGGTATTAGCCTGATTGAACGAGATAAATATTGCTTTCATCTTATATTTTTATTTGAGAATAAGAGGATTTGTGAATGTGAAATTCAATCTCCACATCCCCAAATCCTCAAATCATTTATTATTGATTGTTTTCGTCCATAAAATGGAACTGTTTCCGCACGAGACTCTCTTTGTCGCGTTCACCACGGCGGGAGAAGAGGGCATACATCACCGGCACGATAATCATGGTGATGACCGTAGAGAAAATTAATCCTCCAATTACGGTAATTCCCATCGGAGTCCAGGTTTCGGCACCATCGCCCACGCTCAATGCCATTGGCACCATGCCGAGGAAGGTAGCCGAAGCAGTCATCAATACCGGTCGCAATCGTGAACGTCCGCCTACCGCAATCGCTTCGTTCAGCGGCATTCCGCGGTCGCGCAGCAAGTTCACAAAGTCGATGAGTACGATACCATTCTTCACTACGATGCCGATCAGCAGCACCGCTCCCAACAAGGCTACGACACTCAGTTTGGTACCGGTAAGCAACAGAGCCAGAATAACTCCGGTGAATGCAAATGGGATGGAGAACATAATGGCAAACGGCTTGGAAAACGACTCGAATTGCGAAGCCATTACGATAAATACCAACAGAAGCACAAGCAATGCCAGTAATCCCAGGTTTTGGTACGACTCTTGCTGATCTTTGTAAATACCAGCCAAAACAATCTGCACGTCGGACGGAATATTCATTTTGGCAAGCTGTCCTTTTACATCAGCAGCGAGATCGGTAAGCGACACATCCACCGGTGTAATGGAGACGGTTACAATACGCTGCTTCCGTTTGTGCTCAATGTTGGGTGGCGACCAATACTCTTTCACGGCTCCGATCTCTTTCAGTTTCACAATCTTGCCCGAAGGGGTGGGAACGGAAACTTCCTCGAGCATATTCACCGAATTGCGGTACTGTTCCTGCAAACGGACGATAATATCGAATTCGTCACCATCTTCGCGAAATTTACTTGCCGTCATTCCGTTAATCCGGTTGTGAATAGCATTCGATACCGTGGCACTACTCAGCCCGTTAAGCGCCAGCTTTTCGCGATCCAGCACCACTTCCAATTCCGGACGGTCATCTTTACGACTGATCTGCACATCGCGCACTCCCTTGAGACCGGTCACGCTCTTCTTGATCTGTTGTGCCAATACATTGGTAGAGGCAAAATCGTAGCCGTACACCTCAATGTCGAAGGTAGAACTCCCAGTTGCCAGGTCGCTTCGGGTGATCTGATAATTGACGATTTCAGGAAATTTGGCCAGCTCAGGACGTATCGACTCCGAGATTTCCACATCCGATCGCTTCCTCTTTTCTATATCTTTCAATCGCAAAGTCATATTGATCGTATTGCTCGATGCCGATCCTAAGAAGATGGACGATATGCCGCCCTGGTCATCGGCACCGCAGGAGGTACTGATCAATTCTATTTCAGGCACCTTTTGTTGAAGCACTTTCTCAATTTTCCGGGCAGTCTCCGAACTTATCTCCATACGGGTACCAGGTGCCAGTTCTGCTTTGATGGTCAAACGGCTCTCGTCGTTTTGCGACATAAAGTCGGTTCCCACCAACGGAGCCAGAAATAAAGAACCGATGAAAATACCTGCCGAAACAAGAATCACTCGCAGTTTGTGCTCCAAAGCCCAATGTAACATTTTCTCATACCAGATATCCAAACCATTCAACCACTTCCCAATGGTAGCATCGTAACTATACTTTTTCGGATTCTCCTTCTTCTCGCGTACTTTCATAAAGCGTGCGGCAAGCATCGGCGTTATGGTCACAGCTGCTATCGTCGACACGGCAACAGTGATAGAAACGATCCATCCGAGCTGATTGAAGATCACGCCAGTAATTCCCGACACAAAGGTGAGTGGCATAAACACGGCGATAACTACTAACGTTGCCATAATTACAGCCAACCACACCTCGTTGGTGGCATAGATGGCAGCTTCGCGGGGGCTGCTTCCCCGCTCGATATGTTTGGTAATATTCTCGAGTACCACAATGGCATCGTCTACCACCATACCGATAGCCATCGACATGGATGCCAACGAAATAATATTAAGCGAATTGTCGGTCACCGCCAGATAAATCAGAGCCGAAACCAGCGAAATAGGAATCGTAAGTAAAATAATGATGGTCGCCCGCCAACGCCCGAGAAAGAAGAACACTACCGTGGCTACAAACAATAGGGCAAACAACAACGTGTCGGACAGATTGGAAACGGAACCTTTGATAAAAGTCGATGAATCGAACACTTCATGAATCTGCACATCGGGCGGAAGTGTCGGTTTGATCTCCTCCAGCATCTTTTTTACGTCGCGACCCACCGAAACGGTATTAGCTCCCGAACGTTTCATCACATAGAGCTGAATGCTGTTCTTCCCATTAGTCTTCTGATCCAGCGTCACATCTTTCAACGTGTCGCGTACCTGTGCCACATCACGTAAAAAAATAGGCGTCCCTGCCGATGTCCCCACTACAATATTCTTCACCTGTTCACTCTCTTTGAACTCGCCTTCCACACGCAATTGGTAATCCGAAGCTCCCATTTTAATGTTCCCCGAAGGCATATTCAGGTTTTCGGACGAAATGGCACTGCCTACCTGTTCGAGCGACAAATGATATGCATCCAGACGATTCGGATCGATGTCGATATATATTTTACGTTTGGGATCGCCGGTCATAGCTGCCGAACCAATTCCATCTACCCGGTTCAACGGATTGATAATTTTTTCGGTAATGAGCTTCGACAATCCAGGATAACTTTCGTTGGCCGTTATGGTGTACATCAGGATAGGCATGCTGCTAGTACTGAATTTAACCACCGAAGGACGTTCCACACCGTCAGGAAGACTACTCAATGCCATATCGATAGCACCCCGGATATCGTTCATCGATTCATCAAGGTTAACTCCCCATTCAAACTGCAATGTTATCACAGAGCTATTGTCCTGCGAAGTAGACGAGAGTTCCTTAAGCCCCTGAATACTGTTCAACGCATCTTCGAGCGGTTTGGTCACATTCGTTTCTACATCTGCGGCATTAGCTCCCGAGTATGTGGTTACCACCGATATCATTGGCAAATCCATCTTCGGATAAAAGTCAATGGGTAGCCTTGAGAGCGAATACAATCCGAAGATCATAACAGCGACAAAAACAAGTATCGTTTTAATCGGATTGTTTACAGCTGATTTATATATACTCATGATTATTCTTTATTCTATTTTATACTAATAGGTTGCCTCATTTTACCGTCTTGACGGCAACTCCGTCGATAAGGCGATTTTGGCCGGTAACAATCAGGTTGTCACCCTCGTTCAATTGAGTGGAAATGATCTCAATCTGATCGTCAAAACGTTTTCCGAGGGTCACGATTACACGTTGTGCCTTTCCATTTTTCTCAACAAATACATATCGTTCGTTTGAACCCTGCATACGCAATACCGCCTGAGACGGAACTACAAGCGCTTTTACTTTGCCAAAATCGATGGTTGTCCGACAAAACATTCCCGGTCTCAGTTTTTCGCCTGCATTGTTCACTTTCAACTCTATTTGCACCGAACGGGTTGCTGCATCCACGGTGGGATAGATCCGGGCAATGTGGGCACTGAAATCCTGATCCGGGTAAGTGTCGCATTTCACACTCACTCTGGAACCTTGCTTCAGCTGCGGCAAAAAACTTTCGGGAACAAAAAGATTCGCTTTCAAAGGATTGATCTGAACGAGCGTTACAATAGCCGCTTTACCGGTTGCCGCACTGGGAGAACCGGAATATAACTCTCCGTTTTCAAAATTCTTTACGGAAATGATGCCACTGAACGGAGCCCGGAGATTCACGTTCTTCTCAAGAAACACAAGATTTTCTTTGGTGAGATCGTACTGAACCTTTGTTTGATCATAGGTTTGTTGCGAAACGGTGCCTGCCTGACGTAAAGTTTCAAGACGTTGCATATCGGTTTTGAGATTGTTGAACTGAATACGGGTTGTATTGAGCTGCGTCGGATCCATTCGCGCCACCAGCTCTCCTTGCTTTACCCGAGATCCTACGTTTACAAAAATCTTATCTATTTTACCCGCAGATGCAGGAGCAACATTCACCTCTTCATTGGCAACCAACGATGTCGAATATTCCATATCACGGGTAATTACTTGTTTACGAAGCGATTCTACACGCACCAGTTCCACCTTTTTCGCTACAGCCTCTTTCTTTTCCGAACAGCCAACCATTGTTGCTGCCAATAAAACTACCATTGCGACTGTGTAAATATTCCTCTTAGAAAATGAGTAAGTATTCATTTGATCTGTATTTGATAATTATTTATTCAAAATTTATTGAGTAATTGTTCCAGTTCCGTTTTGGCAGTCAATACCTCATACAATGCAGTAAGGTAGTTCGACTGAACCTGTATCAGATTGTTCGATGCGGTCGTCACATCGAGACTGGTAGCCATTCCATGGTCGTGCTTGCGCGAGATATCGACAAAAACTCGGTTGGACACGTTCATGGTTTTGGTTTGGGTATCGAGCTTTTCAAGCGCATTAGTCAGATTGAAACGAGCCTGTCTCTCCTGCACCATCAACTGATCTTTGAGAGCAACCAGATTATTCTCGTTTTCCTGCACTTTGAATTTTGCCTGTTTAATCTTTGAGGAGGTACCTCCGCTTGTAAAAAGCGGCCAACTGACCTGAAGGCCAGCAACGCTACTCGGATTAAGATCGAATTGCGGCTTGATGTATTTATAGGTATAGCTGTAATATCCCGAAATAGTGGGTAACCAGTTGGCTTTTTCAAGTGTCACCTGTTTCTTTGCAACTTGTAATTGCTGCTCGGTAAGTTGCAGGGAGGGATTCTTCTCCATCTCAAATTGTTCGCCCAGTAACCGAAAGGTCTTTTCTTCGTTCATCAGCGAACCCAGGCTATCTTTCAGCTCAATCACCGTGTTGGCGCCAACACCCAACTGAATACGAAGCATATTGTAAGCCAACTCCGTCTGCCGCTCGTTCGATTTAATAAGATTGTCGACCGATGATACCTGAACACTTATCTGATCCGCATCAGTTTGAGTGGCAGCTCCGGCATTGACGGTCGCCTGAGTCCGTTTCTGTACATCCAATAAATTCTCCTTGTTCTGTTTGAGCAACTGGCTTGTTCTTTCCGATACCAGAATAGAATGATACGAATTCGTAACCTGCTGAATCACGTCTTGTTCCGTCTTCCGTCTCGATATTTCCGCCATCTGCCTACTCAGTTTAGACAGTTGCAAACCAACCAAGTAACTCCCGCTAAAGACCAGTTGATTAACCTGTGTCTGCATGGAACCCGACTGTCCGAAGTCGATTTTCATGCCCTGAAAGTCGGCGGATGCTCCCAGATAATTCGTATAAGTTCCCGAAACCTGCACCTGAGGTAATCCTTTCGAAATGCTCTCCCAAAGAGCACTTTGCGCTTCTTTAACCGATAATCCCGCATTTTTCAGCGTTCGGTTGTATTGCTGAGCATGAAGCCTCGCCTGCTCAAGCGTCAACGAAAGCTTTTCCTGTGCCCATCCACCGCAAACAAAAGAACTGATAAAGAGCAATACTAAACTGATTTTTGTTCTCATAAATAACTTATTCTTTTTATCGTATGATATAAAACTTATTCTTAGTCATGATTTTACCCGACATCCATCTCCCGATTGTGAAATTTGAAGGAACAAAGGTATGGAAATAGATGATATCGTTCTTGTCAAATCTTGCTGTTTACAACAGACTACGAATTATTTAAAGATCCGACGTTTGTAAGAACGAGATTCTCATCAAACTACCAATGGTTATTGGTAATCAAAGATTTAATGTTCGTCTCAAAAGCTTATATCCTGTGGCACTTGCTTTTACCTGCAGGCCATTTTGCAATGTCAACAGTTGATTTTGTTTTTCAAAAAGTTCAATTTTAGAGATAAACTGCACATTTACAATACAAGATCGGTGCACACGAACAAATTGATTGGATGAGAGATGTTCTTCAAAATATTTCATCGTCTGCTCTTTGAGATAACGTCCCTGCGCCGTATGAATCATAACATAGTCGCCTTCGGCCTGAACGGCCAGTATGTCCGGAACCATGATAACCTCAATCTTTGAACCCACCTTAACTGCTATCCGTTCAAGCATTTCTATTGCTACATCCGGTTGTTCTTGCTCAATTATTTGTTCCAAATTCTCCAACTCCTCTTCTTCTTCCGAATCATTGACGTTATCGAGCATTTTGTTGTATATCAACAACACGATGATAAAAAAACAACATCCCAGCATCAACTCGAGAGGAATTAACGGCTCAAAAGGAGTAATATTATTCTTTGGCATACAAAGGTATAACACGAAAAATGAGACTCCAATCCATATCCCTACACTCATCAATGCCAGCGCCAGATAACTGACCATTCGCTGAAATCCGTTTCGAACTGAGTAATCGGCATATTTTACCACACTCCATAAAAATATGGCAAGAACCCCGAAAAGGTATCCGGAGACTGCCCCGAACAAAAGACAAAACTCAAAAGGCAGCGCAATTAACGGAGTCACTATAAAAGAAATAGCAAGAGAAACTACCGTCCAGATTAAGAAATATGCGGTGAAAAATACTTTGTTTTGAAGTGCAGGATATTCCATTCCATCATCAGTTCTTTAGTTCGCCGCCGCCAAAGACACATGAACCGCAAATAAGTAACGTACGCGATGTATCTAGATCCTCACTTATTTTATACCGTTTATCTTCGAAGCCACCCATCACAAAATCAACCCGGACTACCACGTTCCAGTTTTCCGGCACAAAAAGGGTAATTCCGCCAAAAACAACATTTAGATCGAGGCGGGTCGTTCCCTCGGCCAAATTAGTTCGTCTCAAATCAAGTTTGGTACCACCGAAAACGGCATTGATTTCACCTCCTTTGAATATCGGATCGAGTACAATATGTTCCCGTCCGCTAAAAACGATATTACTATAAACATAGCCATTCTCTGTATTCACCGAGTGGTTCAAATGTTCCGAACCTTTATGCCAGTGACGATAATTTTTTGTTTCTGTCCAACAAAGCTTTCTGGAGGAAGGAAAGATCCAGTTCAACAAAATAATGGCTCCGGCTATAATTAAAAGCACAGGCCAGTAAAGATGAACAAAGTCAGTCGGAAATGGACCGATCCAATTCGGATTGATGCTATTTATTTCCGGCATAATAAAGAAACCACCTATCAAAATAAGAACCGTCCCTCCCCAAAAGTGACATTTGAAAAATGACGAGATACCCAATACGATAAGCAGCATTTGCCATGAAATAAAAATGCTCTTGTATGCAACAGGTATAACTCCTGTATTGAATCCAAGAAATATAAGACCGGCGGCAATCAATACAAAAGCAAGTGAAATTGTATGATGATGCCGACGATGAGTTTTAATTTCATTTTCCATAACAAAATTGTTTTTGATTTTTTTTGCAAAGGTAAAAGATCCGACCCTTATTATACAAGGTAAAATCGATGAAAACAATAAATTCCCCGATGAATGCCCTTATTCTATCCGTTCGACCGGCAAGACTCTCTTTGACATCCATCTGTTTTAGTTAAAAAATAAAATAATGAGAACCTAAATTTGGTTGACACAAAGAAAGACATTACCTTTGCAATCCGAAAAAATAGGGTTCCTTGGCCGAGTGGCTAGGCACCGGTCTGCAAAACCGTTTACGGCGGTTCGAATCCGCCAGGAACCTCAAAGTAAGGCAAAGATCTATATAAGAACTTTGCCTTATTTTTCTAAATATTGTCATCGGAACACCAGAAGAAAACCCGATTGAATCTCTTCTCTTTAGTCCTCTTCTTTCTTATTCCGTACAATTTCGGCAAATGGCTATCTCTTTCCGGTTGGTATGAATCTTCGATCGAAACAAATTTGCTTTTCCCCCATTCCAAATTTCAAAAAAACTTTCGTGTTCTACGTTCCCGAAAACATATTCTCCGTTTTTGTCGAAACAACAGGGTAATACATCGCCGTTAGCCGCTATTACCGCACCACTCCACTGACGCCAGCAACGATTTTTCAGCCTCTTTTTTAATTGCCAGGAGCCATTGGCTGTTTTCTCATACCGTGAATATTTTTTCTGAGAAGGCACCAACTGCTCAATTCGTTCAAATTCAATTTGGGCTGTTTTCAGAGAAACTCGATCTGCCCCCCACGACAGAAGAGTCTTCTTTACATCATGCAACTGAAATTCATTGTGTTTCATCACTATAAACTGAGCTTCAACAACCGGAGTTCTGCTTTTAAGCCTCTTTTTCCAATAAGCAATATGCTGGATTGTTTCAACGACTTTCCGAAGATTCCCGCCCCGACGATACTGCTGATACACCTCTTGAGTCAACCCATCCACAGATATGACGATTTTGTCCAGCCCCGACTCAACCGTTCTCTTCGCTATCTCACTCGTTAGCAACTGTCCGTTGGAAGAGGTATAGGTAAATATCTTTTTATGATGACAATAATTTATCATCGCCTGAAATTGAGGATGCAAAAACGGCTCACCTTGAAAATAGAGTGTAGTCCAAAACAAAGACGGAGAGAGTTCGTCGATGACTTTCACGAATACATCCCATTTCATTAACTCTTTTTCGCGCAGGAGAGATTGATTTCCTGCAGGACACTCCGGACAACATAAATTACACCTGTTGATCGGTTCAATCGACACAGCAGCCGGCAAAAAGCAGATTCTGAGCCTATCCGTCATACCATAAAGTAAAAACGATAAAGATAATCGGCTCAGATTAATGATTTTGAAAAAACAAAACGCGTATTGTTTTGTAAAATACATATAAAAATAAGGTTTATCGCGCAGGAATAAAGTTAAATAGTTGAAATTAACACTCTAAGCTATTTGCCATACAAATAAATTTACAATATATATATATCTATCTATCAGGATATTATGCAGATCGATCAAATAATCGAAATAAAAAGCGAACTTACGACAAAAATATAATAGTCCAATCTTGTTTTTTTACAAATTGTTTGTGCTTATATTTGCTGTAACTAATTCAAAAAGTTTTTATTCAATCAATCAAATTATTAGCTTTATGAAAAAAGGATTTTATCTTCTTTCCGCGGCCATTTTAGCGTTCGTCTTTACGTCTTGCTCAAAGCCGATGGGTGCCTTGGACCCCAGCTATTTTAACACAACCCCCAATCCTCTGGAAGCCGTTGGAGGCAAGGTAAATGCCACTATTACAGGCAAATTCCCAGAAAAATACTTCGATAAAAAGACTGTTGTTGAAGTAACTCCTGTTTTGAAAACATCTACAGGTCAGGAGTACAAAAGTACACCTGTACTCTTCCAAGGAGAAAAAGTTCAGGGCAACAATCAGCAAATTGCGTACAAAGCAGGTGGCACAGCCTCTATTAATGCTTCGTTCGACTATGTACCCGACTTGGCAAAAAGCGAACTTTTTCTTGAATTCAAAGCCACACGGGGAAACAAAACGTACACTATTCCCTCTGTAAAAGTTGCTGATGGCGTTATTGCAACATCAACTCTTGCTTCGGCCGATGGTGACAACATTGATGCCCCGATCATCAACGACAAATTTCAACGCATTATCAAAGAAAAACATGACGCAAATATCATGTTCTTGATTCAACAAGCCAATATTCGCAAAAATGAGTTGAAGAAGGATGATCTTATTTCTTTGGTCAAAAAAATTCAAGAAGCTAAAGACGATCAAAACCTGAAAGTGGCAGGCTTTGATCTGAATTCTTATGCATCGCCTGATGGTGGTGTAAAACTGAACACAAAGTTGTCGGAACAACGTGAAAAGAACACAAGCACTTACATCAAAAAAGAACTCAAGAAATTGAAAACTTCGTTGGATGTAAATGCAAATTTTACTGCTCAAGATTGGGAAGGTTTCCAACAATTGATGTCTTCTTCCAACATTCAGGACAAGGAAGTTATTCTTCGTGTTTTGTCAATGTACTCCGATCCGGAACAACGCGAACATGAAATCCGTAACCTCTCTGCTGCATTCAAAAACATTGCGAAAGACATTCTTCCGCAATTGCGTCGTTCTAAATTACAGTTGACTTTGGATTTGATCGGCAAATCTGACGAAGAGATTACCAAACTGGCTCAGGAAAATGCAAAAGCACTTAATGTAGAAGAGTTGCTTTACGCAGCTACACTTACAAACGACAATTCCAAAAAAGCTGCCATTTACCAGAGCGCTATCGATCAATATCCAAGCGATATTCGTGGATACAACAACTTAGGTACTGTAAAATTCAATCAAGGAGAATATGCTGAAGCTTCTCGTTTATTTGCAAAGGCACTGGCTATTGATTCGAAATCGGCAGAAGCAAATTACAATGCAGGTATCGCTGCACTTGCACAAGGTGAAACTGCTAAAGCTCAACAATATCTTGGCAATGCCGGTAATGTAGGTGGTGATAAATTGAATCAGGCATTGGGCATCATTTATATCCAACAAGGTGATTTTGCAAAAGCTAAATCGTCTCTGGGTAATGCCGCCAGCAACAATGCAGCATTGACTCAAATCCTGACAAAAGATTACAGCGCAGCTCGTGCTACACTGAACAACGTTAAAAAACCGAATGGAGAAACTGCTTACTTGCAAGCTATCCTCGGTGCCCGCACAAACGATCGCCAGTTGGTTTACGATGGAATGCGCAAAGCCGTTGCTTCAAGTAAAAAATGGGCTAGTAGAGCAACTACAGATGCTGAATTTGCAAAATATTTGACAGATTCTGACTTCCAAAACATCATCAAATAAATCCCTTTAAGATTCATAATGATAGAAAGAGGCTGTCTCATTTTTTTGAGACAGCCTCTTTTGTGTTGAATACGTTCACTGGCCCTAGATAATTCTTCGTTTGAGGAGATAACCCAGAATCTTTCTTCTTTTTTGTTCCTATTGTATCGGTTTATGCAAACGATAGTGCACAACCGTTGAAATAGGACTATAATCAGAATGCAAAAAGGTTCCATCTATAAACTATTGATTTACAGATGGAACCTTTTAACATTGAGCCTCTCAAGGGAATTGAACCCTCGACCTGCTCATTACGAGTGAGCTGCTCTACCGCTGAGCTAAAGAGGCTTATTTGGGAGCACAAATTTAGTGTAAAAATGGTACTCGTCCAAAATTTGCGGTGTTTTTCTTACATGAGAATGATTACGAGAAAAAGGGCAGCAAAAATATTATTTGCCGCCCTCGGATTTTGGTTAGTTGAATCAATCGTACTGGGAATCCTCCTCCAGGTTATTTGTAGACATCATTTGTTTAGGCAACATGACTAATTCTAAACAACCAGTCATAATATGATTTCCACAGAAAATATAAATAGTTTAATGTAATACAGAATGCCCTGAAAATCTGATTATACAAAGCTTTATATGCCCGATAATGAAGTAACCGAATTTGAGATAGTAAATGTTTTTCTTAAAGTTCCGCCAGAATAAGTTCCTCCGGTATAGACTCCATTCGATGCAGTGCCTGTCGATGTTCCCCCTGTATAGAGGTAATAAGTAGAACCACTTTTGAGCATCGACGACGAGAATACAACATAATAATAGGCTCTTGATGGTTTAAATGTTATCAAATCAGTGCCGCTTGCATCCTGCAAATGGACGAAAGTCCCGGACGAAAGAGTAGAACTGAATTTTGCCAAAACAGAATATTGTGAAGAACCCGAGCTCACGCCCTGAATCATAGTTCCCGAGTTTGGTCCTACTGCAATAAGTGTCCCCCCTGAAATATTGAATGATCCGTTATAATCGAGAGCTACCTCGGGCTGCGAACTCGGACCGTGAGCTGAAACCGTTCCTCCTGTCATGGTCACACTACCATTACTGTCAATACAATCTCCGCTGGAGACACTTAAGTTGACAGTACCCCCGTTAATGTATATGTTGCTTCCGTCGTTGGATTCAGTACCTCCCGAGACGGTTCCGGCCGTAGCATTCAATCCGTCGTTAGATGCAATAATATTGGTCGATCCTCCGTTTATTTTGATGACAAAGCTTTCAATTCCTTCCCTCGAAGTGGTAACATTGACAGTGCCGTCATTGATTATTACCGAAGAATCGGCTTTAAATGCCTGACTAGCTGCAGCGGCAATACTAAATGTTCCTCCGTTAATTATCACCCTTTTTACGGCATGTACACCATCGGCAGAAGAAGAGGTGAGGTCAAACGTTCCTCCTTCCACATCGATGAAACCGTAGCCTTTATTCGTATCGTTATTTGATTTTAGTGCATGTCCGGTACTTCCTTTGGCCGTTATTACTCCATCTCGTACAATCAGGTAATCTTTCCCCCGGATGGCATCGTCAGCAGCAGTTACATTGATAGTTCCGCTTTTGATAATCAGACCATCGTCGGTAGCAATGCCGTCGTAGCTATTTCCTTTTACCGTCAGAGTTCCATTCCCGAAAATCGTCATGTCGCAATTGCTGAAAATAGCGGCATTCGGTTCATCGGAAGATGCATAAGAACTGGCATCGGTAACGGTATTGGTAGTATTATCGGCCAAAATAAGAATAGTCTTCTGCGACTTCTTGATGTAAAACGGAGATGTACTCGAATTAACCATCGTAACTCCGTTCATAATAATTTTTACCACGGCTCCTGATGCATTTACAATCAGTTGTCCGTCAGTAAGCGATCCTGAAACGGAATAGGTACCCCCGGCAGTAATAGTAGCGGTGTTTCCGCTTACAGTTACGTTAGAAGAGCTTGTAGTAATTGATGTCCCGTTAAAAACGATACTGATGGCCGAAGAGGCATCGTAGACATAATCGGAGGCTTCCTCATGTGTAACTCCGACACGTACATTATCACTGTCATCATCGGTTTCTTCGTCAAGAAGATTGCTTTTGTTACAAGAGCTAATGAAGAGAACAGAAAATGAGAAAAGTGTGAAATACAAAAACTTTCGAAACATAGGTGTTGCTTTTTTAGTATTTATAAGGGTATCCGGATTTTAGAACGAATAGGTATAACCGGCACCCAACACGAAGCCACGGACCGGATTTTTCACATTTATTTCGTTGTCTATCAGATAATACAAATTGAATTTATGTCGCTTTTTCAACGAATAACCTACCCCTATCGTGTAGCGCAAATCGTCGAAAACATTGCCGTCCGGATTATTCAATTGGTAAAATGTTTCGAATGATCCGTAGGGGGTAATTTTACAATGTGGAATATTGTATGAAATTTTCAAACGGTTCCGCCAAACCCAGGCCGGATTAATTTTGTATGTATCTATAGCCCCACTTGATTTAATCCGATCACTTTCATCTTTAGTAGTCAACTGAAGGCGTTCGCGCAAAGAGAAATTGAAATTTCCCAGTTTTTGAGATCCTATGGCAAATAGATTGAAGCGATGACGAGGCTGAAAATCAGTGTATTTTGTATCGTTGAAATCGATAAACTGATAGCTCAAGCCGACTCTCAACGGTTTAAGCAGAACATACGAAGCTTCAAATTCCATACTCACACGGCTGATTTTCGAAGAATTATCCATCGTGCGGAGTTCGAGCTCCGAGCCAAGGTCCCATTTACCCAGTTTCTTTTCGAGACCCAACGATGTCCATATCCCGAAATCGTTTGTCTGGGATCGAATTACTGGAGACACGAACAGCAAAGCGAGTAGCAGCGGAAAGATTCGAAAATGATGCATAAGGTGTTTATTTATAATAGATTATTATTCGTAATAATAAATTGTGATCGACGCCGTATCTTTCATATAATTGAGCTCGTTCACATCGAAACGGTGAATATTCAATCCGGTACGGTTCCTGAGTTCGTTCAGTAAAGCTTCCGCATATTCAGGTTTAATCATTTCCACTTTTTCAAAAAGAATGATTTTCGTAGATTCTCGTCTTATAATAAGCTTTGAATCAAGAAGTAATGTAGTTATGAAAATAATGCTGCAAATAACAGCCAAATCCCATACTCCCATTTGAATAGCACTTATTAAACCGACAGCAATAAAAATGAAAAGATAAGTCATGTCTTTCATCCCGATACTCGAAGTCCGGTAACGCAGCATCGAAAAGACGGCAAACAAGCCGAAGGCTGCACCCATGGATAGCTTTACCTTGTTCAATACAAAAGTCAACAAGAAGATGACAATGTTGAACAGGATAAACGTAAAGATGGTGTCCATCTTTTTATAATTCGGATAATACACACAAAGTATTATAAGTACGATGGTCGCAAGATCTATAGCGATGCCGATAAAGAAATTGGGATTGATTTCGATGATTTCTTTCTTCTTTTCTGTCGTAACGTTGACATTGATCGGATCGTCGGAAGAGAAGATGCCATCGGGCAAAGACGGTGCAGCCTGCACAGTACAAGGCAATATCGTCGCCAGTATTAGAACAAATAAAACGATATTAATTCGCATTGTAGTGAGATAATTTATTAACATACAACAGTTTAGATTTAAATGAATTCGTTTTTACGTTGGGAGAAAAACTTGCTATTCCGAGACAATATTTGCTTATTGATAAGCTCTGGATATGCTCGTCCTGCATGATATCGCGAAATGGAGAATGCCCGTTGCGTTGTTGCTTGACTTCGGCTATCACCAGATTCGGGAATAAATGGTCTTCCCGATCAATACGATAAGTCATGTCGAAATCAATGGTAAGTCGTTCTGTCAGCAATTTATTTACCAACGTTATACGGTTATAATTAATCTGAATGGTTTCCGCAAGCGAATCTGCCTTTAGATCTGTCTTTTCTTCTAAGAATTTGCGACTTTCGGGAGTCATTGCATGCTGATTCTCATGCAATCGCATACGCTCTTTAACCGTACGTCCTTTGTTCGATTTAAATTTTATTTCGAAAAAACTTTGTCCCGAATCGAGATAAGTCCGAAACCGTATTTTATAGCGGTTGCATCTCCCATTGTGATGATTGGTGTAGAGAGAATAGTCAGGAGTGTCCAGATAACGGGTTTCATAGTGGCCGTATTGTTGCCCGTCAATTGTTAGAATTTTGTAATCGGCCTGACTTTGAGCAAGGATTCTCTCCAGCTGACCAATATGAAAAATGTATTTCATGTCGGTTCTGTCAAGTAATTGTACTTCACTCAGTTCGGGAAGAGAGATCGGATCAAATGAAGAAAGAATATCGGAAATTGTGTTCATCTTCTCGTCGTTAGCTTATGCTTGAACCTTGTAACAATGAATTGTGCGCGCATTTACCTCTAATGAGGACAACAGCCGAAATTATTAAAACAAAGTTGAAAAACGAGTAAAGATGGAACTTATAGGCAGGTGTTTTTATGATTCAAGTAATTAGAAAGAGTCTGCCGAAACTGCATTGTGCCGATGAATTCCGGCAGATTCTTTCCTATAAATAAAGCGATAAACTTTATGTATTAATTCAGACAATCACTGTGCCGGGTGACAGCAGAAATTGTTACAAAATTATTACAATGCAAAAGTAATTTAACATTCTTCATCTATCAAAAAAAAGAGGTGAAATGCTATAATTTTGAGGGGAAAAACTATTGCTGAAACTTATCCAAAAAGCTTTCTTCAAATCGATTACCAATTGGAATTTGCTTATCCTTTATTGTAATAATCTTATTTCTAATGCTTTCTATTTTATCCAGCGACACAATGAACGATTTATGCGTACGCGAAAAAAGATCAGACGGTAATTTTTCAAGAATACTCTTCATTGTCATTCTCACCACAACAGGCTTGCCATCTGTCAAATAAATTTTCAGATAGTCATCCAATCCTTCTATAAAAAGAATAGAATCATAATTGATTTTTAATAAAGTATAATCAGCACGGATGAGCAGAGACGAACCTGTAGTGGTTGATCCCACTTTACTTTGTAACAAATTTTGAGCCTTTTGTGCTGCGAGCAAAAACCGTTCGTAAGTATACGGTTTGAGTAGGTAATCGATAGCATTGACATTGAACCCTTCAACAGCATATTCGGCATAAGCAGTTGTGAATACCACCATTGTGTTAACATTTAGACTTTTATACCAATCAACGCCGTTTACTGATGGCATTTGAATATCCAAAAACAGCAAGTCGACCGGATATCTTCTCAGATATTTCAGAGCTTCTTGTGGTTGGGTAAAAGTCTTTTGAAGATCGATAAAACCGCTATCGTTGCAAAATTTTTCAATAACTTTCAGTGCTGGGGGTTCATCGTCAATGGCAATGGCTCTTATCATATCTGTTGGAGAATTAATTCAACGGTGAAATCTTTGTCCGATTCCCGGATGGTGAGTACATGTGATGTAGGATATATCAATTCAAGCCTTTGATGGACATTTTTAAGCCCTGTACCATTGGTCTTTACGTTCCTATCCAGTTTTACCTTTTTATTATAAATAGATAACGTAAGTTGATCCGGATTTATTACGAGAGATATTTTTATACGCGAAAGTTCTTCTGGATTCACACCAAACTTGAATGCATTTTCAATAAACGGAATAAGAACAAGAGGAGCAATCTTTTGATTTTCAATAGTTCCGGTTATGCTAAAATCAATGGAAGCCGTTTCACCTAATCGGATGCGTTGCAATTCAATATAGTTACTGATGTAGTTGACCTCTTTTTGAAGCGGAACAAAGTCGTCGTTCACTTCGCTTGTAACATAACGCATTAATTCAGACAATTTTATAATTGCAGAAGGGGTCTTATCCGATTTTTCCAGTGCAAGAGAATAGATACTATTCAGTGTATTGAACAGAAAATGCGGATTGACCTGGAGTTTCAGATATGAGAGCTCTGTCGCTTTTTTTTCATTTTGTGTTTTTATCCATAATTCTCTCACTTTAAGTAAAATGGACAAGAAAAATATAATCAGGAATTTAAGAAAATTCGATTCAATCTGAAATGGAATGATCCATTGAAAATGAGGTTGATGTGGCATCATTCCCGGCTGCTCCATCGGTGGAGGCATTAAAATGTTGTGTGAACCATGGGGAAGATGACGCGGCACACCCCACTGTTCAGGAAGCAACAGAGAGGGAAAAATCGCAATGAGGATAAAACAGGCAATAGTAATCAGAACAAATAACAGGTACCTCTTTTTGTGATAATATGTCGGAATAAAGTAATGAAAATTGGCATAGAAATAAAGAATCATCAATAGCGAACTGAGAAAATTACGAATATCCGGCTTGCCGATTTCCCATGTCCCGAAAAACGAAAAATCGGGAGAAACGATGATGGGCAAAAGTGTAAAAGCAATCCAGCAAAGCGAATGAATCAATATTTTTTGCAAAGGCCATTTCATAAAGGTAGGTTTTGATGCAAGCAAAGGTAAATCAACTTTCAGAAAAAACAAAACAAGAGGCTGTCTCAAAATAAAAATTGAGACAGCCTCCTTTTTCTATGATCGTTCTTTTTGGAAATACTAAGGTCTTATTCGGCAGTAGCAGCAGATGCAAGACGTTTGTAGCCTTTGTAACGCCATTTAGCGTTATCTTCGGCAGCCTGGAACAACTCGGCAGCTTCGGCAGGGTACTGCTTCAGCAACGAGGTGTAACGTACTTCACCCTTAAGGAAGTCCTGGAATTTATCCCATTGCGGCTCTTTCGAGTCGAGAATGAATGGATTCTTTCCTTCTTCTTCCAATTGGGGATTGTAGCGCCACAAGTGCCAGTAACCGCACTCTACAGCTCTCTCTTCTTCGGCCTGACTCTTACCCATACCGGCTTTCAAACCGTGGTTGATACAGGGAGAATAAGCAATAATAAGCGATGGGCCGGGATAGGCTTCTGCCTCGCGGATGGCCTTCATGGTTTGAGCCTGATCGGCACCCATTGCAATTTGAGCTACATAAACATATCCGTAAGTGGTAGCCATCAGACCGAGGTCCTTTTTGCGTACACGTTTACCCGATGCAGCAAATTTAGCGATAGCGCCCACAGGAGTTGCTTTTGAAGACTGACCACCGGTGTTTGAATAAACTTCGGTATCCAGAACGAGGATATTTACATCTTTACCGGTAGAGATTACATGGTCGAGACCGCCGTAACCGATATCGTAAGAAGCACCGTCGCCACCAATGATCCACTGGCTGCGTTTTACGAGGAAGTTCTTTAATTCAAAAATTTGCTCGCAGGCATCGCATTTGTCTTTTGCAGCTTCAACAACTGGAACGATCTGTGCGGCAAGAACTTTTGTCTTTTCAGCATCCAGTTTGTTGTCGATCCATTCCTGAAATAATGCTTTAGTTTCAGCAGGAGTAGCTTCCGAGGCGATTGCTTCGGTCATCAACTGAGTGAGGCGTTCGCGCATTTTCATGTTGGCCAGTTCCATACCCAAACCGAATTCGCAGAAGTCTTCGAACAGTGAATTAGCCCAAGCCGGACCCTGACCTTTTGCGTTGGTTGTGTAAGGAGTTGAAGGAACAGAACCGGAGTAGATTGAAGAACAACCGGTAGCGTTAGCAACCATTTCGCGGTCGCCATACAGCTGAGTAATCAGCTTCACGTACGGAGTTTCACCACAACCCGAGCAAGCGCCGGAGAATTCGAACAACGGAGTAGCGAACTGTGAGTTCTTCACGTTAGCCTTGATATCGACGAGGTCTTGTTTGCTCTTTACATTGTTAGTCAGATAATCCCAGTTGGCAACTTCGCCCATCTGACTTTCGAGGTGTTTCATTGTCAACGCTTTGCCTTTCTTCGGATTACCCGGACAAACATCGACACAGTTACCGCAATCCATACAGTCGAGAACGTCGACCTGAATACGGAAGGTCATGCCATCGAATGCTTTACCGTTGGCCTTCAGGGAAGTAAAGTTTGCACCTTTCTGCTCTTCAGCATCCAGCACGAACGGACGGATAGCAGCGTGAGGACAAACGTAAGCACATTTGTTACACTGAATACAGTTTTCGGGGTTCCATTCGGGAACGAAAGCTGCAACACCGCGTTTTTCGTATTTGGATGTTCCCTGATGCCATGTACCGTCTTCGATGCCTTTGAAAGCAGAAACCGGCAGCAAGTCGCCATCCTGAGCGTTGATAGGACGAACCACTTCGTTGATAAAGGCAGGATCGTTATTTCCGACAGCCGCATCATCCGTAAGGTTAGCCCAGGCCGGATCGATAGCCAGTTGTTTGTATTCTCCACCACGATCAACCGCAGCATAGTTTTTGTTTACAACGTCTTCACCCTTCTTACCATACGATTTTACGATAAATTTCTTCATCTGTTCTACCGCCAAATCAGCAGGAATAACGCCGGTGATACGGAAGAATGCCGATTGAAGAATGGTGTTGGTACGGTTACCCAAACCGATCTGTTGAGCGATTTCGGTAGCGTTGATGTAGTAAACGGAAATATTGTTTTTAGCAAAGTATTTCTTCACTTTGGCAGGCAGGTTCTTAGCCAGCTCTTCACTGTTCCAGATGGTATTCAACAGGAATGTCCCGTTTTTACGCAACCCGCGTGTTACATCGTACAAATGCAGGTAAGCCTGTACGTGGCAAGCAACGAAGTTAGGCGTATTTACCAGATAGGTAGAACGGATAGGATCGTCGCCGAAACGAAGGTGAGAACAGGTGAAACCACCCGATTTTTTAGAGTCGTAGGCAAAATAGGCCTGGCAATATTTATTGGTGTTGTCACCGATAATTTTGATCGAGTTTTTGTTTGCCCCTACAGTACCGTCGGCACCCAAACCATAAAATTTGGCTTCGAACAAACTTTCGCCACCCATTGCGATTTCCTCTTCCTGAGGCAGTGAAGTGAAGGTAACGTCGTCGACAATACCGATGGTGAATTGATTTCTGGGTTCCGGCAACGCTAGGTTGTCGTAAACAGCCAAAATCTGAGCAGGAGTAGTATCTTTAGAGCCCAAGCCGTAGCGACCGCCAACAACAAGCGGAGCATCAGCAGCGCCATAGAAGCAATCTTTTACGTCGAGGTACAAAGGTTCGCCGGTAGCACCCGGTTCTTTGGTACGATCCAATACAGCGATACGTTTTGCTGTTTTGGGAACGGCAGCAAGGAAATGTTTTGCAGAGAACGGACGGTAGAGATGAACGGCAACCAAACCCACTTTTTCGCCTTTCGCATTCAGGTGATCGATGGTTTCACGGATAGCTTCTGTTACGGAACCCATCGCGATAATTACGCGATCGGCATCGGGAGCGCCGTAGTAATCGAACAAACCGTATTTGCGGCCTGTGATTTTGTAAATTTCGTTCATGTACTCTTCCACAATAGCAGGAACTGCGTCGTAGAAGCTATTGGCCGATTCGCGGTGTTGGAAGAAATGGTCGGGGTTTTCGGCCATACCACGGGCAACCGGAGTGTTTGGATTAAGGGCACGGGCACGGAATTCGGCCAACGCCTTCTGATCAATTAACGGAGCAAGATCTTCGTTAGCCAGCGCTTCGATCTTTTGTATTTCGTGAGAAGTACGGAAACCGTCGAAGAAGTTCACAAAAGGAACGCGCGATTTGAGTGTGGCGAGGTGAGATACGCCGGACAAATCCATCACTTCCTGTACCGAACCTTCGCAGAGCATGGCAAAACCGGTCTGACGGCAAGCCATCACATCCTGGTGGTCGCCAAAGATACAAAGTGCATGAGAAGCGAGTGTACGAGCAGAAACGTGGAATACAGAGGGTAAAAATTCACCGGCAATCTTGTACATATTCGGAATCATCAACAGAAGACCCTGAGATGCGGTAAAGGTAGTTGTAAGCGCACCGGCTTGCAACGAACCGTGAACAGCACCGGCAGCTCCTGCTTCCGATTGCATTTCTTCTACTAATACGGTTTCACCGAAAATGTTTTTTCTGCCGGCGGCAGCCCATTCGTCAACATATTCGGCCATGGTTGACGATGGCGTAATCGGGTAGATAGCGGCCACTTCGCTGAACATGTATGCGATGTGGGCAGCGGCCTGATTACCGTCACAAGTCAAAAATTTCTTGTCTTTTGCCATAATTGTGAATTAATTAGATATGAATGTGATTGAGTTTAATATAAAAATAGGATCCGGTATCGTTTTAAGGTCAAAAAAAGGTTCGTCTTCACTAAAAAACGAACAAATCACTCCATCCGCAAAAGGACAAAGCAATCAGTACAAAAATCCGAACAGCCACAAAGGAATCACTTTCTTCGATCCCACTTCAATCTTATCGATTGCATAGTAGTAATCGGGCTTAATCTTCATTTTATTATCGCTGTCGGCAATAACAAACTGAAATGAGTGATCGACCAGAAACTGGGCATCGCGATTACCTTTGTTTAGTTTATGATCTTTGTACAACACATTATAAAAGAACGTTTCGCGCTGTGCCTGCAGATCGACATTTCCCGGTGTTATGGCGTGCATCAGATTGGTATTCTGCATGTAAACCATTGCCGGTTTTTTAGGAAATTCATCACCCTCGGCATACAACAGGTTGAACAAACGGGCTTCGCTCAGGTATTTAATATAGTTCATTACCGTAGCGCGCGATATATTAATTTCAGTACTGAGCTGGCTCACATTAGGCACACAGGGTGCCGTACTGGCTATCAGATAAAGCAATTTACGAATCTTGGGGAGATATTTGAGTTCTATCTGTTTAATGAACAGAACATCCACCTCAAGCATCATATTCATCGTCTTCAACAGATTCTCCGAAAAGTTTCGCTTTTCAAGAAAAAACGGAGCAAAACCGTGATGCAGATAGTTTTGAAAATAGGCTAAAGGTTTTACTTTATCCACAATTTCTGCCGCTATTTCGACATGATTTTTCAAAATATCATCAAGCGTATACGACTGAAAGTGGGTATCTGCCATCAGGTTGAGATATTCACGAAAAGAAAGGCCTCTCAGATTATACGACTTTACACAGTCGCGCAACAACGGATTCTCCTCCTTCAGTCGCATTACCGACGAACCGGAGAATACGATATTGAGATCCGGTATTTTATCGTAACACTCCCGCAGATCCTCCGACCAGTTGGGTAACTTGAATACCTGATCGATCAACAGCGTACGCCCACCGACTTTACAAAATTCATCGGCAAAATCGTATAATGAACAGGTAGTAAAGTAGAAGTTGTTGAGATTGATATAGAGACAGGAACGATCGTCGGCTCCAAAACGCTGCTTGGCATATTCGAGCAAAAAAGTGGTTTTCCCCACTCCCCGGCTCCCTTTGATACCTATCAGGCGATGATTCCAATCAATCTCGTCCATCAACTGACGTTGTACGGGCGATTCTACATGTTCCACCAAGTACTTATGGGTTCTGAAAAGAGCTTCCACATCAAAAATTTTGAACGACAAAGATAGCATCTTTTTTCCGAATTTGTCATCTCGACATTGCAAAACATTGTGATTTTTGCTAAATTGGGCTATACAATCAGCCATTAGTTGTAGATATACAGATTCCATGCAACTTCGGAGTTGTTTTCTAGGCCTAATTTTGGGAAATCCGATTTAGTCAAAATGCAAATCCGTAGAATTAAGAGTTTCTTATCATATCGGTTGTTTTTTATGAACTTATCCCTTATCTTTGCCCTGCAAATAACCTAAACTTATCTAATACCTTGGAGACAGATAATGACATACTTTATCGTCTGAAAAGAGGAGATCAGGATGCTTTTGAAGTCATCTTTTGGAAGTACAATGCTAAGATACATAACTTTATCATGTCTATTATTTATGATAAAAGTATGGCTCAAGATATTACTCAATCGGTATTTCTTTCTATATGGGAACACCGTGACCAGATAGATATTTCTAAAAGTTTCTCGTCTTATATTTTTACAATTGCTCAAAATCAAGTTTATCGTCATACGGAAAGAGCTTTGCTTTCTTACAAGTATGAAGAGCATGTAAAAAAGTCTCCGATCGGAATAGAAGTCGGAGTCGAAGACAATATTGATTATCAATTTCTGGAAAGATTGATCTGGGAATTGATAGACCAATTACCCTCTTCTCGTAAGGAAATTTTTATGCTTAGCCGCAAGCAAGGGCTTTCCAACAAAGAGATAGCCAACCGACTTTCCATATCGGAAAAGACGGTAGAAACCCAAATTACCCGTTCTATTCATTATCTCAAGAAACATCTAAAACCACATGTGGCCCTTGCGGGGCTTTTGTTATTTTATTTAGTTGGGTTTTAAAATATCTAAAAAAAGAGATTATTCACTAAATACATATATACTGTAAGGGATGTAAACCTTTTGCGTATATAAAACATATGAATGTGAGAGATAATTACCATCAAATTCTTCTTGAAAAATTTTTCAAGAAAGAAACGTCTGTTGAAGAAACTCGCCTACTAAAAGAATGGTTTTCCCATACCGAAAGTAGAGAACCTCTTTCTGCCTTTTATAAAGAAAAGTGGGAAAAGGCTTCTTGTTGTATGGATACGAGCATTCAAGAAAATATGCTTTCCAATCTCAGAAAAGAAATCAACTCTCAACGTGTAGATCATTTCAATTTCAACAAAGTATGGAAATATGCGGCTATTATTTTGTTTCCTGTGTGCGTGGCTTTAGGAGTAAGATACTATTTCGTTGACAGTAAATTTTCGATTGCTGACAATAAAGACATGGTGGTTAATGTAGCAAAAGGACAAAAAGCCAATTTACAGCTACCTGACGGAACAAAGGTATGGCTAAACTCAAATAGCAGGATAAAATATGACAAAACGTACAATAAAAACAACCGGATCATTGCACTGGAAGGAGAAGCATACTTTGTAGTAGCAAAAGATAAAAAACGTCCGTTTATTGTAAAAGCAAATGCCGTTTCTATTCGAGCAGTGGGAACTACATTTAATGTAAAGGCTTACAACGACGAAAATACTATTACGACCACCCTCATAGAAGGAAAAGTAAACGTTTCAGATAGCAAACTCATATCCGACCTATTACCAAATCAAAAGATTATTTTCAATAAAAAAAATCACACTTTCAAAAAAACACAAATATGCGATGCAAAAGTTGCCAGTTTGTGGACAAACAATCAATTAGTATTTCAAGCAGAAACCCTTGAAGATATTGCGAAGATCTTGGGAAGAATATACAATGTTCAGGTGGTATTTGATTCTGAGCAGATTAAACAGATACGTTTTAGTGGCACTATTAAAAACAACAGATTGGAAAGTGTATTGCAATATATTGCGCTTACATCGCCCATACACTATGACATTAATGATTCTATTGTAACCTTAAGACAAAACTCTAATCAAAAAAGAAGGAGCTACAGCCGTAATTAATATCTAATCTTTTACAACCTATTTTTAACAATTTAAGTTGCATTAATTAGCTGCTAATAGTGGTTACTTATTTTTATTTAAGCATCAAGACCAATCCGATGTTGTTTGATATGCAGATGTGCAATAATTATATGTATATTTGAGTTAGTGTGTGAAAAATTGCACGGTTGCATTTACAATGGCCAAAATCACATATACGCATGAATCGGATAAAATCACATTTTCTTTGGCAGTCGTTATGTGTCTTATTCATGTCTTGTGCAACTGCTGGTTTTGCACAAATTACCCTTACTACGAAAAATCAAACAATCAGGCAAGCTATCCATTTGATTGAAAAGTACAGCGAATATCGATTTTTTTATAACAATAGTCTCCCTGGTTTAGAAAAAACAATTAACCTTCATGCAAAAAATCAGAATATTGAATCAATATTAAATCAAATGCTGCAAAATACCGGTATTGGATACCAAATTGATGGCAACAAACAAATTGTCCTCATTGCGCTTGACACCAAACCGGAAATTGATAATCAACCAGCATTTTCGCCCAATATTCACAAATTAACAGGTACGATTATCGATGCTCTTACCGGAGAGTCTCTTCCTGGAGTTAATATTGTTGTGCCGGGAACGCAAACAGGCGTTATCTCTGATCTTGACGGCCATTTTTCTTTAGAAGTACCACCTGATGCCGAACTTGATTTTTCCTACATCGGGTATGCCAGAAAAAAAATACATGTAGGAGAGCAAACTCAATTGCGGATTACTCTTAATCAGGATATAGAAAAACTGGATGAAGTAATCGTAGTAGGTTATGGCACACAGCGCAAAGTAACCTTAACAGGATCTGTCGTAAATCTTTCCGGAGAAGAAATTAAAAAGAGTCCGGCACCCAACATTATGAGTTCTTTGGCAGGACAATTGCCAGGATTAATCGTCAGCCAGCGTTCCGGAGAACCCGGACGAGATGACCCGGATATTTTGGTGAGAGGTGCCGCCACTTTGGGAGACAGTTCTCCACTTATTATAATTGACGGAGTAGAAAGAGGTTACATGAGCCGTTTGAATCCTGAAGATATTGAAAGCTACACTGTTTTAAAAGATGCTTCGGCTGCTATTTATGGGGCTCGTGCAGCAAATGGCGTTATCTTGATTACAACTAAAAGAGGCAAAGAAGGAAAACCCGTATTCAGTTTCTCAATGAATACT
>JAFNAS010000019.1 GCA_017860295.1 Bacteroidota bacterium | reverse complement strand
ACATAGAGCGATGGTGACAAAACACACGGCGATTGCAGTCAAGCACACGGCGATGATGATAAAACATAGAGCGATGGAGTGAAAGCACACGGTGATGGTGACCAAGCACACGGTGATGGATACCAAGCACACGGCGATGAAACAAAAACACACGGCGATGGTGATCAAACAGAGAGCGATGGAGCGAAAGCATAGAGTGATGGCAGGCAAACATTGGCGGATGATAACAAAGCATGGAGCGATGAAAACACTACAGAACACTGGCTAAGCGAAACAAATGCGACTCTTCTCCAATCTTCGGGAACCGAATTTCAGTAATAAGCAATCTATCAAAGCAATCGAAACCTGTTTGCTTTGACGAACTATCAGCGTTGCTAAAAAAGTCAGGACAATTGCTGTATGATAAAACTCAATGTCGGCTCTTTGCATTTGCGGTTACTCACAAAATGGTTCGTTTCACAAAGTAATTAGCCGGTTTATATGATACGAAAACAGGTGTCTACTGATTAAGCAAACAAAAAGCAGAATGTCCATATCATAATTATTATAACTTGAGGTGCATTTAGAGTAACTGGTATAAAATGCTATATATTAAAGAATTTATATTTTAGCATTATACTAACTCCTTCGTTTCGATCGTCCCCTTTGGATAAAGGAAACATCCCTGACTGGGGAGTTTCGGCTCTATTGTACAATTTATTGCTTAAATAGCAGATTTATCTCCACTTTTTATAAATGGGAGACAACCAAGAGTCAGTGTAAGCTAAATATACATTTGCAATTCAATCATTATTCGGAATAAGCAGGTAATGGAGGGATTCGAATATAAAATTCGGCTGTTTTGCAGAGATTCGGTTTCTGCTTATTCAGAAAATAAACCGTAAATTTGTACGCTACATCAGCGGCATCAAACTGTTGCTGGAATTTAATCGAATATTGCAATGATTCAGGACATATACCCCAACCGTTTCGACAACCACTATTTGCCCGGTCAACCGATCGGCGAGAAAGATATTATTCTGTATTACAATGACAACACGTTGCTGTTGAAAACCGACGGCGATGAGTGCGAATTGCCACGCAAACGGGATTTACCGGAGCTCTCCGGGAACACGGAAGCCACTTTTCTGTTCACGCTGAACGACGTTTCATGCTTTTTGGTGTGGAATCGACCGGTAGCCGAACAATCCAGTTTTACCTACAAAGAGATCAGTTTCTTCCGGACTGCCAGTAAGAAGGAGGTGGCATGGGTAAGCATCGTGGGCTACCACTTGCACAACTGGTATGCCGAGCATCGGTTTTGTGGTAAATGCGGTGCAAAAATGGAACATAAGCCCGACGAACGCGCCATGATGTGTCCCGAATGCCATGCACTCTTTTTTCCGAAAATATCGCCGGCTATTATTGTTGCGATCACGTGCGGAGACAAAATTTTGCTGGCACGCAACAACAATTTCCGCGCCGGGTGGCATTCGTTGGTTGCCGGATATGCCGATGTGGGCGAAACGCTGGAAGAGACCGTAATACGCGAGGTGAAAGAAGAGGTGGGGCTGGATGTGAAGAATATCCGTTACTATAAAAGTCAACCGTGGCCGCTGTCGGGTTCGTTGATGGTGGGTTTCACCGCCGAAGCGGACGACAGGCAACCGATCACGATCGATCACAACGAAATTGCATCCGCCGGTTGGTTTACACGCGACAATCTTCCCGATCATCCATCCGGTGTGAGTATTGGCGGAGAAATGATTGACAAGTTTGAAAAAGGAGAACTACATTGACACTTGTTACCGGCTACTGTTGAAAGCGAACAGATACCCGATTTCCCGTTACAAATAAAAAAATCGGTTTTACATGAGTTGTGAAGATGCCAAACCAAGATTAATTATTCTTTCCGATATGTGGGGAAGAGAACAATCGTGGTGGATGGACTATTATCTTGTTCATTTGAGAACGGTTTTTGAAATAATCTATTACGATTGCTGCGAATTGGGCGAAATAGATATAACAGCATGTTCCGAAAATCAGTTGCATCATCAGTTTGTCAATGGAGGCATGCAACGAGCGGTAAGCAATTTACTTCAAAAAGAAAAAGGCAGGGTTGTCGTTTTAGCATTCAGCATGGGCGGCGTAATAGCCTGGAAAGCATGTTTGGCAGGACTGAACGCAGAAAGCTTGTTTGCCGTATCGGCAACCAGACTACGATATGAAACGGAAAAGCCTACGGCCGTTATCGAACTTTTTTATGGGGAGAACGATCGGTACAAACCCGACAACAATTGGTTTTTAGAACTAAACATTGAACGTAGGGTTTTGGCTGAGATGGATCATGTACTGTATCAAAAAACAGATTTTGCCACAATGTTGTCCGAGAGAATCGTTTCGTTACCGACCAAAGAGCGGTAGCATGGCGACAAGCCATCCGCCAGACTTCCATCCTCAAAATCAGATAAAAAAGAGATGAAACAAATGAACGACGGGATAATTCCTTTTTATTCTTCCAGTGAGAAAGTAATTGTACGATCGAAAGATTGTTATCAATATGATTCCGAAGGGAAGAAGTATATCGATTTTGAATCGGGTGTGTGGTGTACAAATATAGGACATTGCAACGACAGAATAGCCAAAGTGGTTGCAAAACAGGCTGTGGAATCGGTGCATCATGGTTATCGTTTTCGGAACCGGTATGCGGAAGAACTTTCGGCGGAACTACAACGATTAATCGGTTTTCGGCAGGGTTCGAGTGTCTTCTTGAGTTCCGGTTCTGAAGCCGTCAATATGGCAATAACCTTATCAAGACACCTAACAGGTAGAACGAAGATACTGAAGATCGATAATTCATTCCTGAGTTCCTATGGTTTCGGTCGGATATCAAAAGACAACGGCAGTTTGATGACCATTGCATTCAACAATTTAAACGACATCGCGCATATTGATTATACTGAAATAGCCGCTTTGGTGTTGGAAGTGGGAGGTGCTTCGGTTGAGATGGTTCAATTTCCGGGTTCCGAATTTATTACACAACTGACAGCCCAGGCAAAGAAGAACAAATGCGTGATTGTAGCCGAAGAGGTGACAACAGGCATAGGACGATTGGGAAAATGGTTCGGATTTCAACAGTATAATATTACACCGGACATCGTTGTAACGGGCAAAGCGTTGGGGAACGGATTTCCGGTCAGCGCAGTCACCGTATCTTCGGATATAGCGGAAAGCTTCAACCGAACCCCGTTCGGATATGCGCAATCGCATCAAAATGATCCTTTCGGTTGTGCCATCGGACTTGAAGTCATTAAAATCATCGAAGAGGAAGAGTTAATTGCGAGAGCCGATACTGTCGGACGTTATTTTAAAGAACAGCTCGAACAGGTATGGAATAAACATACGGATAAAGTGAAAGAGGTAAGAGCCTGCGGACTGATGCTTGCACTTGAATTGAAAGAGAGTTTTGATGGAAAACAGCTAAGCGATTCGCTGTTTGAAAAGGGAAATGTGATCGGATTCAAACTCAATACCCTGAGATTCATGCCACCTTTGACAATCAAGACAAGTGATATCGATAAAATGGTTGCTCAGTTAGATGATTTATTAACGGACTAAAAACAACAGATAAGAATCGGCACACAACAGTAACACTATGAACCGGAGGTACAGTGAAAATAGACTGCATCACACAATGACAGATATACAAAAGAGCCTCCGCATAGCTTGATAATAATGGAATATTTCGGTTCAGGCAGATAAGCGGCACAATAAACGGAAAGAGAACAGAACAATAAACCGGCAAAGATGCTTTTTGGAAGAAGCTCTTTGCCGGTTCTTTTTTTGTTTAGAATTTATAGTTCAAGGCTACGGAGATGGTACGTAGCTTCTGCGGTGTTACGGTGCTCCAACCACTGTAATAGTACTTATTGCCGATGTTATCGCCTTTCAGACTGACGGTATAATTGTCGCCGCTGTATGAAATCAGGGCATTGAAGACGGTATAGGCGGGTAAAGTAAAGGTTCCCGTGGTGTAGCGATTCAGGGTTTTGTGTTCGCCGGCATAATTGGCTCCGCAACCGATGCCCCAACCCTTCAACGCTCCGAACATAGGCTTGTAACTGATCCACAGATTGAACAGATCGGCAGGACCTGCCTCTTCGGTGCGCAGCCCAAGGTATCCTCCGTCGGCAGCATCTTTGGTCACCTTATTATAATTGTGGCTGTAGCCCGAAATAAGGTTCAGTCCGGCAAAAGGATTGGCAACCAAGCTCACCTCTACTCCCTTGCTCTCTACCTGACCGTCCTGCACGGTGTTGTTTACATTGTTGGGATCGGTCATCGACTTGTTGGAGACCAGAATACTGTAATAACTTGCCGTCAGAGCGATGCGATCGGTCAGCAGATTGGTCTTGAGGCCGATTTCCCACTGATTGGCCTTTTCGGGTTTCAGGATCTTGAGGGTGGTATTGCTGCCGTCGACATCCGAAACCTCTACCGGATCGAGGTTTTGAAAACCGTTCATATAGTTGGCAAAGAACGATAGCTTTTCGAGGATGGGTTGATAGACCAGCCCTACTTTATGCGACCATGTCGTTTGACTCTTAATCTCTTCGGTACTGTATCCGGGAATTCCGTGAAAGTTGTCGACACGCAAACCTACCAAGGCTGCAAGCTGCGGAGTGAAGTTGAACACATCGGAAACGTATCCGCTCCAAATCTTTGTGGTGGCAGTGGACAAACCCTCCTGCGAAGCGGAAAGCAGAGCGTCGACACCCTGGGTGGTAAGCGTTCCGGTGTCGGTTTGACCGGACAAAGAGACAACACCATCGGAGACCCATCCGGTGCTATTGCTCCGAATCTCTTTCTGAAGATAATCGATACCTACTACCAAACGATTGCGGAACTGTCCGATCGTATGGTCGGCCATAAAGTTCTGTTGCAAGTCCAGTGTGTTGGTTTGTCCGTTTCTTTTTGATATGTAGCGAATGAAATTGCTGCCGTTGGCCAGATCCCAAAGGTATTGATAGTACCCGTCGGTTTTGGTATTGCCCGACGACAAAATAGTTTGCGAACTCCAACCATTGCCTATTTTATAGAGCGCCTGCGCCTGCATTCCGAAAGTAGGGTTTTGAATGGTGAGCGCATTGCTGGTGTAAGACTTCTTATAATTTGCAGCAAAGAGATCGAGGTTCGAGAATGAAAGCTTACTGTACCGGCTCAGGAACAACATGGGAGCATTGGCGCTCTCACCCGATTTGTATTCGGCATTGATAAGGAAGGTGAGACGATCGGAGGCTTTGAACTTGAAACTCGGTGCGATAAAGATCGATTTGGTAAACCCGGCATCCTGAAAAGAGTTCTCGTAATGGTAAGCTGCATTCAAACGCAACGAAGCTTTCGGACTCAGAGGCGTATTGAAATCGGCTGTCATGCGTTGTAAACCGTAACTACCTGTAATATATCCCAATTCGCCGCCAAACGTATCGTATGGTCTCTTGGTGTTGATATTAATCAACCCGCCGTAGTAGATAAGGTTGCCTCCGTAGAGCGTTCCCGAAGGGCCTTTTATCACTTCAATGTTCTCTACATTGGCCGGATCGAGCGCTCCATTGTTGATATTGGCCACGCCATTGACAATGGTAGGCTGCAAAGAGAAGCCGCGCATGGTGTAATATTCGGCTCCGTCGCCACCACGACCGGTACTCTCCCAAAGACGTGTGATGCCGGTGGCATTTTTCAGCGCATTGTTCAGATTGGTAACCACCTGCTCTTTAAGCACCGCTTTCGTAACGGTATTGTATACCTGCGGATTTTCCAAATCGCTGAGCGGAAGCTTGGCAACCGACTCGCTCGACTTCTGCGAAAAGCGATCGGATCGTTGCGCAACGATCTCCACCTCCTGCAATTTCTCCGCATTCTCCGACAGCGTCACATCCGACAGATGCAGATTCTCTCCTGCACGAACATCGACAGTGACTTTGATGGTTTGCAGACCTATAAACGAAAAAGCAAGCGTGTAATGCCCTGCCGGTACGTTGGCAAGTGCATACGTACCCTGCCGGTTGGACTCCCCACCCCTCTTCAGCTCTTCGATAAGGATATTGACGCCGGGCGCAGGCTTACCGTCGGAGGTAAAAATGCGGCCACTGACTATCGATTGTTTTTGTTGCGCCTGCAATACAACCGTAACACTCCACAAAAGGAGAACCGCAGTAAACAGACGTAAGAAAAGAAAATTTTGTTTCATCCGTAAATAATTTTTAGATAGTTGTCGGATAGAACTCGCATGATAAGTTTCCATCCGTGTTTGAGAGTTTACGAATCATGCTCGTTTCATAACATATAGGTAATTAATAATTTGACATAATAGCGGGTGATGCTGCCCCCTGAACTGTTGGGAACAGACTGCACAAAACAGCACGAAGAATGAGATGCATCCTTTGTTGTCGGCAAATACTACCGATAGGCAAAACGCACGAAGGCGCAATGCGATCGGAATGAGGTCTGTGTTCCGGGAAACTTGCGGTTTCCGAAAAGGTACCGATAAAAAACAAACGATTTTCTTTCGTAGCGAAGCGCAAAAGGATTGCTGAAAAAACGGGACTTACGACACTGCCTGTAAGTCGTATCCGGCATCCTGCCGTCGTTGCAGATAACGGTTGCATTGCCTTACCCGGTCGTAACCGAGCATAATGCCCAGTATAAAATCCTCTTCGGGCGTAAACCGATTGAGTTTTTTATCGCCGAAATGACGGACAACCGCCACACAAGCTTCCGCACCGAAAAAAATATTGATTTTGGTCTCGCTCACGGGGCATATCAGGTAGTCGATATGCTGGTGTTGCAACCGCCGTTCGGCCTGTACTCTGTCGGCAGCATTCATGGTGTGTAGCACTAGATTGCGCAACCCCTTTTTATATTCGTAGATATGATGCATCAGAACTGTCATAGCAAACGATTTTAACCGATAAACAACGATTCGATTTCGGAAAGCCAACCATCGATTCGTGCATCAGTGCGGTCGCTTTCGTTATCCTGATCGAGCGGAAGTCCCACAAAATTTCCGTCTACCACAGCGTTGGACGACGCATGTACGTAACCGTCGGGAGAGACGGCCCCCACAACGGTGCAACCTCTGTCTTTGACCGCTTCGTAGAGTTGCGCCATTCCGTCCACAAAGGTATCGGCATAAGAGTAAGAGTCGCCCAATCCGAACAGTGCCACCACCTTTCCACTCAAATTGACGTCTTTCAGTTTGGGCAGAAAGCTCTCCCAATCGTTCTGAATATCGCCCGCGCCCCAGGTAGAGGTTCCCAGAATAAGATTGTAATATTGCGCCAACTGTTCGGCCTTGAGCCTTGCCACATCGATCAGATCCACTTCGTATGCCGATAATTTCGCAGCAATCCGTTCGGCTATCCATTTTGTATTGTCGGTAGTGCTTCCGTAAATAAGTGCTATTTTTTTCATATTGTCGGTTGTAAAATTCGGTTTGTAATTTGTTTCGCGGAGATCCTCCTTTCCAGTATGACATGTATTCCCGAAAGGAAACATGCCATAAAGGAGGACTCACATCATCACTAACATCATTCAAAAATTATTCAGGGCAAATCAGAACTAATGAATTGACAGTGCAAAGGTATCGGTACCGGATGCCGCCGGCAATCCCCAATAATAGCGATATTGCAGCCCGTTTATCATCAGAATAGGTGAAAGAGATTTGCACAACGAACTATTCCGATATCGAAAGCCATACCTGTAAGACAATATTATCGGGATACTATTTTACTGTTCACTTACCAGTTTTAACCGGATACCACAGGTGTTCGAAAACGAACAAAATATCGGTATTATGTTCCCTTTGGTTCACCTTCCAGGAACGAATTTCCATCAAGCCGAGTCGCTCTGAATTTATTTTCCATATTTTTTATCACTTCAATATTCAGTGATTGTTAGATAATTACATCACGACGACGCTTCGCTTCCGGTCAGTACAATCAACGGCTTTATACCTTGTGGCACGCTCCTTGTCTATATAAACTAAAATGAACAACGATTGTGTTTCAGAATATAGTTCAATTTTATTTATTCATCTAAATTTTTAAGGTTATGAAAAAGATTGCTTTTTACGGAAAAGGTGGTATTGGAAAATCTACCACACAACAAAACACAGCAGCTGCTATGGCACATTTCCATAGCCAGAAAGTATTTATTCACGGATGCGACCCCAAGGCCGACTCTACCCGTATGATTTTAGGCGGAATGAATCAAAAAACAATCATGGACACTTTACGTGACGATGGCGCCGAATTGGTTACGGCAGACAAAGTAGTCTCTACAGGATTCGGCGGCATTCGTTGTTGCGAATCGGGTGGTCCAGAACCAGGAGTCGGATGTGCCGGACGTGGTGTAATTACGGCTATCGATCTGATGGAAGCTCAGGGAGCCTACACCGATGAGTTGAATTATGTTTTCTACGATGTATTGGGCGACGTGGTGTGTGGTGGTTTTGCCATGCCGATCCGCGACGGTAAAGCGCAGGAGGTTTACATTGTTTGCTCGGGCGAAATGATGGCTGTTTATGCGGCCAATAACATCTGTAAGGGTTTGGTGAAATACGCTAAACAAAGCGGCGTACGCCTCGGAGGTCTGGTTTGTAACAGTCGTAAAGTCGATCGGGAAAAAGAGTTTATCGAAGAATTTGCTGCGGCCATCGGCACACACATGATTCACTTCGTACCTCGTGACAACATCGTTCAAAAAGCCGAATTCAATAAAAAAACGGTGATTGAATACGACGAAACCTGCAATCAGGCACATGAATACAGCGAACTGGCCCGTAAAATCATTGCCAACGATAACTTTGTTATTCCGAAACCCCTTACGATGCCCGAACTCGAAGCGATGGTCGTAAAATACGGTATTGCCGAATAATTCATCCGGTTCAGGATGTTCTCTATCCATTTGAGTTGATAACAGATTGCAAAAAGCCCTCTTTTGAATCTTCGGATACAAAGATTGCTACTATCCGGCACATTGCACACTTCGTTCGTGCCAATTATTAACCTTTATTTCAATAGTATCTGCTTCCGGGAAAATGATCCGAAATCGGTTATCCGCAACGAAACGCTGTGAACTTTTGCCATCACTCATACGGGTAACTCTTCTACTTCATTTTTGACGGACTCAAACGTCTTTTTAGCCTCTTCTTCAGGGGTTAAAAAGACATTTAAGAGACTCTGAACCAAACAAAAAAAGATCAAACTTGTTTCTAAATTTCAAAAACATAACAACATGAAAATGATTAGAGCCATTGTCCGTCCCGAAACGGCGGATGTTGTGACCGACGGTTTAGCGGAAGCCGGTTTTTATTCGATGACAAAACTCCCTGTATTCGGGCGAGGAAAACAAAAGGGATTAACCGTAGGCAATGTACATTATGACGAATTGCCCAAAATGCTTATCATCATCGTTGTCGAAGATAAATCGGTAGATGAAGTGCTTAAAATTATTCAATACAAGGCATATACCGGCAACGAAGGGGATGGTAAGATATTTATCTCACCGGTAGAGAAAGCATTGACGGTACGTACCGGTTCTACCGAAATATAAATCAACCGGTTATAGAATGAACCCCGTTCCGACGGAGAAGTTCTATGCAGCCTTAGTGTAAAAATAAAAACATAAACAGATGAAAGAAATAATTGCCTTCATACGTCCGAGCAAAATGAATGCCACGAAAAAAAGCCTTGACGACCTCAACATTCCTTCGGTTACCGCCATTCCCGTGTTGGGCAGGGGCAACCAGCGAGGCATCAACACTGAACTCGCCGGCATCGAAATCGGCAAAGAAACTTTAGCCAAAGGGCGCGTATCGGGGATGAAATTCATCCCGAAACGTATGCTTGTAATTGTTGCCAAGGATGAAGACGTGGATACGATTGTCAACGCACTGGTCAAAACCAACAAGACAGGTTATATCGGAGACGGGAAAATATTTATTTGTCCCACCGACAATGCCCTGAGAGTTAGAACGAAAGAAAGCGGAGATACTGCTTTATAGTAAAAGGATGTCAAACAGATAAAAAGAAGAATTATGCCATATCATCAATTTAAATGCAGTGAATGTATCCCGGAGCGTCTGCAACACGCGGTAGACAAAGGAGTCGATGAAGATCTGACTTCCGCTCTTCCACTGGGATATCTGAACACCATTCCGGGAACTATTTCGGAAAGAGGATGTGCTTATTGCGGTGCGAAACACGTGATAGGAACACCGATGAAGAACGTGATTCACCTGAGTCACGGACCGGTAGGTTGTACCTACGACACCTGGCAGACCAAACGCTACATCAGCGACGACGGAAACTTTCAGTTGAAATACACGTTTGCATCCGATGTAAAAGAATCGAATGTGGTGTTCGGTGCTGAAAAAATGCTGAAGAAGAATATCATCGAAGCTTTCAAAGCATTTCCGCAGATTCACAACATGAATATCTATTCCACCTGCGCTACGGCACTGATTGGCGACGATATCAATGCGGTGGCTGAGGAGGTGATGGAAGAGATGCCGGGCAAAAAAATATTTGTGTGTAACTCTCCCGGGTTTGCCGGCCCAAGTCAATCGGGTGGTCACCACAAAATCAATCTTCAGTTTCTGAATCAATGGGTCGGAACCGGAGAGCCTGAAATTTACAGCAAATACGTCATCAATTACATTGGCGAGTACAACATTCAGGGCGATCAGGAGATAATGCGTGATTATTTCTACCGGATGGGAATCCAGATTCTAGCAACATTTACCGGCAACGGACGTTTTGACGACCTTCGCTGCCTGCATAAAGCCCACCTTAATGTGTTGGAATGTGCCCGGTCAGCTGAATATATCTGCGATGAATTGCGCGTTCGCTACGGTATTCCACGGATGGACATCGACGGTTTCGGCTTTGAAGCCACTGCTGATTCGTTGCGCAAAATCGGCTATTTCTTTGGCATTGAAGATAAAGCCGAACAGATTATTGCCGAAGAATATGCCCGCTGGAAACCGGAACTCGACTGGTACGCAGCCCGCCTGCAAGGTGTAAAAATGTGTCTGTGGCCGGGTGGTTCCAAGCTGTGGCACTGGGCTCACATGTTGAAAACGGAAATAGGAATCAATGTGGTTTCTGTTTATACCAAATTCGGGCACCAGGGAGATATGGAAAAGGGAGTTTCGCGCTGCGAACCGGGAGCTTTGGCCATTGACGACCCCAACGAGTTGGAAGGTTTGGAAGCGATGTACGAACTGAAACCCGACCTGATTATGACCGGTAAACGTCCGGGAGAGGTGGCAAAAAAGATCCGTGTTCCCTATCTGAATGTACACGGTTATCACAATGGCCCTTACAAAGGTTTTGAAGGCTGGGTACGTTTGGCCAGAGACATCTATAACTGCGTCTATTCTCCGGCTCACAGCCTGGTGCATCTGGATATCAGCAAGGATGAAATTCCTACCGACAAGGGTTTTGTAACGCGTCAAATGCTATCGGATGTAAACCTGAGCGACGAGATCAAAAATTCCACCGAGCTAAGAGAATGCACCAGCGATTACGATCCGATTCCACGCCTACGGAAGAAACTGGAAGAGAACCTATATACATTCCCCGATCCCGAAACAGGAGAATGGAGACAGGTACCGCTCGAAAAGCTGAAAAAGAATAAAGTAGTTGATGTTGAATAAAATAAAAAAGAATGATTATGGATAAAAATGTAGCCGAAGAGAAAATGGCTCAACTGGAATGGTATATATCCAAACATTGTTTATGGCAATACAACTCACGCGGATGGGACCGGTTAATTCAGAATGAACGAATTCTGACGAAAACCAAACAAGTACTGCGTGGAGAAAATGCGAAGGACGATGATACTACTGCCGACAGATACTATTGGAGTGAAGCAATGTCTTTGGCCGGGGCTTTTAAACGATATTTCCCCTGGATAACAGAAACATCCAAAGATGACATTGCTCAGATTCTGGATTTATTGAAAGAACGAATGGACTTTACCATGGTAAAAGGTTCTTTGAATCAAGAACTTATTAAGCAACAGTATTAACAGAAAAATAGTTTTTCAGACGGCAAATTTGATTGTTGTCGGATAGACTTATTTTTTACAGCAAAATTAAAATTATGAGTTGTGAATTAAAAGCAAAAGATAGAGTCGGAACAATTAACCCGATTTTTACCTGCCAACCGGCAGGTGCGCAATATGCCAGCATTGGCATTAAAGATTGTATCGGTCTTGTTCACGGCGGTCAGGGATGCGTGATGTTTGTGCGGTTAACGATGTCGCAACATTTCAAAGAAAGCTTTGAACTGGCATCCTCATCCGTACACGAAGACGCGGCGGTATTCGGTGCATTGCACCGCGTGGAACAGGGTGTGGATGTGTTGCTGATGCGCTATCCCGACCTGAAAGTTATTCCGATCATCACCACCTGTTCTACCGAGGTTATCGGCGATGATGTGGATGGTGTTGTGCAAAAACTGGAGGCCGGCCTGCTGAAAGAAAAATATGCCGGTCGCGAAGTGCATCTGATCCCTATCCATACTCCCAGTTTTGTAGGGAGTCAGATAAGCGGATACGACGTGGCTGTGAAGGCCATAGTCGAACACTTTGCAACAAAGAGCGATAAGACCAATGGTAAAATCAACCTGCTGACCGGTTGGGTTAATCCTGCCGATGTCACGGAGCTAAAGTCGTTACTGGCTGCCATGGAGGTAGATGCAACAGTCCTATTTGACATCGAAACTTTCGATTCACCCATTATGCCCGACGGAAACCATGTGTCGCATGGCGAAACCACCATTGCCGATTTGCAAAGCACTGCAAACGCCATCGGAACTATTGCCCTGAACAAATATGAAGGTGCAAAAGCGGCAAAATATCTCGAAAACGAGTTTGAGGTTCCTGCCATCATCGGCCCGACACCCATCGGTATCCGCAACACCGATACGTTTCTTGCCAATGTAAAAAAAATGAGCGGAAAAGCCATTCCTCAGTCGTTGGTGCGTAAAAGAGGTATTGCGCTTGATGCCATTGCCGATGTGTCGCACATGTTTTTAGCAGGCAAAAAAGTGGCCATTTACGGCAATCCTGATTTAGTAATTGGTTTGGCAGAGTATTGCATCGATTTGGAAATGGAACCCGTATTGTTGCTTTTAGGCGACGACAATGGCACATACAACGCCGATCCCCGAATTAAAGCGTTGAAAGAAGGTGTCGGGTTCGAAATGGAAATTGTAACCAATGCTGACTTCTGGGAACTGGAAGACCGTATCAAAAACAAAGGATTGAAACTCGACTTGATTCTCGGGCATTCCAAAGGTCGTTTTGTGGCTATCGACAACAACATCCCCATGGTGCGGCTGGGTTATCCCGTATACGACCGTGCCGGTGGGTTCCGGCATCCGGTCGTTGGCTATGATGGTGCCATCTGGCTGGCTGAAGAGATGGCCAACACCATCTTTACAGACATGGAGTACAAGCACAACAAAGAGTGGGTGCTGAATGTATGGTAAAACAATTTCTCTTAGTAAGTATACTATCATTTTTACGGAGCACCGGTGCCCGCGAAGGGTATCGGTGTTTATACTACATTCTAAAACAAACTTATATGATTGAAATTGATGAAGTGGTGATAGACGATGAGGCTTTTTTTACCGATTATAAGGATGGAGAGGCTTACTATCAATGCGCTCTGACATTTAAGAATCAGGGTATGCGCCCCAGCCTGGTATTCAATATCGCTTCGGTAGCTCTGGAACGTTATCTGGTGGCAATATGCGATTTATATGGGGAAGATCCACGCAATCATAATTATATCACACTGATGAAAACGGCGGAAACAGTGGTGGATATTTCCCCTGAGTTGAACAAGCGCATAAAGGCAATGGACTGGATTTTCGGAATTTGCTCTATCGATGAATACCGGCATCCGAATCCTGACGAGTCGGACATGGAGAATGTTCTCTTTTTGTGTACGGAAGTACAACGACTCTTCGATCAAAACCGCATTGAACAAGTTAAAGAGCTGGCCCAATCGGAAACCGTTTTCTCTTTTTAATTACCCAAACAAATTACAGATATGCAAGGACGAATGAAAGAACATCCGCTGTCGCAGGATGAAATTACCGCTCTATTGTCAACCGAACAGGTCGGCAATCTGGGAACCGTATCTCCTGAAGGGTTTCCCTATATCACCCCCGTACATTTTGTTTTGATAGATGCAAAGATCTATATACACGGACTATGCGCCGGGCAAAAACTAAATTATCTCAAGGCAAATCCCAAGGTAGGCTTTGAGGTTTTCAAACTCAACGGATTGATACACGATCCCGAATTGCCCTGCGATACCAATACCGATTATCAAAGCGTAATTGTGCTGGGATCGGCAAAACCGATCGATGATGAAACGCTCAAAATAAAAGTACTGGACGAAGTTGTGAAAAAATATACGCCGCAACATGTCGGAAAAAGCTATCCGGCTGCCATGCTTAAAGCAACCGGAATCATTGAGGTGACACCGTTGGAAATCACCGGTAAATATTTTAAATAGGCAAACTGTCTGCTTGATTTAACAAACGAAATATGCAGGAAAGAACGGGCTGGATCGTTATTCTTAATAACACAGAGAAACATAGCTTTTTTATAGATTCTCTTTGTTCTTTATTCTTTGCTCTTTCTAAAATTAAAACACATGAAGATAGCCGTATTTGTAGATGAAACCGGCAACGTATTGCCTTTTTCGGCAGCAGGAGTCGTCGATCTCTTTTCCGACGAGTCGGGCGAATGGCTTTGTGTCAATCAAATTCCATTCGACCTTTCCGGCGCATCAAGTATGAATGAGATACGCACGAATATAAAACTGTTGCTTTCCGAATTTGAAGATTGCGAGCTGTTGGTCATTGACAGTATCAAAGGGTTTGCCAAAGTGGTGCTGGAAGAATTTAAAGTGGGAACGTGGCAATTCAAAGGTATATTTCTTTTTCACCTGCTCGACAAAGTAAGAGAGGAGTTGGCCAAAGTAAAAAAAGCACAGGTGAAGCAGAATGTACGTCCTGTTCCGGTGGGAGACGAAGCGGATGACTGTTACGAAATCAATCTGGCGGCCATTCTCGACAAAGATTGCGACCTCAATTCAAGAGACCTGTTGATTCCGTTCATACAAAAAACCAATTTTCGGAAACTGACCATCGACTGCAACCATATACCCAAATGGTTTGAATCGGCCATGGTATTGATGAAACTCCATTACGATATAACAGAAACGGAAGACGGTTTGTTGCGTGCTGTGGTAGAACCGATCGATTTCGAAACGGGCATTACCGAACGGCAACGCATTCGCTTCAGCAACGAAGGCGGAGGTGGCTGTTCTTCGGGAGGTTGCGGCACATGCTGACAATGCAATACGTTCTGTTGTCTATTATCCTTCACTATGATACACCAAACAATCAATTATGCACATTGCCATTACCCGACAAATTGCCCGTAAGCTGAGACGGCAACGAGCATTCTCAAAGCTAACAAAGAGGAGCTCTTCAAATGCCGACGAAACCAGTGAAGATGCAAACGTCAAAGATAAAGATGTGAAGATTTGGGGATTTGGGGATGTGGGGATTTGAGGATGTGAGGATGGGTGTAATAACGCCGCTTACGGCAATCACTTCCAGGTTTCTACATCTTCTTGCTAAAAAATAAAAACGAATGCACGAAATACCCATGCGCTTGAACATCGCTCCAACCGAAAGGATGATCCGCTAAGCAGATGCAGATTGTCTTTACTCTCTGTTCTTTGCTCTTTTATCTAAAAAACAAACAAATGAAAGATATAACACTACACCCCTGTTTTAACGAAAAGGCAAAACATACCCAAGCACGCGTTCACCTTCCGGTAGCCCCGAAGTGTAACATACAGTGCGCCTACTGCAACCGCAAGTACGATTGCGTCAACGAAAGCCGCCCCGGGGTTACCAGCACGGTGCTCTCACCCATGCAGGCAGTATATTACCTGAAAGCGCTGTCTGCAAAAATGGATAACATCAGCGTGGTGGGCATCGCAGGTCCCGGCGATCCGTTTGCCAATGCGGTGGAAACCGTCACAACGCTGGAGATACTGAAAAACGAGTTTCCCGATATAATTTTCTGTTTGTCTACCAACGGACTGGAACTGGCACCACATATCGACAAGATTACCGAGTTGGGAGTAACCCATGTTACACTCACCATCAATTCGTTGAACGTGGATACGCTGGCAAAGATCTACTCGTGGGTACGTTACCAGCGTCGGGTGTATCGCGGCAAAGAGGGCGCTACTATTTTGCTCGAACAGCAACTGGCGTGCATCCCGTTGCTGAAAGCCAAAGGCATCATAGTAAAGATCAACACGGTAGTTTGTCCCGGCATCAACGATCAGGAGGTAGAGGCGCTCGCACAAAAGGTGGCCGAATTGGGTGCCGACACGATGAACTGCATCCCGATCTATCCGACCGAAAACACACGATTCGAATATATGGAAGAGCCGTCGAAAGCCTCTATGAAAGAGCTGAAGACCAAAGTAGCAAAACAGATCCGACCGATGGCGCACTGTGCCCGCTGCCGTGCCGATGCTGCCGGATTGTTGGGTAAAGATAGTACCGAAGCAATGGATATGATCGGACAGTTTTCTACAATGGTGATCAATCGCGGCGAAGGCCGTACCCGGGTGGGCGTAGCGACACAAGAGGGCTTATTAGTAAATCTGCATCTTGGCGAAGCTCTGAAACTCTATATTTTCGAACAGTCGCACAACGGGTATCACTTTGTAGAGACACGCAATACTCCCCCTCAGGGCGGCGGTTCCGAGCGTTGGAAAACACTTGCCGATAAAACACTGATCGATTGCCAGGCAGTGCTGGTGGGTGGCGTTGGAGAGACTCCGATGCGTGTCCTTCAGGAAAACGGAATAAAGGTGATTCGGATGAATGGCCTGATCGATGCCGGATTAGATGCAGTATATCGAAACATTCCCATCCCGACCCTATGCAAATCGGAATTCTCGGGATGCAGCTCTTCATGTAGGTGCGATTCGGCATCACTTTCCGAATGAATAAGGCCTATTCAAGCTTTGAAAGCCTTGTAAAAAAAGATAAATTATGTACCTATCCGTACAGTTCGAGAGTCATTTCTACATATATGTAATCCGTCCGAAAGTATGTCTTTTGAAAACAAGATAGTTAGCAGTTGGCACGCAATTTGAATCTATTTCTGTATAAAAACACTGCGTTGTATGATTATTGATTATAACGCATTTTTCTGAACTATCGTTATTCATTTATAAACATATCGAATATGGCATACAAATATTGTATTACAAGTTTTTACAAGAAAACGAACAGTCACATTCTATGTTTATTCATTATTATGGATAACGAGAATATAATTTGTAATACGGTAAATATCGAGCGCAAATACGACAACCGATAAAGCAAAAGAGAATGAAACACATACCGTTGAAAATTGCATCAAATAGATGCGACCACTTCCCGGGATGCAGACGTCTCGATACAAACTAACAGAATTTAGTAACGAATGAGCCCTATTTTATTCTATACAGCTTGTGCCGGAACACAAAGAAAACGGGATTTATTCCGGAAAGTTTCGCAATGGAGAATTCAATGTCCGGAAAACTTATCCGACATCATGCGTCAGGTATTTCCCAAGGATGAAACAGGACATAACAACCCGCTTTCAGGTGCTTCCGGTATACCCGACATATTAATCACTTCAGGATTCAGAGAGCTGCGCACCCATTTTTGCAAACATTCGGGTATTGCCGGTGCTCTTTTCGACTATCTCCATTATCCCGTTCCGGGTCAATATGCTATGTTTTATCAACCGTTTGCCAATCTGGTAGGAACCTTTGCTACCGATGCAATGGTGATAGTGGCCGACAAATTCCGTTTCGGCACTCAAAAACTGCCTTCCGAATGGTACGAATTGTTGCATCCCGGTCTGAAACGAAGCATTATATACAGCAGTTCGGAAGAACATTATTACGATGCCTTTTTCTATCCGTACGCTAAGATAGGTGGCGACAGCGCTATCCGACAACTTGCCGGCAATCTAATAGGAGGAGAAAGCCCTCAGCAGATGGTGTTGTCCATTAACAATGTCCAGGTAACCGATGCCCTGTTGTATGTGATGCCCTACTCTTATGCCCACAAGATAAAAAACACAAACTATAAAATAATATGGCCGACAGACGGCTTTATTCCGGTTCCGATTCATATTCTGGTGAAAAAGGGCAAACTTGCCACGTACCACCAGTGGATCGATCACCTCTATAGTGAGCAGTTTGCATCAAAACTGACGCAAGCAGGATTCATCACGCCTCAATCCGGTGTGTTGCCCTGCAAAACGGACTGGATGAAATGGGATTTTATACATGACGACAAATTGCCGGATTTTATCAATCAGGATAGTGAGTTTCCTGACTGATCTCTCAACGGTGGAATAACCATTTCCACAAGCATAAAAAAACCTTGACTGATACCTTGTCGACACACGCTTTACAAGTCCATGCTCAGAATCATTAAAAGGAAATTTTATGCGTCCGATTCTTCTTGATACTACCTTACGCGACGGCGAGCAATCGCCGGGTGTTTACTTTACCAATAAAGAGAAGTTGCACATCGCTTCCTGTCTGGATCGGTTGGGCATTGCCATTATCGAAGCCGGAATCCCTTCGATGGGAGAAGAGGAGCTGAAAAATCTCAGAGCATTGCAAGGTCTCGGTTTGAAGGCTGAAATCATGACCTGGAACCGGCTGCTGGAGAGTGACGTGATTGCTTCGCTCCAATCGGGAGTAAAATCGGTACATCTCTCTTCACCTACCAGCGACATCCTGTTGAAAGCCAAAATGAGACAGAGCCGGGAGTGGCTGAAGCCTCAAATGGAAAAGATATTTGCATTGGCATCGTCGCACGGATTAGACATTTCGTTCGGAGCGGAAGACTCTTCAAGAACCGACCCGCTGTTTCTGCAGGAGATCTTTCTGACGGCACAGCAACTCGGAGCCAAGCGGGTGAGAATAGCCGATACATTGGGTATTCTGACACCGGCACAGGTAGCACGACTCGTTTCGTTTCTGAAAGAGACGATTTGCATCCCCATCGATTTTCATGGACACAACGATTTCGGGCTGGCATCGGCCAATGCGCTCGCTGCATGGGAAAACGGAGCGGAAATCATCTCCTGTTCGGTACTCGGACTGGGCGAACGAGCCGGTAACACATCGCTCGAAGAGTTTGCAGGCATCGTTCATTACCTCAAAGGCGGATTAAACGATTTCGACTTCGTTGCCCTAAAAGATTTATGCGAATCGGTAGCCCGTTTGACGGCAAGTCCCCTCCCCGACCGCAAACCGATTTTCGGTGAGAAAGTATACACGCACGAATCGGGCATTCATGTAGACGGCATACTGAAAAATCCGGAGACCTACGAGTTTTATAATCCCGAACAAATAGGGCGGAACCGCAAACTGGTGGTAGGAAAACATTCGGGACGGAAAGCAATACACCATCTGGCTAAAACAGAAGGATATGATCTTTCGGACGAACTGATCGATGATTTTCTGAAAGAGATGCGTCACCGAATGTCGCTTTCGCGAAACGTAGATGCAGCCAAACTATTCAAAACATATCTCTCTCATCATGCATTAAACAAACTGCTATGAATACTCTTCCCAACACGACTACAAAAAAAGCCAACCATTTCTGTCAGGGAACCGATTGTCAGATGATCAGGCTCAACTCAAGAATAATTTGTCGGGGTGCTATGCTATCGCCTCTCTTTCAGATGAGCAAAACGGTGATTAACAACCGGAATCTTTCCGAAACGCTCGGCATACTGCTCAAGATCATGAAAGAAGATATGGGGGTGATACGCGGCATGGTGAATCTTTACAACAGTAAGACAGGAAAGATTTTTATCCACGACAGTATCGGACTGACAACAGAAGAAGAGACACGCGGCGTCTACTCCATCGGCGAAGGAATTACCGGCAAAGTGGTAGAGACGGGTAAAATGATTGTGGTACCCCGTATCAGCGAGGAGCCCAATTTTCTGAACAAAACACAAAGCGTGGAAAATCCGGCCGATTCGGAACTCTCCTTTGTCTGCATCCCTATTCTGCGGGGCGACAAAGTATTGGGTGCAATCAGTGTCGAACGGATTTGCCGCGATCCGGAACAGCTCAATTACGATGTAGAGATGCTGGGCATTATTGCCTCGATGATTGCACAAGCGGTAGAACTCTATTTGCTGGAAAACGAAAACAAATCGCATCTGAAAAAAGAGAACGAACGCCTGCGGGATGCGTTGAAAGAGCGGTTTCGACCCTCCAACATCATCGGCAATTCCAAACCGATGCAGGAAGTATACTCGCTGATTAGCAAAATAGCGCAAACCAAATCGACCGTATTGCTATTGGGCGAAAGCGGAGTGGGCAAAGAGCTGGTGGCAAGCGCCATTCATTACAACAGTCCGGATGCCGATGCCCCTTTTATTAAATTCAACTGTGCCGCATTGCCCGAAAGTGTGATAGAAAGCGAACTGTTCGGCCATGAGAAAGGGGCTTTTACCGGAGCGGATGCTATGCGGAAAGGACGTTTTGAAGAGGCAAACAGCGGTACGGTGTTTATTGACGAAGTGGGCGAACTGTCGTTACCCATGCAGGCAAAATTGTTGCGTGTGTTGCAGGAGCGAACCTTCGAACGTGTGGGTGGCAACAAATCGATCAAAGTATCCATCCGCATTATCACAGCCACCAACCGCAATCTGGAATCGATGGTCAAGAGCGGCACCTTTCGCGAGGATTTGTTCTACCGGCTCAATGTTTTTCCCATTGTGATTCCTCCGCTACGGGAACGTAGCAGCGACATCATTATCCTTGCCGAAGCTTTTGTGGCTAAATTCGGCAAGAAGTTCGAGAAAGAGATAAAACGTATTCCCTCTACCGTACAGGAGATGTTGATGACCTACTCGTGGCCGGGCAATGTAAGAGAGCTCGAAAACGTGATCGAGCGTGCCGTTATTCTGACAGAAGACGATATTATACACACGCATGATCTCCCGCTCTCGCTGCAAACCCCGATATCGGCTAAACATTCTCACAGCAACGGACTGATTGCCAAACTCGACTCGCTTGAGCTGGAAATGATTGTAGAGTCGCTGACGTTTCACAAGGGAAATATTTCGGCAACGGCCAAAGAGCTGGGTCTGAGCCGCAGGATACTGAGTCTGAGAATGCAAAAATTCGATATCGACTACCGAAAATACCGCGAGAACAGTGTGCCGGAATAACATTACCGTTTTCCTGTCAATCGTCGGACTCCAATCACCCTACTCTTCTTTTGTCGTACCCCCATCAGCCATTCTCTCCTCCAACACATCGAAAGCTACCGAAAACAGTGCAATTGAAACCACGCGCACGGGACTTGTTCTTAAGAAACTCCGGCATCGATGAAGGCAACCAGCGCAATACACATTTTTGTAACAAAGAGGCAAAGAAAACACACAAATGTAATCTTGCAACATACGAAGAACACATAAAACCGATTGGTTGTGTGTCGTTTACATTGTTGGCACACTTTTTATTAGAAATATAGTACGGAGAAAACAAAGTCGATAAGGAGGATGCAATGGACAATGAAACGGCGGAAATACTTACGCTTGTCAAAATAAGCAGTTTCGAAAACGTGCCTTTCTACATTTTCATGAACGAAAAAGGCGAGTTTCGTTCGATGGAACTCTCCAAGTCTGCCCTGTTGCTGGAACCGGGAGCCGTGGTCAAAGCCGGCATCCGCAAAAAAGGGTGTGCCGGCAGAGAGATCACCGAATTGATGGTCTGCGAGAGAGCCGAGGGTTAATGCAAACAGCATTTCACGCCCGGCGCTTCTTTCGCCTGCGCCACCAGATGATAAAGCCGCTGAGTGGCAAGCCGGCAATAAACAGACTGGCGAGGAAGGCAATGATTTTTCCCGGTAATCCGAGAATAGCGCCGGTGTGCAAGTCGTAGTTCATTCGTAGCAACTTATCGCCCGCATTGGTGTCGGCAAAGCGACCGTAGATGGTCTCCGATTTTACCTCTTTCAACGTATACCGATCGAAATAGCGATAGTCTGTTTTCCAGTATTTGTCGTTGCACGGCGAAGCACTGGCCACCACTAAGGTGGTGTCGGTGCGCGGAGGACGAATCTCGACGGAGGCAGCATCGGGATAAGCTTTGCGCATCAGCAACCACACCCGGTCTATCGGCTCCGTTGCCCGCAAAGTGTCTGCCGGATGGCGATAGGGAGTCACATCGTTGTAACGCAATGAGGTTTGACCACCCGCTAAACGGTGCAGCTGCTGCGCAAACCAGGGGAAACCCCACACCAAACCGGTCAGCGCAAAAATCAGTGCAAAAAGGGTGGCATACACTCCGCCCACCACATGCAGATCGTAGTTGACGCGAGGCCAACCCACCCCCTTTTTCCATCGCAATAGCAGCCGGTTTTTGATGGTTGCCGCATTGCGTGGAATCCAGATAACAAGACCCGACACAACAACCAGCAGAAACAGCAACGTAGCCCCCGCTACCAGCGGTTGTCCCACTGCGGGAGGAAGCCAAAGGTAGAAATGTCCGCGCATAACAAAGCGAAAGAAATCTTTATCCATATTTTTCACCTTCCGAACGTTGCCGGTATACGGATCGAGAAAGACGATGTAGTAATAGGTCGGATTGTAGCCGTAAAAAGCGAGTTGAACCGCTTTCGAAGGACCGTCATAGCGAATCTCGTTCACCTTTTTACCGGGCAACTGTTGCTCGGCAATGGCCTGCCATTGCGAAGGCGGAAGCATCGGCGTCTGCCGCGCAGTAACATGCCGGTAAGAACCGATAGAAGAGATCTCCGCCTGAAACGCATAAAGCGCCCCCGTGAGAGCAATGACAAAAACCAATAGTCCCGACACCAGACCGAGCCACAGATGAAGTTTGTAAAACAATTTTTTCATATCGCATGATTTATATTTCAATACGCCGGAAACAGAAGTCCTGTAGAGGGTGCAAAGAAAGCTGTCAACAGTCGACAGATAATTGTCAACGACAAAAGACTCCTCCCTACGACTTTGTGACGGAGCCAGATATTTATCGTCTGGACCCAACCTCTCTCCCGAAGAGAGGCGCTTTGAATCGGACAACACCCCTTTATCGCCTGATTTTTAGGGTCGCACGCTTTTTATTCTCTCCATTCGAAACAAAAAGAACGGTTGCATCCCAATTTATGCGCAAAGATAGCATTGCCGTACGGTACGAAACAATACCTATAAATGGGGATTCGTCACGGTATCCGATCGTCTGTAACAAGGAGAACGATACCGGATTACCGGATAGAGGGTAAAGCCGAACACAAGTCGATGGTGAATAAACAGAAGCCGATGAAAAAAAAGCAGAACAATATCGTAACCGAACAGAGACCGATGGTGAGCAAGCAGAAGCCGATGATAACCAAACATAGAGCGATGAACTAAAAGCACACGGCGATTGCAAACAAGCACACGGCGATGGAATGGAAACACACGACGATGGTGACCAAGCACACGGCGATGAAACGGAATCACACAGTGATGGTAACCAAGCACACGGCAATGGTGGCAAAGCAGAGACCGATGGTGAGCAAACAGAAGCCGATGATAGCGAAATATCGATCGATGGTGACCAAACATAGAGCAATGAAACGATAACAGAATGCGATGGTTTCAAAGCAGAAGATAATGGTTGCAGAACAATGAGCGATCAAGTGCAAACAAAATAGAATGATAAACAAATAGTAGCCAAACGTTGATATTTAATTTTCATATTTAGACACCACAAAGCATTTCACTTTATAGGGATTAAAAGCATAAAATAACTACATCGAACAACAAAAACGGCATATAAAGCACCTATTGTAACAAACATAAAACAGCCAACCCGAAAAATAAAAAAATATTAATCTTTATTAAACTTGTTGCAATGTGAAATATATTACATATTTTTGGCTTTAATTAATCTCACATAGTGTCATTTTAAACAACTTATACTATGAACAAACAACAAAAAAGTGCGTTGTCGATGTTCCGACGCGTCTATGATTTTTTAGTGAAGAATCTGGCATTGCTCTCCACATTGCCTATGTTTACAAAACTTTTAGAGGCCCTCGAACTGCTTTTAAAGCAGATAGAGGTGTTGGGCGAACAACAGGAGAAAGACATCTCGGGGTTGACAACCCAAAAAGAGAACTTAAGGAGTGATTTGATAAAAAAAGTGGTTGAAACGGTCAAACGCATCAAGGCGTATGCCGTACTCAACGACAAAGAGGCCCTGCTTCAGGAGGTAGACTATTCGGAAACTCTCCTCAACCGCTACACCCCTAACGACCTGGTGAATGGCTGTATGGTGATTTACAATGCCGGACAAAAAAATCTGTCGGTATTGGCCGAATATGGGGTGACAGCCGACACGCAAACCGTGCTGAAGAGTGCTATCGACGCCTTTAAAGTGGGTTCGGAGGTGCCGAAAGAGGGCACTATTGAGAAGAAACAGACTACCGATCAACTGGAGAAGGCAATAGCCGATACGACCGCCGTGCTGAAAAAGATAGACCTGCTGGTGGATATGCTTGAAAACACGCAACCGGAACTCTTTAATGAGTATTACGACACACGCCCCGTGGTGGTGCGCAAAGGCTCCATGACGGTGAGAGGGATGGCCAGCGACAGCGCCACGGGTGACAAACTGAAGGGTGTGAAATTCGTTTTCCGACAAAACGGCACGGTGATACTGGAAAAGATGACCGCCGACGGCGGCAGCTTCTATGTGAAATCGCTTAACGACGGCGAATATCAGGTGAGCGTATCGCGCATCGACTATGTCGGTCAGGAGGTTACCCTCAATATACCGGGCACCGGACTGATAGAGCTGAAAATAGCGCTGGTGAAGAAGTAGAGAACCGAAAGGGCGAAGCCGCACAGGTTTCGCCCTTTTTAAAAGTTTTTCGATAGTAAAAATAGATATTTAGTTACTACTCTGCTAATAGGCAATGTGTGGTTTGAACACGGAAATTTGACTACCCGTATAGCACCGTCTACAAAGAAAGTTATTGGACAAAAAATATCGAAAAGCAACTTTCACATTCCAATTTATAGCTCTTCTACAGTAATATTGATATTGAAGTCGTTTTAACTTTCTCTGCAATGTCGATGATTTGCCAAAACAAACAAGGTGCAAGTTATTTTGATGTTTCAACCTATGCCATTCCTACGGAATTTTTAGCTTGATTTGTTGACTATTTTCTATAAACCTGTCATGCCTATGGCATTTTAAGTTCCTCGGGACGATAGATTTATAGCAAGACATGTTTTCGGGGTAGAATAAAGTACCGTAGGTACGATACTTTATGCCTGTTTTACACAAAATTGAATAGATAACGAAAAGTCAAGATGACTTCATTCATAAAAAGTAATTATCTTTGCATACAATGCAGTTTGTTTGAGTAAAAACGCGATCAATAGCATTGGTGCAATATTATTTAAAAAATCTAAGCAGTAAATCATTAGCAGAGTAGCTTGATAAGAGTGCAAGAATAGTTTCAAGAGGAGAAATTAATGAGATACAATCCACTTTGAATATACTTAAATGTTATAGTAATTAACGATTTATATAAACGAAGTATATAGATACTAAAATGTAAAAATGGCTTTTCGAAGAGATTTAGAAGACCTCCTGTAGTCTTTCAGTTGCTTAATCAAGAACGACATTGAAATGATAGAAAATACTCAAATTCCATTCACAGTCTCGGCAAGAACAGCACGGCTTATTGGACAAGAAAACTTTGCCAATGCAGAAGGTGCTATTATAGAATTAGTAAAAAATAGCTACGATGCTGATGCTTCTGTCTGTGTCATTATCATTGATGCTCTAAATGATATTATTAGAATATTAGATAATGGAGATGGCATGTCTGAAACAATCATCAAAAAACAATGGATGACCATTGGAACTGATGATAAAAAAATTAATTTCAAAACAAAATCTCGGGTAAAAACTGGAGCTAAAGGAATTGGTAGATTTGCATTAGATCGACTTGGTAAATCCAGTATAATACTAACAAAAATGTCAAACTCCGAAAGTATTATTTGGCAAGTCGATTGGGATCAATTTAACAATACTGGGGCTGTAATATCTGACATAAAGGCAACAATACAAATTGGCAACAGCAATTTATTGCAAGAAATAATTGGCATACAACACTCCACTGGATTTAATAAATCAATTATTGACTTTTGGAAAGAAGAAAAAGGGACTCTCATTTCCATTGAGAATCTAAAGGATATGTGGGATGCAAGAGCTACGCAATCATTATTTTCAAATTTGGAAATATTAGTTCCACCTTTAGATACAAATATTTTTCAATTATTCCTATTCAGCACATTAGAACCTGATAAATATGGAAAAGTCTCTCCATCTATTTGTGATGATTATGATTATAAAGTCTCAGCAACTGTTTTTGATAATCAAATAGTTAATATTGAAGTTTACAGGAATGAATTAAATTTTGGAGATTTAAAGAGAATTGGTTTTTTTGAAAAATCAAAATTAAATCAGCCACAATATAAATTCTCTGCATTTGAAAAAGGAAAATTTGAAATTTCCACAAAACTAGAAACTCTTATTGCTGGTTATAAAGATATTGATAAAAACAATAATCTAAGTAAGATCGGGCCTTTTACATTTTCATTTTATTTCTTAAAAAGAGGTGGTGGACAAGAAAAAGATGAAGATATTAGTAAATATCCGTATAAATCTGTCAATTATAACAATCGCACCAGTTGGTTGGAAAAATTTGGTGGAATTAAAATATTCAGAGATAATTTCAGAGTAAGGCCCTATGGAGAAACAAAGAGCAGCTCTTTTGACTGGTTAGACCTTGGGAAAAGAGCATTAAGCAATCCAACTGTGACAAGACCTGGATATAGAGTACGTCCTCAACAAGTATATGGTATTGTAAATATTTCGAGAATTGATAATATAAATTTTGAGGACAAATCAAGCCGTGAGGGATTACAAGAAAACGACACCTTCGCTTTATTTAAAGAAGTTTTAAAATCTATAATTGAAATTTTTGAGCAAGATAGGAATCAAATAATGATGACACTCAAAAAGATATATGATGAAAACAACAAGAAAAATAAAGCAAAAGAAGATGCCGATAGAATAATTAAAAGCAAAAAAGAAAACAAAAGCAATCAAGAGACTATTGACCCTAATGAAGAAAAAAAGACTTTGATAAGTGCCATTGAGGCTTACAAAGAAGATGTTGAAGAATTACAGGAAGAGCAAAAAATTTTAAGAGTTTTAGCAAGTGCGGGTTTAATTGTCACATCATTCGCACATGAATTTAGAAACCACACCGACAGCATTTTACCTAGGACAGAAGAGCTTAAGAATGTATTAGAGCAAATTATTGATCTCAACAAGTTAAATCAACTTCCTGAGTTCTTTGATCCCTATATCATGCTATCTGATATGAGAAAACAGGATGAAAGATTAAAATCTTGGCTTGAATTTTCAATTTCATCTGTAAGAAAAGATAAAAGAACAAGAAAAGTGATAAATTTGGTCACATATATAGAAAGCCTTGGAAAAATGTGGAATTCCTTACTATCAAGACGAAATATCAAATTGACTATAAACAAAGGAATATTTAAGGACGTTTATTTTAAAGGATACGAAATTGATTTGGATGGTATTTTTAATAACCTCATCACAAATTCTGTTGATGCTTACAAGCGAAAAGATTCTGGAAATATCCGAGAGATCCAGTTAAGTTTTAGTTTTAACCCACTAGAGACAAATGGAATTAATCTTATTTATCAAGATTATGGCCCAGGGCTTTTAGAGGAGATTACAGATCCCAATAAAATATTTCAACCGTTTTTTACGACCAAAAGAGATGATAAAACCGGTGAAAAAATCGGTACAGGACTAGGAATGTGGATTGTGAAATCTACTGTTGATGAGTATAATGGAGATGTAGAAATTTTACAATCGAGACCAAATTTTAAAATAAGAGTTACATTACCGCATAATCTGTAGTATTATGAAATATAAAGTTGCGTACATTGATGAAGATCAATCTGACACAAGAAGATTCCAACGATTTTCATATAATCATTTTGACGTGATTCCAATTATTCCAAAGAATGACATTGAAGCAACTTGTAACGAAATTTTGGAAAGTCATGTTGATGCCATTATTTCTGATTTTGATTTTGCGGAACAACTTTCCACGATACACTATGATGGCACTAATTTAGTCAGTCATTTTTTAAAAAAGAGAGAAGGCTTTCCCGTTTTTATTTTAACATCCTATGAAGATGATGCTATATCTAAAGGAGAAGACGTCAATATTATTTATGAAAAAAAAGAGTTGGATGAAGGTGAAAATTTTTTAGAAAGAGTCAAAGCTCAAATAGAAAAATACAAACACAAAATAGAAAAAGAAGAAAAAAGACTTTTAGAATTAATCGCTGAAAGTAAAAAAAGAAAACTTGATGCCATAGAAAAAGAAGAATTATCAGACCTTGATTCCAAAATAGAAAAGGCCTTAGACAAGGAAAGCCGTATATCTAACATTTTACGAGATGATCAACAAGCTTCTGATTTGTCTGAACTTCTTAAAAAAGTAGACGACCTAACAAAAACACTAGAAAAAAAAGATGACTGAATTATTTTTTCGAAATGTCATTCCAGAAAGGACTTATTCTGGCAAACAATTTTCAGATTACAGATACTACAAGACATATCTTGCTGACGATTTTAAATCAAGATGTGGTTATACTGGATGTTCAGATTTTTGGTTTGGCGGAAAGACAAATTTTCAAATAGACCATTTTAAACCAAAATCAATATACCCAGAGCTTGAGACAAACTATTCTAATCTTGTATATTGCTGCTCTTACGTGAATAGAGCTAAAGGAAATGATTGCGGAACCTATTTAGATCCTGTAGATACAGACTATAACTTGTATTTTTATAGAGATGAATTCGGTAACATATATCCAAAAGAAGAATCTGAGTCTGCCAAATATATGTATATAAAGCTAAAATTATATTTGAAAAGATATAGTATAATTTGGATGTTAGAGCAATTAGAACAAAAATTAACTGATCTTCGGGTACTAATTGAGAGTACTCACAATGAGCTAGCTATGGAACTATATATTCAAGTATCTTTTAAATACCAAGATTATTTAAAAAATCTTAGAGCAATTCAATGAAAAACAGCTATAGATATCTAAGTCAACATTGTTCAACAGTTCCAATGGATGTTGACCGACTTATTGTTTCAGCTTTTCTTGAAATAAATAAGATTCAGTTCTCTCACAATAAATTACTCAAAGAGTATCTTATCCTCAAAACAAATACTGAAGAATACGCCAAACTAATCAATTTCATATCAGTTATTTCACGTGAAAAAGGACAGTTTGGATTTGAAGAACTTATAGAACTTTTTGAATTTGTAATTTCTCCTGCCGATAGAATAATCAATGGTGCTATATACACCCCCTCCTATATCAGGGAATATATAGTTAACCAAACGATTGGAAAGCGAACTGAAATTTCAAATGCTTTTAAAATTTCAGATATAGCTTGTGGTTGTGGTGGCTTCTTATTAAATGCATCAATTACATTGAAACAAAAAACAAGCAAATCATACTCAAATATTTTTAGAGATCACATCTTTGGATTAGATATTCAGGATTACTCAATAAACAGATCAAAACTTTTACTGTCGTTATTGGCAATAAGTGTAGGTGAAGATGAGGAACATTTTATATTTAATTTGTTTCAGGGAGACTCACTTGATTTCGATTGGTCTGTAAAGATTGAACAATTCTGCGGATTTGACACAATCTTAGGAAATCCTCCTTATGTTTGTGCTCGAAATCTCGAAGAAGAGACTAAGGAAAAGCTAAAAAAATGGGAAGTATGCAAATCCGGAAATTCAGATCTTTATATTCCATTTTTTCAAATTGCAATCGAAAATTTATCACTAAATGGATTTCTTGGCTTCATAACGATGAATTCTTTTTTCAAAAGTTTAAATGGTAGAGCATTGCGAGATTATTTCCAAAGGGTATCTCTTGTATTTAGTATAATTGATTTTGGATCCGAACAAGTTTTTAAATCCAAAAACACATATACCTGCATTTGCTTTATTGAGAACCGCAAACAAAACTTCATATCATACGCTTCTGCCGACAGTATTAAATTGAAAAATAGCCATTCTTTTAAAAAAATCGATTATAATCTACTTGATTCAAAAAAAGGATGGAATCTAAAAGACAATAAAGTAATTTCAAGGATCGAATCTACAGGCATACCATTTGGTGAGCTTTATCAAACAAGGCATGGTATAGCCACGCTTAAAAACGATATTTACATTTTCAAACCCGTCAGTGAGGATGAAAATTATTTTTATTTGCAAAATGGCAGTTTATACCGAATTGAAAAAGGTATTTGTAAAGACATCGTGAATTCAAACAAGCTAAGTCGTGAAGTCATATTAAGTGAGCTAAAAGAAAAAGTCATTTTTCCATACGATCAACAAGCAAAGCCCAAATTATTATCTGAAGAATTAATTAAAGAAAAATATCCTGAAGCATATAAGTACTTAAGAAAGAAACGAAGCATTTTAGCCGGACGAGATAAAGGAAATGGCAAATACGAAAATTGGTTTGCATTTGGTCGAACTCAATCTTTAGAAAAGACTAAGAACAAAATGTTCTTTCCTAAATACTCTGACAGAACACCAAGTTTTATAATTAATTCAGATGAAGATCTTCTTTTTTATAATGGATTGGCTGTAGTTGGAAGTTCAGAAACTGAAATGATCATTTTGAAGAAGATAATGGAATCAAGTGTTTTCTGGTACTACATTAAATCCACAAGTAAGCCATATTCATCAAATTACTTTTCTCTAAATGGAAATTATATTAGAAATTTTGGTATTTGTGAATTAACTGATCAAGAAGTTGAATTTGTACTTCGCGAAGATAATCGTAATACATTAAACCTCTTTTTCGAGGATAAATACGAATTAATCGTAAAATGAGATATTTGATATTTTTCTATAACCCTTGCACCATTTTCATCACTATCTTATCTCTACTATCAAATATTTCTTTTATATGAAAGATTAATTTGATCTATAATGACGACTGATATAATCACATCCAGCTTTCTCTCCTGCCACTCTTTTGCAAAGCATACTTGCAACAATTCCGAGCAATAAGGTATCGCATCAGAACACAGTGATAACGACAGAGTTCGATTGACGTCAGTTTCAACCGACAGAGAGAGAAGCAAAAACGGCTTCAGCCGAAACACTATTTGGCTAAAGCCTATAGCAAACATTGAACCCAACCCGTCAGCTAAAGCAGACGGCAATGAAGTAATCGGAGAACAAGTGACGCTGATGACAATGAACAGATCGGAGATCAACAGAGCATTGAGTAAGCAACCAAAACAGAAAAGAGTATAGCTCTCCAAAGCGCATACATTCAATCATTCTATCACTCAATCATTCAGTTATTCAGCCATTCAATCCGCAAGCGACGCACCCAACCTTCCACAATTGGCATACGCTCAAGCAGGAATATGTGTATCTTTGCCTTGTAAAGAAACGCACAGCAGTGTCTGATGCATAGAAAGTAATAAGAAATAACCAAGAATCATTTAAAAATCATGAACGATGAAAAAAACAGTTGTACTATTTATCCTTTTAGCTTCCTTTTTTGCGCTCAATGCACAATCAGATAAACCGGTCGAAGTTGCCCGTCACCTGAAAAATATGCCAACTCCCAGTGCCGGTTACGGTAAAGAACTCGGAGATTTTAAGAGCGGGACGTATACCATCACAAGTGCAGGGCTTACCCGCCAATATACCATCGATATTCCCAAGAACTACGACAAAAACAAAACGTACCGTTTGATTTTTACCATGCACATGATGGGGGGAAGTATGAAAACAATGGTTGATAATAATTATTATGGCCTTAAAACCTATGCCGAAAAAGACAATGTTCCTGTTATTTTCGTTGCACCTCAAGGATATACCGACCAAACTCCCTGGCGTGCACGTGATGATAAAGACCATATCTTCTTTGCCGATATGCTTCAACTGTTCAAAGATAAACTAAGCATCGACACTTCCCGTATATTTTGCTGCGGATTTAGCTTTGGTGCCATGTTTACCTATTCGTTATCTTTAGAATTTCAGAGTGATCTTCGTGCTGTTGCTTGTTATGCTCCGGCCAACTGGAATATTTATCTTCCGGAAAACAAGCACAAACCGTTAGCCTACTTTAGCACAACAGGTACGCAGGACGGTCTTTGCAAATATGTCAATTCGGATGAAAAAAAGCAAGGTGGTAAGTATTGTGTATTGACACACATCGAAGACAATGGCTTAAACCAATTGCCGGAATTACCGTTAGCTACAACACCGACTCATGTCACCACTGAAATTAAAGGACTTCCTGCGGAATATCCGGTGATGTTCGGTTCGTTTGTGGGTGGTCATACCGACAACGTTAAAGATCCCGGATCGGATGTCAACTGGATAGCAAAAGAGACGTGGGATTTCTTTATGCGTTTCTAGTGTCGCGTCACATTTCAGTCGACCTAATTCACTATAAGTAGTAGGAGCGATATAATGTACTATTTTGAATTAAAAGCTCTCCTCACTCCCTCTTCCAAGAAGAGGGAACTACGGTAGAACAAACAGAAGTAATAAACAAACAGGGCATTATGTAGTTCCCGGTACTTCATTGGTAGCTGAGCGGCAAAAGCTGTTGGTTGACTTAATCAATGAAGTCGGCTTGACTTGTTTATCAACTCCAATGGTTCGTCACAACAAACCGGTTTAGATTGCTTTGATAGATTAGCATGTGCCGTTCCTACGGCACTCTTCGGCTTTCTATATTTCACTATTGCTATAAACTTGTCATACCTATGGCATTGTAAGTCCTTTCGGGACGATAGATTCAGCGCAAACTTTATTCAGAGTGTATGGACAGTCTAGCTACGCAGCAAAAAGTAACGATGGATGCCAAACCTTATAAGCAGATAACCGACACAAATATATGAAAATCCTACATACATCCGACTGGCATCTGGGACATCGCCTGCTGGAACAGTCGCAACTCGAAGAGCAGACGCTTTTTCTTGACTGGTTGATCGACTATATCGATGTACACGGCATCGATCTGTTGTTGCTGTCGGGCGATCTGTTCGATGTGGGAGTTCCATCGACACAAGCGCAAAAATTATACTACGATTTTCTGATTCGATTGCATGGTACCTGTTGCAAAGAGGTGATTATTACCGGAGGCAATCACGATGCACCCGGAACGGTGAATGCTCCGAAAGAGTTACTGAATGCACTCTCCATTCGGGTGGTCGGCAAAGCAAGCGGATCTATCGATGAGGAGATCTTCACCGTGACGGTGGGCGACGAACAGGTGATTGTGGCGGCAGTTCCGTATCTGCGCGATCAGGATATTCGCCGGGCCGTTGCAGCAGAGTCGTCCGAAGAGATTGTCAACCGCTATAAAACCGCACTGGTCAACCATTTCAGGGAAGCGGCCGCCTGTTGCGAAGCAAAGAAGCGGGAAGGAACAACGGTAATTGCCATGGGACATCTGTTTGCCATCGGTGGCTGCACTTCCGAAAGCGAGCAGAGCATCTATGTAGGCAATCTGGGTGATATCGGCGCCGATGACTTCCCCGCAGTGTTCGATTATGTGGCACTGGGCCATTTGCACCGAACACAACAGGTAGGAGGCAAAGAATATATCCGCTATTCGGGATCGCCTTATCCGTTAAGCTTCAGTGAAGCGGGACAGGAAAAAAATATTATCGAGTTGGAGACCGGCGAATCGCTGACGATTACGAACAGAACCGTTCCTGCATTTCGGCAAATTGTACAGATAGCGGGTTCGGTGGCCGAGTGCAAAGCACAACTCAGCCTGCTGGCTGCCGGAACACACTCGTTAATACCGTGGGCGGAGGTAATTTTGAAGAACAGAGAGGAGGCAATCACCGGCTACAAAGAGATTCAGGACTATGCAAAAGAGCTCGCATTGGAACTGCTGAAGGTAACGGTACTGGAGGAGCGCCGATATGACCATTTGCAAAGTCTGGTCGATCAGGCACAACAGATCAAGACACTCAACCCGACAGAAGTTTTCCGGTTGAAATGCAAAGAGCAGCAGATCGACCTGCATACACAACCCGAAATGCTGGATGCGTTTAATGAGATATTGCAGTCGGTAATTGAAAAGGAGTAACGCTTTATGAAGATACTGAAAATAGAACTCCAGAATATCAACTCCCTCCAATGCGAGATGCCGATTGTGATCGATTTCGAACAACCGCGCTTTGAGGATGTCGGATTGTTTGCCATAACCGGTCCCACCGGTGCGGGAAAGACCACGCTACTGGATGCCATCACTATTGCGCTCTATCGGAAGGTGCCGCGTTTTGAAAAATCGGGCAATGTAGCACGACTGGAGGATGTGGTAAGTTACGGTGCGGCAACGGCCATGGCACGGATAACGTTCGAAGCGCAACAGCAACGCTACGAAGCACAGTGGAACATCCGGTTGACAAGCAGCACCGGGAAGGCGTTGGGCAAACCGGTGGAGACAGTACGCCTGAAAAACCTCACCACGGAACAAATCGTTGCCGAAACAAAAACTGGATGCGATGAAAAAATCATAGAAATCACCCAGCTCAATTACGAACAGTTTCTGCGTTCGGTGTTGCTGGCACAGGGCGAGTTTGCCGCTTTCCTGTCGGCCAAGAATTCGGAAAAAGGGTTACTCTTGCAACAGATAGCCGGCGACGAAATCTACCGCAAGATAGGCGAAGCATTAAAAAACAGAATAGCGGACGAGAAAAAAGTACTGGAACAGATCCGCAACAAAATAAATACAGCCGACCTACTGGATGAAGAGAGTGTGAACCTGTTGAAAGCGGAAACTGCGCAGTTACAAAACAATCAGGAAGAGTTACAAAACGATTTACGCAAAGTGGAAGAGGTGTTGCAATGGTATGCGCAACGGAGCAAGCTGGAACAACAAAAAGAGGAGATTGCCACGGGCTGGACACAACTGGAAAACGAAACGGCAGCAAGCACTCCCCTGCTTCGGTTACTCGAAAAGCACGAAGCAGCCGAACCCTTCAAGGCTATAGTGACTGAAACGGAGCGATTGGAACAAGAGCAGACGAAAAAGGAGACACGGATAACGGCTATCGAAACGGAGCAGATCGATCTGGATGCAAGACTAACGATCGCCGTTGCCGAAGAGAACGATTGCCACACAAAAACGGAGGAGAGCGAACAGTTGGCACGCGACTGGCAACCACTACTGGAGAAAGTAACGGCACTGGACACACAGATAAACAGATGTAGAACAGCGATTACCGACAAACAAACCACGAAGCAAGAGTTGGAAAAGAGCCATGCCGGCTTATTATCGTCGTTGCAAACAAAAACAAACGAAGAAAAGACGCTTCAAGTCACGGCAACGCAACTTCAGTCCTATTTCGAGGAACATCCCTACATTCCGGCAATAGGAAAACAGTTGGGAGAGTGGAGCCGACAACTGACGAAACGCAAGAGTAACCGGGAGCGAATGACGGCATTGAGCGAAAACATAGTCAAAGCCCAAACCGTTTTGCAGGAGAATAGTGTTACGCTGGAGCAGATCGGAAAAAGTCATACGGCGGAAAAAGAGAAACTGGCAACGCTAAGTGCCGAACTGAAAGCAATTCAGGATCAACTTACAAAAGCGGATATCGAACATCTGTTGGCAGAACAAAATACCCTGAACACCCGAAAGGAGCAGGTACGCACATCGATTCAACTCTCGAGCGCTTACAACAAACTGAATACAAATCGACAAACACTCACCGGTCAACAAATAACCTTGCAAACAAAACAGCAAGAGCTGTCGGAAGAAACCGGACGGTTAGCTATCGAAATACAGACTGCCACACAATCGGTGGCCGATGCCGAGGAGTTGTACGAAAAAGATCGTTACATTGTGAGTCTCGAAGCCGAACGCAAGAAGTTGAAACAGGGAGAACCCTGCGCTTTGTGCGGCTCGACCACCCATCCGCTGGTGCAACACTATGCCGGAGTGGAAATTTCGGAGAGCAAACAACGGCTCGACGAACGCAAAGCCAGGCTCGAAAAGCTGAAAGCCGAACAACAGGCGGTCAACCTCGAACTAACGCGCTGCAACGCCGGGTTGGCAAGCCTGATGCAACAGTTGTCTGACAATGAGAACGAATTACAAGAGACGAAGGCTAAGTTCACGGAAATGAAATCGGCATCCGACATAGCTAACACGGCAGCTCTCGAAGCGCAATTGCAAACATTGGAAGAGAGTCAAACGCTTCTTTCGAAACAGATTGCCGGTTCGCAAGAGTTACAAAAGCAAAAAGACAACAAGCAAGAGGCGGTCAAAAGTGTGGAAACAACACTGAAAGCGCTCGAACTCCGGCAGATTGAATTGACCACCGAAAACGTAAACAGCACCGCCTCCATTTCGACGAACGAAGAGGAACAGAAGCGCCTGAATGCCGAAAACGGAGAAATAGAACGAAAACTGGCACCTCAGCTTGCCGATTGCACCGTGCAGCTACCCAAGCCGGAAGAGACGCTTCAACTGATTATGCAACTGGAACAGACAGTCAGGACTTACAACGAAAATGAGAAGCAACTGACCGCAACGAGACATCAGTTACAGCAATGCCTGTTGGAAATCACCAATTTCGTGGAGCAGATGACAGCCAAAACAAACGAGATGTTAGCAAATGAGAAGCAGCTTGCAACACTCGGAAAAGAGCTGACCGTTTTTACCGAAGAGCGTCGATCGATTCTACCGCTTGAAATGGAAACGAATACGAAACGTACCGAATTGCAAGAGGCTGTAGAACGAACCAAAAAGACGGAGACGGAAGCCCGCAACCGCCTCGCCCTGCTGAAGGAGCGACAAACGGTAGTGACAACCGAAAAATCGACTACGGAAAAAGAGTTGCAGGAGAACAGAACACTGCTGGCAACCACGTTGCAACAACTGAATGACGCAATTGCCGAAAGTAGTTTCGCAAAGAGAGAAGAGCTTACCGCCGCGCTGCTGACGGAAGAGAAGCGGACATACTACATACAAATTCGCAAAAGTATCGAAGAGCGCCGGATAGCGCTGCAGACTCTTGACACCACTACCGCCGCCGAACTGGAAAAGCTGGAGAAGGAGCTGAAGCCCGACGCCACGCTCGAAGAGACACAGGCAAAACAACTTCGGATAAACGACGAAAAGGAGAGACTGCAACAACGATTAGGCGAGATTGCAGAGAGTTTCCGTAAGAACAACGAAATCAAACAGCGCAATGCCCGCGTTGTGGCCGAGATTGAGATGCAGGAGACAATCTTCCGGAAGTGGACGAACTTAATGTCGGTTCTGGGCGGATCGCAGGATGCTCTCAACACCTATGTGCAACGGCTGACGCTGAAGAATCTGATCGACTTGGCCAACCTGCATCTCTACAAGCTCAACCGACGCTATTCGTTACAACTCAATGCGCAATACAAAACAGGTGAAGAACTTAACTTCAAACTGGTCGATCACTATCAGGCCGACGAAACACGCCTGGTAGACACATCGAGCGGAGGAGAGAAGTTTCTGATCAGTCTCTCGCTGGCATTGGGCTTATCCGATCTGGCAAGCAACAATGTCAGCATCGGATCGCTCTTTATCGACGAAGGATTCGGAACGCTGGACAACAATACCCTCGAAACGGTAATTTCAACACTGGAGACGCTAAAAGCACAAGGCAAATCGATCGGCATCATCTCGCATGTGGATAGTCTGAAAGAACGCATTCCCGTTCAAATTCAGGTCTTGAAAAAAAACAATGGCATCAGTACGGTAGAGATTTCATAGCAGTACCAACCACGACCTATCACTTACCGCTGTCTGTGATCTCCGTCACCGGCGAACCGATACATCCGCTGGGCATTTGAATATGCAGCAAGGCGGCAACGGTTGCTGCAATATCAGTTATCTGCACCCTTCGGGAGATGGCTCCATGTCTTATTTTCCAACCCATAAACAAGAGTGGAATATGGGTATCGTACGGATTCCAGAGACTGTGATTGGCTCCTTTGGCATAGAACGACGGTGTCCATCCGGCTTGCGGAATAAAAAGAACCGCGCCGCTCCGTTGCGGATTGTATCCGTTGATCGCCATGGTTTTGATGGGCTCGGGAATAGAACTGATAGCCAGTTTCTCCTGATCGGCAGCATATAAAATACCCTGCTGACGTTTTAAAAAATTGACGACAAACGCTTTCAGTTTCTCGCGATCTATTTGCAGGCTATCCACTAGGCGATTATTAAAAGAGACCTGAAATGTATTGACCCTGGCAATGAGCCTATCGGAACCAAACGTCTCTTTTACACACTTTTTCAGATTCGATGCAATCCCTTCATCCAGCAAGCCGGTCGGCATTTTATGTGCGGCCAAATAGCCTTCCGAATTTGCTCCGGCATGATCGGCAGTCAGGAATACCAGATAGTTTCCCTTCCCCACTTTCGTATCGAGATACCCGAAGAACGAAGTCAGGTCGCGGTCGAGACGCAGATAAATATCTTCCAATTCGATGGAGTTTGGGCCGTAAAGATGAGCTGCATAGTCGGTCGACGCACAGTTGATCGTCAGAAAATCGGTTGTTCGTTCCTGTCCCAACCGATAACCGTCGATAGCTGCACGGGCAAATTGCAAGGTGAGTGTATTTCCGAATGGCGTCTGTTCAAACGAAGTACGATCTAACGCAAAAGCTTTTTTCAGATCGTATGGAAAAACCGGTTTTACGGCTCCTGCCAACAAACCCTCCCAAGGCGAATCGTCGGGCGTACTTTCGGTGTATTGCGCAATCGGCAACAAGGTATTCCATCCACCTGCAATCAGTTGCGCCACCGGTTTGTCATCGTTAAAAGTCCGAACCCATTCGGGTAATTGAGGCAGGTAGTACGAACTGGTTATAAACCGTTCACTGGCCTCATCGAACCAGAAAGCTGCCGTAGGATTGTGTCCTGCAGGAAGAATAGACGCCCTGTCTTTGAGTGACACGCCTACTACTTTCGACTGAAAATTGGTAGCCATGCGCAACTCGTCAGTGATAGTAGTAGCCAGCAGATTGCGCGGCGACATCTTCCCTTTGGGAGAAGAAGCCACACCGACCGCATCCACTGTGGGATCGTCGGTACAATAGACCGATTTGCCTGTTACCGGATCAATCCACGAATTGCCCGCAATGCCATGTATGGAGGGTACCGAACCGGTAAAGATAGATGCATGTCCAACTCCGGTGATGGAAGGAATGTAATTGAGAAAGGTATTCTCGCACGAAAAACCTTCGTTGAGTAATCGTTTGAAGCCACCCTGACCGTACTTGTCGTAATAACGATAGAGGTAGTCCCACCGCATCTGATCGATAATAATGCCGACCACCAATTTAGGCCGATCCAAACCTATTGCCGGTTTCTTCGTCGCAGTTTGAGCCGACATCCATCCGGCCATTGTCAAAGACAAAATGAAAAATAAAATGTATCGTTTACGTTTCATATTTAAATAGTTATGTAAATACAACGACATTCTTGAGTACTTTCAACTTGATGCTCCATCAAAATTCTCCGGAAGGAGGTAACTGTTTGGTTCCCCAGTCCGATGGTTTATCGGCCATTTCGAGCAAAAGTTCTCCTCCGGCAGCTATATCGGCATGTTCGATCCAGGCTTTATCGAATTTCACTCCGTTCAACATTGCTGACTTGATAAAACGGTTTTTGGTCGACAGATTCCTGGCCGTAATGACAAACGACTTTCCGTTTTCCATGTGGATCTTCGTCTGGCGGAAAAACGGAGAGGTAATCAAATAGTACGACTGCCCAGCGTTGGGATAGAGTCCCATCTGGTGAAAAGCGAGCCACGACGACATCGCGCCCGAATCATCGTTGCCGGGAATGCCGGACGGTGAAGCATCGTAATTGTCGGTAATGATTTTACGGGTATGTTCGCTGCTCAGGTCGGGTCTGCCGATCCAGTGATAGAGGCACGAAGTAAGAAATGAGGGTTCGTTACCCACATTATAATAATCGTTCTCGAATAAAGTATCCAGCCTTTTTTTAAAAGCATCTTCGCCTCCCGATTTCTCTATGATTTTCTGTATGTTATGCGGTACAGACAACGAATATTCCCACGAACCCGCTTCGTAGAAAAAACCACACCACCAGCAAAGGCAGTTGGGCCAATCCTGCGCCGTCGGAGTGTACAACAGAAAATCCCGTTGTCCGTTCGCAATATCGCAGGGAATAGTGTCGATCCAGCGACCCGAGGCATCTTTGGGCATAATGAAGCCACGAGCGCCATGATCTTCGATGTCGCGCCAAAGGTTTTGCCAGTTGTCCGATTGCTTCAGAAAACGACGATATTCACCCATGCGATGCAACCCTTTTGCCACCCGGGCGATGCAATAATCGTTGTACGAATACTCCAGCGTACGGTTACCGGCACGCACAAAACGATCGGAAATGTAACCCAGCGTGTTGTAATCGGTGAGGCCTCCCCTGCCCTCCTTCTCTTCATTTCCACCCGGAGGAACCATCGCATCCTTGAGCATCGCCTGCAAGCCGAGTCCATAATCAATGCCTTTCAGCCCCTTGACATAGGCATCGGCAATCAACACTTCGGCATTGGAACCGCCCTGCGTGCGGCCGTTGCAGTTACCGCTACGGGCGTCGGGCATGTAGCCGTCGTGCTTGTAAATATCGAGTAATGCCTTTACAATATCCACTTGTCGCGATTCGGCTATCAGCGTAATGAGCGGATGCGACGAACGATACGTATCCCAAATAGCATAAAAATCATCGTAATAAGGCTGATCGGAAGTCCACCCCGGATTCTCACCCGTGCGGTCGGCCGGCATCAACAGGGTGTGATAGAGCGCAGTGTAGAACATTTTCTTCTGATCAGGTGTAGCATCTTCCGAAATCTCCACCCGTTTCAGGAAGTTTTCCCAGCGATTTTCCGTTTCGGTACGCAGTTGAGTAAAACTCCAGTGCGGCACCTCCTGTTCCATATTCTGTTTTGCCTTGAGAGTGCTTATAAACGAGATTCCTATCTTTAGTAGTATGGTATCCCCGGAGGCATCATCAAAATAAAGCAAGGCTCCGGTTTTCTCCCCGGTATCGACCTGCACGTTGGCCCCTTTGCTCAACAAATTTCCCTTCCATGTGGTAAAGCGGTTAAACGGACGATCGGCCACCGCATAAAAATAGACAGTATATGCTGTTCCGTTGTTCCAACCGCCACGAACGCGCGAATAGCCGCTGATCTCCCTGTCCGACTCGATCTTTATCTCCGAGCCCACAAATTGTTGCGCCTCCCGATAGTCGGGAACAGGTTTCTCTCCCAAAAACTGACCTAAATCAATCTTCAGACACTTGGTTTTACTGCCGTATGTAAAACGGTAAAAAGCGACTTTAGGCGAAACGGTAATCTCCGTTCGGATATTCCATTTTTTAAGATCAACACTATAATAACCGGCTTTGGCTATCTCGCGTGTGCGCAGTGATGCTTGGGTAACCGATTCCAAATCACCGGAGAAAGGCATCACGGAAATGTTACCATATTTCGGTCCGCCGCCGGTACCACTGACGTGCGTTTGACTAAAACCATAAACCGGCTGTAACGTATCCGCCAAATATCCACTATTGGAAGCTTTATTGTTGTCCGGTCCCGGTTTTATCATTCCGAACGGACAGGAAGGCCCAATCGTTACATTGCCCAGACCGCCTTTTCCCTTACCCGTACCGATAAACGGATCAACGTATTGAAAATGGTTTCCGGCCAACATCAATTGACTGAAAGCAATAACTCCAAGCAGGTTCAAGATCAAAAACAAACGTTTCATTTTGTACGTAAATAAATTACAGGTACAATAAATCAACCATTAAGGCATTAAGCCAATTAAGAAATTCTCTTAACACCCTTAATTTCTTAATGGTGAATAAATCATTCTTTGCCCCATTTTTTATTGGGTTCGGTTCCCATATCGATCAACAGATGTGCGCCGTTCACAATATCGGAATGTCGGAAATAAAAGCGTTGCAACGGCTTTCCATTCAATAGCACCGATTGAATATAAGGCGACTGAGCATTGTTGTGAGTTGTCTCGATTATCAGTTTTTTTGCTTTGTAATAGTTCGGGTTCAAAGTTATAACAACTTTGCGGAATAAGGAACTGCCCAGTTCATATTTCGGATCAGCATCGCAACCACCCGTCATCTGAAAAAGTCCCAGCTTCATCAATACGCTCAGCGAACCCATCATTCCCTGATCTTCGTCACCATTATAGCCATAGTAAGGCGATACCTTGCTGTAGGCGCTATCCACCACCATGCGGCTCCAGTATTGCGTGAGCCACGGAGCGCCTGCATAATTGAAAATAAAAGCCATCTGCGTGCCCGGTTGGTTGGAATAGTTAGTCCACGTGCGTTGATCGTTGATAAATTTACGGGCTGCCGACGGTGCTTTTGCGGCACCAAATTCCACCACTCCCGGTTCTGACATCTCCGGATGCTCGTTACAGAAACGATGCCATTCGGAAACTTCAAATTGTCTGTTGAGTCGGACAATTGCAGAATCGGCGCCTCCCATCAGTGAAAACAAGCCCGTCAAATCGTGCGGCACAAACCATGTATATTCGGCACTGTTGCCCTCTTCGAATCCTTTGTTGGTAATCAGCGGATCAAACGGTTTCTGCCAGTTACCATACTTATCTTTCGGAACCATAAACCGTTCTTTAGCGTTATAAATATTCCGGTAGTTTTCCGAACGATGGGTAAAGTACGCTGCATCTTCCGTTTTACCCAAAGCTTTTGCCAATTGCGCCAGACACCAGTCCTGATAAGCGTTCTCGAGGGTAATGGCACCACCATCCTGATGCATTCCATAGATGGTATCCGAAAGCGGATAAGGCACATACCCCTTTTCCATATAAAATTCCAATCCACCGCCCCTGGATGTAGTATGCTCATAGCCGATTTTGCTCATCATACCGCCCGGCAGATGGTTCTTCTTCAAGCCTGCATAAGCCGTTTCAACATCGAAACCACGGATACCTTTCTGCCATGCACTGACAAAGAAAGGTGTAGACGAAGCTCCTGTCATCACATAGGTATAATTACCTCCCGACGGGCCACGGGGAATAAGGCCACCATTCTTGTAGTACTTAATAAACGAATTGCAAAACTCTTCGGCCACCTCGGGATAAACCAGTTGCCACAAGGTATTGAGCGTCCACTGTGCACCCCAGAACGCATCGGAATTGTACATGTTGAATTTGGGCTTACCGTTTGCTCCCAACGGTAATTGACGCACTATCGGTTGCGATTCAGTACAGTCGGTATATTTTCCATCGGCATCACTGATGACACGACGTCCCTGAATGGCATGCCACAGATCGGTATAAAAACGCTGTTGCTGAAGTTCGGTACCGCCTTCAATCTTGATGCGCGAAAGCATATCATTCCATTGATTTTCGGCATCTTTTCTTACGGCATCAAAGTTCCACCCCGGAGCTTCTGCTTTCAGGTTATTGGCAGCTCCCTCCTCGCTGGTGTACGAAATACCAACCTTCATCAATAACGGCTCATTCGACCGGTTAGCAAAGGTTGCCAGCATAACCCCCTTTTTACCGCTCCACCGACCGATTCCTTTTTGCAGTTGATCGCCTTCTTTCAGCATAATTTCTTTCACCAGATGATTGAATACCGCACAAAAATAGACGGTTGTGCTGCGACTCCGTCGGAATGTTGGAGCATTGACCACATAGCCCCGGATTTCATGATCATTCACTTTTATAAAGCCGCCTTCCGAAATATCCGAAGGGCCAAGATGTTTTCCGAGATCGAATATGACTCCCTGTTCGGTCTCTTTCGGATAGGAATAACGATGAAAACCGACCCGGTTGGTGGCAGTCAATTCGGCACGAAGCTTATATTTTTCCAGAAACACGGAATGATAGCCCGGACGAACAATCTCCTTGGAATGTAAAAAATGAGAAGAATAGTCATAGAAAAGTTTGGTCTCTTCCCGCTTCCGAAAGCTGACCGGCATTACCGCTACTCCAGCCAATTGCCATTCGTGCAGATGACTAAAATCGAGGATCGAGTCCACTTCATAGCGATAACCGCTGTCCCAGTCTTCGTCCGTCCGGTTATCGGGAAACAGGCTTACCATTCCGAAGGGACGACAAGCCGATGAAAAGTAGAACCAGCGCGAATGAGCCGAATCGAGCCATGGATAGACCTTATCGACAGGACGTTGAGCAAAAAGCAGAAACGACAATCCACTCAAAAAACACAAAAAGACTTTCCGGTTTATCATTCTATGCTGAATTGGTATCAGAGTAAAAAATCCACAAATCACAGTGAAAAACACGTATAGACACACGTTTATTCAATTATTCACTTTATTCGGTCAATCAATGCAATTCGTAGATTTTAAAGATGTTATTTTAACGTCACAATGCCGGTTGTATTGTCGAAAGGCAATTGGACGGTGCGTGCATCAAAGCCATTAACATTATTCAGCACAATCACCGGAATATTCTTGGCACTCATCACGTTAACATTGTCCAGTTGCAATTGTTTTACATCGTCGAAAACAAATGCAGGACGAAAGTCTTCCTCTTTGTAGGAGACACGCACATTCGACATCTGTAAACCTTCCACGTGGCGGCTATAAAATGCCCATGCAGGCAACTCGCCGAACATCGAGAATTCAGGATAACCGGCCGGATTTTCCGGAACCTTCGCCAAAGAGTCGATGGCAATACAAGCCACGTTTTTGTCTCCACCACCAGGATATACGATTTCGATATTTTCCAGTTTTACATTCTGCACAGAATGGTCGGGAAGACCAGTTACGGAAGATGGGAAAATATTGTGAGGCGCTTTCACCAACGGACCTTCCATTGGATAGCCTTTATCCGGCTTTTCTTTGGGTACTTCCACCGTCATGTTGCGGATGGAGACATTGCGCACCTGACTGATTACCTCGTCTTTGTTGCGATGACCGAGACGAATTACAAAGGCATTGCCGGTATTGACAGCCTTGATATTGCTCACATCGATATTTTCCAATATGCCACCGTCAACCGACTCTATGGCCACAGCAGAACGGAAAGTATCGTACACCTTGATGTTTCGAATGGAGATATTTTTGAAACCACCCCACGAAGCCGTACCCAGTTTCACGGCATTGGCACTCGAACGGACGATACAGTTTTCGACGGTAATATTCTCGCAGCAATGATTCCGTTTTTCCGATTTGAGGCAAATGCCATCGTCGTCGGCATTGAAAAAGCTATTGGTAATAACCGCGTTCTCACAATCTACAAGGTCTATACCGTCATTATTCCAGTAGGTGTTACTTTCCACCTTAATGCCGTCGAATACCATGTTACGGCAGTTTTCATAACGTTGCACCCAGCACGAACCATTTTTGAGTTCAATATTGCGAACCTGTACATCATTACAATTTTCAAAATTAATGAGCATAGGACGATTGATTTCTGCCGAACGAACCTGATGCCAGGGGTTCACGGTTTTCCACTCTTTATCCTGCAATATTCCAGCCTCAAGCAATACCTGAAGATCTTTTACAACTTCTTCTCCCCTGCCGTCAATAATTCCATAACCGGTTAGGGCTATATGTTCTGCCTTGTCGGCTACAATGAGCGCCGATGCCGGCCCTTTTCCATAATCAATCCGTTGAGTACTTGCCAGCAGGTAAGCTCCCTTTTCAAAATGCAAATCAACATTCGATTTAATGACAATAACGCCGGTTACAAACCGACCGAAGGGAATAATTACTTGTCCGCCGCCGGCAGTCGAAACCTGATCGATTGCCTTTTGAATAACAACCGTATTTTTGGTAACGCCGTCTCCTTTGGCACCCAAAGAGATAATATTTATCACTTTAGACTGGGCAAACAGACAAATAGGCAGGAATAACATCACAGTAAACAGTCCTGTTCTAAAGAATTTGTATCTCATAATGTATTAATTAGTAAGTTGATTCCTATATTTTTTATATAAACGCAGTGCTTCCACCACACTATTGCCCGAAGCTTGAGTAGCGAAATTCTTGTGCTCGTTTACCCATTGCCACTCCCACCGGGCAATTTCTTCGTCAAAGGCTACTACATCCATCGATTTTCCCGAGACCATCGATTTTTCGACTTCGGCAAAAAACTTTTGCCATCTCACTTTGTAAAAATCGTTCAGCAATCCACTCCACTGACGACACGAATATTCGTGCAACGGGCTGTCTGCATCGCCCCAGAGCGTAATCAGGTCGCGGGCATTGCGTTCGTAAAGCACTTTTTCCGATTCAGTCGTTCCGCAACTACGGGCATCCGCAATCCATTTTCCCAAAAGAAAATCGGTACGGGTAGCCAGCAGTTTATCCATATCGTCAATCAATTCGATGTATTGCTTGCTGTATTTTTGAAATGCAGACAAATTTTTATCCTGATACGCCTGTACCCATTTGCGTTGCAACGGACGGGCATAATTGGCCAATACCTGACGGGTAATATCCACCAAATCATATTGAAATCCATCGCTAATTGAATAGGTAACTGCCGAACGAACGAATAGATCCCAGGCCGGAATCAGATCGGCTCGGTTATAATTCAGCTTCGTTTTGGTCCACTTAGCGATAGAGTCGAATGTAGGCCGCCCGGTGAGGATCGATTCGGCGCCATCGCGTATCTCTTTCCCATTATAAACCGTATTTTTCAAGATTTGCCATGCTTTGAACATATCGGCATTAGAGGCTACAGTACCTTTTCCATAGCGATTACGAATGTACGATTTCAACCATGAATCGAGATCGATAGCCGAATTTCGCCAAGTATTTTCCATCATCAGTTCGTACATGACCGGAGTCTGTTCTATCGCCTCCATCGTCAAACCGATGCCTTTTAGTTTTCCGCAAGCCGGGTCATTGAGGGCAGCAGCCGGTTGTGACGCAACCTTCTCCATTTGCCCGAACAAGCTGATATTGCCACCGAAATTGTGCAGCATATTCCAGATCCAAGGCTTGCCGTAATAGGCTTCGGTCCGTTTCCAAACCGGTTCGTATTCGGTAATCAGGTCAAGCAGAATCATCTTGTCGTTGGGCACGGCATCGAGCAACGCCTTTACCTGAGGTGCATTCCAAAACTTACGATCACTAAAAAACAACCAGCCCTGCATCACCCAAATCGCATCGGGATCGGCCTGACGCATTCCTTCATACACCCTGGCACTCAGTTTCGAGAGAAACTCCGGGTCATTGGAAGGGGGTTCATTTTCGTTAAACGTATCGGCCGAATAGAGGTGATCGGTACCAAACAACTCCGTCTGTTTTTGCAGGTATTTCTTCCCAATTTCGGCAAACATCGGATCTTCCGAATCGAGAATATAGGTGTCTGCAAAACCATTATTCCAGTTGGTTTGCTTCAGTTTTGCATTGGGAAACCGTTCTTTGAAAGTTACCGGAACGTGACCGGTAAAAGCCGATAATACAGGTTTCATTCCCAGTTCCCGCTCGCGTTGCAGAATTTTAAGTTGAAGATCCTTCTGACGGTTCATCCACGATTGAGGCAGCGGACCACCCCACCCGTCCAGATTGCCCATCCAAAACCACGAAAAATAGGCCGGACCACAAAAGAAGCTCTCCAACTCTTTGTCAGTAAAGCCCATCTCTTTGTACACTTCGTTCCACACATATTCTTCGCCCGTAATGGACAGCGGCATGTTGATGCCATGAAGTGCCATCCAGTCGATTTCCTTCTCCCATCGGTTCCAATCCCACCAACTCATACTATAGTTGTATGTGCAATAGTTAAGGTAGTAACGATATTCGTAAGGTGAGTTTTTAGTGATTTTCTGTGTCACCTTCGGCAATTGCGCCGGAAGGTTCATGTTTACGCCATTCCAGGTAATCTGGCAATGACAATATTCATTCAAATAGTAATAGAGTGCCGAAGCAATTGCTACTCCGTCGTTACCTGCCAGCACGATTTTATTGCCACGATTAAAGATTTCGAAGCAATCTTTCTCATTGTTTTCCGCCAACGGTTCCACAACAAACTGATCGGCATGTTCAGGAATAATCCGTTTTATCAATGCTTGCGAAGCCTCCGACGACAAACCGGCAGCCCGAGAGACCGACCATACAATCAGAGACAGAAGTAGAAAGAGGTTTCTGAAGAGAGTCATAATAATAAGATAATGATTCGGTTAGTAACAATTTAATTTTTGGTTAGATGAGAAGCCCGATTTATGCATTGACTACACCTTCAGAAACCATCTTTTTTTATATAGGAAATAGACTAATACCAACTGAATAAGAAGAATACCACAGCCGATCCACACTTCCTGCCATGCTTCGGACAAAGATTGAACCATGCCACCAAACAGGAAAGTTGAGGTATATTGAAAATCGATGATACCATGCGCAGCCATATAGATCAGAATAGAGTTCGTCCCGATCCAAACAAAAGGCATACACCATTTTTTCACACCCCATACATCGATCACAAGATAAAAAACAAAGAGAAACAACAAACTCCAGCCTCCGGCAAACAATACAAACGAGCTGGTCCACATGTTTTTGTTGATCGGGAAAACAATATTCCACAACAGACCTAATATGAGCAAAACAATACCCGCACCGCCAATAAATAGGCTCTTTTTAAAACGATTCAACGAGTCGAATTCTTTCCGTAAAAATTGTCCGGTAAAGACACCCAGCATGGCTGTCCCGATAGCCGGAATGGTTGAAAGAATTCCTTCGGGGTCATACACCACGCGATGCAATTTTCCGGGTAAAAAAAGCCGGTCGACATACCCCTCCAGATTTCCTTCTTTTGTCAGATCACCGGCTCCATGCCCCGGTACCGGCACTGTTATCATTAAAATCCAATAACCTATTAGCAATGTAAGAAAAATAACAATCTGCGTCCGCAGTCCGCAGTTCAGAAAAATAATAGCGGCAAAAAAACAGGAAACAGCAATACGCCCGAGCACGCTTGCAAAACGGGTTTGTTCGTAACCATTGAATTGTAATGCTTTATTCACAACCATACCACATACTATCAGGATAAAAGTCCGTTTTACCAACGCCAGATATGCCTGTCGCTTTGATCTTCTCAATGCTTCATTTTCTTTACCTTCCAACTTTTTACCATACGAATACGGCATCGATATTCCGGCTATAAAAATAAACAGCGGAAAGATCATATCATAGAAAGTGAAACCGTTCCACGGCGTATGATGCAACTGATTGGACATCCACATAGATACCGGATCGTTGGAAGCTTTTGCCAAAGCATGTATGATGATTTCCCCGCTGATTATCCACATCATATCAAATCCACGCAATGCATCCAATGACAACAAACGCTCCGATTGTACCGCCTTTTCCTGTCCCATATCAAATATATATATAAATACCTTTAGCTAAAACAACATTATTTAAATAATCTATCTTACAAATAGAAAACTGCCGACCCGCAACAACACAGTTCATCATCACAGGGTCGACAGCCACTTTTCAAGTATATGAATCAATAACCCGGATTCTGAGTCAATTTTTTATTTAAGTTCAAAGCCGTGGTAGGAATCGGATAAATACGACGATAAACACTTGCATCTTTCTTAAATCCCCATTTGCCTTCATACTTACCGAAACGAATCATATCGTTACGACGCCATGTTTCATACGCAAATTCACGCGCTCTCTCGTTATAAATACTATCCAGTGTAATAGTTGTCCATGCAGAAGAGGTTGTTCTGTTAGCACGAACAGTGTTTACTAACGATAACGCAGTCTGGCCATTTGTAGCAGTGCCGCCACGAAGTATTGCTTCTGCTTTCATCAGGAGAATATCCGAATAACGGAATACCGGCATATCATTATTCTGATTACGGCTGGTAGAAGTGGCATCGGGATAGAATTTGATGTTACGATACCCCATGTTCCAGGCAATTTCATCGTTTCCGCAGTCAAATAATAATGAATCCTGACGAAGAGTTACATTGGGGGACAAATTTACCTGATACGTATAGGTTCCTTTAGGATCACTACCAGAATAGAATTGATTATAACCCTGATTGGTAGTAGTAACTGTAACAGGAGTCACGCCATCATTCAAATATTGTAATCCTGTTAACCATTGTCCGTTTCGCACATCATTGGGATCATCGAAATTAGCATAGAATTCAGGGAGTGTACTTTCAGGAGCACTCGGTTTAAATGGAAGACCAAATTTAGCTTGTTCCGAACGTGGCACATCATAACGGGCACGATACATATATCCAGAAGTATAAGACGGATTATAAGGAACCGCAAAAATAAACTCTGGCGTCGACGGACCATTGTCCGGATAGAACATTTTCAGGTATTGACTCCTTGTAGCCAACGAATATTTGCCTGAGCTAATAACTTTATCGCAAGCTGCAATACAATCATCATAACGCTTTGTACCTGTATAATATTCAGCATTCAGATATAGTTTCGCCAACAAAGAATAAGCCAAATATTGGGTTGGATAGCCATAGGTTAAAGCACTAACGTCAGTGGTAAGATTTCCGACACATGCCTTCAGTTCACTTTCAATAAAATTGAATACCTCCGTACGATCCGATTTTGCTTTTTGTTCGAAGCTACCGTATGTGGTATAGATAGGTACATTACCAAAAAGATCCATAAAATAGAAATAGGACAACGCACGCATCGTTCTAAGCTCGGCTAACATACGGGTTTTCTGGCTACCGGCAGGCATATTTGCTTCCAGAATATACATTGCCTGATTGTCATATCCGATAATTCCAGATAACCAATCCCAGCAAGTATTTGCCCAACCATAGTCTGGAGTCCATTCATGATAGTGAAAATAGCGGTATCCTTTGTTATCGAACCAGTTACCTCCGCGAGCAGGTAAGATTGCTTCATCGGTACTCAACTCAGTAGTGAAATAATACGCCATGGCATAGTTCTCTCTGAATTTTGAATATACTATTCCTGCCGTAGAAACATATCCGGCCGAATCCGAAGGATAAGCATCAGCAGTAATTTGAGTAGTAATGGGCACATCCAGATCATAGCAGGATACAAACAGCACTGGCAATATTGCCAACAATAGAAAATATTTTAATTTTTTCATATGAAGATCTTTTATTTGTTATAAGCTCCTTATGATATTTTTACGAATATCCTTTGCGGAATTTTATAGATTGACATTGACTCCGAACAAAATTGTTCTTGTTTTAGGATAGAAGTTGTTGGAATCAATTCCCGGTGCCGTACCACCCATATATACTTCAGGATCCACTCCTTTATATTTGGTGATCACAAACAAGTTGTTTACAGTACTATAAAAATGAATGTTTTCAACATATTTTATCGGACTTTTGAATGTATAACCCAATGTCATACTTTCGACACGCAAATAGCTACCACTTTCAATAAAACGGGAAGAGTATCTGTAAGCATTATAATCCTTAACCGATTCGTTAGCTGCATCCACCAAAATATTGGTATATGCTACCGTTGAAGGACGGAACAGATCGGCTCGTGTTGCATTGAAAATTTTGTTCCCATATACGCCACGCAAGAAAATATTTAAATCGAAGTTCTTGTATGTAAAACTATTGGTCCACCCGTATGTGAGCTTCGGTTGCGGACTTCCTGCATATCGATAATCTGCGGTGGTTGGATTCACTGTTAATGTACCGTCTTTCGCCAGATATTGTGAAACGCCATCACTATTTTTACCCGCATAAATCAAAGTAAAGAACTGTCCTAGAGGACGACCCACTTTCATAATTTGTAAAGTACTTCCGGTTTGTCCGGATCCATCCGGTTGAGTATAGCGCACTGAGTCGACCGTCGCAAAATAGGAATTGGAAAGACTTGTAATTTTATTCGTGTTATGCGCTAAGTTCAAATTTGATTTCCATGTAAAATTCTTATTTTGAATAGGCGTGGCCGAAATGGTTACTTCAATACCACGATTACTGATACTACCCCCATTAGCTGTAATGCTACCAGCCGGAACTATTATCTGTTCTGTTGAGTATGAATAAATCATATCGGTCGTATTCTTATTGTACCATTCAAATGTCATATTGAGCCTTCCCTTCAAAACAGAGGCATCTAATCCGATATTAGTAGTTGCTGTTTTTTCCCATTTCAAATCAGGATTAGCCGCTTTATTCGGTGCATAAGTCACCTGAGTAGTTCCATTGTAATAATAATTACCCATTGAAGAAGAGAGGAATTGAGCCGTGTAAGCATTAAAACCGGTCGAATTACCCGTTACACCATAACTAGCTCTTAACTTCAAATCATAAAACAGATTCAATTTCTGAACAAACGTTTCCTGACCGGCTCTCCAAGATAAACCTACAGAAGGAAAATATCCCCAGCGGTTATTTTTTCCGAATACCGAACTACCATCCCGACGTAAAGATCCTTGAAAATAATATTTATCATTATAGTTATAATTCAAACGGGCAAAATTCGATATTAATCTTGTTTTATAATACGCCTGATCATTTCCAAAATTAACGGTATAACCGGAAACAGCAGAGTAATTACCCAAAGCCAGATTGTTGAACCCTACACTATTTACAGGGAAATTAGCGTTAGTGGCCTGAAAACCATCTCCATATTCGTCATTTTGCAATGAATAACCCAATACGGCATTGATAGAATGAACTCCAAAAGTTCTATTCCATGTAAACCAGTTTTCAAAAGCCTGATTGGTATTTTGATAACTACTACGCAAGGCCGATCCGCCGGGATAGAATGTTACGATAGAACGTGTACTGGGGGGATCTGGATTATTATAGAACACAGTTCCATTATACTGATAAAGGTATGAACTATAGGCTTCACCATATAATGCACTGTAATTTTGATACGAATAGCTCATGTCATATGTCAAACCCCATGGTAATTTGGCATTAAGCGTAAATGCAGCTATTAAATTATTGTTTTTTTGTTGACTCTGAGCATTGTCTATAATAGCAACCGGATTGAAATATCCATTTTTTGTAAAGTTTTCATAAAAGGATCCATCTGCATTTTTAACCGGTGAAGTCGGTAAATGATAAGCTGTTTGATACAAGACAGCTCCTAATAAAGGAACATAATCTGATTTAACTTTAGCATTAGCAACTGAAAGTCCGATCTTTAACTTGTCATTAAAAGCATATTGATTAAATGCTAAGCGCGCCACTACTTTATTTTGGTTGCTTTCCAAAATAATTCCCTGCTTATTACTATAATTCACACTAGCACTGTAATTACTATGCTCGCCTCCCCCATTGAACGACAAGTTATGGTTGGTCGAATAAGCTGTTCCTCGTTGAATTGCTTTTTGCCAGTCGGTATCTGCACCTGTATCTTCCGTAAGATTTTGTCCGGTACTTGAAGCAAAAGCTCTGAGTTGTGAAGCATTCATTAGTTTTAGGCTATTCGTAACATTCTCTATGCCGGCATAACCATTGTACGAAATATGTGTTGCTCCTTTTTTCCCTTTTTTGGTGGTAATCATAATCACACCATTTGAAGCCCTGTTTCCATAAATGGATGTACCTGCCGCATCCTTCAAAACATCGACGGTTTCAATATCATCAGGAGCCACTAATGAAATGTCCGCTCCCGGTATACCATCAATCACATAGAAAGGGGTCATGGAACTATTCAACGTTGAAGTACCGCGAAGAATAACACTAGACTGGCGGGTAGGATCTCCGCTTACCGTTATATTCAACCCGGCCGCTTTACCTTGCAATAGTTGACCTACATCGGTAATAGCACCTTTATTCAATTCATCTGTTTTTACAGATACGACAGACGAAACGAGTCCTTTTTTGGTAGTGGTACCATAACCGACAACCACAACCTCATTCAGTTTGGTGTCCATCTCCCGCAATGTAACATTTACGACTGATTGTGAACCTATCTTAACAGTATGACTGGTCATTCCCACAAAAGAGAACTCCAAAATCGAACCGGCAGGAACTTTACCTAGTTCGTAATGCCCGTTCACGTCCGAAATTGTCCCCGCAGAAGTACCTTTCACCATTACCGTGACACCAGGCAACAAATTTCCTTTTTCATCGGTTATTTTTCCTGATACTCTTCGGGGTTCGCCGAAAACCTGTGTTTCTGACGCCTTTTGATTTGATCCCGTACTTTTTGCAATAACAATATGATCGTTCTTTACTTCATAACGAACATCCTGCCCTTGAAGAATTATTTTTAATACCTCGTCAACTGGTTTGGATTTTACGTTGACAGACACTACTTTTTGCATATTGACATCGTTGGTATCAAACCAATACGATAGTCCGCTTTGAGATTTCAAAGCCTCTAAAGCCGCTTTTACCGTTACATTTTCAAGCGCAAGCGTCACTTTTTTTTGCTGAGCAAACGCCGATGTTGCCATAACGAGTACCAGCAAAAATAAAAAATACCTGAGTTTTTTCATACAAAAATGATTTTTTGTTAATGAGTATTGACAATACTTGCTTTGTTTTCTTGTTTTAAAAACGTTTTACAAGCAAGAATTACATTACATAATCAATTAATAAGCTGAAAGTTAATCTTCATTCAGATGCATGCTCATTTATTATAAAAATGGCAAGAAGAACCTTTTCCATACCAGGAAGATATTCCTGTCGGACAACTATAAATGTTTACGTTGATGAGTTTCGGAAAGTTTTTGTAGCTTTGCGGAATCAAAAACAATAATCGCTCAATAGAGAACGATTCCACCGGAAGATGCTGCAACATCTTCCGGTTTTTTTTGCAAATGGTTAGGTTTCTAACATGAGTTATGTGTTTTAAGGTTAGTATTACTAAGGTGAAAATCGAATTATTTATAAACAGTAATAACGCTCTCCTTGAACTTATAACGAAATTGATTACTTGCCGTCATAATATCAAAAATTTCCTGTATCGACTGCGCTTTACGAAAATCTCCATAGAATTTACGATTCATCAATTCCTTATCTTGTACCCGGATAGTTACATTGTATTCACGCTCAAGTCGTCGTATAATCTGTCCGAAACGTTCGGCATCGAACACTAGTTTGCCGCGTGTCCATTCGCTCCAGTCGGAAGCTTGTACGGCTTCAATGGTCATCTGACCGTTCTTTTTGTTTAGCGTTGCCTTTTCATTCGGCTTTAGAAAACAGGGAAGTTGACTTTCCGCCAAATGATTGGTAAGGCTGATTGAACCCTCCAACAAAGTAATATCCACGGTAGGATCTTCGCGATACGAACGGACATTAAATTTAGTTCCCAATACCTTTACAGCCATCTCCCTTCCATTTACTGTGAAAGGCATTTTCGGATTCTTGGCCACTTCAAAATAGGCTTCTCCTTCTAAGGAAACCTGACGACTACGTTTTGCAAAATCGGGACTATAGCACAATTTACTACCGGCATTGAGCCATACTGTGGTGTGATCCGGCAACTCGACCTTCGATTTAGAACCTAAAGGTACTGTTACTGTATATAAATTAGAACTCTGCGAATATTGATTCCAGACATATACACTGAAACTTCCAAGAACAAATGCCACCACTATCACTGCCGTCCAACGGACAAAACGAGATAAAACGAATACTCCCCTCTTTTCGGCTGACAATGCCTGAGCTGCAATGCGAGTTTTAAATCTACGATACGCCTGATCTTTGTTGAATGATGTTGTATCTGCACTTGAACTTTCCCAAATATCACATATTTGCATATAATAACGCTGGTTGGCACTACTTTTCCCCATCCATTGCCTGAGAATTCCTTCGTCTTCGGCATTGGCTACACCACCCAGTACATTGATAATGAGCGAGTCAATTTGATCTTGAGTTAAATCGTAATTATTCATTAATTTGGGTTCTATTGATAAGACAATGTGAAAAAAGTTTTGGGTAGTCCAAAAATGTTAAAAATAAGAGATAGTATGCTTTTTTTCTCCGGGCGAAGAATTACACTAAAAAAATAGGATCAGATATTCCTTCAAATTGGCGCGTAAAGACGACAAAGCATTCTTGATATGGTAGCGCACAGTATTGACCGAAATCCCCATACGTTCCGCTATTTCGTCATAACTGAGATTTTCGTATCGGCTTAATTTGAATACGTTTCTACATTCGACTGGCAAATGCTCTATCGAATCATTCATTTTCAATTCAAGTTCTTTTTCGATGATAATACCCAATGGAGAATCGGATTCGATCGAAATATCCTCAAACATATCGGTCGACGCAAGTGGAAAGCGTGATTCGTACATCACACTTGATTGTTGCAGGTAGTTGAGACAACGATTGCGAATAGAGGTAAAAAGATAGGAACTTAACGAGGTATGAATATGCATAGACTCGCGGTTTTCCCAAAGATAAAAAATCAAGTCGCCTACCAGATTTTCAGACACATAAGAGTCCTTCGTGTAAAGTTTGGCTACCCGACATAGCCTTACATAATATTTGTCGAACAAATATCGGTAGGCACTCTCGTTCCCTTCTTTTAACTGTGATACAATGTACTCTTCGTGATCTATCATGGTGCAGAAAACTCAATTATTCCTTATTGGGAACTCACAAAGATAAACTTTATATAAAATAAAGCCAACTTCCACGTATGATTTTTTCATTAAAAATTTCACTTAAAGAAGAGAATGTCTCACAAATAAACTCTCTCTGCTCAATCACGGTTTTCTTACCGCCTCCACTTTGTGTTCCATCTGATCGGTTTTACCCGGTTTATTATCAAATTTGGCAGTACAATAGATTCGGTCGGCAACCGTTTCCAACAAGGCATTGGCTTTTAAGAGTACGTTAAGACATTCGTCCATGGTAGTGCATTCTACAATGGTACCCATCGGTGTCAGTTCACTGCGATAAGGTAAAGCATCTACCATCTCCACCACCTGTTTTACATACCTGCTCACATGCAACCCTTTATCCATCGGAAACATGGCAAATTCCATTACGACTGACATAACTGTATATTTTTAACGATTTAACACAAAGGTAGATGGCAAGGCCAACAATTGATACTGAATGGTTCTTGCCAGACGATAATCGCCGGTGGCATTAGGATGCAAGCGATCGGTATCGGCATTATGAAAATACTGTACGTGAGCATCGGACAACGGATAAAGCCCACTCAAAGAATAGAGATCGATCAACGGTACGGCCCAATACGAGGCCGCCCGCTTCAACATATCGACATACGAGTCGAGATACAGACCAAGTCCGTTGCAATAGTTTTCGTCGGGTTGCACGTTTTTCTCGCTAAATCTGGCATATCCTCTGTGAATGGGGGTCATAACAACAATCTGCTGTTGAGGATAATTATTTTTCAGGTATTGCATCACTTTATTGATGCGTCCGCAAAAGGTGGCATTGTCAATCACCGGAGTACGATACTTGCGAGTCACCACCACTCCGTTATAATTGGTACGCTTCGTTGTTTCAGTGAAAAACTTACCCAAAGGAATACCATGATTATAATCATTCGTTCCGGCAAAAATCAGAATTGCATCTATCTCTTTTCCTTTTTCTTCATGCAGTTTCACTGCCTGTTTATAAATGCCATCCCATTGATTACCGCTGATACCGTACACATACGGTTCGATTCCAAGCAATTCATGCAGATACTCCCAATACACACAAGTAGTCCCTACCCGACGTTTGTCGGTCATCGAATCGCCCAGATAAGCCACCCGTTTACCGCGCCACTGCGAGGTAAGAGTTGCATCACTTTTCGTTATCGTCACTTTAAGCGCATTCGACGACACTGTTTGCTGAGCAACAACAGTCAAACCGACCGACAGTACGCATACACTCACTACAACTATATTTTTCATCTATTTTTATTTGGATAAGAGAATGGTGCCGAAACACCTTCCGAATAAGAATCTTCCGACCATTATCATTCTTTTTCTTTTAATGAACTGTTCCCGGCTGGAACTTTGCAAGCACCTCATCCAGTCCGATTTCAAGCGAATCGACAATATGATCGGCTTCAGTCAATTTATCGGCTGAAAAACTTGTAGTTAGTGCCAAACAGCTGGTTCCTGCGGCTTTAGCAGCTGTTACGCCACTCACGGCATCTTCCACCACAAGACACTCTTCGGCTGTTACTCCCAGTTTTTTGGCTGCCAACAGATAGATATCTGGAAAAGGTTTTTTACGTTTTACCTCGTCTCCACTAACCACAGCATCGAATGTTTCCGCCGGCATACCCGCTTCGCGCAGGTTAATGCCGATTTTAATCCGGTCGGCGCTACTGGCTACGGCCAACTTCAAACCGTACTCCCGGCACTGACGAATAAACATCGTAACTCCCTTCATCGGGGGCATTTCATTCCTCACCAACTCTTCATACAATTGATAAGTACGTGCTTTATCTCGAGCAAGATCTATCTCGAAACCATGCAATCGCCCCATACCTATCAGGAAATTATCCTCCCCGGTTCCTACAAAAGCCAGTGCCTCTTCCGAACGCACCCTCACACCATGTTCGGCAAACATCTGCTTGGCCGCCTCGAAAATAAATCCTTCGGAATCGACTAACACTCCGTCCATATCGAACAATATGGCGCTGATTTTTCGCTGCATCTATTCTATAATTGATATTTTCCAGGTTTGCCTACAGATCTTTATTTCAGGAGATGCACGAAAACCTCTTACAAATTTACAAAATCCGATTGAATCTGAAAAGAGAAAGAATCGGTGCTCCAAACATCGTTAACTATGCACCTCCCGTTTTTTCAAAGTCTTTATCAAAAGCTCTGAATTCGTCATTATTACTTAATGGTCTCGGCGTTCCGCAGTTGTTAGGATTTCCATCCTATTGCTTATTTGACATTCAACAATCGAACAACATATAGGCTAATAAAAAAGCACCGCATAAAGTATCTATTTATGCAGTGCTTTTAGCTTGTGAAGGGAAATTTATTTACCTGCTTCAACAGATGCTTTTCTGAACTCTTTCAGCATTTTTTCCAGATCCAGGGAAGCCTTACGGGCACGTGTACCGGCTGCCTTGTTATTTTTTTCCACCTGCAGATCTGCATTTTCAATAAAAACACTTACTTGTTCTTTGATTTTGTTTACTAACTCTTCCATACTGTGATTTATTTATATTATTTGCATGGCAAAGATAATATATAAATTCAAATCTATTATGAATATTTGTTACCCATCCCATATTTTAGAAAGCCCATTTACATACGAATAACATAAATTTATTGATTATAAATAATTTACAGATATTTTCATGCATTGTACTATTTCGGAGTAGGATGCAAATTACCTGGAAAATCAGTTTCCAAGCTCGATAAATGCAGCAAATTATCAAAAATTCAGTTTGTAAGTTTGCTTTGTTATTGCAAATACAGGAAAAGATAGTTTGTCCGGGAATATTCACTCAACGGTGTCTACCCGTTTATTCTCATCACAACTTCAAACGAACTTTTTTAACTAACGGTACATTTACCCTCAAAAACAATCATCGACATCTTATCCCAAGTTTACAGAATTTATTTGTGCTTTAATTCTCATTCCAATTATAAATTTCATTATTAGCAACATAAAGGCCAAATCCATCGTACTTTTGTAAGATTCATACTTCAATTAAAAAAAATGACTTGAAAATTTATATTAGAAATATGGTTTGCATTCGCTGCAAGATGGTGGTGAAGGCCGAGTTGGAAAAGCTCGGTGTGCATTATACTACCATAGAACTCGGTGAAGTGGAGGTAGACGATGCTATTTCTGTTGAACAAAAAGAGCTTCTTGATAGTGCGTTGAAAAAAAGCGGTCTGGAATTGATGGATAGCAAAAAAAGCATCCTGGTCGAAAAAATTAAAGCGGTAATTATAGAATTGGTTCATTACAGAGACGATCAAATCAAAATCAATCTTTCCGATTACCTGAGCGAAAAGCTCAATTACGATTATACCTACCTGTCCAACCTTTTTTCGGAAGTGAAGGGCACTACAATAGAAAAGTTTTATCTTTCGCATAAAATAGAGAAGGTTAAAGAACTGTTGGTCTATGACGAACTCACCCTGACCGAAATAGCTGATAAATTACATTATAGCAGCGTATCTCATCTTTCCAATCAATTTAAGGAAATGACCGGCCTGACTCCTACCCACTTCAAAATTCTGAAAGATAAAAGGCGCGGTAATCTGGACGATGTGTGAATGATACAACCTATTGTCGTAGTTGTATAATGCATTTTGATATAAACAATTGCATCTTTGTTGTGTAATATAATCATTACCCTCAAGTCAATTTTGCAGAAAGGCTGGTTGAAAAACCGGTCTTTTTTATGAAGGCAATCAATAACTAACGACAATATGGACACAACAGAAATTGAGAAAGCAAAAGCGCTTATTATTGTTGAAATCATTGAATACATCCCCAATTCTGTGGTTATTAAAACAATCATAAAGAAAACGACCGGAAATGTCAGTGTAGTTTCGTTCGATACGGGAGAGGCTATGGCTGAGAAAAAAGTACCTTACGATACTTTTGTCCAGATTATTGATGGTAAGGCCGAAATTGTCATTGATGGCACATCTAATGTGTTGAATACCGGCCAGGCAATCATCATTCCCGCTAACACTGCTAATACGGTGAAGGCCAATGAACGATTCAAAATGATTTCGACCATTATAAAGAGTGGCTATGAGTGACCGGGCTAACAGGCTCCGTTTTCCTCTATTTGCTATAATGTGTGAATATTGAAACACTTTCTCATAATTGTGTTGCATTTGTTGTCGTTTGAATGTCGATCTTTGCATCTAACATCGCCTACCAGTTTTCAGGGATGTTTGAAAGCAAAATAAATTATCAAATCGGTTCTGAAAAGAAGGCCTAAGCTAAGAAGAGAAAAAATGCTACCCGTAAGGAAAAAACAAAGAAAAACAATTTTGCAATTGTCACTATCCTTTGGCATCTATCCAACTATCAATTAACTTTGAGTTGATACACATCTCCTCTTCTGCGACTATTGTCACCCGACTATCCAAAGTAAAACTGAGTTCCTGAATTGGTGGAACTTTCAGCTACCTGAAATGGATTACTCCCATTGTTTCTGATTCAACATCCAATTTTACTGAAATCATATCCGGTTTGCGATAAATATTATCGCAACGATGGGTGGATTAAAAATGAATTTGTAGCCGGTATCGGTTCATATATCAACGAACTTACTCCGGGTAGAGATCCGGTTTGCTGTGCCCTGAATAAAGGGAGCTATCGACTGTCTATGCATTAAATAACAATTAAATATGAATAAAATGAGAACGTTAAAACCAGTATTGATTGTAATAGTGTTGCTGTTTACGGGCATCCTGCAAGCACAACTTTCTGTTAATGTACATATAGGCACCCCGCCACCATGGGCTCCTGCCGGACACACCGACATTCGCTATTATTATTTGCCGGACGTGGAAGCCTATTATGATGTGCAAACATCGATGTTTGTTTATCAAAACAGAAAGCAATGGGTACGTCGGTCACATCTGCCCGCTCAATACAGAAATTACAATTTATACAACGGACGTAAAGTAATGATATCCGATTATCGGGGCAATTCGCCATACACACATTTTCGCGAACACAAGGTAAAGTATGGACGAGGCAACCGCAATCACTCACCAAACAACATGCAAATGCATCCCGGAAAAAATCATGCGGAGGCTCCTCGCCCCAATATAGACAACCGGAGAAATCCGGCAAAGAGTCATAATAATGATAAAAAAGGAGGAGATAATCGCGATAATAAGGACAAAAATGAGAGTAACGACAGACAAAAATAACAACATAGGGTATTATAATCATTCAATTAATCGATTACAAAAATGAAGGCAATAAGTTGTGTAGTTTTATTCCTCCTTGTAACATTAGGAAACGGAGTTTCTGCTCAAAATGGCAGTTACAGCGAAAAATACGGGAGCACTCTGAACATTGGATTGGGTATCGGAGGATACTCGGGATACTACGGGTACGTAGGAAAATCGGTTCCGGTGTTCAATCTCAATTATGAGTTTGATGTTGCTCCGCAGTTTACATTGGCGCCATCTGTGACCTTTTATACCTACAGAGACAGAGATTATAGGGAAACGGTTATTCCATTGGCAGTGAAAGGTACTTATTACTTTGATCGCCTGTTGAATGCCAACTCCAGATGGGATTTCTATCTGGCCGGTTCTCTGGGATTTGCCTTGACAACTTCGTCGTGGGATAACGGGTATAATGGAGACCGAAGCTATTATCAGGACGGAAGCAATCTGTTTTTGGATGCACATATCGGTACCGAATATCACATAAGTAAAACCATTGGAATATTCCTCGATATATCCACCGGGGTTTCAACCATCGGTCTTGCTATTCACTAATTACCGGGCAAATATCAGATAGAATCAATAAAATGCCTATTCGCATACATCACAATTTTTAAAAACAACAAAATGAAAAAAATAGTATCGCGCTCTTTCGTAAAAAACATTGCCTTAGCCTTTTTAGGAGTTACCATTGCATGTACAGTCAATTCTTGTGCTTCCAGCGCTAAATTCCAAACCTCGTCGGTTGTGCCGGCTGCCCAAGGAACGGTAAAGGTAAAGAAAGACAGAAATAAGAATTATATCATTAAGGTAGACATCTATAATTTGGCCGAGGTAGAAAGATTGCAAACCTCGAAACTTACGTATGTCGTTTGGATGGTATCGGGCGAACGGGTTACAAAAAATATCGGACGCTTAACCAGTAAATCGGCTCGTTTTTCCAAAAGTATGAAAGCTTCGTTCGAGACCGTATCCTCTGCTAAGCCCAATAGAGTATTTATAACGGCCGAAGATGATGGAACCGTTCAATATCCGAACGGTGAAATAGTTTTAACCACAGGAAATCTGTAAGAATGCAAAATGGAATTGCAAATAGCGATTCATCACAGAAATTCATAAATAAAACAACAAGATGAAACAACCTATTCTAGCCATCGTGGTAATAACGTTTATGGGTGGCAGTATGCTCCTGAACAGTTGCCAGTCTTCTGCTCAGAAAGTAGAAAATGCAAAAGAAAATGTAGCGACCGCCAATGAGGAGTTGCTCAGGGCACGGCAAGATTCCATTCATCAATTCAAGCAAGAATCGGCACGTAAAATCAGTGATTCGGAGTTACGGATCACAGAATACAAAGACAAAATTGCCAATGAAAACAAAAAGCTCAAAGCCAAACATGAAAAGAAATTGTATGAGTTGGAACAGAAAAACAACGATTTAAAAACCAGGCTGACCACCTTGAAAGATGATGGGTCGGAAGATTGGACACAATTTAAGACGGAATTTAATCACGATATGGACGCGCTGGGCACATCGTTGAAAGACCTGACAGTGAAAAATGTCAAGTAATCCGTCCGAATCTCAGCAAAAAACAACCAGTAAACAGCACATTTCAAATCAGACAAAATGAAAAAAACAATTTTAGTTATCGCAACCATTACTTTTATCGCCTTGGGCAGTAGTGCTCAAACAATGGACAATGACATGCGAAGCAAGATTACATTCGGTGTCAAAGCCGGCGCAAATCTTTCGAATGTATACGACTCTCAAGGAGAGCAATTCAATGCAGATGCCAAATTTGGTATGGTCGCAGGCGTTTTTCTCGGTATCCCCATCGGGGAATTATTTGGCATACAACCCGAATTGTTGTTTGCTCAGAAGGGATTTAAAGGAACCGGCAATCTTCTCGGAAGTGATTATAAATTTACCCGTACTACCGATTACATTGATATACCCTTGTTGGTTACTATCAAACCGAGTCCATTTATCACCATCCTGGCAGGTCCACAGTACTCTTATCTGCTAAAACAGAAAGATTCTTTTACCTATTCGACGTTCAGTACCGTGCAGGAACAGGAGTTTAAAAACGACAATGTTCGCAAGAATACACTGGGAATTATAGGTGGTGTGGATATTAACCTGAGTAGTTTCGTTATCGGCATCAGAGCGGGATGGGATCTCACTCAAAATCATGGCGACGGAACCTCTTCTACACCGCGTTATAAGAACGTAACGTATCAGGCCACTGTAGGATTCAGACTCTAACATCATTCGTTACACACATTCGCACTTCTTCACTTGAGGAAGTGCAAATGTATGTAATCGGCACGAAGCATATTACAAACAGGACAGAAAACACAAACACATTTGTTATGAACAATTCACTTTATGTAGTAGCCATCTTGCTGGTGGTAGCATGGGCAATCGGATTTTTTGCCCTGAGCACCGGAGGCATTATTCATATTCTTCTTGTAATGGCTGTTATTGTATTGCTTCTTCGGATAATCAGAGGAAAGGCTATTGAGTAACAGTATCGTTTATAAATCATATAAAAAACAATTATCATGAGTGTAGGTAAAGTATTGGTTGGCGTATTGGCTGGAGCTGCAACAGGTGTAGCATTGGGTATATTATTTGCTCCGGCTAAAGGCTCGGATCTTCGTAAAAAGATCTACAAAAAAGGAGCAAAGGGCACGGATGCAGTGAAAGAATCGTTCAATGAGTTTCTTGACAATGTGTCCACCAAGTTTGATAAACTAAAGGAGGATGTTTCTGTTTTTGAAAATAAAATCAAGTTACATCCCAAAGAGAATGCTGTAGAAGAATAAAAAAACGGTGCACTGGCACAATCTGGAGAGAGAGCCTGTCTCTGAAACAAATAACTTCGAAACATTTGGATAGTTATTTTCCGGCAGAAGGAGCTCTCCGACGAAGTGACGCCGGCTATCGACCCAATCAACTGTCCGAACGACAGCAAAAGGTGTCAGAGCCTCTCTTTGCAGCTGAACAAAGGCAAATTGCCGGACAAAAGCTCCATCGATACGCTACGGGCAGAATAGGGCTATGCCATCACCTCCATCTGTTTTATGGAAGGTGATGCCGAGCCGCCCGAAGTAAACCGTCTGGCACATCATGTATAAACTATAAGTCGGGGCAAACTAAAAACAGCTGAATATGCTGAAAAAAACAACTTGCCCGAGAGTTGCTCGCAACACAGTATCGACTACCCGGAGCTCGCTTGCTACATAAAACCGTAAGACGGATGAAAATCGCCCACCACCAAGCAACGCTTTTACCACATTGACAACGAATATGTTACCGAATGCTCCGGCGTATTCCAAATGCATCAGATCGGGTTCTGGGGCTCGCCTAAAAATCCCGGGTTGAGGCTAAATTCTCCGGCTTTTTGTTTCAGTTCTCCTGTTTGTAGCTTTAATCCTCCGCCTTTTAGTGCAAACTCTCTTGTTTTTAGTTTCAGCTCTCCACCTTTTAGTCTCAGCTCTCCTGTTTGTAGTTCAAACTCTCCCGTTTTTAGCTCCAGTTTTCCGGCTTTTAGTTTCAGTTTTCCTGTTTGTAGTTCCAGTTTTCCGGCTTTTAGTTCCAACTCTCCTGTTTGTAGTTTCGAAAAGGAGGATTCGTGCTTTTAAAATCCGCTTTCAATCCGTATTGAGTCCACCATTTCTAACAAACCTCCAATAAGGAATATGGTGATTTCACCGCCGAAATGTATGCCGAAGGACATTCGTTCTTTACCTACATGAGCGACAACGCCGATTCGCTGAGTAGCTGTTGCCGCCTGCGCAACGAGATTACCGACAACGGCTTCAGTTACACGCTGGGAGCCGGAGGGGTATCTACCGGTTCCAAAAGCGTATTGACCATCAATCTGAACCGCTGCATTCAGGATTCGGCACGCAAAGGACAACATTACCTCTTCTTCCTCGAAGAGGTGGTCGATTTGGTGCACAAAGTGCAGATTGCCTACAACGAGAACCTGAAATATATGCTCGACAAAGGGATGTTGCCGCTGTTCGATGCCGGATATATCAATATGAGCCGCCAGTACCTCACCATCGGGGTAAACGGACTGGTGGAAGCGGCCGAGTTTCTGGGCATC
>JAFNAS010000018.1 GCA_017860295.1 Bacteroidota bacterium | reverse complement strand
AGTAAATTCAAATCCGTTCGCATGAAAACCATTCATAACAAATTGAATATCAATTATTTCAAAGAACTACTATGATTTTTTAGTGGACACTAATGAGTTTTAATCGGTAAAAATAACGAAAAACTATGACTTTATCATTAGTAAAATGGATTCTTATTCTAACTGGAAAGTGTAATCATGGATAATAATTTGACAAATAAGAGATTGTCTCTTTTGGCAAAAGATTACCTTTGAGTTAATTACTGTTAATATTGCACATTCTTTTATATTTTGTGTAATTTTGCCGTCCAAAATATAATTCGCGATGATTGATCAGAATTTGATAAAAATTTACGAACAAAGTTTTATCTCGCATTGGGATAATAAGGCTCTGACCGATTATGGAGAACCGCAAATCCTTTGTTATTCGGATGTGGCTAAAGAAATTGCGCGTCTTCATATTATCTATGAAAAAATGCATATCCGGAAAGGAGATAAGATTGCTATTGTCGGTCGTAACTCTACTAAATGGGTAATGGCATACATGGCCACCATTACGTATGGCGCGGTAGTTGTACCTATTCTTCAGGATTTTAATGCGAACGATATTCATCATATTGTGAATCATTCCGAGTCAGTGCTCCTTTTTGTGAGTGATTTTATATGGGAAAACCTGGAAGAGGATAAAATGCCCGAATTGAGGGCTGTGTTTTCGCTTAACGATTACCGTTGTATTTGCCAGCATGATGGTGAAACCGTGCAGAAGATGCTCTTGACGGTCAATCAGGAATTCCGGCAACGTTATCCAAAGGGTTTTAGCCGTGAAGATGTGAAATACGCCGAAGTGGACAATGCCGAGCTTGTTCTGCTTAATTATACATCGGGAACCACTGGATTTACAAAGGGGGTGATGCTTTCGGCCAACAATCTGGCCGGCAATGTGATGTTTGCCCTTCATACCGGCATCATGAACGACAAAACCCGTATTGTTTCCTTTCTGCCTTTGGCACATGCCTACGGGTGTGCTTTCGAGTTTTTGTCTCCATTGGCTGCTGGCGGTCATGTTACTTTATTAGGCAAAATACGATCTCCGAAAGTGTTGTTGCAGGCAATGTCGGAAGTCAAGCCGACGATCATTCTCACGGTACCTCTTATCCTTGAAAAAATATATAAAAAACAGGTACAACCTGTTCTTAATCAGCGGGCAGTTCGTTGGGCACTTAATATCCCGATTCTTGATCATCGCATTCTGGGTACGATCAATAAGAGGTTGGAAGCTGCCTTTGGCGGAGAATTTGAACAGGTGATTGTCGGAGGAGCACCTTTGAATCCCGAGGTCGAAAATTTCTTGTTGAAAATAAAGTTTCCACTAACGGTGGGTTATGGAATGACCGAATGTGCTCCGTTGATCAGTTATTCTTATTATAAAGAGTATATTCCGAACACGTGCGGTAAAGTTCTGGAAGGGATGGAAATAAAGCTAGATAATAAAGATCCTCAGACCGGAGTCGGTGAAATTTGTGTGCGGGGCGAAAATGTGATGCTCGGTTATTATAAAAATGAAGATGCGACCAAAACAGTGTTCGATGACGGCAATTGGTTTCATACGGGCGATTTGGGAACGGTGGACGATAATGGCGTTATTGCCATCCGTGGGCGGTGTAAAACAATGATTTTGGGTCCCAGCGGACAAAATATCTATCCGGAGGAAATTGAAGCGAAACTCAATAACATGCCATTTGTGATGGAAAGCCTCGTTGTTGAGAAAGATGGCCGTTTGGTGGCGCTGGTTTACCCTGATTATGAAGGGGTCGACGGATCGCAAATACGTCAGGAAGATCTCGAAACAGTGATGGAAGAAAACCGAAAATTGCTCAATAGCGAGCTGGCTTCCTACTCATCGGTGGTCAAAATAGTGCTTTATCCCAACGAATTTGAGAAAACGCCTAAAAAAAGTATCAAGAGGTACTTGTATCCAAACTCCATTAAATGAGATGATTACTTCTTTTGAATATGTCTTTAAGTTTAAAATAATGTTAATCGATGGTTTTTTTTGTACACTGTATTGAAATGAATCGTACCTTTGCATCGGTTTTGATACCAAACTTATTTATGTTTAATTTTAAAAGGTAAAAGAAAATGAAAAAGTTAGTTTTGTTATTCGCTGTTGTTGGTGCTGTTGCATGTGTATCTTGCTCTTCTAAAGCTAATACAGAAGCTCCTAAAACTGATAGCGTTGCTGCTCCTGCTCCTGCTGCTGTTGATACAGCTAAAGTTGACACTGCTGCCGCTGCTACACCTGCAAAATAATTTTGCACTAGCGAAAAAAATTAAAGTCCGTTATTGTAACGGACTTTTTTTTTATCTTTACAGCCAAGTAAATCTAACTATCATTCAATGTTCATTATGAGAAAAACGAACTTTTTCCTCTTGTTTTTCGTAAGCCTCATCCTGTGCCTTTCCTCTTGCTCGGATAAAAAGCATTTCAAAGTTGCAGGTGTTATCAGCGATGCCTCCGGCTCTACCTTGTATCTTGAAAAAGAAGGTCTTCTTACAACCTCTGTCGTCGATTCCTGCATACTGAAATCCGACGGTAGCTTTTCTTTCAAGGCGGTTCGACCCGATGCTCCCGAATTTTACCGTTTGAGAATTAAAAATGCAGACATCCTTTTCGCCATCGATTCTTGCGAACATATCACTATCAATGCCTCTGCAAAGACGATGACCTCCAAATATGTGATCAAAGGTTCACTTAGTTCTTCTAATATTCAGCTATTGCGCGTTTCGTTGCTTGACTTGCAGAGTCGGATTACGTCACTGCTCAAACAACGTAATCTTCAGAATAAAACTCAGACTTCTGCCTTGCTTGACTCTGCCATTAATAAGCATAAGAAGCTTGCAGAAAAAATCGTTTTACAAAATCCATTGTCGACTGCGGCTTATTATGCCGTTTTTCAGCAGGTAAACGGGTATAATCTTTTTACTCCCTACGATAAAGAAGATCGGCGTTATTGCGCTGCAGTGGCTACTGCGTTTTATACCTATTATCCGAAAGCTGAGAGAACCCTTAGTTTATATAATTTTGTAATGCAGGCGATTGTGGCTGATCGACAAGCTCGTAATCAGGAAACCCTGAGTAAGATGATACAAATGTCACAGGCCGATATGATTGATATAGAAATGACCACCAACAGAGGACAGGTTGCTAAGTTGTCGGATCTGAAAGGTAAGATTGTTTTGTTGGATTTTACTGTTTATCAGGCCGAACGATCGTCTGATTACAATTTGGCTTTGAGAGATTTATACAATGCATATCATACAAAAGGGTTGGAGATCTATCAGATTTCTCTCGATCCCGATATTGATCTTTGGCGTCAGGCTTCGCAAAATTTGCCTTGGATTTGTGTTCACGGTACCGATGGAACTCCAACTGCCGTGTCGTTGTATAATGTTACGAGCTTGCCAACCCGCTTCCTGATAGGGAAGAATGGTACTGCTTTGAAGCGTAATCCGAGTGCTGCCGATATTCAAAAAGCGCTGGAATAGAATACGATACGATGATTACGGGTAGTATGAACTATGATTCCCGTGTAGCGGCTGCTCTGATTAAAGAAAGAGCCCGTGAAATAGGATTTTCGGCATGTGGCATTGCCCAAGTTCATACTCTGCCTGACGATTCGGAGTCTCTTGCTCGGTGGCTGCAGGCAGGACATCACGGTAAGATGGGTTACTTGGCTAATCATGCCGACTTAAGAAATGACCCTTCGTTGTTAGTTCCCGGAGCAAAGTCGGTTGTAGTCGTTCTGTTGAACTATGCAACGGATCACAGGCAACAGGCTGGACAGACACGACTAGCGCGTTATGCTCAGGGCATAACGGATTATCATTTTACGATCAGACAATTTTTAGGAGAACTTCTTCGTTTTATAAACGATGAGATTGCTCCGGTCGAAGGTCGTGCATTTTGCGATTCGGCTCCGGTCTTTGAACGTAGATGGGCTTACGAGGCAGGACTGGGCTGGATTGGACGGAATCATTGTCTGATTCACCCTGAACTCGGTTCGTTTTGTTTTATCGGGGAGTTAATTGTTGACCTTGAACTTGTCTGCGATAAACCTCTTGGGGGCGATTGCGGATATTGCGGACGTTGTGTGGAGGCCTGTCCGACTCAAGCCCTGCCAACCGACGGATTTTTGAAAGCTGAAAAGTGCGTTTCATATCTTACGGTTGAGTTGAAGGACGAAATTCCGGCAGAATATAGTACCCGGTTAAATGGGTTTGTTGCCGGATGCGACCGATGTCAGGAAGTCTGTCCATGGAACCGTAAAGCATCACATTCTACCTCTCCGTTATGGCATGTGAATGAAGAAATTCTCCATCTGTCGGATCAGGGTTGGATGACATTGAAGAAGGCTGACTTTAGAAAGAAGTTTTCCAAAACGGCATTATCTCGCTTGGGTTACGAGAAGTTGATACAAAATTGCCGATATGTAGTATCTGATAACGATGTAGAGTCGGGAAGAGGGGATGGGAAAAACTAATTCAAGAAATATATGAATCTGTTTGGAAAGATTATTTTTAGAAAGCTCAAAAGTACAGAGGCATTTGAGCAGGAGAAGGATGACCTGCTGCGCGCTTATGAGCGCTATAGAGCAATAGAAAATTCGGAATTGTTGCAGGAGTATAAGGCGTTGCGTAAAGAGGTGAAATCGGCGGCATTCAAAGAAAATAAAAAGGTGCTTATCAACCGAAAATTTGAAGATACGGAGGAGTATCGGAACTGGAAGAAATTTCATAAACTGGAGAAAAACTGTAAATTGCATCGTTATTATACGATTGCCGCATCGAAAGAACTGGCAGCGTTTCTTGATTTCAAAGGGACTCCTCAGTATGAGTTTATCGGAAATAAACTCGAACTCAAAAAATCGGAAACACTCCGGGAATTTCGTGCGTATGAAAAGTCGAAAGATTATAAATTGTATACCCGCTTTCATGATTCGTACGTGATCAAAGAGTATGAGCGGTTGAAAGCGGTCGTGTCAAGCAACGGGTTTGTTGAGTTCAAAGAGTTTTGGTCCGATCCGCATCGCTGGACAAAGACGGACGCTTACAAACAGGAGGAGAAATTCCGCCAATTGTCACAACATACGGATATCGTTTTTTATCAACGTACAGATCCGGCCTCTTTTGCCTTTCATGCCAATTGGAAACTGGCTTTTAACGACGAATTTAACGGCGTTTCACTCGATCGTAAGATATGGGATAACGGTTATTTCTTCACCGATCCGACTCTGATTCGCAACTATTCTCTTACTCAGCACAACCAAGCCAATAATCAAGGAAAAAATGTCAGTGTTGCCGATGGTTGTATGGTTATAGAAACGCTCAAAGAGGAAACCCGTGCCAGAGCCTGGGATGAAAAATTGGGCTTTGTTTTTCATGATTTTGCCTATACTTCCGATGTGATTAATGCTGGTGCAGCATTTCAATTCTCAGAAGGAATTGCCGAGGTGAAACTGAAAGTTCGTGATGGCTATATCACTCATGTGTTCAGTCTGGTCAGCGAGAATAAGTTGCCTCAGATAAATGTTTTTCATTTCGATGGCAAACATGTGACTGTGGGTAATGCCTGGAAAGAGGGTAGTCAGACGGAGATAGTAAAAGGAATCTCTCCGTCCGATTTTTATATCTACAAAGTGGAATGGACGTCGGAAGAGTTGATCTGGAGCGTGAATAATCTGGAGATTTTCCGTACCCGTAAAGGTGTACCTTCCATACCACTTTTCCCTCTCTTTGCTTCCATTGTCGATAAAAATCAGGATGATACAGGTGTTCTGGAAGTTGACTGGGTAAGAATTTATCAAAAACGTAATGCGTAATAGTCGCAACTCCATGCGACGATAGTCGGAGCGCATGCGCTATGGAAAAATCACTGATTATGAATTTGGATGACATGAAACAAGTCCTCCGTCAGGAAGCGGAGGCTGTATTGAATATACCGGTCGGGGTGCATTTCAACGACGCAATTGATCTTATTTACCAACATGTGCATCTGCACAAAGGTAAGTTGGTGACCAGCGGAATGGGAAAAGCCGGACAAATTGCTCTGAATATTGCAACGACTTTCAGTTCGACGGGTACGCCTTCCATCTTTTTGCATCCCAGTGAGGCGCAACATGGCGATCTGGGAGTGTTGCAGGAAGATGACGTGATGTTGCTGATCTCTAATTCGGGGAAAACGCGTGAAATTGTAGAATTAGTCACGCTGACGCGGAACCTCTATCCGCAAACGCCGTTTATTATTATTACAAGTAATCCGGAGTCTCCATTGGCCGAAGTGGCCGATGTGTTGCTCCTTACCGCAAATCCGCAGGAAGTGTGCATGTTGGGGCTTACACCAACGACTTCAACTACTGTAATGACGGTAATCGGCGATCTACTGGTGGTCGGTACGATGCAAAAAATCGGCTTCACGCGTGCCGACTATAACAAGCGTCATCATGGAGGGTATTTGGGTCAAAAATCGAAGGAATAGATCTGAATTTTACATGATAGAATCAGGGTTGTTTGTGTTTTTGCAGGCAACCTTTTTTATAAGGCAATTTCCATATCGTGCGGAATCAATGGGGAGGCGTCGTGCATAGCGACGATCATCGTGACATGATGCGTTTTAACCCACGATATCAGGAATGTCGCCACTTTTTGTGAAAGATCTTTATCGAGACCGGTGAACGGTTCGTCGACAAGAAGAAGTTGTGGGTTGGAGACGACGGCTCTCGCTATCGCAACTCGTTGACTTTGCCCACCGCTTAATTGATAGGGGTAGTAATCACGGAGTTCTTCTATCTCCAGATCTTCCAGTATTTCTCTCAAATCTTGATGCCGAATCCCCGTGTCAGCTGTAAGAAGAATATTTTCCGTTACGGTTAACCATGGCAAAAGAGTGGGCGCTTGAAACAGATAGGCTTTTTTTGACTCTGATCCGGAGATTGATCCTTCGTTGCTATGGGTAATCCCCGCTAAAATATTGAGCAGTGTGGTTTTCCCCTTACCCGAAGTTCCTTTTATCAAGCAAATGCTTTCTGCCGGAATATGCTTTGAGAGTTTCTCAAATAAAATGTTATCTCCGTATTGCTTTGTTATTTCGTCTGTTTTTACACAATTGTTTTGATTGTAATTGTTTTGCCGGCATTGTCCGTGGGTAATTACAGCATGCCGTTTGTTTTTCAATAAATAACGGAGTCCTTCCGTAAGCAAAAAGCTGATTACGATGGCAACAACAGTCCACGCAATCAGGTCGGGTACGTTGATAAACATTTGTGCGGTTCTCATCTCGACTCCAATGCCGGCAAACGGTTTGGAGAGCACTTCCCCCATGATAATAACCTTCCACCCTAATCCGAAGGCAGTAACGCTTCCACTTTCGATAAATGGACGGAGGGAAGGCCAGTAGATATGCTTTATTTTGGTGCAAAAATTGAGTTGGTAAACGAAAGCCAGTTTTTCGTAATCGTTGTTGGTGGATTGTACGCCCTTGATAATGTTTTCGCAAAGCACCGGAAACATCGTTATTAGCGCGATGGCGGGAGCTACAGTCTCTGTCGGAAGCCACAGTACGATGAGTAGTATAAATGCAACTACGGGCGTTGAGCGCAGTGTGGAGAGTAGAGGGTTGAAGTAATGGAGCCAAAAACGCTTCTTGCCACACAAAAATCCGATCGGGAGAGCCAGAACGAAGGCTGCAATTACTCCGGTTAATCCCCTGAGCAAAGTTGCTCCGAGTGAAATATAGAAGAGCGGTTGGGTAAACAGGTGGGTTACGGAAAAAAACAGTCCGCCCACTGAAGGAATCAGTTGCGGGTAATTAATCCACGAAGATACTCCTTGCCAAAGTATAAGGGCGGTAGCTGCGGAGAGAATCCATGCTGTCGTTCTTTTGTGTTTCATCGCGTGCGTTTAGTCATCGTTTGTGTGGAAGCCAATCCGTCGGTATGGCTTATTGGAGAGTCGCGTGTCGGCTTGCAGTTCGGCCAGTGACTGGTTGAGCAGCTCCAACTGTAGGCGAGTGTCTTCGTTAATATCATTCTGGTCTATAAAGATTTCTTCCATGTATAGCCGTAGTTCCCGAACTTCCTGTTGCAGTTCGGTCATCTTTTCGGTGGGCGTGTTGGTTAGCAGATGCCGGGTTGCCACGAATGCCCGCATGATGGCAATATTCATTTCCATGGCAACGTCACTGTTCAATAACCCGGATAGCATGGCAACCCCTTGTTCCGTAAAGGCGTACGGTAGATAACGACGACCGCCTCTGCTCTTGTTTGAGGTCACAAATTGTGACCTCAAATATTCCCTCGTTTTCAGTGAGTTGGAACATGAAATCAGTGGAAAAATCGTTCCATATTCCTTTTTACTGCCTGATTTAATACTTTTGTTTCTACTCCGTAAAGTTCTGCTAAATCACGGTCAAGTATTGCTTTTTGCCCTCTGATTGTATAAATCTTGCTTTGAATCAGGTGTGTTTCCATGCAAAGTCGGTTGTGATATCGTTTTCGCAAATATAATTCAAAAAATCAGACGGGACTTTCTGAAAGTGAAAGAAAACGAAATAAAAAAACGCCGTAGTCCGAAGACAGCGGCGTTTTGTATATTGAGTCTGTAAAAATTATTCCGAAACGACTTCGAAAGGAATTTCTACGCTTACTTCTTTGTGAAGTTTCAATACGGCTTTGTATTGGCCAACCTCTTTTACAGCTTCTTTGATAACGATTACCTTGCGGTCAACATTGTAGCCTGCTTTTTCTAGAGCTTCAGCAATCTGAATGTTGTTAACCGAACCAAAGATTTTGCCGGTCGAGCTGGTTTTTGCGCCGATAGTGAGCGATACGCCCTGCAGCTTTTCGGCCAGTTCCTGAGCTTCAACTTTAATTTTTTCGAGCTTGTGAGCACGTTGTTTCAGGTTCTCAGCAAGCATTTTTTTGGCTGAAGGAGAGGCGATAACGGCTTTTTTCGTAGGAATCAAATAGTTGCGACCATAACCGTTTTTTACTTTTACGATATCGTCTTTGTATCCTAAGTTATTAATATCTTCTAATAAAATGATTTCCATATAAATTCCTCCTTGTTTATTTCATCATATCGGTTACGTAGGGAAGCAGTGCCAAATGGCGTGCTCTTTTCACAGCTTGAGCTACTTTGCGTTGATATTTCAACGAAGTACCGGTGAGACGACGAGGAAGGATTTTACCTTGCTCGTTCAGGAACTTTTTCAGGAATTCGGGATCTTTATAGTCGATGTATTTGATACCGTTCTTTTTGAAACGACAGTATTTTTTCTTTTTGGTATCCACTGTCGGAGGGTTCAAATATCTGATTTCAGGATTGTTTGCTGCCATAATTATTTTTCCTTTCCTTCTTTTTTAGACGATTTCAAACTCTTTCTTTTTTCGGCGTATTCTACGGCGAATTTGTCCATGTGGAATGTCAGGAAGCGGATGACGCGTTCGTCACGACGATACTGAAGTTCCAGCTTCTCTACCAAAGAAGGTTCTCCTTTGAATTGCAGCAAGGCATAAAAGCCTGTCGACTTTTTTTGAATGGGATAAGCAAGCTTACGCAGGCCCCATTCCTCTTCATTGACAATCTCGGCGCCTTCTTGTTCCAGGAGGCCTTTGAATTTGTCAACCGCTTCCTTCATCTGAACATCAGACAAAACGGGAGTTAAAATGAAAACGGTTTCGTAATGGTTCATACTTAAATTTTTAATTATGTGGTTAAAAATGCGGGTGCAAAGATAGCGCTTTTTTATGATTCAGACAATATTTCTCTGAATCTCTCTGAAAATAAAATAGTATGACTCAATTTTCGAGTTTGAAGCGAACTCTCCATCTTCCTTCGCTGAAATCGTGGCTGATAATGGTGAATTTCCCGATTTCGGAGGTGTTTTCAACATGTGTTCCGATGCAGGCGCAGGCATCGTAGTCGCCGATACGTACCACGCGGATGGTTTCACTGGCATCGTCGGGTAGTTTGCCTAGGTCGAGGAATGAGGCAGCCTCCTCTTTGCTGACAAAGTCGATCGTAACCGGAAGATTCGATGAAATTACTTCGTTAACGGTGTCGGTTATTTGTGCAACTTGTTCCTCCGTGGGCGCTTCCGATAGCCGGTAGTCGCATTTCGATTTTTTTCGTTCGATGTGTGCGTTGCGTGAGCGTGGGCAGCCGAACATGCGTACCATGGTTTGGTTCAAAATATGTTCGGTGGTATGCATCGGTGGGTATTCCTGCTTGTTGTGTGCGTTTAATTCCGGTGTTTCCATTGAATTCGGTTTTAGAAGCAATAAGATAGAGTTCGTTGAAATGAAAAAACCACTTACAAGTAAATTTTGCAAGTGGTTTTTGAAAAGTGGGCGTTGACGGATTCGAACCGCCGACCCTCTGCTTGTAAGGCAGATGCTCTGAACCAGCTGAGCTAAACGCCCTTTCGTTAAAAGCGTTGCAAAGATAAGCGCTTATTTTGATTCCTGCAAGACCTGCGGAAATATTTTTGCAATATTTCTCTTATATCGCCTCGGCAACGATAAAGGTGCTTCCTCCGATGTAGATAAAATCATCCTCATTTGCAGCTTCTTTTGCGGCTTCAATAGCGGTAGATACCGAAGCGAAAATTTTACCGTTCAGACCGTATTGTAGAGCCAAATCGTATAGTTTTTTTGCTTCCAATGCTCGTGGAATGGCCGCTTGTGTGAAATAATAAGTCGCATTTTGAGGTAAAAGAGATAAAACCTTGTTTATATCCTTGTCATTTACCATGCCAAAGACAATATGTAGTCGTGTATATTTTTGTTCTTCCAACTGCTGGACGATGCACCGGATCCCGGCTTCGTTGTGTCCTGTGTCGCATACTATCGTCGGATGCGTCTGCAAAATCTGCCATCTTCCTTGCAAACCGGTCAGGTCTGCCACGCGACGCAATCCCTCTCTCACCGCTTTATCGGACACCGAAAGTTGCTTTTGTCGTAAAAGATCGATCGCGGTCAGCACGGTAGCTACGTTTTTCTGTTGGTAGATGCCTTTCAACTGGACTTCTATTTCGTTGTATTTTTCGCAATAGAATCCGTTGCCGGATGGAGTCAGATGAAAACACTCTTCGGCAAAATAGAGCGGAGCGCCGACTTCGCGGGCTTTTTGCACGAAGACCTCTTTTACCGCGCCTTCGGCTTCGCCGATTACTACCGGTATGCCGGATTTGATAATTCCGGCTTTTTCGTATGCAATCTTTGGTAACGTGTCGCCCAAAAACTGCATGTGGTCGAAACTGATGTTGGTGATAATGCTCAATTCGGGGGCGATGATGTTGGTGCTGTCCAGACGGCCTCCCAGTCCGACTTCGATTACCGCAATATCCACTTCGGCGGTGGCAAACCAGTCGAAAGCCATCTCCATGGTCAGCTCGAAAAAGGAGGGTTGTACCGGTTCGAAGAAAAGTTTGTGCCGGGCAACGAAATCGATTACCGCTTGTTCGGGAATCATCTCTCCGTCGACCCTGATGCGTTCGCGAAAATCTTTCAGGTGGGGCGAGGTATACAATCCTGTTTTGTAACCGGCCGATTGCAGGATGGCTGCCAGCGAGTGCGAAACGGATCCTTTTCCGTTGGTGCCGGCCACATGGATCGTTTTGTATTTGCGGTGGGGATTGCCTAAGTAATCGTCTAATTGTATGGTACGTTCCAGTCCCGGTTTGTAGGCCGATGCTCCTTGGTGTTGAAACACAGGCAGACAATTGAACAGGTAATCTATGGTTTCCTTGTAGGTCATTATACAGATGTGTATTGAGGATGCAAAGTTCGCCATTTTAAATGAAAAACAGTTGTCGTTGTCCCTTTAAAATACCAAAGGCTTCATTCGAAAATGAAGCCTTTGTCTGTGTGAATTTGCTGTCGTCAGGCGAGTTTTTCGAGCTTGGCGATATTTTCTTCTATGCTTGCATCGGGTACCTCAAAATTGGACAGTTTGCCCGAAAAATAGTTATCGTAGGCGGCCATATCGATCAGTCCATGACCGGAGAGGTTGAACAGAATCACTTTTTCTTTGCCTTCCTCTTTTGCTTTCAATGCTTCGCGAATAGCCACTGCGATAGCGTGGGTCGATTCGGGAGCCGGAATAATGCCTTCGGAACGGGCAAAGAGCACGCCTGCATCAAAGGTGTCGAGTTGTTTCACTGCCTGAGCTTCGACTATGCCATCTTTGTGTAGCTGGCTGACGATCGATCCGGCACCATGGTAACGCAACCCTCCGGCATGGATGGATGCCGGTTCGAAATCGTGTCCGAGGGTGAACATCGGGATCAACGGGGTCATCCCGGCTGTATCGCCGAAATCGTATTCAAACTTGCCACGGGTCAGTTTCGGACATGAAGCTGGTTCGGCGGCAATAAAGCGAGTCGTTTTGCCGTCTATCAGGTTGTGACGAATGAACGGGAAGGTGATACCTGAAAAATTGGATCCGCCACCGAAGCAACCGATCACAATGTCGGGATAATCACCTGCGATTTCCATCTGTTTTTCAGCTTCGAGTCCGATGATTGTCTGGTGCAGGATGACATGATTCAATACACTTCCGAGTGTATAGCGGGTGTCGGGTTGAGTAACGGCAGCTTCTACCGCTTCGGAGATGGCCATGCCAAGGCTACCCGGACTGTTGGGATGTTTTTCGAGATAGGCCCGGCCGGCAGCAGTGCGGGTGCTGGGTGAGGGTATTACTTCGGCTCCGTAGGTCTGCATGACAAATTTCCGGTAAGGTTTTTGGTCGTAGCTAACCTTTACCATATATACCTGAAGATCGAGACCGAAGTGTTTGCAGGCAACGCTCATGGCGCTTCCCCATTGACCGGCACCGGTTTCGGTGGTGATATGTTTGATGCCTTGTATTTTATTGTAGTATGCCTGAGGAATGGCAGAGTTCAGTTTGTGCGAACCTACCGGGCTGACACTCTCGTTCTTGAAATAGATCTTAGCCGGAGTATCCAGCGCCTTTTCGAGTCCCGATGCGCGTACTAACGGGGTGGGGCGGTAAATTTTGTAGAGCTGCCAAACTTCGTCGGGGATCTCGATAAAACGTTCCTGCGAGAACTCCTGTTCTACGAGTCCTTTAGCAAAAAGCCCTTCCATCTCTTCCGGTTTCAACGGTTGTTTGGTACCCGGGTTAAGCATTGGCAGCGGTTTGGTTTGCATGTCGGCCACAAGGTTGTACCATGCCTTGGGCATTTCATTCTCCGGCAATTGAATTTTTTTCGTCGTTTTCATTTGTAGTATATTTTATAAATAATTGAATCGTAGTTTGCGGACGTGGCAAAAAAAAACCGCAGGCATGGGTTCCTGCGGTTGTGTATTGCAAATGGCGGGTCGCATTTCCCATTGTTGAATCAGAAACGGAAGCGCCACCAATTATTTTTTGTCGTGAAATTCATTCGCTTTTATTTTGATACAAAGGAACAATAAAAAATAATAACAGACAACTTTTTAGGGATAAATTATGACATATTTATTGTCGGTTGTGCGTCTGTCAGGAACAATTCCTCAAAAAGTTTGTTGGTAACGTAGCCTTCCAGAATCTTACTAACTCCGTTCTGAAGGATGGAGTTAGTATTAGTCATCAAGTCATTAGTCAGTGCCAGAAAATCATACAATAAAATTTAGCCCCGGAACGCTCCGGGATTGTAGATTGCGGTTATTTGGCAAAGAGCAATTCCCTGTATTTGGGCAATGTCCATATTTCATCGTCGATCACCTCTTCCAGTTTGTCGATATGGTAACGGATCTGATCCAGATACGGACGCACCTTGAGGTTGTATGCGTAGGTTTTCTCGTGCATGTCCTCAATGTTGTTGGCTACTTTGCGGGCTTCTATCATTTCGTGTACCATGGTTTTGATAGCGACTACCCGTTCGCCGATTTCGCGCACCAAACTCTTGTTGTCGGCAGCGAGCGTCTCAAACTCATCTTTGTCGAACACCTCCTTCAATCCCCGGATATTTTCAACCAACCTGCTTTGGTAGGCGATGGCCGTAGGTACGATGTGGTTGATAGCCAGATCGCCCAATACCCGCGCTTCGATCTGAATCTTCTTGGTGAACTTCTCGAATTCAACTTCCACGCGACTATGAATTTCGGTTTCCGACAAGATGCCCTGTTTGGTCAAAAGCGCTACCGCTTTTTTGTCCAAATATTTTTCGATGGCATCGGGAGCCGAGGTGATATTGGTCAGACCGCGTTTGGCAGCCTCGTCGATCCATTCGGACGAATAGCCGTCGCCTTCAAACCGGATAGGACGGGTTTCTATAATCATCCGTTTCAATATCTGGAAGATGGCTTCGTCTTTGTTCTTCCCTTTAGCAATCATCGCATCCACTTCGTCGGCAAAGCGGTTGAGCTGATCGGCCACCACAGCATTGAGCACCGTCATGGCAGCGCCGCAATTGGCCGACGATCCTACGGCCCTAAATTCAAACCGGTTACCCGTGAATGCAAAGGGCGATGTGCGGTTGCGGTCGGTACTGTCGAGCACGATGTCCGGAATACGCGCAATGCCCAGTTTGAGGGCAGTCTTCTCTTCGGGCGACATGCGCGAATCCGACACCTTTTCGGCGAGGTTGTCGAGCATATTGGTGAGGTAAGTCCCTAAAAAGACCGAGATGATGGCCGGTGGCGCTTCGTTGGCTCCCAGACGGTGCGAATTTTCGGCGCTCATGATGGAGGCGCGAAGCAGATCCTGATGATTCTGAACGGCCATCAAGGTATTGACGATATAGGTCAGGAACAACATGTTGCCACGTGGGTTTTTGGCCGGACTGAAGAGGTTGACGCCGGTGTTGGTGCAGAGCGACCAGTTGTTGTGTTTGCCCGATCCGTTGACCCCGGCAAACGGTTTTTCGTGCAACAGAACCGCAAAGTTGTGTTTGCGGGCAATGTGCTTCATCAAATCCATCACCAGCTGGTTGTGGTCGTTGGCGAGGTTGGCCTCTTCAAAAATAGGGGCACATTCAAACTGGTTGGGCGCTACTTCATTGTGGCGGGTTTTGAGGGGAATGCCCAGTTTGTGTCCCTCCAGTTCGAGTTCGCTCATGAACGCCATCACGCGTGGTGGAATAGCGGCAAAGTAGTGGTCTTCCAGTTGCTGATCTTTGGCCGACGCGTGTCCCATCAGGGTACGACCGGTAAGGCAGAGGTCGGGGCGGGCATCGAACAGCGCTTTGTCTATCAGAAAATACTCCTGTTCCCATCCGAGGTTGGCCGTCACTTTGGTGACATCCTTATCGAAATATTGGCAAACACGCACGGCGGCTTTGTCGACCGAACTCAGGGCACGCAGCAGCGGTGTTTTGTAGTCGAGCGCTTCGCCGGTGTAGGCAATAAATATGGTCGGGATAAATAGCGTTTCACCTACAATAAAGGCGGGCGACGAAACATCCCAGGCGGTGTATCCGCGCGCTTCGAAGGTGTTGCGAATGCCTCCGCTGGGGAACGATGAAGCATCGGGCTCCTGCTGAATCAGCAGTTTGCCGGAAAAACGTTCCAGTACCTCTCCATTCTCTCCGAAATCGAACAACCGTTCGTGTTTTTCGGCGGTAGCGTCGTTCAGCGGTTGAAACCAGTGGGTATAGTGTGTGGCACCGCGTTCCTTTGCCCAGCGGCACATGCCGTTGGCAATCTGATCGGCCACTTTGCGGTTTATTTGGGTGCCGTCTTCTATGGCTTCGCGCACGGCTTTGTAAGCTTCATCGGGCAGGTATGCCTGCATTTTTTTGCGATCGAAGACATTGATTCCGTAGTAATCGGACAGTTTGGCGGGTGTTTCCACCGGTAGGGGAGTGCGGACGGCAAATTCCTGCAAGGCCGCAAAACGTAATTTCGACATAAGTATTGGGTAAGGTTTAGTTAAAAATTGAGTGACAAATGTAACGATAAAAGTGGAGATGCGTTATCCTTTTCGTGACTTTTTGACTGGAGAAAATCGTCTTTACAGAGCCATTCGCAAAGGAATGGTTCCTGATGCCGGTATCTCTTTGCTGTCGGCGCCTGACAACGGTTAGTGCTACAAACTTAACTATTCCACACCAAACTCGCCGATATATCAACCCGATAAATAACGTCGGAACCGCTGAAATTTCTTTTTTAACTCATTTCCGGCTTATTAAAAAATCGTTATATTTGCAGGCTCAAAATAAAATGAAAGATCTATCAATCAATTTATGTATTTAAAATAGTTAAACATGCAAAACAAAGGATTTGTTCAGGTTCTAGCCGTGTTGCTTTTGCTTGTCTGTTTCTTCTATTTGTCATTCAGCTTTGTAACCAACCATTATAATAAGGCTGCATTGGCATTTGCGACGAAACCCGGGACAAACGAAGTGGACAGCGCGCTGTACAAAAGGTATCTCGATTCCATTGCGCCTACCAAGGTGTGGTTCGGATATACCTACAAAGAGTGTATGGATAAGGAAATTAACCTTGGTCTTGACTTGAAAGGTGGTATGAACGTAGTGTTGGAAGTGTCGCAAGCCGATATTCTCCGTTCGCTGACGGTTCCCAACCCACCGCAAAATTTCAACAAAGCCATCGATATGGCAATCCAACGTCAGGCTACCAGTCAGACGGATTTCCTGACACTGTTCAAGAATGCCTACCTCGAACTCGATCCGAATGTGAAGCTGTCTACCATATTCAGCACATACGACAAAAAAGATCAGATTCCTTTGAGCGCTACCAACGAACAGGTGATGGTTGTGTTGCGGAAAGATGTTGAAAGTGCAATCAACAATTCGTTCAACGTACTCCGTACCCGTATCGACCGCTTCGGTGTGGTTCAGCCCAATATTCAGAAACTCGAAAAATCGGGTCGTATTCTGGTCGAACTCCCCGGTGTGAAAGATCCGGAACGTGTTCGTAAGCTTCTTCAGGGAACGGCTAACCTCGAATTCTGGGAAACATACAACGTGGCCGAAATCTATGGTGCGTTGACCGAAGCAAACTCTTCGATTGCTGCATTGCTGGAAAACGGCGGTAAAGCAAAAACCGATACTGTGGCTCCTGTTGTAGGCGCTCCTTCAAAAGATGCTGCCAAAACAACAGCACAGGCTAAGGCTCAAAAGCCGGCAGGTACATCCAAAGAGGATTCGCTTGCTGCTTTGATCAAGAAAAAAGACAACAAACCGGCGGATGGCAAAGGCAACCAGAAAGAGTTGGCCGAATTTAAAAAGAAAAATCCGTTGTTCGCTCTTTTGCAAGGTATCGAACCACAGGGAACCTCTCCCCGTATTGGTGTGGCACTCGCTGCCGATACATCGACTATCGGATCTTACTTGCGTAACCCGCAAATTCGTAGTAAATTCCCGTCCGATCTCTCTTTGAAATGGGGTGTGAAGGCGATCGATAAGCAAGGTCAGTTCTTTGAACTGTACGCATTGAAGAGTACAACCAAACAGGGTCCCGCGCTTCAGGGTGACGTGGTAACCGATGCAAAAGACGATTACGGCCAGTACGGTTCGAACGCTATTGTAGATATGACCATGAACTCCAAAGGAGCTAACACATGGGCTATCCTGACCAAACAAAACGTAGGCAAATGCGTTGCTATCGTGCTTGATAACTATGTTTATTCTGCTCCGGTTGTTAACCAGGAAATCACCGGCGGTCGTAGTCAGATCTCTGGTCACTTTACCGTTGAAGAGGCAAAAGACTTAGCAAACGTGCTGAAATCGGGTCGTATGCCTGCTCCGGCACACATCGTTCAGGCCGACAATGTAGGTCCTTCGTTGGGTCAAAAGTCAATCAATGCGGGGCTTATCTCATTTGTCATTGCATTTGTCCTGATTCTGATCTTTATGGTATTCTACTACGGTTGGATTCCCGGTTTAGTAGCTAATGGAGCACTGATACTGAATGTGCTCTTCATTATGGGGATCCTTGCATCCTTCAAAGCGGTACTTACTATGCCGGGTATTGCCGGTATCGTGCTAACGCTTGGGTTTGCGGTCGATGCCAACGTGTTGATTAACGAACGTATTCGCGAAGAAAAAGAGGCCGGCAAGAATCTGCGGAAGGCTATCGCTGATGGGTATAAACACGCTTTGTCTGCAATTGTCGACTCCAATGCAACTCACTTGTTGGTTGGTATTATCCTCTTTGCATTCGGAACCGGTCCTATCAAAGGATTTGCCACGACATTGATTATCGGTATTATTACCTCTTTCTTCTGTATGGTATTCCTTACTCATATTTTCTTTGAATGGTTTATGCAGAAAGAAGGCAGAGACGACATATCGTTTACTACCCGTTTGACCAAACATTGGTTGTTGCATCCGAATATCGACTTCATCGGTATGCGTAAAACATGGTATATCGTTTCCGGTATTGTGCTTTTAATCTGTATCGGTTCCTTGGCAACACGCGGCTTGAGTCAGGGTATTGACTTTAGCGGTGGACGTAACTATCAGATTGCATTCAATCAACCGGTAGATGCAGAAAATCTTCGTACCACACTGAAAGGTACATTCGGCGGAAATGTTAATGTAATTGCCATTGGTACCAGCGGAAAAGAGGTTCGTGTTTCCACAAATTACGAAATCGCTAACCGTTCGGCTTCGGTGGATGATGAAATTGAAACAAAGCTCTACACTAGTCTAAAACCTATGTTGGGTAGTAACATCACCAGAGATCAGTTTGTAAAAAAACATATTGTAAGTTCTCAAAAGGTAGGACCTGCTGTGGCTGAAGATATAAAAGTGGCTGCTGTTTGGGCAATTATTCTGGCTGTATTTGGCATTGCTCTTTACATTTTCCTCCGTTTTCCAAGCTATACCTTTTCTATCGGTGCTTTGGTTTCGTTGATTCATGATGTACTGGTGGTATTGGGCCTCTATTCGTTGCTTTACAGTATTATGCCATTTTCGCTCGAAATCGATCAGGCGTTTATTGCGGCGATATTGACGGTTATCGGATTCTCTATCAACGATACGGTGGTAATTTTCGACCGTATTCGAGAATTTATAAAATTGTATCCGAAACGTGATATAAGTTCGTTGATGGATGATGCCATGAACCATACTTTGCGTCGTACTATTAACACAACGGTGAGCGTGATCTTGGTATTGCTGGCTATCTTCCTCTTCGGTGGCGATGTGATCCGGGGGTTTGTATTCGCATTGCTGATTGGTGTTGTAACCGGTACCTATTCATCTATTCTGGTGGCTTCTACCATCGCTTACGATGTACAGGTTTGGCACGCTAAAAGACAACAAAAAAAGAAACTGGCATAAGCCTGTTTGGTAAAATATGAAAGCCGCTCTTGATTTCCGAGAGCGGCTTTTTTATGTACCGGGGTCTGTTTATTTTGAAGTGATATTTGATTCTACATCTACGGTGAGTTGTCAGGATAGATACGAAACTGCTGTCAATAAAAAAAGAGGCAACCCATGCGGGGATGCCTCTTTTGACTTGAATGCCGTAAAACCGGCTTAAACCAGTTTCATTTCTTTCAATACGTCGTTCATTACCTGGACAGCAGCAGCGCTCTTGTCGAACAAAGCTTGTTCGTCAGCCGTCAGTTTAACGTCGATAATAGCTTCAACGCCGTTTTTGCCGATAACGGTAGGAACGCCGATGCAGATATCGTTGTGTTTATATTCGCCTTCGAGGTAAACGCAGCAAGGAAGTACGCGTTTTTCGTCATTAAGGATAGATTTAACCAGAAATGCAGCAGAAGCACCCGGAGCCATCCATGCAGAAGTGCCCAGCAATTTGGTCAGGGTAGCGCCACCAACCATTGTGTCGGCGACTACTTTGTCCAAAGCTTCGGCAGAAAGCAGTTCGCTTACGGCAACACCTTTGCAGTTAGCAAGACGTTTCAAAGGAATCATGGTGGTATCGCCGTGACCGCCGATAACCATACCTTCGATGTTGTTGCCGTTGGTGCTGAGAGCCTGGCTCAGGTAGTAGGTAAAACGAGAACTGTCCAAAGCACCACCCATACCGATTACGCGGTTTTTGGGAAGACCTGCGGTTTTGAAAGTCAGGTAGGTCATTGTATCCATCGGGTTACTTACAATGACAAGGATAGCTTTAGGAGATTCTTTGATGATGCTGGCAACTACCGAATTTACAATACCTGCATTGACACCGATCAACTCTTCACGAGTCATACCCGGTTTGCGGGGAAGGCCAGAAGTGATCACAACAACATCCGAATTAGCAGTTTTGCTGTAGTCACTGGTTACACCGACAACTTTGGTGGCAAAACCCAATGTGGGTTGAGTTTGCATGATGTCCATTGCTTTACCTTCAGCAACACCTTCTTTAATATCGAGCAAAACCACTTCGCTCGCAACTTCGTTTACCGTCAGAACGTTCGCACAGGTAGCACCTACGTTACCGGCTCCGACTACTGTTACTTTAGACATAACTGTTTAGTTTATAAATTAATGAATAGTTTGAATGAGACTTAATTCAGTACAACAAAGGTAGCTGATTATCTTTGTATTAAAGAAAAAATTCCGTAATTCTTTTCTATAAAAAAAACTAACGATACGGTTGTTGCCGAATGGATTTGAGGAAGAAGGATTGACCGAAGATTCTTTTGATGATAAAAATCAGTAGAATAGTTTGAATGTAGAAAAAAAACCGTATCTTTGTTGCCCCGAAAACAGGAATAAAAAACAATACATAAAACATTACGGCAATGAAAAGAACATTCCAACCATCGAACACAAAACGCAGAAACAAACATGGCTTCCGCGAACGTATGGCTACGGCTAACGGACGTCGCATATTAGCTGCCCGTCGTGCAAAAGGCAGAAAAGTGTTGACTGTTTCTTCCGAATTTAACAAGAAATAAGTTTCTCTTTTTTTTGGAGAGCGCGATCATTTCAATTACGATTGAAATGATCGCGCTTTTTTTATTTATTGGCGTTGTGTAAAAAAAACAAATAGCTTTACGCCAGGAGTCTGGAAAAAAACAAAGGTTAAGTATAAAAGATCGGAAATGTTGTTGTTTTTAAAATAAACATTGTGCTTCAAAGTGTCTTGTGATTTGTCTCTTTGTCTGTTTTGTGAGGCTTTGGAGTGTCAATATGTTTGTTGTTATTTTGTTTTTGTGTGTTTGTTTTTGTAATTTCGTCTTTTCGTGAACAAATGCTTTTATTCTTGACTTGTTGTTTAGGGCAATTAAAAATAACGTTAAATTGGAATCCCAATTTAAATAGGTCGTAACACCCTATTGATAATTCCATTACATTTGCAGTTGAAGCACAAAAAAAATTAATCAGCATTATGAACTCAACACTGCAAGAACTTACCGACAAAATTTACCTCGAAGGCGTCGAAAAAGGCAAAAATGAAGCCACTACCATCGTATCCAATGCAAAAGATGAGGCTGCTGCAATTATTCAGAAGGCAAATGCCGATGCTGCAGCAATCGTAGCGCAAGCGCAAAAGCAAGCCGAAGAGCTGGATAAAAATACCCGTTCCGAATTAAAACTTTTTGCTCAACAATCGGTAGAAGCTCTGAAAACAGAGATTACCAATTTGATTGATGGTAAGATAGCCGACGAATCGGTCAAAGCTGCAGTGGCTGATAAAGCTTTCATGCAAAAAGTAATCCTCACCTTTGCGCAGGAATGGGCAAAGAAAGAACAAATTATTATCGAAGCAAAAGACGCGGAAGCCCTAACCGCCTATTTTTCTGCCAATGCTAAAGATCTTCTGAATAAAGGCATCACCATCAAAGCGGTGAACGGTGCTAAAGCCGACTTTGCCGTTCAACCGGCCTCCGGTGGATATAAAATCACCTTTGGAGAGGCTGAATTTACTGAATATTTCAAAGAATTTTTACGCCCGAAACTGGTAGAATTGTTGTTTTAAGTTGCCATCCTTTTTTTGCAACCGATAAACCATAATTTGTAACACAATGAGCAAATATTACTACCTGATAGCCGGATTACCAGAAATCCAGCCGGATGATGCCAAGCTGACACTCAAACTGCAGGAACTGCACCAAATATTGCAAGAAACACTTAGTACGAAAGATTATGCTATTGTAAGTCATATCTTTCAGTATTACGAAGCTTTAAATTGGTTGGTATTTCTCAAAGACCGGGATGCCGCTTTGCACCCGCTTGGCTCCTCTACATCCGATCAGTTTGAAGAGGTGGTGACACTTCTGAAAGAGACGGAATATCCGAAAATCAACTCCGTCCCTGACTATTTTCCCGCTTTTGCTTATGCCTACTGGGAAGAGAAGCCGCTGTTCGACAACCTGTCGTGGGACGACCAGCTGATGTCGCTTTACTATAAAGATGCCATACGGTGCGGAAATCAATTTGTCAGTGCATGGTTCGAATTCTGTTTGAACATTAATAATTTGCTTACCGCCTATACCTGCCGTAAATACAATTTCGATATACCATCGTCTATTGTAGGCGATAACGTGGTGGCTACTATATTAAAGACTTCGCATGCACGCGATTTCGGGGTAAGCGATTATTTCCCGGAGGTTGATCAGGTTTTACGAATTGCCGAAGAAGACAATCTGCTCGAGCGTGAAAAGAAGGTCGACCTGCTGAAATGGCAATGGATCGAAGAGAATACGGTATTCGAATATTTTACCATCGAAGCAGTTGCCGCTTACCTGATGAAACTGGAGATTATTGAGCGTTGGCTACCATTGAAACAAGAGGCAGGAGCCGCTATTTTCCGCGAACTGATTAAGACACTGAAAAGTGGCGTACAGTTCCCGAGTGAGAAATAACCTGCCGGTTACCACGTAGAATAAAAAATAAAAACAATAGCATAATATGTCAACAAAAGGAAAAGTTAAAGGCATTATTTCCAACCTTGTAATTATTGCCGTGGATGGGCCTGTTGCTCAGAACGAAATTTGTTACATCGAAACCGGAAATACGAAACTGATGGCGGAAGTCATCAAAATTATCGGTGACAATGCTTATGCCCAGGTGTTTGAAAGCACTCGTGGACTGCAGGTGGGTGCCGAAGCTGAATTTATGGGACACATGCTTGAGGTAACACTTGGCCCGGGTTTGCTGTCGCGTAACTACGATGGTTTGCAGAACGACCTTGACAAAATGGAGGGCGTCTTCCTGAAGCGTGGAGAATATACATTCCCACTCGATAAAGATAAGCTGTGGGATTTCAAACCGCTGGCAAAGCCGGGCGATGTAGTGGCTGCCGGTAGCTGGCTGGGCGAAGTAGACGAAAATTTCCAGCCTCACAAAATCATGGTGCCATTCACCTTTCAGGGTAAATACACCGTAAAATCGGTTGTTGCCAAGGGTCAGTACCGTATTCTGGATAAGGTTGCCGTTATCACCGACAGTGAGGGCAAAGATATTGAACTCAACATGACGCAGAAATGGCCGGTAAAAAAAGCCATTACCTGTTATACCGAAAAACCCCGTCCTTTCCGCTTGCTCGAAACCGGCGTAAGAACCATCGATACGGCCAACCCTATTGTTGAAGGAGGTACCGGATTTATTCCCGGCCCGTTCGGAACAGGAAAAACAGTATTGCAGCACGCCATCTCCAAACAGGCCGATGCCGATATCGTGATTATGGCTGCCTGTGGTGAACGTGCCAACGAAGTGGTGGAAATCTTCGTAGAGTTTCCGGAACTGGAAGACCCACATACCGGTCGTAAGCTGATGGAGCGTACCATTATCATTGCAAACACCTCGAACATGCCTGTAGCCGCCCGTGAAGCTTCGGTTTACACGGCGATGACCATTGCCGAATATTATCGTTCGATGGGATTGAAGGTGTTGCTGATGGCCGACTCGACCTCCCGTTGGGCACAGGCTCTGCGTGAAATGTCGAACCGTCTGGAAGAGTTGCCGGGTCAGGACGCATTCCCGATGGACTTACCTGCTATTATCGCCAACTTCTACGGACGTGCCGGTTATGTCTATCTAAACAACGGATCGACCGGTTCTATTACCTTTATCGGAACGGTATCGCCGGCTGGTGGTAACCTGAAGGAACCGGTAACCGAATCGACCAAAAAAGTGGCCCGTTGTTTCTTTGCACTCGATCAAACCCGTGCCGACCGTAAACGTTATCCGGCAGTAAACCCGATAGATAGTTACTCAAAATACATAGAATATCCTGAATTTGAAGAATATATTGCCAAACGAATCTCTCCGGACTGGACCAAGGAGGTGAACGAAATGAAAACCTTACTGCAGCGGGGAAAAGAGATTCAGGAACAGATCAATATTTTGGGTGATGACGGAGTGCCGGTTGAATATCACGTAGCCTTCTGGAAATCGGAAGTGATTGATTTTGTGATTCTTCAACAAGATGCTTTTGATAAAATAGATTCTGTATGTCCGATCGAACGTCAGCAATTCATGTTGAATCTGGTGATGGATATTTGCCGGACCAAGTTCGATTTCAGCAACTTCAACGATGTAATGGATTATTTCAAACGCTTAATCAATATTTGCAAGCAGATGAACTACTCCGAATACCAATCCGAAGCGTTTGAGAGTCATCTCTCTACTTTAAAAGAGATGCTGACATCGGAAGTCGTTTCCCGGTGATGTTTCGGATAAATCGTAAATTGTAAAATTGTAAATACAAATATCATGGCTACAAAAGCATTTCAAAAAATATACACAAAGGTCACCCAGATAACGAAAGCCACCTGCTCGCTGAAAGCCTCAGGAGTGGGCAACGAAGAGCTGGCTACCGTGAATGGCAAGCTGGCTCAGGTAGTGAAAATTATGGGCGAAGATGTCACCCTGCAGGTATTTGAAGGCACGGAAGGTATTCCGACCAATGCCGAAATTGTATTTTTGGGGAAAGCTCCGACGTTGAAAGTCAGCAATCAGTTGGCTGGTCGTTTCTTCAATGCCTTCGGAAATCCGATCGACGGAGGGCCTGAGATTGAAGGGGAAGAACGTGAAATCGGCGGTCCGTCGGTGAACCCGGTTCGTCGTCGTCAGCCGTCCGAGCTGATCGCTACCGGTATTGCAGGCATCGACCTGAATAACACGTTGGTGTCGGGACAGAAGATTCCGTTCTTTGCCGACCCGGATCAACCGTTCAACCAGGTAATGGCAAATGTGGCTCTGCGCGCCAAGGCCGACAAAATCGTGCTTGGTGGTATGGGTCTGACCAACGACGATTACCTCTATTTCAAGAATGTATTTAATAATGCCGGAGTTCTCGACCGTATCGTGAGTTTCGTGAACACCACCGAAAACCCTCCGGTAGAGCGTTTATTGATTCCTGATCTGGCGCTGACAGCTGCCGAATATTTTGCAGTGGATCATAACGAAAAAGTGTTGGTATTGCTGACTGATATGACGCTGTACGCCGATGCGCTTTCCATCGTATCGAACCGTATGGATCAGATTCCTTCGAAAGACTCTATGCCGGGTTCGCTCTATTCCGATTTGGCAAAGATCTACGAAAAAGCGGTACAGTTCCCTGATGGCGGTTCTATCACCATTATTGCCGTCACAACCCTTTCTGGAGGCGATATTACACACGCTATTCCGGATAATACCGGTTATATCACCGAAGGGCAGTTGTTCCTGCGCCGTGACTCGGACATTGGAAAAGTTATTGTGGATCCGTTCCGTTCGTTGTCGCGTTTGAAACAGTTGGTTATCGGCAAAAAAACTCGCGAAGACCATCCGCAGGTAATGAACGCTGCCGTACGTCTGTTTGCCGATGCTGCCAATGCAAAAACAAAGTTGGAAAACGGGTTCGACCTTACCAATTATGACGAACGTACACTATCTTTCGGAAAAGATTATGCAGAAAACATTCTGGCTATCGATGTCAATATCGGAACGGAAGAGATGTTGAACGTAACCTGGGGCTTGTTTGCCAACTATTTCAAACCCGAAGAGGTGAATATCAAGCAAACATTAGTTGATAAATACTGGCCTAAATAATCGTTACTCTATCCGGGGATAGAAACGAAATTCCGAACTCAAATTATGGCTATAACATTTCAATACAACAAAACATCACTTCAGGGTCTCGAAAAGCAGCTGAAGGTGCGGGTAAGAGCGTTACCTACCATTAAAAACAAAGAGAGTGCTCTGCGTGTGGAGGTAAAGCGTGCCAAAGACGAAGCCAAAGCACTGGAAGAGAAACTCGAGCAGCGCATTACGGCATACGACCGGACGCTGGCTCTTTGGGGAGAATTCGATACGACGTTACTTCATGTCGACGATGTGAAGATGGAGGTTCGAAAAATTGCCGGCGTGCGTATTCCGGTGCTCGAAGGGGTTGAATTTTCCATTCGTCCTTTCAGTATTTTCAGTAGCCCGAAATGGTTTGCCGATGGCATTGAGCAATTGAAAGAGCTGGCTCAAATCGGCATAGAACAGGAATTTATGCTGCAAAAGCTGAATTTACTCGAACATGCCCGTAAAAAAACGACTCAAAAGGTAAACCTTTTTGAAAAAGTACAGATTCCCGGGTACGAAGATGCCATCCGTAAAATAAAACGTTTTATGGAAGACGAAGAGAACCTCTCGAAATCGGCACAAAAAATCGTCAAATCGAGACAGGAAGCAGAAAAAAACAATGTGGAAATTTGAAGATTTGGGAATTTGAAAATGGAATTTGATCAACCACAAAGCAACCGGGGATGTCACAAAGAATACTAAGTTTTTGCCATACTCCTTTCTGATTCGCTTTGAATCCTTTGTGTTGGAAGCAAATTTCAATTGTAAATTGTAAATGACTAAATTGCAAATAGCTATATGATAGTTAAAATGAAAAAATACACCTTCTTGGTTTACCACAAGGAGTATGCCGGATTTCTCGAAAAATTGAGAGAGCTTGGCGTAATTCATGTGGCCGAAAAGCAAGGAGGCACTATCGATGACGAAGACTTACGGAGCAACCTGCAACTGACACAACGGTTCAAGGCGGCCACCGCAACGCTGGATCATTACTCGGATAGTGAAAATCCACTGCCTCAGAATTCAGAACTGGACGGATTTAAATTACTAACCGACATTGAATCCCGCGTACAGGAAAAAGAACAGTTGCAAACTAGGCGACTGTCCGTCGTCAAGGATATGGACCGGATGATTCCCTGGGGTGATTTCGACTGGGAAAGAATACGCCAACTGGAGCAGGCCGGACTCGACGTCAGTTTCTTCTCTTGTAACTCAAGCAAATTCGACCCTGAATGGGAGGCAAAATACAGTGCATTGCAGGTAGACTGCCTGAATTCAACCGTTTATTTCATTACGGTAACGCCGAAAGGTTTTGAATTTGAAATCGAAGCCGATGTGTTGCGCCCGGGGTCAAAAACGGCAGCCGAATTGCAGACCGAGATCGATGGAATTGATGCCGAAATTGGCTCGATAGAGGAGTGGCTCAAAAACGCAACGGCAGGATACGATGCCCTGAAAAAAGCGCAGTTCGAAGTATCGGAAAGAGTTGACCTGCGCCGCGTACAACTCAACACCACTTCGGAGGCTGAAAATACGGTGAGAATACTGGAAGGCTATTGCCCCGAAGAGAATGAAGAGCCATTGATCGGCGTATTGAAGCAATCGGGTATTTATTATGTGGCTGAAGTTCCTCTCAAAACCGATGAGGCTGTGCCTGTGAAGCTGAAAAACAATAAATTCAGCAGCGTATTCGAATTTATCGGCGGACTTTACGAACTGCCCAACTATCACAAATCGGATATGACACCCTATTTTGCGCCGTTTTACATGCTCTTTTTCGGCTTTTGCTTTGCCGATGTCGTATACGGGGTAATGTTGGCCGGAGTTGGGCTCTATTTCAGTAAAAAAGTGCGTGAAGAACTGCAACCGGTCATGCGGCTGTTGTTCTACTTGGGCCTTACAGCTTTCTTTATGGGCTTAGTAACCGGTAATGTGGGCGGAATTCAGTTGGAAAAAATAGAGACCAACTGGCCCTGGTACGAAACGCTGAAAAAATATATTCTGACATCAGACAGGTTGTTCTATGCGTCGTTGATTCTGGGTGCAATACAGATCATTTTCGGACAGTTTGTGCGGGCATGTACCCGTTGGAAGACCGATGGATTTGCCAGCACAATTTCGACGTGGGGATGGCTTCTGTTAGTCGTTGGCGGAGGATCGGTCTTCGGATTGCAAAAAGGAGGTTTGATTGCCCCCGAAATTGCCAAAACGATATCGTATGTCATTTTTGCCATATCGGGTATCTGTATCTTCCTGTTGAACCATCCGGGACACAATATTTTAGCCAATATCGGCGAAGGCATCTGGGATACGTATGAAAAAGCAACCGGTTGGTTGAGCGATTTGCTGTCGTACATCCGTTTGTTTGCCATCTGTATTGCCGGAGCTGTTTTAGCCATTGTATTCAATAGTCTGGCTACCAGTTTGAGTGGAAATACCCCTGTCGTCAGCCAGATTGTAATGATTCTGATTTTGCTCTTCGGCCACTTCATTAACATCTTTATGGCTATTCTGGCATCGTTCGTGCACCCGCTTCGTTTGACATTTGTCGAGTTTTACAAGAATGCAGGCTTTGTCGGAGGAGGAAAATCATACAAACCATTTGCACGGTATAAAGAAGAATTCAAAATACTTTAATCGGTGAAACAACCGGTTGATTTACGAATAAAAAAATACAAATAATTATTAATCACTAATTTACTTTTTTATTATGGAACCAATTTTATTTGCTTACATCGGGATTGCCTTTATGGTAGGATTATCGGGAGTCGGTAGTGCTTACGGTACTTCCATTGCCGGGAATTCCGTTATCGGCGCATTGAAAAAGAACCCCGATATTTTTGGTAAAGCCATGGTTTTAACAGCTTTGCCTGGTTCTCAGGGTCTGTTCGGTTTTTTGGGATACTTTTTGCTTAAACCGTTTCTTGTAGAACATATTTCTATGTTCCAGGGTGTTGCCATCTGTTTTATCGGTATTGCAGTAGGTGCTGTCGAGTTGCTTACCTCTATCCGTCAGGGTCAGGTGTGTGCCAATGGCGCAAGTGCAATGGGTAACGGCCACGACGTTTTCAACAATACGTTGATTCTGGCTGTATTTCCCGAATTATACTCTATCATTGCCGTTGCAGCAGCTTTCTTAGTAAGTACATCGTTGGGAACTCCTATCGCATAATCAGATTATAAAACGGTAAATCTTTATCGGAAATATAAACGAAACAGCCTGAACTCATCCGAGTTCAGGCTGTTTCGTTTTTGTCGGATATTTAAGAATAGAGGAACTCTGGTCAGAATCGTTTGAAGGCGTTGTAAAATAGTTATCTTTGTTCTATATAATAATTTGCACTATGAATTTCCGTCGATTATTTCCTTCGTTTTTGCTTGGATATTTTCTCGTGGTATCGGCTGCTGCCGGTTCTTTCAATTATGCCAGTTGTTGGCAACACATCACAAATTTTGAGTCGAAAGGGCTTCCTCACTCCGCGTTGCAGGCCGTCGATAGCCTGATGAAGGTTGCCCGCGCAGAAAAGGAGAGTCCACAGCTGCTCAAAGGGTGGCTCTATCGTATCCATTTTTTGATGGAAAAAGATCAGGATGCCTTTTCCTCCGAGTTAGGTGCAATGGAGACATACACCCGTACGACCGACGATCCGGCAGAGAAGGCCATGTTGCACTCGCTCCTTGCAAAGCTCTACGAACAATATTTCTGGCAAAACAGCTATGCTATCAGCCAACGCACAAACCTGTCGTTCGAAAAACCGACGGACATCAAGGAGTGGAGTACGAATGTATTTGCCGATACTATTGCAATGCACGTTAAAGCCTCTCTCCACGATGCCGCGCTGCTCCAGAAGACAGACGCGTTGCGTTACGAGGCTGTAATGGCACCCGGGAAAGACAGCCGTGTGTTACAACCTACACTGTACGATTTTCTTTGTGCTCAGGCAATAGAGACACTTTCCGATTTTTCGGCAAACCAAAATATAGATAACAAACCGTTCAACAATAGCGCACTGTTTGATAAAGCGGAACTTTTTGTCCGTCAAACAGACGCAGATCCCTCTATTAAGGCAGAAATTGGACGTATTTACCGGCAATGGCTCTCTTTCCGGTTGGGTGATAAAAAGCGGGAGGCTTTGGTAAATGTCGATCTGGCACGCCTTAATTATTTCAGTAAACACGCGGATATTGCCTCAAAACAGGAACTTTATCTGAAAGCATTGCAACAACTCCGGCAGGATAATGCTTCTACCGAAAACGAGGTTGAAGTCATTGCCGCGCTGGCCAATTATTATCTGGAAAACGATGCGTACAATGTGCAGCAACCCGACGAGACCGCGCAGTTTCGGAATTACAAAAAACGGGCGTTCGATCTGTGTGAGCAGGGCATTCGTCAATACCCAAACTACAAACGGATCGATGTGCTGAAATCGATTCGGAGGCAAATAGCCGAACGCATTGTTGAGGCAAACAATCCGGAAGTAACAGCTGCGAATGCCCCTTTGAAGATAAGCCTTTCTACCGCGAATATTGTTCAATTGGATGTGAAGATTTATCGTATCGATGTCAACGCCACCGATTATTACAAGAGTCAACGGGTGGCATACAAAAATCAACTGACCAAAGGAGCGGTTTTAATAGAAACACGCAAGGTTCAACTCAATCCGTCGGCCTTTTTTCGCGCCACGGATACCACCCTTGTTATCCCTAAATTGCCCTATGGTCACTACGAATATGTTGTTTCCGAACCGGGGAATACGAACGCAGACAAACAGGTTTGCGGACGATTTTCCGTCTCCGATCTTGCCTGTTTTACCCGAACGAGGGGGAGCGGAAAAATAGATTTGTATGTAGTGAATCGGGTCTCGGGTTATCCGCAATCCGGAGTTGCCATCCACACCTACAAACAAACCGGATATGGAGAAAACCTTGCCCTGACACAGACCGGCGCCTATGTCTCCGATTCCAACGGATACTGCCAGCTGTCGGAAAAGGAGCAATCCGGAGTTTTTATTGCGATTTCAAAAGGAGCCGATACGTCGTTTCCAGTGAGCAGTGTCTCTTCCTATTTCTATGAAGGACCCCGTGACGCGCAGGTAGTTCCGCAAGTTTCGCTTTTTACCGACAGAGCGATTTACCGGCCTGGTCAGACGATCTACTACAAGGGTATCGCCTGGTTGGCAACGAAAGATTCTTCCCGAACCGTTTCCGACAGAGAGTATTCCGTTACGCTTCACGATGTCTCCGGTCAGGAGGTGGGCAAGCAAACGGTAAAGACCAACCCGTTCGGATCGTTTTCCGGTAGCTTTGTATTACCCAAAGGACGATTGAATGGGAACTATTCGCTACATGCCGGGAATGGCGGTTTTGCTTCGTTTCTGGTGGAGGAGTATAAACGTCCGACATTTGAGGTAACGTTCGATACCATCCGTGGGACTCCCGCTTTTGGCGATAGTGTAACGATTCATGGCGCCGTTCGGAGTTATGCCGGTTTTCCGCTGGACAATGCCACAGTGAATTACCGCGTTATTCGTCGTTACCATTGGCTTATGCGGTGGCTCAGAACTCCCGATCGTGAAATAGTGAACGGACAGATAAAATCCGATGGAAAGGGAAATTTTCAGCTCTCTTTTGTTCCGCAAAAAGAAGATGCGACACTGATACGGGGCGAGCAGTTCTATACCTATTCGGTGATGGCTGAGGTGACCGACGGCAGTGGAGAAACACAAAAAAACGAGATGTCGTTTTCGGTTGGAGAGAAGTCAGTCTACCTTACGGCCGATATGCCCGAAACAATCGATAAAAACGAACCTTTCCAGCTTAAAATTGCCGCTTTGAACCTGAACGGAGCTACGGTCAAGACCAACATCAGATATACCTTGTCGCGGTTGAAGACGGAGACGGAATTTACCGAGAATATCAGGAAGGAAAATCTTTCCGACGTTGATAAAGAAATCCTCAGTGGAACTGTCGATACCGGCCAAGGTGAAAACATCAGGGTGTCAAATTCCGGTAACTGGAGTTCAGGAAAATACCTTCTGTCGCTTTCGGCAAAAGATGAGCAGGGTCGAACCGTTACCCTGCAAAAAAGCGTTGTGCTATACTCTCCGAACGACAGAAAATTGCCGATCAGGAGCTATTGCTGGACGAACGAGATAAAAACAAGCTGTTTGCCCGGAGAGTCTGCCGATATTCTGTTCGGTACCTCCGCAGCCGATGTCAACGTGTTGTACGAACTGATCGATGGTACGAAACTGTTGGAGAGTAAATGGATGACTTTTGATGATGAAATGCGCCACCTGAACATCCCATTCAACAAAGAGTGGGGACAGGAAGTTTCCCTGCGGCTCACTTTTGTAAAGGATCAAAAATATTTTTCGCGTGTAATTAAGATAGAACGCAAAGCAGCAGAAAAAAAACTAACTCCGAAGTTTTCCGTCTTTCGTGACAAATTATTGCCCGGGCAGAAGGAGGAGTGGCGCATTACCATTCCGGAACTACAGTTTGCTCAGAAGCAGGCCGAATGTATGGTGACGATGTTTGACGCATCTCTCAACGCGTTTACCCCACACAATTGGGATTTCAATCCGGTGTATGTAAACTTTGCACAATCGATGCCTTATTGGGATGCCACATTAGGACGAATGGTTAGCCGCGACGCGGCATATCTGGTTGGCAAAGAGTATAGCGTCGCGGATTACCGGTTCGATGATTTTGATCCGATCCTGAGTAGCTTGTTTGATGGCTTCCGGGGCGGCCGACCGATGAAAAACGGGCGTAGAATGGAAAAAATAAATTTTGTAGTATCAAAAGTGACCCTCGACGCGCCAATGGCTGCCGGTGGTTTGAGAAAACGGACAGTCCTTATGGAATCCGAAACTGTTCATTATGATATTGTAGGAAGTATAGCTATGGGTTCCGCAATTGTAGGTCAAAAGGTGGTAACTCCACGTCAGAACTTTGCAGAGACGGCCTTTTTCTACCCTCAGCTGCGTACCGATGAAAAGGGCGAGGTGTCATTCTCTTTTGTGGTGCCCGAATCGACTACCCGGTGGAGCGTGAAGGGATTGGCGCATACGCTCGATCTCTTCCTGGGACAATGGTCTGCAGAGGCGGTCACACAAAAGCCGTTTATGGTTCAGCCGAATATTCCCCGTTTTATCCGCCAGAACGATACGCTTGTCGTAACGACCAAATTGGTGAATCTCTCCGGTAAAAATCAGCGGGGGCAGGCACACCTCGAATTATTGGATGCCGAGACCAACCAGCCGTTGAAGATTGCGGCTGCCGATAAAAACTTTGCTTTGACACAAGATAGTACCGGAGTGATGATGTGGAAAGTCAATGGTTTTTCGGACGTACAGATGTTGATTTGTAAAATCACCGCTTCCACCGGCGAATTTAGCGATGGAGAGCAGCATTACATCCCGGTCTTATCCGACAAATTAAGAGTCACTGAGACGTTGCCCATCCGTGTGCGCGGAAACCAGTCGAAGCAATATGTTTTTGAACGGTTACAGTCGGAATATTCCAAAGCAGATACTAAAAATCTGATTGTGGAGATGACCACGAATCCTGCCTGGTATGCGGTGCAAGCCCTACCGGCACTGTCGATGCCCGACAACGATTGCGCGGTGAACTGGTTTGCCTCCTATTATGCCAATACGCTGGCATCTGTGATCGTTCGTGCCAATCCGAAAATAGCCGACAGCTACCGGCAATGGCAGGAATCGGGCAATGCGCTGAAATCGAATCTGGAGAAGAATGAAGAGGTGAAAAATCTCCTTTTGACCGAAACTCCATGGGTTCCCGAAGCGCAGAAAGAGTCGGATCAAAAACAGCGGATTGCCCAACTTTTCGATACGAACCGGCAACTCGATATGCACAGGCAGGCAATGGAAAGGCTGCAAGCGCTCCAACTGGAAAACGGGGCGTTCTCCTGGTTCAAAGGAATGCCCGAGGATCGGTTTATCAGCCAGTATATTTTGGTGGGGCTCTCGCGGTTGAAACAACTGGGCGCCGATACCTATGCGCCGGAAGAATCGAACATGATAAAGAGGGGTGTGGCATATGCCGATGAGTGCATGGCGCGCGATTTCGACCGGATGAAGCGGGAGAATAAAGAGTGGAAAACCACTAAATCGCTTACGCCTGCTCAGATTTATTATTTTTATATGCGCAGCTTCTTCGATACGGTTCCGGTAAATAAAAATGCCGTTGAATCGGTTCGTTTTTATCAAAAATTACTTGCACAGGACTGGATCAATTGCACCCTCTTTGGACGTGCGCTGATAGCCGTTACGGCTCAACGCAGCGGAGACAAACCACTGGCTGCGACTATCGTAAAATCGTTGCTCGAAAATGCGACCAGTTCGGAAGAAAAAGGGATGTTCTGGGCGAACAACAAGGGTGGCCGCTGGTGGCACGAATCGAACATTGCCACGCAGACCGCGATTTTGGAGGCAGTGTCGGAGGTGAATAAAAACGAACAACAAACGGACGATATGAAACTCTGGCTTCTTTCTCAAAAGCAGACCGAACGCTGGAACTCTCCCATAGCCACTGCCGATGCCGTCTATGCCTTGCTGATGAAAGGTTCCGATTGGTTATCAGGAGGCAACGACGTCCAGATAAAATTAGGCAAACAGCCGGTAAAAAGGGAAAAAAGCGAAGCCGGTACCGGATATTTCAAAACAATATTCGGAAAAGATGAAGTCAAACCGGAGATGGCGGAGGTATCGGTACGTAATAACGAGTCGCATCCCGTATGGGGAGCTCTTTACTGGCAATATGAGGCTTCTCCTGACCAGATTACAGCGCAGAATGGGGTTCAGCTCTCTATCGGCAAAAAACTCTACATCGAGCGTTCATCCGCAACCGGGCAAATCCTCGAACCGCTAACGGACACCACCCGACTAAAAGCCGGGGACAAACTCACCGTGCGGTTGGTTGTCTCTTCGGATCGCGATATGGAGTACGTGGCACTTACCGACCAGCGGGCGGCTTGCCTTGAGCCGGTAGAGCCGTTGTCGGGATGCCGGTGGAAAGAGCGATTGTGTTACTATCAGAACACCAAAGATGCCTCGACACAATTCTTCTTCTCCTACTTGCCCAAAGGAACCTATGTATTTGAATATTCGGCCTGGGTAACGCGTCCGGGGACATACAACAACGGTGTGGCAACGATTCAGTGCCAGTATGCTCTGGAGTTTGCGGCTCATTCGGCAGCGGTAAAGCTACATGTGGAAAATTAATCGTAGCGAGAGTGAGAATTGAAACTTTTCTCGGTTGAGGAGGTAGCCGAAAGCGGGAAATAAAAAAGAGAGCAATTTTCTGATTTCAACGGAAAACTGCTCTCTTTGCTTTTACCTATTTTGTACTGAATTTATAGACGCAAATCTCGTCGTAACATTCGCCCGGTCGCAACACCGGAGATGGGAATTGAGGATAATTGGGCGAACAGGGGAATCCCTGCGCTTCGAGGCAAATGGCATAGCGGGTATCGTATCGTTTGCCGTATTTCCCGACGTGGTTTTCAACCCAGTTTCCGGAGTATACCTGAATGCCCGGTTGTGTAGTGAACACTTCGAGCAAACGTCCGCTTTGGGGTTCGTAGAGCGATGCGGCGTGAGCCATTTCGTGCGCCTGTCCTTTCTTTACCACCCAGTTGTTGTCGATGCCACGACCGAATGTGAACTGGTCGTAGTCTGCATCGATACGGTCGGAGATGAGCACCGGTTTCCGAAAATCCATCAAGGTGTTGTCTACAAAACGCACTTCGCCAACCGGAGCTTGTGTTTCGTCCAACGGGGTAAAGAAGTCGGCATTTACGGTGAGGTAATGACCTTCGATATTGCCGTTTCCGGCTCCCTTCAGGTTGAAGAACGAGTGCTGGCAAAAATTGAGAATGGTTGTTTTGTCGGTAATAGCCTGATAGTGAACCGACAGCTCGTTGTCCTCGGTTACATGATAAGTCACTGTGGTTTTCAAATTGCCGGGATAACCCTCTTCTCCGTCTTTTGCCAGGTAAAAGAGTACAAGCTTGTTCTCCGACACCGATTCCACTTCCCATACCACAGCGTTGAACCCTTTATTGCCTCCGTGAAGGTGATTGGCTCCGTTATTGACTACCAAATCGTAGCTTTTTCCTTCCAGTTCGAAATGTCCCTTTTTAATACGGTTCGCAAAACGGCCGCAAACGGCACCAAAAAACGGTTCTTTCGTCAGGTAATCGTCAATATTGTCGAAACCCAAAACGACATCATCCGTTTTGCCGTTCTTGTCGGGTGTAAGGATGCTCACAATTTTTGCACCGTAATTGGTGATGGAAACTTCCATTTTTCCACCCTTCAAAACAAACAGGCTCACCTGTTTCCCATCTACTATTTTATTAAAATTATCTTTCATACTTGACTCTCGTTATTCAATTTTACACGCTCCGTCACCGATTTCGGCAACATAAAAATCGGGAGTAATGCCTGTTTTGGCTTTATATGCAGCCCCGACTTTTTCGATGAACGTATCGATGGCATCTTCTTTTACCAAGCTGACTGTGCAACCGCCAAAGCCGCCGCCCGTCATACGCGAGCCGATTACTCCGGGTATTTTCCAGGCCTCTTCGGCCATGGTGTCGAGTTCCAGTCCGGTTACTTCGTAGTCGTCGCGAAGCGAGACGTGAGATGCATTCATCATTTTGCCGAATTTCTCGATTTCACCGGCTTTCAGCGCTTTTACGGCATCCGAGGTGCGTTGAACTTCGGTAACCACGTGGCGGGCACGCTTGTGAGCAACCGGGTCGCTATCAAGTGCCGATTCTACTTTTTTGAAATCGTCTTCAGTCAGTTCTGCCAGGTATTTGATAGGACGTACCTTCGAAATAAGTTCAACGGCTTTTTTACACTCGGCAACGCGTTGGTTGTATGCACCCGAATCCAATTTGTGTGGGCTGTGGGTATTCGAAATCAGGATTTTAACACCGTCGAGTTTTACCGGAACCAATTCAAATTCGAGCGTGTCGCAATTCAGGTGGATGGCGTGGTCTTTGGCTCCGTTTGCCGAAGCAAACTGATCCATGATACCGCAATTCACAAAGGCAAATTCGTGTTCTGCTTTCTGTCCGATTTGCGCCAGAACCGTACGGTTGAATCCGGCTCCCAATTGATCGTTCAGAGCATAGGCAGTAACCACCTCCAATGCTGCCGATGATGATAATCCTGCTCCGTTGGGGACATTTCCCCAGATCAGAATGTCGAATCCTTCTTCTATTTTTATGCCTCGTTTGATGAATTGGGCAAAGACTCCCAGTGGATAGTTTACCCAGATTTTATCGAGCGGGGTTGTCAGTTGGTCAAATGAGAGTTCTGTAACTTCCGGTTGGTTCAACGATTTGAATCTTACTGTTTTGCCTCCGTTTTTGCGGAGCAGCAGATAGGTGCCGAAACTCAAAGCACAGGGAAAAACCGATCCTCCGTTGTAGTCGGTATGTTCACCTATCAGATTGACGCGTCCCGGTGAAAAATAAACAGCATCGGGAGCAGCTCCATAAGCGGCCTCAAATGCTTGCTTTAATTCTTTTGTTTTCATAATTAGTTGTTTATGTGGCTGAGAATGAATTAATGATATAGTACAAATTTACGGATTTATTTTTGTCTGTCAGGGTGTAAAATATGTTATGCAGCATGTTTTTCTTCCCTGTAAAATAGATTAACCATTTATGGGCATTCGATGGGAAGAATGGTATAATTTTATTAATTTTGTGCAATTGTTTACTTTAGCTATTGACCTTGCATGAAAATTCTTATTGTTTGCAGCGCGACCAACCGGCAAATAGCTCCTTTTATAAAAGAGCAGGCTGAGAGTCTGTTGGCTTGTGGCGAAATGGTGGAATTTTATTTAATTCGCGAAAAAGGAATTAAAGGCTATTTGCATGCTTTGTCTGGTTTAAAATCAAAAATAAGCACGTTTCGACCTAATATTATCCATGCGCATTACGGGTTGTCCGGATTGTTAGCAAACCTTCAGCGTAAAGTCCCTGTGGTTACTACATTTCATGGGAGTGATATTAATGATCCCCGGGTTTTGAAATGGTCGCGTTGGGCAATTCGGCTGTCGCGGTATGCTATCTTTGTATCGCAGCAAGCTGTCGAAATTGCCAATCCGCGTAGTCGTTATTCTGTGTTGCCTTGTGGGGTGAATACGAACCGGTTTTTCCCGGTTAACAAAAAGATAGCTCGTCAGCAACTGGGTTGGAATGACGGAGAGGTGTATATCCTCTTTGCCGGAACCCATGAAGTCGAAGTGAAAAATTATCCGTTGGCCTCGCAGGCCGTTCGGAATATTCCGGGTGCACAACTTGTAGAATTGAAAGGGTTTGATCGCGATGGGGTTAATTTGGCGCTGAATGCCGCCGATGTTGCGCTGATGACCTCTTTTACTGAGGGATCGCCTCAATTTATCAAAGAGGCTATGGCTTGTAATTGTCCGGTCGTCTCGACGGATGTCGGCGATGTAAAACAACTTACCGAAGGGGTCGATGGCTGCTATATCACTTCGTTTGAAGTGGAGTCGGTAACTTCTGGTTTGCAGGAGGCGCTTCGTTTTGCATCAAACAAAGGTAGAACAGTGGGTAGAGAAAAGATACAGCAATTGGGTTTGACGGACAACCGCATAGCCGGTGAGTTGATCCGAATTTATCAAAGGTGTGTGCATGATGAGGCAAAAAAACAGTGATAAGTATCGTACGATTTGCGGATTGGAGAATATTGACCGGAAGCAGTGGGCTGACTTCGTTGCCCATCATCCGCACGGAACTATTTTTCAAACGCCTGAATATTATGAAATTCATCAGGATGTAAAAGGGTTCCGCCCTTTTGTCATTGCCCTTTTTGACGGTGATGATGCAATGGTTGGTGTGATGCTTGTGATTATACATCAGGTATATGGAGGCATGTTGGGAACATTGACATCCCGGGCTGTAGTTGCAGGTGGACCGTTGGTGAAAAACAATGATCCCGAACTGGTTGCTGTTATCTTGCAGGCTTATCTAACAAACAAGCACATCCGGGTGGTCTATTCTCAATTCCGCAATCTTTTTGAATTGGGAACGATGAAAAGTGCTTTCGCTGATGCGGGAGCCGTTTACGAAGATCATCTGAATATTTTGATTGATCTGACTCAGACCGAAGAAGAATTGTGGAAAGGAGTAAAAAGCCGTAAACGGAATAATATCAGGCAGGCTCAGCGAAAAGGATTGACCGTGAAGCGGATTGAAACCGAATCGGAGGCAACGAAGGCATTCTCCATCCTGACGGAGGTTTACAAACGAGCCAAGTTGCCATTGGCCGACGAGCAGTTGTTTCGAAATGCTTTCAGACAGATACAGGATAACGGCATGTTACGCATTTATGGCGCATTTTGTGGCGGAGAATTGGCCGGTGCTATGTTTGTGCTGGCTTATAACGGGCGTTTCTACGACTGGTATGCCGGTAGTTTTCGAAAATACTACTCTTTCAATCCAAACGATATTTTGCCTTGGGAAATTCTTCGGATTGCGCAGACTGAAGGGATTCCACTGTTTGATTTCGGAGGAGCCGGTAAGCCGGGGGTCCCCTACGGAGTGCGCGATTATAAAATACAGTTCGGAGGTAAGTTGGTTAACTTCGGACGTTATGAGTTGCCCCACAATAAACTGGTGTTCGGCATGATGAAAATAGCTTTCAGATTGTGGCAGCGAATTCATTGAAACGTATTTATGAATATTTTATTCGATATAAATCATCCGGCACATGTCCATCTGCTGAAGCATACTATTCGTATTCTGAAGCAGCACGGGCACGAAGTTACTGTCACGGTGAAAGATATTCCTGCAGCCAAACAACTGTTGGATAACGAAGGTATCGCCTATCTGTCGCTGACCGGAAAAAAACGTGATTCGTTGATTGGTAAAGCCTTTATGCAGTTACACTATGACTGGTTTATCTGGCAACTGGCCATCCGCAAACGGATTGATATCGGAGTCGGATCGTCGGTCTCCATTGCCCAGGCATCTCGTTTTTGCCGGATGAAATCGATTTTTCTGGATGATGACGACGACAAGGTGGAGCCTTTGGTTGTCCGCCACGTACATCCGTTTTGCAACACCGTGCTATCGCCGATCGCTTTGGTGGGCAACCGTAAAGCAAAAAATGTGGTTTTTTACAAAGGAACCCACGAGTTGGCCTATTTGCATCCCGACAGGTTTACTCCGAACGAGGAGACGCTTCGTTTGCTTGGAATCGGAGCCGCCGATCGGTACTTTGTCCTTCGGTTCAATGCGTTCAAAGCCCATCACGACGGCAATGTACATGGACTTTCTTTGGAGCAGAAACTGCGATTGGTCGATTTGTTGAAAAAGCACGGTACGATTTTTATCACGACCGAACGGGAGATGGAGACTGAACTGGAGCCCTATCGTTTGGCCGTATCGCCCGAAAAAATACACGATTTGTTGGCTTTTGCCACCCTTTTTATAGGTGATAGTCAAACCATGACTTCGGAAGCGGCTATTTTGGGAACTCCTGCATTTCGTTGCAATACATTGGTGGGTGAGCTCAGCTGTATCGAAGATCTGGAACACAATTTCGGGCTTGCATTCGGCTATCAACCCGGCGATTTTAACCGGATGCTTGAAAAGATAGAGTTTTTGTTGTTGCAAACGGATTTGAAGCAACGGTGGCAACAAAAAAGGGAGCTGTTTTTATCGGAGCGTATTGATACAACTGACTTTCTTATTAATTTTGTTGAGCATTATTTGAAAAATAGCGAAAATCCGAATCGAATATAAAATCTCACGACAATGGTGTTGAACAAAGATTTTACATGGGCCAAATATGACGAATTATTATCCTCGCTACAGCAGCATGGATATGAATTCCGTACCTTTGAAGAGTATTGTCAGGGCAATCGTCAGGGACGGTTTGTTATATTGCGACACGACGTGGATGCCCGCCCTTCGCATTCACTCCAGTGTGCTCAGATTGAAGAGGCCAGAAGAATTCGTGGTAGTTATTATTTTAGAAAAACGCCGAAGTTCAATTGTCCGGAGGTGATTCGGGAGATTATAGCTCTAAACCACGAAATTGGGTATCACTACGAAGAGCTAAGTCTTACCAAGGGAGATGCGAATCGGGCAATCGGTATCTTTGAAGAAAATCTCGCCTATTTTCGCCTCTTTTATCCGGTACAAACCATTTGTATGCATGGGAGCCCTACTTCGTTGCATGATAATCGCGATCTGTGGAAAAAGTACGACTATCGCCGGTGGGGTATCATTGGTGAACCCTATTTCGACATCGATTTTAACGATTTGACCTATTTGACTGACACCGGACGCTGCTGGAACGGACAAAAATATAACATTCGCGATAAAGTAGAGGGATCTGATTTTTCCCAATTTCATACTACCGGCGATATTATCGAGGCAGTTTCCCGTAGAATGTTACCCGATAGAATTATGTTTACGACTCACCCTCAGCGCTGGACAGACAACCGGTGGAAGTGGTGGCGTGAACTTATCAGTCAAAATATTAAGAATGAGGTGAAACGAATAATTGTCTGGTACAACCGGAAACACTAATTTTTAAAAGAAATCAGTCGGTTTCGTCGGAAATTGCATAAACAGTATTAGATTTGTAATTCGATTTAGTGAATTTCACTCATCCTCACACAAATACGTTCAACAATGAATTCGTTAACAACCATTTTTGAAAATGCACATCAGGCAAAGAAGGAGTTGTCCAAAATTACGGATGCTACTATCAATCGCGTTCTGAATGCCATTGCCGACGAAGCAGTAGCGCAAAGTGCTCATATTATTGAAGAAAACCGGAAGGACCTTGATCGGATGAGTCCGGACGATCCAAAATACGACCGGTTGAAACTGACTGCAGAACGCATTGAGGGCATTGCTTCCGATCTGCGTAATGTGGCTCTGTTGCCATCTCCGTTAGGACACGTGTTGTCTGATATTGTACGGCCAAATGGCGTTAATATCAAACGGATTACGGTGCCATTTGGCGTAATCGGGATTATTTATGAGGCTCGTCCCAATGTGAGTTTCGATGTTTTTTCGCTTTGTCTGAAATCAGGAAATGTTTGCCTCCTCAAGGGTGGCAGCGATGCTCAAAATTCAAATAGCGCCATTGTGGAACTGATCCGGAAGGTGTTGGTGAAGTTTGAACTGAACCCTGATATTGTAACGCTGTTACCCTCCGGACATGAAACAACTACCGAACTGCTTCATGCCGTCGGTCAGGTCGATTTGGTGATACCGCGCGGAGGCCAAAAGCTGATCGAACATGTGCGTGATAATGCTCGTGTGCCGGTTATTGAAACGGGAGCCGGTGTTTGTCATACCTATTTCGATGAATTCGGAGATTTAAAGAAAGGGGCTGCCATCATCAACAATGCCAAAACACGTCGCGTAAGCGTATGTAATGCGCTTGATTGTTTGTTGGTACATGCCAGCCGCATTCACGACCTCTCTATGTTGTGTGCCCCGCTGATCAATTCCAATGTGGTGATTTATGCCGATGAACAGTCGTATGGTTCGTTGAAAGGTTTTTATCCGGAACGGTTATTGAAAGAAGCATCTGAAAAAGAATACGGCACCGAATTCCTGGATTACAAAATGGCCATCAAAACCGTCGGAACATTTACCGAAGCGCTCGATCATATTGCCAAATATGGTTCAAAACACAGCGAGGCCATTGTAAGTGAGAATAAATTGCGTATTGCCACTTTCCAGCAGCAGGTCGATGCCGCATGTGTTTATGCCAATACATCTACCGCCTTTACAGATGGTGCTCAGTTTGGTCTGGGAGCCGAAATCGGCATCAGCACACAAAAACTTCATGCCCGGGGTCCCATGGCGCTACAAGAGATGACCACCTACAAATGGGTAATTACCGGCAACGGACAAATAAGATCTTAAATGAGTTGTTTACAATAGAGATATTTTTCAGGGGTGTTATCCGATGAATGTGTTTTTATTTTGATAATTATATAGCTGAAAACAACAGAGCCGCCATCTGTATTAATACGGATGGCGGCTCTGTTAATTATCTTATGGCTCATTGTTGCATGTTAAATATCTTTGCAAATGTTTGAAAATGCGCCGAATACTGCTCAATAATCTGTTTCCGTTTGAATTTATCAGCAAAGTATAGCAGATTACTTAGGGTAGCCATATTGTTTTGAATGCGCTCACTAGCACTGCGCATCTGTTTCGGAGTAAGTCCCGAATACCATGTCAGACTTTTGATCGTCTGTTTTGCTACGGCATTCATAAGGGCATCGCCTTTGGCTGTTTTACCCAATTCATAATAGAAACGTCCCATGTTCATGGTGAAGTAATCATGCGGTAAGGTAGTTGCCGGAATGACTTTCATTCCGTAATCCAGCACTTTCAAAGCAGAATCGCGTTTGTTCTCCAGTAGTAGTGCTTCGGCCAAGCCTGCAAATTGCATACGGAACATCGAAACCATGCGCACGATGTTTTCGTCGAGATATACCTTCGGGTTTTGTATTCCGCCCCATTTGTATTTATGCATCAGGTTATCATACATCGCTGCAGTATTGGTATTTGCCCCTTCGGCCGATTTTACCGGAATAATGCGGTTAACGATCCCTTCGCGTTGGAAATAATCATTCAGGCGAACATTATACATACTGGATCCTACTGTGGCTGCAATGTAAACCGGACGTTTCCAGTTGTTGGTTTGTAACATATCCATCAGAATCAGATCCGATTTGGTAATTTGCGATCCCACCTTCAATTCCATTACAGGTAGAATTTTATCGGCAAGTGCAGGTGGAACAACCTTGTTGTTTAATACGGTTTGTTTGTTGACCGGGAGTAATACGGTGGAAGTGGGGAAAATGTCCTGCCCAAACTGGTCCTTCGTTCTCGGATCAGCGCTCAAGACAAATGCCATGGCAGTTTTGATATCTACCTTCGTCGAATCTTTCGGATCGTAGACACGTGCTACTTCATGGCTACCGGACATGTATTGGGATGCATTCCATGAAATAGGGAGCGGAGCCGATGTATAGGATTGGCGTTTCATTTGATCGATATACCAGTCTGTTTGCAGGTAACTAAGGTTACAAACACGCACATCAGGTCGGAACTGTTCTACTTCATTACAGTACCAAAGCGGGAATGTGTCATTATCGCCACAAGTAAAGATAATGGAGTTTGGCGGAAGTCCCACCAGATAATTCATTCCGAAATCCCGGCAGGTATAACGTCCCGAACGATCGTGATCGTCCCAGTTCTGAGCTCCGAGAATGGACGGAATGATGAGCCCGAGGACGGTGGCTATTGCGGCACTTAATTTTGCGTTAAAGCGTTTTTCGAGAAAACGATAGATTGCCAGCACTCCCAATCCGATCCAGATGGCAAATGCATAGAACGATCCCAGATAGGCATAATCCCTTTCGCGGGGTTGAGCCGGAGTCTGGTTCAGATAGACCACAATGGCTATTCCCATCATAAAGAACAACACGAGAATAATCCAGAAAACATGCATGCCTTCTTTTCCTCTGTAAATAAGATAGAACAGACCGAGCAAACCAAGTAAGAATGGAAGAAGGAAATAAACGTTATGTCCTTTGTTTTGTGCCAATTCATCCGGCAGATTCGACTGGTCGCCTACCATCAATTTGTCAATGAAGTTGATGCCTGTAATCCAGTTGCCATGATCTACTTCTCCCATCGATTGGATATCGTTTTGGCGTCCGCTGAAGTTCCACATAAAGTAACGCCAGTACATAAAGTTGACCTGATAGCTGAAGAAAAAGCCGATGTTTTGTATGAACGATGGAGTTACAGCCTGCTGCTGTTGTCCGCAAGGTTCATAATCGACGGTATTTTCCGGTTCACCAGCCCATTCTTTGTATGCCTGAATGTGTCCCGGTTGTTGACTGTACATGCGCGGGAAAAGGCTACAGAATGCATCGTCATAGACAATATCTTTTTTATAACCGGTAACAATATACTGATCTTTTTCGTTCGGATTCGCTTTGGGCTTTTTGCCATAACGCGGGCTGCCGACTTTTTCTTCAGGCAGGCAATTGCCACCTTCGGCGGCTTTCCATTTGTATTCGGCAGTGTACTGCGGGCCATACAGTAATGAAGGCTGATCTCCATATTGGTCACGGCTCAGGTAGCTCATCAACGAAAATACGTTGTCCGGGCTGTTCTGATCCATCGGAGGAGTGGCATTCGAACGTATGACGATTACAGCAAAGGTAGAATAACCGATCAGAAGCATCGTAATGACCGTTACAATCAGGTGCATAGCCTGATTTGGAAGGGCTTTTTTGAAATAAAAGAACAAAACGGCTGTCGCGACGATTATAGCAATACCCAGCCAAAGACGGGTGCCTAGAAATGGAACCCCCGATAGCGTCACGGCTATGATAAATGCAATTTTAGCCCGGGTATCGCTCTTTTGGGTATGGGTTTCATACAATGCCCATGCCAAAGCAGCCGCCGAGAGAATTATATAGGCCAGTAAACCGCTGTTGAACGGCATCGACAGGGTATTGACGAAGAATAGCTCTAAATAGCCAGCCAGCCAGAAATAAGAGGGCATCAGGCCGTATAATAACCCTGCAAGGATCGCAATGGATACGACGATGGCAAGAATAAGCCCTTTTTTGTTCACCTTATATTTTTTAAAATAATAGATCAGCACCAAGGCCGGAATTGCAAGTAGGTTAAGAATGTGAACTCCGATCGACAGCCCCATTACATACGAAAGCAGAATGATCCATTTTTCGGCATGAGGCTCATCCGATACTTCCTCCCATTTGCACATCGCCCAGATAACGATAGCCGTACACAAGGTGGAAAACCCATACACTTCGGCTTCTTCGGCCGACCACCAGAATGAGTCGGAGAACATAAATGCCCAAGCACCGACAAAGCCGGCACCTAAAACGGCAATGGCACGTCCGGTAGTTAACTCTTCACCTTTATTTACGATTACCTTACGTGCAAAGTAAGTAATAGTCCAGAACAGAAACAAGATGGTAAGTGCACTGTAAATGGCAGTTGCTGCATTGACACAATAGGCAATTTGTGATTTGTCGGAAGCAAACAGCGAAAAGAAATGTCCTATCAACGCATGTAACGGACTTCCCGGCGGGTGCCCAACTTCCAGCTTGGCAGCAACGGTAATAAACTCGGGGCAATCCCAAAAACTGGCCGTTGGTTCCAACGTAACGATGTATACGATGGCAGCAGCAGCAAAGGCTACCCATCCAGAAATGGTGTTAATCAGCTTGAAATTCTTCATGTTATGAATAATGGATTACAATCACAGACTAGCTTCTGATTGAATTGCCAAAGATACAAATATTTTCGATTAACAAAAACCGGCTTTCATCCTCATTAAGAGCAAGAAAGTATTGATTCTGGGCGTGATAAAACGGGCCGGAAACCGAGTTCAGTACATTGGGGCTTATCAAACAATTGCTTATATGTCAAATTGCAAGGTCGAATTGTCACAATCGAAAAAAAAGCATTACTTTTGTTCATCCAAAGGGTTGAAATATTTCAAGTTATTTTCAATTATTTAAAAAAACGGAGACAATAAAGTGTCATTGTAAGTTGAACTTTAGAACTAAACAGGTTGCTTGAGAACGAGAAAGAAACAGTTTTTTAGGCAATATAAATGGGTTTATTACTGAATTTAGCACCGTTGATCTTTCAATTGTTTTCAACGACCATACACAACAAATTTCCATACGAATGAAAAGTTTTCTAAAAATTGTCTTGGCAACGTTTGTGGCTGTTATTTTAGCCTCTGTTTTTTTGTTTTTCATCTTATTAGGAATCTTAGGCGGCATTGCAGCTTCGTCGTCCGAAGAAACGACCGTTAAACCAAATAGTGTTTTTGTTCTCAGTCTCAACGGGCAAATAATTGAACGATCGGAAGATAATCCGTTTGCATCTCTGTTGAAAACTTATTCGGACCGTACTCAAGAAATGGGATTGAACGATATCCTTTCCGCCATTAAAAAGGCTAAAACCAACGAAAATATAAAAGGAATTTATCTTGAGGCAGGAAGCTTAATGGCTGCGCCGGCGTCTTTGCGTGAAGTTCGTCAGGCTCTTACTGATTTTAAGCAGAGTGGAAAATTTATTTATGCCTATGGCGCTTTTTACAGTCAGGGAAGCTATTATATTGCCAGTGTGGCCGACAAAGTATTTCTGAACCCGGAAGGGATGGTGAATTGGCATGGTGTCGCTGTTCAGAAGACGTTTTACAAAGGGACGTTTGATAAACTGGGAGTCGAAATGCAAGTGGTGCGGGTAGGTACCTATAAATCGGCTGTGGAGCCATTCATTACAACGAAAATGAGTGATGCCAATCGGGAGCAGGTAACCGCTTTCTCCAATTCGATATGGAAGACGGTTGTTGACGACGTCGCTTCTTCTCGAAGAATAACCCCCGAACAGCTAAATCTGTTTGCAGATCAGGGAATTTCGTTCAAACCGGCGGCAGAACTGGTTAAAGTTCGTTTGGTCGATTCGTTGCTGTATGATGATGGCATTCAAAGTTACCTCAAGAAAAAAATTGGTGCGAAGGAAAAAGATGATTTGTCGCTGGTGAAACTGGAAACGATGAAGAATGCGGCATCGGATGAGAAAATTTCCGAAAATAAAATTGCTGTTGTTTATGCTTACGGAGAAATTGATGGGGTTAACTCTGATGGAATTTCATCGGAAGAAATGGTTGAAACATTGGCGAAAGTGCGTAAAGATGATAAAATCAAGGCGGTTGTGTTTCGGGTGAATTCGCCGGGAGGAAGCGCTTTGGGTTCCGAGTTGATTTGGAGAGAGGTAAATCTGATTAAGAACCAAAAACCGATCTTTGTTTCGATGGGAGATTATGCCGCCTCGGGAGGTTACTATATCTCGGTTCCGGCCGATATGATTATTGCTCAGCCTAATACCCTTACCGGGTCTATTGGTGTTTTTGGTATGTTTCCGAATGTCAGTGGTTTGGCAAAGAAGGTCGGTCTAAGTTTTGATGGCGTTAAGACAAACAAATACAGCGATTTACCTAGTGTGAACCAGGCAATGAATCCCGAAGAAAGGGATCTTTTGCAAGCCTATGTCAATCACACGTATGAAACGTTTGTCAATCATTGCGCTACAGGTCGTAAAATGACTCCGGATGCCATAAAGAAAATTGCCGAAGGTCGCGTGTGGACTGGAGAACAGGCAAAACGGCTGGGATTGGTCGATGCATTGGGAAATTTGAACGATGCTGTTGTTTTAATAGCAAAGAAAACGCATCTTAGTACGTACAATATAGTGGAATATCCCAAACAAAAGAGTTTTATAGAAAAATTCATGAGCAGTTTAGATGCCAAAATGCAGGAGCGCGTTCAGAAAGCACAGTTGGGTGAATATTATCCTTATCTAAAGCAGATACGGGATGTGTCGTCTCTTCAGGGAATACAAGCCCTGATGCCGCTGGGTATCACCGTAAAATAATGTTTTATCACTATGAACAAGCGGTTTTTTGTTGTTGATTTGATGCTGTGGATGCTGTCTGGTGTCTACGCTGTCATTGTGCGCACTCGAAACTGGTTGTTTGATCGCAATATTCTTCAAAGTAAGAGTTTCGATTTTCCAGTGATTTCGGTTGGAAATCTTACGGTTGGCGGAACCGGAAAAACACCTCATACCGAATATATCATCTCTCTGTTAAGCCGCTCGATGAAAGTAGCTACGCTTAGCCGGGGTTATAAACGTAAAACTGCAGGGTTTGTCCTCGCCGATGAGCTTTCCACGGGGGCTACCCTTGGCGATGAGTCGTATCAGATCAAGCACAAATTCCCCGAAGTGGTCGTAGCCGTTGATGGCAATAGGCGTAGGGGAATTTCCAGATTGCTGGCTAATAAAAATGAGCAATCTCTTTCTGCTATTGTGCTCGATGATGCTTTTCAGCACCGTTATGTCACTCCGGGATTGAATATTCTTATAACCGACTGTAACCGGCTTTTTACCGACGATCATATTTTACCTTACGGACGTTTGCGCGAACCAATCCACTGTAAAAATAGAGCCAACATCATTATTGTATCGAAATGTCCGGAAACGCTTCATCCGATGGACTTTCGAGTTATATCGAAAAAAATCAATGCTTTCCCATATCAGACGCTTTATTTTACTACCTACCAATACGATGAGATATATCCGTTATTTAAAGATCAGGCCAGTTCGCAGCCTATTGTTATGGATGATCTGAGTAAAGGGATCTACGTTCTGATAGTGACAGGAATCGTTTCTCCGCAGGGGATTTACGAGCATGTTGAGAAATTCACTCCTCATTACGACAAATTTGTTTTTCCGGATCATCATGATTTTTCCCGAAAAGATTATGGCGTAATACAGAAAAAATTTGATGCAACGCAGCTGCCTAAAATTATACTTGTTACAGAAAAAGATGCAGCACGAATAGTGAATGACACTCAATTGCCGGATGAATTGAAACCTTGCATTTATGTATTGCCCGTCAAAGTAAAGTTTTTAGCAGGTCAAGAACCAAAATTCAATCAACAATTACTCACCTATGTTAAAGAAAATTCAAGAAACCTCCGATTTTCTAAAAAAGAAAATTAGTCGTCGTCCTGAAGTCGGTATTGTTTTAGGAACTGGCTTGGGAAATCTGGCAACTCAAATTGCTGAAAAAGAAGAAATTGCATATGAAGATATTCCTAATTTTCCTGTATCGACAGTAGAAGGGCATAAGGGGAAATTGATTATTGGTAAGCTTGGGAACAATTTGGTGCTGGCCATGCAGGGACGTTTTCACTATTATGAGGGCTATGATATGAAACAGGTAACATTCCCGATTCGTGTTATGCATGCATTCGGCATAAACACACTTTTTTTGTCTAATGCAGCCGGAGGGATGAATCCAGGATTTGAAATCGGAGATCTGATGATTATTTCCGATCATATCAATCTTTTTCCGGAGCATCCTTTGCGTGGCAAAAATTACAATGAACTGGGACCTAGGTTTCCCGATATGAGTGAAGCGTATGACAAGCGGCTGATTGCCAAAGCCGAAGAAATTGCTCGTGAAAATAACATTAGGATCAAAAAAGGTGTATATGTCGGCACTCAGGGTCCGACATTCGAAACTCCTGCAGAATATAACTATTTCCACATTATAGGGGGTGATGCAGTAGGAATGTCTACCGTTCCTGAAGTGATAGTCGCTCATCATTCAGGCATGAGGACTTTTGCTATTTCTATTATTACCGATCTGGGCGTTCCAGACAAAATTATTGAAGTCACGCATGAGGAGGTACAGCAAATAGCAAACGATGTACAGCCATTTATGACTCTAATAATGAAAGAGTTAATCAATCGAATTTAATATTTTCAAAAAATGAAGGAGAGGGTATCTTAAATGATTCCCTCTTTCTTTTATTATGTCTGCCTTCGAAAGACAAAATTATTTATAACATTCTAATTTTAAGTGGTTTATTTTATGTGTAAGAATATCATTGTGATTGTGATTATAGTGTTTTTTTTCAATCCTTTGCATGTCGGTGGTGTTGGCTATGCAGATTCGATTCCGGCAACAATTGAAAAGCAACTTAATGAAGTGCAGATAACCGAGAAAAAAACAGCACGATCACTTTCTGTATTTAAAGCACTGAACGTTGCCAGTAAGGCCACTGCTTCAAGTTTCACAACAGCAGCAATGTTGCAACAAATACCCTCTCTTAGTTCCGATATAGAAGGGAATATCCGTTTGAGAGGAAATAGCAAGGTAACCCTGCTGTTTGAAGGTATTCCGCTAACTCTATTTGAAGAAAATCGAAGTGATTTGCTGATTCAGATGCCAGTTGAACTCTTTTCGTCCATTCTTGTATTTAATATGCTACCGACTTCAAGTATAAACGAAGGAGAAGCCGGAGCGGTGGATTTTATCTTTTCATCGGCGTTTTCAGATAAGAACGGATGCAAGATAACTCTTGCCAGAGGTGCGAATAACCGCTATAATGCATCAGTTCTTGCTGGATCGCGTATCGGCAAATTCAGATGGCAAGCCGGTTATGATTTCAGAAAAGAGTACCGTTATCGGATCTACAAGAAAACGACAGTAGACAAAACCGGTACTGCTCAGATGAGTAATAATGCGGCTGCATGGCCACATACACATATAGCCATGCTTAATGCTCAATATTTGTGTGGCTCATCCGATATTATTGACTTTACAGGTCTCTTCCAAACAATGAGTTATGATCGTCTGGGGAATATTAATAATATGAAAACCAATACGTCGGGCGTTATTGTTGCTAATGTTCTGCGTCAGCGTAACAATTCGGAGAAACAGACAGGCAATTCCGAGGGGTTGACATGGAAACACATCTGGAAAGAGCAAAAAGCCTGGTTTGAGGCTACTATGAACTACGATAATTTTGATTATAACCAGGGAAATAACTTTGCCAACAAAAAACCGGGGACAGACATCATTCTTGCTCAGGATCGTCTTTTTATTGCACAAAATAAGCATCAATGGTTTGCCTCTGTAAAACTATCGAAACAGTTTTCTGGTGGGTTTACAGGTCAGATAGGTTATAACGGACAGTGGCATCAAGATAATTATTCAGCTTCAGACGACGATCTGGTCAATTCTGCTTGGGTACGCAATGCTTCTAAAAGCAATGACTATGCATTGAACAGAAATCTTCATACCGGATATGCCGAAGTTAATTACAATACAGGACAATGGCACTATCTTATCGGATTTCAAGCTCAGTTTGACGATCGTAACGGAGGTAGAGATGAGGATGCGAATCGGACGAAGCAAAATAAATTTTATATGCTTCCTCATATCGAAGTTGTTTATCAAAAATCTTCGTTTTCATCGTGGTCTATGCGTTATCAGGAGAGACTGAATCGTCCTGTCCTCAATGATCTGAATCCGTTTGTTGACAGAAGTGACGCTACCTATATTCATCAGGGTAATCCTGAGCTTCAGAATGAGCTTGTGCATTCAGCAGAGCTTTCAAATACCACAAGAGTCGGAACGATTATCTTGAATCCGGTATTGTTTTATCGGTACCGACAGGATCAATTGGTCGATTTGGCGAAAATTGTAAATGGCATTACTGTTTGGATGAAAGAAAATGCTTCTCATTCTCAAGATGTTGGGTTTGAGTTTAATGTTGCATGGAAACCCTATCGCTTGCTTACTGCAGAGGTCTCGGCAACGGGGTATCATTATGAAATCGACGGTGCACGGCAAGGCTATGGAATCAAAGGGAGGTATTCTGTCGATGCGAAAGGAAGTTTGATGTTGAAATTGCCGCTGGGGCTTGTTTGGAACGTGTATGGATACTATACCGACCGCCAACTGACGGTTCAGGGAGAAATTGCCGCTTTGGGTTCCGTCGGAAGCTCTCTGTCATATTCCGGTTGCAAAAACCGACTGAAACTAACACTCTCAATCGATAATGTATTTAACTCAGCTGAAGAGAGAACGACATTCAATGCGATGGGTTCACAACAATATATTTCCCGGAATCGCGATGCGAGAGCTGTCTGGCTTAGCGCCGGATATCAATTGTAACTACTCTTAAAAATTGAAAGGCTGACAGTGTGTTGTCTCTGTCAGCCTTTTCGTTTGAAATATATACACTACAATGAAAGACCTTTTGAATGTTTCTTAATATCTCATTTTGTTTGTACTCTTTGAGTTTATGCCTTGACTGTCCATGTGCATAGGTGGTATTGGATATTTTATAAGGGCCAACTGATCGTTTTGACTGTCCATGTGCATAGGTGGTATTGGATATTTTATAAGAGCCAACTGATCGCTTTGACTGTCCATGTGCATAGGCGGTATTGGATATTTGATGAGAGCCATCTGACCGGTAGAGGAACAAGACAGACTATTTTTACTATGAAAGTATATATAAGTCGGTGTATTCCGAATGTTTGCAGTTGCAATAAAATGGCATGCAAAGAAAAGTGCGAGGATAATGGTTGTTCCTCTAAGGGGGAAATTAATTGTTTTCATCTTTGAGAATTTTGTTTGGTTTGCCTTACAAAGGAACAAACAAAACTCTTCAGATGTGCCGATTTTTGATGAGAAATTATATTAGCACAGAAGATGAAGTATAATAATAAAAAATTGATAATCTTCGATTTGTTTTGGGTTTAAATAGATTGGGTATTAACATGTCGCTACCCTTGTAGAAAAGCTGTTAAAAAAGAGGAGAAAATAACGCGTAAAAACAGAATATATGTGTCCGACTATGTTTATGAGTCAGCGAAAGATCTGTAGCTTTTTTGAAAATATCAATTGATTATGCTTTCGTAGATAAAATGATTTTTTGTGAGTTTTGCAAACCAGAAGCAGAGCGACATCTCGTCGCCCTGTTTCTAAACCAAAATCTAAAGAGAAAAATAATCAATATCTTTGATGCCTTAGCACTGTAGCTTTTGTTTTATGACCTAAATGAAATATCTACGAACAGTCAGATATGCTCATGTCGTCTGCAAACTTTTCAAGAATGCTTTATTCGAGCAGAAGTCTTATAGACAATTATTCATGACTCCTTTTGTTGTTCCTCAGAATAAAAGGAATTGCACTAGTTTGCATTACAAAGATGGATATAAAATGGAGGAGATGTGTTGTTTCTCGTCAAAATATTATATTAACATCAAGATAGATTGATGTTAATAATACTCAGATATACAAAAGGATATACTTTTATAATATTCTTTGTGTATTAACATGGAAGATTGAGGGTTGAAATGAGGCAAAAAAGTGGCTAAAATTCGGCAAGAAAATCGGAGAAATTTATTCCATGTCGAATTTTGAGTTTTTTGCGTAAACGGGTGCGTCGTACATTGAAGGAGTCGGTTTGGGTATCCAGAACAGAGGCTATCATCCCAGATTCAAAACCTGCGCGCAAAAGACAACAAATAAGGATGTCGGTAGTAGTTAGTTGGGGAAAGTTGGATTTAAGCCTTTGTGAGAAACCATTGTAGAGGCCATCGATACTGGAAATCAGTTCGTCGTATAGAACCAGAGAATCGGAGGCTGTATCTTCTGAGGCTGTTGAAAAATCAACACTGTTTGGAACCAGGCGCTTAATGGCTGTGCGTTTGTGGTGCTCGACATTTTTGATCAATGCGTTTTGCATGTTTATTTGTTGTTGCAACAGCAGGTTGTTCTCCTTCTCCTTTTCAACCAGTTCTTGATGTTGTTTCAGCTGGATTTGTTTGTGTCGATACCTCCATAATAGAACAATGACGATGATGCAACTAAATCCTAATAATAAGAAGAGAACTGCAATTTTATTCCGTTGGTTTACAATAATAAGCGATTTGTTTTCGGCCGCTATGCGCTCGTAATTATATTTCTTCTCCATTCCGGCAAAGCTCGTTGCGAGAGATTGTTTAAATAAAGAGTCTTTCTGGGTAGCGTATTGTTTTGAGTAGGCGATAGCCTGTGAGTAATTCTTCTCTTTTTCTGCAATTTCTTGTAATAGCAAATAGCAGTCTGGAGTTTTATTTCCTCCTTGTAAACACTTGTTTAAATAAAGTTTGGCAGAATCTATCTCTCCTAATTTTATGTAAATGGCAGAGATGCTTGTCCACTTTCCAAAATCATACACATCTGAATAATTTAGCGATTTTCTTGCATACAGTAAAGCTTCTCTGTAATCGTTCTGGTAATAGTGAGATAAGCTTATGATGCTATAAATTGAGGATAGCAATGGACTATCATGTATAGATTTGGCTGTGTTTTCTGCATTTTTATAATAGGATAGTGCTTTTTTGAAATTGTAGGACAAATAATATCCGTATCCAATTTTCATTAAAGCAATATTTTGGTTTCTGATATTCTTGCCTTTTTTTAACGCATTATATGACAACTGGCTATAGGATATCATACTATCAAGCTGGTTCTGTTCTTCATAAATAGATGCTTTTTCACTATAAATCAGGCCGATCAGTTCGAAATTATTGCTTTGGATGGCAACCGAAAGGGCTTTTAGCAACGCTTCGGCTTGGCCTTGTGCATTTCCTTTATTCCTTTCGCTTCTGGAAAGATAAAAAAACGCATATCCTAGTCTGGTGTAATCTTTTTTGTTCGAGAAGTAATCAACGGCGCGCTGGATCAGGGAGTCGGATCGTATTTCGATGTCGTTCTTGTCATACGCCTGACTTAATAGAAGTGAATACAAGGCAAAATCTTTAGATGATAGAAGCTCTTTCGGCTGCTGGATTTTTTTGAGCCATAGCAGGGCACTGTCGGGCGATTGCTCCATAATTTTATCTGCCTTCGATAGTAGCACCGCGTTCTGCTGTGATGAATGTCGACAAGAGCTCAAAACGAATAAAAGAGACAATATACAGACAATGTAGCGCATACAAATATTTTATGAAACAAAGATACGCAAATGATAATGCTTTTCCTTTGTTAGTGACTAAAACTTTGTTTTTGGGGACTAAAGAGTCTTTAATTATTTCGGATTGTATATAAGGAAGAGCAGTATCATTTGTAACTAACCGGAGTATCTTTGTCTAATTTATCTTCCGCTAAAACATAAGTGTTGTCATGTATTGTTCTTGTAGACAAGAGCGTAATTTCAAATAAGAAATGCAACTCTTAGGTAGAAAAAAACTCTTTCAGGGGCATGCCCCTGAAAGAGTTTTAGGAATAAATTTCTACTTTTAAGTTGTAATGAAAAAAGTACATTTAACCCCAGAACAAAGGTATACAATCTCTGTCATGCACAAGCAGGGTTGTAGCCAAATAATGATCGCCCGTACAATCGGCAAAGACAAATCGGTAGTAAGCCGGGAATTGAAGCTCAATGCAAATTTGAAAGGCAAATATTCGTTTGAATATGCACAAGACATGGCGGAGCTACGGAAAGAACGCATGAAGAAACCACGTAAACTCCTGCCTGAGTTGAAGCGGAAAATTATTGCCATGATCCACGATGATTATTCTCCACAACAAATTAAAGGCCGGTTAGCAATTAAAAATGAAGATTTTGTCAGCCATGAGACCATTTACAAAATCATCCGTCAAGATAAACTTCAGGGCGGAACCCTTTGTGAACATACCAGACATCGGCTTAAACATCGAAAGCGTCCTGTTGGCAAAAAAATAGCGATAAAAAACCGTGTATCAATAGACCAAAGACCCGAGGTGGTCAATCTTAAGAAACGGTTCGGGGATTGGGAAATTGACACTATCGTAGGGGTAAACAACAAGGGGGCAATTGTCACAATGGTGGAAAGACAAACCGCCTTTATGATGATGGAAAAACTTGAACATGGGAAAAGTGCCAAAGAATTGACCAAAACTGTAGTGCAATTGTTGACCGCATACATAAACAGCGTCCATACAATAACCGGAGATAACGGAACTGAATTTGCGGATCATCAGACTATCGCTAAAAAACTCAAAACAAGCTTCTTCTTTACTCACCCATATGCTGCTTGGGAAAAAGGTCTAATTGAAAATACCAACAAACTTATCAGACAATACATCCCTAAAAAAACAAATCTTGAACAGCTAAATCAACAACAAATCAAACAAATACAACATAAATTAAATAACAGACCAAGAGCTAAACTCAATTTTTATTCCCCTAAAGAATTGTTTTTCCTAAATTTGAATACCTAAATGTTGCATTCTGTTGTTGAAACTACCGAGGACCGAATGTGTTTTGCCAAATTGTAAATTTAATAGTAATTTTGTCATTTGTATTTAGTTCTCTATTTCTTATCACGTTGGTTGTACACGTACGACTAATAATCGATTGACTTTAATATCTCCTGATATGATTAAAAGAATTGTAGTAAGTTCCGTCTTGTTCCTTATAACAATAGTGGCATACCCGCAGTTTACTGCGTCTGGTACTGGAAAATATATTCAGGTGACTGGTAATGCGGTGAAAAACATTGATGCCGTATTTCTTTTCAATGGAATAACCTCCGATAATCAGGTGCAATTTACGGGTTCAGCTTCCAGTTATTCATGGACGACATACGGAGGGACTTTTGTAAGCACTGATTCAAAAATTTCCGTGGAAGACAACACTGGTTATATTTTGACGGTTGATGGCGGCACTCCATATTATATTTGGGTGATTGATTATTCTAAATATCTGGCGTCGTTGAACAGTTTGACTGTTTTTGAGGGAACGGATAAGTGTAGCAGTATTGCCTTGAATTTCGGGGGAACGATTCCTGATCTGGTATATTATGACAAGAATAATTCGAAGCAGACGTTGACACGGCAATTTAATTTGTCGTATGCTGATCTGGAGTATTCTTCAGGTCAATGGTCGGGCATTACCCGTTCGCAGACGGTAACGGCTCCTATTTCATCCATTCAGGTGGATGCTCCGTATAAAGATACCTCTTTTACCCTCTCTGGCGATCAGTATGCTACCCTGTTGGGAATAACAGCATCTGTCGCTTCGGATACTTACACAGCGATACGGGTGGAATGCCATCCGGAGGGAAGTATCGTGGAACGCGATGCTGCCAATGAGTCGGGTCGTAAAATAAGTACTCTTGAAGGTTCCGGGCCTCTTAATGTTTCGCTGAAGAGTAATGCGAACTTACCGGTTACGCAATTTTATGAATGGAAAATTTATAATGTAGTTAGCCCAAATAATTATTTACGTTATACTGATACGGATTTACGGTATGTTTTTAATGAAACGGGAACTTATAAGGTATTGCTGACGGTAACCAATAGTGTCGGATCCTGTTCGTATACTGATTCGTTGAATGTTATAGTGAGCTCTTCATTTATCGATGTTCCGAATGTGTTTACTCCTAATGGGGACGGCAAAAATGATCAGTTCAGGGTATCGTACCGATCTATTGGCGACTATAAAATATTGCTTTATTCGTCATGGGCAGGGAGAGTGTATACTTCTACCGATCCGGCTCAGGGCTGGGACGGTAGAGTCGGTGGACGATTGGCTCCTCCGGGAGTATACTATTATTTGATTACGGCGACCGGAACGGATGGAAAGAAATTCAAACTGAAAGGAAATGTTAATTTGCTGAGAAGCAAGGGTGCAAACTAATCGGCTTAATATCATCGAAATGTATAATGGTGTAGCAACGGTCAGCTTGCTTGTTATTTCAAATATTTTTATGACAATGGCTTGGTATGGACATCTGCGTATGCGCGAATTTTCTTGGTTCGGGTCATTGCCTTTGTTTGTTGTTATATTGATTAGCTGGGGTATTGCCTTTTTTGAATACTGTTTTCAGGTACCAGCCAATCGGATTGGATTTCAGGGTAATGGCGGTTCGTTTTCGTTAATGCAGTTGAAAGTCATTCAGGAGGTAGTAACTCTCTCAGTTTTTATCGTATTTTCCATTATTGTCTTTAGAATAGACGTGCGATGGAATCATATTCTTGCCATGTTGCTCATGGTGGGTGCTGTTTATCTTGTTTTTAAAAAATAAATTATTTTACTTTATAATGAGCGGTCACGAACTGATTTTTTTTATAGGCTTTCTTTCTCTGATTTTTGTTGTATTGGCAATTGATCTGGGTATTTTCAATCGGAAAAGTCACGAGGTCTCTTTTAAAGAGGCTACTATTTGGACAGTGGTGTGGACTATCTTGTCTCTATGCATTTATTTATTTATCGGGGCATACGGAGATATGATTCATAGTGTGGATTCATTTTCTAGATTGCAGGATATCAATCAACTGCATGGACATGGATTGAACTTGAATCCGACGTTAGATCTGGATGCCAATCTGAGTGTTTACAGAAAAGCGTTATCACTCGAATTTCTTACGGGTTACCTCATTGAATATGCTCTTTCCGTAGATAATATCTTTGTGATTATTATGATTTTTATGAGCTTTAGCGTGCCGAAAGCGTATTATCACCGAGTGTTGTTCTGGGGCATTCTGGGAGCAATAATTATGCGGTTTATCTTTATTTTCCTCAGTGCAGCTTTGATTCAACGTTTTGAATGGATCATGTGGATCTTTGGGGCATTACTGATATTTACGGGGATCAAAATGTACATCGATAAGGATAAGGAGGAGAAGATCAATGTGTCCAAACATCCGGTTGTACGTCTTGCTTCAAAATATTTTGCGGTACATCCTCATTTTGTAAAGGATCATTTCTTTACTCATATTGATGGCAAACGCATGATTACCCCGTTACTTCTGGTTGTTTTTGTGGTTGAATTTTCCGACGTGTTGTTTGCCGTCGATTCTGTTCCGGCTATATTTTCGGTCACCAAGGATCCGTATATTGTGTTTGCGTCCAATATCTGTGCAATTCTTGGTTTAAGGTCGCTGTTCTTCCTCATATCAAATGTGATGAATCTTTTCCATTACTTGAAGATCGGGCTGGCAGTCTTACTGACATTCATCGGCGTGAAAATGCTTTTGGGGATCTTGCATATTCACATTGCTACAGGACCTTCTTTATTGGCAGTCGTAGGTATTTTGGGCATTAGCATACTGGCATCGGTCATTTTTCCACAGAAAGAGACAAAAGAGGAATAAAATGAAAAGGGCAATTCCTGATATGGAATTGCCCTTTTCATTTTATCGTCCAATTCGGAGCTATTTTGCTCTTTTCAATATTTCATCCGCAATGCGTGCCGCCGAATCTTTTTGTGCCAGATTCATACTGTTCGTTGCGAGCTGCTCTAGTCGGAGATGGTTTTTAATAAGTTTGAGAGCCTCCGGAATAAGTGCTTCTTTGGCCTCAACGTCTTTAATCATTATCGCAGCATCTTTATTGACCAGCGCCAGGGCATTGTGCGTTTGATGATCTTCTGCCACGTTGGGCGAAGGAACCAATATCGAAGGTTTACCAAGTAGACAAAGCTCCGAAATGGAGCTAGCTCCTGCGCGTGAAATGACCAGGTTGGCAATAGCGTAGGCATAATCCATTCGGGCAACAAAATCAGTCAAGATAATATTTTTGTTGAGATGGGGTGTTGCTAACGCACGAAGACTTTCAATATAAATCTTTCCAGCTTGCCAAATGACCTGTATATCTGATTGTACCAATAAATCAAGATGTTTGAGTAAGCTTTGGTTTAGAGTGCGTGCACCAAGGCTTCCTCCGATGACCAGTAGAGTCTTCTTGGCGGGATCGAGGTTGAAGAACCGGTAAGCGTCTTCTTTTTTATTCGGATCGAGTTGGAGATCCTGGCGGATAGGATTGCCCGTTAGAATAATTTTTTCTTTGGGGAAGAATCGCTCCATACCCTCATAAGCCACACAGAAACAAGCAGCTTTGTCGGACAAAAGTTTGTTGGTAACTCCGGCAAAAGAGTTCTGCTCTTGCACGATGACCGGAATGTTGAGTTGTGATGCGACTTTCAATGTGGGGCCGCTGGCATATCCGCCTACTCCGATAACCGCATTGGGTGCAAAGTCTTTTACAATTTTTCGAGCCCTATACATCGATTTGGCAAGTAGATAGAGCGTTTTTACGTTGCGCAACATGTTTTTACGGTCGAAACCCCGGATGGGAAGTCCGATAATCGGATAACCGGCGGCAGGTACCTTTTCCATCTCCATCCGGCCTTCAGCTCCGATGAAGAGAATTTGAGCATTTTCTACTTTTGCTTTTAATGCATTGGCAATGGCAATGGCCGGAAAAATATGACCTCCGGTGCCGCCTCCGCTTATGATAAATTTATTGGGCTGATTCATTTGCTATTGTATTTGTTTCTGACGAATCATTCTTCTGTTTCCCCTTTTTGAAATAACGGGTTACGCTCAGAATAATTCCAAAGTAGACGCTGGTAACCAAAATAGATGTTCCTCCACGGCTGATGATAGGTAAAGGTTGGCCGGTAACAGGGCCAAGATGCACGGTGACACCCATACTTACCATTGCTTGAATGACAATCATCAGCGTAAGTCCGATGACCAGTAACGAGGGGTAAGGATCGTTGCAGCGCCAGGCTATTTGTCCCGCTCGGAACAACAGGAAAAGATAAAGTGCCATCACAAATATTCCGCCAAGAAGACCTGTTTCTTCTACGATAATGGCATAAATGTAGTCGGCGTAGGCTTGCGGCAGATAGTTGCGTTCGAGACTATTACCCGGAAATACTCCGATAACGCCACCACGGGCAATAGCAATTTGTCCGTGCATGACCTGATAATTTTCGTCGGTAATTACGTACTTATCTTTGTCTGTTTTGTTGTGCTGGAGAAAGCGAGAAATACGGTTTTCCCAGGTGTAGTAACGGTTAAATGCTTTCGGCCGATGACTTTCTGGTACAATATGCATAACTGCGATTAAGAGCAATATAGCAACGCCGATGCCTGCCAATAGCATTCCTAATTTCTTGAAGGGAACACGGCCGATGACCATCATTAGAAAGACAACTCCAAACAGAATACCTGCGGTTGACAGGTTTTCAAGACAAATTAGACCACAGATTACGACCGTGACCACAACGATTTTTATAAACGATTTGTTGAGATCCTGAGCGTTTTTTGCTTTGGCAATGAGGTCGGCAACTACCACTAGAAGAGATATTTTGGCAAATTCCGAAGGTTGGAACTGAATACCGCCTACTCCGATCCAACGTTTGGCATCGTTGGCATTCACCCCTTTTAACAGAGCATATACCAATGCTAATGCTGAGATGGCTAGCAAAATGTAGGCAAACTTATTGATGCTTTTATAGTTAATCATGTGAACACCAGCAACGATAGTAGCACCAAGCGCCAGAAACATGGCATGTCGAAGCATTGGGGCTGCATGGTTGGAAGCTCTGAATGCCAGAGAACTACTGGCGCTGTAAAGTTCCACGATAGAGATCATGCAGAGCAGAAAAAATACTGTCCATATAACCGAATCGCCCTGAAAATATTTTTTTAGGAAATCACGCATACCAAGTACGGTTTAATCGATTTATTTTTGTTTTTTCTTGTGCTCCCGGAGCCACTTTTCATATTTTTCTTCGTTTTCGTACCAAGCCATCCATCCGATAACCGTGCCTCCCAATGCAATAGTCAGAGTGGCTCCTATCATTCTTCCGATGGAAAGCGAATGGCCGGAGACCAGAAACAGAACCAGAAACATGGCATAGATAGTAAAACCGATGCTGAGGCCGACTGTGATGCAAAACGGCCATTTCCCTTTGTTGTGCCAGAATTCCCATTTGGCAATTCTTTTTTTTGAATAGTACATGAGCATAATCGAGGAATTGATTGTTTAGAGTTTTCGTACGTGTTCTTTAAATTGAGTACCCCGATCTTCATAGTTCTGGAAAAGATCGAAGCTTGCGCAACAGGGCGATAGTAAAACAGTATCTCCTTTGGCTCCATTTTCGTAAGCCGTTTTTACTGCCGTTTCTATTGACTGTACATCGAATGTCTTTTTGGCCATTTTATCGAAGAAATCATGTAGTTTGTGGTTATCCAGACCCATGAAAATGAGCGTGTGCGCTTTCTGCCGGACGAGCTCTTCTATTTCGGTATAGTCGTTTCCTTTGTCGGTGCCGCCCAGAATCAGAATGACCGGGGTTGTCATGCTTTGAAGTGCATACCAACACGAATTTACATTCGTGGCTTTGGAGTCGTTGATAAACCGTATACCGCGTACAGTTGCTACATATTCCAATCGATGTTCTACTCCCTGAAAATTGCTGAATGACTGGCGGATTACCTCGTTTTTGACATTGATGATGTCGGCGGCTAAGCCTGCTGCCATCGAATTGTAGAGGTTGTGAACGCCCTGAATTGCCAATTCTCCCTGCGGAATAGAAAACGGATCGTTAATGTTGAATACGATATTGCTATTCTGAATATATGCTTTTTCATCGGCTTTCTTCTCCAGCGCGAAAGGTACGCAGTTGGAGGCAATATCTCTCTTTTCCAGCTCGGCGGTGATTACGGGATCGTCGTTCCAGTAGATGAAAGCATCTTCGGCTGTCTGGTTCTGGATAATACGAAATTTGGAGTCGATGTAATTCTGAAATTTATAATCGTAGCGATCGAGGTGATCGGGGGTGATATTCAATAAAATGGCAACATCGGCCTTGAAGTTGTACATGCCATCCAACTGGAAGCTGCTCAGCTCTACCACATAATAGTCGTAATTGCATTCGGCTACCTGCCAGGCGAGACTTTTACCGATGTTTCCGGCCAATCCCACGTTTAATCCGGCATTTTCCAAAATGTGATAAATCAACGAGGTAGTGGTGGTTTTACCATTACTACCCGTGATGCAGATCATTTTTGCGTTGGTATACCGTTTGGCAAATTCTATTTCGGAAATGATCGGAGTACCCAACCCACGGAGTTTTTTAATGATGGGCGCTTTTTCGGGAATTCCCGGGCTTTTGATTATTTCGTCGGCTGCAAGTACGATGCTTTCGGTGTGAGCGCCCTCTTCCCAGGCAATGTGGTATTTTTCCAGCATCTCCTTATACTCGGGTTTGATCTTTCCAAAATCGGATACGAAGATGTCGAATCCCTCTTTTTGTGCCAGAACTGCTGCTCCGATGCCACTTTCAGCAGCTCCCAATACAACTATTTTTTTTGCCATGGCAGTGAATTTACAATGTATTTTGTGCGTTTTATCTCATCTTCAGGGTGATGATGGTCAATGCTGCGAGTATTAGGCCTACCATCCAGAAGCGGATGACAATTTTAGATTCGGGAATAGGTTGATACGGACGTTGAATCAGCGCCTGAATGCCTGAATTGCCGGCTTTTTGAAAATGGTGATGTAGTGGCGCCATCTTGAATATTCGCCGGCCTTCGCCATATTTTCGTTTGGTTCGCTTGAAATGTGCCACCTGAATCATAACCGATAAATTTTCGACTAAGAAGATTCCGCACAAAATTGGAATTAAAAGCTCTTTGTGAATGATGATTGCGAATACGGCAATGATGCCACCGATGGTCAAACTACCGGTATCTCCCATAAATACCTGCGCGGGAAAGGCATTGTACCATAAGAAACCTACCGTTGCACCGATGAATGCTGCCGCGAAGACTACCAGTTCGCCCGCGTTGGGAATATACATAATGTTGAGGTAGGAGGCGTAGTTGATATTGCTCGACAGGTACGCCAATATGCCGAGCGTGACCCCAATGATGGCCGAGGAGCCGGTCGCCAGCCCATCAAGACCATCGGTCATGTTCGATCCGTTCGATACGGCGGTAACAATAAATATGGTGACCAGAATGAAGAGTATCCAGCCCCAGGTTTGAGCCTGATCGCCCAGCGCGCGGAACGGGCGGGCATAGTCGAAGTTGTGATTCTTTAGAAAAGGAATGGTAGTCTGTGTCGATTTGAAATCGTAGTTACGGTACAAAACCACCTCTTCTGCCTGTCCGGTATATTTAACTCCTACATTCTCACGCATTACAACCTGCGGACTGAGATATAAAGTGAGGCCTACAATCAGTCCGAGTCCGATTTGACCTATGATTTTAAAACGTCCCTGAAGCCCCTCTTTGTTCTTGCGGAACACTTTGATATAGTCGTCCAAAAAGCCGATGCAACCCAACCAAATGGTGGAGATGATCATCAATATGGTATAGACATTATGCAAAATACCGAACAGCAAGACCGGTATCAGAATAGCAATGATAATGATGATACCTCCCATTGTCGGAGTGCCCTTTTTGGCCAGCTGACCCTCCAGTCCCATATCGCGGATGGTCTCTCCGATTTGTTTTTTCTGAAGGTACATGATGATGCGACGTCCGATTAGCGTAGCTATCAACAACGAGAAGATGAACGCCATGCCGGCACGAAAAGAGATAAATCCGAACATGCCGGACCCCGGAACGTGCAATTCGTGGAGATATTGAAATAAATAGTACAACATTTGGTTAGGTTTTGATAGGTGGGATTATGGTGTATTATTGCATTGAAACAAAGAATGAACGGACGACCTCTTTGTCGTCGAAATGGTGTTTTACACCTTTTACAATCTGATAATCTTCGTGACCCTTACCGGCAATGAGAACAACATCTCCTTTTTTTGCCAACATGCAAGCCGTACGGATTGCCTGCTCTCGGTCGGGGATGGTCAGAGTGCCTTTTTTTTCATCGTCAGTCAGGCCGGCCAGCATGTCGTTGAGAATATCCATCGGCTCTTCATCGCGTGGATTGTCGGAGGTGAATATCACTTTGTTGCTGGCACTAACAGCTTCGCGCGCCATCATCGGACGCTTGCCTTTGTCGCGGTTACCACCACAGCCGACTACCGTAATTACCTCACTCTTGCCATTCACAATATCGTTGATGGTGCCCAATACATTTTTCAAGGCATCCGGGGTGTGCGCGTAATCGACAATTGCCGTAAAGCCGTTTGGCGAGCGCAATGCTTCGAAACGACCGGATACCGGATGCAGGCTGCTCAAATGAACCAATACTTCGTGTTCGTTGCAACCCAACAAGACCGCCGTACCAAATACCGCCAACAGGTTGGATACGTTAAACCGGCCGATAAAAGGAACCGCTACTTCCGTATCGTTCATGTGAAGCACCATCCCGTCGAAATTTTCTTCAATAATTTTACCTCTGAAGTCGGCTAGTGTTCGTGTCGAATATGTTTTTTTGCTCGCTTTTGTATTTTGAAGCATCACCATTCCGTTTTTGTCATCGAGATTGGTGAGCGCAAAGGCCGTTTCGGGCAGATCGTCGAAAAACCGTTTTTTTGCTTTGAGGTAAGCCTCGAAGGTTTTATGGTAATCGATATGATCGCGGGTGATATTGCTGAAAATGCCACCGGCAAACTGTAATCCGGCAATACGGCGTTGATCGATGGAGTGGGAGCTTACCTCCATAAAAGCATATTCGCATTCTTCGGAAACCATTTCGGCCAGTAGTTTGTTCAACTCAATCGGATCGGGAGTGGTGTGGGTTGCCTCTATGGGGCGTTCGTCGATGTAATTGCAAACGGTTGAAAGCAATCCGCTTTTGTGTCCGAATTTACGGAAGAGCTGATATAATAATGTGGCAGTGGTTGTTTTGCCGTTGGTACCCGTTACGCCGACTAATGTCAGTTTAGCCGAAGGGTTGCCAAACCAGGCATGGGCAATTTGTCCCAATGCTTCCGAACTGTTATCGGTAAGGATAAAGGTAGTCTTGTCGGTCTGGGTAGCGGGAAGCTCTTCGCATACGATGGCGAGTGCGCCCTGTTCTATTGCTTTTCCGATATATTGATGTCCGTCGGTTGCTGTGCCGCGCGTGGCGACAAACAGAGAACCTCCGGTTACTTTGCGTGAATCGAATTGGATGTTACTAATTTCAAGGTCGGTCGATCCTGTCGTTTGGATAACTTTCACCGACTGAATAAGAGATGATAATTTCATTTGTATTTTGTTCTGTTTCGATATAAACGATTTATTGCAATGTAAGTACGATCGTTTGTCCTTTGTACGGATAAGCTCCTGCTGTTAGCGATTGTGTAATTACTTTTCCCCGACCAATTAATTGTGCCCGCAATCCGATATTTTCCAGCAAATATACAGCATCTTTAGCCCCTAATCCAACAACATTTGGAATGGTATTGGGAGTGCGGTTCATTGGGCGTATCTGTACACTGTTGGCATCCGATAGGGTCTGAATCCATGGGTTGCTGCCTTTGTCTCCCATAAAATTGATTGCCAACCGAGAGAGTACCGTCTGCACTTCGGCGTAATTACCGCCTTTTACATTCGGAATCTTAGGCAAGTTTGCAATTCTTGGAATTTCCTGAGGCTTTACCGTAATTTTTTTTGCATACACCAGTTCGGCAATGCTTTTTACAACCGCTCCTGACATGTGACCGCCGGAAGCAGCTCCGATTTGGGGTTCGCGAATGACACATATAACGGTGTAGCGCGGATTGTTGGCAGGAAAATAGCCACAAAATGATACCTGATGGGTAACTCCGTTCGATTTGTAACCGGCACTTCCTTTCGAGATTTGCGCGGTACCCGACTTCCCGGCTATTTGAACGTAGGGCGATGCAACGCTCTTACCTGTTCCGTATTTTACAACCCCTTCAAGCATCGATCTGATTTTTGTTAAGGTTGTCGGTTTGCAGATAGCTTCGTTAATGGTTTCGGTTGTAAACGATTTGATTACTTTACCATCCCGTTGGATCGATTTGACCAAAAACGGACGAATCATTTTTCCTCCATTGGCGATAGCATTGTAAAAAGCCAGCGTGTAAATAGGGGGCATTCCTATTTCATATCCTATTGACATCCATGGTAACGTGGTGTTTGACCAAATTGAATGTTTGTCGTTCGGATGCTTGATGTGAGGTGTTCCTGAGCCGGGAATGTCGAAGTGCATTTTCTGATTGAGCTTCATGCTATAAAGCTTGTCGACAAATGCAGCCGGATTGTTTTTGTAGGCATTGTAGATGGCTCGAGATACACCGACATTTGATGAATACCAGATGGCTTGAGCCACTGAAATTTTATGATAACCACCACGATTTGCATTGTGATCTTTCATTATTTGCCCGAAAAACGAGTAAAGTCCGTTGCCGGTATCGATGGTATCGTTTTCCGATAGTAAACCATCGTCGAGTGCTGCCATAACAGAGGCTACTTTGAAGGTCGATCCGGGTTCTCCCTGATCGGCAAATGCTTCGTTGCGACGCTCGGCATAGCTCCCGTCCGGCAGACGGCTCAGGTTGGCTACCGCCTTGATTTCACCCGTATTTACCTCCATTACTACCGCGCATCCTTCGTTGGCTTGCAGTGCGGTCAGTTCTCTGAGGAGCGAACTTTCTGTAATGTCCTGAATGGAAACGTCGAGTGTAGTATAAATATCTGCACCGTTGTCGGGAGCAACTGCTACCACGTTTTCCCACCGGCCTGCAATGCGTTGTCGGGAGAAAACCCCGGATTTGCCTTTCAAAATCGAATCGAATGCAAGTTCGATGCCATTTTTACCTCCGCGAGCTCCGTCGCCGTAAATATCGCCGATGGTGCGGCTACCGAGGTCGCCAAACGGACGAACACGACGGGCATATACCTCTTCGCACAGACCGCTTTTGATTTTCCCCATGTTGAATAACGGGAATTTCCTAATTTGTTGCATGTCGGAGAAAGAGACCAAATAAGGGTAGATCAAGAAGCGTTTGTCAACTCTTTTGTAGGCATTGATAAGGCTTCGTTTGTATTCGTCTTTCGATTTGTCACCCAGTTTTCGCGAAAGGGCGGTGGCCAAAGAGTCTACTTTTTCGCTGAAAAGGGACTTCTCGTGATTCTTCAAGGTGTCGTGCAGCGCGTCGGCACGCATGTCCATGTAGAGGTAATATTTTGGCAAAGTGCTGGCCAATAGCTCTCCATCGGCGGCAAAAATGTTGCCCCGGGTGGCGGGAGCTTCTCTGTCGGCCTGAGTGAGTCGCGAGGCGAGTTTCATCCAGATCGGGCGCTCAAATACCTGTATGTCTATTATTTTGAATACGATAGCGGCTGCTACTGCCAGTATCACTACGTACACGATACCGAACCGAAGCAATATGTCACGGCGATCATTGTTCATTTTCGTCTACTTTTATGGCAGGTTCTGAAGATGGCTGCAGATCGATGCCTTTGCTGGTTACTTCCGTGCTTACCTGCGATTGCCGACTGATCTGCATCAGAATGGACGAAGTGGTGAGCGCTTCGTATTTTGCATTGGTGAGTTGCTCTTTCAATCGGTTGATTTTTACAATCTGTTGCTCGCAGGCAAAGCGGTTGTCGATGTAAAATATGGCAATGACACAAAACAGAAGGAAAAGAAAAACCTGACTCCGGACAAATTCGGTAGTCAGAATATCTCCATTCATCCATTGACGAAAACCTCTCTTTTTTGAGGTTTCAGTTCCCGCTTCGTTGGGTTGTGATTGCATTTCGGTTGATTCCATCTTTCTCTTTCTCCTATTTATTCACTTTTTCGGCTACTCTTAATTTGGCGCTTCGTGCCCGCGGGTTTGTTTGTACTTCGTCGTCGGTCGGCACAATCGGTTTATTGTTAATGGCTTTGAGCGGAGCCTGAATGTTTCCGTAAAAATCTTTTTGCAACTTTCCCTCCATGTTGCCGCTACGGATAAAATTCTTCACCATGCGGTCTTCGAGCGAGTGATACGTTATCACCGCCAGTCGCCCGCCCGGTTTTAGCAGTCCAGGTACCTGCATGAGCAACTCTTTCAACGTACTCATTTCGTCGTTCACTTCAATGCGGATGGCCTGAAATGCTTTGGCCAGATCCTTTTTCTCGCGTTCGAATTTAAAAAACGGTTGCAGTATCTCCAGCAGTTGGTTGATCGTAGTGATTTTATTTTGGGCTCTGGCCTTTGCTATGGCAGAGGCAAGTTTGCGGGCATTGTTCAACTCTCCGTAGTTGTAGAAGAGGTCTGCCAATTTTTCTTCGGAATAGGTGTTGATGATTTGTTCGGCGCTGAGGGTGGCTTTTTTGTTCATCCGCATATCGAGGTTGCCATCGAAGCGAAAGGAGAAGCCCCGGTCGGCGCTATCGAAATGGTGCGACGACACCCCTAAATCGGCAAGAATGCCGTCGACCTGTTCTACGCCGTGGTACTTAAGAAAATTGGTAATGTGACGAAAATTGCTGCGCACAAAGATGAAACGCTCATCGTCAGGACGGTTGTTGTAGGCCTCTTCGTCCTGATCGAAGCCAAGTAGTTTTCCGTTTTTGCCGAGATGATTGAGTATCTCTCGGGAATGTCCACCTCCTCCGAAAGTGACGTCAACATACACTCCATCCTGGCGAATGTGCAATCCGTCAATGGTTTCGTGCAATAGTGCAGGTATGTGGTATGCGTTCATAATAGGATATTTGGCGAATTATTCCTTTGGTTTCGACATAATTTGCTGCAGTTGATTGGTAAATTCTTCGGGAGTTAGTTTCGCTTTTTCGAAATTGCCCTTTGCCCATAAGGAGAAGGTGTCGAGCATCCCGACGAACTGAACTTCGTTGCCGGCGCCAATCAATTGAAGGTGTTTTTTCGGAATAAGAACCCGTCCCTGTGAGTCGATATCGAGCCATTCGGCTTCCGAAGCGAATTGCATCAAAACAATTTGGTGTTTCGGATTCCACTCGTCGAGCCCGTTTTGCAGAGTCGCTAATTTCTGGGTCCACACCGTTTCCGGGTAAAGCATAAGACTGTTGCTGTAGGGATCTTTTCGCATCACGAGACGGTTGTTTTCGCCTTCCTGAAGCGCTCTGCGATAATGAGCCGGAATGAAGATTCTGCCCTTTACATCGGCTTTTGCATCACTATTTCCTATAAAAACGGACATGTTGGTTCTAAACTACATAAGATGATGTAAAGATAGATATAATTTTTTATTGCCCCACAATTCCCCACTTTAAAACACTATGAATAGTTTCCAACACTTTTTCAACAACTTTTATTGGAATTCTTAAAATCGAGATCTTAACAATATCGTCATAATTCGTTGACAATTAGTGGATATTGTGTATTGCTTTGTTTTGCAGGTTTTTGAGTTTGTTTTGTGAAAACTTTGTGTCGAAGAAGAGGTTGTACTTGTGTATGCAACAAAAAATTAATGTACTCTCTCTGTCAGATTGTTCGATAATTATGTTTACTTTTGTCCGGTTTTTTTACTAAACATATGATTGAAATTATTCCTCCTGTAGACACGGAACTGCTTCTAAATGAATTGACGGCTGACAAGCTTCTGCGTCCTACCAACAAAGCCAATAATCATATTTATGTCGTTACGGCTCACGATTCACCCCATGTGATGCGGGAAATTGGTCGTTTGCGCGAACTTTCCTTTCGTTCTTCCGGCGGTGGAACCGGCCTTGAAATGGATATGGACGAGTTTGACACCATGGAAGAACCGTACCGCCAACTGATTGTGTGGAACGAGGAAGAAAAAGAGATTATGGGCGGTTATCGGTTTCTACACGGGCAAGATATGAAGTTTGACACTGGTGGACAACCTATTGCCGTTACTTCGCATATGTTTCATTTTTCTCCCAAATTTATTGCCGAATATTTACCCAAAACCATCGATTTGGGTCGGGCCTTTGTTCAACCGGCCTATCAATCGTCGCATAGAGGAGCCAAAAGTTTGTTTGCATTGGATAATCTCTGGGATGGTCTGGGGGCACTTGCAACGGAAGAGCAAACGGAATATCTCATTGGCAAGGTGACTATCTATCCTGATTTTAATGCCGAAGCCCGTGATATGATCCTCTATTTTATGTATCGTTATTTCAATGACGATGAAGGATTGGTAGCTCTAAAAGAGGACGATTTTCGTCCTTCGGAGTCCAAGATGCAACAATACGATGCTTTTTTTCACGAGAAGACATTTAAGGATAATTACCGCAAATTGAACCTTGAAGTCCGTCGGCTTGGAGTAAATATTCCGGCATTGATTAATGCATATATAGGCCTTTCTCCTACGATGAAAACATTTGGAACCGGTATAAATCAGGAATTTGCCAATATTTACGACACGGGAATTATGATTACGGTAGCTGATATTTTCGAAGAAAAACGACGTCGTCACATTGAACCTTACCTCCGGTACAAAGCCAGTTTCTTCGGAAGCCCTTTTTGATCGTACCTCATTTGTTCATTGTGTTTTTTTTGTTCGCATTCTTCCACAATTTTGTCCAGCGCTTCGCAATAGCCCAGTTTGCCGTTAATCAGTATGGCATTGTCTACTTTTGCCGTAATGCATAAGCGGTTATCCGACAGGCGATAGATCGCCTGATAAAAAACATAACGGATTCCTTCTTTTTTCAGATAGAGTTTGGAGATAAATTCTTCCGTTGGTCGCAATGATGACTTGAAAGCCATGTCAAGGCGAACCACCACGGCATCAATTCCCTGATTGTGCAGTTCGGAGAAACTTACTCCCCGGGTCAAAAGAAATTCGTGGCGGGTATGTTCGAAATAGTGCTGGTAATTGGCATTGTTGACAATTCCCTGAAGATCACATTCGTAGTCGCGAACTTTCATTGTGAGTTCGTAGATGTATGGTTGTGCAGCCATAAGCTCTGTTTTTAAGTCTGCCTGTTAGCTAATTAGCAGAGTGGTTGAGGTCTTTGTTTTCGGAGTGCAAAGGTACGGAAATATTTGAGGAAACTTGGAAATTAACAATGAGGCGTTCGGTCTCCGATTGTCTCAAACTTTTTGTATATTTGCCCCTAGCGGTCGCCTTTCTGGCGAATCTGTCTCTAATTGTAATTGTACCATTAGAATGCACACGGCATCTCCATTTATATTGCCCTTAAGTAGCCCAACGCTGATATTCGCTGTCGTGTTGTTGGTGATACTTTTCTCTCCCTTGCTGCTCAATCGTTTGAGGGTGCCTCCACTGGTGGGTTTGGTGCTGGCCGGTATTGCGCTGGGTCCTTCCGGATTCAACGTGCTTTCGAATGACGATAGTTTTCACCTCTTTGGGAATGTGGGTTTGCTTTATGTGGTTTTCATGTCGGGGGTTTCTATTGAGATCAACGATTTAAAGAAAAACCGGATTAAAGGAGGGGTGTTTGGCTTTTATTCCTTTGCCGTGGCATTGTTGTTGGGTCTTTTGTCCGGTATTTACCTGCTACATTTTAGTTTTGCTACGTCGGTGTTGCTAGCCGGCATATATGCTACGCACACAATGGTGGCATATCCGGTTGTAAGTCGTTTTGGCCTGGGAGCGCGGCGTCCAGTCAAAATTGCAACGGTGAGCAGTATTGTTACCGTTACGGCATCTTTGGTGATTCTGACATTGGTATCCAATCAGTTTGCGCTCTTGAAAAACAATACGGTCTGGTTCTTGGAAAGCGTTAAGATGGCTTTATTTGCGCTGGTAGTTTTGTGGTTGTTCCCTAAAATAGCGCATTCGTTTTTCAAACGTTTTGAAGATAGCGTGTTGCAATATATTTTTGTATTGTCGTTGGTATTTTTCGGGGCTTTCTTTGCCCAGGTTGCTGGTTTGGAAGGAGTTGTGGGAGCATTTATGGTCGGCATATCTATCAACAAGCTTATTCCGAAAATATCTCCGTTGATGAACCGGTTGGAATTTGTGGGGAATGCACTTTTTATTCCATTTTTCCTTATTTCTATGGGAATGGCCATCAACTTCCGGGTGCTCGGATCCGGGTTTGAAGCTATTCTGGTGGCTGTGGTGATGGTTGTAGTGCCCGTTTGTTCCAAATGGATTGTCGCGTTGCTGACTCAGAAAACATTTTCGATGAATCGCAACGAGCGGCAAATGTTGTTCGGCCTTAGCAATGGACAGGCCGGTATCGCACTGGTTACAATCATGATCGGCTATACCATCACGTTACCTGACGGGTTGCACCTTCTTCCTGATAGTGTGATGGCGGGTTCCGTGTTTATGATTTTGTTCTCGGGAACTATCAGTATGTTGGTGACGGAAGAGTCGGCACGGCGGATATTGTCCGGCGGACGTTTGTCCGATGATTCCGCTGCGGAGGGAAAACGGCGCGAACGGATAATGTTTACGGTTGCCAATCCGCATACGCTCGATCATCTGGTAGAGTTGTCGGTTGCGATGAAGAATTCCCGATCGAAGGAAGATTTATATGCCTTGCGCGTGGTGAACGATAACGATGAGGTACAGTTGGAGCAGGGGAACCGGTTGTTGCAACAGGCGGCGAAGGTGGCATCTGTTTCCGATCAGTGGGTGGAACGTATTTCGCGGTACGACGTGAATGTGGCGAGCGGAATTCTCTATTCGGCTAAAGAGTATGCCATTACGGATGTAGTGATTGGATTGCACCAAAAGCTGAAAACACGAGATACACTCTTCGGACTGATGACTGAGATGTTGCTGAAAGGGGTTAGTTGTTCGTTGTTTATTTATAAGCCGGTTTTTCATCTAAAAAAAACCGCCCGGTTGGTGGTTATTTTGCCTCGCAAGGCGGAGTTGGAGGTGGGATTTATGCGTTGCATCGAGCATGTCGGTAATCTGGCACGAAAACTGCATGTGCCGGTTTTGTTTTATGCTACTCCCGAAACCAGAGCCATTGTTATGCATCATCGTAATCCACATCATGGAATTTCGATTGAGTTTTTTCTGTATCATGCCGTCGAAGAGTTGAATCCTTTGTCGGAGAAAATTGCCGGAGACGATATGTGTGTGTTTTTTGCGGCTCGTCCGAAAGCGATCTCTTTCGATGAGATGTTTGATAATCTTGTGGCGAATTCCATTCAGTCGGATAACGAGCATAATGTTCTGGTGGCGTATCCCGAACAATATGAACAAGCCGATAATGCAGAAGAACGTTTCAGCAGCTTGCACCCATCTCACTATAAATTCGAACGCCTTCACCGCAGCGAACGCTGGATTTTGATTCAGCTGAAACGTGAGTGGAACCGAATCGTACACGCTATTTTCCGAAAATAGATTCCCGTTGACTTGTGTCGTTTATTTTTCTGTTTCAACCGGAATAAACAGGAAAATTTATTCTTGCCGTCACCCACGATAAGCATCCTTTTTTGTAACTTTGAATCGGGAAATACCGTTTCGGCGTTTTCCAATACTTACTTTTTAAATAATTCATCTTTAGCTATATGAATAAATTTGTGCATCTGCACGTCCACTCTCACTATTCTATTCTCGACGGAATGTCGAAAGTGAACGAACTGGTCGATAAAGCGGTGGCTAACGGCATGAATGCTCTTGCCCTGACCGATCATGGAACGATGTTCGGCATCAAAGAGCTTTTCGATTATGCCAATAAAAAGAACGGGAAGGTTAAGGACGAGATTAAGCAGCTGAAAGCACAGATAGAAGATTTGAGAGCGCAGGGAGGAGGCGTTGAAAATGAGATTGCTGTTTTGCAGTCGAAAATTGACGATTGCAAGTCGCACATCTTCAAACCTATTCTGGGGTGCGAAACGTATGTCGCCCGCCGAACCCGTCTCGATAAGTCGACCAAAGAGGACGGAAGCGGACATCATCTTATTTTGCTGGCAAAGAACAAGAAAGGGTATCAAAACCTGTGTAAGCTGATCTCTGCTGCGTGGATCGACGGTTACTACTACCGTCCCCGTATCGACAAGGATATTCTGGACAAATATAAAGAAGGACTGATTGTAAGCACGGCCTGCCTCGGTGGGGAAATTCCGCAAAAGATTTTATCCGGCGATATAGATGGCGCCGAACAATCGATCCTGTGGTTTAAGGAGCGTTTCGGTGATGATTTTTATCTGGAACTGCAGCGGCATAAAACCGATGTGCCTCAGGCGATGGAGGTATATGAGAAGCAGCAGATTGTGAATGCCCGGTTGCTGGAGCTGGCTGAAAAGACGCATACCAAGGTGATTGCTGCCAATGACGTCCACTTTGTCAATCAGGAACATGCCGAAGGACACGACCGGCTGATCTGTTTGAGTACAGGCAAGGATTTCAATGATCCGAACCGTATGCGCTATACCAAACAGGAGTGGTTGAAAACGCCGGACGAGATGGCGGCTATTTTTTCGGATGTTCCCGAAGCGTTACAAAATACGGTAGAGATTGCAGCCAAGGTAGAAGCGTACGATATCGACTCGGACGCGTTGATGCCGATGTTCCCGATTCCTGAAACTTTTGGTTCGGAGCAGGCTTATCGTGAACAATTTTCGGAAGAAAAATTGAGAGACGAATTTGGCGACCGTTTCGATAAATTGGGCGGCTACGATAAGGTGATTCGTATCAAGTTTGAGTCGGACTATCTGCGCGAGCTTACATTCAAAGGTGCCAAAGAACGTTACGGCGATCCGATACAGGGCGAAGCGCTCGAACGAATCGAGTTTGAGCTGGACGTGATGAAAACGATGGGTTTTCCGGGATATTTTCTTATCGTGCAGGATTTTATTCAGTCGGCCCGCGATATGGGCGTTTCCGTCGGTCCGGGACGTGGATCGGCTGCCGGATCGGCCGTTGCCTATTGCTTGAAAATTACGGATATCGACCCGATTAAATACGACCTGCTGTTCGAGCGGTTCCTGAATCCCGATCGTATTTCGATGCCCGATATCGATATCGACTTCGATGATGACGGGCGCGGAGACGTGTTGCGGTGGGTAACTGATAAATACGGCAAAGAGAAGGTGGCGCACATTATCACCTACGGTACGATGGCCACCAAATCGAGTATCAAGGATGTGGCACGGGTGCAAAATTTGCCGTTGCAGGAGGCCAACCGTCTTACCAAACTGATTCCCGACCGCTTGCCCGATGTGGGCGATAAGGCATTAAAGGTAAACATGAAGAACTGTTTGCAGTATGTGCCCGAACTGAAAGCTGCGCGTGAGTCGAGCGACAAAAACCTTTCGGATACACTCAAATATGCCGCCATGCTCGAAGGTACGGTGCGTCAGACCGGTGTTCATGCCTGCGGTGTAATTATCGGGTCGGACGACCTGACCAACTTTGTACCGCTGAGTACCGCAAAAGAGAAGGGGAGCGATGAGGATTTGCTGGTAACGCAGTATGAAGGTTCCGTCATCGAACAGGTCGGGCTGATTAAGATGGACTTCCTCGGTCTGAAGACGCTCTCCATTATTAAAGAGGCGTTGAAAAATATCAAACAATCGCGGAATATCGATCTGGATATCGATAAGATTCCTATCGACGACAAAAAAACATACGACCTCTACAGTAGCGGACACACTACCGGAACGTTTCAGTTCGAATCGGCCGGGATGCAGAAATACCTGCGCGAGCTGCGTCCTACTCAGTTCGAGGATCTGATCGCGATGAATGCTCTTTACCGTCCGGGGCCAATGGAGTACATTCCCGATTTTATCGACCGGAAACATGGCCGGAAACCGATCGTCTACGATATTCCGATCATGGAGCGTTACCTGAAAGATACCTATGGCATTACGGTCTATCAGGAACAGGTGATGTTACTCTCGCGTCTGCTGGCCGACTTTACCCGCGGCGAGAGTGACACCCTGCGTAAGGCCATGGGTAAGAAACTGAAGGATAAGATGGCTCACCTCAAGGTGAAGTTTGTTGAGGGTTGTAAGAAAAACGGCTATGCCGAAGAGGTGGTGCTGAAAATCTGGGGCGACTGGGAGAAATTTGCCTCCTACGCGTTCAACAAATCGCATGCTACCTGCTATTCGTGGATTGCTTACCAGACTGCTTACCTGAAGGCCAACTTCCCTGCCGAATTTATGGCAGCCAACTTAACCCGCAACAAGGACGATATTGCCGAAATCTCCAAATTTATGGATGAGTGTAAGGCGATGGGTATTCCGGTGAAGGGTCCCGATGTAAACGAGAGTCGCCTTACGTTTGTGGCCAACAGCAAGGGCGAAATCCGTTTCGGACTCGGCGGCATCAAAGGTGTTGGCGAGGGTGCGGTAGAGGCCATTGTAAATGAGCGGGAGAAAAACGGACCGTTTGTCAGTATTTTCGATTTTCTGGAACGTGTCAATCTCAATGCCTGTAACCGTAAAGCGGTGGAGAGTTTGATTCTGGCCGGAGCTTTCGATTATTTCAGCGAGGTGAAACGCGAACAGTATTTTGCGTTGAACGACAAAGACGAACTGGTGCTCGACGCGTTGATCCGCTACGGCAATAAGGTACAAAACGACAAGGCCACCATCAGCAATTCGTTGTTTGGGGGGATAGAAGAGGTGGATATTGCCAAACCAGCCATTCCGCCTGCCTCCGACTGGTCGACGCTGGAGCGGCTTAACAAAGAGCGTGAGTATGTGGGTATTTACCTCTCGGCGCATCCGCTCGATGAGTTCGAACTCGACCTGAAATACGGGTGCAACGCCCACATGATCGACTTTAAAGATATCGATGCACTGCGAAACCGGGAGATTGTGGCCGGGGGTATTATCACCGGATTCCGCCAGGGTATGACCAAAACCGGCCGTCCCTTCGGTTCGTTAGTGATAGAGGACTATTCCGGTTCGCACGAGTTTATGCTCTTTGGCAACGACTTTATTGAGTACAACAAATACATGATTCGTGACCTTTTCGTCTGCCTGCGCGGCTCGGTCAAAGAGCGCGGCTCCGACTGGAAGTTCAAGAAAGAGCGCAATCCCGACGAACCGGTGATCTGGGAGTTCAAAATTTCGAAAATAGAGGAGTTGCACAATGTGAAGGGAACGCTTATCAAGTCGCTCAATATCGGTATCGATATCAACCACCTTTCCGACGACCTGATCAGCGACCTGAAAGCCCTTGCATTCGACCAGTCGGTTACCGGTCGCACGTCGCTATTCTTCAATGTGAAAGATGAGGCAAATAATCTGAACATTAAACTATTCGCCCGTAGCAAAGCGATCAATGTCTCCCGGCCGCTGATTCACTACTTAGAAGAGCAGTCAGAGGAAGAGGTGCTGGAATTTGAGGTGAATAAGTAAAGCAAATGCCGGAAGTTAATCACCTCCGGCATTTGCTTTATCAAGGATTCTCCATTTATTATTTTTTCATAATGCTTTCCGATAATAGGCGATAAATCTCCTGCCACTGCGGATGATCGGATAGCTTTAATAAATGTTTTTCCATTACGTTGGCGTCTTTGCGGATGGCCGGTCCCGTTTGGGCTTCGCGGGGCGACAGCGTAGCGATTTTTTCGACGGTTTCCCGAATTAAAGGGTGCAATACATCAAAGGGCAGTCCGGACTCCTTCAGCAGGTCATTGGCAATGGCGAAGAGGTGGTTGGTGAAATTGCAGGCAAAGACGGCCGCCAGATGCAGCTGCCGGCGCTGGGCGGAGGTGGCATCCAATACGCTGTTGCTGATGTCCGATCCGAGTTGTTTGAGAATGTTTGCATCGTCGGCTGTAGAGGCTTCGATGAATAGCGGAACCTGCTTGAAGTCGACCGGTTTCTCTTTCGAAAATGTTTGCAACGGATAGAGCACGCCGCCCCGTTGTTTAACCCCTTCGAAGAGCAACAACGACATGCTTCCGGCGGTATGAACATGTAAGCCGTTCGTTTGCGGATTCTTGCGGATAACCTCTTCCAGTGCCGAATCGCTTACAGCGTAGAGGTAGATGTCGGCTGCTTCTGTTTTTTGGGGATCGTTCGTCCAGCGAGCGTTAACCGTGCGGGCAAGTGCTTCTGCGCTTGCTTCCGTTCTGCTAATTATTTGCAGTATAGTATATCCCGCTCTGTACAAAGCTTGTGCTAGATGGGTAGCCACGTTGCCGGCGCCAATGCAAACAATAGTCATCGTATTCGGCATCGGAATTATCGTTTCCCCTTTTTGACTCCGAACAACAAAATTACTCCGGCAATTATCAGGAGGATGGGCCATACGTATTCGGAAAAATTACGCGTCATTTGGATGATGTCCGATAGGCGCAGAAAGAGCCCGATGACCAGCAGAACGATTCCGATTGTCAGGTTTTTATTGGTAAGCAAAAAAATGAGTCCGGCATATATCGGGTAGTTGCGGAATTCGAAAATATATTGCGCCGCACTGTCGGGAATAACATGCAGGTGGTTCAATAGAAAAAGCACTCCGAAAAAAATCAGCGTGATACCCCAGGATAAACGGTTGTCTTTTTTCATACGATAATAATTTTTTGTCTAACGAGTTGTGAAACCTCATATTACTGGAAGTGTTACAATCCTTTCGGACGTTGTGGAGCAACAAGTTCGTCTTATAGCGTAAAAAAGCATAAAAACAAAGAGTAAAAATGACAGCCTGCGAATTATTTCGCAGGCTGTGTAATTTGATGCGTACTTGCTTACGTACGGCTTGTTATTTCAGTTCCCATGCCAACGCGCTTGCTCCAAGCACGGCCGCATCGGCTTCATTGAGGGCAGAGAAGAGCAATTTCACCTTTCCTTTCCATATCGGCAACAGGTTTTTCTCCATATTGTCGCGCACCGGCGTCAGAATCAGGTCGCCGGCTTTTGCCAAACCGCCGAAAATAATGATGGCTTCGGGAGCGCTGAATGCCACGAAGTCGGCAAAGGCTTCGCCCAGCAGTTTGCCGGTATATTCGAATATTTCGAGAGCAATGGCATCGCCCTTCATTGCAGCTTCAAATACATCTTTCGACGTAATGCTCTCCAACGGAATATTGCGTAAAATACTGCTGTCTTTGCGTGTTTCAAGCATTTCGCGAGCCGTACGGGCAACACCGGTAGCCGAAGTGTAGGTCTCGAGGCAACCTGTCTTGCCGCAACCGCAAACGCGTCCGTTGTTGCGAACAATGGTGGTGTGACCCAGTTCACCGGCAAATCCGTCATGACCGTAAACTAATTGACCGTTGATTACGATGCCGCTACCGACGCCGGTTCCGAGTGTAATCATGATAAAATTTTTCATGCCACGGGCTGCGCCGTAGGTCATTTCACCCACAGCTGCGGCATTTGCATCGTTGGTCAGTGCGGAGAGCACTCCGAATTTTTCTTTCAGCATCTTTGCAAACGGAATAATGCCTTTCCATGGGAGGTTGGGTGCAAACTCCACGTTGCCAGTGTAGAAGTTGCCATTAGGCGCTCCCATACCGATACCTTTAATATTCTCAATGCCACCCACTTCGTTGATGCTCTCCATCAAAGTAGTATGCAGTTCGTCGATATAGAGATTTACGTCGCTGTGTTTCTGTGTTTTGATGGCACCACGGCGCAATACTTCGCCACGCATGTCGACAATGCCGAAAGCGGTATTGGTACCGCCCATATCAATGCCAATTACATAAGGATTTTCCATGATTTGAAAATAATAAAGGTTATTCTACCGGAATGTCTTTGTTTACGTTTTTGCAACCTACCAGCGCATACCACAGCATGTAGGCCAGGCAGGCAAACATTACCCAGTAACTGCTGATGTAGCCGAAATGGTCGGAGATCCATCCCTGAAAGAGAGGCACGATACCGCCTCCGCAAACCATTACCATAAAGATGCCGGAAGCCGCAGCGGTGTATTTGCCCAAACCTTCGACGGCGAGGTTGAAAATGCCACCCCACATAATGGAGGTGCAAATGCCGCAAAGCACGATGAAGATAACACTTATGGGAACAACGGTTCCTACAAACGGGAAAGTAACGGTAATTGATTTCGGACTAAAGATGGCAAGTAAAATAAGAACCAGTCCGGTAGATGCTACGGCGGTTAACATGGTTTTACTCGACACTTTGGCTCCGATAGAAGCTCCGGTCAGACGCCCGACCAGCATAAGCAACCAATAAAGTCCGACAATGCTACCGGCAATGGTAGCGTCGATACCCAGACCTGGGTTGGCTGCAGAAGGTTGAGCCGTCATGAAAAGGTTTGCCGTGCTTGGAATACCGATTTCTACTCCAACATAAATAAAGATGGCGATAGCACCGAAAATAAAGTGACGGAAGGATAGCGGACTATGAGTATCTTTCACTTTTTTGTCTTCGGCTTTTTCCATGTGTGGTTCCGGAATATCGACGAAGAGCAATACGACGAACGCAAGGGCAAAAATACCCATTGCTAAAAATAGGGCAGGATTTGCTTTTTCGATAGTACGTCCGGCAATGTCGCCCATTAACCAGCCGACGAGCATCGGGGTGATGGTGGCTCCGATAGAGTTGATGGAACCTCCGAACTGAATCAGTTGATTTCCTTTATTTCCGCCGCCGCCAAGGGTGTTCAACATCGGGTTGACCACGGTATTGAGCATACACATGGAAAAACCGGAAATGAAAGCGCCGATCAGATAGACAGAAAACTGTCCCACCTGACCCGAAAGAAACTGGATGGAGACTCCGACAAAGCCGACTATAATGGCAGAGAGAGCTGTTTTTTTGTAACCGATTTTTTTCAGCATCATGCCTGCCGGTATTCCCATGAAAGCATAAGCAAGAAAATTTCCCAGGAACCCTAACTGCGATTCAAAATTGGTGGCGCCGAACTGTTTGGCGACAATAACCCCCATGGGACTGGGTAGCCCGGTAACGAAGGCAATCATAAAAAATAAAGCAAACATCATTGCAATGGGCAATGCATAGCTCTTTTGGTTTGTGTTCATTTTTGATAGGTTGATTAGTTTGGTGTTAATGATGAATAGTAATAGATAAATCAGGCGCTAAAAGTAATCATTTTTTTTGAAGCTATATCGCTCTGATACGCTTTCTTGTCTGTTTTTTTACTGTTTTTTCGAAATGTAATTGCCAATGGAAAATAATATGTAGGCCGCGATTACCATAGCAAGTGATCCGGGACTGAAACGCGAAAGAATGACAATAAGGGCTGCGGTAATCAGAAAACTGAACTGAAGTTTATTCTCTTCCCATTTCAAGTTTTTCATTTTGAGCGAAAACATGGGCCATTCCGATACCAGCAGATAACAGAAAATTCCAATCAGCACGATGTAATATTCCCAATAAATGGAAGCGAACAGATTGTTCGATGTGTAGACAAACGATGCCCAGAAGATGGCATTGGCCGGAACCGGAAGTCCGATAAAAGAGGAGGTCTGGCGGGTGTCGATATTGAACTTGGCAAGACGCAGACACGAGAAAATGGCAATTGAGAAAGCAAGATAACTTAAAATATGCCAGTCGAGCGGTAGGCAGTCGTATAAAATAGAAAAGACCATGGCCGAGGGTGCTACTCCGAAACTCACAATGTCAGCCAGTGAATCCAGATCTTTGCCCAGTGGAGAGTAGGCGTGTAACATGCGAGCCGCAAAGCCATCGAAAAAATCGAAAACGGCAGCTAACAAAATAAAGACGAGTGCAAGCAGGTATTGACCGTCGAAACCGGCAGAAATAGCGATGCAACCTGAAAATAGATTACAGCATGTGATCGTATTCGGCACATGTTTTATCAGTTTACGTAAATCAAGAGAGATCATTTTAATAGGGTTTGAAATTCTGTATTCTTGTTGTGTGTGATGCGCGATGCAGGTACTAAACGGCAACATCGCCTTTGATATGCGGATGGGGATCGTAACCTTCCAGTTTGAAATCGTCGTATTCGAATTGAAAGAGATTTTGTTTTTTGGGATTGAGAATCATTTTAGGCAACGTACGCGGTTCGCGGGAGAGCTGTAGGCGTACCTGTTCAAGGTGGTTGGTGTAGATATGCGCATCGCCCAACGTATGTACGAAGTCGCCGGCTTTCAGCCCGGTAACCTGCGCCATCATCTGCAGCAGCAGTGCATAGGAGGCAATGTTGAACGGAACGCCCAAAAAAATATCGGCACTTCGCTGATACAACTGGAGACTGAGTTTCCCATCGGCAACATAAAACTGGAAAAAAGCGTGACAGGGTGGTAGATGCATTTCCGATAAGGCGCCGACGTTCCATGCGCTGACAATGATGCGTCGCGAATCGGGACTGTTTTTGATTGTTTCGATGGCTTCGCTTATCTGGTCGATATGGCCTCCCTCATAATCGGGCCACGAACGCCATTGGTAACCGTAGATGGGACCGAGCTCTCCGTTTTCGTCTGCCCATTCGTTCCAGATACGTACTCCGTTTTCTTGCAGGTACTTTACGTTGGTCTCGCCTTTCAAAAACCAGAGAAGTTCGTATATAATCGATTTTAGATGGAGCTTTTTGGTAGTTAGTAGCGGAAATCCGTCTTCCATGCGAAACCGCATCTGATGTCCAAAAACACTTAGTGTGCCGGTTCCGGTACGGTCTTCCTTGTGGGTGCCTTCATCGAGAACCCTTTGCAGCAAATCGAGATATTGTTGCATAAAGCAATAAACTATTGATAAATTATTTTTTTATAAATGTAAATATATCAAATCATTGATATTGAAATGATTTATTTGCAAATATCACACGAAGGTACATAATTTTCCGATAGCAAGAACATCTCTGACGAAATGTTTTTGCGCGCGTAATTAACGGAGAGGATGGAGAATTATGTGTACTTTTGTCGGAAATTTAATTCATCCCCGATATTTATGCGATTTTATTGGTTTGCAGCTTGCTGTCTGTGGTTTTTGGTGCTGGCATCATGTAGTCAAAAAGGAAATCAGGAAGCGGAAACAAGTGCAAAACCCGATTCGATTTTAAAGCCGAAATATGCTTCCGGATTTGTCATCGAATATTATCGGAACTATAAGGCGGTGGTCGTATTTAATCCCTGGAAAAAAGGTGTTGTACAGGCAAAATATTATATCGTGGAGCGCAAAGGCGTCCTTACTCCCGATAAACAGAAGACAATAGAGGCTCCGGTTCATTTCATGGCGGCCACTTCGGCTACGCATTATGCTTTTATTGCGGCCTTGAACGAGTTGCCTTCTGTCAAGGGAATCTCATCTCCGCAGTTGGTTTATAATTCCGATTTGATACATCGGTGCAAGATCGGTCAAACGATTGATCTGGGGGATGCTTTTAGCCTGAATGTGGAGAAGGCAATGGCATTGCATCTTCAGGCTTTGATGATGAGTAGCTACAATCAGGCGGATGCTGCTGCCGAACGGATTGTCCGGTCGGGTATCCCTGTTGTTTTTAATAACGAATGGATGGAGACTTCTCCGTTGGGACGAGCCGAATGGATTAAGTTTGTAGCAGCTTTCTATAATAAAGAGAAAGTTGCCGATACTGTTTTTAATCGGGTGGAGCGTGGTTATCTGGCAATGAAAGTATTGGCTCGCAAAGCGAAAAATTTCCCTGATGTTATGATTGGAGGTAGTTTTAAGGGCACCTGGTATGTGCCCAGCGGGAAGGGATTTATGGGTAACTTGCTCGCCGATGCAAACGTAAGGTATTGTTTTACCTCCGATACCACTACCGGGAGTATTCCTGTGAATTTCGAACAAGCATTGCAGCATTTTATGAATGCCCGGATTTGGCTTAATTGCGATGCGAAAAGTTTGAAGGGTCTGTTACAAAGCGATGCGCGCTATGGACTTTTCAGAGCCTATAAACAAAAGCAGGTCTATTCGTTGAATAACAGGATAAATGCATCGGGAGGAAACGACTTTTGGGAAGCCGGAGTGCTTCATCCCGACCTGATTTTGTCCGATTTTATCCGGATTGTTCATCCTGAGTTGTTGCCTGGTTATCAGCTTTTTTATATGACGAAACTTGAATGATTAAATATCAATGAGATGCAGATAAATATTGAAGAACGAAAAGAAAAAGCATTGCGACTTTTTAAAGAGGGGTACAATTGTTCGCAATCGGTTTTTTGTGCCTATGCCGATTTGTTTGATGTGGAACCGGAATTAGCAAAACGGTTGACCTCGTCTTTGGGTGGTGGCATGGGGCGTTTGCGCGAAGTTTGTGGCGCCATGAGTGGTAGCTTTCTGTTGCTTGGGTTGCGTTATCCGGCTTCCGATCCGACCGACAAAGCGTCCAAAACAGAGAACTATGCTTCGGTGCAGCGTGTGGCTGAGGTTTTTAAATTGCGTTTCGGATCGATCGTTTGCCGCGAGTTATTGGATGTGAAGCGGCAGCAGGAATCGCCTGTCCCGTCCGATCGTAATGTGGCGTATTATGCTAAACGTCCATGTGCCCGGTTTGTCGTTGAGGCTGCCGAGATTGTGGGACAAGAGATGTTATCGTCTAACTGATTGATTCATTGATGATGTTGTCTGTCTTTTATAAAAAAAAGTATGTGTTAATGACTTGGATAAAAATCATTATATTTGCAACGCTTTTTGCTAAGTTACGAATATAAAATCAAGTGATATTGTTTAATCTAATAAAAACGAAAAATGAAAAAATTAAGTGTTCTTGTTGTAGCTGGTTTGGCATTGATGGTAGGGCTTTCCTCATGCAGCCAAAGTTCTGTAAAAATGAAAACTCAGTTGGATAGCCTGAACTATGCTTTCGGGGTGTTGAATGGCCCGCAAGTTAAAGCTTATTCGTTGGGTGGCGATACTACCTCCAAAGCCGTAGATGCTTTTATCAAAGGCTTTGAAAAAGGTATCGGTTCTGATGACAAGTACATTGCACAGTATGCAACAGGACTGAATATCGGCGCTTCATTGAAGAAACAATCGAAAGCCGGTTTGATGGGCGATAGTACTCTGAAAATGAATGTGGAACTGATTAAAGCGGGTCTTATTGCCGGTATGAAAAACAAGGGTATGAAGATCCGTCCCGAAGCTGCAGAAATGTTCTTCCGTACAACCATGCAGAAAATGCAGGCTGAAAAATCGCAGAAACTATATGGCAAAAACATAGAAGAAGGTAAAAAATTCCTCGAAGCTAATAAGAAAAAAGCAGGTGTGACAACTACCGCCGATGGTTTGCAATACGAAGTGATTAAGGCCGGTAACGGACCGAAACCGACTGCTGCCGATCAGGTAAAAGTAAACTATAAGGGAACTTTAATTAATGGTACCGTATTTGATACAAATGAAGGAAAAGCACCTGTTACATTTGGAGTTACGCAGGTTATCAAAGGCTGGGCGGAAGCTTTGCAATTGATGCCTGTAGGTTCGAAATGGAGAATCTATGTTCCTCAGGAACTTGCTTACCAAGAACGCGAAATGGGAGCTATCAAACCGTTCTCTACTTTGGTTTTCGAAGTTGAATTGTTGAGCATCGAAAAAGCTCCTGCACAACAGGCTGGTATGCCTGCCGGTCAACCTCGTCAATAATTGATCGACACGACACTGATTTATTGAGAAGCGTCTTGCAAATTTTGCAAGACGCTTTTTTTGTTTCTCTGTGTAAATTTTGTTCCTTTGTAAACGATGCTTGACAAACAAACATGAAACGCGATTGGTTTATATGGACTTTGAGGGTTGTTGTGCTGTCATTTTGGATCGCAATACCGGGCTATTCTCAGTTGAAAGATACTGGAGAACGGTTTCGCGTAATGAGTTATAATGTGGAAAATTTTCTGGATTATAGGCAAGATTCATTGGTTCCTTCATCTTCCGGTTTGACAGGATGGAGCGCAATACGTTATTTTCAGAAGCGGAATAACATAGCCAAAGTGATTGTTGCAGTCGGAGGATGGGAACCTCCAGCGTTGGTTGCGTTGTGCGAAGTTCAGAACCGAAGAATATTGGATGATCTGACGTTGCACTCGGCGTTGTGGAGGTTGCATTATAAAATTTCTCATTTCGAATCATCCGATCCGAGAGGAATCGACGTTGCTTTGCTATATCAGCCTAAAAGGTTTCATCCTTATCTCGAAAAGCCTATCCGCATTCGTTTTGCCGATAATGTGCATCGTCGTACCCGAGACATCTTGTATGTAGCCGGAACGCTTCGTAATGGCGATACGTTGCATGTATTTGTCAACCATTTTCCTTCCCGTCTCGGAGGCGAGTTGGAATCGGAAGATAGTCGTTTGGAAGTGGCAGGGATTCTTCGCCGTCAGGTTGACAGCATTTTTTGTATCAATTCACAGTCGAATATAATCATTATGGGCGATTTTAATGATTATCCGGATAATAAAAGCGTAAGCGGTGTGTTGGGTGCATTGCCCGACGATGCTCCTGTAAAAGAAAAAATGCTGTATAATTTGTGCTATTCGACACACAAGTCAGGTAAAATCGGATCGTACAAACATGCTTCACAATGGGGTATGTTGGATCAGATAATTGTTTCGGCACACTTGCTGGATAGGAAGGCTCCTGTTGCTGTATGCGATACCCCGGCACGAGTTTTTGATGCCCCGTTTTTGTTGGAAGATGATGTGAAAGGGTTCGGCAAGCAACCTTTTCGTACTTATCTCGGGCCGAAATATCGTGGCGGATTCAGCGATCATCTTCCTGTATATCTGGATATTGTTTTTCGAAAAAAGAGTGATTTTTAGTGGATACGCAGCGAACTATTTGCTATTGGTATTCCGAATACTTTCGCGTACAATTTTTCCCCATTCTTTGAGGACATCGTCACCCCAATTCCCATTTACGGAAGCACGCGGCAAAAGCATTGAGCAACTCTCATTTTTATCGGAAACCGACCAAGCAATCCAACTTAATTTTCTGCTTTGCATCCATTTCAGATAGGTGTTCCACTCTGTTTTGTCGATAGGACCGTCACCCGAAGCTTCCATCCCTGCACATTCGGAAATGAATACGGGAATTCCTTTTGATATTGCGTTGTCGGTGCGGTCGCGTAACCATTTTTTATGTGTTCCGGCATAGAAATGCATGGTGTACATGACGTTTTTTTGTCCAATAATCGGGTCGGAAACTACCGAGTCGAGATCCTGATCCCAATGAGGCGATCCTACCAGTATGAGATTGTCGGGATCGATTGCCCGGATGGTTGAAATAATTTTTTCCGAATACAGTTTTACCTCCGTCCACGAATAGTAATCGGGTTCATTCCATATTTCGTAAATAATATTGGGATTGTTTTTGTATTTACCGGCCATTTGAGCAAAAAATATTTGAGCTTCCGCCGTATGAAGCTTGTGGCTATGAAAATCAATAAGGACATAAATGCCGCTTTTTAAGGCACCGTCGATAACTTTTGTTATGCATTGAAGCGCGAATCCGGGGTTTTCGAGATAGCTGTCGTCTAGTCCCACGCCCATCGATGCTCTGATTACATTGCATTTCCAGTTGGAGGCAAGCCATTGTGCTGCTTTCGAAGTGTAATACCGCGGCCATAAATTGTGCCAGCCGAAACTGACTCCCGCTAATACCACCGGTGTGCCGTTTTGGTTGCAAAGTTGCGTACCGTTGACCTGAAGTTTACCGTTGATGAATACGGGAGAATCTTTGGGTGCTTTGAACGAGCATAAGGTGAAAGTTAAGATGAGTGCAAAGAAAATGGAGAAATTTTTTTTCATGGCAAGTCAATGAATTTTTAATGGTTGTCCGTTGACTACAAATGTAAGGAATGTTTGTGCCGTGATCTTAATATTTTGTTAGCAATTTTTGATACAAATCGGAATGAGAATAAGATACGTAACTAGATGGAGTCTGGTAGTTGCAAAAGAGTTATAGTTCGGTATTTTAAACGAAGAAAAGGAGATTGATCCAGAATGGGGATAGTTGTTTTCGGCGGTAAATAAAAAAAGCCAACTGACTTAATGTTAAGTAGTTGGCTTAAAACTTGTGACCCCGACAGGATTCAAACCTGTAACCTTCTGATCCGTAGTCAGATGCTCTATTCAGTTGAGCCACGGGGCCTTGCTTTTGCGGGTGCAAAGATAGGGCATGTTTTTCTATTTCACAAGCTTTTTGTTGATTATTTTCGGGAAAATAGAGTCTTTTACCTCTTTGTAATTGTATATCAAAATTTTAAAAGATCGTTCATTGTGATAAAACCTTTCTTACCGGCAGTAAATTCAGCTGCAAGAACAGCTCCGAGAGCAAAGCCACGGCGCGTTTTGGCATCGTGTTTGATGCTGATGGTGTCCATTTCAGATTCATAAATGATTTCGTGAATGCCGGGAACCGTGCCTTCTCGTTTCGAAACAATGGCGAGCTCTTGCGGTTTCGTTTCTTGCTCTTTAACCCATTTGTCTTTGCGTGCAATTTCATCCAGAATTCCTTCTGCGAGTGTGATGGCGGTTCCGCTCGGAGCATCGAGTTTCTGCGTATGGTGTACCTCTACCATGCTGACGTTATAGTCAGGATAACTATTCATGATTTTGGCAAGGTACCGGTTGACGGCGAAGAAAATATTGACACCGAGACTAAAATTGGAAGCCCAAAAGAGTGTTGCATGTTTTTCGGTCATCTCTTTTTTTACAGTGTCAATCTGATCAGACCATCCGGTGGTGCCGCAAACAACCGGCACCTGCGCATCAAAACATTGAGAGAGGTTGCCGATCGCAACTGCAGGGCGGGTAAATTCGATGGCAACATCTGCACTTCGAAAAGCGTCCGATTTGAAGTCAGATGTGTTATTCATATCGATGATTGATACTATTTGATGGCCTCTGCCAAGGGCAATTTGTTCTATCTCGTGCCCCATTTTTCCGTACCCGATAAGTGCTATTTTCATAATAACAATTTGTTGAAATACAATCTCGATGAACAGGATTGTATGTGATATGTGAGTGATTAGTTGAATTTGCGAAGCAGAATACGAAATGTTGTTCCTTTGCCTACTTCCGATTGTTTGACAAAGATACGACCTTGATGGTATTCCTCCACAATTCTTTTTGCAAGTGATAAGCCCAGTCCCCAGCCCCGTTTTTTAGTAGTGAAACCGGGACGAAACACCATTTTGTGCATCGACTTGGTTATTCCTTTGCCGGTATCATGAATGTCGATGGCATAATGTTTGGACAACTCACTCATGGTGATGGTGATTTTGCCGACACCGTCCATCGCATCGATGGCGTTTTTGCATAAATTTTCTATAACCCATTCAAATAGAGGAAGGTTTAGTGATATTTCAGAGTCTTCCTTGGTCGTATCTATAACATCAATAGATACTTTGTTCGATATGCGTTTTCGCATGTAGTCGATGGCATTGCCCAAAGCCTCATTGAGTGGAATAGGAATCAATTCTGTCTTGGATCCTATTTTGGAGAAACGTTCGGCAATGGTTTTGAGCCGCATAATGTCATTCCCCATTTCGGGCAGCAGTATGTCTTGCGGATACCGGCCTTTTAGCAGTTCGGACCAGGCCATTAACGACGAAATTGGAGTTCCCAGTTGATGTGCAGTCTCTTTTGAAAGACCTACCCAGACCTGATTCTGTTCTGCTTTTTTTGTACTGGCAAATGCTAAAAAAGAGAGCAGTATGAAGAGTGCAATTACTCCCAGTTGGATGTATGGAAAATAGGCCAGTTCTTTGATAAGAACAGAGTCGTCGTAATAGATGAACTGACGAATTGTCGGGCTGATGGTGATTTCGATGGGTGAATGCTTCTTTTTGAATTTGTCAATATATGCATGTCGAAACTGAATCACGCCTTCCTGAGGTTCTGTAATGTTGCGCGAGGTGATGTAATTATCATGCTCGTCGGCAATGACTACCGGAATTGTGGTATTGCTTTCCAATACGCGCATTACCAGAGTGAGATCGGATTGATAGCCAGCGCTGGCAGCCATGCGTGTGGCTTCGGCCCAGATAGCAACCTTGTTTCGTTCTTCATTAGCAAGCTGATTGACAAGTCGATTGGTAAAAAAAAGAGAGATCAAAGCGATGGTAGATGCAATAGCAATGAATGCCAGCCTGAAATTTAGTTTATGTGTTGTATCAAACATGGGCAAAACGTGCAATGCAATATTTGCGGGAAAATTTGGATATAAATGTCGTTGTTTCTCTTCTTTATTGTCTGTTTCGGTTAAGAAGAAACTGAACAACAAAAGTAGACAATTTTTATGAATTTTCCTCGTTCAACTGATGGGAGAGTTTGGTTCTAATTGCCTTTTTAAACATAAAAAGTGCCTTTTTATTGCGTTGAAAGCACTTGGGAATGAATTTTTTAGTCGTTTGCATAAAGTCTTTGCTTTTTAGGTTTTATCCCTCCGGATTTTAGCTTAATTTTGCAGAAAATTTATGGTCTAACAATTATGGTGTTTACTCCCAAGCTTATAGTTACTCTGAAGAACTATAATCGAACTCAGTTTTATAAAGATTTGATGGCTGGCGTTATAGTCGGTATAGTGGCATTACCATTGGCCATTGCATTTGGTATTGCGTCCGGTGTTTCTCCCGAGAAGGGGCTTATTACGGCTATTATTGCAGGTTTTATTATCTCGCTTTTTGGTGGTAGCAAAGTGCAGATTGGTGGCCCTACAGGTGCTTTTATTGTTATTGTTTACGGAATTATTCAGCAATATGGCGTTACCGGGTTGGCCATTGCAACGGTTATGGCCGGGGTAATGTTGATTGCCATGGGGGTTTTGAAATTAGGAAATGTAATTAAATTTATTCCTTTTCCTGTAGTAGTAGGGTTTACGAGTGGCATTGCGCTAACTATTTTTACGACACAGGTAAAAGATGCGACGGGAATGCAACTCAATGCAGTGCCTGCCAGCTTTTTTGATAAATGGATCGTTTATTTTGAACACTTTTCCGGAATCGGTGTCTGGTCGGTGGTGACGTGTGCCGTTACCATACTGATTATTACGCTATTTACGAAGATTACAAAAAAAATACCCGGGACACTGATAGCAATTATGCTGGTGACGTTTACGGCATGGTTGTTTCGTTATGTGGGTTTTAATCTGGGTATAGAAACTATTGGAGACCGCTTTACCATTCAGGCAAGCATGCCCCAACCGGTAGGATTGCCTTTCGATTTTGAAACCATTCAGCATCTTTTGCCTCCTGCATTTACAATTGCAATGTTGGGTGCTATCGAGTCGTTGCTTTCTGCCATGGTTGCCGATGGTGTGATTGGTGATAAACATGATTCCAACACGGAACTGATTGCTCAGGGAATTGCGAATTTGGTGGCTCCTATTTTCGGTGGAATTCCGGCAACGGGAGCTATTGCCCGCACCATGACAAATATCAATAATGGTGGACGGACGCCGGTCGCTGGAATTATTCATGCCGTTGTCCTTTTATTGATTCTTTTATTTTTATCTCCTTTGGCTCAGCATATTCCGATGTCATGTCTGGCCGGAGTGTTGATTGTTGTTTCATACAATATGAGTGAGTGGCGTACATTCCGCTCGTTGCTAAAGAACTCAAAATCAGATGTGTCTGTATTGTTGGTTACTTTTAGCCTTACAGTTATTTTCGATCTTACTATTGCTATTGTCGTCGGGTTGTTACTGGCCATGTTGTTGCTTATTAAGCGGTTGACGGAGACTTCGCATATTACTGTTTTTACGGACGATGTTACGGCTTCTGTCTATTCCGAATCCACAGCTAATGATGAAAAACTGGAGATTCCCACCGGTGTGGAAGTGTATGAAATTAACGGACCGTTCTTTTTTGGCATTGCCAACAAATTTGATGAAGTGGTAGCGCAGGTGTCTGAAATGCCTACTGCTCGCATTCTCCGGATGCGTAAAGTGCCTTTTATCGATTCTACAGGGTTGCACAATCTCGACAGTTTTATCCGGTTGTCGCGTCATCATAAAATAAAAATCGTACTTTCGGGTGTGAATGAACAAGTTCACAATTCGTTGCGAAGAGCCGGTATTGCCGATGAGATTGGCGACGAAAATATTTGTTCAAACATTTATGATGCTTTGAAGGTTGCTGCCCAAAAATAAAAGAGAAAAGATGACCCATGTCTTAAGAAAACACCAGAATAACCCATTGATGATTTATATTGTTATCAATGCTGTGGTTGCAATGTGTGTGTTTTATTCTGTGATGGAGATTCTTCCTTTCACCAATCAGAATCCGACAGGAAAATATTCATTACCTTTTTATATTTATCTTTTTTGGTGGATCTTTTTCGGGGTATCCTTTAAGAAGTATTTGCATTTTAGGAAACGCAGGCCAAATCGGGTCATGAAAAATTGTTTTAAGGCTGATTTTACAGCTTTTGCGATAGGTCTTATCCTTATTTTTCTACTTCCGGAACAAAATTATTCGAAAGCAATTTATATTTTGTATTCCATTACCCTGTTTTTTATTGAGCTGATACTTGTCTCGGTTTATTATGCTTTTCATGAAGCCGAGGTAGCAAGTATATTGGAAATTCAGTCTACAGCAGGGAATCTCCGTCCTGAAATTACCCGAGAAGATCATCGTGTGAATGAAGAGGTAAAAGAATTCATATCTAATTATATTATCCTACATCGGGGAGAAAAACTGTTGAGTTTTCTGAAAGATAATGCGAGCCTTTTTTGGTCATCTACGTTGTTGATTAACACCACCGAAAGGTTTAATATTGAAAAAGTTTCGAAAACACGGTATGCTACGATAATCAATCTTCATCAGATAAATGATATTCGCGGGATTAATAAATTTATGGCCACCATCAACCGACGCTTACCATTCGGAGGTCGATTTGTGGGTTGTTTTGAAGAGCGAGAGCAACGAAAAAAGAGAATCATTGGCTCTCAATATAAATTATTTGGCAAAATATCGTATATAAAAGATTGCTTCGTTTTCCGGTTTATGCCACACTTCAACCTTACACGTGAACTCTATTTCTGGATTACAGCCGGAAGGGGGAGGGTACTCTCGAAAGCGGAAGTATTTGGCAGGGCATATTTTTCGGGCTTCAAAATTCTAGAAGAGGTTCAAATCAATAAATTGTCGTATTTTGTAGCCGAAAAAATACAAGAACCTCTGACCATGGAACCAAAGAGTTATAGCTATTTACTTGCACTCGAGAGGATTGGAAAAGGAGAGTCTTTATTTAAAGTGTATAAGTTCAGGACAATGTATCCCTATTCTTCATATTTGCAGTGCTATTTGTATCAAAAAAACAATTTGGATGCAGGAGGCAAATTTAAAGAAGATTTTAGGATAACCACCTTGGGTCGGTTTCTTCGCCGGTATTGGCTGGATGAGTTGCCTATGTTGGCAAGCATTCTTAAAGGGAATATGAAACTGGTGGGAGTCAGGCCGTTGAGCAAACAGTATTTTTCGCTGTATTCGAAAGAATTGCAGCAACAACGTGTGCGCCATAAGCCTGGGTTGTTGCCTCCGTTTTATGCAGATCTGCCAAAATCGCTGGATGAAATTCAGGCTTCCGAAAAAAAGTACCTTGATTTGTGCGAAAAACGAGGCACTTTTCTGACGGATATGCGTTATTTTGTGATTATTCTGATTAACATACTATTCAAAAAAGTGCGAAGCCAGTAAGTGCATTGTTGGTTGCGTGTTTCGAAACTTATGAAAACTAAGAACAAATTATAAACGGATGAAAAAACTATTGATATTGTTGTCAGTGACATTGTATTTTTGTGTATTGTCTGCGCAAAATATACCTCAACATCAATCGTATGTTTCGTTGTATGATTTGCTTGACGAATTGGCTAACGATGGCGTTATTCAGATTAACTCGGCGGTAAAGCCCTATAGCCGGGTTTTTATTGCGTCCAAATTGCAAGAGGCATTAACTCAGAAATCTCTGTTGACGACACGCCAACGTGAGGATATTAAATTTTATCTCAATGATTTTGCCCTTGAAACAGGGAAGTTGCCCAATACCCGGTTGAATGTGACCGATAAACCCTCTACCAAAGTCTCGCTCTGGCAGCCGGGTGTGTTTTATCAATCGGGTGATAAATGGATTCGGATTACTCCGGTGTTTGGTGGGGTGGTGATGAAAAACAAGAATGCCACCATTATACAGCGGACGATTGGCGCAGAACTGATGACTCAACTGGGAAAGAATTTTACGCTTTATGCAAGTTTGCGTGATAACTCTCAGAGTGGAGAATTGTTGTCCAAAGGAGAACGATATGCGAAAATAAAAAGCCCTTATACGGCTAAAGACACGCTGATGCGGCAGCCTTCTTATCTGACGCAGATGCAGGGTGCAGCTTATAAAGTGGCCAATGGAACCAATGCCGGTGGTGACTTCAGCGAAATGCGTGCTGGAGTCTATTATTCATGGGCTTGGGGAAATGTAGGTTATGCCAAAGATCATATTCAATGGGGCGATAACTACCATGGATCGAATATTTTATCTGGAAATACTCCCTCTTTCCCGTTTCTAGCATTAAACCTTTATCCGTTCAAATGGGTGGAGTTAAATTTTTTTCATGGCTGGCTTACGTCCAATGTAATCGATTCGACTGATTATTACATTCAAAACACAGGAGAACGGTCGTATCGTTATCGTAATAAGTATATAGCTGCCAATATATTGACTTTTAAACCAGTGGCGGGATTGAATGTCTCTGTCGGAAATTCAATTATTTATGCCGAAAGAAATATTCAGCTGGCTTATTTGTTGCCACTGGCCTTTTATAAATCGATAGACCATACGTTGACAATGGGCTCCGAAAATCAGAATTCACAGATGTATCTGAATGTTAGTTCAAGAAACATTAACCATTTGCATTTGTTTATGTCGGTATATATCGATGAATTTTCCATGAAGCGACTAAAATCTTCTAATCTGGAGAAAAATCCCGTTTCTCTTAAATTCGGAGGACGCCTGAGCAATTATCCCTTTAAAGATTGGTCGCTTATAGCTGAATGGACGCGGAATAATATTTGTACCTATAAGCATTTTATTCCGGCAATTGATTATACCTCGGGTGGTTATGCCCTTGGTAGTTATCTGTGGGATAACTCGGAAGAAATCTATTTAGCGCTAACTTGTCGTCCGGTGCGGGGCCTGTTTTTGCAGGGATCTTTCATGTCGGCATCTCATGGCAATGAGTATGATTATGTTCATAAAGATATATCTAACATATTAGCGCAGCCTTTTATGAAAGATAAAGTATGGACCAACAATACGATTGCTTTCAACGCGAATTATGAGGTTGCAAATAATGTGTTCGTTCTGTTGAATGTCGATTCGAGCAATATAAAAGGGCATAATGCAACGGGAGCTAAATCGCCCGATGAATATCGAACGGATGCCCAGGGCTATCTCGACATGTATACGCCACAGTTTCTGCAAGGAAAAAAATTGACATTTACGTTGGGGCTAAGAGTGGGATTGTAATACGGCATAAGAAAAATAAATATGAAGACTATTCGGATGGTTGACCTTAAAAGTCAGTATGAGAAAATAAAGGAGGAGGTAAATTTTGGTATTCAGGAGGTGATTGATTCTACTGCTTTTATCAAAGGAGGTAAAGTGGTCGATTTTCAGCAGCAAATGGAATCTTATCTCGGTGTCAAACATGTTGTTCCAGTTGGAAATGGTACGGATGCTTTGCAAATTTCTTTGATGGTACTTGGCTTGAAACCTGGAGATGAGGTGATTATTCCTACGTTTACTTTTGTGGCGACCGCCGAAGTAGCTGTTTTACTGGGTCTTACACCTGTTTTGGTGGATGTTGATACGAATTTTTGCCTATCGATTGAAGCTGTGAAGAAAGCGATTACTCCGAGAACAAAAGCGATTGTTCCGGTTCATCTTTTCGGGCAAAATGCCGATATGGATTCGCTGATGGCTATTGCCAACGAATATAATCTATTTGTCGTTGAAGATGCTTGTCAATCAATAGGTTCTGTGTATACGTTTGCAAATGGGAGTACGAAATTTTCCGGATGCATGGGTAATCTCGGTTGTACATCGTTTTTTCCTTCAAAAAATCTGGGTTGTTTTGGCGATGGCGGGGCTATTTTTACCAATGACGATCGGCTGGCTGCCGAGATCCGTTCTGTTGCCAACCATGGGATGAAGGTGCGTTATCATCACGATCGGGTAGGGGTTAATTCTCGCCTTGATAGCATACAGGCTGCCATTTTGGGCGTGAAACTGAAATACCTTGATCAGTATATTGTTTCCAGACAAACCGCTGCCAATTTTTATGATAATGACTTTGACGGATGTGCAGATGTGATAATTCCTCAAAGAAATCCTTATTCTACGCATGTTTTCCATCAGTATACGCTGATTTTGAACGATATTGATAGAAATGCTCTGCAATCCTGGCTTGCCGAAAAGGGAGTTCCCTCCATGGTGTACTATCCGGTGCCGCTTCATTTGCAAAAAGCATATCAGAGCGAACGCTACCGGAAGGGTAATTTTCCGGTGGCTGAAATGCTTTCGGCTAGTGTGCTTTCGCTCCCGATGCATACCGAGCTGGATATCGAACAACTGACTTTTATTACAACAATGGTAAAAGAAGGAATCAAAGCGAATAAGCGATCTTAAATGTTGCTTCTTGACGCTCAATCGGTTTGTTGTCATTTTCAGCGACATGAAATCTTATGCGTCCTTAGGTGAAAAAAAATTATCGTATGAACTATTTATTTTAGAGCCATGAATTATTTTGCACATCAAACTGCCGTGATAGATGAAGGTTGTCAGATAGGTGAGGGTACTAAAATTTGGCATTTTTCACACATAATGTCGGGCGCAATTGTAGGCGAAAATTGTAATATTGGACAAAATGTGGTAATTTCGCCACAAGTTGTATTGGGTGACAACGTTAAAGTGCAAAATAACGTCTCAATATACACAGGAGTGACGTGTGACGATGACGTTTTTCTGGGCCCTTCGGTGGTATTTACCAATGTAATTAATCCCCGAAGTGCCATCAATCGAAAGAATCAGTACCTCCCCACCAAAGTGTGTAGAGGTGCTAGTATCGGCGCCAATGCTACGGTTGTGTGCGGAATAGAAATTGGAGCGTACGCTATGGTTGGTGCCGGAGCAGTCATTGTTAAAGATGTGAAGCCCTATGCGCTGGTGATGGGTAATCCGGCGCGTCAAACAGGATGGGTGAGCGAATATGGGCACAAACTCTATTTTGATGAGCAGGGGAGAGCAATATGCCCTGAAAGTGCAGACAAGTATCTATTACAAGAGAATAAAGTAATTAAAATTGACCAAAATCATGCCGGAGAAAATTAAATTTGCTGTCGTTGGGCAAGGGCATATAGGCAAACGTCATGCAGAAATGATACGGAGAAACAGTAGTGCAGAACTGGTTGCCCTCTGCGATATTTTGCCTAAAGAGAAATTGCAATTGCACGATTCGCCGGAGCCGTTCTTCCATTCTATCGACGAGTTGCTCTTTTCCGGCATCGATATAGATGTGGTGAATATTTGTACACCCAATGGCTTTCATGCTGATTATGCCGTGAAAGCATTGAATACACGTCGACATGTGGTGATTGAAAAACCAGTAGCTTTAACCAAAAAAGATGCGCAAGCAATTTTGGATAAGTCGGAAGAGGTATCCCGCAATGTGTTTTGCGTAATGCAGAACCGCTACTCTCCGCCTTCGGTATGGCTCAAACAGCTGGTCGAGGATCGGACACTGGGAGATATCTTTCTGGTACAATTAAACTGCTATTGGAACAGGGATAACCGCTATTACCATCCGGGTAATTGGCACGGTGATGCCCGGTTGGATGGAGGTACGTTATTTACTCAGTTCTCTCATTTTGTCGATATTATGTATTGGTTATTTGGTGACATTACTAATATCAAAGGGAATTTTAAGGATTTCAATCATCAAACTTTGACCGATTTCGAAGATAGTGGGGTGGTGAGTTTTGACTTTGTGAAAGGTGGTATGGGAGTGCTGAATTATTCAACATCTGTGTGGGATACCAATCTTGAAAGCAGCATTACCATTCTCGGTTCGAAAGGTACCGTGAGAGTGGCCGGACAATATATGAACGAGGTAACTTATTGCCATGTTCAAGACTATGTGATGCCGCAGTTGGCTCCTTGTAGTCCCGCAAATGATTACGGTCCTTATAAAGGTTCGGCTCAAAACCATCATTATGTAATTGGAAATGTGGTTGATACTCTTATGGGGAATGGTACCATCACTACCAGTTTGAGTGAAGGACTTAAGATTGTGGATATTATAGAGCGAATTTATAAGGTTCGTGATCTGAATTGGAAAAAACAAAACGCTAATCAATAATTTACAAAACAATGATTCAACGTATCCAAAGTGTTTATTTACTTGTTGTTACTATTTTATCGGTAATAGTTCTTTTTTCTCCGGTTTCGTTTATTACAACATCGGCAACTATTTTTGACTTGTCATATAAAGGATTCACAGCAACGCCGCCGCTTGATGCGCTGCATATCAACACATACCCTTTGAACCTGATTGCCATCTTGATTCCGTTGGTAGCTTTTGTGTCTATCTTTTTGTACAAAAAACGAAAATTGCAGGTAAGATTGAGTATTATCAATTTTGTATTGATTGATGTTTATTACGTTGTAATGCTTGCATTTATGTGGTTGGCCGATATGCGTCTAGGTTTGCCGTCCCGGTGGGGTTATCATCTTGCAGCGTCGCTTCCGGCCATCAATATGGTGCTTACCTTTTTAGCTATCCGAGGTATTCAAAAAGATGAAAAATTGGTTCGTTCTCTCGATCGATTACGGTAGAAATTATTCTATAAAAACTGAAAGCGGATTGTCAGAAATGGCGATCCGTTTTTTTTATGGTTGTCCGACAGATGTCGATTGTATATGCCGGATCTAAAATAGATGTCTTCTCTTCGATAACAATAATAGACCAACCGGTCGAAGACTTAATTATTCAAAATAATATTTTTTGAACTGGCAACAAAACTTATTGAGCTAATTGAGACGGGGATAGATGTACGTATAGATAATATTTGCAGAATATCAACTATATACATCGATGAGAATGATTCTTTGGTCGATTTGATACGAGTATTCATCTAGTTAATTTTTTCGGCGTGATATATCGCTATACCTTTACATCTAATTCAAAATGGATCAGCTGCGAATGGCTTGATCGTTGGATTGTAAAATTGTTTTTTTATTGTTAGTCGGTGTCGGGAGCAGAATTAGCAAAAGGCACTGATGATGCAGAGAGATAAAAAAAAGTGTGTGGTTGAAACTTAGTTTTTTGATAAGACAATAATTTTAATTTGATTGATTATGAAAAAGATTGTGTTAGTTTTAGGAGTTATGGTTGCATGCATTGCTTCAAGTCAAGCTATCAACCGTGTGGAATGTAGCGTTATTAGTACCATTAATAATGCAAACGTGTTCGGACATTTATCTGCCTATTTGAATGTGAATGACGAACAGGCGGCTGATTTGAAAAATGTTATTGAAGCAACTCAGAGTAGATTGGAGTGTGCGGAGAAGTCGGGAGATGCGACGGCTTATGGCAACGCATTGCATTACAATTTTGCAAGTGCTGCCAATATACTTACAGCATCTCAATATGCAAAATATTGTTCACTAATTAGGTTGACCGTCAAAAACAGACATCTTGATCGTCACCCTTTCTAAAAAGAATATTCAATCCTAATAAAAGAGTAAAGAGGATAAGTTGTTTGTGCTTATCCTCTTTGTTATTTATCCACCCCAGCCGTCTCTGTCGAGATTGCGGTAGTTGATGGCTTCGGCAATATGCTGAACTTCTACTACATCACAGGCACTAAGGTCGGCAATGGTGCGCGATACTTTAAGGATGCGGTCGTAAGCTCGTGCCGAGAGGTTGAGTCGCTGCATAGCATTCTTCAATAGTGCCGATCCGGCTGCATCGGGGGAGGCATAGGTGCGTAGTTGTTTCGAATTCATTTGTGCATTGCAATAGACGCCTGTGCTCTCTTTGAATCGCTCTTCCTGAATTAATCGTGCTTTTATTACTCTCTCCCGGATGGCTTCGCTTGATTCGGGAGTTGTTTCTTCGGCCAGTTTGTCGAATGGTACCGGGACAATTTCAATGTGAATGTCGATCCGGTCGAGTAAGGGACCCGAAATGCGTCCGAGATATTTTTGTACCATGCCCGGAGAACAGACGCATTCCCGTTCAGGGTGATTATGGTAGCCGCATGGGCAGGGATTCATGGAAGCAACCAGCATGAAGCTAGCCGGATATTCAATGGCAAATCTAGCTCGGGAAATGCATATCTTGCGATCTTCGAGCGGTTGCCGCATCACTTCCAGCACCGTACGTTTGAATTCTGGTAACTCGTCGAGAAAAAGAACGCCGTTATGGGCTAATGATATCTCTCCCGGTTGCGGAAATGTCCCGCCACCCACAAGGGCAACATCCGAGATGGTATGGTGAGGATTGCGAAATGGACGTTGTGTCAGTAGAGAGGTGTTGCCGTTCATTTTACCGGCAACGGAATGAATCTTTGTCGTTTCAAGCGCTTCGTGAAGGGTGAGCGGGGGCAGTATGGACGGAATCCGTTTGGCCATCATTGACTTGCCTGCACCCGGAGGTCCGACCATAATCAGATTGTGTCCACCGGCAGCAGCAACTTCGATGGCTCGTTTTACACTCTCTTGTCCCTTTACATCAGAAAAATCGGCATCGAAGTGTCCGATATTTTCGAAAAAATCTTTGCGTGTATCTACGGTTACTAGTTCAAGGTGTTTGTTCCCGTTGAAGAAATCGATCACTTCGGTAATGCTTTCTGCACCATACACGTCAAGATTATTGACAACGGCAGCTTCACGTGCATTTTGTTTCGGGACAATCATTCCTTTGAATCCTTCTTCACGCGCCTTGATGGCAATGGGGAGTATCCCTTTTACCGGTTGTACCGTTCCGTCAAGCGACAATTCGCCCATGATGAGATATTTTTCCAACTCATCGCTCTGAATAGTTTTTGCTGCCGCCAATATGCCAATGGCTAAAGGAAGGTCGTATGCAGAGCCTTCCTTACGAATATCGGCGGGTGCCATGTTGATGACGATCTGGTAACGCGGAAATTCGATCTGATTTACCTGTAGAGCGGAAATGATCCGTTGTTGGCTCTCTTTGACCGCATTATCAGGTAATCCGACCAAGAAAAATCGTATGCCCCTGGATACATTGACCTCAATGGTTACGATTGTTGCATTAATGCCATGTACTGCGGCGCCAAAGGTTTTTACTAACATCCTGTCGCATTTTGGTAAAGGTTAATGGGAACAAATATACGATTTGTTCACAAAAAAGAAAATTATTTTTATAGGATAAGGCAAAAACTTTTCCGTTTTTAAAAACATACTAAATAATATATTATTTTTTCTTGCTTTTTTGGGAGATTTTTCATTTTTTTCTTGTACATTCGCCTAATCAATTTGTTTTTTCTGAATGCTACAAGTTAACGAAGCGCAAGATATTATTAACAAGCGAATTAGTGATCTTTGCTATCCCGCTTCTCCCGAAAGACTTTACGAGCCGATTCGGTATGTATTGCGTCTTGGAGGAAAAAGGATCCGGCCTGTCTTTGCACTTTTGGCATGTAATCTCTTTGCAGACGATATAGAACCTGCAGTGGAACCTGCTATTGGACTGGAAATTTTTCATAATTTCACCTTGTTGCATGACGACATAATGGATAAAGCCAATATGCGGCGGGGTCACTCGACTGTCCATAAAAAATGGTGCGATAATGTGGCCATTCTTTCGGGCGATGCAATGCAAATTGATGCTTACAGGCATGTGTCTCAGGTTTCGCAGGATAAGTTGAAAGCTGTTTTGAATTTATTCTCACAAACAGCGCTTGAGGTATGCGAAGGACAGCAATATGATATGGATTTCGAGTTGAGGGAGAAAGTTACTTTGCCTGAATATATTGAAATGATTCGTCTGAAGACGGCTGTTTTGTTGGCTTGTAGCCTGAAAATAGGGGCTATTATTGGAGGTGCCGATGTCAGAGATGCTTCATTGTTATATGATTTCGGAATCAACTTGGGTCTGTCTTTTCAATTGCAGGACGATTTCCTTGATGTATATGGTGATATCAATAAATTTGGAAAGAATATTGGAGGTGATATCATGTGCAACAAAAAGACGTTTCTCCTGATTTCAGCATTGAATATTGCAGATACCCAGACGAAAACCGAATTGGAAAAATGGATGACGATTGTACATCCGAATCCTCAGGAAAAGATCAATGCTGTTACAAATATATATAATCGATTGAATATTAGACGTGTTTGCCAGACTGAAACGGATTGTTTTTATCAAAAAGCATTGGTTGCTCTTCGAGATTTGAATTGTCCGGATCAAAGAAAAACAGTTTTGCGAAATTACGCTAATTGTTTGATAAATAGAGAGTCGTAGAAATTTCGTAGTTTGAACAATTATCTTTTTTGACTATGCCATACAGAAGATTGCCTAATACCGACCAAGCAAGGGTACGAGCTTTGAGTACAGCGCTTGAAGAGTCTGATCGGCAGCATTTGCAGCTTGTGATCTCGTATCAGACTCAGCACGAAGCAAAAGTGTTGCTGCAAAAGTTTGAGCAGGCAATAGGCTTGTATAAGCAAACCTATGATAATCAGGTTAATTCGAATAAGGATTTCCAACAGATCTTTCGCAATGCCCGTCTTTATATTTCTCATTTTATACAGGTACTCAATCTTGCAGTACAGCGCAGTGAGATAAAAAAAGAATATAAAAAGCTTTATCATCTTGATCCGGAAGATTTTTCGGTGCCGGATATGGTGAGTGCGGAATCATTGATTGAATGGGGGCAAAATATTATTGAAGGTGAAGCTTTGCGTATGAAAGCCGGAGGAGTGCCTCTTTACAATCCGGCCATTGCAAAGGTAAAAGTGCATTACGATATTTTCAAAGAATATAGGGATAATCAACTCTTTCTTCAGCAGAATACAGCTCGATATGGTGATAAAGTGAATAATCTCCGCCAACCGATCGACGATCTTATTCTTGCTATTTGGAATCAAATTGAGGGTTTTTTCAATGAATTGCCTCCGTACAAACGAATGGAAAGTTGTAAGCAATTTGGTGTGATTTATTATTATCGCAGAGGTGAAGCAGAACTTACTCCAGCTGATGACTTGCCCAAACCTTTAGAAGTTGTGGAAGAAGTTTCGACGATAGAAGCTGTTGTTGCCGAACAACCATTGGTAGCAGAAGCTGTTCAAGAGCAGATGACAACGGAGCCGATTGTAATTGTCGATAAAATAGCAGCGGAAGAGGTTGTGGAAGAAGTGGAAGCTCCTGTTGTTGAGTCTGAAATAACTGTAATTAATGATGTGGATATTCCTGTGGAAATTGTGCTAGAGACTATTGTGGAACCGGAACAGGTTGCCGAAGACATGTCTCCTGCGTTACAGTCGGATGTTGCGGAGGTGACTTTGTTTGATGATTTAGATGTAAAACTTGAAGTTTCGCAAGAAGAGCCGGAATTGAAACTGAATGGCGTCATGCCAAAGAAAAGGAAGAAACGCAATGCCAAGCAAGATGAATTGCTTTCACTCTTCTTTCAGTAAAATATAGAACGTCTGATTATCTCAGGCGTTTTTTTTATGCAGTGAAAAGCAAAGAGCGTACAGGATTCTAAAATCCGATACGCTCTTCTGTTTTTCGAGCCTACGAGTGCTTATATCAAAGCTTCAATTTTGGTCTGAAGGGCTTGTTTCGGTAGTGCACCCACAACTTTATCCGCCAACTCTCCGTCTTTAAACAAAAGAATCGTAGGGATATTCCGAATCAAATATTTTTCCGGACTCTCCGGATTATCATCAACATTGAGTTTCCCAATAAAAACCTGATCCTTGAAATGTTTCTCCAGTTCCTCCAGAATAGGAGCTACCATGCGGCAAGGACCACACCATTCTGCCCAAAAATCTACTATTACTACTTTGTTCGACTTGACAAGTTCGTCAAAGTTGCTGTCTGTAATCTCGTGCGCCATAACTATTGTTTATTTTTTAAGTTGAATCTATATTGGAATGTTTCGTTGTCAGAAGTTTAACTATTCATCTAGGCTTCTCACTTTGCATTGACAAAAATACATTCTAATTTGTAGAATCGGATGCAAAAATTCAAATAAATTTATCAACACAATTTTTGCAGGTATTCGTCCATTGCGGCAGCGGCTCTTCTGCCGTCGCCCATGGCAAGAATTACAGTGGCTCCACCTCGCACTATATCACCTCCGGCAAAGATGGCTGGTATGGAAGATTGCATTCCGTCATTTACGGTAATCGTACCCCATTTCGATACATCGAGATTTCGGATAGAACTTGGTACCAACGGATTCGGAGAGACTCCGATACTGACAATTACGGTGTCTACATCAATGGTGTCGATGGCTCCGGGTATTTCAACCGGACTGCGACGTCCCGAAGCGTCCGGTTCGCCAAGCGTCATTTTTTGAAGGCGCATCTGTTTTACCCGACCTTTTTCGTCTGCAATATATTCGATGGGATTGTGCAGCGGCATAAATTCGACACCCTCTTCTTTGGCATGTTTAATTTCTTCGACGCGGGCAGGCATCTCGGCTTCCGACCGACGGTAAACGATCATGGCACGCTCGGCTCCCAGCCGTTTCGCTGTCCGTACGGCATCCATGGCTGTGTTTCCGCCGCCGATTATAGCAACGTTTTTACCCGACAGAACAGGCGTGTCTCCATCGCGAGAAGCGCCCATCAAATTGATGCGAGTAAGGTATTCGTTGGATGACATTACTCCGACCAGATTTTCGCCTGGAATATGCATAAAACGGGGTAATCCTGCGCCGCTACCTACAAAGAGTGCTTTGTATTCCTGCGCTTGTAATTCTTCAAAGGTTATAGTTTTGCCGACAATACAATTGGTGATGATTTCAACACCCAATTTCTTTAAAATCTCAATTTCCACATCAACAATAGAATTGGGTAGGCGGAACTCGGGAATTCCATATTTCAATACGCCACCGATTTCGTGCAAGGCTTCAAAGACGGTAACCTTGTAGCCTCTTTTGGCCATGTCACTGGCAAACGATAATCCGGCAGGGCCGGATCCGACTACGGCAACCTTGATTCCATTGGAGGGAGCACATTCGGGAACAGCCATTTGTCCGCTGTCGCGTTCATAGTCGGCGGCAAAACGTTCGAGATAGCCGATTGCGACGGCTTCTTTTCCCATTTTTTGCGCGTAGATACACTCGGCTTCACATTGCTTTTCCTGAGGGCATACACGGCTGCATACGGCCGGTAAAGCGCTTGTTTGTTTTACAATCTTTGCCGCTTCAAGAATTTCTCCACGTTCGATGTTTTTTACAAACTGAGGAATGTCAATTCCTACCGGACAGCCATTGGTACATGACGGAGAGGGACAATCGAGACAACGTTTGGCTTCTTTTAGTGCGTCTTCTTTAGTGAGTCCGCTATTTACTTCTTCGTTGTTTTTGTTTCGATAATCGGCAGGGAGTTCCCGCATATGAACACGGGGTATATCAGTTCTCTCTTTATTTTTGGTAGCTTTCCGTAGCTCTTCACGCCACGGTTCGTTTCGTTTAGTGTTTGTATCTGGGTTCATGGGAATGAAAATTGAATAAATAAGAAAGTAAATAAAAGCAAGAATCAAATGGCTGTAGTTTCGGTATACTGTTGCATAGCTTTAATCTCTAATTCTTTGTATGAGCTAAGTCTCATTTGCATTTCGTCAAAATCGACTTCATGCGCATCGAATTCGGGACCGTCCACGCATACGAATTTGATTTTGCCTCCGACTGTGATTCTGCATGCTCCACACATACCGGTGCCATCTACCATGATAGTATTGAGCGATGCCATTGTCGGAATATCGTATTTTTTTGTCAGTAATGCTACAAATTTCATCATTACAGCCGGACCAACAGTGACACACAAATCTACCTTCTCTCGCAATAATACCTCTTCAATGCCGGCAGTTACCAAACCTTGTTTGCCATAACTTCCATCATCGGTCATTATGATTACCTCGTCGGAGTTGGCACGCATCTGCTCTTCCAGGATAACCAATTCTTTGGAACGTGCGGCAAGCACAGTAATGACGCGATTTTCGGCTTTTTTCATTGCCTCTACGATTGGTAAAAGAGGTGCCACACCTACGCCACCGCCAGCACATACTACAGTTCCATATTTTTCAATGTGAGTGGCTTTTCCCAGAGGACCTACCAGATCGGTGATATAATCACCCTCGTTGAGTGCACATAACTTGGCCGATGAAACGCCTACGCGTTGTACAACCAATGATATGCTACCTTTGACAGGGTCGGACGAAGCAATGGTTAATGGAATGCGTTCGCCTTTTTCCCCTACTTTAACCAGTACAAAATGACCGGCTTTGCGTGTTTTGGCAATTTGAGGAGCTTCCACTTCGAAATGTAGTACATTGGGAGAAAAATGCTCCTTTTTAAGAATCTTGTTCATATTTGATAGTTTGATGTTGAATGGTCGGATGTGTATAGCTAAGTGCTATGTTTTCGCGGCAATACGTGGCAAATTTACTGATTTATCAGCAGATTGGCAATCATGAACGCATGTAAGATGAATTTGAAATGTTAAAATTATCCCTGAAAAAGTGGAAAAAACTATCAAAATATGTTGTAAAGCATACGAAAACATTTGGTGGGTCTTTTAAAAAGGACGAAATTTGTCATCGTTAAAACTACACAATCTTTTTTGCCTTAAAAAGACTAATACCTATTAGCAATAAAAAGTGGGACTTTGTGAAAAGTCCCACTTTTTGCTTTTAAAGCATTTGTTATTTCGACAAAGAAAACTTTAGGCCGGTTTTAAATGACACATTCAGAGGATGTTCTGTGCGCGAACTCTCGGGTTGATTGCCGGGTATGTACCATGCGCCACCAGTTTCAACATACCAGTGGATGAAACGATACAGGCGATAGCTGGCGCCAACGCCTGCATCTAATGATAGTTGCACGCCTTTAATGGAGTAGTGGTAGCGTTCTTGTTCTGTGGGTGTATTTTGAGTATTATAGGTGTAAATTTTCTCTACAAGAGAAAGCCCTTTTTCTATTCTTCCACCTCCGATCAGATAAATAGCGAAAGATGGCTTTTGAATAAAAGAGTATGCCAATGATACTGGGATGCCCAGATAATGTTGCTCGATTCGTCCGGTCGCTTTACTTCCTCCCGAATATTGAGCTCCGAGTTCTCCGGTAGTAATAAGCCGGGTATATATGATGCCGCTTTGGAGTTCCCATCGCTTACATAGTGATATTCCAACGGAGATTCCAACAGATAACGGCACGTAATATGTCTTTTTTCCGGAAAAAGTTATCAAATTAGGTGTCGATGATCCAGATAATAGCTCGGCCTGAGAGACTCGCGAAAAGAGTTGGGATCCGATTGATCCGTCACTTGTAAGGTTATCGCTAGAGCCGGACGTAAGTCCCATATTCCCTTGAAAGGTGCCAGCAAGCCACGTGACCAGATTGTTTGATCCAGAAGGTTGCTTTTTGTTTTTCTCAGGTTTATCCGTCGGTAAAGCTGGCAATTCGGCATATTGAGGAACCGGGTGGGTGATATAACCTGTGGTGTCAAAATTGTCGGTAACAACTTTGTTTTGCGCAATTTCTGTTTGGGGTACAGAGGTTGGAATAGTTGATGCTTGACTCGCATGGCTCGATGCCGCAACGGTTGCTGTTGTGCCGGTTTCTATGCCGCTATTTTTCACCGATAGGCTGTTTTGAGCAGTGCTTGTATGGTTGGATGCTTGCGCTTTGGAAGTTGAAGTAGCAACCCTATTTTGTGGTGTAACAGTAGTTGTGCTCACATTGCTTGCTAAGAATGCTTTTTGCTGGAGTTTCGGTCGATTTATTTCTTGCTTGGCAAGAATAAGTTTGGTCGGTTTATCTTGTTTGTTGAGCAGAGAAAATCCAAGGAAAATAACGCCGATTACGGATGCAGCAGTGGCAATGTAATAGAACGCAAAACGGCGACGTTTAGGTTGCGCTTCTGCCAATTTGAGGCTGAAGACATCCCAATCATCGGACGGAAGTTCTACTTCGTAATCGTCGAATTTTTGCCGATAAAACGTGTCGTTATCGTTATATTTGTGAGTATCCATAAATTTCTGCCATTTTTTGTTGCAACAGAGCACGTGCCCTTGCAAATTGAGACCTTGAGGTGCTTTCGGCAATGCCAAGCATATCACCTATCTCCTTATGACTGTATCCTTCTATTGCATAGAGGTTAAAAACGGAGCGGAATCCTGCCGGTAATGAGGCAATTATTTGGCGCAATTCATCGGCTGATATCCGTTCGATCACATTTTCTCCGGTTTCTTGTATTTCGTATGAAGTTGCCAGATCGAAACTTTCTCTCAGAATATCGTTTTTTCTGAGAAATTCCAGTGCTGTTGTTACAAAAATACGTCTCATCCATCCTTCAAAAGATCCTTCATGGGCAAAGGAACCAATATTCAGGAAGATCTTTATAAACCCGTCATGCATCAAATCCCGAGCTGTCTCGTAATTATTGACATACCTCATGCACACACCCATCATTTTGCGTGAATATTGCTCGTAGAGGTGCTTCTGTGCAGCAGCAATCCCTTTTTTGCAATCTTCAATAAGTTGTGATTCTTCTTGGGCGATGTACATTCACTGATAGGATAGATGATTTTTGGCCTGCAAACGTTGCATCAAGATGCAATAATTGCCCAAATATAAGGATTTTTTGATTACCGAAGGTTCTTTTTTTCTCCAGCGAAAGCTAAAAAAGGTTGTGTCAATCCCGAGCGTTGCTAAGTAGCTTTACCATCGTTTCGGCAGCTTTTCGGGAGGCTCCGGATGTGCCAAGCAATTTATGTAAGAGATGGTATTCGTGCAACATTTTGTTTCGATAGGGTGAATTATTGAGAAGCCGATCGAGTTCTTGGCTAAGTGCCTGAGTGGTAACTTGCGATCCGAGTAGTTCTTTTACGACTGGTTTGTCAGTAATAATATTGACAAGCGAGAAATAGGGCGTGTGAATGAAATAGTTGTACAACAGAGGCCCCAGACGACCCAGTTCCATATTGTAGGTTACTACCTGCGGAATATTCAGTAACGCCGTTTCGAGGGTGGCGGTTCCTGAGGTTACCAATGCGGCCGAGGCTTGTTGCAACAGAGCATACGTTTGTTCGAATACGATTTTAACGTTTGTGCCTTTGATGAACTTGGAGTAGTAATCCGGCATAATTCCGGGAGCTCCGGCAATGACAAACTGATATTCGGGAAATTGGCTGATGATGGAGATCATCAGAGGAAGATTGTCTGCAATCTCTTTTTTGCGACTACCCGAAAGCAGGGCAACAATTGGTTTTTGTTCCAACTTGTTCCGACGCGCAAAGGTTGGAAATTGTTCTCCTTTTTCCGGTCGCGACTCAATGGCATCCATCAACGGGTTACCGACATATACAGTTTGTGTGTAATTATGTTTCTTGTAAAATTCAATTTCGAACGGAAAGATACAAAGCATGTTATCGACCAAAGCTTTGATCTGTTTAATCCGATATTCTTTCCATGCCCACAGTTTGGGCGAGATGTAATAAAAGACTTTCAATCCCAGTTTCTCTTTGGCATATTTTGCAATGCGCAGATTAAAACTCGGATAGTCGATCAATATCAGCACATCGGGAGAGAAAGACCGAAGAGCTTTTTTGCAAACAGAGATATTGCGCAATACCGTATGCAGATTTAGAATGACAGAGATTACTCCCATAAAGGCCATCTGTCGGTAGTGTATCTGTGGAGTCCCTCCTACAGTTGCCATCATGTCGCCACCCAAGAAACAAAATTCTGCTTCCCGGTCGGTGTTTTTGAGTTCTCGCATCAGGTTAGCTCCATGAAGGTCGCCCGATGCCTCGCCGGCTATGATGAAGTACTTCATTGAGGAGACAAAGAGTAAAGAGACAAAGAACAAAGAGTATGCCTTTCCTCTTTGTTCTTTGTCTTCGTTTATTTTTTGCGATTAGTAGCTGCTTTTTGGCGCTGTGCCTGTTCGCGTTGCATTTTTTCAAGACGTTCCATAAATCCGCCCGATTTTTTCTTCGACGGTTTCTTCTTATTTGCTTCCAGCTGCTTCAACAGTTTGTCTTCGTCTATAAAACTGCGGATGGCATAGGTTTGGGCTATGGTAATTAGGGTTGATAAGAAGTAGTAGTAACTCAACCCGGATGCATAATCGTTGAACCAGAACCACATCATGATGGGCGTGAAATACATGATGATATTCATGCCCGGCATCTGTTGGCTGGTAGCCATCTGCGTCTGCATATTGATTTTGGTGTAGATAAAGCTGACAATAGTCATCAACAGACAGAACAGACTGATATGGTTGCCGAAGTAGGTCGTGATAAACGGAATGGTAGCATTCCAAGTGATTACGGCATCATACGACGAGAGGTCTTTGGCCCAAAGGAAACTTTGGTGACGCAATTCGATGGATGCCGGGAAGAAGTTGAACATTGCGATCAGAATCGGCAACTGTAGAAGCATAGGCAAGCATCCGCTCATTGGACTTACGCCTACTTTGCGGTAAAGATCCATGGTCGCTTTTTGGCGATCCATAGCTTTTTCTGCCGGTATTTTTGCGTTGATCTCGTCGATTTGAGGTTTCAATACCCGCATTTTGGCCGACGACATGTACGACTTGTATGTCATCGGGAAGAGAATCATCTTGATAACGATGGTCATTAGCAAGATGATGATACCGAAGCTTCCGATAAAACCCCCGAAAAAGTTGAACATCGGAATGATGGCATATTGGTTGATCCAACCGAAGATACCCCAACCAAGCGGAACGAGTTTGGTAAGTTTCATCTTTTTGTCGCTGTCAATTCCTTTGTCGTATTTTGCTAATAAATTGAACTTATTCGGTACAAAATAGAAGCGGAAACTCGTGGGAGTTGTGCTCTTGGGATCGAATCCGACATTCATTTTCGTTTTACACTCGCTGATATATTTCGAACTGGTGCTTTCATCGAATGAGCTTTCGAGCGTGTTGGACGTAAATGCTTTATCGGCTACGAGTACGCTACTGAAGAACTGATCTTTGAACGCAACCCATTGCAGTTGATTCGGAAGATTTTGCTCGTCGTGACCGCTTTGTTTCAGGTTATTTACATTATCGGCTACATATTTATAGTACAGACCTGAGTAACGCGCTTCAAATTTGCGACCTTTTTCTTGTTGGCGGATTTTTGCATTCCAGCTTAATTCCAACCGGTCGGTGCTTGGTGATAATACCGTTTCCATCCCTTTGCCCTTCATGTCGAAACGAACCATGTAGTCGTCCGGTGCAAGAGTGTAAACGAAATCGAGATATGAACCGTTATCGGCCTTCAAACGGAAAGTATACGATTGAAGGGAAGTGGTAACTGTTTGTTTGGAAGAAAGTCCAATGGGCTCAAAATAGAGATTTTGCGTGTTCAATACCCGGTTGTTATTGGTTGCAAGTGTGAAACCGAATGAGCTTTCGTCCTTGTCGAACAAGATCACGGGTAAGGAATCGTGTGTCTGATAATTTTTTAACTGTACCGAGTAGATACGTCCACCCTTATTCGATAAAGTGATTTTAATCACTTTGTTTTCGATAGTGAACAGTTGTTCCTTGCCGGTTCCGGCCGGGGCAAACGGACCAAAAGTGGCATTGACTGAAGCTGTGTCATGTTTGGCAATCAGCGAGTCGGTCGCCGCTTTGGCCTCGGTTTTAGCAGCTATTACAGCTTGTTCTTGTGCTGTTTTCTGGATGGCAGCAATCGAATCTTGTGCCCGTTGGGCAGCAAGTTGCTCTTGTGAAGGGCGATTTAGTACGGAGAAACCGACCAGAATCAGAATAATTAAGACAAATCCGAGAATCGTATTTTTATCCATAAGATCTTTGCGTTGCGATTGAGGATATGATTATTTTTAATTGCTATTTAGTAATTGCGGCTTTGATGAACTGAATGAACAGCGGATGCGGATTTACTACCGTGCTGCTATATTCGGGGTGGAATTGTGTTCCGATAAACCATTTTTTTGCTGGGATTTCGATGATTTCCACCAGATCGGATTCAGGGTTGATGCCGCTGCACTTCACTCCGGCCTGTTCATATTGTTCGCGATAGTCGTTGTTGAATTCGTAACGATGGCGATGGCGTTCTTTGATTGTATCTTTTCCGTAAACTTTATATGCCAACGAATCGTGTTTGATATTGCATGGATACGCTCCCAAACGCATAGTTCCTCCCATGTTGAGAATCGTTTTCTGTTCTTCCATCATATCGATCACGTTGTGGCGGGTATTCAGGTCGAATTCGGTTGAGTTTGCATCAATAAAGCCTAACACGTTACGGCCGAACTCGATAACCATACATTGCATACCCAGGCAGATGCCCAGACAAGGAATGTCGTTTTCGCGGGCAAAACGGATAGCTTCGATTTTGCCTTCGATACCACGGTTGCCGAATCCCGGAGCGATAAGGATGCCATCGAGTTCACCCAACAAATCCATGGCATTTTCAGCATCCAATTTTTCAGAATGGATCAGTTCGAGTTTCAGCTTGCGGTCGTTGTAGGCCGAAGCATGCAATAACGATTCGATAATCGATTTATAAGCATCGGGAAGTTCAACGTATTTACCGACCAAGCCGATTTTTACCGGTTCGGTGGCGTTTTTCATTTTATCCACAATGTAGATCCATTGCTTCATATCGGGTTTGGGATCTGTCGGACAGCCAAGCTTGCGCAGTACGATTTCATCCAGACCTTCTTCTTCCATTTTCAGGGGAACTTCGTAAATAACAGGAACGTCAACCGATTGAATAACAGCATCGGGGGCGACGTTGCAGAAAAGAGCCACTTTGCGGCGAACATCTACCGACAGGGGTCTTTCTGTACGTAGAACCAATACATCCGGTTGAACGCCTGCTTGTTGCAATTCTTTGACGGAGTGCTGAGTCGGTTTGGTTTTTACCTCTTTAGCGGCAGCAATGTAGGGTACGTATGTGAGGTGAATGTTGAGGCATTTGTTTCCCAGCTCCCATTTCAATTGACGTACGCTTTCGATGTATGGCAAGGACTCAATATCGCCGACCGTACCTCCGATTTCTGTAATTACAAAATCATATTCTCCGGTTTTACCCAGTTTCAGAATGTTCTCCTTAATTTCGTCAGTGATGTGAGGAATAATCTGTACCGTTTTGCCGAGATAATCACCATGCCGTTCTTTGTTGATGACTTTCTGGTAGATATAGCCAGTGGTTACATTATTGGCACGATACATGGGTTCGTTTACAAAACGTTCGTAGTGGCCGAGGTCGAGGTCGGCCTCATGTCCGTCTGCGGTCACATAACATTCTCCGTGCTCGTACGGATTGAGAGTTCCGGGGTCAACGTTGATGTAAGGATCCAGTTTTTGGTTGGTCACTTTAAAGCCGCGTGCCTTCAGCAGCTTTCCTAACGAAGCAGCAATGATTCCCTTTCCAAGGGATGAAATCACGCCTCCCGTAACAAAAATGTACTTAGTCTCTTTCACTACAAAATAATTTGTGGTTTGTTCTGCAAATAAGGTTTTTGTTATGTGTAATAAAAACCTTACTCCTTGAAATATTGTGAGTTAATTGTTTCTTGATCAGTGTGTCTTCGTATAAAAACGAAAGCACAAAGGTAGTAATTATTTACCAGATTTTTACAGCGAAATACACTCCGTGTTATTTTGAAACCGGATATTCATAAATGCATGGCTATTTGACAGAATGAAGAGCGAAAAAATTACATCAGGCTCTTAATGGCATCGATTTTAGCGTCGGTCGGTAATGTGGCATCAATCCAGTGGATGGTGAGGCCGCGGCGTTCCATACCCCGGAACCAGGTCATTTGTCGCTTGGCAAAGCGATGAATTTCCATTTCGAGTTGTGAAAACATCTCTTCGTAAGTAAGTTTTCCGGTGACGTAGAGTGTCAGGTATTTGTATTCCAATCCATAATAAATAAGATCGTCGGGCGGGATGCCACTGTCGAGCAAGCGGCGCACTTCGTCTACCATTCCTTCGTCGAGACGTGCCTGAAGCCGGCGGGTGATGCGAGCCCGCCGTTCGTCGCGCGAAATGTCGATGCCGATAATCAACGGATGAATATCGGGATAGTCGGATTTGATCTCCGGATGATGCTGGTAATATTCGGCGATTTCGATGGCCCGAACGGCTCGTTTTACGGTATCGACATCGGTGGTGTTGTGCAATGTTTTGTAGCTGCTTAGGATTTGGGTCAATTCGTCGAGTGATTTACCCTCGAATTGCTTTTTGAATTCAGAATTGTCGGGTACCTGAATCAGACGGTAACCTTTGAGTATGGCTTCGATATAGAGCCCTGTGCCACCACAAAGAATGACAGGTTTACTTCGTTTGGTAATGTCGTCGTACGCCTTCAAAAAATCACGTTGATACTCAAATACATTGTATTTGTAGCCGGCATTGACAATGTCGATCAGATGGTACGGAACTGTTTGTCCGTCAACGGTATATTCCGAAAGATCTTTCCCAGTACCGATATCCATTTTCCGGTAAACCTGGCGGGAATCGGCACTGATGATTTCTCCGCCGATTGCACAAGCAAGATGTGTCGCTACCGAGGTTTTGCCGGTTGCGGTCGGACCGAGAATCGTGATAAGGTTATACGTCGACATGAATTTCTATGCTGGTTACAAATACGGATTATATACTTTTTCGTATCCGATGGTGGTAGTGGGGCCATGACCGCAGTACACGGTGGTGTCGTCGGGTAGTACAAACAGCTTTTTGCCGATGCCGTCGATTAGCTGCTCGTAGTTCCCTTTAGGTAGGTCGGTGCGTCCGATGCTTCCCTGAAACAGCACATCACCCGCAAAAAGGGTAGCTGACGCGGCATCGTAGAAACAAAGGCTACCGGGCGAATGACCCGGAACATGAATGACAGTCAGCGTAACATTGCCGAATTTCACGGTATCTTTCTCTGTTAGAAAAGATCGTAATTCGGGTCGCTCATCATAATGCATTCCGAAAGCTTCGGCTTGTGCACTGATTTGCTGAAGTAAAAACGCATCGGCATTATGTGCTTTTGCCAGAATACCATACGCTTTTTCGACAAAAAGGTTGCCGAAAGAGTGATCCAGATGTAGATGCGTATTTATAAGATGCCTGACTGTGAGTTTGTTGTCTGAAATGAATTGTTGAAGCGTCTTTTGCTCGGTTTCCGTAACACACCCCGGGTCGATGATGACACATTCTTTGGTCTCATCATACGCCACGTAGGTGTTCTCCATGAAAGGATTGAAAGTAAATGTTTTTATAGTCATATCTATCAATTTGTCAGTTGGATTGTAAACTCTATTTCTTGCTTTCTTCGGCGGTTTGTGCTGGAATCAGCGTGGTTTGATGAAAATGCAAATAGTCATTGAAGGTTTGACCAGACTGCAGTGTTTTCAAGTTTTCGTCCGAAATTGCCACCGGATGTATGCCTGCCGAATCGAGAACTTTCCGTATAATAGGGTCTTCGCTCATTGATTGTTGGTAGAAATGGGCATCGCCGAACGACGGGAAATCGGCAACGACAATAAACCGGAGGTTCTCGGCCTGGCGACGTACATGAAGATCAAAATCATTCAACACAAAGTGGTCGAAGTTGTAATTAGCTACTTTGTACAGTATACGATTAATGTCGATCGAATCGGACATGACGGGTAACAGCAATAAATGACGATTGTTGCGAGTAGCTGTAAATTGTGGTATAGGTTGATTTTCTGCTTGTTGTGTGGCCTCTCGTTGCTTTATTGGCAGGTTGCCAAACGAACTTCCTCTGGTAACTGTTTTTCCCTGCTCCATCAATGCCAGAATGTCTTTCGCCATGCTGATAACATCGCTTTGCGGATATTTTTTAACAAGATCTTCCAATGCAATTTTCATGTTCGGTTGATCTCCGCTCTTGCCTATGCTCAGCGCATTGAGCAGACCGAATTTAGGCATTAACTCGGCAAAGGGATAGCTGGTGTTTATCTGTTTATAATTGTTGATTACGGTTTGAAACTCGTTTCGGGTATATGCGGCAAAAGTAGCTTCATAGAGAGAGTCTTGTTGCTGAAGTATCTCTTGTTGATGTAGGGCATATTCGGGATGTCCTAATATCAATGCATATTTCGAAGATGGGAAGTTGGTTATGATAAGTGTTTTGTATCGTTCCGATTCGGTTTCTTTGCCTGCTTTTTTGTTGAGCGTGTACAGTGAATAATAAGCATCAATCCAGGTCGAATCGATTCCGAACCGACGATGAAGTTCCGCATAGGTTGCAATTGCCATCGGTTCGTCTTCCAATTTCCGTTCGTACAGTTGACCCATGTTGAATAAAGCCTTGCTTATTTGGCTATTTGATTTTGCCATATCGGACGCCGTCAGAGGTAATTGAGCAAGATAGAATTCGGGCTTGTATTTGTCTTCTTCTTTCTGAGGACTATTTGCGTCGCCGGATGGAGTGGCTTGAGCAACCGGTTGTAGATCGCTGCTGATGGAAGTTTTGTCGGTTCTGCGCCAGTCATCTTCAAGTTTGCGGGTGCCCCACAATTGCTGAAATTGAGTGATCCCGGCTTGAACGGTAGAAGAATTGTAAAAATACCAGTTGTTGTTTGATGTTGTCTTTTGGTTATTCTGCCCGTTTGCAAAGCCGTTGTTATTGGCTTGCTGAATGAGCAGTTGTTGCTGTTTTTGTGCTATCAGGAGAGCTTTCGCGGCATCCTGTTCTGCTTGTCTTATGTTGGCAATAATTTTATTGATAGAAGTCAACCTCTCTTGTTCGGGTAGTTTTGCAAGAGTTTGTAGACTGTCTTGCCGATGGACGGTGTTGCTGTAACCTGCCAGTTCGTTGAGAATTTCGGCGCGTTTGGTTACTCGCTCAAAATCGTCATTGTCGTTTCTGATCTGCTTTGTTGCAGCGGCATAATAAGGTTGGGCTTTTAGATAGGTCTGCTCTTTGTAATACAAATCGCCCAATCGAATATTGGCTGTCATTTTATCCTGATTATCGGGCGTTGTTGAGTTGATCGCTGCCAGATAGTTTTCGATAGCTTTGTCTTTTTTGTTGTCATTCAGGTAGATATTGCCAATCACAACGTAAATCTGGTCGATATATTCTTTATTTCGGCTCGCTTTTGCCATTTTTTGAAGTTCGTCCAATACCTTTTCAGTTTTATGGTCGGCTATTTGAGCTCGTTGTAGCCTTGCTGCCAACTCCATCGAATACATTGTGCTTTGTTTGATGGCTGCCGTAAAGGCATTGTAGGCCGTTTCCTTGTCGTTATAACGGGCACATAATTGTCCCAAAATAAAATTAAATCGAGCGTTCAGAAATTTATTGTGTTCTGTGTCGGTAGCTGTTTTTAAAAATGGAATGGCCTCTGCATAGTGTTTTTCTTTCAGCAGTAAGTCGGCTTTGGCCGCTGCGTAAAGTCCGTTCAATTGTTGGTTGAGCGAGTTTTTGGTGTTGACGTTATGGAGGGCATCTTCTGCTTCGTAGTTCCACCCCATCTCGGCAAAACAGCGTGACCGTCCGATTTGAGCTTCATCGGCCACATCCGATTCGGAACCGAAATGCTTGATGATATAAGCATAAGTCCCCATTGCTCCCAGAAAATCGGCTTTGTGGAATTCGGCCTGGGCAAGTAGTAACCATGAACGCAGAACCATCGGGTTGTATTCTTCTTTTGCCATGAATGCTATATAGGCGGGATCTTTTTTGCGGGCAAAGTTCTTCCTCGGTTTGGCTTTGATGGATCTGAGTTTTATGGCTTTGCGGCATTTTTCTATGGTTATCTCCATCTTAGATTTGCCAGCATCGGCATTGCTGTGCTGACTGATGGGATACATCGACAAAAGCTGAGAATAGTTGTCTTTCTGTGCTTTGTTTATAGCGTCAATTCCCTCTTTATAGGCTTGATATCCATTGAAATAAATGTTGTAACGGGTCGTGAAGGCATTGGCATTGCGCGTTAGCCACGTGTTTTTGGAGGTTGAGCAGCTGACAACAATGAAAATGGCTAAAAACGGGAAGATTATGTTTCGTATTCGTTGCTTCATCCGAGGCTCGAAAGTAGGTTTGTATTGCAAATGTACTATTAATAACGCTGTTTGCCTAAAAATGTTGCTTGTTTTTATGTAATGCGTTATAAAAGTGTGGTTTTCGGGAGAATACTGATCCAAAACTCCAATATTATTCAGAGTCGATTGAACTCAATTTTTCACTAGTGTCCCATTAAAATTGGGGCGTTATTAAAAATCAAATAAATTTGGCTCATTAAGCCTAAAACGATCTTTGTCATTTTGAAATTTAGTTCTGTC
>JAFNAS010000017.1 GCA_017860295.1 Bacteroidota bacterium | reverse complement strand
TTCTCATTGCAAATAGGCTGTTTATGCATTTAATTGTTTTAGATAATGCATTTATATATTCAAACTATCCAATGGATTTTTAATCTGATCGAATCCTTTCCTTTCGCATTGCTATGCCATAGCGTAAATCTGCCCGTAATCTCAATCTCCCTTAGTTACTTACACTCCTCGCCAAAGCAATTCCCGCTACAAACATACGATAAATAATTAACAAAATAAAAACAACGGAAATATAATATTGAGAAAGATATAGTAAACTGGCCTGAATATATCCAATTGTCCGTAGCATGAAAGAAGGTGGCTTTTACGCCAGAGGTGTAACCCGGCAATAACGCCGGGATTTATCCCGGTATAAACATGATGGAGTACGATACAACCGTGTAGCGGTTGCCCGGTTGCAGGGAAACGTCGTACAGCGTTATCTGAAACTGCACCGTTTCGCTCCGTCGGGATAAATTCCAACGTTATGCATGGAATAACATCTCCGGTGTTTCGTCGGCGTTGGAGGATAATTAGCTAAAAGTATCTGCTATGAGGCGAATAGGGTTGGCTTGGTTTATGGATAGATTTTTGGGTAAATGTCGGCTTGGCGGCTAAAATAAGGGCTAAAAAGTCGGCCATTATTCTCTTATTACGGATCCGTAATTCCATTTTACGGATCAGCATTGCATCAAAGCCGACCCGTAATGGGCCAAAGCCGATCGGCTTTGGCCCATTGTTAACCCGTAATGCTCCATTACGGATCCGTAATGGAGCATTACGGGTCGGCTATGGCGTATTACGGATCCGTAATGAGTCATTACGGGTCGGCTTTGATGCATTACGGATCAACAAACTGTCATTGCCGATCGGTATTGCTACGGTGTTGTGCCGTATTAATCAAAAAGCAACTGGTTTTGTGGTACTGTAAATCGGCTCTGTGGGATCTCTGTGCCTTATTTGCTGGAAAAGAGAGTGCCTGTTTTTCGAATGGCATGTAATTTAATGAGAACGGATTGAACATCCAAATGCAGACAAATGAAATGATCTTATCTTTTACACGATAGTTGCATTGGGTATAACGACGGAATAAAGCGCTTTGCAGATAGGCGGTTTGTGTGCCGGCCGGTTTAACGGACTGCCGTGCAGAGACGACAAAGGCGGTTCACCGATCATCGGGAACCGCCTTTGCTATGGGGTTGTCTTGAAATTACTTCGAGTTGTCGGGTGTTTTCAACCACTTATCCAACCAGTCGAAGTAGGTGCGTTGCCACAGAATGCCGTTTTGCGGCTTGGTAACCCAATGGTTTTCGTCGGGGAAGTAGAGGTAACGCGCCGGAATGCCTCTCAGCACGGCAGCGTTGTAGGCTGCCATTCCCTGCGAAGCTACGATGCGGTAATCCTTTTCGCTGTGCACCACCATGATGGGGGTATCCCACTTGTCGACAAAGCGGTGGGGCGAGTTGGCATAGCTGCGTTGTGCCGTGGGGTTGTTTTTATCCCAATAGGCGCCGCCCAAATCCCAGTTTACAAACCACATCTCTTCGGTTTCGCAATATTGCTGTTCCAGATTGAAGATGCCGTCGTGTGCCAGAAAGGCTTTGAAACGTTTGTCGTGGTGACCGGCCAGCCAGTAGACCGAGAATCCGCCGTAGCTGGCACCCACGCAACCTAAGTGTTCTTTGTCCACATAGGGCTCTTTTGCAAGTGCGTCGATGGCCGAGAGGTAATCCTTCATGTTTTGTCCGCCGTAGTCGCCGCTGATCTGTTCGAGCCACTCCTGACCGAAGCCGGGCAATCCGCGACGGTTGGGAGCCACCACAATGTAACCGTTGGCTGCCATAATCTGCATGTTCCAGCGATAGCTCCAGAACTGACTTACCATGCTTTGCGGTCCCCCTTCACAGAAGAGCAGGGTGGGGTATTTCTTGTTTTTGTCGAAGTTGGGCGGATAGATCACCCAGGTGAGCATATCCTTGTTGTCGGTGGTTTTGATCCAGCGACCTTCCACGTTGGCTATTTTGAGCTGAGCCATCAGATCCTTGTTCTCGAACGAGATTTGGGCCTCTTTGCCGTCGGCCGGGTTGATCGAAAAGATTTCGGTGGGAGCCGACATCGACTGGCGCGATCCGATCAGGTTTTTGCCTGCCAGATCGATCGAGAGGTAGTCGTGCACCCCTTCGGTCACGCGGCGAATGGCATTTGTTTTGACATCAGCCACAAAAATATCTTCCACGCCGTGGAACGGACTGATAAAGTAGAGTTTGCTGTTATCCTTGCTCCAGCAGATGTTGTGAACGCTCTGGTCGAGCTTTTGAGTATAGTCTTTGGCGGTTTTGGTGGCAAAATCGTACACCATCAAGCGCGACTTGTCCGACTCGTAACCGTCGTGTTCCATGCTCTCCCAGGCAATCTTTTTGCCGTCGGGCGAGAATACCGGATTGATATCGTAGCCCATCATCCCTTCCGAAATGTTTTCGGTGGTTTTAGCGTCAATATCGTAAAGATAAATATCCGAATTGGTAGAGAGGGCGTAGGCTTTACCCACCTTTTTGCGGCAGGTGTAGGCAATCTTCTTGCCGTCGGGCGACCAAGCTAATTGCTCCACGCCACCCATCGGGCGCATGGGCGATTCGAATTGAGTGCCCTGCAACAGGTCGGTGTCGTTGGTCAGCTTGCTGCCATCGAAATTGGCAACAAAAGGATGAGGATAACTGTCTACCCATTCGTCCCAGTGGCGGTACATCAGGTCTTCGTTTACACGACCCGTTGTCTTGTCGAGACCGGCAAAGAGTTTCGCCTGCGGGTTTTCTTTTTTGACCGTTTTGATGTACAGAATGTGTTTGCCGTCGGGGGCATATTTAAATCCTTCGATGCCGCCATCGATCGACGAAATCTGTTTGCGCTCCTGTCCGTCGAGGCTCATCTCGCAGAACTGGTCGTTACCATCCTTGTCGGGATAGGTAAAGCCGATGTGCTTGCCGTCGGGGCTGAATGCAGGACTGCCTTCGCTCTTTGCCGTCCGGGTCAGGCGCTGCAGGCTGCTGCCATCGGCATTCATCCTATACAGGTCGGCGTTGCTTTTGTTTTGCTCCACGCTGTAGTAGCGCACGCTGTACAACACCTTTTTGCCGTCGGGCGAAACGGTTACATCACCAACCCGACCGAAAGCCCAAAGCGTTTCGGGGGTCATCACTCCGTTCGGCACCCTGAAGTCGCTTTTTTCAATCAGCTTGGCTTCGTCTTTGGCATGGGAAGGAGTTACGCATAAAGTCATAATCAATAAAGTAAAAATCAGTTGCTTCATAAAACTAATTTGAGGATTTGAAGATTTGGGGATTTGAATTGAATTGAAAATCAACGAAGTTAAAATCAGCGTTAGCTAAGATGGATGGTGTTCCGATCAAGTATATCTCAAAAACAGATTCATAACTCCGTCCTTCAGGGTGGAGTAACAGACCTATGTTTAAGAATGGGCTTTAGCCCAGAGTCGTCTTTTCCAATCTTTCATTATCAGGGCTGAAGCCCATAAAAATGCTCTTCCTCTTTTGCCTCCGCCCTGAAGGACGGAGTTATGAAAATAACAGTTCTGTGCGCCATTGCAAGCGCTCTTCTTTTTTACTGGTAAATTCCTGAAATGATAAATCGGTGTACGATATCCACTAATCGGGAAAACGAATTAAGCGCAAATGCGATTGATTTGCGCTTAATTTTCACATTCTCAAATTAACTTCGTTGAACGTTGTTTTCCAAATTTTCAAATTATCGGGTTAAATATACTCTTCCTTAAATTTTACCTGTGCGTCGGTAACAAATTGCCGGATATGTTGTTCGTCCTCTTTTTTGCAAATAAGCAATACATTGTTCGACTCGGCCACGATGTAGCCTTCCAGACCGTCGATCACTGCCAGTTTACCGGGCTCCAGCGTAACAATATTTTCTTTGCTGTTGTAATACTGCGTATTGCACTTGAGTGTAACGTTTTGGTTTTCGTCTTTGTCGGATAACTCATAAAGCGATCCCCAGGTACCCAGATCGGACCATCCGAAGTCAGCTGTCAGCACATGCACATTGTCGGCTTTTTCCATGATACCGTAGTCGATGGAGATGTTGTGGCACGAAGGAAAAGCTTCGTTGATAAACTCCTGCTCTTTGTCGGTATTGTAAAATTCCTCTCCTTGTGCAAATTTCTGGTGCATCTCGGGCAACAGATTTTCAAAAGCAGAGTTGATGGTTTGCAGGTTCCAGAGGAACATGCCCGAGTTCCAGAAGAATTCACCGCTTTGCAGAAATACCTTGGCAAGTTCCAGGTCGGGTTTTTCGGTGAATGTCAACACTTTCCGTAGTGCGCCTTTGCCGTCGGCAACCTGAATGTAGCCGTAGCCGGTTTCAGGGCGATTCGGCTTGATGCCCAGCGTAAGCAAAGAGTCGTTCTTTTCGATAAAGTCCAGACCAGAACGGATTGCCGAGCCGAATTCATCCTCTTTCAGAATCAGGTGGTCGGAAGGAGTAACGATGATGTTGGCCTTGTCGGTTTGCGATTTGATGCGATGTACGGCGTAAGCGATACAGGGAGCCGTGTTGCGGCGGCAGGGTTCGAGTAGTACCTGATTGCCCGAAATCTCCGGAAGCTGTTCTAATATAAGATCTTTGTAGATAACATTGGATACGATAAGAATATTTTGAGCCGGGACGAACTTGCTGAAGCGGTCGAAAGTCATTTGCAGGAGCGAACGTCCGGTGCCGAAAAAGTCGAGGAACTGTTTGGGGCGGTTGTTTCGACTGAAAGGCCAAAAGCGGCTTCCAATGCCACCGGCCATAATGATACAATAATTATTTTCCATAGTTTTAATGGCTATTTTTTTAACCAATTGAATATAAGATTGTTATTTTGTGTTGGCTATAGGAGCAAAGTTACGCTATTTTTTGAATAGGAACAAAGTGATTGTTTAATTTTTAATGTATGATATACTCTTTTGGAAAACAGTAAGGTAAGATTCGGCTTGTGTGATTGAAAGTAAAATCGGATTCAAAAATGAAAGTGACCGTTGTTAAATCATGTCCGACCTTTCAGGTCGTGTCGGTAGCAGGTTGTCTTCACACAGGTTGCAGACCTGTGGTTATGCAAATAAGGCTTTTCAAGCTACCGGGCAGAGTTGCATTGGATTCATGCCACCTGAAAGGCCTTGTTTTTATAACCGTATGCCACTGGTATATGGATTGTCGATGATTTGCACATTACATACCTATGGGCTTCTTACGACAAAGTCGTAACCCAAAAATAATACCGGAATTTATCCCGGTGTAAGCGCTAAGGGGACACTATGCTCTCCGGACCGTGTAGCGGTTTTCCTGTTGCGGGCAGGGCTGTTAAGTTCTACGTTTGCGTTTTTATTATTCAAAGAATCATAGAGGGTCGGCAAAACCACCACGAGATATACCATTGAGAAATTAAGACTATTAAGAGTGGTTCTCCTTCATTTTATTCATTCCTTAATGGTTTGAATTTTACTGTTTTCGTCTTGAAAAAATCAGAACTTAACAGCTCTGCTGTTGCGGAGGAAACGTTTGCAGTGTTATGTGAAAATACGACGCCTCTTTTTTCATCGGGATAAATCCCGACATTATTATAGGAATAACACCTCCGGTGTTTAGCGGTCACTTTGCGGATAGTCATTTTCATTTTTGCATTTAATCGTCGTTTGAAGCGAAATTGTGAGGATTTCCGTTTCAAAAAGAGTAAATTTGCTTTCGCTAACGAAAAACAAAAAACAAATGCACTATAATTTTGATGAACGGATAGAGAGAGAAAATACTAATTGTTATAAATATGACCTGAGAGAGAAGGTGTTTGGTACGGAAGAGGTTATTCCCATGTGGGTGGCCGATATGGATTTTCGTACACCGAATTTCATTACGGATGCGTTGAAACAACGTCTGGAACATGAAATTCTGGGTTACACCGTTCCATCTCTCAGCCTGAAACAATTGTGTGCCGATTGGCAGAAGCGTCGTTACGGATGGGATGCCAATCCCGATTGGTTTGGGTTTGTGCCGGGCATTGTTACCGGATTGAGCTTTGCCGTCAATACCTTTACGCAACCCGGAGACAGGGTGATTGTGCAACCGCCGGTCTATCCGCCGTTTTTTAAAGTGCCCAACGGTAACAGCCGTGAAGTGGTTTATAATCCGTTGAAAGAGGTGAACGGACGCTATGAAATGGATTTCGATCTGCTGGAAAAACAGTTGAGCGATAACGCCAAACTCTTTATTCTCTGTCATCCGCACAATCCCGGTGGGCGTGTGTGGAAACGGGAGACGCTTGAAAAACTGGCCGAAATGTGTGCCTCGAAAGGGGTTTTGATTCTCTCTGACGAGATTCATGCCGATATGACCTATCATGCTTTCCGGCATATACCTTTTGCCTCTGTTTCGGAAACGGCGCGCGATAATTCGGTGACCTTTATGTCCCCCAGCAAAACGTTTAACGTGCCGGGACTGATCAATTCCTATTATGTGATTCCCAATCCGACCTTGCGCCGGCAATTTGAAATGGCCATGGAGCATGTCGATCTGCATGTGAATCTTTTCGGATTTGTAGCTACCGAAGCGGCTTACACGCACGGCGAAGAGTGGCTGGTTCAGATGGTGGATTATCTGGAAGGGAATGCCCGATTTGTAGTCGATTATTGCGAAAAAAATATTCCGGGCGTAAAAGTCATGATGCCCGAATCCTCTTTCTTGGTGTGGATCGATTTCTCCGCACTGGGACTGAACAACGAAGCGTTGCGTAAGCTGATTATCGAGAAAGCGGGTCTCGGTCTCAACGACGGACCTACTTTCGGAATCGGAGGTGAAGGCCATCAACGCATCAATGTGGGTTGTCCCCGCTCATTGGTGGCTGAAGCCATGGAGCGCATCGAGAAGGCGGTGAAATCAATTTGAAAATGTGCCAATATGCCGATGTGGCAATGTGAAAATTTGAGGATGTGAAGATTTGGGGATTTGAATTGAAAATCAGCGTTAGCTAAAATGTGAAATGGAATCTGAAATTTTGGAATCTTGATACCCTAAATTTTGCAGACTCAGATTCCAAAATGGTAAATCGTAAATGCTAAAATTGTAAATAAACCTATGCCTAAACTAACATTATTTATACAGGACACCTGTCCGTTTTGTCGGCGGGCATTGGGGTATATCGATGAACTGAAGAAACTCGATGAATATAAAGCTATCGACATTGAAGTGGTAGACGAAAACGTAGAAAAAGAGCGTGCCGATTCGTACGACTACTATTATGTGCCTACATTTTATCTGGGTGAAGAGAAGTTGCACGAAGGTGGAATTTACCGGAATGAAATGAAAGCCCTTTTCGATGACCTGCTTAAAAGGCAATAAGTCCTTGTCTCGTCGACATGCAGAGTGGCAGTGGTTGCCGGTCTAAATGGTTTATTTTGTTCGCTTTTTTGCCTTGAAAGTCGGCGAAAAAAGGTTATATTTGCATGATTTTTGAAAAACAAACAGAACACCACTATTTTTCGGAAAATGAAGGTATTAAAATTTGGAGGAACATCGGTTGGAACCGCACAGCGTTTCAAAGATGTAGCGAAGTTGATTTGTGATGGTAGTCAAAAACTGGTAGTACTGTCGGCAATGTCGGGCACCACGAATACGTTGGTGGAAATATCCGATTATTTTTACAAAAAAAATCCGGTAGGAGCCATGGAAGTGATTAATGCTTTGGAGAAAAAGTATTTGAATACCATGCGCGAACTTTATTCTGTTGATGAAACCCGGTTGGAAGCAGAGGCAGAGGTAAAGAAATTACTCAACTATATCCGTACCTTTTCAAAGAGTATTTTTACGCTCTTTGAAGAAAAAATCATTTTGGCTCAGGGCGAAATGCTCTCTACGACCATGATGAATATCTATCTGAAAGAGATTGGGGTGAAATCGGTACTGCTTCCGGCGCTGGAAATAGTCAAAACCGATAAAAATGCAGAGCCCGATACTGTTTATATCCGCGAAAACCTGCAGAAGCAATTGCAGGCCAATCCGGATGCCGAGATTTACATTACACAAGGATATATTTGCCGTAACTTTTATGGCGAAATAGATAACCTGCAACGTGGTGGCAGCGATTATACCGCTTCGCTTTTGGGTGCGGCTCTCGAAGCCGAAGAGATTCAGATCTGGACCGATATCGATGGCATGCACAACAACGATCCCCGTTTTGTGGAAGGAACCAAACCGGTTCGTAACCTCCATTTTGAGGAAGCTGCCGAGTTGGCCTATTTCGGCGCTAAAATTCTGCATCCTACCTGCGTATTGCCCGCCAAACTGAATAATATTCCTGTTCGACTGTTGAATACGATGGATCCGTCGGCTCCGGGTACGATCATCTCGAACGAGACCGAACATGGCAAGGTGAAGGCTGTGGCTGCCAAGGATGGCATTACGGCTATTAAAATCAAATCGGGCCGCATGTTGCTCGCTTACGGTTTTATGCGTAAGGTATTTGAAATCTTTGAAAGCTATCAGACGCCGATTGACCTTGTTACCACTTCCGAAGTAGGTGTCTCCGTGTCGATTGATAAGAGCAAACACCTGGAAGAAATTGTCAACGATCTGAAAAAATTAGGAACGGTTACCGTCGATAGCGATATGGTGATTATCTGCGTGGTTGGCGATCTGTTTTACGAATATGTCGGGCTGCAGGCTCTCGTAGTGAATGCGATGAAGGATGTGCCTGTGCGTATGGTTTCGTATGGTGGAAGCAATTACAATATCTCTTTTCTTGTCAAAAAAGAGGATAAACAAAGAGCGCTTCAGGCTTTACAAACTATTTTCAACTAAACAGGCAACCCGTCTGACAAAATATGCCAATGTGCCGTTTATCCGATTTCGGAGTATTGGCATGTTGGCAAATTAGCATATAAAAATAGTACATTTATGATAAAAGGGACATTTCCGATAGATAAACTAAGGGTGGTCGAAACACCCTTTTATTTTTACGACCTGAAGTCGCTCGGTCAGAATTTGGAAGCTGCAAAAAGCGAGGCGGCTCGCTATGGTTATCATGTGCATTATGCCGTGAAAGCAAATGCAAACGACCGTATTTTGCAGACGATTGCTAAGGCCGGTTTTGGTGCCGATTGCGTGAGTGGTGGCGAAGTGGAAGCCTCTGTTAAAGCTGGTTTTCCTGCCGACAAAGTGGTTTTTGCCGGTGTGGGAAAAGCCGATTGGGAGATAAACCTCGGGTTGGATAACGACATTTTTTGCTTCAATGCCGAATCGATTCCGGAGCTGGAAGTGATTAACGGGTTGGCCGCTGCCAAAGGCAAAAAAGCTCGTATTGCTTTGCGTATAAATCCCAATGTGGATGCTCATACACACCATTACATCACTACCGGACTGAACGAAAATAAGTTCGGCTTTAATATGGAGGACATGGAAAAGGTGGTGGCATTGATCGCGACCTTGTCCAATATCGAACTGATCGGAATCCATTTTCACATCGGTTCGCAGATTACCGACATGTGTCCGTTCCAGAACCTTTGTGTTCGTGTGAATGAAATTCAGAATTTCTTTGAACAAAAGGGAATCAAACTGGCGCATGTGAATGTGGGAGGTGGTTTGGGAATTAATTACGAACATCCCAATCATGTGCCGGTTCCCGATTTTGAAGGTTATTTCAGGGTTTTCCATCACCATCTTCAGTTGCGGCCGGGTCAGCAGCTCCATTTTGAACTGGGACGCGCCATGGTGGCTTCGTGTGGTAGTCTGATTACCAAAGTGCTCTATGTGAAACAGGGAAGCACCAAGAAATTTGCGATTGTCGATGCAGGGATGACCGATCTGATTCGTCCTGCTCTTTATCAGGCATATCATCATATCGAAAATATCACTTCGGATGAAGAATTCGAACCGTATGACGTGGTAGGGCCTATTTGCGAATCGTCCGATACGTTCGGAACGGCGCGTATGCTCAACGGAACCAGGCGGGGCGATCTTATTGCCTTGCGTTCGGCCGGAGCGTATGGAGAAATAATGGCCTCGCGCTATAACCTGCGAAGATTGCCGGGAGCCTATTATTCCGATTCGGAGTAAATGTTGGAAACAACAGGGGGTCGGTAACTGAAAAATAAATTTGCTGAAGATTACATCGAAATGAATATTTTAGCCTCTCTACAACATTTGACACTGCTCGATTATTGCCTGCTTGTCGGTTTGTTGATAGTGTTTGGAATACAATTGTACTATTATAGTTTTCACTTTGCCTCCATTCTCAAGTACCGGAAGAAAAGCGATAAGGGAATTGTCCCTTTTGCCGAAGAGTTGCCTCCTGTTTCGGTTATTATTTGTGCAAAGAACGAATCGGAAAATCTAAGCCTGTTTTTGCCCACTATTCTCGAACAGGATTATCCCTGTTTTGAGGTGATTGTGGTCAACGACGGATCGACTGATGAAACTTCCGATTTGCTTCAGGAGCTGAGCCTTATTTATCCGAATCTTTACCGCACGTTTGTGCCCGAAAATGCTAATATCCGGAGTACTAAAAAGCTGGGACTGACGATTGGTATTAAGGCGGCAAAGTTTGATGTGTTGCTCTTTACTGATGCCGATTGCAAACCGACCAGTAACAAATGGATTGCCAATATGGCTCGCAATTTTGCTCAGAATACCGAGTTCGTGTTGGGCTATGGAGCCTATATGCATGAAAAAGGGTTTATGAGCCGGATGATTTCGTTCGATACGCTTTTTATCGGGATTCAGTCGTTGGGTTATGCCCTTACCGGGCACCCTTATATGGGCGTCGGACGTAATATGGCTTACCTGAAGGAGACTTTCGTTCGGATGAAAGGTTTCTCCAAGTCGTTGGCTATTCAATCGGGAGACGACGATCTGTTTGTCAATGATGGAGCCAACGAATACAATACCCGTGTCGAAATTTCGCCCGAAAGTGTGACCTGGTCGGTGCCGAAATCGACGTTCAGAAGCTGGTTCCGGCAGAAAGAGAGGCATCTGTCTACTTCGGCATTTTATAAGGTTGACGGTCTCTTTCGCATTGGTGTGGAAGTGGTTTCGCGAGGATTGTTTTACGTATTGGTTTGTGCCATTGCCGTATTCTCTCCCTGGATCTTCGGAGCGATTGCCGGTGTGTTGTTGCTCGTGCGGTATGTCGTCCAAATGATAGTGGTGAATAAGATAGCAAAGCAACTCAACGAACGTCGTTTTTATCTTTCGTTGTTGCTGTTTGATATTGTATTGCCGCTAATCAGCTTGTATATCAAACTATTCAGTAAAAAAACAATTTTCAGGTGGAAATAACTTCGTTTTTGACGTAAAACATATCAGCCTTCGCTCAAACGGAGGCTTTTTTTTGTTCGTTTGCACTTTATTCTGGAGACGTTAATCTCTTTCATATCTTAACCTCGAAGATATTTTGTTAGAAAAAAATCGCTAATTTTACATTTCAGTTCGTATGACATATAAGACCTATAATCGGCTGAAGTATATTCCCCAATATGGATTGCATCAAAAAAACTGTTGTGAATAACCACCGGTAGCACAACGTTTCGCAAAGTAATTACACTAAGCGCCACAAAGTTTTACGTGTATGGAAGAAAATACAATTAGCCGAATGGTACTAGATGCCGCTTTTAAAGTGCACACCAAGCTTGGTCCCGGGTTACTCGAAAAGGTATATCGGGAATGTATGGCGTATGAACTTTTAAAGGAAGGTTTACAAGTAGAACAAGAAGTGCCCATCCCTTTGGTTTATGAATCTGTAAAATTTGATTGCGGCTATCGAATTGATTTGTTGATCAATAAAAAAGTTGTGATCGAATTGAAGGTGGTAAATGACTTTACAATTGAGCATATAGCGCAATGTTTAACCTATATGCGATTTTCGGGGTGTAAGCTTGGATTACTTTGGAACTTTTATAAAAGATCAATGAAAGATGGAATTAAACGTTTGATTTTATAATTTGAAAACTTCGCGTTACGTTGTGAATTTACTTTGTGTGACTTTGTGCAACTGTAACTTTACTTGTTGTTTTACATAATACAATTAATAATTATGTCTGTATTTAATGATTTAGAACCAAAGCTTCTGTGGAGTTTCTTCGATGAAATTCGTCAGGTACCGCGTCCTTCGAAAAAGGAGGGGAAAATTATTGCTTATCTGAAAGCTACCGGCGAAAAACTGGGTGTTGAAACTGAGGTCGATTCGACCGGAAATGTGGTGATGCGCAAGGGTGCTACTCCCGGAAAAGAGAAGTCGCCGGCTGTTATTTTGCAGGCGCATATCGATATGGTATGCGAAAAGAACAGCGACGTAACTCATGATTTCGAAAATGATCCGATCGATATTTATATAGAAGACAATTGGTTGAAAGCCAATGGAACCACTCTCGGTGCCGATAACGGAATCGGTATTGCTGCTGCTTTGGCGGTGCTGGCTTCGGACGATGTGGAACACGGTCCGATCGAATGTCTCTTTACGGTTGATGAAGAGACAGGACTGACTGGTGCTGCTGCTTTGGGAGCGAATGCCCTCAAAGGTTCGGTGTTGTTGAATCTCGACTCGGAAGATGACGGTGAAATCTTTATCGGCTGTGCCGGTGGCATCGATACGGTAGCTACGCTATCGTACACTCCGGCGATGGCTCCGGGTAATTACTTTTGGGCAACGGTTACCGTAAAAGGACTAAAGGGAGGCCATTCGGGCGATGATATTGAAAAAGGTTTGGGTAATGCCAATAAAATTCTCAACCGTTTTCTTTGGCAACAGGCTCGCAAGACGGAGTTGCGCTTGGCTTGTTTCGATGGGGGTAATCTCCGCAATGCCATTGCCCGCGAAGCTCATGCGCTCATTGGTATCCCGTTCGATCAGAAAGAACAACTTCGTATCGATTTCAACCATTATATTACCGATGTGGAAGGCGAACTGTTGCTCAACGAACCGGGTATTCGACTGGAACTGGAGTCGGATGAGGCTCCGGCAACAGTGGTCGATAAAAAGACAAGTGATACGTTGCTCAATGCTTTGTATGCTTGTCCACACGGGGTGCTTCGGATGAGCGACGAACTGCCGGGCTTGGTGGAGACATCGACCAATCTGGCTTCTGTAAAATTTGACGATGCCAATAATATTATCGTTACCACTAGTCAACGTAGCTCCATCGAATCGGCCAAGCACAACGCGGCTGCGATGATCAATAGCGTGTTTACGCTGGCAGGTGCAACTGTGAAACATGGCGAAGGCTATCCCGGCTGGAAACCGAATCCGAATTCGCCGGTGGTAAAGACCACGGTGGAGGCTTACGAACGCCTCTTTGGAAATACACCTCACGTACGTGCCATCCATGCCGGACTCGAATGCGGGCTCTTCCTCGAAAAATATCCGCACTGGGACATGGTCTCCTTCGGACCTACTATCCGAGGTGCCCACTCGCCGTTCGAACGCCTCGATATAGAAGCTACCCAGAAATTCTGGAAACTGCTGGTAGAAGTGCTCAGAACGGTTTAATACGTTAAAAGGTAAACGGTGAATGGTAAATGTATGGAAGTAAAATCATTTGAAGATTTGGATGTCTGGAAAGAGTCGATGCAGTTGACCGTATCGGTTTATGAGGCATTGCAATCGTGTAAAGATTTTGGTTTTCGGGATCAGATACAGCGGTCGGCTGTTTCTGTCCCTTCCAATATTGCCGAAGGTTTTGAACGTCGAAGCCATAAAGAGTTTGTGCAATTTCTTTTTGTGGCAAAAGGGTCGGCGGCAGAACTGAAGACGCAACTCTATCTTGCTATCAAAGTGCGCTATGTAGATGCCGCCGTGGGGCAGCAATTAGTTGATCAGACAACCAAAATAGCCTCTATGTTGTATCGCTTGATAGCATATCGTCAGAAACTTATTGAAAACAAATAAAGGCACGCACCCTTTACCATTCACCTTTTACCCTTTACCCTCAATGAAATTGACTACCGAAATCTCCATCCCCTCGCCGCTGTTGTCCATTACGTATGACGATTGCTTGTTGACTATGGGCTCGTGTTTTGCTGCGAATATGGGGCAACGATTGCAACGGTACGGTTTCGATAGCGATATCAATCCGTTTGGGATCTTGTACAATCCGCTTTCGATCGCCTCTTCGCTCGAGCGGTTGCTTGCGGGGAATCCGTATGTGGAGTCGGAACTTTTTTATTGCAACGGTTTGTGGCATAGCGATGCGCATCACGGATGTTTTTCGGCAGTAACGGCTGCCAAAACGCTCGATAATATCAATGGACGTTTTACTTCGGCTGCTGGGCGTTTGCATCATGCCGACTTTTTGCTGATTACTTTTGGTACGTCGTGGGTATACCGTCGGCAGGGGGCTGCTGCTGTAGTTGCTAATTGCCATAAAGTGCCTGAAAAGCAGTTTGTGCGGTCGCGGTCGTCGGTCGATGACATTGTTTCTCGGTGGGCTCCTCTTGTGACGAAACTGAAGGAGGTGAATCCGAAGTTACAGCTCCTTTTTACGGTGAGTCCGATACGTCATTGGAAAGATGGGGCACATGAGAACCAACTGAGTAAAGCGACGTTGTTGCTGGCTATCGAACAGTTGGTGCAGGCGTGTGATGCAGTCTATTTTCCGGCCTACGAACTGATGATGGACGAACTGCGCGATTACCGTTTTTATGCTGCCGATATGTTGCATCCTACGGATGTGGCCGTAGATTATATCTGGGAACGGTTTGCCGATTGTTGTTTTGATCAATCTACGCGCGACACCATGCACGAGGTGGAGCAGATAACTCGCGCTTTGGCTCATCGTCCGCTCAATCCAGACTCGGAAGAGTATGCCCGCTTTCGTCAACAAACGTTATTGCGAAAAGAACGCTTGTTGCAACGTTATCCCACTATTTGTCTCGATCGGTTTTAATAGGCTTTCCCTCTCGGTCTCTGCTTCTGTAATTCCAGTTGCCTGGTAGTCATCGCCTTGTTTTGTGATTCGTCTTAGAGTCTGTTTTCGGGTGAATGAAGGCATTGGAACTCTCCTTTTTTTTGCTTGTTGATAAGTATTGATAACTTTCCTGTATAATTAACTTTTGTTTTGTTTGTTCATAAAAATTATTTCTAAATTTGCGAATCGGAGGCTGCGAATATAAATTCCTTTTATAAGCGTATTCCATCCGAGTTTCTATTTCAAAATCTATGGAGAAGGCCAATCACTGATTGTAATAACAAAAGTGATTGGCCATGTGCCCGGATTCTTGTAGCTATTTATATATACTTTCACTAACCAAAATTGATTTTTAGACTGAGCGTTGCAGGATGCATTGTTTTTGTGTGTCCTGCAACCTCGTTTCTTTCGGGAAAACAGTATTGTAAAATATAATTATTCGGAGATGAAACAGTTCGGAATTATGCTGTTGGCTGCATTCGTTTTGTGCGGATGCAATAAAAAAAGCGGAGCGGGACCAGTGCATGCCATTAACTGGGAAGCGCGTATGGCGAGCGATAACTTGGCTCATTGGGTGCAGGGTGCGACCTATTTGCCGGTCTATTCGCAGATTTATCAACTACACGAAGGTAAAACCTATGACCTGACCGTGACAGTCAGCATACGCAACATCTCTCCGAAGGATACTGTTTTTCTGCAAAAGGCCGATTATTACGGTACCGACGGGCGTCTGGTGCGGAAATACCTGACCCATGCCGTCTATCTGAAGCCACTCGAAACGGCGGAGATTGTGATTTATGAAAAAGACCGGGCGGGTGGTACCGGTGGTAATTTTGTGTTCGATTGGGCTGCAAAACGCGAGAGCGAAGCACCGTTGTTTGAGGCCATTATGATTTCTACTTCCGGTCAGCAGGGGCTTTCGTTTCTGACGCGCGGGGTGCGGATCGACCGATAATTATGAATGATGGATTATAAATCATTGATGTGATGAAACGAACATGTTGCTGCACAACATCCAAGAGAATTGTAATAATTTACAGCAACATGGAGTTAGCTTCGCTGATTTTTCAATTCCATACTTCCTTAGATGAAAAATTATTATAGGATGAAAAATCATAAATTTTGTCAGAGTTGCGGAATGCCGCTTCGCGAAGACCCCGAGGGTGGGGGAACCGAAGCCGATGGTACCAAAAGTGCGGTCTACTGTAGTTATTGCTACCAAAACGGTAGCTTCACCTTTACCGGAAGCCGGAAAGAGTTTCAGGAATTTTGCCGACAGAAGATGATCGAAAAAGGGATGCCGCGTTTTACCTCCTGGCTCTTTACCCGTGGCATGGGGCGCTTGGAGCGGTGGAAGAAGCGATAAATGTGCTTCGGGTGCCGCGGACGTATCTTTAAGTACAGAAATGGTTTCACTAAATATAGCAACTGCGTCTGGCAGTGTTGCAACTAAATAGCGCGGGTTTGAGTTTTGGGGAGAGGTGGCATACGGGAGCCGCTTCTCCCCCTTTTGTTTCTGCTGAGACTTGATAAATTCATTTAAAAATCATATCTTTGTAATATGATGAAAGTATTGAGACATATTGCGGTAATCAAAATTGCGTTGCTCTATTGTTGCCTGATCGCCATTAACGGCAGGGCAACTACGCGTGTCAGCGACGACCGGAATCTCTTTCCGGGTCATGCTCAAACTTGCGTTACGGCAGTCCCGGTCGATCATCAGGCGTATGCCGGCCAGGCCAAACTGACCGGAACACAAGCCGGTAATCTTCTCCAGGTTTCGAAGAATCAGGTTCGCGAGCAGACGCTTGCAGCCCGTATCGTTGCCGGTTGTTATCACCATACGCTGTCGTGCTATCTCTTCTATGCCGACTCTCAAATCCGGCGGCTGGAGAAGCCCGACATTGTTTTTCCTTTTCACACCTTCTGGTAAAATTCCCTTGTTTTTATAAGTGTGTTTTTTTTGTCTGCCGGTATAGTCACCGTAAGCAGACCAATCGTCTATTTTAAATTCCGTCCGGGTTCGTTGCAAGCGGGTTCGTTCTTGCTATGTCGTGTTCCGGGCCTGTTCAAATTCAATTAAAAAATTATGCTAGATACAGGAACAACTATGGTGGGGTTAATCGTTATAGCGGTTTGCGTTGCCTCATTTATGTGGATGAGCCGCAGTGGAAAATCAAAACACGGGACATTACTAAAAATGCTCGAGTCGTTTGCGCAACAGAGTGGGTATGCTCTTGCCCAGTCGGATGCCTGCGCCACATTGGCTATCGCGCTCGATGCTTCGCGGCGCAAGCTCTTTTTTCTGAAAAAGCGGGGACAGAAGCATGATATGCAACTGTTCGATCTGTCGGAATACGACAAGTCGTACGTGATAAGCGATACGCGTTCTGCCGGTGAAAAAGGAGAACTGAAAGCCGTAGACCGGTTGGTGCTGGTGCTTTCGGCCGGTAAGCGGAAACAATCGGATGCGATGATCGAATTTTACAACGTGGAGTACGATAGTTTGCGCCTGATGGGCGAGTCGCAGCTGATTGAGCGGTGGAGTGCCGTGGTAAATGAGGCGATCGCAAATGTAGCAGGCAATAAATAAGTACTCAAAATAATTCATCCGAAAGCAGTCCTGCAAAGATGGAGCAGGGCTGCTTTGTTCGAAATAATATATCTATGAATACCGAACAAAACATGCCGCTTACGGAGACGGGGAATAATGCCGTCAGGATCGGAACCATCCAGCGAAAAACGATTCGTCGTCATTTTGTCGATGTATTGCTGATTGTACTTGGGATATTTTCGGCCGCATTCGGCTTCAAGGGCTTTCTGCTCACCAACCACTTTATTGATGGAGGTGTTACGGGAATTTCGCTACTGGTATCGGCCGTTACGGGGTGGCCTTTTGCCCTGCTTATTTTCATTATCAATATTCCGTTTATGCTGCTGGCCTATCAGGTCAACGGACGGCAGTTTGCCATAAAAACGGCGCTTGCCATCAGCGGTCTTTCGCTCTGTTTGGCGACCGTATCGTTTCCCGATGTGACCCACGATAACCTGCTGGTGGCGGTATTCGGAGGACTCTTTCTGGGAACGGGTATCGGCCTGGCCGTGAGGGGCGGTGCCGTGATCGACGGTACCGAGGTGCTGGCGGTCTATCTGAGCCGTAAACTGAAGACAACCATGGGAGATGTTATCGTTGCCATCAACGTGCTGATATTCTCGTTGGCAGCCTATCTTTTGTCGGTAGAGATTGCCCTCTATTCCATGATTACCTATGTGTCGGCCTCCAAGGCGCTCGACTTTCTGGTGGAAGGGCTCGAAGAGTATATCGGTGTTACCATCATCTCGACCCGCAGCGAGGAGGTGCGTCAAATGATTATCGATGTGATGGGGCGCGGCGTGACGCTCTATTGCGGCAAACGGGGATATGGCAAGCACGGCGAAACCCGCGAAGTAGATATTGTCTATACCGTGATTACCCGCTTGGAGCTGGCCAAACTGAATGCTGAAGTGGAAAAAATTGAACCCGAAGCCTTTATTGTGATGAACCGGGTGAAAGATACCAAAGGAGGAGTCATTAAAAAACGCCCGCTCCACTGATCTGCTGCTTCAGATACGGAATTTGTTTCGTCTCCACGATGTAGCGCTTTACCGGGTGCGATACTTTTCGCTGACGCAACGATACTGCCGTTACCTTTACCGTTACATCGATCGATTGCAGCTTGTTGTTGTTTTTCAGGCAGACATAGTACTCTCCTTTGAGCGGAGCGGTAAGCCGTGAAAAATCGTTGACCACATTGCCTTGTCTGATCCATTTGAAAGGTTTGCCGTTTTGAAACAGAATGGCATTTTTTGCATCCGTAATCCAGTACTCCACACTCTCGCCACCCGACAGGTTGGTCAGGAACGAAGTACCGTTGAGTGCCAGCGCTGCCAGTGGTCCATATCCGGGAATGGCCGATACCAATGGGCTGGCCGAGCGTAGTAGACTGGCTGTGGCGTCGTTGAAGGCTTTGTTGCCTGCCTGATTGACCCCAATGTAGTAGCTATAAGCGATGGTTTGCGGCGGAAGTATGTACGAAAAGGCCATTTTGTTGCTTTGGAAATTCAGTAATGCGTGTATGTTAACCATCTTGTCGGTCAGGTTGGATACTACGGTGTCGGTAACCAATGTCGTTTCGGTTTCGTTCTTGTATTCGACGGTGTCTTTTATCGTTTTCCAATAAACGGTGGTGTTGAATCGGGCAGTCAAATCTGTTGCCGGCATACGTTGAATGGTATAACGGCAAACCTTCTCTTTCGGATCTTGGTTGGTAAAACGAAACAGATAAATTCCGGTGTGATGAATGGTCAGTGTCTTTTGCTTGATTTTCGAGGTTTTGTAATCGGTAAAGAGGGTGGAAGAGGGATATTCCAGAATTTCGACATGATCCATTTTGCCTCCTTTCTCAGCGTTGAACGAAAAGATGAGCTGATCGCCTTCGGCCAATCCGCAAAGATATTCATGCGTCGATTGTTTCTCAATTTTTACCGTCGATTCATACACATTGACCGGAGTTTGTCCGTATATCCAGGATGACAGAGCTGCCATCACCATGACCATACTACAACGTAGCTTCATCTTTCTGTTTTTTTGTTGCAAAAGTACGTTTTTCTCGCCAAAGAAGCTTGTAAAAACAAAATCAATACCGTCGTTGAGGGAGAAATGTTTCAAAATATAGGATGTGTTTCTAAAAAAATGAGCTGGTAGGTTGACTTTGGCTCTATTCTGTTGTACCTTAGTGGTGTAATGCTTGAAAGTACACTCTTTTTAGTTAAAACATAGGTGTTATGAGTAATGATCTGGTGAAGTATAGTCATAAAATATTGAAAGATAAAAACTTGATTATTGAGGTTTTATCCGGAGATTTTACCATTGATATATTGAGGATGAATCGGGATGTGCTTTATTCCGACCGTCATTTTAATCAACAATATGATTTGTTACATGATATGCGGGATGCAACGATGAATTTTACGCTGGAAGAGCATACTGCTTATCTTCATTATCTTGGACGAGATGCGAAGGTATTGACAACTCGCAAAGCAGCTATTCTGACTAGTGAGGCAACGTTGCCCAAATTCACGGAATGGTTTGATTCGTTTTCCGGTAAGTATGCCGTCGAATTCAGCGTGTTCAGTTCTGTCGGTAAATGTCTCGAATGGCTAGACAGAAGCATTCACGAGGTTGAAATTACATCCGAACTGGACAAGCTTAGAAACTCGACTTGTTCTCAATGTTTCAATGAACCAAATGCCTTTACGGGTTTTTGAAATTTTACAACAATGGCATCTTACTATGTCAACCGTCAGTCGCAATCTACCGGGGAACATGAAGTACACCGGGGATCCTGTGATTATCTTCCCAATATTAAAACATTGTATTATTTGGGTGATTTCGACTCTCCTGAGGAAGCAATTCTGGAGGCAGAAAAATATTATGTCCATATAGCAGGATGTGCATATTGTTGTGAAGAAACATCCGAAAGATAATAGTCTGCAATTTGTGTTTAAGAGGATAAAAACGGTTGGAAGGCGGCGTTGCTTTTCCAGCCGTTTTTTTATTCTCTTTCCGTGTTTTCAGCCCATTTGTTGTCTCAAGAAATAGTTGTAAGTTTGTAGAATAAATAGAGAAAAACCATAACCTTTTTAATATCCAATGAGTTCACAACACCCTCAGTCGACTGTCTTTTCAGACTCAAAAAAGCATTACGAAATTCTTGATAGTCTGCGTGGGGTCGCTGCCATCATGGTGGTGATTTTCCATATTTTTGAAACTTTTTCGGGAGGAGATCATCTCAAACAGATAATCAATCATGGCTATCTGGCTGTCGATTTTTTCTTTGTGCTCTCCGGGTTTGTCATTGGCTATGCTTACGACGATCGCTGGGGAAAGATGACCCTGAAAGGCTTTTTCAAACGACGACTGATTCGGCTCCATCCGATGATTGTTGTAGGAATGATTATCGGGGCCATCGGGTTTTACATTAGCGCTTCTCCAATTGTTTTTCCGGGCATCAGCAGTGTGCCGGTTTGGAAAATGTTGCTCATCATGCTGATCGGTTTTACGTTGATTCCGGTACCCACTTCGCTCGATATTCGGGGTTGGGGCGAGATGCATCCGCTCAACGGACCTGCATGGTCGCTTTTCTTTGAGTATGTGGGCAATTTACTTTATGCTCTGTTTATCCGTAAGTTTTCGAATAAATTGCTGGCTTTGCTCGTTTTTCTGGCCGGTTGCGCCACCATTCATCTGGCGGTAACCAGTCCCCACGGCGATATGGTAGGTGGATGGTCACTCGAGCCGACTCAGTTGCGCATCGGATTTACTAGGTTGATGTATCCTTTCTTTGCCGGATTGCTGCTCTCCCGTATTTGCAAACCGGGGCGCATTAAACATGCTTTTTTGTGGAGTAGCCTCATTGTGGTTGCTCTGTTGGTATTCCCGAGGGTAGGCGGAAGCGATCATTTGTGGATGAATGGTTTGTACGATTCGTTGGTTATTGTTGTTCTCTTTCCAATGGTGGTTTACCTGGGTGCAAGCGGAGAGGTGACGGGTAAACATTCCACTCGTATTTGTAAATTCTTCGGTGATATTTCCTATCCGTTGTATATTACACATTATCCTATAATTTATATATTTACAGCGTGGGTTGTCGATAATAAAGTACCTTTCAGCGGAGCCTGGCCGATGGGCATTCTTGTAGTGGTGGTATCCATTGCGATAGCGTATGCTTGCCTGAAGCTTTATGATATTCCGGTACGGGCATGGTTGGCCAAACGTTTTATTCGTTAGTCGGATCGTTGCCTTTTGAAAAGAGATAATAGTCTCAATATAAATAAAATCATGAAGAAAAAATCAATTATCACGGTCGGTTTAAAAAGTTGCACTAAATATGTGCTCACTCATTCTGCGTTGCAAACGCTGACTCTGATGCTGCTTTCGACTGTTCTGTTTAGTTTTACAACTCCCGGAGTCAGTCAGGGTAAGGCGAAGAAAGCATCACACAAAGAACAGGTATGGGTTGGAACGTGGAGTTCGGCACCCTACTATGTGGATGCCAATAATGTGCCACCGGCTCCAGGACTTACGAACAATAGCTTGCGGCAGATTGTGCGTGTTTCGGTTGGTGGCGATAAGGCTCGCTTTCGCTTTACCAATCTGTTTTGCAAAAATGCAGTTGTTCTGAAGTCGGTTGGAATCGCTGTTTCAAAAGGAGGCAGTGATATTGAAGCCAAAACAAGCAAGGTGCTTACATTTGCCGGAAAAGAGGGGGTAACCATGTCTGCCGAGACGGAAATCGTTTCCGATCCTATCTCGTTTCATTTGGAGCCGGGAATGAAGGTGGCCATTACTATTTGTTTCGGAGAGGCGGGTCCCGGTATCGGAGGACATGCCGCATCGCGCACAACCTCCTATCTGTTGCAAGGAAATCAGTCCGTATTAGCAGACTTTGCTAAGTCGATTCCGACGGATCACTGGTTCGTAATCAGAGGAATTGATGTGATGGCTCCGCCTTCTACCGCTGCCATTGCCATTATCGGTAATTCTATTGCCGATGGACGTGGTTCGGGAACCAGTAAATTCAACCGTTGGTCAGATGTTTTTTCCGAACGGTTGCTTCAAAATTCGACTACCAAGCATCGGGCGGTATTGAATCTGGGAATCGGAGGAAACTGTGTGGTTCATGGTGGACAGGGACAACCGGCTGTTACCCGCTTCGATCGGGATATTCTGGAGCAAAATAATGTGAAGTGGCTCATTATCTCCGAAGGAATTAATGATATCGGTGGTATCAGAACCAGCGAACAGGCCTCACAGATGGCGCACGATTTGATCGAAGCATTCAAACAAATGATCGATAAGGCTCATGCAAAGGGAATGAAGGTGTACGGCGCAACGATTCTTCCGTTCGGAAAGTCGTTTTATGACAAAGATTTCCGCCAGACAGCCCGCGATACGGTGAACGCCTGGATTCGTACCAGTGGCAGTTTCGATGCGGTGATCGATTTTGAAAAAGTGATGGTCGATCCGAATGAGCCGAAAGCATTGTTGCCGACGTTACATTCGGGCGATTTTCTTCATCCCAATGAAGCCGGATATGCAAAAATGGGTGAATTTATTGATTTGAAGTTATTTGAATAGAATTAGTGAGTTTCGTGTATACAATAAAAGAGTCGGTTGAGCAAGTTTCAACCGACTCTTTTTCATAAAACAGCGAAGCGGAATAATTATTTTTTCTTTTTCCAGAGCTCTTCGATCGACTCCAAGGTACGGCCTTTGGTTTCGGGAACCAGTTTCCACATAAAGATTGCAGAAAGAATCCCCATAATACCGTAAATCCAATACGAGAAACCATGATGGAACAGATCGGTCAACCATACATTGTCGTTCATCATTGGGAAGGTGAGCGATACAATCCAGTTAGCAATCCATTGTGCAGCTACTGCAATAGACAAGGCTCCACGAATGGAATTCGGGAAAATTTCAGCCAAAAGAACCCAGCATACAGGACCCCAACTCATCGCAAATGCAGCTGTGTATAGAAGCATAAAAACGAGAGCCAAAATACCCTCATTTCCTAAATAGAAAGTAAATCCAAGGGCAATCATACTGATGGCCATCCCGATCGAACCGATAATCATCAACGGTTTACGTCCGAACTTATCGACACTGACAATGGCTACAACGGTAAATGTAAGGTTTACAATGCCTACGATGATTGTCTGAAGCAGTGACGAGTCGGTGGAAGCTCCCATATTTCGGAAAATATTACCGGCATAGTAAAGTACCACATTGATACCTACGGCTTGTTGGAATACCGATAGCAGGATACCGATCAGAATGACCCCAAAACCGTAAGACAGCCAGGGTGCATTTACTTCATGTAATGTGCCTTTAATATCTGCAAGAATGGTTTTTGCACTCTCTTTTCCTGCAATTTTTTCAAGAACACTCAGGGCTTTATCGTCTCTGCCTTTCAGTGCAAGGTAACGGGGTGTTTCCGGAACGAAGAACAACAAAACGATGAAAATTGCAGCAGGAATAGCCCCTGAAAGAAACATGTAACGCCATCCGTCGGTAATTAACCACTGTTCATCGCCCTGACGAGCGATGATTAAATTTACAAAATAGATAACCAACATACCGAAGATGATGGCAAATTGGTTGAAGGATACGAGTTTTCCCCTAACTTTTGCGGGAGCGATTTCGGCAATGTACATCGGTGAAATCATGGATGCTATACCAACACCAATGCCACCGATAATACGGTAAATAACAAATGAATAAACCGGGAGTGTGCCGAATACATTAAAAGTCTCAGGTTTCCATGCACCGACGGCTGAAATAAAGAAGGCAACGGCAGCTATAAACAAACCGTTCTTACGACCCCACGATTTGGAAATAAATCCGGCGGAGGCACCTCCGATGATACATCCGATCAGTGCACTTGCAATAACAAACCCTTTTACTGCGTCAGCCGTATTTTTCATATCTTCAACATCCGAGAGAGCCGGAAGTACTTTGCTTAAAAAGCTGATAGCCCAGATAGTGAGCCCACCCAGCATAATAGCGCTTACAATGCCGCCCTTTTTCTTGCCTAACAGTCCGATCATCTGCGCTCCAATTACCACGAAGATCACATAAAGAACGATGACCATCAGTAAACGGTACTGGCTGATAAGCGTGAAGATTGTGTTCGGATCGAAAAGATAATTACCTCCGTTTTCTTTATAAATGTAGAATTCAACCAGCGACTTTTCAGCGCCGTTCACCACTGCAGTATCATACCCAAAAAGCAAACCACCGAGTGTGGCCACCAATGTCAAAAGTGCGATGTAGAGTTTGCTTCCTTCCTGAAAGGAATTGGACTTACTACCACCTGTGTCGATAAAAGCCATTTTGTATTAGTTTTTTAAGTTGTTAATAAGATTGATTGCTCTAGAATAATTAGAAAAAGAGCCGGAAATTAAACAGTAAAAGTCATCATTCCGGCTCTTCATTTATAGTTACGAAGTTTATCTAATCATGCGGATGATTAAATATACATGTTGATAAGCGATTCGTAAAGTTCTTGTTTGCCACTGATCTGTTTGGGTTCGCCAACAGATTTCGAATAAGCAACAACATCTTCGAGAGTCATTTTGCCTTCTTCGAATTCTTTACCCTTACCAGCATCATAAGACGCGTAACGATCAGAAACCATTTTCTTGTAAGGCGATTTTTCGAGGATTGCAGCAGCTGTTTCCAAAGCGCGGGCCATTACATCCATTGCACCGACGTGAGCGATGAACAAATCGTCGAGATCGGTAGAGTTACGACGGATCTTAGCGTCGAAGTTGGTACCGCCGCCCTGCATACCGCCACCCTGAAGGATAACGAGCATAGCTTGTGTCAATTCGTACAGGTCAACCGGGAACTGGTCGGTATCCCATCCGTTTTGAGCATCACCGCGGTTAGCGTCGATAGCGCCGAGCATACCGGCGTCAACAGCACACTGCAATTCGTGTTCGAATGTGTGGCCAGCCAATGTAGCATGGTTTACTTCGATATTAACCTTGAAGTCTTTATCCAGGCCGTGTTCTTTCAGGAAGCCAATAACAGTTTCGGTGTCAACGTCATACTGATGTTTCATCGGTTCCATTGGTTTCGGTTCGATCAGGAATACTCCTTTGAAGCCTTTAGCACGACCGTAATCGCGAGCCATTTTCAACATGGTTGCAAGGTGTTGTTTTTCACGTTTCATGTTGGTGTTGAGCAGGCTCATGTAACCTTCACGACCACCCCAGAATACGTAAGCTTTACCACCCAATGCGATAGTTGCATCGATAGCGTTTTTGATCTGAACCATGGCGCGGGCTGCAGTTGCAAAATCAGGGTTGGTGCTGGCACCATTCATATAACGAGCGTGGCCAAATACGTTAGCTGTACCCCACATCAGTTTGATGCCTGTTTCAGCTTGTTTTTGTTTTGCATATTCAACGATAGCTTTCAGGTTAGCTTCGTATTCTTCGATGCTACCACCTTCGTTTACTAAGTCGACGTCATGGAAACAATAGTATTCGATACCTACTTTTTGCATGAATTCAAAACCTGCATCCATTTTGTCTTTAGCAGCTTGTACAGCATCAGCAGCTCCTACCCAAGGGTGTTTTTGTGTGCCGCCACCGAATTGGTCACCACCTTCTGCACAGAGGGTATGCCACCATGCCATACAGAATTTGAACCATTCTTTCATTGGTTTGCCATAGACAACTTTTTCAGGATCGTAATAACGGAAGGCCATAGGGTTTTTGCTGTCCTTGCCTTCAAATTTAATTTTTTCCACTGAAGGAAAATAAACTTTAGTACTCATGTTTTTGAATTTAATTTTGGGTTGTTGTTGTGAAATGATATTATTTAAGAATAAATGATGTCGATGTTGGTGTGGCGGCTCCCAGAGTCAGCGCAACCGGTGCCGGAGAACTACCTGCAATTGTAACCTTGAACTCTCCGCTTTCCAATACCCGATCTCCGTTATCATTGACAAGTTCCATCATACGGGGGGTAACCTGAAAAGAGACGATTTGTGATTCGCCACTTTTTAGTTTCAGGCGTTTCACTCCGTCTAGCGAATAGAGGGGTGCACGGGTACTTGCTTTTGCATCGGTCACATAAAGCTGAACCACTTCTTCTCCATCCCATTTGCCGGTATTGGTTACTTTTGCCGTAACAGTTATCGTTTCTCCTTTCTTGATTTTCGCCTTGTCGATAGCAATATCACTATATTGGAAAGAAGTGTAGCTCAATCCGAATCCGAAAGGATAGAGCGGCTCTTCGGTCATGTAACGGTAGGTACGGCCTTTCATGCTGTAATCGTCGAAAGCGGGAAGTTGATCAACCGATTTCGGGAAGGTGATGGCTAATCTGCCGGATGGGTTTACATCGCCGAAAAGAACATCGGCAACGGCCCGTCCGCCCTCTTGTCCCGGATACCATACAAAAATAATGGCATCTGCAATTTCCGCAAGTTCGGCTGTGCACACAGGACTTCCGCCGGTAAGAATCAGTACGATCGGTTTTTTTGATTTTTGCTTCATGGTGCGAAGAAAATCGAGTTGATTCTGAGGTATGTTCAGGTTCAGACGATCACCCAACGTGCTGGAGGCCGTCGATTCACCCTCTTCTCCTTCAAACACACCAGAAATGCCAAATACCCCTACGATCACATCTGAATTAGCACCTTCGCCGAAAGCGTAGTTGCTTGCATTCTGATTCGGAGCGCTGGGCTCTACGCCCTGACGATAGAAAACCGATGTGCCTGCGCTTACTTTGCCCACAATTGCTTCGAGAACGGTAGTCAGATGGTCGCTTACACCGTTGTAATTACCCATCAAAACATCCTGGCTGGCGGCATAAGGTCCTGTTACGAAAATTGATTTGATCTCTTTTTTCAGGGGGAGCAGATTGTTCTTATTTTGTAGTAAAACAATTGATTTTGCAGCAGCTTCGTATGCCAGATCGGTATGCTTTTTACAGCCGATCACCTCTTCTCCGATTTTAGAATAGGGGTTGCTGTTTATCGGATCGAGCAGACCCAGTTTGAAGCGGGTAACTAACAGTTTGCTTAATGCCTGATCGATCTCTTTTTCGGTTATCAAACCACGTTTTACCGCTTCTGGCAGGCTCTGAAACTCATTTCCACAATCAAGATTTACGCCGCTTTTTATGGCTAGCGCACAAGCTTCGGCTTCATCGGCAGCCGCTCCATGGTGTTTGTAAAAGTTTGTGATTGCATCGCAGTCGGTGGTAATATATCCTTGAAAACCCCAGCGTTTGCGTAGTAGTTCCGATAAAAGGAACGAACTACCGCAACACGGTTTGCCGAATGTGCGATTGTATGCGCACATCACACTCTGTACATTTCCCTCTTTTACCAATGCTTCGAAGGCCGGAGTGTAAGTCTCTATAAAGTCTTTCATCGGCGGTTCTGCGTCAAACGAGTGGCGCGATGCTTCTGGACCGGAATGAACTACGTAATGCTTGGCACAGGCCGCTGTCTTTAAGAAGTGCGGATCGTTACCCTGCATTCCCTGCACATAGGCAATTCCCATGCGTGAGGTGAGATACGGGTCTTCTCCGTAGGTCTCCTGGCCGCGACCCCAACGCGGATCTCTGAAAATATTGATGTTTGGAGCATAGAAGGTCAGCCCGGTATACTTGCCGTAGTTTTGCATCCGTTGCGCAATGTTGAATTTTGCCCACGCCTCATCGGAAATGGCTTCGCCGATTCGTTTCACGAGATCGGGATCAAACGTTGCCGCCAATCCGATATTTTGAGGGAAAACCGTAGCGCGACCCGTGCGAGCCACTCCGTGCAATGCTTCGTTCCACCATTCGAAGGGAAGCAACCCCAGGCGTTCGATGCCAGGAGCGCTGTTCATCATCTGGTATGCTTTCTCCTGCAGTGTCATTCGCGAAACCAGATCGGCGACGCGTTCGTCAATCGGTTTGTTCGGATCCTGATAGGGAAATTTTTGAGCCAGCAAACTGATGTTACAGGCTCCGGCCAAAATCAGTACGAACGATAAACGTTGCAATAGTTTCATAGTTGACTAAAAAGAGAATTGAAATTAAAGTTTCGATTTCCAGAGTTCGTAAGCTGCTTTGTAAGCTGCTTCGTTCTTGGTGTCGGGTTCTACTGTTTTGAGTTTTTCCAGTGTAGCGAATGCTTCTACGTTCGATTTGTAGATACCAACGCCAATTCCGGCACCCTTGGCAGCTCCTACGGAACCGTCCGTATTGAACAATTCGATCGAGGCTCCGGTAACACCGGCCAATGTATCGCGGAAAATGGTACTCATAAACATGTTTGCAAATCCGGCGCGGATCACGCGGGTGTCGATACCCATTCCCTGCATTACTTCCATACCGTAAGCAAAGGCGAATACGATGCCTTCCTGAGCGGCGCGCAGAATTTCAGCTTTACCGTGTTTGTTGAAGTTAATGCCGTGGATCGAACAGCCAGTCTCTTTGTTGCCCAGCATGCGTTCTGCTCCGTTACCGAAAGGCAAAATAGAGATACCTTCCGAGCCGATGGCAATCTTTTCGGCCATCGCGTCGATCTCTTTGTACGACATGTTTTCGGGGGCTACGTTCTTCTTCATCCAGGAATTCAGGATGCCGGTACCGTTAACGCAGAGCAATACGCCAAGACGGGTATTGTCGGCGGTGTGGTTTACGTGAGCGAAGGTGTTGACACGTGATTGCGGATCGTATTTTACGTTGCCGTTAACGCCGTACACAACGCCCGAAGTTCCTGCCGTGGCTGCAATTTCGCCTGGGTTGAAAACGTTGAGTGAAAGTGCGTTGTTGGGTTGATCGCCGGCGCGATAGGTGACGGGGGTGCCAATGGCCAGTCCGAGTTCGGCAGCGGCAGCGGCTGTGATTTTTCCTTGTTCCGAGAAAGTAGGAAGAATAGTCGGAATAACGGAAGAATCGAATCCAAAATAGTTCAAGATATCTTCGGAAACGCAATTGTTTTTGAAATCCCAGAAAATGCCTTCGGACAACCCGGAAACCGTGGTGGTGATATCGCCGGTCAGTTTCATGGCAATATAATCGCCAGGAAGCATTATTTTATCGATTTTGGCAAACAGTTCGGGTTCGTTTTCTTTTACCCAAGCCAGTTTGGCAGCGGTAAAGTTGCCCGGAGAGTTAAGCAGGTGAGAAAGACACTTCTCTTCGCCGATGGTTTTGAATGCTTTATCGCCGTAAGGTACTGCACGACTGTCGCACCAGATGATCGACGGACGCAATACCTGTTGGTTTTTATCAACCAAAACCAAACCATGCATTTGATAGGATATACCGATGGCTTTGATGTCACTGCTGTTGACTCCCGATTCGGAAAGGATGTTTTTTAATGCGGCTTTGAAGTTATTCCACCAACTGTCCGGATGTTGTTCTGCCCAACCCGATTTCAGGGCTGTTATTTGCATTTCTACTTTCGGAGAGAAGTCGGAAGCTACGCACTTTCCGTTTTCTGCGTTTACCAATGATGCTTTTACAGATGAACTGCCTACGTCGATGCCTAACAAATACATTTTTATAGCGTTTAATGGTTAATTATTCGTGAGTAATAAATTTAATTTCAAGTTTCGATACTCTCTTTCATTTGTTGCCTATCGATGGCTTTTGTTGTAAATAACTTTGTCGAATCGATAATAGCGAGCCGCCCGGTGAGCCACGTTTTGTTGTTTTTCTTCCAACGAAATAATATAGTTGAGTGTGATAAATTTTTTATGAAAATTGCGAATGTCTACTTTTTCTCCGAAAATGACTTCGTGCAAATTTCGCAATTCAGCCTCAGTGAATTTTTTAGGTAATAATTCATACATTCCGGTCGGGTCTTCTTCAATTTTTTTGCGGACATAACTGAGCGCTCCTTCCACAATTTCGTTATGATCGAAAGCCAGTTGTCCTATCTTCGAGATGTTGCACCAATGGGCTTCATAACCATCGCCGAAGCCTCTCAGTTTTTGATTGATTTTAATCAACGCAACATACGCAACGGTGACGATTCTTCCGATCTTCATGTGAATGGCATTTTCCAGCCACACAATATCTCTGGAATGCTTAGTCCTGTCGGGCGAACCGAAACTGCGAAATTGTTGAAGGTAAATGTTTTTGATTCCTGTCAGTTCATAAAGAACACGATATGCCGCCTCATCAAGGTTCTCGCTTTCGTAAATTACGCTGCCTGGAAGTTTCATGTCACTGTAATGACCTTCTGCGCTTTCGCCTGTGCGGGTAATCAACAAAATCTTCAGTTGTTCTCCATCGAATCCAAAAATGACGCAGTCGACAGATACGTGAGGATAAAGGGATGTTTCTTGCATGGTAGACTAAATTCCGGTCAATTAATAATTTCAATGCAAATAAACATCATTTCTTCTTTAATAGCAATAGCCTTTGGTGTAAAAAACTGATATACAGATATTTGAAATTTGTACTAAATACAATAAAGGGGTTCTTTCAGAGTGCTGTATTTCAGAAGTGTAGGTTATGTTATACTATTGTAAAAAATACAATAAGAACGAGTGGTTAAATAATGTCAATGGACAGTCAAGTGAGAATCTGTCATCAGAGTAAACGTAAAATATCTTCTGCGTTCTTGACAAAGACAGTCGCTCCCTTTTCTTCCAGTTCGGTTTTCGGACGGAATCCCCAGAGTACAGAGATGAGAGGTACCCCGGCATTGAGTGCAGTTTCTACATCTACTCCCGAATCACCTACGTATAAAGTCTCATTCTTCAATACATTGGTCTCTTTCAGAATTTCGAAAACGATCGACGGATTTGGTTTTATGGGAAAATCGTCTCGTTGTCCAAGCACGGTTATAAAATGTATTTGGGGAAAGAAGTGTTTAATAAGAAACTGTGTGGTATCATTTATTTTGTTGGATGCAACGGCAAGTTTAATGCCCTTTTGTTGCAAGGATTCAAGTAATTTTGTGATGCCGGGATAGGGGCGGGTATGCTCGGTAGCATGATCAGGGTAGTATGCCAGAAAATCTTTTTTTACGCGGGCAATCTTATCCGCATTACGATCTGAGTCTGGCAATACTCTTTCTACCAGCTTGTTCATTCCGTTGCCAACAAAAAAACGGTAAGCCTCTACCGGATAGGTAGGGTAGTGGTGCAGTGCTAGAGCGTAGTTACAACTGTGAGCCAAATCATATATGGTATCTAAAAGCGTGCCGTCTAAATCGAATATAATTAGTTTAGTCATTGCTTGTTGTGTGAAGTGCTAGAAATGCAGATTAGTTGCTGGCTGTTGATTTTTATTGTGTTGTTGTCTAAAAGAAACCGTACCGCCGAGGTTACTTTGTCTTCCGGCATACTGATGCAATTGACAAGCTCTTTGAATGTGATGGGACCTTCCGAAAGCTGTGCTTTTATGGTTTTCAGGGTGTCATCAAAATCTTTCGTAGAAAGATTGTTTTTTTTGTTTTCAATGCACACATCACAAATGCCACAGGAGTGTTCCTGTTTTTGACCGAAATAGGCCAGTAGTTGTCGACTGCGGCAAATCTGGTTTTCTTCAGCATATTTGAGCATGGCATTTATCCGTTTTTGGTATCGTTCTTTGCGAGTCTCATATACATCTTTGCTTAAAACGATATACCGAACGTCTTCGCGGGAACGGGTAAAACTGATAAATGGTGTTTTTTTTGCCGGTATATAGTTTACAACGCGTGATTTGTGTAGGTGTGTAAATAAATTGTAAACATCTTCTCGTGTGGAGTCGGCGCGTTGGGCAATCAAATCTTCGTTGATGTGGACATGATCGGCGAACAGTCCGGTATACGAACGTAAAGTTACCTGCAATATCTTATCCCAGTTGGTATTGTCAAATTTCAGTAAGTAAAGTTCGTTTTTGTTGACGGTAATCATCAATCGGGATGGGTTGTCCATGGTATCGGTCAACACGATATAACCGGCCTGTTCCATGATTTTAAGAGCGTGGTAACTCATGTTGATTGGTAAATGGTAAGCCTGGCAAAAGGCCTGAAGATCGAATGGAAAAACGGACTCGAAACCTGATCCGACGGCCAATTGATAAAAATTGCCAAGAGAGTTATATGTGTCAATAACTCGTTGTTTGTCAGGAAAAGTATCGGAAATTCGCTTTTTTAGTTTGGTACTATCGTTTGTGCTATAAATAATCACGGCGTATGCTTTTTTACCATCACGTCCTGCTCGCCCTGCTTCCTGAAAGTAGGCTTCAGGAGAGTCCGGTAAATCAAGGTGAATTACCAGTCGAACATCAGGTTTATCTATGCCCATCCCGAAGGCATTGGTGCTGATAATGATCCGACATTGATCTGTTTTCCAGGCTATTTGCCGTTCGTCTTTGATGTGTTGCGGTAGGCCAGCATGAAAAAAGCTGGCAGAGAAATTGTTTTGTGCCAGAAACTCGGCTACTTCTTTGGTTTTTTTGCGATCACGCACGTAGACGATTGCACTCCCCTTTACATTTTGAAGTATTTTAAGCAAATAAGGGAGTTTGTCATCGACTGTGCGTACCACATAAGCTAAGTTTTTTCGGATAAAGCTTTGTGTAAAACAATTATGTTCGCTAAAATTCAGCTGTTGCTGAATATCGTTGATGACTTCGGCTGTAGCCGTGGCGGTCAGAGCCAGTATCGGAATGTCGGGCAGATGCTGGCGTATCTCTGCAATTTTCAGGTAAGACGGACGAAAATCGTATCCCCATTGCGAAATGCAATGTGCTTCGTCGACGGCAATAAGGCAAACATTGATGGAAGAGAGTCGATTGAGAAAAAGTTCGGTAGATAATCGTTCGGGTGAAACGTAGAGAAATTTCACATTGCCAAACGCGCAGTTGTCAAGCGTAGTCATGATCTCTTCCCGCCTCATTCCGGTACAAATCATCTCCGCTTTAATACCGCGAGATTTAAGATTGTCAACCTGATCGCGCATGAGAGCGATTAGTGGTGTGATTACCAGGCAGATGCCATCCATTGCCATGGTCGGAACCTGAAATGTGATTGATTTTCCACCTCCGGTCGGCATTAGTCCAAGTGTGTCTTTCCCATGGCTGATACTGTGGATAATATCGCTTTGTAAAGGACGAAACGAGTCGTAACCCCAATATTCTTTTAATATCCGGTGGAATTTATCCATCTGTTGTTTGAAGAGTTTGCTACAAAATTACAACTTTTATACCATTTTGTCGGTCGTTGTGCCCCATTTAATACTTACCTTTGTAGCCGTATCTAATCATTATGCACATGCGTCGTGTTGTTTTTGTACTACTGATTTTTTGTTCTACTGCACTCTGGGCTTTTAACCAGACGGTTGATTACGATCAGTGGTTGAATAAACTTCAAACTACCCAACAAATTTTCAATGAGTTGGGTTATACCTTGAAGCTGTCTCCGAAAAGTTGTGTATGCAACTATGAGGTGCATGGGCGGGATACGCTATTTCTTTATGTGTTCAATGATTTTTACTGCTTCCCGCCGATGAAATTTATGAACAAGAAGCAGGAAAATTTTTATTGGAAAACGGTACGGGATGTCAAAAAAGTTTTGCCCTATGCACGGCTTGTCTCCCGAACGGTATATACGGCCAACCAGCAGCTGGAGCAAATTCATGACGAAGCCGAACGAAAAGCCTTTTTGAAGAAAACAGAGAAGGAGCTTTTCAAACGTTACGAGAAAGAGATGCGAGCGATGTCGATCAATCAGGGTAAACTGCTCGTTCGGTTGGTGGATCGGGAATGCCATCAAACAACTTATTCTATTATTAAAACATATAAAGGCGCATTCAAAGCATGGATGTGGCAAACGGTAGCCCGTCTTTTCGGCTCCGATCTGAAGGCAGAATACGATGTGCAGAACAAAGATAAAATAATAGAAAGGGTTATCACATTGGTGGAAGCCGGACAACTTTGATCCGCATTTCATAAGTTAAAATGAATTCACTTTCCAATCGGCCAATCATCATTATCGACAATAAAATTCCTTTCATCAAAGGGGTTTTGGAATCTTATGCTGAGGTATCTTATGTTGAAGGATCCAAAATTACCTCGCAAATAGTCTCCAATGCCGATGCTTTGATTGTTCGCACACGTACTCGTTGCGACGAATCTCTCCTCAAAAACTCTTCTGTTAAATTTATAGCAACAGCCACCATCGGCACCGATCATATCGATACGTCCTATTGCGATGCCAATGGTATTTTCTGGACAAATGCTGCAGGTTGCAATTCGGGTTCTGTATATCAATACATCGCTTCGGTGCTGGCATGGTTGATTCGTGAGAAAAACTGCAATCTTGAGGCTTTGACTCTTGGCGTTGTCGGAAGTGGCCATGTCGGTAGTAAAATTGTTCGCTTGGGACAATTGCTTGGAATGAAGGTGCTTGTTTGCGATCCTCCGTTGCAACGAACCCGAGGCGGTGATTTTGTTTCATTAGATTACTTGTTGCAAAATGCAGACATCGTGACGCTGCATACTCCATTGATCCGGCAAGGCAAGGATCGGACATTTCATCTGATCGATGCCGATAAATTGAAGATACTGAAACCGACATCCTGGCTGATAAATTCTTCGAGAGGTGAAGTGGTTGACGGGGAGGCATTGCACATGGCTCTGGAAAACAAACTTCTGCAGGGTGCAATGCTAGATGTGTGGGAGCATGAACCGGATATTTCTTTTGATTTGCTCGATAAAGTGGACTTAGCAACTCCGCATATTGCAGGATATTCATTAGATGGAAAAGCGACAGCGACGACCATGAGTGTGCAGGCGTTGAGTCGTTTTTTTGATTTGCCGCTCAACGACTGGCAACCGCCTGTAATTCCGCTACCACAATATACAATAGAATTGAGTATGGATGCAACAGATAAATCGTTAACGCAACTGTTTGCCGACGTTGTCTGGTTTACTTATGCTATTGTTGATGACGATCGTCGTTTGCGTATGTCAGTGACTGATTTTGAGCAACAACGCGGGTTATATCCGGTTCGACGTGAATTTCATGTTTACACCATTCAATTGAAACATGGAACCCGTGAGCAGATAGATTTTTTGGAAGGCTTGGGTTTTAAAATAATTTTATGTTGATTTTTTATTCCGAATGGTTTATATGCGCCATTTTATGGACGGTTTTTTGTATTTTTGTGTGGTTATATAAATGGCATGAACCGAATATTTGCAATAAAATCCTACCTTCGTTATTTAATAAAAGCCGGGCACAGAAAAGGCTTTGGCATCCATTCTCCCTTTGTTTTTTCGCTTCTTAATGATGTTTTTTATGAGCAGTTGCAATATTATTGTTATGAACGGATTGAAGGCTTGCGTGAAGAACTTGGGCGAACAAAAGATGTGATTCTGGTTACAGATCAGGGAACTGGAGGATATAAGAGGCGGAAGATCGGTGATATTGTCAAACGGTCGGCGAAACGAACAAAATATGCCCAATTGTTGTTTCGCTTGGCGAATAGTAACCGTTCGGAAACTATGTTGGAGTTGGGTACCTGTGTCGGACTGACGACTCTGTATTTATCGCAGGTAAACCGGCGTGGTAAAGTCATTACCCTTGATGCCGACGAAGCTGTTTGTGTCGTTGCGCGCGAGAATTTTAGACAATTTTATGCGGACAATATAGAATTGCATTGCGGTAGAATAGATGATATTCTTTCGAAAGTGCTGAAAGCGCAACAAAAACTTGATTTTGTTTTTTTTGATGCAAATCATACCCAAACGGCAACCTTGAACTATTTTGAATTATGCCTTCCCAAAGCGCATAAAGATACAATATTTGTGTTCGATGATATTCATCGGAATGCAGGAATGTACGAAGCTTGGATGCAAATCTGCCGCAACCCGGAAATTCGGTTGTCTATCGATGTTTATGAAATGGGCATTGTGTTTTTTAATGAAGATCTGGTCAAGCAAGAATATATTGTCGCTTTTTGAGTCGAAATAGCGTTTGGACACGAAAAAATGGGTGTGGGCCCGTAATAAATTTCCTTTTTACCGACGGTGATTATGAAAATATATACAAAAACAGGAGATAAAGGTCAAACAAGTCTTATTGGAGGAACCCGTGTTTCGAAAGCAGATCCTCGTCTTGATGCTTATGGTACGGTAGACGAATTGAATGCTACCATCGGGTTTTTGATGGCTGGAATCAGTGATAATGCCACGATAAAATTGCTATTGGAAATCCAGAGTCGTCTCTTCGATTTGGGTGCTGCATTGGCAACCGATAATGCGTCTCTTGAAACGAGAATAGAGGAAAATACATTTCAATCTATTATTCAAATTATTGAGAAAGAGATAGATAGTATCGTCTCTGAATTGCCTCCATTAAATCGTTTTGTTTTGCCTGGAGGTAATGAAGCTGCGGCGCGTTGCCATCTTTGCCGCACGATAGCCCGGCGAGCCGAACGCCGGATGTGGGAGTCCAATGCGTTGTATCCGATAGCAGATGATTGCCTCGTATTTGTTAATAGATTATCTGATTTTTTCTTTGTGTTGGCACGTAAATTTGTGAATGCATCGGGGAATCAGGAAATTTTTTGGGAATCCCATTGTAGGTATTAGATTTTTTGTATTTTTGCACTCAGTTAAGAATTTAATAAAATCGCTAAAAAAGAAAATGTTAAGCGATAGTGAAATGATAATTCAGAGCCTGATTTAGGTTTTGTGGTAACCAACTAAAATAAGTAGCTAGCATGTATTGGACATTAGAATTAGCATCCAAATTAGAAGATGCACCTTGGCCAGCAACTAAAGATGAGTTGATAGACTATGCCATGCGTTCGGGGGCTCCTCTCGAAGTCATTGAAAATCTTCAGGAAATGGAGGATGAAGGTGAAATCTATGAGAGCATTGAAGATATTTGGCCCGATTATCCGAGTAAAGAAGATTTCTTCTTTAACGAAGAAGAGTATTGACATCTTTTGTTTTTGTCTTTAGGCATTCTTAAATCGCATTGTGAACGATATTCCATTTTTGAGATAAAATAGAATTGGAGTGTCAACAGTTGTTCTATCTTATTCAAAATTATAAGCGATACGGAATGCTTTTTATACAATAAAATATAAAATATTGTCGTTATCATAGCATCTGATGAAACGAACCAGCAATGGTATAATATCGTTTTGGTTTCAATATAAAATTTTTCTAGTGAAAAAAATCTGCTTTGTTGTATTGTATAGCGTTTTATCATTGGGTGTGACGCATGCTCAATTTGTTTCGCAGTACAGTCAGTATATGTTTGCAAAGGAATCGTTTAATCCGGCAGCAATAGCAGAAGGCGACATGATGCATCTATGTGGAATTCACCGACAACAATGGATAGGAATGCCCGGAGCTCCGGTCGATACCTACCTTAATCTATCAATGCCGTTTACTATCAACAAAAAGAGTTTTGGGGCAGGATTAGCATTTGATAATGAAAAGATGGGCTTGTTTACCAAGCAATTTGTGACGTTTCAAGGCGCTTATAAAATGAAACTTGGCGAAGGAATTCTTAGTCTGGGGGCAAATTTGGGCGCAATCAGCATCGGTTTTCGAGGTGATAGCGCTTATATTCCTAGCGGCAACGATTATCATGTTGCTGTCGGATCAGACAATCAGATTCCTACTTCGCAGGTGAGTGGCATGGCATTCGACGTTAGTTTAGGAGCTTATTACGCTACGCCTAAATGGTTTGCAGGTATATCTGTTTTGGATGTGAACCAGCCTACTGTTCATTGGTCTGAGACTCAGGATACGTATGTGGGCAGCATGTGGTATTTGACAGGAGGATGCAATATCCCGTTATCCAATACGAATATCACACTTAAACCGTCGGTATTGTTTAAGACTAATTTTGTGAATTATCAGACAGATGCTGATCTGTTGCTTGATTTCAAAGATAAATTTTGGGGCGGATTGGCTTATCGGTTGAACGATGCTTTGATTTTTATGGGAGGCATTCGTTTGTCCAATGGATTGACCCTTGGGTATGCATTCGATTTGCCGGTTACCAATTTGATAACGGCAACGTATGGCTCCCATGAGCTATTTTTGACGTATGACTTTAATATTTCGCTCGAAAAGAAAAAAAATAGATACAAAAGTGTAAGAATTTTATAAAGGATAAAGATTCTGATATGAGAAAGTTACTTTTTATATTTCCATTGCTTGGTATGTTGGTCGGCTGCCATTCTAAGCCTACAGGAGAATTAGTAGGTCAATCAATTTCCGGCGTAAATGAAACCTCTCCCTACGGTATGGTGTGGGTACGAGGAGGGGCATTTATGATGGGAGCTAATGATCAGGATGCTACCTGGGCTTATAAAGGCGAAAACAAAATGGTTTCCGTCGATGGATTTTGGATGGATCAAACAGAAGTCACCAATTCTGAATATCGGCAGTTTGTCGTTTGGGTGAGAGACTCCATTGCCCGTCAGTTATTGGCCAATGTTTCACCTGAGAAATGGCGTCAGAGAAAAGATACTGCCAGACTCAATTGGAAACGTCCTATTCCCTGGAAAAAAACATGGGAAAAAGCAGCGGGAGAAGAAGATGCTCATGCCGATTCACTTTGGAATAGCCTTAAAAATTTCAATAATAAATTTGAGGGGCTTAATTATATTTATCGTTGGTATGATCTGGAACAGGCTGCCAGAGACTACAATAAATTTGACAGGGCGCACGGTCAATATCCCAAAAATTCGATGGCGGTTGTGGATGAATATTATTTCGATGGTGGAGTGATAAAGATGCGTACCAAACGAATTTCTCCGGTTCATAGTTCGGACGATTTTTACATGACTAAGATTATCAATGTTTATCCTGATAAATTGGCTTTTTGTACTGACTTCACTTACTCGTACAACGATCCTACTGTGAAATATTTTACGCTTAAAGCGTATGATCAATACCCTGTAGTTGGTGTTACATGGGAACAGGCAAGAGCTTTTTGCGCATGGAGGACAAATACTTATAACAATACGCATCTTTTTCAGGGGCAAGATTATCGTTTGCCGACGGAAGCCGAATGGGAGTGGGCTGCCCGTGGAGGTAAGCAGCAAGGGATGTATCCTTGGGGAGGACCCTATGTCCGCAATGGCAAAGGATGTTATTTGGCAAACTTCAAACCGATGCGAGGTAATTATCGTGCCGACGGAGAAGTGCGTACTGCCAAAGTGGCTACATATCCTCCGAATGGATTCGGTTTGTATGATATGGCAGGAAATGTTGCAGAATGGACGGAGTCTTCTCACATGTCGCTCAACGCCAATGGAATGCATGATTTGAATCCGAGCTTCTCGTACAATGCCAAAGAGAAAGATTCGGATCTGCTGAAACGAAAAGTGGTTAAAGGAGGATCTTGGAAAGATGTCGCTGCTTATTTGCAATGTGGCGCAAGTACTTTTGAATATCAGACCGAATCGCGTTCTTATATTGGTTTCAGATGTGTTAAGTCGACCAATATGAAAAAGAAAGCGTCAATGAAAAACTTTTAGAAATTGAGATATGGGATTAATTAGTTTTATGCAAACTGATGCTGGTAAAAATTTTGCCAGTAAGTGCTATGGCTTTGGGGCTTCATTGGTGATTATCGGTGCTTTATTTAAGATTCAGCACTACCCGTTAGCCGGATATTTGTTGAGTATTGGTATGGGAACGGAAGCGTTTCTGTTTGCAATGAGTGGCTTAGAAAAACCGCATAAAGATTATGAATGGGAGAAGGTATTTCCTCATTTTGTTGAAGATAACGTTCCACCTATTACCTCTGGTGGCGGTGGAACTGCAACTACGCAAACTACTGCTGTGGGAGAGGTTTTGTTGGGAGAGGAACAGGTTAAACGGTTGAATGAGAGTATTAAAAATCTTAGTGATACGGCTATTCAATTAACTTCTATATCGAAAGCTTCTAATGTTACCGATACGTATGTGCAAAATATCCAGGCAGCTTCCGATGCGGCAGGTATTTTTGCTAAATCTCAATCGGAACTGGCATCTTCTACAAATACTATCGTACAGTCGTATAAACAAGCGGAAGATGAAATAGGGATGGTAGCCGAACAAAGCAAAGCGTATGCGACTCACGTTAATACCATCAATAAAAACTTGTCATCGTTGAATGCCGTGTATGAATTGCAATTGAAAGGGGCTCACGCCAGTAATGATGAACTGACGGCTCAGATCGAACATCAGAAGACATTGTTGTTGAATATGGAGCAATTGAAAGCAAATTTAGGCACTTCCCTTAAAGATTCGGAAGAGTATAAAACTCAGATGTCCAAGTTGGCTCGTCAGGTTTCCGATCTCAATAATGTGTATGGGAATATGCTTAATGCACTAAATACAAAAGCTTAATCAGAGATATATTTATAGACCATGAGTGGAGCAAAAAATTGTCCGGAAACACCGCGGCAGAAGATGATTGGGATGATGTATCTCTTTCTGACAGCGATGCTTGCGTTAAATGTTTCGACAGAGGTGTTGAATGGTTTTGTACTGGTAAACAACAGTTTGTTGCAAAGTATCACTAGCACGAATGTCAGAAATGATAATATTTACAAGCGTTTCAGAGATTTGAAACAGGATAATCCGGGCAAAATAGGCGAATGGTTGGATAAGGCGTTGATAGTCAAGCAAAAATCGGATGAAATGTTCAAATATGTTGAAAATTTCAAATATCAGTTAGTCCGGTTAGCTGATGGAAAAGATGCAATTACGAATGAAATCAAGAATAAAGATAATCTGGATGTGGCAGGGCAATATGCTCTTGTTCAGGGGAATGGTAAAGTTTTGAAAAGAAAACTGGCCGAATATAAAAGCTTTTTGGAAAGTTTTGTGAATGGTGACCCGGTGAAAATTTCTATGTTCGAAAGAAATTTTGCAACGAAAGGAGGAAAAGATGGAAAAGACTGGCAGGAAACGGTGTTTGAAATGATGCCGGTTGCTGCTGCAACTACCATTCTGACAAAGTATCAGACGGATATTCGGGCAGCAGAAGGAGAAGTCGTTCAATATTTAATGGCACAAACAGATGCTGGCGATTTTAGGGTAAATAAACTGCAGGCTTATGTAATTCCGGTTTCTACTTATGTGATGCAGGGCGATAAGTACAGTGCAACCATTGTGTTGTCGGCCATCGACTCAACGAAAACCCCACAAATTGTGGCAAATGGACGTACTTTGGGCAAAGACGGCAAATTTGAAATGATTTGTAATCAGGTTGGAACGTTTAAGTATGGCGGATCAATCATGCTGAATTCGGGAGGCGTTAATAAGAAATATGACTTTGCGAGTGAATATACCGTAGGAGCTAAGAGTGCTTCGGTTACCAACAGTGCCTTGAATGTTGTATATGCAGGAATTCAAAATCAAATGGCTGTTTCGGTTCCCGGCGTACCGGCTGTGAATGTTATGCTGACTTGTGCTGAAGCTCCGGTAAGACGTATGCCGAATGGTTTGTGGGAATGTGTTCCTTCTAGATCGTTGGCAGGTAGACAGTTGAGATTCTCCATACAGGCCAAGACCGAAAGTTCGAAAGGATACGTGCAGATGGGGGGCGGTGTCTTTGTCGTAAGACGACTCCCGGATCCGATTCCAATGCTTAGTATTGATGGTGTAGCTAAAAAATCAGCTCTTGCGTCGCCGGGCAAATTAGGGAGTGCAACCTTGGTTGCCGACTATGAAAATGAATTAATTTCTGCAAAATTTACCATTACTGGATTTGCTCTTGACTATCCTAACGGAGAAGTGATCGCCACAAACGGAGCAAGTCTTTCGGCTCAGCAGAAAGCGCGTTTGGCGAAAGAAAAATATGGAGCGAGAATCATTATACGTGACATAAGAGCGATGGGGCCTGATGGTCCTCATAATGAATTGCCTCCTATCTTTATAAAACTAAATTAAATCAATAAATATGCAACGATTGAGATTTATTTGCGTTATTTGTTTTTCTTCTTTACTGCTTGTTTTACATGCACAAGGAAATGAAAAGAAATTTTTTGACGAGTCTCCCTCTCCTAATGATTCTGTTGCATTGGCACAACAACAGCCGATAACTGTCGTCTCCGATTCTGTGAAACGCGAAATAGTGAAAATGCGGAATGCCGTACAGTCGAAAATACGATATGATGATGTGGTCTGGTCAAAGACGGTATATCGTATTATTGACATGAGGGAAAAACAAAATTTGCCTCTTTATTTTCCGTTAACACCAATGGATGGAAGAAAGAATTTAATGTCTATTATGCTGCAAGGGATTGTGGACAAGAATCTTAGTGTTTATAAACGAGGTGTTGACAACAGCCAGTTCCGTCCGAATTTTGCCAAGAATAATATTGAAGTAGCCGATACTGCTTTAATCAGAATATTTAAACATGACAGTATTAGCGAATCGGTATTAAAGGTGGTAGATGGGAAATTGGTTATCAACGAGTATCCGATGGAGGCTTTTATGAAGTATCAGCAGCGATTCTTGATTAAAGAAGTTTGGTTCTTTGATAAACATCGTTCGGTGCAGGATTACAGAATAGAAGCTATTGCCCCTCTTTTGAGCGGGATGCCGAACTCTGAATTTATTCGTCATATTGCTTGCTGGTTTAAGTTTAGTGAACTTCGCCCTTTGCTGACAGAAGAAAAAATATCATGGGGTGATAATCAATCGTCGGATATGACTTTTGATCTTTTCTTTAGCCAACGGTTCTATTCGGGCAACATACTCGGTGTTGATGATATGTATCATCGAACCTTACTCGATTATTTGACCAATGCTGACGATATCAAAAAAGAACAAGATGCAATTCAGCGTTCGATTGTTAATTTTGAAAATGATTTGTGGGAATATTGATTCGCAACTATTTCTACAGTAAATAATTCCGATAGTTCGTTTGTGTATACTAAAACAGGCGAACTATTGCTGTATTAAAACTCGGCTGTTTTCTACCAAGCATTGTCATTCAACATTCCAAATTTAGCCTCTTCTGTGGGAAAAACTTCTTTATTAATAGCAATACTTGTTCTTTTTGTTGTGCAGCTATCTGCACAATCGACTCTGTCATCTCAATTGTCTGGAGATAAGTCGCGAAAAACAGAGGTGAAATCCGAAAAGTCAAACTATGTATCTCCTCATGTGAAAGCAAAAAAAATTGAAGACCGATTTGGTATTGCTGATTCGATTACGGTAGACACGATTCCTACCGATTTTCCGGATAAGAATCTGCTCGATTCATACAGCATCGCCAATGCTTATAACGGTAATATGGGATCACCCGTTCAATCGAAGATTTTCTTCGACCGAACGCAGAAAACTGATTTTCTGTTTTCTACGCCGTATGATCCGTATGTATATGCGGTATCCAATTTGCCTTTTTACAATACAAAAACACCCTATTCAAATATTACATATTTGTCAAGCTATCCGGCCGAACAAGCCGAGGAACGGACGAAGATACTTCTCTCGATCAATGCGAATAAACGGACAAATTTAACGGGGATGTTCGATTATCTCTACAACAGAGGTCGGTACATGAACCAGTCGAATAAAGGATTGGTTGCCTCTTTATACGGGAGTTACGCAGGAAAGCATTATTCAGCCTACGGTGCACTGTTGTTTCAAAATTTCAAAAATTATGAAAACGGAGGGTTGTCCAATACGGATTATGTAACCGATCCGTCAACGTATAGTCAGTATACCTCCATTACGATGCCAGTGAACCTGACCGGGGCACAGTCGGGTTATCGAACGATGACTTTTTTTTACAACCACAAATATTCGTTGGGATTCAATAAAGTGGTTACGGTAAAGAAAGATTCGACCCGGGAGGAGTTTATTCCGGTTACCTCCTTTATTCATACCTTGAAAGTGCAAAGTGATGTGAAACGTTTTCGTGAATCATCGGTCGATACCGCATTTTATGCTCATACTTACTTGAATAAAACAGCACATTCCGATACGGTTGCTTACTTGTCGGTACGTAATACCTTTGCCGTTCAGATGGATGAAAAGTTCAACCGCCTATTGAAATTCGGATTGACCGCTTTTATCGAAAATGAGATTAATCGGTACATGAATCTGGCTGCAAATGACCTGTTATCCTACAAATGGGAGCAAAATACGCGTGTGGGTGGTATTCTCGCAAAAAATGAAGGGCGCATCTATCGGTATAATTTACAGGGAAATCTGGTGATCGTTGGCCCGAAGATAGGTGATTTTGAACTGAGTGGACGCGTGGGTGGTTATTTTACGCTATGGAAAGACTCGGTTGCATTGAAAGCTATGGCGCGGGTACGAGATACTTCGGCATCCTATTTTTGGGAGCATTACTACTCGAATCATTTTATATGGGAGAATAATTTTGATAAAGAGTTTCAGACTTATATCGGAGGAAGTATCGAATTGCCTAAACGACATTTGAAAATTGGCCTTCAAGTTGCAAATAATACCAATTATCTATACTTCAACTCGAATGCTATGCCGACTCAGGCTACGGGTAGCGTGCAGGTGGTTGCACTGGATGCCAGTCTGGATTTTCATTTCAATCGCCACTTCGTACTGGAAAATAAGGGCGTGTATCAGGTAAGTAGTAACCAAGATGTCATTCCATTACCGGCATTGTCGTTGTATAATAATTTGTATTATCAAACTAAATTATTTAGTGTGCTGAAAGTGCAACTGGGAATTTCGTCTCATTTTCATACCGCCTATTACGCACCTGCGTATATGCCGGCAACCGGGCAATTTTATATCCAGAATACCACGAAAGTAGGCAACTATCCTTTAGCAAGCGCGTATGCTAATTTCCATTTGAAACAAACACGTTTCTTTGTGGAATATTATCACGTAAATCAGGGATGGATGTCTAAACAGGATTATTTCTCTATGCCCAACTATCCGTTGAATCCGACCACGATGAAGATTGGGATTTCGGTCAATTTTTATAATTGATAATTACATCGGATCGACGTCGTAGTTGATCTGGAGTGATTTGAATCGGTTATCGGCCAGAACCCGTCCAGCTACATCGCGGATAATCTCTTTTACAGCATCGGGCGAAGCAGTATACTCAATCTTGAGTAGAATGTGTTTGATGTACCAGTTCTGAATTCGTCCGACCGGTGGGTTGTTGGGACCTAAAATCCGCGATCCGAGCAGTTTTTTCAGTTCGTCGGCAATTAAGGTTGCTGCGTGGTTGTTGACTCCCGCATCTTTGTGGCGGATGATGATATTTATCAGCCGGAAATAGGGCGGATACCGGAAGTCGTGTCGTTCGCGCATTTGAGTGGCAAACATGCCCTTGTAGTCGTTGGCAATCACCTGCCGAATCACTGGATGATCCGTCTCTGGCGTTTGGAGAACGACCAATCCCTGCTTGTTTTTGCGCCCGGCACGACCGCTTACCTGTGCCATTAGTTGGTATGCCCGTTCGTGTGCTCTGAAATCGGGATAGAAAAGCAGGTTGCCCGCATTCAGGATTCCTACCAGACTCACATCGCCGAAATTGAGCCCTTTGGTCACCATCTGTGTGCCAATCAAAATATCGATGGAGTGATTCTCAAAGTCACGAATAATCTTCTCAAAACCCTTTTTTGTACGAACCGTGTCGAGGTCGAGGCGTGCCGCTCTGGCTTCTGGAAAAAGCGCTTTTATCTCTTCCTCAATTTGCTCGGTGCCGAATCCTTTTGTTTGTAGCGAAGGCGTATGGCAGCTCGGACAATTGGCCGGTACTTTGGTCGTGTAGCCGCAGTAGTGACAGGTGAGCATGTCGAAATGCTTGTGGTAGGTCAGACTGACATCGCAATGCGGACAACGGGGAACGTAGGCGCACTGCTTGCATTCGACGTAAGGCGCATATCCCCGCCGGTTCTGGAAAAGGATTACCTGCTCTTTGCTGGATAAAGCCTGCGTGATTTTCTCGACTAATTCATCGGTAAAATGGCCGGTGATTCGTTTTTTGCGGTATGCCTCTTTCAAATCGACAGTCAGTACTTCGGGCAACTCTATCTCTTCGTGTCGCTGCGTGAGTTCTACCAGTCCATATTTCCCCGAAAGGGCATTCTGGTAGCTCTCGATAGCTGGCGTGGCACTACCCAGTACGGTTTTGGCTCCGTGCATGTTGGCCAGCACAATGGCCGCGTTGCGGGCATGATACCGAGGTGCCGGATCGTATTGCTTGTAGCTGCTTTCGTGCTCTTCGTCGACGATGACTAAGCCGAGATCGCGGAACGGGAGAAAAACGGAAGAACGAACCCCCAGAATGACCTCAAAACCTTTGTCGTGTAACAGGTTGTTCCAGATCTCTACCCGTTCGTTGTCGGAGAACTTGGAGTGATACACGCCCAGTTTGTTCCCGAAGACGCGCTCCAGACGTTGGGTGAGCTGGGTAGTCAGTGCAATTTCGGGCACCAGATAGAGAACCTGTCGACCCAGCTTCAATGTTTCGGCGATGAGATGGGTATAAATCTCCGTTTTGCCGCTCGAAGTTACTCCGTGGAGCAAGACTACGTTTTTCTCTTTCAGTTGTGAGAGAAGCGACCGGTATGCCGTTTGCTGAAAGTTGTTGAGCGTGGCAAGTGGTTGTAATACCGTTTGCGTAGAATCCAACCTGCTGATCTCTTTTGTGTAGGTGTGCAGGATTTTTTTCTCGACCAACGCGTCGAAGACGGCCGCAGAGCTTCCGCTCAGTTCAAGGAGCTCCTTTTTGGAGAGTTCCCGCGACCCGGCTTTCGTCAGATGGCGCGACTGTTCGAGATAGACCATCAACAGACTCAACTGTTTTTTCGATCGGTGCAACGAGTCGAAAACGGCTTGTAATTGCTCGTCGCTGGATATTCCATCGGCAAGGCGTACGCAGGTGAGTCGTTTGGGTTTGTAGGCGGCGCGCAACTCTTCCGAGAGCGATACCGCTCCCCGGTCCATCAGGTTCTTGACGGTTGGCAGAATGGTTTTGAAACCGGTGATGCGGGTCAGCTCCTTGATGGAGTGGGGCTTGTTATCGCTCAGTGCATTATAAATGCGTAGTTCTTTCTCCGAAAAAGGGGCATCCGCTTCGAAGTCGCCGTTGAGCGTGATGGTGGTTTCACTTTCGAGTTTCAGTCCGGCCGGAACGGCTGCCGTGTAGACATCGCCGATGAAAGCCATGTAGTAGTTGGCAATCCACTCCCAAAAGGGCAACTGCGGACGGCGGAGAATCGGCGCGTTGTCGAGCAGCGCAATGATCTCTTTCACCGACGAAACCTGCGGTGCCACGGCATGTACGTAGCGAACGATGCCGGTGTATATTTTTTTACTTCCGAACGGAACGACGACCCGCATGCCGAGTTTGACCGAATCGGATAGCTCCTCCGGTATTTTGTAGGTGTAACTGTTGGCTAAGGGCAGCGGAAGAATGATGTCGGCAAAACGTTCGGACATGATGCTTTTAGATTATAGAGTAAAGAACAAAGAGCAAAGATTCTTATTGTCTTTGTTCTTTGTTCTGTTTTTATACGAAAATAGCTTCCGGTTCTAAGGCGATGCCAAAGTGTGTTTCGACGGATTGTTGAATCTCTTTCGCGAGTGCTTTGACCTCTTCTCCGGTGCAATCGCCCAGGTTGTAGAGTACCAAAGCCTGTTTGGGATAAACGCCTACGTTACCGAACTGGCGCCCTTTCCATCCGCATTGTTCGATAAGCCAGCCGGCCGCAACTTTGTATTCTCCTTTATGCGGATAGGCAACTAATGCCGGATGTTTTTCTTTCAATGCTTCATATTGTGCAACAGGGATGACCGGGTTTTTGAAAAAGCTACCGGCACTGCCGATCTTATCGGGATTCGGGAGTTTCTCTTCGCGGATTTCGGCAATGATGCGACTGACATCGGCCAGCGTCGGATGGGTGATGCCTGCTTTCTCCATTTCGGTTCGGATAGCACCGTATTCAAGATTCAGTTTGGGCTGCTTACTCAGTCGAAAAGTGACGGATGCCACGATGTATTTATTCTTCAGTTCGTGCTTGAAAATGCTACTCCGGTAGTCGAACTGACATTCGATGTTGGAGAAGATGCGTTGTTTGCCGGTCAGTATTTCGTAGGCCTCCACCGATTCGATGATGTCTTTAGCTTCTATACCATAGGCACCAACGTTTTGCACCGGACTGGCACCCACGGTTCCCGGAATGGCGGTCAGGTTCTCGGCTCCGTAGTAATTGTGGCTCACGCAGAAACCGACAAAATCGCTCCACACTTCACCCGCAGCAGCCTTCACCAAAACCGAATCGTCAGTCTCCTCTTCGACGGTGATTCCCTTCAACGAAATCTTCACCACAACGCCGGCAAACAGTTTATTAAAAACCACGTTGCTGCCACCGCCCAGAATGAAAAAGGGGAAAGCATTCAGCAGTCCGCTTTGCATCAGAATCTGGAGGTCGATGGGAGCTGAAATATCGGTAAAATACTGGCTGGTAGCCGCTATGCCAAAGGTGTTGTAGGGCTTGAGGGAAACGTTTTCCTGAAGAGTCATTGTCGGTTTATTTTGAATTCAAAATTACAACAAATCGTTCACATTTTCCGAATCAGTCAAAATCAATGAAGAATCTGTTGTATTTTTGTATGGAATTTGGATAGTAGAGACACAAGGCCTTGTGTCTCTACAGGAATCCTGAAATTTAATTGCATATATGGCAGCATTTGAGATTTTTGGCGGCAATCGTCTTTCGGGCGAAATTGTTCCGCAGGGTGCAAAAAACGAAGCATTACAGGTGATTTGCGCTGTGTTATTAACTCCCGAAAAGGTGACGATCAGCAATATTCCCGATATCCGGGATGTGAACAAACTGATCGATTTGGTTGGTATGTTGGGCGTGAAGGTGGAAAAGGTTTCGGAAGGAACTTATACTTTTCAGGCTGATGCTGTCAATTTGGATACGTTGTACACTCCCGAATATGGCAAAAAGGCTACCGAACTGCGTGGCTCCATTATGCTGGTAGGGCCGTTGCTGACCCGTTTCGGTTATGCCGTCGTGCCGCAGCCCGGAGGCGATAAAATCGGTCGTCGCCGCTTGGATACACACTATATCGGTTTTCAAAAGCTGGGTGCAGAAGTGGGTTTCGACGACGATTTGTCGCATGTGAAGGTAACCACCAAGGGGTTGAAGGGTGTCTATATGTTGCTCGACGAGGCTTCGGTGACGGGTACGGCCAACGTGGTGATGGCTGCCGTGATGGCAAAAGGTACCACCACCATTTATAACGCGGCCTGCGAACCCTATCTTTTTCAACTCTGCACCATGCTGAATGCGATGGGCGCAAAAATCTCCGGCGTGGGGTCTAATCTGTTGGTGATTGAAGGTGTGGATGCGTTGGGCGGATGCAACCACCGGATTTTGCCCGATATGATTGAAGTGGGTAGTTTTATCGGACTGGCCGCCATTACCCGTTCCGAGCTGACCATCAAAAATGTGGCGCGCGAACATCTGGGCATTACCCCCGAGATTTTTCATCGCTTGGGTATTGACTTTGAGTTCCGCAACGACGACATTTACATTCCGCAACAGGATAGTTATGAGGTGCAGCGCTTTTTCGACGGCTCCATCATGACCATTGCCGATGCTCCCTGGCCGGGCTTTACCCCCGACCTTATCAGCGTGGCACTGGTGGTGGCGACACAGGCTAAAGGCAGCGTGCTCATTCATCAGAAGATGTTCGAGAGCCGCCTCTTCTTTGTCGATAAACTGATAGAGATGGGGGCGCAGATTATTTTGTGCGATCCGCACCGTGCGGTGGTAATCGGGATGAACCACGAGCAGGCCTTGCGCGGCACCCGTATGACTTCGCCCGACATCCGCGCCGGAGTTTCGTTGCTTATTGCCGCTCTCTCGGCCGAGGGACGCAGCGTGATTGACAATATCGAACAGATCGACCGCGGATATCAGGATATCGACGGGCGGTTAAGAGCATTGGGTGCAGATATCCGGAGGTTGTAATCTTTGATCTCAGATAAAATGAATCAGCCGGAATGAATTAGTTTCATTCCGGCTGATTCGTTTATACTGCCGCGTTTTTTTATTTTACCACAATGGCGTTGATCAGCGCGTCAGTCGTCCCATCGGAAATATTGACCAATGTCCCGTTTTTCCAGTACACCGCAATTTTATTTCCACTGCTGTTGGTGGTATATCCGGCCAGATAGAGGTCGCTGCCGGATAGGTAGATTGCTTTTATCTCGGCATCCAGCGTGCCATCTGTCAGCGTAACGGCAGATCCGTTTTGCCAATAGGTGGCAACGGATTTTTCGTTGCTGTTAACGGTAGCTCCGGCGATGTAGATGTTGTTGTCCGAAACGGCAATAGCATTGGCTGTGGCGTTGTAGTTGCCATCGGACAGTGCATTGACAACTCCGTTTTTCCAATAGGTGGCAACAGCAACGCTGTTACTGTTGTAGACGTTTCCTGCAATATATACGTTCCCATTGTTCAAGACAATAGCATTGGCGAAAGCATCCGTTGTTCCGTCGGAGAGGTTAGTTACTGTTCCGTTTTTCCAACAGACGGCTACATTAAGTCCATTTGCATTGATTGTTGTTCCGGCAACATAGACATCGCTGCCCGATACGGCAATAGTGTTGGCATAGGAATTTGTTGTTCCGTCCGTTAGCTCGACTTTTGTTCCGTTTTTCCAATAGACGGCTACACTGTAGCCATTGCTATTGTCGGTGAATCCGGATACATACACATTGCCATTCGAAACATAAATGGAGCTTGCATAGGCATTGGTCGTTCCGTCGGTGAGGCTGACCGCTATTCCGTTTTTCCAGTATTTGGCAATAGGATAGCCGCTGGTGGAATATTCATAGCCGGCAACGTAGACGTCGCTGCCCGATACGAACAGTGAGGAGGTATAAGCCGATTGCGAACCATCGGTAAGCGTCACGGAGGTTCCATTGGTCGAGTAGGTGGCAACATTATTGCCACTGGCACTGCGTACATTGTCGGCCAGATAGAGGTTGGTCCCCGATGAAGTCGTTAACGATTCGGTATCTTGTTGGCTACAACCGGTTAAAAAAACGCCTGTGAATAAGAGAGAAATGCAAAATAAAAAGTTTCTGGTCATACTGAAATTAGTTGGTAAAAACGAGCTGCAAGAGCTTCGCAAAGATCATTCTGTTTCATAAAACGGCCTCTTCACTCTTTTATTATGCCCGCTTCCCGACTTTTAGTAACATTGGGTATTGTTGGCTTCTCTTATCACAAATTAAGGAGAAATGGCATAAAAAAGCCGGAACAAGTGAGTTCTTGTTCCGGCTTTTTTATATTCTTAGATGATTGATTATCTGATGTTCAGCCCGAATCCGACAGATGCTGTCGAATATTTCTGCAGGGTATACTGTGCATGTAAAGCGCATACCCATAATAATTTAAATCGTACGCCAATGGTTGCTCCCGGCTGTGTCAGGGTATAGCGCAGCTGAATTGGATCTTTAAGTGTGGTAACATCAAATTTTTGAGTTGCAGTATTGAAATTACCCAAGATGGGGAAGTTGCCGGTAAAATTGAAATCGAAACTACTGCGAGTAACGCCAAACCCTAAATAAGGAGTAAAAAAGGCAATTTTTTTAGAAATAATAGCATTGACCATCACTGCATTTGCTTTTAGTTTCATGCCTTGATTATTGTATGAGATACCACTGGGTGTGGAGACCAGATTCGGATCGCTAACCAAATCGGTTGGTTTGATGGAAGTGTCAAAACTATAATCCAGCGTGGATTTAGTGTAACCGATCATCACTGCAGCATCGAACGGTAGCAACTTTAAGACCGGTATCCATTGTTTGATGTTGTGTTTCAGTCCGATGCCCCATAGGTTGCCGGAAAAATTGCCAGCATTGATTGTCGGTGTAAATCGTACAGATAAGTCATTGCCCAAAGGAAGTCCGAGTGTTACCTGAAAGCTGGGAACAGGGGTCGTACCGGAGACTCCTTGAGGTGTTCTGAATTGAGCCACGGTTTGTGTGGTTCCGTTGACGTTTTGACGAAGAGCTAATAAAACGCCGTCTCCTTTGCCGGCAAACGAGGGCGCTGTTTTTTCTCCATTTACGGCAGTAAGATTTTTTAGACCGGATAGACTGAAGCTCTTGTCGTCTGAAGGGGTAAAAACACCATTGACACCAACGGTAATGTCAAACCCTAACACTTTGTGGGTGGCAGCGGTGTTGTACCAGTTGCTTCCCAGACCGGATGAAAAACCGTAGCCAAACGGTTTAATATAACCGTTGGCCAGCGTTTGTAAATCGTTCACTCCCGACTTGAAAAGGTCGGAGATGTCGCTTTGTGCCTTGGCAGAAAAGAGAGTGACGAAGCCAAGAACCCAAACCATACAGGAGGTGCGTTTTGTAATACTCATAATCTTTATGTTTTTCAATATCAATGAATGAGAAAAATAATAGTAATTGTAATTCGAAATGTTTATTGCGCAAAGTTAAATTTATTTTTCGATATGTTTGTGTATTTATGGAATATGAGTGATCTTTTTTTGTGAAAAAAGTTAGTTTACGACTTTGGTGATTTGATGTATCTGCTTGTTGTCCCGTATCGGATGAAAAAAACGTTTTTGTACGTGTAACCTTGTAGTTTCGATAATTTTATAGAACTTTACACCGTCAAGGTCTATGTTTTTCATCCTAGCAGAATGTGATGATAATGAACTCCACGCCGGATTAATACTTTATTTTGGATGCAAAAAATAATTGTTTTGGGCGCAAGTTCGGGAATCGGCAGGGAGATAGCCCGATTGTATGCTACACAAGGGTGTATGGTTGGAATTACCGGTCGTCGGGAGAAATTGTTAACGGAGCTTCAGACCGAATTTCCGGATCGATTTATTGTGTCGGCATTCGATATCTCTGAAATTTCGACAGTGGAGAGGTATCTTGATGAGCTGGTCAGGCGATTGAATGGTCTGGATGTGCTGATTCTCAGTGCCGGTTATGGCAAACGTAACTCCGAACTGGATGCTGAGCCGGAGCAACAGGCCATCCGCACGGATGTGGCAGGTTTTACGGCAGTGGTTGGCTGGGCATTTAAATATTTCAAACAGCAGGACTATGGACATATTGTTGCTATAAGTTCGATTGCGGGTTTGCGGGGCAATCGTTATTCTCCGGCATATAGTGCCAGCAAAGTTTATAATATGAATTACCTGCAATCTTTGCGTCAGTTGGCACATCATCAGAAGATTAATGTCGGAATTACGGATGTGCGTCCGGGTTTTGTAGATACCCAAATGGCTCAGGGCCAAGGTGTTTTCTGGTCGGCTTCGGTGCCTAAAGCTGCGGCTCAAATTGTCAAGGCGATTGAAAAGAAAAAAGATATTGTGTATATAACCCGCCGCTGGAAATATGTGGCAGTGGTTATACGGTTAATTCCCAGAATAATTTTTGAAAGGTTATAAATGACAAAGGAAAAGAACAGGGTGGCGCTGTTTTCTGTACTTGCCGCTATTTTTTTAACGAGTTTCAAACTGGTTGTCGGGGTTCTGACGGGCAGTTTGGGTATTTTGTCGGAAGCATTGCACTCCGGACTCGATCTGGTTGCTGCAGTGATTACCTTCTTTTCGGTGCGTATTTCCGACAAGCCGGCAGACAGGCAGCATAACTACGGTCATGGCAAGATAGAGAATTTTTCGGCATTTATCGAAACCATCTTGTTGCTGATAACCTGTGTGTGGATCGTGTCGGAAGCTGTAGACCGCTTGACGACCGGCAATACCCATATCGAAGTATCGGTGTGGAGTTATGTGGTGGTTGTCAGTTCAATTGTTATTGATGTTACGCGTTCGAGAGCTTTGTACAAAGTGGCAAAGAAACATAATAGCCAGGCGCTTGAGGCCGATGCTCTTCATTTTTCGACCGATGTGTGGAGTTCGACGGTGGTCTTATTCGGTCTTATTTGTGCTAATTTCGGTTTCTATTTTGCCGACTCTATTGCTGCGTTGTTAGTTGCTGTTATTGTACTGTTTGTCTCGTTTCGACTCGGAAAGAAAGCCGTGGATGTATTGTTGGACAAAGCTCCGCAGGATACCATTACGTTAGTGGAAAAAACATTGAATTCGTTTCCGGAGGTAAAGTTGTATCATCATCTGAAAGTGCGCACGGCCGGTGCCGATACCTTTATTAAGTTTAATATTCACCTGGATCCCGATTTGAGGTTACGCGATGTACATGAGCTTTGCGATCGGATAGAACACACCCTGATGGAGCAGATAAAGCGGAGCGAAATATACATCCATGTGGAGCCACAAGATGTGAGCCACCTGCAATATGAAGAAAACCAGGATAAATTACAACATCAAGATGGAGAAGATTAAACGTAACAGATTGATTCGCCAGGTGAGCCTTGCGCTGCTACTGGCAATGGGAATTATGCAGGTTTCTACCGTAATTCTGATGGAAACCGGATTCCGTGGCTTTGATGTGGGCGAATTGCACGAGTTTTGCGGATTTACGCTATTCGGCCTGATCGCGGTTCATATCTTTGTTTTTCGTAAGAGCTTGAAAGCGATATTCTTTCCAAAAACGAAATAGGGTAGTGGAGCTGAAAGCGAGAGATTATGGTATCGATTGGCTGAAGGCATTTGCCATTGTGTTGGTGGTGTCGGGACATGCTATTCAGTACTCATTAGGTCGCGATTTTGATTCGAATATTCTCTTCCGACTGATCTACTCTTTTCATATGCCGCTTTTTATTTTTATCAGCGGTTATCTTATCTCTCCGGGGAAGCGGATCGTTTTTTTGTGGAGGCAATTTAAATTGCTGATGATCCCGTTTCTGATCTGGATGGTGCTCTATTCGTTCTATTATCGTCGGTTCGATCTTCAGATTGGACATTGGTATATTCTCCCGGGTTATTATCTGGAAATCTTCAAATCGCCGGGCCGGGGTGGCTTGTGGTTTTTGTGGGCGCTCTATATGATTGATGTCATTTATTTCTTTTTGCGTCAAAGCCGTTATTTTTATGTACTCTCCGTTGTATTGGTGGTTTTGCTGTATGTGGGTTCGTCGTTTTACCCGGCGCTTAATTCGTACGGCTTGAGGTTTGTCATGTTTTTCTATCCCTATTTTTTGCTGGGCTGTTTCATACGGCAATATCAATTTGGCTGTGGGATCAAAAGCTGGTGCGTTGCGGCTTTGATTGGGTTGTCGGTATTGCTGGAAATGGCGTGGACCCGCGTCGGTACGGTTAACGCCTTTGGAATGCCTATTTCACACGAGGCAGATTCGCTGTATGCTATTGCAATACGCATTCTGACGCCGGTGCCTCTTCTTTTGTTGCTATTTCTGTTGAGCCGGCGTTTCAAACAAAGCAATGCTGTGGTGCAGTGGCTCTCGGTCAATACGCTTTCTGTCTATGCTTCACACTTTGCCTGGATATACTTATTGACCGATTCATTAGCAGCAACAAGTCTCGCCCGTAGTAATGTCGAAATTGTGCTGGTATTTGTAATCGCATCTCTGGCCACATGGGGCACTATTGCTGGTATCAACCAAGCTTCTGTGGTTCGGAAACTTTTGTTCGGGCGGTGATTAGAACCACTTTTTTCGTTTGAAGTAAAAGATCATAAAAATAGAGATGAGCGCCACCATAATCCAGAATGCCAGATAACCGTACTTCCACCCGAGTTCGGGTAAAACTTTAAAATTCATTCCATAAACGCCGGCTAAAAAGGTGATCGGAATGAAAAGTGCGGAAAAGATGGTGAGCACTTTCATTATTTCATTCATGCGGTTGCTTACAGCCGACATATAAAGATCCATCATCCCGGAGGTAATTTCATGTAGACTATCCAGACTTTCGATGATTTGTACCGTGTGGTCGTAGATATCCCGGAAATATATTTTTGTCTCTTTTTTGATTAGATCGTGCCCGGTAATTTGTAACGCCGTAATCACTTCTCGGGTCGGCCAAATCATTCTTTTTGCATACACCAACCTTCGTTTAAGCTTGTAAATGGCCTCCTGATTTACATTTACGGGCGATAAAATAAGTTCGTCTTCCGTGTCTTCTATCATTTCTCCCATGTTTTCCAATAAACCGAAGTATAGATCGATGATCACATCGCAAATGGTAAACAACAGATAATCGGGTGCAAAACGATGAACGCGGTCTTTGGCTGTAAGTATGCGGTTACGGAGAGGATCAAATAGGGTGGTGGGGGTTGTTTCATGGAACGAGATGACATACCGATCGCCCAAAACCATGCTCACCTGTTCTATTACCACCTCGTTGGTGTTGGTTTCCAACTGAACAGCTTTGAGCACGATAAAAATATAGTGATCGCGTTCAATCATAATCGGGCGTTGCGTGGTATTGGCTATCGCTTCCACATCGAGTGCATTGAGTTCGAACAGATTGCCCATACTATTGAGAAACTTCGTGTCATGTACACCCGAAACCTGTATCCATTTCAATCCGGCGGTGTTTATCTCGTTTGCAAGATCTGCCGGTTCCAATAGTTTTTTCTCTGTCACCGTAGCTTCGTCGTATGCAATAACGTTAATACCGACAGTTTCCTGTCGTGGTTTCCCGATATATTCCACTGTGCCCGGAGAGGTGCCTTTTTGCGCTGTGCGGGGCACAAACTTGTGGAGATCAATTTTTTTGATTTTATCGAACGAAGAGCTGTGTTTCATAATGGTCTGGAATTAGATTGATTATGGATACAACTTATTTCCTGTCGGTGGGCGGTAACCTTTACATTCGAGTACCTCAAATTTACGTTGAATAATGCCTTTGCCGTTCCGTAGAATAATGCTGTCTAGTGGAGTGACAGTCGTAAAGTATCGTTGCAGCCTGTTTTGTACTTTGCCTTCGTCGCGACGTTTGCGTTTATTCATTTCCGAAGAGACATAAATGGCGTTTCGTCCGGCGAGCGGAAGCACATCCCGATCGTCGAGGGCAAACTGAAAGGCATGTCTTTCTATCAGGTTTCCGCCATAAACATGTTCGGGAAGGTAGAAATTGAGTGCGGCCGAGGTTTTGTACGAATCGTCGGAAAAGACAAAGTAACCGGGATGTTTCGCTTTTACCGTCTGCACCTCTTTTGCCAGTTTATCCCATCCCCACCAGGTATCGTCCGAATTTACCGGGAAGGGCATCCATGCCAGTTCGACAAATGCAACGAGGTGCAATATAATGGAGAAAACGGTTTGCCAGCGAATAACCTTGTCGTTTTTGAAATAGGGAACGACCAATACCGTGGCCGTGAGATAAACCGGCATGAGCCAGTTTATTTTTACCCAGTAGATAAAGGCAATCGCTGTGAAACTGACGAACAGCGGGAGAGTGAATGAAGCCGAGAAGAGTTGATGCCCGGGTATCTCTTTTCTCAAAACGAACTTTTTGAGTGTGTCGAACGATGCCCGGAAGATGAGCAGAAAAAACAGAGGGAGCGCCAGTGCCAGCTGCGTGCCGAAATAGCCTAAAAATAGGCGCGGCTCGAATTTAAATCCGGTAGACATTGTCGATGCCCGTTCGGTCGATTGGTATTTGAGCGAAATAAAATCGTTCTGATAGTTCCATATTGCAACAGGCAGGCAGGTAAGCGCAAAAGCGATGGCAAACAAGATAAATTGTCCATTGATAAGGCTTTTGCGGTGCTCTTTCGAATAAAGCAAATAGGCGAAAAGTCCGAATGCCAGAAATACGGCGGTATATTTGCTGTCGAAAGCCAGACCCGAGGTGATGCCGCCAAAGAGCCAGAAATACCATTTGCCGTCGACAATGGCTTTATGAATAAGCAACAAGCTTAACGACCAGAAAAACAACAGCGGCACATCGGGCGTGCTGTTGATGCACAAAAGGGTGATAAAGGGTGCCGTGACAATGAGTATAAAGGCTCGTTTGAGATCATCGTCGTGGAGTATTCTGCGCAGAAAGAGGTATAGAAAGAACAGCGTTCCCGATGTAACCATAAAATCGGTAGCATGAAGAGCCAAAGCCGATTTTCCGAAGATGAATACCGCCAGATGGAGTAGATATCCGATCATGGGCGGATGGTCGAAATAGGAAAGCGCCGGATGGTCGCCGTAGTAGCAATAATAAGCATCCTGAGGCATCAATCCCATGACGGAAGCCAATACGACTCGCAATAACGAAAAGAGGACGATAATGCCGATAAATTCTTTTTGCTTCATTCTTTTGCGGGGGTAGGTGGTAAAATACAACGTTTTCTGTTATTTATTAGGTGCAAACTTGATACGTTGCAAAGGTACATTTTTTTCTTTAAGGCCGCTTTTGTGTCAAAATCATTGTTTCTGTTGGTGAAAAATAAGAACTTGTGATTTTTGAACTTAAAAATATATCGAATTTTAATTAGCAGACATACAGTGTATTATCGTTGATGCTACTGGTAGTGAAAGGGTGTAAAATCGGGGGGTACCCTTATATTTATAAAAAATAATGCTGAAAATTTGGCAGTTACGCAATACATTTTGTTACTTTGCAGCCAATTAATACAAGGTGTGTTGGTTGTGCGCTTGTGTGATATGCCATTGAATATCAGATCGTCATTGATATGTGTGTGATGGCTTATTTAAAAATTATTTTCAAAAACAGCGAGATATGTCGAAAAACCTGGTAATTGTTGAGTCGCCGGCGAAGGCGAAAACGATTGAAAAATTTTTGGGCGGAGATTATACCGTCATGTCAAGTTTTGGGCATATCCGTGATCTGAGTGAACACGATTTTGGAGTCGATATCAAGCATGGCTTCAAACCTATTTATAATGTATCGACAGATAAGAAGAAGCTGGTCGGTGAATTGAAGAAGGCGGCAGAAACGGCTGAGATTGTCTGGCTGGCTTCCGATGAGGACCGCGAGGGAGAGGCCATTGCCTGGCATCTGTTCGAAGCGCTGAAACTCAAAAAAGAAAAAACCCGGCGTATCGTTTTTCACGAAATTACCAAAACGGCTATTCTCAAGGCGATAGAGACTCCCCGCGATATCGATATCGATCTGGTCAATGCCCAGCAGGCACGCCGTATTCTCGACCGTATTGTAGGTTTTGAACTTTCGCCGGTATTGTGGCGCAAGGTGAAATCGTCGCTTTCGGCCGGTCGTGTGCAGTCGGTTGCTGTTCGTTTGGTTGTCGATCGTGAGCGTGAGATTCAGGCGTTTGTCTCCGAATCGGCTTTCCGGGTCATTGCCATTTTTACCGTGCTGGATGCCGATGGCAAATCGGTAGAGTTGAAAGCCGAATTGCAGCAACGTTTCAAAACCAAGGAAGAGGCAGCAGCTTTTCTCGAAAAGTGTAAAAGCAGCATCTATTCCATTGCCGATATTGTAACCCGACCCTCCAAACGGTCGCCGGCTCCTCCGTTTACAACTTCAACGCTGCAACAGGAAGCAGCCCGCAAGTTGGGCTATTCCGTGTCGCAAACCATGATGATTGCCCAACGACTCTACGAAGCAGGACAAATAACCTACATGCGTACCGACTCGGTCAATCTTTCCGAACTGGCACTGGGAGCCTCGAAAGAGGAGATTTTCAACACCATGGGCGAAAGTTACTGGCAATTCCGTCAGTTTCATACCAAGACTAAAGGCGCACAAGAGGCGCATGAGGCTATTCGTCCTACCTATATGAATAAACATCAGATCAGCGGAACGGCTCAGGAAAAGAACCTTTACTCGCTGATTTGGAAACGTACCATTGCGTCGCAAATGAGCGATGCCGAACTGGAACGCACCACGGTTACCATCGGTCTGAACAATACTTCCGAAAAGTTTGTGGCTACGGGCGAGGTGATTAAATTCGACGGTTTTCTGAAAGTATATCTGGAGTCGACCGACGAAGAATCGGACTCCTCTGATTCCGAATCGTTGTTGCCGCCGCTGAAGGTAAAGCAACTGCTCGAAATGCAAAACATAACGGCACAACAACGTTATTCGCAACGTCCGCCGCGTTACAACGAGGCGGCGCTGGTACGCAAACTCGAAGAGCTCGGTATCGGTCGTCCATCGACCTATGCGCCTACGATTTCTACGATCCAAAAACGGAAATATGTGGAGAAATCGAATCTCGAAGGCGAAACCCGCGATTACATCTTGCTTACCCTTGCCAAAGGAGATATCAAAGAAGAGGTGAAGAACGAACGTTTCGGAGCCGATAAGGGAAAATTGATCCCGACCGATATCGGAATGGTGGTGAACGATTTCCTGACCGATTATTTTCCCAATATTCTCGATTATAACTTTACGGCTAATGTGGAGAAAGAGTTCGACGATATTGCCGAAGGAGAATTGGACTGGCAAAAGTCGTTAGAGCTGTTTTACACGAAGTTTCACCCGACGGTAGAGGCCGCCATTGCCAATTCGGAACGTCGTACCGGCGAACGCATTCTGGGAGCCGATCCGAAGAGCGGACGGCAGGTGTCGGTTCGTATCGGTCGTTTCGGGCCGATGGTGCAGATCGGTACCAAGGACGAAGAGGATAAACCTCAGTTTGCTTCGCTCACCAAAGGGCTGATGATCGATACCATCACGTTGGACGAGGCGTTGGAGCTGTTCAAATTGCCCCGTAGCTTGGGAAATTTTGAAGAGAAGGAGATGGTGGTTGCCATCGGTCGTTTCGGCGCTTATGTCCGTCACAACTCGGTGTTTACCTCTTTGCCTAAAACGGAAGACCCCATGACGATTACCGCCGAAAGAGCCATTGAACTCATCTTGGCAAAACGGGAAGCGGATAAAAATAAGATCATTAAAACGTTCGAACAGGATGCCGATCTGAAGGTGTTGAATGGTCGCTACGGGCCTTACATCGCTTATCAGAAGAAGAATTTCAAAATTCCGGCAAAGACGGAACCGGCATCGTTGACTTTCGAAGCCTGCATGGAGATTGTGAAGGCAGAACCGAAAGAGACCAAGAAAACTACCCGCAAGAAAAAATAAACTGCCTTTGTAGCAAATATAGTATTGTTTATTATATTTGTTGCATAAAGCAGTACTATGTATCTCGATTCTTCATTTCTTACCATTGATGCGGTCTTTCAGCCTTCGGTAGGCCGAATGTTAATAGCACAACCGTTTATGAGCGAGCCCTACTTCGGTCGTTCGGTCGTTTTACTTACCCAGCACTCCGATTTGGGGAGCATGGGACTGGTGCTTAACAAGCCGCTGAAATTATTTCTTCACGAGATTGTTGAAGGAGTGATAATAGAGGAAAATATTCCAGTCTTTTGCGGAGGCCCTGTCGGGGCAAAATCCCTTTTTTATCTTCACAATATAGATGAAATTCCTCAAAGTCTTAAAATTGCACAGAATCTTTATCTGGGTGGCGATTTCGATTGGTTGATGGAGAACCTGAATGCCGGTTTGGGTCTGACGGGACGCGTACGTTTCTTTTTGGGTTATTCCGGATGGGACGAAGGTCAGTTGGAGGAAGAGATCGAGCATCAGTCGTGGTTAGTCTCAAAATTATCCACCGAAGAGATTCTGCATCTCTCGGGTTACGATACCCTCTGGGCTCGTTCCATGCAGTCGATGGGAGGAAAATACAAACGCTGGGCCGAATTCCCTCAAAATCCCAATCTTAACTGATACTCAGTTGGAACGCCGACTCCAAGATATTTTTTATATGATTATCCTCCGTAAAGTGACCTAAGTAAACGGTGAATCTCCTCTGGAGAAATACAACCGGAGGTAAGCATTATTTTCTACTGATATGCATGTCGTACCGACATGAGCATCATAGCCCGGAGGGCTTCCATATCAGTAGAAACTTTCGGATACAGGATTCATACCTCGTAGAGGTTTCATCTAACCCATAGTGCACTTGGCACAAAGAAGATTGTTTTTGTGTCAAATAATTAAAATAGAGACGAATCTATTCTATTGTTCAGAGTTTTATTTATCAAACCCTACCCCCTGTCGGGTAGTCTCCTTGATCTCAAGGGGAGAAATAATCTGCAATTTGATACCTGGGCAGAAAATTGAGCCGAAATTTTGCTGTCAGAGATGTCCCCTTTTGTGACCTCATCCGCCCTTCGGGCACCTTCTCCCAAGGAGAAGGCTAATCTGCTAATTGCAGCGATCTGTTCTCTCTCTTTTGGAGAGGGTTGGGTCAGACGATACATGTCTGACTCCGACACGAAGTCGTCGAGAGGAGAGGTCGGGACGAGCGGAGGAGGGGTTAGATAAGATAAAATACGACTAACTTAACAAGCAGGCTTTTATCATTTATGCTTCAAGTGCACCATGAGTTCTGTTTGATACCCGTCTTTCTCTCAATCCTCAGCCAACTGCTTTTCAAACGCTTTCCACAGATTGTCGTTCGGTACGGGGGCGATGATATTGATCTCCTCTTTCGATACCGGATGCACGAACGACAGGCTGCGGGCATGTAGCGAGATGCCGCCGTCGGGATTGGAGCGGGCAAAGCCATACTTCAAATCACCTTTGATGGGACATCCTATTTTTGCCAGCTGGCAGCGTATTTGGTGGTGGCGACCGGTCTGCAGATCGATCTCCAAAAGGTAGTAGTTGTCGGAGGTGGCAATAATCCGGTAGTGCAAAATTGCTTTCTTGCTATCTTTCTTCTCGGTGTCGTAGGCAAACGATTTATTTTGCTTTTCGTTGCGCACCAAAAAGTGCGTCAATGTGGCTTCCGGTTCGATATCTGCTTTTTTGACAATAGCCCAATAGCATTTTTTTACCTCATGATTTTGAAACATCTCGTTGAGACGGGATAATGCCTTGCTGGTTTTGGCAAAGAGGGTGACACCGCTCACGGGGCGGTCGAGCCGGTGGGTGACCCCCACAAAGACGTTGCCCGGTTTGTTGTATTTCTCTTTCAGGTGTTGCTTGAGCAGCTCCGAAAGGGGTTTGTCACCGGTTTTGTCGCCCTGAACGATTTCCGAATTGGTTTTGTTTACCGCAATTACGTGGTTATCCTCGTATAGTATGGTCATGAGTAAAATTTTGAACTGCAAAGGTAGGAGAAATTACAGAATGCCCCAATATGTCAGTCGCATTCGTAAACTTTTGACCGTTTTTCGCGGAATCAGCCCCACAAATCCGTATCTTTACACAACTAATTCGGATGGAGTACTGTTTGGTGCGAATCTCTGTGTGTCAATGGCATAGTTCGCATCGTTCGCTCCTTGTTACACACTACTCATTATTAAAATATGACTTCTCAAGCGCTTTTTGCTAACATTTGCCGTAAAAAATCATTTCTTTGTGTAGGACTGGATACAGACCTGAAAAAAATTCCGCAACACCTGTTGAACGAAGAAGAGCCTATCTTTGCCTTCAACAAGGCGATTGTCGACGCTACAGCCGACCTTTGCGTTGCCTATAAACCCAATCTTGCCTTTTACGAAAGTCTGGGTGTGACAGGTTGGCAGGCGCTGGAGAAAACCGTTGCCTATATCCGTACAAACTATCCCGATCAGTTTCTGATTGCCGATGCCAAACGGGGCGATATTGGAAATACATCCGAGATGTATGCCCGCACCTTCTTTCAGCAGTTCAATTTCGATTCGGTGACTGTGGCTCCCTACATGGGCGAGGATTCCGTAAAACCGTTTCTGGGCTACGAAGGAAAATGGGTCATCTTGTTGGCGCTCACTTCCAATAAAGGATCGCACGATTTTCAGTTTACGCAGGATGCCGCAGGCGAACGTCTGTTCGAGAAGGTGCTGCGCAAATCGCAGGAGTGGGGGAGTACCGATACATTGATGTATGTGGTGGGAGCAACCCAGGGAAGTATGTTTGCCGATATTCGGAAGGTAGCTCCCGATCATTTCTTGCTGGTTCCCGGCGTGGGAGCGCAGGGCGGCGATTTGAACGAAGTGTGTAAGTATGGCTTGAATAGTCAATGCGGACTTATTGTCAACTCGTCGCGTCAGATCTTATATGCTTCGCAGGATGAGGGCTTTGCCGATGCTGCCCGTTGTGAGGCACAGAAGGTACAAGTGGCAATGGAAACCATTCTTAAGACAAATAAATTGATAGGCTAATCGCTATTTTTACAGGCTTTTACGATTCTTCTGCTTTTTTAGGGCTGACAAATTTGCAGTTGGCGTATCATTTGCAGATATTTGTAAAACCTTTGTGCGCTCGAATAGAAAAACAACACTTTATAAAACTATACAATTATGCTGATTTATGTGATTTTTGGCGTTTTTGCACTTTTAAGTTGGCTCGTACAGCACCGCTTACAGTCGAAATTTAAAAAGTACTCCGAAATTCCCATTCCGAACGGGATGACCGGAAGAGATGTGGCGGAACGTATGTTGCGCGAAAACGGCATTTACGATGTAACGGTCACTTCGGTAGAGGGACAATTGACCGACCATTACAACCCGGCCAACAAAACCGTTAATTTGAGTGAGGGCGTTTATTTGAGCAATAGTGTGGCTGCTGCTGCGGTAGCTGCTCACGAATGCGGCCATGCCGTGCAACATGCAACCGCTTATGCTCCCCTGAAGATGCGTTCGGCGCTCGTTCCGGTGGTGAGTTTTGCCTCCAATTGGGTACAGTGGGTATTGCTGGGAGGTATTCTGCTGGTAAACTCTTTTCCGCAACTGTTGTTGTTCGGAATCGTTCTGTTTGCCATGACCACGATCTTCAGTGTCATCACCCTGCCGGTAGAAATTAACGCCAGCGCACGTGCACTGGCTTGGCTCAACGGTTCGGGAATCACCAATGTATCGACCTACGAACCGGCCAAAGATGCCCTGAAAACAGCTGCTTACACCTATGTGATTGCGGCTCTCAGTTCGTTGGCAACCCTTTTCTACTACATCATGATTTTCATGGGTGGTAGAAGCCGCGATTAAACGTTGATCGCTGAAAAAATAGTAGCGGCCCTGCAACCGATCGGTTTGCAGGGTCGCTTTTTTTGTTTTGAGGAAAGCGAATCCGGTTTGCCTGTTACAGATCGGTATTCGTTTGTGACGAGCGGGCAGAAAATCGTATCGCAATGACAGGAACAGGCTTTCGGAGGCAAAGTAAAGCCTTTCCTCTACGTATCAAACGTTACAGTAAAGAAATACGAACCGGAAACACAACGGATAGTCTCGGTCGTTTGTTTCGAAGTAGCTGCTTTTTACAAATTATTGGATGTTCGTCGGTAGCGGACAGGTAAAACAATATAGGATGTGCCGTCAGAAAAAAGAGAAGCGCCTTCCGATTTTCGTCAGACGGGTGTTTTCGGGAAAAGAGTGGCCGTCAGCTGATAGCAGACGGGTGCGAAAAAATAAATAGCGCCATCAGAAAAAAAAGAAGTGGCTTCCGATTTTCGTCAGACGGGTGTTTTCGGGAAAAGAGTGGCCGTCAGCTGGTAGCAGACGGTTGCGAAAAAATAAATAGCGCCCTCAGAAAAAAGAGAAGTGGCTTCCGATTTTTGTCAGACGGGTACTTTCGGGAAAAGAGTGGAGGTCAGCTGATAGCAAACAGGTTCGAAAAAATAAATAGCATCGTCATAAAAAAGAGAAGCGCCTTCCGATTTTTGTCAGACAAGTACTTTGTGGTAAAAAATAACGGCTTTTCGGTAGCCGGTGGCCACGCAATAAGCTGTTGCATCGACTTAAAGAAAACCGATGGCTGTATTTGTTGTAAAAGTTTAGTTGTGAATTGTTTGGAGCGGATGTTTTGTTTCAATCTTTGCCACGAATTTGCTTTCTGCAGGGGCATTGAACAAATTTGTGGGGCAGAAATTTTGAAAAGGAGGGTTTTGTTGCTTATTTTTGAACTTCGGACGGTTTACAATCAACACCTTTTAATCGTAGAAAGCCATGAAAGAAGTTACTGCGGCATTGCATCTGAAGCTCACCTCTACCCGCGATGTACGTGCATTGGCCGAGCGGGTTTATGCCTGCATTTCGGCCAACCTCTCCCTGTTTCCCGAATCAGAATCCGTGTTGCCAGGCTTTCAGGTAGCGCTGGACAAACTCAATGCGCTGATTTGCGCAAAAGACGGCAGTAAGATTATCTATCAGGCCATTGCCGATCAGACGGAGGTCGTGCATCGGATACTGAAAATGCTTTCGGCCATTGTAAACCGGGCGGCTCAGGGCGACCGGGCCACGATTCTGCTATCGGGTTTCGATTGCAGCAAAGAGCCGAAGCCACGACCGAAGCCCGAAAAATGCGTGATTCGGCGTGTGGATGACGGCAAAAAGTCGGGGAGCATTAAAATATACCTGCTTCCGCTGGCCTATGCCGACTTCTACAAAGTGGAGATTGCCTTTGATAGTACCGGTGAGTGGAATGTAGCCGACGACTACGGATCGTTTAAGCGGTTGGAGATCGAAGGGCTGGAGCGCGGCCGGGAGATCTTTGTCCGGGTGAGCGGCGGCAACACCCGGGGAGGGTGGGGCGAACCCAGCGATCCGGCTGCCTTTATTCCGCGCTGAAAAATCGTGCTCGTTACCGGCTACCCACAAACCTCTTTTACAGCCTAAATGGAGAGTGCTGCAATCTTTCCTCCAGTCCGGCCCGCAAGAGCCGGACTTTTGTGTTTAAAAACAGAAAAGAAAATTAACTAAATTGTTTGTTTAATAAAGGGGTTTGTGTAAATTTGAAGCGGAAAAGTATATGCTTGAACAAGAGCGATTCGTGCCCTATTTAGGGGTATTTCTGTGGTAATACGGTATATTGTTAGTCTCGGCGGATCTGCGATCCGTCGCCGCAAAGAGTATCGGGATCTGTGATCCCGCAAAGAGACGCAATCACTTATGAATAGTCAATATCATAAACAAGGCATCTACATAACTTTGTCGGATTACAAATCCTAATACTCCATTCCGTCGTCGGATTGCAAATCCGACGACGGGTTGTAACTGGTTGCGGTTGCAAACCGCTTTGGTTTCCAGCACAAGTTACGCTACCGCTAAACTTGCGCTAAACAACGGGCAAACTTGGAAGAAAAGAAGTGTTTCTGTATTGAAAAACTTGAAAGTCATTGAAGAATAACAATTATAAGACACAGCTAAAATGAAGTTTATACGAGAATTCTTAAGTAACAGAACAAATGTAATTGAGATTTTTATTGTAGCAATCTTGATAACTTTATGTATAAATCTAATCACAACGACATGTTATGAGCTTTTAGATTTCTCGAATAAAGACGAAATGCTTTTACTTTTAGGAATAATAATACTTTTATTATCTGTGGCTTACTTCATTTTGAAAATAGTATGGAAAACAAACATTAAAAAAGTTTTTTCAGGTTTCATTTTAATCAACAAAAAAGACAAATTACCTGTTGACTGTGATGGTTACGACTATTTAGAGGAATTAAGGCGAAATTTGGATGCAGGTTTTGCTGAAAATAAAGCATTGGAACATATCTGGATGAATGATTCAGCAAATCGAAAAGAAAAAAACCTTTTGATAATTGAAGCGACTGAATATTATTTAATCGATGAATTGTCAACACATTTGACAGACTATTTTAATTTGAGAGGTCTTGATAAGAAACAGCTTGTTCAAATTTCTAGAAATGACATTCCAGATATTTTATTCTCAAACAGGTTTCTTGAATTATTTTCAAAACCAATGGAACAAAGAGCTTCTTTTATCAACGATATTGACAAAAAAGATAAAAATGAGAGAGTAGGTAGAATTGTTTATAGTATGGGGGGCAACGGTGCTGTCTTTAAATATTTTGATTTTGTTTTACCAAAAGGGAGTAAAGTTGCAAAGAATGAGGACTATATCGAAATAGACACTAAAAGATTTACAATAAAAATAAAAGTGGACTATGAAGGTTACGGTAATGTTTTACCGAAAGGTTTTGAAAAATATTTCTTAGGTTTTAATCCTTTTGAAGATGTTTATGCCACAGAAATTGGAATAGAAGTATTAGTGAAATTTAAATTTGAATCTCTATTTTATAGAAATGGATGGGACTATTATGAGTGGATTGAATTATTTCTAGAGAAAGTTGAAAAAAACTTCTCTCAGAAAAATTATTTTGAGGCTATTAATTGGAAACAGGTTTATACTCAACTTAAAGTCAACAAAAATGTAAAATAAAATACTGGACATAACACCGCCTATGCCCTGCTAGCGCGGGTCTCCTGACCCGTGCTATTAATGGCCGTAAAGAATATACCATAAGCGGACTTGTTATTGCTGAAATTTAGATTTGAAGAAATCGGGCAAAGAAATTCGTTTTGAAGCTTTTGCTAAGGACACGGGTCTGTCCCGTCGGATTTGCAATCCGACGACGGAATGGAGTATAAGGATCTGTGATCCGGCAAAGAAAAAATACAAGAGTTTATGAACATTCAACACCGGATAAATGGGAAAGTTTACTTTGTCACCCCCTGCTAGCGCGGGTCTCCTGACCCGTGCTATTAATGGCTATAAAGAACATACCACAAGCGGACTTGTTATTGCTGAAATCCAGATTTGAAGAAATTGGGCAAAGAAGTTTGTTTTGAAGCTTTTGCTAAGGACACGGGTCAGGAGACCCGCGCCAGCGGCGAACTACAATGATGGTTAGTTTCGGGAACATGATATAAAACTTGTA
>JAFNAS010000016.1 GCA_017860295.1 Bacteroidota bacterium | reverse complement strand
CTCGTGCCGGAGCCGAACCGGGAAGCAACCGATCATTGTTACGGTAGAAGCAGGGAAAAAGCAGTAAGAAGCTAAAATGTTACCAATAGAATAGCAGGAACACGGGTCGGGAGACCCGCGCCAGCACATAATTCGGATTGGAATAAGATACGGATTAAAATATACCGGAGTGATATTATAGAGACAAATCTCTGCTTCTATTGACCTATTGATGTGCAAATATTGTAATGTATAATGAATCAGGATGGTGGCCAATGGTAGAGACGTGGCATGCCGCGTCTTTACGGGTGCATGGCGCGTCTCTACAGGTGCCTGGTGCGTCTCTATGGGTGCACGGCCTCATCCGTTGGTGGAGGTCTCCCGACTCGTGTCGGAGCCGAACCGGGAAGCAACCGATAATTGTTATGTTAGAAGCAGGGATAAAGCAGTAAGAAGCTAAAATGTTACCAATAGAATAGCAGGAGCACATGTCGAGAGACCCGCCCCTGCATATAATTCGGATTGGAATAATATAAGGGCTAAAAAATACCAGATTGATATTGTGGAGTCTGTCTGATTGGATGTATAAAAGATGTCATTGTGACAAATCTCTGTTTATGGTGCAATATTGCGGTTCAAATACAGTAATGTATAATCAATCAGGATGGCGACAAATGGTAGAGACGTGGCATGCCGCGTCTCTACGGGTGCACGGTGCGTCTCTATGGGTGTACGGCCTCATCCGTTGGTGGAGGTCTCCCGACTCGTGCCGGAGCCGAACTGGGGAGCATCCGATCATTGTTACGGTAGAAGCAGGGATAAAGCAGTAAGAAGCTAAAATATACCTAATAGAATAGCAAGAGCACGGGTCGGGAGACCTGCCCCTGCATATAATTCGGAGTGGAATAAGATGATGACTGAGAGATACCGGATTGATATTGTGGAGTCTTCCCGACTGGATGTATAAAAGATGTCTTTGTGACAAATCTCTGCTAATACCGACCTATTGATGTTCAAATACAGTAATGTATAATCAATCAGGATGGCGACAAATGGTAGAGACGTGGCATGCCGCGTCTTTATGGGTGCACGGCCTCATCCGTTGGTGCAGGTCTCCCGACCCGTGTCGGAGCTGAACCGGGAAGCATCCGATCATTGTTACGCCGGAAGCAGGGATAAAGAAGAAAAGAGCTAATATGTTTGCAATAGAATAGCAGGAGCACGGGTCGAGAGACCCGCGGACTAAAAAATACCGGATTGATATTGTGGAGTCTTCCCGACTGGATGTATAAAAGATGTCATTGCGACAAATCTCTGCTTCTATTGACCTATTGATGTGCAAATATTGTAATGTATAATCAATCCAGATGGCGACAAATGGTAGAGACGTGGCATGCCGCGTCTCTACAGGTACATGCCGCGTCTTTACAGGTGCCTGGTGCGTCTCTACGGGTGCACGGCCTCATCCGTTGGTGGAGGTCTCCCGACCCGTGCCGGAGCCGAACCGGGGAGCATCCGATCATTGTTACGGTAGAAGCAGGGATAAAGCAGTAAGAAGCTAAAATATACCTAATAGAATAGCAGGAGCACATGTCGGGAGACCCGCCCCTGCATATAATTCGGATTGGAATAAGATGATGACTGAGAGATACCGGATTGAGGATGTATAGTCTGCCCGGCCGGATGGGTAAGAGATGTCTTTGCGACAAATCTCTGTTTATGGTGCAATATTGCGGTTCAAATACAGTAATGTATAATCAATCCAGATGGCGGCAAATGGTAGAGACGTGGCCTGCCGCGTCTCTACAGGTGCCTGGTGCGTCTCTACGGGTGCACGGCCTCATCCGTTGGTGGAGGTCTCCCGACCCGTGCCGGAGCCGAACCGGGAAGCATTTGATAATTGTTTCGCCGGAAGCAAGGACTCGTGCCGGAGCCGAACCGGGAAGCAACCGATCATTGTTACGGTAGAAGCAGGGAAAAAGCAGTAAGAAGCTAAAATGTTACCAATAGAATAGCAGGAGCACGGGTCGGAAGACCCGCGCCAGCACATAATTCGGATTGGAATAAGATACGGATTAAAATATACCGGAGTGATAGGACTAAAAAATACCGGATTGATATTGTGGAGTCTTCCCGACTGGATGTATAAAAGATGTCATTGCGACAAATCTCTGCTTCTATTGACCTATTGATGTTCAAATACAGTAATGTATAATCAATCAGGGTGGTGACAAATGGTAGAGACGTGGCATGCCGCGTCTCTACAGGTACATGCCGCGTCTCTTCGGGTGCACGGCGCATTGTTTTGATGGTACATACGGATGCTTTATCCGGTGAAACCCCTCCCCTGTGCCGGGTACTCCCCTTCGGTTGAAGGGGAGACGAATCTGCGGTGGAGGCCGGCAGCTGGGTATGCACAAATGTCGTTCCGCAAATGGTGCCGAAAGTTGGCGTACAGTGGTGTCCCCTTTTATTAAAGGGGACGAGCAAAGCGGAGGAGTTAGAAAGTGAATACGGTTGTTCGATAGATAGTTGTCCGGCGGAATATTGTGGTAAAAATCGGATTATTTTATTGCCGTCGGTTTTAAGCGACGGACAAAGGGTACACAACCCATCCCGGCTTTAGCCGCAATATCAGCAGGTGAAAGCCCGGGGTAGGACGTTGCTTGTTTGGAGGCCGGCTCAGGCCGGAAGTCAGTATAAACAGCCGGAGAGGTAGCCTGCGGTAGGGGCACGGCTGCTGGTGTCGGCCTGACAAATACGAAATGGATAAAATGATAGAGATAACGCAACGAACACTTTTCTTCTCTTTGTTGTTCGCCTGTTCCCTTTGGGTTTCGGCGGGTAATATCAATTTGGGATTTGAAAGCGGCGATTTTACCGGCTGGACGGGTAAGGTATGGACCTATTATGATAATGGCGTTAACCGCTATAAGGGCGATACCACCACAGTGGCTTTGCCCTACGATCCGCGCATGGTCATTCTGTCGGATCGGACGGCTTACGATCCCTGTACGAATAACAAGCTGAAGATAGTGCCTGAAGGTTATGCCTATTGTGCCCGGTTGGGAGCTTATAATGAAAAGGATACTCCTCCCCGTGGTAACCATCAAAGCCTCGAATATAAACTGAAGGTCGATAACACCAACGAGTTGCTGGTCATAAAATTTGCAGTCGTCTTCGAGAAACCGAGCGCCTATGAAAGTCAGCATACGGCCGACCAAATGGCCCGGTTTATCATCGAATTGCTCGATAAGGACGGGAACCCGATAAGCAACTCGTGCGGTTCGTTCGATGAGAATGCCACGACGCTCGATAATTTGAATAACGCGGTTGCTCCCAACGGCTTTCCGATTGTATGGCGCGACTGGAAAACCATTTCGGCCAATCTGAAGGCATACGAAGGCAACGATATTACGGTTAAATTCTCGTCTTATGATTGTGTTCCGGGAGGTCATTTCGGTTATGCCTATGTGGTGGTCGATGCGCAACCCATCTATATCGCCACCCGGTATTGCAACGATGACGTGGATGCCGAACTTACGGCTCCCAATGGTTTTGAGTCGTATGTATGGAAAAAACAGGATACGGTTGTCGGGTCGGGAACCAGTTGTAAAATAGCCAATGCCCGGGAAGGCGATCTGTATAAGTGTTTCTTTACTACGGCGGCGGGATGTCAGGACAGTCTGACTACCACCATCAAAAGAATAACGCCCGAAGCGCATTTTAGTACCAACACGATCGACTGTAATAACACATTGAATTCCGTCCAATTTACGGATCACTCATCGGCGGATGTTTTGCATGCGGGCGAGTCGTCGGTGGGCAGTTACCTGTGGACTTTTGCCGATGGTCAGACCTCTACCGAAGCAAATCCGGTGCATCTCTTTTCCACATCGGGCTGGCAGTCCGTCAAACTTACCGTTACAAGTTATCCGTCGACCTGCACGGCCGTGCTGGATACTACCATAGAGACCTTCTCGCCTCCCTTGATCGGTTATACGGGGCTTTCTACCTATTGTCCCGGCGAGACCACCACCCTGAAAGGGTATGGCGCCGATCACTATACCTGGGTATTGGCCGATGGAACGGTGTTTGCCCGGGGCGATTCGGCACGGTTGGGCGCTTTGCCCGCAGGAGCCGTCTCGTTGATCGGATATTCGAAAGCCGAAGCGTGTAAGACGGCTATACCGGTGTCTGTTTCGGAAGAGCCCGACTGGGTATTGAATGTCGACGGTAATTGTTATTTTTGCCATGGAGAGAGTACCCAACTGACTGCGTCGGGCGATGCGGTCTCTTATTTGTGGCAGGTTCAGCAATCTAAGGCTACTTCGGTTACGATCAATAGTGCCGGAGAGTATGGGCTGTCGGCCATCAATAAGCGGGGATGTATCAAAACAAAGAGTCTGAAGGTGGACGAAATTGCCTTGCCTTTAACCGACTTTTCGATTACTCCCGGTACCATCAATAATAAATATTCAACGGTGACATGCCTTGTGCCGCAGGAGGATAATATTGTGTATAACTGGAACCTGGGAGACGGCGCGACGGACACCGGGCATCAGATCGATCATAATTACCGCATAACCGGAAACAATAACCGGTTTGACATTACACTGAACACCGAGAATACGGTTTACGGATGCAAAAGCACGGCATCGAAGTCCGTACTGGCCGAACCGTTCGTACCCAACGTATTTACGCCTAACAATGACGGACATAACGACTATTTTATGCCCGGGTATGACATACAGATCTTTGACCGGAATGGCACTGTGGTGTATGAGGGTGACAAACAGAGTGATGGATGGGACGGGAAGTTGAAAGGGAAAAGGCTGGATACGGATACCTATTTCTATATTTTACACTACACCGGTCCGGATAATACGGCGCAAACGCGCAAAGGATATATCACGCTTATCCGCCGATAGGCCGGTGTGGCCGTTATGCCGTATTTGTTCGTTACCAATGCTCCATGGCAGATCAATAGAGCAGCCATCGCGGTTTCGTAAATTAAGCCGCAATCCGGTATGCCGTGGTCTCCCTTATTCTTAAAGGAAACGAGCGATGCGGAGAGGTTGAAAGATGAATCCGGTTGTTCGACAGATAGTTGTCAGACGGAATATTGCGGTAACTATCCGGCTTTATGATTGCCGTCGGATTTAACCGACGGTCAAAGGGTACACAACCCATCCCGGCTTTAGCCGCAATGTCAGGAGGCTAAAGCTCTGTGAGGTGGATTGTCCTTTTTGCCGTCAACCAAAGCAGACGGCACTTAAGATTGGCCGGCTTTCACCCGAAAACCGGCGATAGCCAAACCCGACCGGAGGGTACGTTCGATGATAATTATCCGCTTATGCTTCGAATGGGAAGCTGTCGATGCGAAATGAAGAGGTGACGCGATTTTGAATGGCCTAATTCGCTTAAGCGATGCGATTGAAAATCGCATTACCCGATAAACCGGCACCTTTTATCGACTGAGTACCTCTTGCGGATAATCGTTCCGTATTAGCCCTGCATAACGCCACCAACCGATTCCTTACTATCGTAATGGCTCGAATGTATTTCGCGGTACCCGGTCGGTTGCAGCACCCTGTTTTCTTAAAAGGCGTTGACCGGTACGAACAAAACGGTTAAAATGGTATCAGCATCCCGTGTCGTTACCATTTTTATACAAGAGAAAGACCGATACGGAGGTAATACCTGGTATCGGTCTTTTTTTGTGGAACCGTCGCCGTTGCCGGGAGTGTAACAATCGGGGCGTAAATGGCACGTTTGCTACTTTTATCCGGCTGTCGGCACAATAGTATCCGCTGCCGCCGGTAGCAAATACAACCCTTCAGAGCTCGAAAAAGGAGCGCTGTTTTTGATCGATTGCCGGCCGTTAAGAAAGTATTATCTTTTGATAAAATTGTACTTGAGACCAAAGGTATATCTGGGCTATTTTTGCATGGGTGATTCATAAACCGGGAGACGGGCATCCGTCGGGATTATATAGTTACGCAATGAGCGTGATTATGCCGACAGGTGTCGTGCCGATGGCACTTGAGAGTAACCGGAGATACACGTTGTCTACAAACATATCCTGCCTACGGCATTCAAATCGTATAGAGAAGATACGTTTATAGCAATAGACAAGAACAGCAAGCAAAAAAGTTTCGTAGGGACGACCCGCTTGACGGTTTAATGCATCGCATTGTGCTTTACGGTGTCTTTTCCCGAAGATGTGGCGACTGCCGCTTTTTTTGTTATAACCGATTGGGTCTTTGAGACTCTTCATTTGGATGAAAATAGAAAATGAAAATGTAGCGTCGGTCGAGAGCCGCTGTTGCCTGAATAGAGAAACCATGATAAAACAACTTATTGTTCCCGTTTTATGGTGCATCGCTCTTTGCGTGCAGGCTCAACCTGCATTGCGTCTTCCCTCCGTTATAGGTAATCATGCCGTTTTACAACAATCGTCGCCCGTCAAACTCTGGGGGTGGGCTCCCGGTTCGTGGCCGGTAAAAATAAGCTGCAGCTGGAACCCTACCGATACGGTAGTGGCGCAACCGGGCAAAGATTGTAGCTGGAGTGCGGTGGTCAATACGCCCAAAGCCGGTGGTCCTTATACCATTACATTTATCAGCGATAAACAACGGATTGTGATAGATGATATTCTTACCGGTGAGGTGTGGCTCTGTTCGGGACAGTCGAATATGGAGTTCAATTTTACCTGGTCGCAGGGCGTTTTGGATGCCGGAGATGCAGTGGCACAATCGGCTAACAAATCCATACGCTTTTTTCAGGTGACCCGGGCCTACGATCACTATCCGCAGGCCAATTGTCAGGGAGAGTGGAAGGTCTGTTCGCCCGAAACGGTGGCAGGTATGAGCGCCGTGGGCTATTTTTTCGGAAAAAAACTGAACGAAACGACCGGCCTGCCCGTCGGACTGATTGCGTCGTACTGGGGAGGTTCGGCTGTGCAGACCTGGATTCCACAGCCGGTGCTGGAGCGCCGTCCTGAGCTTGTTCAACTGGCCGATAAGATACAGCCTGTAAGCTGGGCTCCTACGGCATCATCGCTGCTTTACAACGGGATGATTGCGCCGGTGGCGCCTTACCGGATGGCCGGTGTAATCTGGTATCAGGGAGAAGCCAATACGGATTTTCCGCAGGATTACGGAGCCTTGTTTACCTCCATGATTACAGGTTGGCGGGAGGCTTTCCGACAGGAGTTGCCCTTCTATTACGTACAGATAGCTCCTTGCAGTTGTTATAGCGGTTTGAATGGCGCTTTGCTGCGCGAACAGCAGGAGACGGCTCTTGCCTTGCCGCAAACGGGCATGATAACGGTAGGCGATCTGGTCGATAATATCAGGGATATTCATCCGAAACTGAAAAAAGAGGTGGGCAACCGCCTGGCGAATATGGTGTTGAAAGAACGGTATGCAAAGAGTGATATTCAGCCCTATGCTCCCCGTTTTGCAGCTTTCAAAACGGAGAAAAACAGGGCGGTGGTGTCGGTCACTTCGGTAGGCCGGCTGACCTGTAAAACGAAAACGATTGCCAATTTTCAACTGGCGGGAGACGATCGGGTATTTTATCCAGCTGTGGCTCTCCTCGATAGGATGGGGCATATTGTGCTGACTGCCAAAGAGGTGAAGGCGCCGGTTGCGGTGCGTTATTGCTTTACCAACGATGCAATGCCCGGTTTGTTTGATGTAAACGGATTGCCGTTGGTACCTTTCCGAACAGATAAATGGTAGATTGCTATGGGTAAAAAGATATATTATGGCTGGATACTGTATTGTTTGATGACTGTTTCTTTACATGCTGCCGATCGTTTTGTGACGGTTCGTAACGGAGAACTGATGCGTAACGGTAAGCCCTATCGGTTTATCGGAATGAATTATTGGTACGGCTCGTTGCTGGGAATGCCACAGGGCGATCGGGCCCGTTTGGGACGGGAACTCGATTTTTTGCAGCAACAGGGAATTACCAACCTGCGCGCTATGGTAGGCGTAGAGGGAATATCGCGCAACGGTTCGCATTTGAAGTTTCCGCTGCAACCCCGGCAGGGGGAGTATGACGATGCAGTGCTCGATGGTCTTGACTATTTCCTGGCCGAAGCGGGCAAACGGCATATTACGGTGGTGCTTTTCCTTTCGAACAATTGGGAGTGGACCGGCGGTTTTGCCCAGTACCTCGAGTGGAACGGAAAGGGGGCATACCCTTATCCCACGGAAGCGGGGTGGAGCACCTTTATCAATTTCGTGGGTGGGTTTTACCGTTGCGATGCGTGTAAGGAGGCTTTCAACCGTCATTGTAAGTTTATTATCGGACGTACCAACCGGTATACGCATAAACCCTATGCCGACGATCCGACCATTATGGCATGGGAACTGGCCAATGAACCTCGTCCCGACGGTGCAGCGAATAAAACGGTATATACGCAATGGGTCGGCGAAGTGTCGCACTATATCAAATCGCTCGATCGGAAACACCTGCTCACAACGGGTACCGAGGGCGCCATGGGAACCGAAGAGGATATCGGTTTGTGGAAAACCATTCACGCCTTTCCGGATGTGGACTATACGACTATTCATATCTGGGCCAAAAACTGGAGTTGGATCAATTTTTCGGACTTCGACCGCACCTTTGCGACTACCCGTGAAAAGATGCAAACGTATGTGCGCGATCATGCGCTGATAGCTGCCGAGCTGAATAAACCCATGGTGGTGGAAGAGATCGGTTTTCCGCGCGACGGGCATCTTTTTGAACCGACAACTGCCACTACTTACCGCGATCGGTATTTTGCCGACCTGTTCGGATTGATGGATGCGCATCTGAAGAGCTTTCAGGGAATCAATATATGGGCTTTCGGGGGCGAAGGAAGAGCTGCCGACAAGAGTTATGTCTGGAAAAAAGGCGATCCGTTTCTGGGCGATCCGCCTCAGGAAGAGCAGGGGTTGAATACGGTTTTCGATACGGATAAATCGACCCTGGAGTTGATTCGTCGGTATAACCGGAAGCTGGTGAAATAGAGGGTTTGCCGTCTCTTTTTCGTGGATGTTTACTCCGTAAAATGTACCTTTGTCATTCAATTACTTAAAATGAATGATTCAATGAAAAATCGAATGAAAATTAGTGCGTTGATGCCGCTTTTGTGCGGAGTGTTGTGGATGAATAGTGCCGGAGCCGGGGCTCAGAACCGGGAGTCGCTTCGATATAAGGTGTTACCGGGCAATGATCCGAATGTGGAGTATGTGGGGCGCACGGCCGAGAATAACGGTTCGGTCTCTTTCGACTGGACGGGCGTTCATCTTCGGACTCAGGTTACCGGAGGCTATCTGGCGGTTAAAATGACCGATACCAAGGGAGATTATTACGATCTTTTTGTCGATGGAAAATTTGCCAAAACCTTTAAGGTGAGTTGCGATACGGTGGTTACGCTGTTGTCGGGTACAACGCCGAAGCCTCGTCGGGTAATGCTCTACAAACGGACGGAGGGCGAACAGGGGACAACGACCGTTTATCAGTTTTTGACCAATAAAAGCGGTAGTTTGAAGCGATGTGCGGATACTCCTGCGCGGAAAATCGAATTTATAGGTAATTCCATCACCTGCGGGTTCGGTACGGAAGTAACCGACGGTACGGCTCCCTTTCGTCCCGACACGGAAAACAGCAATCATAGTTATGCTTCCATCGTTTCGCGCTATTTCGATGCCGATTATCACCTGGTGGCTCACTCCGGGCTGGGAGTTGTGCGAAACTACGGAGATAAGAAAACCCTGTCGGAAAAGACCATGCGCCAGCGTTTCTTTCAGACCTTCGATCAGGATCCTTCCGTTCAATGGGATTTTGCGAAGTGGAAACCGGATGTGGTGGTTATTAAACTCGGAACGAACGATTTGAGCAATCTTGCGATATATCCCACCGAGGAGCAGTTTGTGAACGGTTATCTCGATCTGATTGCTTCGGTCAAGAAGGCGTACGGCAATATTCCGGTGGTATGTGTTTCGTCCTGTATGTCGGGCGAAAAGCTTTATCAGTATGTGCAGGAGGTGGTGAGACGCAGTAACGATAAAACGATCCGTTTTGTGGGGCTGTTGCCTTCGTTGCTCAATATTGCAACCGATTTCGGAGCCTGCTATCATCCGAACTACGAAGGACAAAAGAAAATGGCCTCGGTTCTTATTCCCAGTATCTCTACGGTGATGGGTTGGCCGTTGAGCAACAAACCGATCGAGTAATGCCTGTCGGTTGTAGGAATATTCGTTTCGAACAAAAAGAGAAGTCGTGGTTTATAGCATAGTGTCGATCAAGATAGTATTCAACGATTAAAACAAACAATAATGCGGCTGATTGTAACAATTCTGATTCTTCTCAATCTGATGGATCCTCTTATGGCAAAGTCGGTAACGGTGGATGCAAATGCCACGCGCGAAACAAAAGCCCTTTATGCCAATCTGAAAAAGATGGCATCGAAAGGAGTGATGTTCGGACACCAGGATGATGCCGTGTATGGCCATACCTGGAAATACGATGCCGGGGCTTCCGATGTGAAGAGCGTGGCGGGTGATTATCCGGCGGTATTCGGTTGGGAATTGGGAAATCTGGAACTGGGTCGGGTCTCTTCGCTCGATTCGGTTTACTTCGATTCCGTTCGTGTGCGAATTAAAGAGGTATACAAGCGCGGAGGAATCAATACGATCAGTTGGCATGTCAATAACCCGCTGGGGGGTAATGCCTGGAGATGTAATACGACCGAGGCCGTAAAAAGTGTGCTTCCGGGCGGTACCAAACAGGCGCTGTTCCGGCAATGGCTCGATCGGTTGGCTACCTTTCTGGGTAGTCTCAAAGATGACACGGGCAGAGCTATCCCAATTCTGTTTCGTCCTTTTCACGAACATACGGGAGACTGGTTCTGGTGGGGCGCGAAGCAGTGTACTCCGCAGGAATATGTCGCGTTATGGAAATATACGGTCAACTATCTGATTCAAACCAAAAAGTTACATCAGTTGTTGTTTATCTATTCGCCGGCATCGTCGCCCGATGCAGCATCGTATTTCGAACGTTATCCGGGTGATGATATGGTGGATATTCTGGGTATCGATATTTATCAATACGGGGGCGAACAAGCGAGCAATCGATTCGTTGCAGAGGTACAAAATGCCCTGAAATATATGACCCAAGCGGCGAAGGCTAAAGACAAAGTGGCGGTGTTGAGTGAGACGGGGATAGAATCACTGCCAATCAAAAACTGGTGGACGGAGGTAATATACAAAGCGGTATCGGAAAGTGATATTGCCTATTTTCTCGTTTGGCGTAATGCTCCCGATAAGCCCGGGCACTTTTATGCACCCTATCCCGGTCAGTTGAGCGCCGATGATTTTATACGGTTCAAGGCTATGAAGGATGTCTATTTCGAGAGTCAACTTCCTCTCATGTATAAGTAAACAGCAAATCCCATCAAAACGAATATAAACCAATTACAACATTTCAACATGAGCGAATTTAATCAATCTTTGAATCGACTTTTGCAACAACATGAGACTCTTTTAACGCGTAAAAACGAACCGATTGATCGTTCCGGCGTTTTGACACGCTATAAATATCCCTTACTCACGGCCGAACATACTCCCATCAATTGGCGTTATGACTTGAATTCGCAAACCAATCCGTATCTTTTGGAACGCATCATGATTAACGGCGTGTTTAATGCCGGAGCTATTAAATGGAATGGAAAATATATTGTGGTAGCTCGTGTGGAGGGTGCCGACCGGAAATCGTTTTTTGCGGTAGCCGAAAGTCCGAACGGAGTAGATAACTTTCGTTTCTGGAGCAAACCGATTGCAATGCCCGAAACCGAAGTGCCGGATACCAATATCTACGACATGCGTCTGACTGCACATGAAGATGGATGGCTTTACGGCGTTTTCTGTAGTGAACGAAAAGATCCGGATGCACCTGCCGGTGATCTTTCTTCGGCTGTGGCAGCGGCGGCAATTGCCCGAACCAAGGATCTGGTTAACTGGGAACGGTTGCCCGATCTTAAATCAAAAAGTCAGCAACGCAATGTGGTACTACACCCCGAATTTGTAAATGGTAAGTATGCCTTTTACACCCGTCCTCAGGATAGTTTTATTGATGCCGGAAGTGGTGGAGGTATCGGATGGGCATTGATCGATGATATTGAGCATGCCGAAGTTACGGAGGAAACCATTATTGATCGCCGTTACTACCATACTATTAAAGAACTGAAGAACGGAGAGGGTCCGCACCCGATCAAGACATCCGAAGGATGGTTGCACCTTGCTCATGGCGTGCGCGGTTGTGCTGCCGGATTGCGATATGTTTTATATCTTTACATGACCGATCTGGAAGATCCTGCCAGATTAATTGCTTCGCCCGGCGGGTACTTTATGGCGCCGGAAGGTGAAGAACGGGTAGGGGATGTATCCAATGTGTTGTTTTCCAACGGTTGGATTGCCGAAGAAGACGGATCGGTATTTATTTACTATGCGTCGTCGGATACACGTCTGCATGTAGCAGTTTCGTCCGTTGATAAATTGGTGGACTATTGTCTGCATACTCCCGTTGACCGGCTTTGTTCGGCTGCTTCTGTTGAAACGTTGAATGATTTGATTGATAAGAATGCGTTGTTAGTAAAATAAAAGAGTTTGCAAAAGATTAATACTTGACGGATAGAGAATACAGATATCTCTTTTACGTAACAATTACCATGATAAAACTAAAAGAAAAAATCGGTTACGGTTTTGGCGATGCCGCCTCTTCCATGTTTTGGAAAATTTTCGGGATGTACTCCCTGTTTTTTTATACCGATGTGTTCGGAATAACGGCCAAAGCGGCGGGTACTATGTTCTTGGTTGCCCGTCTGTGGGACTCGTTTTTCGATGTCTTTGTAGGTATTAAAGCCGATCGTACCAAAACCCGTTGGGGAAAATACCGTCCCTATTTATTATGGTTTGCCATCCCATTTGCCGTGATGGGTGTCATTACTTTCTTTGCTCCCGATTTCGGTCAAACGGCAAAATTGGTCTACGCATACATTACCTATTCGTTGATGATGGTAGTATATTCTCTCATCAACGTTCCTTATGCTTCATTGCTCGGAGCCATGTCTGCCGATCCGACGGAACGGAATTCGCTATCGTCTTACCGTATGTCGTTTGCCTTCATTGGTAGTTTCGTAACCTTTATGTTGTTACAACCCCTGATCGACTTTTTTGCTAAGACGTTTAATCCGCAGAGTCTGCAAACTGCAAAACATGTTGTCGATGCTACCGTGAGTACCTCGCCTGTCGGTTGGGTGATGGGTGTCGGCACGATCGGCATTATCTGTGTCGTTTTGTTTTTGTTTTGTTTTAGCTGGACAAAGGAACGGGTGACCCAAATTCAGGATGATGAGCATGTTTCAATTAAGCAAGACCTGAAGAACCTGCTTCATAATTCACCGTGGTGGATTTTGGTGGGAACCGGGCTGGCAGCTTTATTATTTAATGCAATACGCGACAGCGTAGCTATTTATTTCTTCAGAGATTATGTAAAGGCGAATTATAGGGTAGAGGCTACCGGTTGGGATATGACGACCATTTACTTCCTCGTAGGCCAGGCGGCTAATTTGATAGGAGTAATGGCAGCCCCGTCTCTTTCTGCTAGATATGGCAAGAAAAAAACCTATATGATTTCAATTCTGCTTGCAGGCATACTGAGTACCGGTTTCTATTTCATTCCCAAAGATATTACACTGATTCTGATTTTTCAATTTGTGATTTCTATGTTTGCCGGATATGTCTTACCGCTGTTGTGGTCGATGTTTGCCGATATTGTAGACCATCAGGAGTTGCTTACCGGACGCCGCGCCACCGGACTAATATTCTCTTCATCGTCAATGTCGCAAAAACTGGGATGGGCCTTGGGAGCTGCACTTAGCGGATGGATTCTTGCAATCTTCAATTATGCTCCCGATGCCGTGCAACAAAGCGCACAAACTCTTTTTGGAGAACATATCATGATTAGTTTGCTGCCTGCCGTGTGTTGTCTATTAGCTTTTATCGGTATGTTCTTTTATCCGCTTTCAGACAAGAAAGTGAAGGAGAATTCCGAAAAACTTAATCAGAAAAGATCACAAACTCTTTCATAAAGAACTAACCTTGGAAAAAAAAGAATTTGAAGACGAGTTGCAACAGAACATTCTGCCCTTTTGGATCACCCGGACGATCGACAGGCAAAATGGAGGCTTTATCGGACGTATCTCGGGCGATGGTATTCGTTATCCGGATACGCCCAAAGGAGCTATCCTGAATGCCAGAATATTGTGGACATTCTCAGCGGCTTATCGTTTATTTGAGAAACCGGAATATCTGGAAACGGCAATACGAGCCAAAGAATACCTGCTCTCTGCCTTTTGGGATAAACAGCATGGAGGTGTCTTTTGGCAACTTGCAGCAGATGGGACTCCGTTGGATACGAAAAAACAGATTTATGCTCAGGGTTTTGCTATTTATGGGTTGAGCGAATATGCGCGGGCTACCGGCGATGCGGAAGCCCTCGAAAAAGCGATAGAGTTGTATCATCTCATAGAGAAATATAGCTTGGATAATGAACTCAACGGTTATCTCGAAGCGTTTACCGGAGAGTGGCATGAAATTGCCGATATGCGCCTGAGTGAAAAGGATGCTAATGAAAAAAAAACGATGAATACGCATCTGCATATTCTGGAGCCCTATACAAACCTGTATCGTGTGTGGCCGACCCTTGAACTGAAAAGCAGTTTGAAAAATCTGATTGAACTTTTCCTTGATAAAATTCTGGCACCTTCAGGCCATCTGCAACTCTTTTTTGACGAAAAATGGATCAATAAAAAGAGTATCCTTTCGTATGGCCACGATATTGAGGCATCCTGGCTGCTTTACGAGGCTGCTGTAGTGCTTGGCGAAGCGGATCTGACCGAGCGTGTGATAGCAGTCATTCCATCTATCGTGGAAGCTGCATCGGAAGGCTTGCAATCGGATGGGAGCCTTATTTATGAAACAGATCCGGCAACGGGAGATGTCGATTCTGATCGTCATTGGTGGGTACAAGCCGAGGCTGTGGTGGGATTTTGGTATGCCTATAAATTGTTTGGTAAGGAAGAATACCGCATTAAAGCGGAGAATTGCTGGACATATATTAAAAATAATCTGGTAGATTCGGTTCATGGTGAGTGGTACTGGAGTATAAAAGCCGATGGAAGCGTCAATGCAATGGACGACAAGGCCGGTTTCTGGAAGTGTCCGTATCACAACGGTCGGATGTGTATGGAATTAATAACAAAGTTGTAATTTTTTTGTATCTAAATTGTAGTGCTTTAGTTTACCGGATAGTATGTAAATATTGTCCGGTATTTTTATTAGTGCTGGAAAAAACTTTTAAACTTTTAATGAAAATTCCATTGTTCGTAGTAAGTTTTTTGTAATTTTGCTTCGCATCCTTTTTTTACAGGATAAATTTGCTGTATTAACCTTTTGTTAAGTAGTATACGCGATTAATTTGCGTTATTGATAATTAATTCTCAACATAACGAGACAGAAATGAGCAAGAAAGGAATCTTAATTCACGATGCTAAAATTTTTACCGAAAAAAACACCTTCAGAGGCTCTCTTCGCATAGAAGGTGATTTGATAGCAGAGATCTTTAAGGGTGAAGTTCCCGAATCCGTTTTGAACAGCAATACGGTAATCGATGCTTCTGATTTGTGGTTGTTGCCGGGTGTGATTGATACGCATGTTCACTTTCGGGAACCAGGTTTAACTCAAAAGGCCGATTTGTATACCGAGTCGAAAGCCGCTGTTGCAGGGGGAGTCACCTCTTTTATCGAGATGCCTAATACGGTACCGCAAACAACCACGTTGGCTTTATGGGAAGAAAAAAATCGGTTAGCCTCTGAGAAATCGCTTGCTAACTATGCATTCTATTTGGGCGCTACCAACGAAAACCGAGAAGAGATTAAAAAAGCAGATCCTAAACGTGTGCCCGGTGTGAAGGTATTTCTGGGAGCTTCTACCGGTAGTATGCAGGTAGACGATAAAGAGTTTCTGCAATGGCTTTTTGCCGAATCTCCATTGTTATTGATGGCGCATTGTGAGGATACGAACATTATTCAGCGTAACATAGAGGCATATAAAGCCCGGTTTGGTGACAATATTCCGATTTCAAATCATTATTTGATACGATCGGGTGAGGCTTGTTACAAATCGACAGCTACTGCCGTAGAGATGGCTTTGAAATATAAAACCCGTCTTCATATTGCGCATGTCAGTACGGCGCACGAACTGGCTCTGTTTGATGCTGGTAAACCGTTGACAGGCAAACAGATTACCGCAGAAGGATGTGTACACTATTTCTGGTTTGATAATCGTGATTATGAAAAATACGGAGCAAGAATCAAGTGCAATCCTTCTATAAAAACGGAGGCCGACAAAAAAGCGCTGATTCAGGCTCTTACTACCAATAAACTGGATACGGTTGCAACAGATCACGCTCCTCATTTATTGACGGAGAAAGCGGGTGGTTGCTTGCAAGCAGCATCCGGTTTGCCACTCGTTCAACATTCGCTGCCGATAATGCTTGAGTTGGCTCGTAATGGTCAGTTCTCTGTGGAAAAAGTATTGGAAAAGATGTGCTATGCTCCGGCCAATTTGTTTAAAATACAGAAACGAGGTTTCGTGCGCAAAGGATATTATGCCGACTTGGTATTAGTTAATCCTCATTATCCGTGGACAGTAGGAACCGATAATATTGTTTCGAAATGCGGTTGGTCTCCTTTTGAGGAACAAGAATTTCACGCACGTGTGACCCATACATTTGTAAATGGAAAGTTAGTATATAATAATGGGATTTTTGATGAATCCCGTAATGGTAATTTCTTACAATTCAATGGTTAAAAATAGTTGTGTCCGATTGATGAACACACCTCTAGGTACTTTGCGTATATGCGGAGATGATGTGGGAGTGACGGCTGTCGAATTTGACGATATCGATGATTTTTGCATGGTCGGAGATCTGACAACTCCGGTTTCGATGTGTATTACCCAGTTACGTGAATACTTCGAGGGAAAAAGAACTGCATTTTCGGTTCCTCTTCAGCCTGAAGGAACTCAGTTTCAGCAGAAAGTATGGAAGGCATTGCAAAGAATTCCTTTTGCCCAAAAGGTTAGTTATCGATATATTGCCGAACAGATAGGCGCCCGTAGTGGACAACGTGCTGTTGGAAATGCAAATAATAACAATCCCATTGCGATACTGATTCCTTGCCACCGTGTGGTGGGTGCCGATGGCAAATTGGTAGGCTATGCCGGTGGAGTGTGGCGTAAAGCTTGGTTGCTGGAACATGAGACTAAAGTTGCAGCAGATGATCATCTTGTTTTGTCGTAAAATAATAGACGAGAGCCACAAAATTCAATTGAGTTTCGTGGCTCTCGTCTATTATTATCAAAGAGGGTCTGGCCTCTCTTCATGATACGATTATCAAATTTGTTCTAATTCATAGAATGAATTTATCCTTCCGTCTTTTTATTGGTATTCCATCCGAATAACAGATACAAAGGACAAAATCCGAGAAAAGTGGTAATGACCAGTAAAACAGCCACTATCAGCAAAATATTTCCCAACGTACCGGTAACAATATCATTAATATCGAGAATGACAATAATGAGTGCAATGGCTAACCGGATGCCTTTATCTAAAATGCCTATGTTTTTTTTCATGACCTTTGAGTTTAAAATGAAATATTTCAGATCAATAGGTTACAAAGTAAGTGTAAAAAACAGCATTTTGTATTTATTGGGCAGATAATTTGTAACAAATGTGACGAATGCCAATTGATTCAGTGCTTGTGCATTTTAGATATGCCGCTGTCATCCAGTTTTTTAATAGTTCCATTTCCATAGACGTCCAGTCGACCCACGCTGGAGTTATCGATGTAAAACTCTTTTTCGGCAGTAACATCCGTACTTCCAACGGCACTGTTGACGATATGGAGTATCTGAGTGATGAAGTTTTGAGCATCGAATTTTCCTACACCTGAGTTATTAATATGCGTATCAGTACAAGAACCGGTCAGGATGGTTTTTCCTACCGAACTGTTGGTGAAATTCAAGGTCGTTCCTTCAATATAAAGATTAGTTTTGCCTACGGCACTATTGTCGACGGTGGCTTGTGTCGCTTTTATTTTAAGACTGCAGCTTCCCACTGCGCTGTTATTCAATATGAAAGAGGCCGCAGTCAATGTCCCCTCGTTGGTCAGATTACCTACTGAGCTGTTGGTGATTGACTTTATTCCTTTGGTATAGACATAGATTTTGCCGGTCGAATGCATCCCGATGTTTATGTTACGCTTCATCTGTATGTTGAGCGTACTGTCATTGTTACTGATTATGACGTATTGCTGCAGGTTATCGTCCGTTTCTACAATTACCTTTTCGAAAGAAGAGGGGATGATCACAGCATCAAATACAATGCTGATGTCCACTTTGTTAAATCCGGTAGTGAGATGCTCAACTTTTGTGACTTTACCGGACCCGTTTTGACGGTTGATGTAGTAACACGAACTAAGTAGCAGTGTGGTGATGATGAGTACCGACATGCTAATTTTGCTGATGGTTGATTGGATTTTCATTGTGTCTTATTTTTGAGTTAGGAGCAATGCAATAATCGTTTTGCATTTAGACGTCTGTCGTTTGGTTGTATGTTAGACGTATTGAAACCCGGTTTTAGATGATAAAGGTACAATAAAATTCAACTTTTTTCAAAAAGAAAAGCTTTACCAGGCATTAATAGCCCGATAAAGCCTTGGCAGTAAAAATATCTGTTTGTTATTTAGCCGTCATCACTACTTGCAACATATTCTGTCTGTCTACCAGTTGTTTGGCCAGTTGTTTGATTGTTATCACGGAAATATTATCCATGGCTTTATCAAAATTGTTGACCAAATCAATGCCGGAAAAATAATAGTGGTTCAGAGCGCTTAACCACCAACCGTTTTCTTCTGTGTTTTCTTTGTGTTGTTTTTTGAGGTTTTCCTTCACCTTCAAAACATCTTCCTCTTTTGGGCCTTCGGTGGCAATCGTTTCCAACTCTTTGTGAATAAGTGTAATCATCTTTGGTTGTACTTTCGGATCGGTATCGAACTGCATAAACAAGGTTACTGTCGGCACTGGAATTTTGCCAATGCTACCTTTTACTCCTACTCCATACGATCCCCCTTCGTTTTCCCGAATAGAGGCTGTGTAGCGAATATCCAGAATATCCCCCAAAGCCTGAGCTAATAACGAATTATTCAGGTTGTACGTGATCTGATCGTTGTATAGCACAAAATTTGAGGCTTTCGGTGTTTTCATTTCGTGTGAAAATTGCTTGTCGATCACACCTTGTGGATACCTGATGTGTCGATCCTTCCATGTCTCGATTTGCCTGGATGTTTTCAATCCTCCCAGATAAGAGAGAATTAGCGGTTTGGCTTTTTCCAGCTCCAGATTACCTACGAAGAAAAATGTGAAGTTTGCCGGATTGGCAAAGCGTTCTTTGTAAAGTCGCATAACGTCATCGTGATTGACCTTATCGAGAGCATTCAGATTGAACAGAAATTTCCGAGGAGAGTTACAGTAAAGAGCCGTCGTTACTGTATCGGTGAATGCCTGATCGGGATCGTTCGCCGCGTTTATAAGCCCGGTACGAATGTTGTTGATAAATGATTGATAGCCGTCGCTGTCCTTCCGTGGCGCGGTGAAATAGAGGTATAGCAGCTGCATCATCGTTTCAAAGTCTTTGATAGAAGAGTAGCCGGAAAAAGTCTCCTGATAGTCGGAAATACCCGGAGAAACGCTTGCAATTTTGCTTGCCAGCAGTTTATTTAGTGTTGTTTTTGAAAACTCGCCCAATCCGCTATTGGCAATGATATTGTCGGAAATGGATGCTGACGGCAGGTCGTCGTCTTTATCGACCAACGATAAACCTCCATAAGCAATTCCGAGCATACGGATTTCATCCTGTTTTAATTTCGTCGGTTTGATTACTATTTTTACACCATTGGATAAAGTCCATTCATCGGCATCCAATGTTTTATTATGAGCAATTTTTTTGATGGTTCCAGCCTTTGGTAGATTGGCAATCAGTGGTTTGTTGATTGTCTCTTGCTTGTTTTGTTCGATAGTTGTATGTTTGACGCTGTCCATCAATGCGAGAACTTCTTTTTCCGAGAGCAAACTGGCTTTTTCATTCTCGGGACCCTGCTCGGTTATTAATATGTTTTTATCTGATATGTAGTTCTGAACCTGTTTGTTGATCGTAGACAGAGGCAATTGCGGAAGTAATGTTTGTATGGTTTTGTATTCCCACTCAATACCGGGGATAGCTTCCAGATTCAGAAAATTATTGATATACTCGCGCACGAAAGAGGATGTATTCTGTTTGTCGCGGTTGTTGTAAGATTGTTCAATTTGTTTGAGCACTGCCGCTTTCGCTCTCTCGAATTCATCTGCATTGAAACCGTACCGTTTTGTTTTTTCAATTTCGGAGAACAGTAATGCAATGGCTTCTTTGTTTTTGCTAGCGCGGGGCACCATATAATAAAGAAAAGCATCTTTAGTTTTGATCAGATCGCCATATTGAGATATGGCGTAGGCAATGGGAGCATCAGCTTTTTGAGCTATTTCCTGAAAACGGGCGTTTTGCATGCTGCTTATCAATGAATTAATAATGTCGATTACATAACCCATGGATGATTTTTTCACATCATCGGGCAAGGGAGGATGCTTAAATTGTACCATAAATGCAATGTCGGATGCTTCCGGATCGGTAATGCGGGCAACAATAGGACGATCGTTATCGGGTACGCTATATAAAACACGTTCTGCGGGATTTACCGGTTTGGGAATGGTGTTGAATAGTTGCTTTATCTGTGTTTCGGTTTTATCGACATCAATATCGCCAACAACAATAATTGCCTGAAGATCAGGTCGATACCATTTTTTGTAATATTCGCGGAGGGTGTTGTAGGTAAAGTGGTTGATGATTGCTGTGTCGCCAATAACATCCCGTTTGGCATATTGCGTTCCGGCAAATAAGATCGAGTTCGCCGCTTTCCAGATACGTCGGTTGGCGCTGGCTCTGGTTCGCCATTCTTCACGGATGACACCCCGCTCTTTATCAATTTCTTTACCATCAAGCGCAATATAATTTGACCAGTCGTGCAGCACCAAAAGAGAGCTGTCTATCACTCCTTGGCGGGTTGTGGGAACATCGGACAGGTTATAAACGGTTTCGTCGAGAGCGGTGTAAGCATTGATGTTTTCTCCAAATTTCACGCCGTTTTTTTCAAAAAAATTGATCAGTTGTTTGTCCGGAAAATTTTTAGTCCCGTTAAATGCCATGTGTTCCAAAAAATGGGCTAATCCGTTTTGGCTGTCTTCCTCAAGGATGGCACCAACCTTTTGAACAATATAAAAATCGGCTCGATTTTTCGGCTTTTCATTGTGACGTATGTAATAGGTCAGACCGTTGTTAAGATGCCCGATTCTTACCTGAGCATCAATTGGAATCAGAGAATTCGGTTGTGCATATAAATTGTCTCCAGTGAGGATAATCAGAATAAGTGACCAGAATATTTTATTTTTCATGTCGTGACGATTGTTGAAATGGCCATGGCGGCGTTTTATTAGTGGTTAAATGGTATAGTTTTAATCTTGAGGTTTGGCGGCAGCAACCAATTGCTTGCGAATGCTGAGTAGTTCCAGCCTGACTTTTTTCAGGCGCTCTACAACGTCTTGTGTTTTGGCAACGTTGTCTTTGTCGTTTTTAAGTCGGTGACGGGCGCCTTCAAGGGTGAGATTTTGTTCGCGTACCAAATGAAAAATCTGTTTGATAAGCAAGATGTCATCCTGAGTGTAGAACCGAGTGCCTTTGGCATTCTTGCGAGGTTTGAGCTGAGGAAATTCTTTTTCCCAGAAGCGGAGCAAGGAGGCGTTGACGCTCAATTGTTCGGCCACTTCGGTAATGGAGTAATAAAGTCGTTCCATGGTGCTTATGATATTTGAAGATCAATACATGTAAGGATCCTAATGTCGTCTCTTTTTCGATTTTTTGCTCGACCGACCTTTGGACGAACCATGCTTTTTTTTGCTTTTAGAGTTTTTAATTGCACTTTTTTTTGCTTTGGAACTTTTTGCAACGTAAAGCTCTTCGGATGGCTCTACCAATATCCGGTTGGTAAAGAGTTCGTCGGCTTTGTAGGCCACAATTTTGTCTTTGTTTTGAAGAAAAGAGCTAGCCGCATTCAGGGGCAACCGGATAGCGCATGGTTTATAGTTTCCGGGTACGATGTCCTGTCGGTATTGAGGATTGAGTGTTCGGAGTTCGGCAATCGGAAGATTCATTAAGTCGGCAATTTGCATCAGGTGAACTTTATCTTTGACCATGATGGTGTCGCTCATGGGCAGACAGACGGGAGCAACGTTAAGATTGTGCTGTTTGTAGTAGTTCATCACATAGTTGGCCGCAATAAAGATGGGAACGTAGTTGCGTGTTTCATTAGGCAGATAGGGGTATATTTGCCAGTAGTCCCGTTTTCCTCCGGAACGACGAATGGCCTTGTTGACATTGCCTGGACCACAATTATAAGCTGCAATTACCAGATTCCAGTCTCCGTAGATGCGAAATAGGTCTTTCAGATAACGCGCCGCTGCCACAGACGATTTGTACGGATCCATACGTTCGTCGATCAAACTGTTGATTTCCAGTCCATAGATTCGTCCGGTTGATACCATCAATTGCCATAGACCACCCGCACCTACCCGCGAATAAGCCGTGGGATTGAGCGCCGATTCGATAATAGGCAAATATTTCAGTTCGTCTGGAAGTTTGTTAGCTAGAAGTTGATCCTCAAAAATGGGCATATAATATTGTCCCATGGCCAGCATGTAGGAAACCTGCTTTCGCTTTTGCAGCGTGTAAAAGTCGATACATTTCCTGACATGTTCGTTGAACGGCAGCTCCATGATGGTCGGCAATTTGGATAGTCTGTCGATGATGATGGAGTCGGAACAATAGGGATTAATGCTGTCGTTGACAAATGAGGTGTTGATATTTTTCTTTTCGTACCACTGGTTAAGGAGTCCGTTGAAACTCATGTCATAACCTTGAGGCATTACAAGCGGTTCCAACTGTGTCGCCTTTTTTGAAATGGAGTCGTTTACACTCTTTTCTGCTTTGGCGGCAAAAGGGTGTAGCGGCTGCGTGATAAATAAAATCAAGGCTAAACAGTTGAAATAAAAACGCATGTCGTCGGCTTTAGAAATTTAGTTTCAGTTTCATTCCCAAAGAAGCATTCAAGCCTCCTTGTTGTATATTGTTGTTTTTTAATAATGTAGGAGCTATTTTCATCGACAGATCGGGAGATACGTCAAAATCAGACAATTGTGCATCTACATAGGCGTCGACCATCGAAAGGGCATACAGGCCAATGGCACAGATTACACTTAAATCGCGGTAACGACGAAATGTGTTTACTTTGCTTTTCAGTGCGCTTGTTAGCCAAGTCGTATCGTAAGAAGTTCTTTGACTTGGCGTTAAGAAATTTAGGTAGCTTGTCGTGTTCGGATTGCTGTCCGTTATGTCGAGATAGGCATTTTTGTAATCGTTATACATTCTTCCATTCCACGAAATGGCATAGATCAGACCTGCAAATCCTCCGTATATAATGGGAAGTTTCCAGTATTTCTTATTATAGATTTGCCCCAATCCCGGTACAAGTGCTCCCAGCCAGACGGCGCGCGAAGGATTGGGTTTGAAAATCGCTTGATGCAGTGTGTCAATAGGCGCTTGTTTGATCGTTTTCTTGTCCGATAAAGAAAACGATATAGTATCTCTTACCACTTTTGTCGAATCATTCAAGGAAAGAGCATGGGCGTTTACCGTCAAAAAGCCCGCTAAAAGTATGAGCAATAGCTGTCTCAAAATTGTTCTATTTTTTCGGTCAACTCAATTTATCGAAAAGTTCCATCAAACGTTCCAATTCGGTATCGGAATTGAAAGCAATGGTAATTTTGCCTTTACCTTTCTCGTTACAGGAAAACTGAACTTTCGACTGCAGGCATTCCGTCAAACGATTCTGAATCAGCGAATGTTCTACAGGAATAGTTGCTTTTGTTTTCACAGAAACAGCCTCCTGTACGGGTGATGGTGCATCGTCTTTTTCCCGTACCATCTCTTCCACTTTTCGTACCGATAGGTGATTGGCAAGTATCTGTTCGTAAATCAAAATTTGTTTGGCCGGATCTTCGATGGTTATCAATGCTTTGGCATGACCCATGTCTATTTGTTTATTTTTGATGCCCATTTGGATTTCCGCAGGCAAACGAAGCAGACGTAAGTAATTGGAAATAGTGGCTCGTTTTTTACCGACGCGTTCGCTCAGGCGTTCCTGAGTCATCTTGTATTCTTCAAGTAAACGGTGGAACGTAAGGGCTACTTCTATGGCATTCAGGTCTTCGCGTTGAAGATTTTCGATCAGTGCCATTTCCATCACCAGATCATCTTCAGCCTTCTTGACATATGCCGGAATGGTGGTGAGACCCGCCATTTTCGATGCGCGGTAACGGCGTTCGCCTGCAATAATCTGATAGTTGTCTTCGTTTATTTCTCTCAGGGTAATAGGTTGAATAATACCAATTTCCTTGATAGATACCGATAATTCAGATAGTGCTTCTTCGTCGAAGAAAGTTCTGGGCTGATTGGGATTCGGATGTATTTTGGCAATCTCAATTTCGTTGATAGACGATGATCCACCGGTGCTGATAGGCTCTATATCGATGAGGGCTCCAAGGCCGCGTCCGAGTGCATGTTTTTGTACCATATCGCGTTCTTATAAAAGTCGTTCGGTTTACAAATAAACAGTCGTTGATTCTGACAAATTATTCTTCGGTTTCTTCTCTGGCAATAAGTTCTTTGGCCAGGTCAAGGTAGTTTTGAGACCCTTTCGATTCCCTATCGTAAAGTAATACCGGCTTGCCATGGCTGGGTGCTTCACTGAGCTTAACATTCCGTTGAATAACGGCCTTGAAAACCAAATCGCCGAAGTGTTTTTGCACTTCGTTGTATACTTGATTTGCCAGACGCAGGCGGTTGTCATACATGGTTAGCAGAAATCCTTCAATGGCCAGTTCGGGATTGAGTTTTGTCTTGATTATCTTAATAGTATTGAGTAGCTTGCTGATTCCTTCGAGTGCAAAATATTCGCACTGTACCGGAATAATGACTACGTCGGAGGCCGTCAGCGCATTGACGGTTATCAACCCGAGCGAAGGCAGGCAGTCAATCAAAATATAGTCGTAATCACCTTTCATCGGTTGCAACATGCGTCGCATAATTTTTTCCCGGTGTTCGATTTCAAGCATCTCAATTTCGGCACCAACTAAGTCTATGTGAGAGGGAATAATAGAAAGATTGTCCAGCTCAGTCGGGAGAATTGCCTCCTTAGGTTGAATCTCTTCTACCAGACATTCGTAAATACTTTTCTTTACTTCGCGCACATCTACTCCTAAACCGGATGAGGCATTGGCCTGAGGATCGGCATCCACAAGAAGAACTTTCTTTCCCAACGATGCTAACGATGCAGCCAAATTAATAGCTGTGGTGGTTTTGCCAACACCTCCTTTTTGGTTTGCTAAAGCAATAATCTTTCCCATATATCTAATTGATTTGCGAATTCAAATTTGTCTTGCCAACTATGCGTTTAATTGATTGAAAATAACAGCTTACAAATAAGCTGCCATTTTTTCAACAATATCTTTACTCTCTATTGCATTGAGGCACTCATAGGTGCCGAATTTGCACGGAACATTCCCGAAAATGGAACATGGCCGGCAAGCTAACGGTAGCTGAACGGCATTGTGTTCGGGTTGATTCATTCCATAAAACCCTGCGTAGGGATGTGTCGCACCCCAAACGGATATTACCGGCGTACCGACCAGCGAGGCGAGGTGCATATTTCCCGAATCCATGGTGAGCATTACGTCCATTTCTTTCATCAATAACAGTTCGGTGTCGAATGGCAGTTTGCCTACAACCGATTCCGTTTTCGGATATTTTTGTATCCAGTCGTCTATTAATTGTCGCTCTTTTTCTCCGGCTCCGAACAAAAAAATACGAATGTCGTCTTGCCGGGAAAAATAGTCGATGATGGTTTCTATTTTGCTGAACGGCAATTGTTTCCCGATGTGTTGCGAAAACGGAGCAATGCCGATCCACTTGCCGCTTTTTGTGCCGAAAGTTGCGTAAATCGGTTCCCTGGATGTTAGTGTTTCAAAAGGTAAACCACCATTGACAGATCCGATAGTGAGTCCCAACAAAGAGAATACAACCCGGTAGCGTTCGATTGATGAGGTAAGTTGAACGGATTGAAGGTGACCCTTTTCTATCAACTCTTTTTTTTCTGCCCGGCCTTTATCAATAACAAGCAGTTTTGTGCCCGTTACACGAAAAAGCGAACCCAATATTTTGGTTCGTAATACATCGTGCAGGTCAACCACATAATCAAAGTGGCGCATTTTGCGCAATTGGCGGAATAGTTTGAAAATTCCCTTGAATCCTTTATGCGTACCACGCTTTTCGAAGGCAACAAAATCGATATTTGCATGTCCTTTCAGCAGTGGAGCTACCAAGGGCATAGAAACCACCGTGAAATGATGCTCGGGGTATCGTAGCGCAATAGAGCTGACCACCGGGATCATCATCGCTACATCTCCTAATGCCGATAAGCGTGTAACAAGTATATTCACGGAACTCCTAACTTTTGATTTTGGTTAGACAGACACTAATTCCTGTTCGATAGCAAATTACAAACAAAATTTATTTAGCGTACAGCACCGGATTCAACGCCGGATCGTTATACATTTTCATTTGTTTGTACACTTTCATCCATTTGCGTCCGGCTTCAATGTCGCTAAGCAACAGGTCGATGGCCGACGAAAGATCGACCTGCTGTTCGAGTAATATATCGAGCTTCTTTTTACATTCGGCACGGTGTGCATCCGAAGCCTCTTTACGATCGGTTTCTTGTTGCATGTGATAAATTTTGAGCGCCAGAATCGACAACCGGTCGATGGCCCATGCCGGACTCTCCGTGTTGATAGAGGCACCATCCATTTTAGCCACCCCTTTGTATTTATCTAAAAAATAGCTGTCGATCAACTCCACCAAATCGGTTCTGTCCTGATTCGATTTGTCAATGCGACGTTTGATTTGGAGCGCTTCTACCGGATCAATTTCCGGATTGCGGATAATGTCTTCCAAATGCCATTGTACCGTATCGATCCAGTTCTTCAGAAAAAGGTAAAATTCAATGGTCTTTACTTCATACGGATTGCTTATGGGCGTATCCACATAGTCGGTAACGTGATATTGGTCGATTGCAGCTTTGAAAATGGTGTTGCAAAGGTGGCTGAACATAAGTGTTGAATTATTAATTGTTCATTATTGATTGATTAATATCTATAGTGTTCCGGTTTGAACGGTCCGTCTTGTGCTACCCCGATGTAGCTTGCCTGTTCGGGTGTGAGTCGGGTCAGTTTGACACCGATTTTTTCGAGATGCAGGCGTGCAACCTCTTCGTCGAGCTTCTTCGGTAAGCGATAAACGTTTATGTCGTATTTGTTGGTGAAGAGTTCGATCTGAGCCAACGTCTGGTTTGTAAACGAGTTACTCATCACAAACGAAGGGTGACCGGTTGCGCAACCCAGATTTACTAAACGGCCATCGGCCAACAATAGTATGTCATGTCCGTCGGGGAAGATATATTTATCTACCTGCGGTTTGATATTTTCGTGGCGGATGCCCGGGAATGTCTTCAGTTTGTCGACCTGAATTTCGTTGTCGAAGTGACCGATATTGCAGATGATAGCCGCGCTCTTCATCTTTTCGATGTGTTCGATGCGGATAATGTCGCGGTTACCGGTGGTCGTAACATAAATATCACCTTCGGCAAGCGCCTCTTCAACGGTGGTTACTTCAAAACCTTCCATAGCGGCCTGCAAAGCGCAGATCGGATCGATTTCGGTAACGAGTACGCGGGCACCGTACGAGCGCATGGAGTGTGAACATCCTTTGCCCACGTCGCCATATCCGCAAACAACAACCACTTTGCCTGCAATCATGATGTCGGTGGCACGTTTGATGCCATCGGCCAACGATTCGCGGCAACCGTAGAGATTGTCGAACTTCGATTTGGTAACCGAGTCGTTTACGTTGAAAGCCGGGAACAACAATTTGCCCTCTTCGAGCATTTGATAGAGGCGATGTACACCGGTTGTGGTCTCTTCCGATACGCCACGAATTTCAGGAACCATGCGGGTCCAGAGCGAAGCCTCTTTTTTCAACACCTCTTTTAATATGGCGTAGAGTTCGCGTTCGTCTTCGCCACCGGCTACAGAGTCAAGCACGGAAGCCTCTTTTTCGGCAGCATTTCCTACATGAATCATCATGGTAGCATCCCCGCCATCGTCGACAATCACATTCGGGCCTTTGTTGCCTTCAAACAAAAGTGCTTGGAGGGTGCACCACCAGTATTCGGCCAGCGTTTCGCCTTTCCATGCAAATACCGGAACTCCGGCAGCGGCTATGGCAGCGGCGGCATGATCCTGTGTAGAATAGATATTACAGCTTGCCCAACGTACTTCAGCACCCAGTTCGGCCAACGTTTCTATCAACACGGCAGTTTGGATGGTCATGTGCAGCGAACCCATGATGCGGGCACCTTTCAACGGTTTTTGTTTGCCGTATTTTTCACGCAATGCCATCAAGCCGGGCATCTCCTTTTCGGCAAGTATAATCTCTTTTCGGCCAAAATCGGCCAGCGAAATGTCGGCAACTTTATAAGGTAGTTCCGAAAATAATTGTTCCTGTATCATTAATTTTACTGTGGTTTACTAAAACAATAAATGCACTGATTAATAACGGTTTTTGGGGCTAAAACGGTGGACGTAATTTCTTTAGCTGTTTCTCATGAGACGTTTACAGTAGCTTAGTCTGTTTACACAACAAAGCATCTTCATAGATGTCTGATACTATGAAGAATGCGGTGAATATGCATGTTTTCTCTTAATTGCAGACAAAGATATGCTTTATTTTTGAAAGTAGGGACGGCCTTTTGGGTATTTTTAGAAGTCGGAGCGGGATACCATATTCTTTTTTGCAAAATTTGAATTTGGCTTTTTAACGCGAATGTTCTACTTTTGCAGGGATAAAATAGGATGAAGAATTATGTATAAGGAAATTATCAGGAAGATTGTTTTGTTGCTTACAAAACCCGAAGTGGCCTGGCCGCAATTTGTAAAGGAAGGGTTTTCTAATAAACAGATATTGAAACAGTTCTGCTACCCGTTGATGGGGCTTGCATCTGTGCTTAAAATACTTCAGGAGGCGATTTTTCATCGACATCCGGGTTATCCTATTCATGTACTTATTGTGCACGGTTTGGTCTGTTTCGGTTCTCTTTTGGCTGCATTCTACATTTTGCAGTATGTTTTGAAGATTCTGATGCAGAAAAGATATGCCATTACTCCTACCAAAGAGCAATCGGCTATCGTAATCGGTTACGGGCTGGTTTTGGTGTTTTTATTATTTATAGCTACTGCTGTTCTACCCAGTTTTTTCTTTCTCTGGATCTTTTATTTATATACCGCTTTTTTGCTTTGGGTTGCTGCCGAAGTAGTGTTTAAGCTGAAAGTTGAAGAGCGAGGTTTGTTTGTTATCGGCATGACTTTCTTTATGATGATTGTGCCGGTGGTGGTATATGGACTCCTGCGGGGTATGATGCCCAATCTTCAATAAAAGTTCCTTATCTTTGAATATGCATAAATCCTCCAATATCAACGTAAAAAACAGGCGCGCTTTTTTTGATTACGAGTTGTCCGACTTTTTGGTCGCCGGCATTCAGTTGTTCGGTACCGAAATCAAAGCCATTCGTGAAGGAAAAGCCGGTTTGTCCGATTCCTATTGTCTGTTTATCAACGGAGAATTGTGGGTGAAGAATATGCATATTGCCGAATATTCGTTCGGTACCTATGCCAATCATGAATCCCGCCGGGATAGAAAACTGTTGGTAACCAAGCGCGAACTGGCAAAACTGGTACGCGCAACCAAAGAGACCGGTTTGACCATTATTCCTACCAAGTTGTTTGTCAACGAAAAAGGATTGGCTAAGCTGGAGATTGCTGTGGCTCACGGTAAGAAAAGCTATGATAAACGTCAGACGTTGAAAGAAAAAGAGGATAAACGTCAGATGGACAGAGCCTATAAATCGAAAATTGACAGATAGTAACCAGCCGATGCGGTAGCCGGGGAATGTGTGATGATGAGATGAGAACTGTTCGTTGTTGGTTGTACATGATATGTAATCATTCGGGTTCAATTCAAAATGTAATTCCGCCTAAATGCGGCTAAATCTAATTCAAACAAAAATTCGCACATGCCAAAAATCTCGGGACGGGGCTTCGCAATGCCTCAATCGCCTATTCGTAAACTGGTGCCTTTGGCCGATAAAGCAAAAGCTCGCGGCATCAAGGTGTTTCATCTCAACATCGGTCAGCCCGATCTTCCTACCCCACAAGTCGCGCTTGATGCGTTGAAGGATATCGACTTGAAAATTTTTGAATATTCACCCAGCGACGGCTTGCTAAGCCTGCGCGAGAAGCTGGTGAAATATTACGCGAAGTACAAGATTAATGTCGAAGTCGAAGATATCATCATCACCGCCGGCGGTTCGGAGGCAGTGAATATCTCCTTTTTGTCGTGCCTCGATCCGGATGACGAAATTATTGTGCCCGAACCGGCCTATGCCAACTATACCGCGTTTGCCATTGGTAGTGGCGCTATTGTGCGTCCGGTGGTGTCGTCGATCGACGAGGGATTTTGTCTGCCGCCGGTCGAACAGTTTGAAGAGTTGATTACGCCGCGTACCAAAGGAATTATGATTTGTAATCCTAACAATCCTACCGGCTATCTCTATACCCAAAAAGAGCTCAATCATATTCGCGATATTGTAAAGAAGCACGATCTGTTCCTCTTTTCCGATGAAGTGTACCGTGAGTTTTGTTATACGGGAGCTCCCTATATCTCGGCATTTCATTTGAAAGGGATTGAGAATAATGTGGTGCTGATCGATTCTGTATCGAAACGTTATAGCGAATGCGGTATCCGCGTCGGGGCGTTGGTTACCAAGAACCCTGAAGTGAAGAAAAGCGCGATGAAGTTTTGTCAGGCTCGTTTGAGTCCGCCGCTCATCGGTCAGATTCTGGCGGAGGCTTCGATGGATGCTTCGGAGGAGTATATGCTCGATGTCTATAACGAATATGTGGAGCGTCGTAAGTTTATGATCGATGAGTTGAACCGTATTCCGGGTGTTTATTCGCCTATCCCGATGGGGGCATTCTACACCGTGGCTCGTTTGCCGATCGACGATTCGGATAAATTTTGCGAATGGCTTCTGTCGACGTTTGAATATGAAGGTCAAACCGTAATGATGGCTCCGGCTTCGGGATTTTATACCAATAAAGGAGTTGGACGTAACGAAGTGCGTCTGGCATACGTGCTGAAGAAAGAAGAGTTGGCCAAAGCGCTGCTAGTGCTGCGCAAAGCGCTGGAGGTTTACCCGGGTCGAACGATATAATTAATTAATAATTAACAATTAATAATTCATAGTTGTTGATTGTATACCTGTGAACTTACCTTTTTTTATAGCGAAACGAATTCATTTCGGAGGTGACAGCAAGCTGCGGGTGTCGAAACCTGCGGTGCGTATAGCCATGTGGGGAATCGCCATCGGACTTGCCGTCATGATTATCACGGTGGCTATTGTGATGGGTTTCAAGCAGGAAGTTCGCAATAAAGTAGTCGGTTTCGGTTCGCATATCCAAATCACACGATTTGATAACAACTCGACGTATGAGATGCGTCCTCTGTTGATTTCCGATTCGATGACCCGGGCTTTGTCCGCAGTGCCGGGTGTGAAGCATCTACAGAAATTTGCGACCAAGGCGGGGATTATTAAAACTGAGGACGATTTTCAGGGCGTTGTGTTTAAAGGGGTCGATCGTCAGTTCGACTGGCAATTTTTTACGCAGAACATGGTGGAGGGAAAGCCGTTTAGCGCTAACGATACGGCGCCGTCCAATCAGGTGGTGATTTCGAAGAAGATTGCCGATATTCTCCATTTGAAGCTTCACGACGGATTTATTGCTTATTTTATTCAGGACCGGATCAAAGCGAAAAAATTTATCGTGTCGGGCATCTATTCGACCAACTTCGGACAATACGACAAGTTGTTTATTCTGGCCGATATGCGGGCGGTGCAGCGCCTTAACGACTGGCAACCGAAGGAGGTCAGCGGGATGGAGATCGTTATCGACGATTTTAATCGACTGGACAGCGTGGGCGAAATGGTGTACGGGAAGGTTGCCAACCGATTCGACGAAAACGGCGCTCCCTATTACTCGCAGACGATCAAAGATATCAATCCGCAACTGTTTGCCTGGCTCGGATTGTTCGATATGAATGTCTGGGTGATTTTGGGCCTGATGATGGCGGTATCGGGTTTTGTGATGATTTCAGGCTTGTTGATTTTAATCCTCGAACGTACGAATATGATCGGGATTCTGAAAGCATTGGGCACCACAAACTGGACGGTGCGCAAGATTTTTCTGTACCACTCCTGTTTTCTTATCGGCAAAGGAATGTTTTGGGGTAACCTTATCGGGTTGACTTTCTGCTTGGTTCAGGAATATACCGGGCTGATACCTCTCGACGCTTCCAACTATTATGTTTCGTCGGTGCCTATTTTGCTCACTATCCCAACTGTCTTGCTGCTTAACCTAGGGGTATTCGTTTTATCGACGTTTATTCTTGTGGCGCCCTCATATTTGATTACCAAAATCAATCCCTCTTCGGCTATTCGCTACGAATAGCGGCATACGGCATCGAAAACGTTTGCCTGATCCAATAATTGTGTTTAAATTCGTCAGGTTTTTATTAACGACCGGCAATTTTGTATGAAATTATTGATCTATACTCCGCGCATTACGTCTCGTATTCGTTATATCGTCGATTATATCTTTCGCGACTACTTGTTGTTTTATTGTACGTTGACAGATTCTGAAGATGAATTTCGAACTTCACAGTCGGTCAAACTGTCGTATAGCAATGGCTCGCCGGATAATGTGTTGTTGGTGCCGCAGCATCCGCTCTTGCTCGAGGACAATATAAAACAACAAGAGATCGATTTGCTGGATTATGAAGGTGTGCCCGCTTTTTTTGCCGTCGATGCGCAAGGCTCTCCTTTTCCGTTCGATATCTTTGCGGCTTCCTTTTACCTGATTACCCGTTACGAAGAGTACCTTGCGTATACGCCCGATAAGTTCGGACGCTATTCGCCCCGGAATGCGCTGGCCTTTAAAGGCAATTTTCTGGATAAGCCGTTGGTGAATATCTGGGCGAAAATGTTGTTTTCCGAGCTTCAAAAGCGTTATCCTGGCGAGGTATTTCCCAAACGGAAATTCGATTATTTGCCGACGTACAATATTGACCAACCGTATGCCTACGTGCACCGCAATGTCTTTGTCAATCTGGGCGGAGTGCTGAAAAGTCTGGCGCAAAACCGTTTTCGTGAGGCTAAAGGTCGCTTTTTGGTGATGATACATTACCGCAAAGATCAGTTCGATACCTATGGCTTTCAATTCGCGTTGCAACAGCATTTCGGGTTCAATCCTTGTTATTTTGTATTGTGTGCGCAACAAACCAACAGCTATGAACATGCGTTTTCGTGCGATAGCCGTCGTATAAAAAAGCTGATGCGCCGGATTAAGAGCTATGGAAAAATAGGTATTCATCTCTCTTTTGCCTCTGCATCGGATAAGGCATCGATCGGGCGAGAGATACGGAAATTCTCCGGGATGATATACGAGCAAATCGAAATGAGTCGTCAGCACTACCTGTTGCTCACCATGCCTCAAACGTATCAATCGTTGGTGGACAGTGGCATTAAAGAGGATTATTCGATGGGGTATGCCAGCCGACCGGGTTTTCGGGCATCTGTCTCAACCCCTTTCAAGTGGTTCGATTTGTCGAAAAACGAAAAGACCTCGCTCACAATTTATCCGTTTGCCTACATGGATGGTGCGCTTAATCACAGCCTGAAACTGCAACGTGCTGATGCCGAACAACTTATTAAAAAACTAACAAGTAACGTAAAGGCGGTGGATGGACTGTTTATCAGCCTGTGGCACAACAGTTCGTTGAGCAACTCGGGCAGTTGGAGCGGATGGCGTGCAGTTTATAAGCATTCCATCGAATATGCCGATTCGTTGTGCGAGGTGTTGGAATAAACGGGTTACAACTAAAAACGCTGCAATAGCTTGTCGGGCAGGAGAGTTCTTTTGCAGAGACACACCGGTATTCTTCCGAGATGTCAATGTATATAGTCGAGCAGCTATTGCATGTTTCCGAGCGGTCGTTTCATGTTGTCGAGATGCGATTGCATCCTGTCGAGTGGCTATTGTATATTACCGAACATTTATTCAAGGCTCCGAAAAACAGAAAGCGCCTTGTCGATTGACAAGGCGCTTTCTGTTTTATAGTAGGATACTTTATGCTTCGGTATCTTTTTCTTCTTCGGCATCAGCCGCCGCAAAACCGGTCAGTTCGTTCTCTACCAAAAGATTGTACCAGATGATGATTTTCTTAATATCGGAGGTATGCACCCGGTCTTTGTCGAACTCGGGAACCACTTCCTCGAAATAGGCACGAAGTGTATTGCCATCGGCTTTCGGATCGATTGATGCCTTGTTTCCGGTTTCTTTCTCTTTGATGTTGGCAAAAACAGCGCTGAGCGGCATCTCTTCCGTTTCTGTATAAATGGAAATATCGCCCAATGAAACCACCCGATCGTGAGCCAAAGCCGGACATCTTTTCTTGTCGACCAACGATTCGATAATCATCATGTTTTTTCCTTGTGAAATCAGTTTGAACAAACCCGGTTTTCCCGATACAGACAAAATCTTCTTAAGCATAATCAATAGTTTAATAGTAAAATGACAGGGCCAACGCTTGTTCCCAATTGTCATTCGGTTATAATTCAAGAGAGTTAACATTTAAAGCGCGACAAAAATAGTGCTTTCCTTTTGTATCAACAAGCAATCGGACTGTTTCGTCAGACTCTGAAAGGTTTTTTAGCGTTTGAAGAAAATGCCGAAAGTCAGCGGGGTAACCATTTGTTCGATTCATCGGGGGTAATGCCCCGTTGTGCGGCATAATGCTTCCGTTGTTCCTCGTCAATCTTTCCGATCATAAAATAGCTCGATTGCGGATGTGCAAAGAGCAGACCACAAACCGATGCGTTGGGTTTCATGGCTCCGTTTTCGGTAAGTGAAATGCCGATTTCGGAGAGATTCAACAGTTTGTTGAGGTCGAAGATAAGCGAAAGATCGGGCAGGGAAGGGTAGCCCACCGCCGGACGAATGCCCTGATAATGCTCTTTCAAAATCTCTTCTTTGCTCAACGCCTCATTTTCGGCATATCCCCAGAAATGACAACGAACCTGCAAGTGCAACCATTCGGCAGCTGCTTCGGCAATACGGTCGGAGATGGACTGAATCAACAACGCGGAGTAATCGTCATTTTGCGCGGCATACTCTTTGGCTATCTCTTCGGCTCCGGTCACCGACGTGGCAAAAGCGCCGAGATAGTCGGTGCGGTTTTCCTTTTCGGGCAGCAGAAAATCGGCCAGTGAGAGATTATTTCCGTCCGGTTTTACCGCTTGCTGACGCAATACCGGTAGAACGGTTATCTCCCCGTTATTGTGTATAACCAACGCATCGCGGTTGTCGGTTGCGTTGGCTTCGTAGAACGATAGCACGGACTTTGCAACCACCCCTTTCGTGTTGAGCATGTTGAGCAGACGGGTAGCGTCGCGGAACAATTTCAGCGCTTCGCGGGCCTTCTCCTGCTCTTCAGCCGGAAAACTATTGATCCACGATTGTTCGCACGAAGGGCATTCGTGAATGTTTTCGATGCCGGGATAGCTGCCGGTGATGCGCCATGCCTTGAAGAAGAAACGCCAATCGATGTAAGGAAACAGTATGTCGATGGAGATGTCGAGCGTTTGGCGGTCGAATTGCGCCGGACGCAACGGCGTGAAGTCGCTCCAGTCGATATTGAGTGCGTTTTTCTTTGCTTCGGTCAACGGCCGAACCGGGGTCTTGACCTCTTTGGCGACCATCCTCTCCTGTTCGTCACGGATAAAAGCGGCAAATTCGGCATAGGTTTGTTTATTGATCAATTTGCCGAGGTAAGAGACTCCCTGCGAAGCATCGCGCGAGTAGACCACTACGTTGTTGGTGTAGTTGGGGGCAATCTTTACGGCCGTATGTATTTTTGATGTGGTGGCACCTCCGATCATCAATGGTATGTTGAGCCCTGCTTTTTGCATGGTAGCCGCTACGTGACACATCTCTTCCAGCGAAGGTGTAATCAACCCGCTGAGACCGATCACATCCGCTTTTTCGTCGATCGCAGCCTGAATGATACGGTCGGTGGGTACCATTACTCCCAGATCGACCACCTCGAAGTTGTTGCAGGCCATAATCACCCCCACAATGTTTTTACCGATGTCGTGCACATCGCCTTTTACCGTTGCCAGTACTATCTTACCTGCTTTCTGAACTACTTGGCCGCTTTGATGCGCTTCGATGTGCGGCTGCAAAATGGCGACTGCCTGTTTCATGGTGCGGGCTGTCTTTACCACCTGCGGCAAAAACATTTTGCCCTGTCCGAATAGATCGCCCACAGTGTTCATCCCATCCATCAGCGGTTCTTCTATGATGGTCAACGGATTTTCGTAAACGGTTAACGCTTCAGCCAAATCCTCTTCGAGGTGTTGACCGATGCCTTTGATCAGGCAGTAGGAGAGCCGTTCCTGCAACGAGCGGGTGCGCCATTCGTCCTCTTTCTTTTCGATGGTTTCGTTGCTGCTGTCGGCTTTGATCTTCTCGGCCAGCTCGATCAGTCGTTCGGTAGAGTCGGGTCTGCGGTCGAAGATCACATCTTCCACCCGTTCGAGCAATTCTTTATCGATCGATTCGTACACCTGCAACATACCGGCGTTGACGATTCCCATGTCCATTCCGGCCTGGATAGCATAATAGAGGAACACCGAGTGCATCGCTTCACGCACCATATTATTGCCTCGGAACGAGAAGGAGAGATTGCTCACTCCGCCACTCACTTTGGCATAGGGTAGATTTTGCTTGATCCATTCGGTGGTGCGGATAAAATCGATGGCATAGCGGTTGTGCTCTTCGATGCCAGTGGCGATAGCCAGTATGTTCGGGTCGAAGATGATATCCTGAGGCGGAAAGCCCGCCTTTTGGGTTAACAAATCATAGGTACGCTTGCAAATCTCGGTGCGGCGTTCGAAGGTGTCGGCCTGACCCTTTTCGTCGAAAGCCATCACCACGGTAGCGGCTCCGTATTGGCGAATAGTGCGGGCATGATCCAGAAATAGCTCTTCACCCTCTTTCAGACTGATGGAGTTGACCACCGCTTTGCCTTGCAGACATTGTAACCCGGCTTCGATCACCTCCCATTTGGAGGAGTCGATCATGATGGGCAGTTTGGCCGCGTCCGGTTCCGACATCAGGTAGTTTAGGAATGTCACCATCTCCTCTTTGGCTTCAAGCATGGCGTCGTCTATATTTACGTCGATGATTTGCGCGCCATCTTCCACCTGTTGGCGGGCAATACTAACCGCCTCTTCGTATTTCTTCTCGGCAATTAACCGCAGAAACTTGCGCGATCCGGCCACGTTACATCGTTCCCCAATGTTGACGAAGTTGTTTTCCGGAGTAATCTCCAGTAATTCTAATCCCGAAAGGCTGGTATTGGTTGATTCAACAGCTGGTTTCCGTACCATTTTACCTTCAACCAGTGCATAATATTTCGCAATATGATCGGGGGTCGTACCACAACAACCGCCGATAATATTAACCAACCCTTCGTCGAGATACTCTTTAATCTGTTCAGCCATCATTTCAGGCGTTTCGTCGTAAGCGCCGAAACGGTTGGGTAATCCGGCATTGGGGTGTGCGCTCACATACCAGGGTGCAAATGCCGACAACTCTTCGAGGTACGGTTTCAAATCGCGGGCACCGAACGAACAGTTGAGTCCTACCGAAAGCAGATCGGCATGAGAGATGGAGGCCAGAAAAGCGCGAATGGTCTGTCCCGAGAGAGTACGACCGCTCTTATCGGCAACCGTAGCTGAGAGCATAAGCGCAACTTTGATGCCGGTTTTCTCCATAGCCAGATTGGCAGCACGAATTGCTGCTTTGGCGTTGAGTGTATCGAAAATAGTTTCGATAAAAATGGCATCTACCCTGCCTTCGAGCAGAGCTTCTATCTGCTCCTGATAGGCAACAGTCAGATCGTTGAAAGTGACGCTACGGAAAGCGGGATTGTTCACATCGGGCGAAAGGGAGGCGGTTTTATTTGTTGGTCCAACCGAACCGGCCACAAACCGGGGCTTGTCGGGATTCTGTGCCGTAAATTCATCGGCCAGACGGCGTGCCAGTTTGGCACCTTCCAGATTGATGGTGCGTACCTGCGTTTCCATACCGTAGTCGGCCATAGAGATAGCCTGCGCGTTGAAGGTATTGGTCTCGATGATGTCGGCACCGGCCTCCAGATATTGACGATGTATTGCCGAAATGATGTCCGGTTGCGAGAGGCAGAGCAGGTCGTTGTTTCCCTTTTGCGGAATGGCAACGCCGGCAAAAAGCGTTCCACGGTACTGTTCCTCGTTGAGTTTATAGCGTTGAATCATCGTTCCCATTGCTCCGTCGAGAATGAGGATGCGATTCTGTAGTACATCTTTCAATTGCATGAGTTTGGCGTTTAATGTTTAGTGTTGAATGGCCCGGCATTTTCTATTGGAATTTCAACATACAGATAAGCGATGGTTTGAAAGCATCTTATATGATAGATACATCTTTACATTTTCAAATCTTCACATTTTTTAGTCCGGTTCGATACAATTTTATCCAGTTTATCAATCCGTAAACGGCCATCAGAGTGAAAATCAGATATTCGAGCGAAAAGAACTGGATGCCTTTCAGCGAATACATTACCGTACAAATCACATCTACAACAATCCATAATATCCATGTCTCGACTTTGCGTTGCGCCATCATCCAGTTTGCCAGAATACTGAGTACCGCCACGAAGGTGTCGGGGTAGGGGAACGCGGCCTCCGTAGGAAATAAATTTGGGAAAATTTGATGGATATGGCTCATGAAATAGCCGATTCCGACCGTACCGATTATAATGAGTATGGCGTGTATAATTCTTCCTCTGGGTGTTAGCAGTGTGATCGGAGTTTGCCTCCCTGTTTTGATGCCGTGCCAGTAAATCCAACCGTATACTGCCGTTACCATATAATATATCTGCAGAAACATGTCGCTGTAAAGGCTTGTCTGGTAAAAAACAAAGAAAGAGAAGACGATACTGATGATTCCGACCGGCCATGTCCATATATTGGATCGCGTCTCTAAAATTACTGCCAATACACCACTTATTGTTCCGAGGAGTTCCACCAAACTCATTCTGTAGCCTAAAATTTCGATAATGGTGTAATTAATGCTTAAAAAATCAGTCATTTAAATGTTGTTGTAAGTTGCCTTGTCCGGTCGCTTCTTTTTTGTACAAAAATACAACACAGCCCTCGTAATTGCAAGTTGAGCAGAACAGCACAGCAGCACAGTTATCCTGAAGCTCGGAATTCACCCACAACCAACTTTTCAGAGCACCAAAATAACTTTAAAACGCAACTATTATATCCAAACATTTTTGTACATTTGCAAGCATTAAAAATTCAACCGATGAGCGAAAGAAAATCCATTAAAACAGCCTTTGTATCAGTTTATCACAAAGACAAACTCGATGTAATCATCCGTGAATTACATGCACAAGGTGTAGCATTTATCTCCACCGGAGGCACGCAAACCTTTATCGAATCCCTGGGAATTCCTTGTCAGGCAGTTGAAGACCTAACCGGTTATCCTTCTATTTTCGGCGGTCGTGTAAAAACATTACATCCGAAAGTGTTCGGAGGTATCCTTTATCGTCGCGACGAAGTAGGTGATTTGGATCAGGTAGCGAAATATGAAATTCCTACTATCGATTTGGTTATTGTCGATCTCTATCCTTTTGCTCAAACGGTGGCTTCGGGAGCTTCAGAACAAGATATTATCGAAAAAATAGATATCGGTGGTATTTCGCTTATTCGTGCCGCTGCCAAAAATTTCAACGATGTGATTATTGTTGCTTCGCAGGCACAATACCAGCCGTTGTTGGATGTTATTACCGAAAACGGTGCTTCTACCACGCTGAAAGAGCGTAAATTCTTTGCTAAAGAGGCTTTTGCCGTCTCTTCGGGTTACGATAGCGCTATTTTCAACTATTTCGATGCAAACGACGGGAGCTATTTTCGTGCAGCCGACGACAATGCCAAGGTGTTGCGCTACGGCGAAAATCCTCACCAACAGGGCATATTCTACGGCGATTTCGATGCCATGTTCGAGCAATTGCAGGGTAAAGAGATCTCGTACAACAATTTGCTGGACATCGATGCGGCTATCAACCTGATAAACGATTTCGAGGATGTTACGTTTGCCATTCTCAAGCACAACAACGCCTGCGGTATCGCTTCGCGTCCTGCTGTGATCGATGCCTGGAAAGCGGCTCTCGAAAGTGATCCGGTTTCGGCTTTCGGAGGCGTGTTGGTTACTAATGCTGTAATTGATAAAGCTACTGCCGAAGAGATCAATAAGATTTTCTTCGAAGTAATTATTGCTCCCGATTACGATGTGGATGCACTCGAAATTCTTACACAGAAGAAAAACCGGATTATCCTTGTTCAGAAAGAGGCTAAACTACCAATCAAGCAGTCGCGTACGGTGCTGAACGGTATTCTGGTACAGGATAAAGATACGAAGATTGAAACCGAAGCGGATCTGAAGGTGGTGACTAAAAAAACGCCGACAGCTACCGAAGTGGAAGATCTGCTTTTTGCCAATAAAGTGGTAAAACACTCCAAATCGAACTCCATTGTGCTTGCCAAAAACAAACAGTTGTGTGCAAGTGGCGTGGGTCAGACCTCGCGGGTCGATGCCTTGAATCAGGCAGTGGAGAAAGCACTGAACTTTAAAATGGAGTTGCAGGGTGCGGTGATGGCATCGGATGCCTTCTTCCCTTTCCCCGACTGTGTGCAGATTGCCAACGAAGCCGGAATTACGGCTGTGATTCATCCGGGTGGCTCTATTCGCGATAACGATTCGGTGGAAGCGTGTGATGCAAACGGCCAGTCGATGGTGATGACCGGTTTCCGTCATTTCAAACATTGATAACAGAACAAAGAGTAAAGAGCAAAGAACAAAGACGCGTGCTTTGATTGGACTCTTTTCTCCGACTAAAATAAAAATTCATTCATAACCAACTGAATAATGGGATTATTTTCATTGACACAAGAGATCGCTATTGACCTGGGAACGGCCAATACGATTATCATTCATAACGACAAGATCGTTGTGGACCAGCCTTCGGTGGTTGCCCTCGATCGTCGTACGGACAAGCTGATTGCTGTGGGTGAACGTGCCCGTCAGATGCAGGGAAAGGTGCACGAAGATATTCGCACCGTTCGTCCTTTGCGCGACGGTGTGATTGCCGACTTCTATGCAGCCGAACTGATGATTCGCGGCATGATTAAGATGCTGCAGACGCAAAAGACCTTCTTCACCCCTTCGTTGAAGATGGTGGTTTGTATTCCTTCGGGTAGTACCGAAGTAGAGATTCGTGCGGTGCGCGACTCATCGGAACATGCCGGCGGACGTGAAGTATATATGATTTACGAACCGATGGCTGCTGCTATTGGTATCGGCCTCGATGTTGAAGCTCCGGAAGGAAACATGGTAGTCGATATCGGAGGTGGTACAACCGAAATTGCCGTGATCTCGCTGGGTGGTATCGTTACCAATAAGTCGATCCGTATTGCAGGCGATGACCTTACCGACGATATCGTTGAGTATATGGGTCGCCAGCACAATATGAAGGTGGGCGAACGTACGGCCGAAATGATTAAAATGAATGTAGGTGCTGCGTTGACCTCGTTGGACGATGCCCCGGAAGATTTTGTGGTGCGCGGTCCGAATCGTATGACGGCTCTGCCGATGGAAGTGCCTATCTCGTATCAGGAAATTGCTCATGCTCTTGATAAAACCATTTCGAAAATAGAAACGGCCGTGTTGAGCGCTTTGGAACAAACACCTCCCGAACTTTATGCCGATATTGTCAACAATGGTATCTATCTCGCTGGTGGAGGCGCCTTGTTGAAAGGTCTTGACAAACGTTTGGCCAATAAAATGAATATTCCATTCCACATTGCCGACGATCCTCTCCATGCCGTAGCACGTGGTACGGGCGTTGCTTTGAAGAATGTAAACCGTTTCTCGTTTTTGTTGCGATAAGAGGCAACAATAAAAGTCAGGCATGGAACAACTGTTGCGATTTTTGATGCGCTATGGGGTTTATTTCCTCTTCGTATTTCTGGAGGCAATCTCTTTTGTCTTTGTTGTAAATCAAAACAGTTTTCAACGTGCCTCTTTTTTATCGTCGAGTAACTATCTTTCGGCCTCGGTCTATGCTGCTGCCAATTCGGTAGTCGAATATTTCGGGTTGTCGGAAGCCAACCGGCAGTTGTCGGATGAGAATAATCAACTTAAAAACAGGGTGGTGAGGCTCGAAGCCGAACTTGCCCAGCTTACCGATACTACCGACAGACGTCCTTTGGTGGTGGCCGACAAGGAGTACCAGTTTATTGCAGCTAAAGTAATCAGTAATAGCATCAATAAATTACAGAATTCTATTACGCTCAACAAAGGACGTTTGGATGGTATCGAACCCGAAATGGGAGTCGTCAACAATCAAGGTGTGGTTGGTATTGTAAGTACCGTCACCTCCCATTATGCTACAGTGATTCCCGTTCTCAATTCCAAGTCGCGCATCAGTTGTAAGTCGAAACGCTCCGGCGATTTCGGTGTTTTGGTCTGGAATGGTATCGATCCCGATTATGTGCAGATGGAAGAAGTTCCTCGCCATGCGGTGATCCGGGTAGGCGATACGCTTGTTACCAGCGGATTTTCATCTATTTTTCCCGAAGGCATTCCCGTGGGATATGTGACCCGTTGCGCTACCCCCGAAAACAAAAGTTACTATTCGATAGAAGCAAGAACGGCCGCCGTATTCCGTACGCTTTCGTATGTCAAAGTGGTAAGATTTAAGTATAGAGAAGAGCTGCGCGAGGTGCAGAAGGAGGGTGAACAATGAGTACGAATCTTGTATTGAAACAGACGTTGCGTTTTGTTCTGCTTGTGCTTTTGCAGGTGCTGATCTTTAACAATATTCGTTTTTTGGGATATGTCAACCCAATGCTTTTTATCTGGTTTGTCATTGCGTTGCCCACTGGGGTCAACCGTTCGGTTACGTTATTGTTGGCCTTTCTGATGGGGACCTTAATCGACATCTTTTCCAATACCCCCGGAATGTATGCCTTTGCCACGGTCTTTGTGGCGTTTATTCGTAAAGACTTATTGTTGCTGTTTGTCCCGAAAGATGTGTATGCCGACTACGAACCGTCGGTAAAAGTGCTGGGGTTGCCCATCTTCCTGAAATATGTGGCCTGTATGGTCATTCTGCTCCATTTGATTTTATTTTCGCTCGAAGCATTCTCTTTTCAGCATTATTGGTTGGTGCTCCTCAAAACGGGCGTGAACTCGGTGATTACCATATTATTGGTGTTGAGTACTCAAAAATTTAAATAAGCATGATCAACGATGAGCTGCAAAACCGAAAATACGTTATCGGTGGCCTGATAGCGTTGATTATACTGATCTTCATTGCTCGTCTTCTTTTTCTGCAGGTCTTTACCGAATCGTATAAGGAATCGGCCGAAGGAAATGCCTTTCTGAAGCGTATTATTTTTCCCCCACGCGGACTGATTTACGACCGTAACGGAAAATTGTTGGTGTATAACCGTCCTTCGTACGATGTAATGGTTACCATAAAAGAGGTGACTTCACTGGATACGACCGATTTTTGTAATACGTTGGGTATTACCAAGCAGGAATTTATCGATCGGATGGATGAAATCAAGGACAAAAAAATCAATCACAACTATTCTCCGTTTACACCCCAGGTCTTTATCAATCAGTTGCTCCCTGATGATTATGCCCGTCTGATGGAAAAACTGTATCATTTTCCCGGTTTCTCTATTCAACAGCGTACCATACGCGACTATGCCTTCAAGTCTGCCGCTCATGCGCTGGGTTCTATCGGTGAAGTGTCGCGTACCACCATCGAGAATGACGATTACTACAAAATGGGCGACTATATCGGCATTACCGGTTTGGAAAAAAGCTATGAAAAAGAACTGCGTGGTGAGAAGGGGGTTCAGATTATGTTGCGTGACTCTCGTGGTCGCATCAAAGGACGTTATGCCAACGGAGCCTATGATGAAGAACCGGTTTCGGGCAAAACCCTGAAGCTGGGTCTCGATATCGAACTGCAAATGTTGGGCGAACGGTTGATGAACGGTAAACGGGGAAGCATTGTCGCTATCGAACCCTCTACCGGAGAGATTTTGGCTGCCGTATCGTCGCCTACTTATGATCCCGCATTGATGGTGGGACGTCAACGTTCGGCCATGTTTAAAGAATTAAATTCCGATCCACAGAAACCGTTGCTTGATCGTACGGTGATGGCGCGCTATCCGCCGGGATCAACTTTTAAGGTGGCCAATGCGTTGGTGTTGCAACAAAATGACATTATTACAAGTGAAACACGCTATGCCTGCCATCACGGATATACGGTGGGTCGTTTTCATCTGGCTTGCCATGTGCATCCGTCGCCGCTCGATTTGTACGGTGCGATAGCCAATTCCTGTAATGCCTATTTTTGTGCTGGTTTGCGGGCAATGCTCGATAATAGTAAGTACAAAAATATTGCCGAAGCCTTCAATACATGGCGTGCCGACATTATGACTTTGGGTTTCGGTAAGAAGCTGGGAGTCGATTTGCCGCACGAAAACAGCGGAAGTATTCCTACCACCAAAGCATACGATCGTATTCACGGTAAAGGGCGCTGGCGTTCGCTCAATGTAGTCTCTATCTCCATCGGGCAGGGCGAGGTGGTGGCTACTGCCGTGCAGATTGCCAATCTTTGTGCCACGGTGGCTAACCGGGGGCATTGGATTACGCCGCATTTGGTGAAGAGTATCGAAGACGAACCGATTCCCGAAAAATATAAGATGACACATACCACTACTGTTGAAAAACGATATTACGATGTGTGTGTGCGTGGCATGGAAATGGCGGTGCTGGGTGGAACGGCAAAGATAGCTCAGATTCCGGGTATCGAAGTGTGTGGAAAAACCGGAACGGCACAGGATGGTGTGCGTAAAGATCACTCGGTTTTTATGGGCTTTGCTCCAAAATATCATCCTAAGATTGCCATTATGTGTATTGTGGAGAACAGTGGTTTCGGAGCCACCTATGCAGCTCCTATCAGTAGTCTGATGATGGAGTTTTATCTTCGCCGCAAGATTTCGCCCGACCGTCAACATTTGGCGGATAAAATGGAAAAGACCATCTTGATACGTAACTATGGAACGGAGAATAAGATTAGCACAGACAATTGATTGGTGGATCATTGCGCTCTACCTTATCATGATTGTATTCGGGTGGTTCAATGTTTACGGAGCCAGTTACGATTACACCCAGACGAATTTCTGGGGATTCGAATACCGTTCGGGCAAGCAGTTGATATGGATTGCCTGTGCCTTGGTTATTGCCGGTTCTATTTTGCTTATAGATGGGAAGATATACGAGCAGATGGCTAATCTCTTCTATTGGGCGATATTGCTGTTGCTATTGGTGACCATTTTTATAGCGCCCAATATCAAAGGTTCCCACTCGTGGTTGGTATTCGGGCCGGTAAGTTTTCAGCCGGCCGAATTGGCTAAGCTGGCTACCGCTCTGGCGCTGGGTAAGTTTATCAGTAAGACGGGTTTCTCGATGAGTAACCGCAAAGATGCCCTGATGGCGTCGGGGTTGATTCTGTTACCCTGCATGCTTATCGTTCTGCAATCGGAAACCGGCTCGGCATTGGTATTCTTTGCATTCTTTCTGATGCTTTACCGCGAAGGTTTGCCCGGTATTTTCCTGTTGGTGGCAGCCTGTATGGCTGTTTTGTTTCTTCTCATTGTCCCGTTGAGTGATGTCCCGGTATATCATCAGGTAGGGTCGCTCGGGTTTATGCTTGCCTTCCTCTTTGTGCTGATGGTGATGCTCGGTTGCGTTATAGCATACGAAGGTGACGGTACTACTATGCTCCATATTCTGCTGGGAGCGTTGGCTTTATTCGGTTTTGCAGGTTTGCTCAATATATGGTTCGATGTACAATATCAGATTTTTGCTCTGATTGCGGTGATCGGATCGGCTATTTACCTGCTGGTACTCTATCTGTATCGGGGAAAACGCACCTACATCTGGGTGGCACTTTTTGCGCTCGGTTCTATCGGAGTGAGTTTCTCGGTTGATTATTTTTTCGATCATGTGCTCGAACCTCACCAGCAAACTCGTATCAAAGTGGTACTGGGCATGGAGAAAGATCCGAAAGGGGTGGGCTATAACGTGAACCAGTCGAAGATTGCCATCGGCTCGGGTGGATGGTTGGGCAAAGGATTTTTGAATGGTACACAAACCAAACTGAAATATGTGCCCGAACAGGACACCGACTTTATCTATTGTACTATTGGTGAAGAACACGGTTTTGTGGGAGCCTCGGGGGTATTATGTCTGTTCGGCCTCCTCTTTTATCGCATGATACGCATAGCAGAAAATCAGCGTGACACTTTTACGCGAGTCTATGCCTACTCCATAGTGAGTATTATGCTCTTTCACGTGTTGATTAATGTGGGGATGGTGCTCGGCATCACGCCCGTAATTGGCATTCCACTTCCTTTTTTTAGTTACGGGGGCTCTTCGCTTTGGTCGTTTACCGTTATGTTGTTTATTCTCCTCCGGCTGGATATGACCCAGAAAGCCCGTTTTAGGTAGTTGTTCTTCCCAAAGAACCGTTTCATTCAATTAATGGAAAAATTGTCTATATTCGCAGGACTATAATTTGTTGTGTCCGGTGCGAAGCTTTTGAAAATTGTTACGATGGCTGTGTCAAACCAATTGTTCTTCGGATACATCTTTGACCTCGTCCATCCCTTAGGGCACCTTCTCTCAAGGAGAAGAAAATTTACGCATTTTTGGACTTTATTTCCTCTCCTCGGGAGAGAGTTGGGTCAGACAATAGATGCCTAACTCCGACACATAGTCGTCGTGAGGAGAGGTCGGAACGAACGTAGCGGAGGAAATTGCAGCGATTGAAATGTAAACAATTTAGCATATAGATCTTTGTACGCTGTTTTTATTGTATAATGGATTTAAACTATGTCCTATAAGTTTCGGCAATATATAGAACCTGTCGTCTGGATTACAGCCTTGGTGCTGTTGTTTTTGGCAGATACCTCGCAGAGTGGTACTTCACTTTGTTTTTTCAGGGCGATGGGTTTTTCGCATTGTCCCGGATGTGGCATCGGTCATGCCATGCACGATGCACTTCATCTCCATTTTGCGGTATCGTTTCACGAGCATGTACTGGGAATTCCTGCGGTTGCTATTCTTATTTACACCATTATAAAATCGGTATTCACCATTAAAAACAATCGAAGCCATGAATCAACAAGAACTGCTGATGATGTTGCCCGGGATGCAGCCAGATGAATTGATCTTTGTACAAACCCTTACCGAGGATATGTCGGAAAAGCAGATGAGTCAGTTTGTCTTGCTATATGCTGCCCGTCGGAAAGAGTATACCACCATGCTGATTTGTACGCTGATCGGCTTCTTTGGCGTGGCCGGCATCCAACGTTTTGTGCTGGGTGAAATCGGAATGGGCATTCTCTATATTTTTACAGGAGGTTTGTGTTGCATTGGTACCATTGTCGACCTGATTAATATACGCGACATGACGTTCCGGTATAATAAAAAGCAAGCTACCGAGGCTGCTACCATGGCCATGATGGTGAAGTGAAACTGCTGTAACCGACTTCTCGGGTCGACAAGTCGGGGAACCCAATTTTCGCATAATATTGTCGCGGGGCTTTTTGGCTGTCAATATCTCGATGCCGAGAAGTTCCGAAATTTTACTATCAATTTTGCCATTATGGATCAACCCCATGATCTCTGTTTCGCGTTTGGTAAGTAGATCGAAATTGTGCTGCTAGCGGCTGTGGTGAATTTGGCGTAGCAAGATGCTCAGTTGCGGTTGGTCGAGTTGGTTCGGCGTAAGGATGTCCTATTACCACCCGGCGGAATATCGTCTTCCATGGGCAGGAGGGCAACACCTCCGGTTGTTCTCAACAATACTGTAAAGGGTTTGTTAGAATATTGCCCGAAGGTGTTGAAAAATTATTACGAAATGTTACTTTTTAGGCTATGAATGTTGTCTGAATATTAAATATTATAAGTATGTTTGCACCGACAAATATTAAACTAAACGGAGAATCGGTTGAAATACAGTGTGTATCGTATATGTGCTGGGGCTTTGGGCGATCGAAGGGAGAAACTTTTGAGGGATTGAAGGACTGAAAAATAGATCGGCTTCATTCGGTTGTGCTTGGAAAGCCGAAGCTCTCTTTTTTACAACGACGTGGCCGGTGGCTACGTTGAACGGAGTGAAGTGATAACTCGGACGTAAATACAATCAGTTCCGTTGATACGGAATGAGACATTTATAACTGATTAGCAGAACTGATTTTCTATTAGTTTTTTGATTGTGGGGTCTGACAGTGAAGATAAGCAAGAATGTTTTGTTGTAGAAACGTAATACATTAAATTAATCAGTCATGCCATATTCCTCTCTATTGGAGGGGTAAAGATGCAGAATGCAGACTGTATTTCTTATCTTGCTTCATTCTCTTATCAGGATGTAAACTAACTCCGCCCTGAATGGCGGAGCTATAATTTCCTTCATTTCTTAGTGGTGGAAAAGGTTCTGCCGGTAAGGTGAAATGTAATAGAAATATTATTGTCGGGGTCTCCTTGCGAGTTTTCGAAGTGATTGCTGCGATTACCGGTCAGGGGCTGATTTGCGCGCGTGATGTTATGGGTAAAACAGTGGGGTATCTCCACTCTGTCAATAGAAAAGTAATAAAAATGGAATACGAAGAGATTAAAAACAGATTGGCTCCATGCGGATTGCACTGTGGAAAATGTTTTGCATTTAGCGATGGAGATATTGTGGAAAGTAGCCGGCAATTAAAAGCATCACTGGGAAACTTTGATGTTTATGCCGAAAGATTTGTCGAATTGCTGGATCAGCCTGTTTTTAAGAAATATCCTGCATTTAAAGAAATGTTGGATCTTTTTTCAATGGCCGGATGTTCCGGTTGCAGGAAGGAAAACTGCAAATTGTTTAAAAATTGTAAAGTACGTTCTTGCTCGGAGCAAAAAGGAGTTGATTTTTGTTTTCAATGTTCTGATTTTCCCTGTGGCAATACCGGTTTTGATGAACATCTCAATAGAAGATCGGTTGCAATAAATAGGCAAATGGCACAGATTGGTATTGAAAAATACTACGATGAGATAAAAGACGAACCTAGATATTAAATATGTTTGTTGTTTAGTGTATCAATTCTAAGGATTCGATGCTATTAATAGAAGAAAGTTTCCGCAATCAGGAAACTCTCTTCTGTTTTGGTGAGAATCTTCTTATTCGTTGTAGGTAGGCAGTGGCGAATATTTGCCGGAGTAACGCAACATCTGTTCGGCGTACCCTTCGGTGTAGGAGATCTTCACATCTTTGATATTGCCTTTGGCATCTTTCACGGCTGTCAGCACCGGATTGACAAAGCCTTTGTAGGGTTTCAATTCCAGTTTCTTGTAGCGGGCTAATACTTCGTCGTGCAGCTTCTGATCTACCTGTACGCCGTAGTCTTCCACCAATTTCTTGGCTCCTTCAAAGTCACCTTCCGATTTCACACGTTGGATTTCGCTCAGCAACATACCCAGCAGTTTATGCATCTTGTCGTAGTCGTTCACCACCACAAAGGTTTTGCCGTCGCGTTGTTTGAATTCCACCACGTTTTCGGCCTTGCCATGCTCGTACACCCAACGGGCAATGAGCTGACGGTTGCGCATGTGAGCCTCTTCGATATTCTTGCCCGGTTCGATGCGGGTGAGCTGCGTCATCAGACCATTCATCATGTATTTGTAATATTCGGCTTTGTAGGCTTCTTTGTCAGGGAGAATGCCCAGTTCGACTAATTTAAGATCACCCACGTAGTAGAGACCGAACAGGTCGGCGCGCGCCTCTTCGATGGTTTTACCGTAGGCTTTCAGTGCATCGGGATCGACACCCGGCAACAGTTTGCCCGAACCGTGGCCGAGACATTCGTGCAGGTCGGTGTGGAGCACGTCGGTGAGGAAGCCATACGTGCGGATCGACTTCAATTCTTTGTCGCTCCAAACGAACTCTTCGTTAAAGCCACTCTTCTGAGCTGCTTTGTCGTAGGCTTCCATGATGTTTTCGATGGTTACCGATTTGGAACCGTAGTCCTTGCGAATCCAGTTGGAGTTGGGCAGGTTGATGCCGATAGGGGTTGACGGGTAGCAATCGCCGGCCAGTTGCGCCACAGTGATTACCTTGGCGGTAACCCCTTTTACCGTTTCTTTCTTGAAGCGTTTGTCCACCGGAGAGTTATCCTCAAACCACTGAGCGTTGGTACTGATTATTTCGGCACGTTTGGTCGCTTCCAGGTTCTTGAAGTTAACGATCGATTCCCAGCTTCCCTTCAATCCCAGCGGATCGCCGTAGCTTTCGGTAAAACCGTTCACAAAATCGATCTGCGACTGGGTATCGTGCACCCACAGGATGGCGTAGGCATCGAAGAGCTTCAGGTCGCCTTTCTGGTAAAATTCGATCAGCTTTTCGATGACCGCTTTTTGTTGCGGAGTTTCGGCAACAGTAGTTGCCTTTTCCAACCAGTAGATAATGCGGGTGATAGCCTGCGAGTAGAGTCCGCCAGCTTTCCAAACCTTTTCCACCAGCTGTCCATTCACTTTGGCCAGGCGGCTGTTGTGTCCGTATGCAATCGGTTTCGGATCGTTCGGGTCTTTCATTTTCGCGTAGAAATCTTCAACCTCCTTCTGCGAGATGCCCTCTTCGTAGTAGTTGTTGGCCGAGGTCTTGATCAGATCTTCGCCGTGTGCCTGATTCACCTTTTTTGCCATCACTGTGGGGTCGAAAATTACAGGTGTAACTTCTGCCAGAAAAGCGTCTACCGACTGTCCCTTACGCACAGGAACTTTCGTCTGCGGCAATGCTTTTACCTGTTTTGCAAAAAACTCTTTCGAGAAACCGGGGGCGAATTTGTCTTCGCCGTAGTGGTGGTGAATACCGTTGGCAAACCATACCCGTTTCAGGTAGACGACGAATTGTTTGTAGTCGTTGCTGGTTTTATCGCCTTTGTAGTTGAGGTAGATGGCCTCCAGTGTGCGGCGGATGGCCAGGTTGTAGCGGCCGTTTTGATCGAACAAAATGTCGCGGCCCTCGTTGGCAGCCTGCGAGAGAAAATATACCAGTTCTTTCTGTTTGAGACTCAGTTGTTCGAACCCGGGAACCTGATAGCGCAGGATCTGCAGGTCGGCAAACTGATCGACAATGTAGTTGAACTCTTTGGGCGGAGCGCTCTTTCCCGCAGCTTCGGCGCTGTCTGCACCCGCCGTTATCGACAATGCGGTCATAGTAATAAGGATTGTTTTCTTCATAATTGAACGTGAATCGTAATTTGATTGCAAAGATAATTGTTTTTAGCGGATGAAATCTGGCACACGGAAAGAGACCGTACATGATGCAATAGATTGAATGAAGGAGAGGAAAATTTCATCAGATTAATGCCCCTGCGTTCTAAATGCACGATAGGGTCATAGGTCTATTGGGTTCTTTGATTGGTTGCAGGTTGAATTTGACTATGTTCGCTTGTTCCTGTGTTCGATTCTTGCCTGTGTCATGCGTTCGCGCAGACCTCCGTTTTCAAGGAATTCCTTTTCCAGCGTTTTGATTTGTTGCGCCAAAAGATAAGACGTTACATTGATGAGGCTGATCAAAACATTGGCAGAGACTTCCGGGTTGGGACTTTCTATCCCTTTTTGGTAAGTCAGGTAACTGAATTCGACAAGGTTGTGCTTCGCTGTTAGATGCGGATAGTAAGGATGTGTTTTGCTCCAGAATGTCAGTTGGTGGGTTCTTAGAAAATCCTTGTAATCGATCATCAGTTCTTCAAGGGATGCCCGGGCAACATTGGTCAGTTTGATCTCCGTCTCTTTCGAAGTTCCCGAGGCCATACTGGCTTCAGCAATATTTTGTTTCCCGGATCGGGCAGCTTGTATCATCTGATCGATAGTTCGATCGTATTTTGAAAAATATTTCTTGCAAAAATAACAGGTGCCATCGTAGATGATTTCAGCTTTTCTATAAGAGATAAGCCGTTCATAGCCCCCATGTTTGGGGATAAAGCCGTCAGGGTTGTATTGTTTGTCCATGGAATTGCTTGTTTGGTCGTTTTTCGGGGGACAATTATGACCCGCAAGACAAAGATATAACGTTTTCAGTGTCATCAATGTCGTCAAGAGCAAATGCAAGAAAAAATGTGCTAATTCTTTTTCAGTTCACCCTTGTAATATCTTCCCGTCCTTCAAAGAATCGGATAATGTTTTGCGAAGCGAAGCGGGCAATGTCGTTGCGGGTATCCACGGTGGCAGTGCCGTTGTGGGGTGCCAGTACTACGTTGTCCATGGTCAACAGCGCAGGGGTGATCTTCGGTTCGAACTCGTAGACGTCGAGTCCTGCGGCGGCGATCCAACCTTGTTGTAGGGCTTCCACCAGTGCAGCTTCGTCGATAACGGCTCCACGGGCGGTGTTGACGATGATGGCCGTCTGTTTCATCAGTTGCAACTGTTCGCGACCAATCAGATGGCGAGTCTCGTCGGTGAGCGGGGTGTTGAGCGAAAGAACGTCGCAGGCAGTGATCAGGTCATCCAGATCGAGGCGGGTGGCTTTATAAGTAGCCTCCAGATCGGGCGAAAGGCGGTGGCGGTTGTAGTAAACGATGTGCATGCCGCAAGCCAGTGCGCGCCGTGCCAGTGCCTGACCGATGCGTCCCATACCCACAATACCGAGCGTTTTACCCGTGAGCGATTGTCCCAGGTTTTCGAGTACGCCCCATTTCAATCCGTCGGAGATGCGCACTTTACGGTCGCATTCGGGAATGCGTCGGGCGGCGGCCAGCATCAATGCTAAAGCCAGTTCGGCTGTGGGTTCAATTACCGGATCGGGGGTGTTGGTCACTACAATGCCCCGTTGCGCGGCATAATCGATATCGATATTGTTGTAGCCCACGCCGTAGTTGGAGATGATTTTTACCCGTTGCGCGGCGGCATCCAGCATCTCACGATCGACCGGATAGACAAACGTGGGGATAAACGCGTCGAAGTGGGGCAGGAGCGCGATCAGCTCGTCGCGGGTAAAGGTCTCGTTTTCGGGAAATACCACCTCGAACTGTTTCTGCAGTTCGGCAAAGCCTTCGGGCAAAAGGCGGGTAGAGAGAAGTACACGTTTCATTACAGAGATGGTTTTCAATTTTGAGTGCAAATATATCGCATATTTTGCAGACAAGCGTATTCTGTTGCTCGTTTGGCAGTCTTACAATTTGATGTAAATCTTCTTCCGGTCGAGAATAAAAGCCACTATCCAACACATCAACATCCACCAGAGTGAAAAAAGCAGTGATCCGATATAATTGCCGGCATGAGCGAAAATATGGTCGTATATCAATGAATACAGCGGAGTATCACCGATGGGAATCAGCCACATCAGCGTGACGCCGATTTCGCTGAGAACATAGATCGCAAGTGGATTTTTGCCAAAAACAAGAAAGAACTTATTGCCCCGTGTTATCTTCCGGAAATCGGTACAGTAGATAATGGCGGTCAGTAGCAGACAATCTAGTCCCACCGTAAGCACGGCATAGGAGCTTGTCCACAATTTTTTGTTGATCGGGAAAAACAGATCCCAGTCGTAAGCGATAATCGACATACCGATGCCAACAATGATGAGCTGGATCAGCGTCTTTTTTGTGATGCCTTTCGATTGAATATAGTTGCCAACCAGATACCCGCATATCACATTGAACAGAGCCGGGAGGGTGCTTAAGATTCCTTCGGGGTCGAATGGAAACCCTTCGCCTTGGTAGAGGTGATTTGTGCCGAGCAGGAACGAATCGATATTCAATACGGCGTTTCCTGTCTTTGTGTATTCGTGACCGGGAGCACCAAACCAGACTAAGGCGGCCCAGTAGAGTATTAAAAATGCAATGCCGGCAAAAAGGATTCTCTCCTTGTTCAGATAGTAGACCATCACAGCTGTTATGCCGTAGCAGAGTGCGATGCGCTGTAAAACACCCATCATACGGGTGTGCGAAAACGGAGAGAAGACGAAGTTAGCATTGTCGTCGAGAGAAAAGAACGGAAACCAGTACATCAGGTATCCTACCAGAAAAATGAGCAGGGTTCGTTTTCCGATTTTGAGCATCACCTCGGATGCCGCTTGTGATGCCCAACGTTTGCACGAGAAGCTCAATGCATTTCCGACGGCAAAAAGGAAAGAGGGAAAAACCAGATCGGCCAGGGTAAATCCGTGCCAGTCGGCATGTTTTAGGAACTTAAAACAGGTTTCTTCACTCCCGGGAGTATTTACAACTATCATTACACAAATGGTCATTCCTCTGAACAGATCGAGAGCTGTAAATCTCCTATTCTCAGATTTAGTGGACAGGTGTTTATTCATGGGCCAACGGTTAATGAAATGACTCCTGTAAAAATACTTTTTTTATTTGAAAAACAAATACGAATTTTTATTTGTTTTTGTGGAAAAATAAAAAAGGCGTTAGCAGATATGCAATCTGTAACGCCATGCCACTTGGAGCATTTGATTTTTTTATGATCAGACTTCGTAGTCTACGCAAGCACGTGCATTCACCACCTCTCTGACGAAAGCCTGAACAGCTTTGTGTAGCGGATTGACCTGATAGCCGTTCAATGCCTCTTTGCTGATTAGCTCGGAGTAGAGGGCAATGTCGTGGTCATCGGGATTGCCGGTAAAATCGATACCCACTTCCAGCTTAATCAATCCTTCGATCTGTCCGTTGAGGGCTTCCAACTTTTCTTTTACCAGTTTGGCATTGGAGGCTTTGTCGTTGCCAGCAGCCTCTTCTTTCAATTTCCAAAATACTAAATGTTTAACCATCTCTATTTGATTTTATTTGTTGAATAATAATTGCAGACAAAGCTACCAAATTTTGGCGTGATGTCAATGGATTCGAAGGGAAACATCGGCCAGACGGGCTATCTTTATTGAGTTTGCGGGGTTGCCACCGAAAATTCGTATCTTTGGACGCAAAATAAATTTTCGCATGAAAACAAAGAAAGAGATAGTTGAAAACTGGTTGGTTCGTTACACCAAAAGACAATTGGAGGATTTTGACCAATACATTTTGCTGACGAATTTCAACAATTATGTGGAGATGTTTGCAGAACGTTTCGGCGTTCCCGTTTATAACGAAGGAAACATGATTAACGCTTCGGCCAACGGTATCACCATCATCAATTTTGGGATGGGCAGCCCCAACGCCGCGCTGATAATGGACTTGCTGACGGCCATCGAGCCAAAGGCGGTTCTTTTCCTTGGAAAATGTGGCGGACTGAAAGACAAAAATCGCAACGGAGATTACATTCTTCCCATCGCAGCCATCCGTGGCGAAGGTACCTCGAATGACTATTTTCCGCCCGAAATTCCCGCACTACCGGCATTTATGCTGCAACGTGCCGTTTCGTCCAATATTCGTGACTTCGGTAAAGATTACTGGACGGGAACGATTTACACCACCAACCGTCGTGTGTGGGAGCACGATGAGGAGTTCAAAGCATATCTGCACAATACCCGTGCTCAGGCAGTCGATATGGAGACGGCAACCCTGTTTTCTGTAGGTTTCTTCAATAGTATTCCTACCGGAGCGCTCTTGCTTGTATCGGATATGCCAATGCGTCCCGACGGAGTAAAGACCGAGGCCAGCGACAATAAAGTGACGGCCAGTTTTGTGGAAGAACACCTCCGCATCGGCGTCAAAGCGCTGATGTCGATCATGAACAACAGTAGTACCATCAAGCATCTGCGTTTTGAATAATGGCTAAAAAATCAGATTCATACGAACAGATTCTCGATAAACTCAAACGAAAGGAGTATGCCCCGGTGTACTACTTTATGGGCGAGGAACCTTACTATATCGATCTGCTTGCCGATTACATCGAAGATAACGTGCTGGACGAGATGGAGAAATCCTTCAACCAGACCGTTCTTTACGGAAAAGATACCGATATCCGCACGGTGATCAATGCTGCCAAACGGTTTCCGATGGGATCGCAATACCAGGTGGTCATCGTTAAAGAGGCACAGCAGTTGAAGGCAATCGACGAACTTACGTTCTATCTGCAAAAGCCACTGGCTTCTACTATCCTCGTTTTTTGCCACAAATACGGAACCCTCGACAAACGGAAAAAAGTGACCTCCGAGATTGAAAAGTCCGGAGTATTGTTTGTTTCCGAAAAGTTACGCGACTACCAGATTCCGCCCTGGATTGTAAAATATCTGGCCGATCGTAAGGTGAAGATCTCGGAGAAGGCGGCACTGATGTTGACCGAGTTCTTGGGAACCGATCTGAGCAAGGTGGCCAACGAGCTCGATAAACTGCTCATTACCAAACCGGCCTCCGAATCGACCATCACTCCCGAACTGATCGAGAAGAACATCGGCATCAGCAAGGATTTCAATAACTTCGAGCTCCAAAGCGCCATCGTGTCGGGTGACGTGTTGAAGGTGAATCGCATAGTGCGCTATTTTGCCGACAATCCCAAGAATAACCCGATTATTGTTACGCTCTCCGTTCTGTTCAATTTCTTCAGTAATCTGATGGTGTACCACTATTTGCCAGATAAGAGCCAGGCAAATGTGGCGCGTGAATTGGGAGTGAATCCCTATTTTGTCAAAGATTTTCAGGCAGCCGCCAAACGTTTTTCGGCGGGCAAAACCCTGCGGATTATTGCCTGGTTGCGCGAATGCGATGCCCGGTCCAAAGGAATCGAGAATGTGTCGACCGATGCCGGCGATCTGTTGAAGGAGTTAGTTTATAAAATGTTACATTAAATAATGAAGAAGCTTATCCGGTTCGTGCTGAACCATATTCCCCGAAAGTATTTGCAACTGTTCGCTCATGTGGCTGTGAGAGCCAGCTCTGTTTTTTACGTGGGCACTAAATACGAATGTCCGGTGTGTCATCACCGTTTCCGCAAATTGTTACCCTATGGTTATGTCAATTCGCGCGAAAATGCACTTTGTCCTTCGTGCTTGTCGCTGGAGCGTCACCGTCAGATATGGCTCTTTTTGCAGGCCAAAACCGACTTTTTTACCAAGCAAAGCGTGATGCTCCACATTGCTCCTGAATACTGTTTTATCAAACGTTTCGGTGCCATGCCCAACATCGATTACTATTCGGCCGATTTGGAATCACCGTTGGCTCGTGTGAAGATGGATATTCAGGATATTCCTTTTGAAGAAAACAAGTTCGATGTGATTTTTTGCAATCACATTCTCGAACACGTGGAGGATGACCTGCTGGCCATGCGCGAACTCTATCGCGTGATGAAACCCGGCGGGTGGGGCATTGTCCAGTCTCCGGTGAATATCGATCGTGCTGTGACCTACGAAGATAAAACGATCACCTCGCCCGAAGATCGTCTGAAACATTTCGGACAAAAAGACCATGTGCGTGAGTATGGTCGCGATTATGCCGACCGGATGCGCTCTGTCGGATTCAAGGTGGAAGAGGTTAATTTGCCGGAATATGTCTCTTCGGAGAAAATCATCTATCATGCGCTTACACCAAGCGTAGAGGCTGCTAAAGATACCGTTATTTATTACGTTAGCAAATAATTAATCAAGAGTTTTATAATGAATTTTAGAAATATCAGAACTATTCTGACATTAGCATTGATTTGTCTGATCTCGCTTTCGGCCTATTCCGAAGTGATTCCTAAGAGAGAGTTTCGTGGGGTGTGGATTCATACGGTCGGTAACTGGAAATACCGTACCATGAAAGCCGAAGCCATTCAGAAAGAGTGGACAAATATGCTCGACAGTTTTCAGAAGGCCGGTATGAACGCCGTTATCTTTCAGGTTCGTCCGCAGGCCGATGCTTTTTATGCATCCAAACTGGAACCCTGGAGTCGCTACCTGACCGGTGAGCAGGGTAAAGCGCCTAATCCAGTTTGGGATCCGCTTGCATTTATGATTGAAGAGTGTCACAAACGTGGAATGCAGTTGCATGCGTGGCTCAATCCTTACCGTGTCACCAGTAGCGAGTCGGAAGTGTTGTCGAAAATGAACAAGAAGCATTCCAAACTCTTTATCCATTACGGCAAACAGTTGTATTTCGATCCGGGTCAACCCGAATCGCGGAAGATTGTGAACAAAGTGGTGGAAGATATTGTAAGCCGTTATGATGTTGACGGTATTCATTTTGATGATTATTTCTATCCTTATCCCGAGAAGGGTGAAGAGTTTAATGATCTTAAATCGTTCAAAAAATATGCGAAAAAACAGGGGTTCGGCAAGGAAGAACGTGCTGCCTGGCGTCGGAATAATGTTGACCAGCTTATCAAAGAGGTGTATGAAACGGTGCATCACGAAAAACCCTGGGTGGTTTTTGGTGTAAGTCCGTTCGGCATATACCGCAACGTGGGTAAAACGCCTGACGGAAGTGGAAGTAAGACCAACGGATTATCCGATTACGACGATCTTTACGCAAACGTGTTGCTCTGGCAAAAGAATCACTGGCTCGATTATGTGGCTCCGCAGCTCTACTGGAAAATTGGCCACAAAACGGCCGACTACGCGACGCTGGTTGATTGGTGGAGTAAAAACAGCTATGGAACGAACATCTACGTCGGCCAAAGCATAACCACTTTCAATGAAAAAGATTTGAAAGATCCGAACAAGACACAGTTTGCCGAAAAGATGCGGCTGACCCGTGAGACGCCCAATATTCAGGGAAATATCTGGTGGTCGGGCTATCAGATGCGTGAGAATCCCTTTGGATCGCTCGATACGCTGGCACAGCATTATCAACGCATCCCCTCTTTGATTCCCACCTATCCGACAATGGAAAAAGCGGCTCCAGCGCCAATATCTGGTCTCCGTTTTACGATCGATAATTGCAAACTAAAAGTGATTTGGCAAGGTGCTCAGGCGAAAAAAGAGCTGGAGCAATCGGCTTACTACTGCATCTATCGTTTCGGTCTGAATGAAAATGTGGATTTGACCAACGGAGCAAAGATTGTGAAGATTGTGCGTGATCCATACTACATCGTTCCCGATCCGAAAGAAAAGGCCAAATATGTCATTACCTCTCTCAATCGTTTGCATCAGGAGAGCGTCGCGTCAGAGCCTGTGTATGTGGGAGAATAAACTAAATTCCAAGATTTAAGATTCCAAATATTGAAAAGAGAGCCGACTGAATTCAATCTTCAGTCGGCTCTCTTTTTTATTCTGCAATACTGTCTGTATTGCCATCCTTAAATGCCGTCGTGATGCGGTCGCCGGATTGCACATCGGCAGCGCTGGTTACCCGTTTCCCATTAGCATATGTCATGGTATATCCTTTCTCTAGAATGGCTAGCGGATTGAGATACTTCAATTGTAACTCTTTTTGTGCGAGAAGATGTCGTTTTTCTCCAATCATTCGGATGGTCAGACTGGAAAGTGGTTGACTGTATCTGATCAGTCTTTGAGCCTGGGCGGTTATTAATGCTTTTGATCGTTGATTCAGTTGTGTTGTATATCGTTCAATCAGTAGTTCGTTTTTTGTAGTACGACCCAATAGAAGTTGCGGCAGTTTGCGGGTCATTTCTTTCAGTTGATTGGCTCTCAATTCGCGCAATTCTTCTGTTACAAGCGTTAGATTTTCCCTCTGTTCTTCCAGTAATCCCTGCGCTTCCTGCATTCGGTTAATCAGAAATTCGGCGACGGCGGTCGGTGTTTTCAGACAAGCGTGCGCTACCATGTCTAGGATAGTATTGTCGCGTTGGTGTCCGATACCGGTCAGAATAGGTAACGGAAACTGTGCGCAGTGTGCGGCCAGCGAATAGCGGTCGAAGCAGCTCAAATCGGCTGTGGCGCCGCCACCCCGGATAATGACTACGGCATCAAATTGGTCGATGTGTTGATAAATTTTGTCCAACGCTTCGATAAGCGATTGTTCGGATCGATCGCCCTGCATGATGGCAGGAAAAAGGTGATGGTAAAACGTATATCCGAAGTTGTTGCCTTGCAGCTGATCCAGAAAGTCTCCATATCCGGCGGCAGTTGCCGAAGAGATAACGGCAATGCGTTGGGGAACTACGGACAATTCTAGCTCCTTATTCATATCGGCAATGCCCTCTTCCTGCAACTGATTGATGATTTGTTGGCGTCGGAGGGCAACTTCACCAAGGGTGTAAGTTGGGTCGATGTCGGAGATGTTGAGGCTCAATCCGTACAGTTCGTGGTATTCGACCGTACATGCGATCAGAATCTTTACGCCGGCATGTAGTGCTTCTCCGGTGGTAGCTTCAAAATAGGGTTTCAGCATCCGGTAGGTAAACGACCAGATGGTGGCTTTGTTGCGTACCGTAATACGGTCGCTTTTTGTGTCTTTCTCGATAAGCTCGAGGTAGCAGTGTCCGTTCGCATTTTCGCGTATCTCGCTAATCTCAGCTTTTACCCATAAAGGCTGAAAGAATGAAACGGAAATGGCATCTTTGATCCGTTCGTTCAGTTCATATAGCGAGCAGGCTTCGGGCATTTTAGAATAAAGATATAAGAACAAAGACTGAGGATCTGGTTGTCTTTATTCTTTGTTCTATTGTCTGTATTTAATATACTTTCTCGGCCACCCGTTTTACGCTTTGTGTGGCCATCATTGTGTAGAAGTGAATGCTGGGTACTCCGTGCTGTTTCAGGTCCAGCGCCTGCATTGTACACCATTCTACACCCACTTCGAGTGCTTCGGCATCGGTCTTGCATTTGGCAAGTTCGGTGGCTAAAGGTTCGGGAATATCTACGTGGAAAATTTTTGGCAACACAGTCAATTGATTCATCAAGGTGATCGGTTTTAACCCCGGAATGATAGGCACTGTGATCCCTTCCTGACGACACTGTTCCACGAATGTATAATACTTTTCGTTGTCGAAAAACATCTGGGTAACTACATAGTCGGCACCCAGGCGTACCTTTTCTTTCAGCCAGTGAATGTCGGAGTCCAGATTTGGAGCTTCATCGTGCTTCTCGGGATATCCGGCAACACCATACGAAAAGGTTGATACCGGTTGTTTGATAATGGAGCCATCCATGAATTTCCCGCTGTTGAAATCGTTGATTTGCTGTTGCAGATCGATTGCGTGGACATGTCCCTCTTCGCCGGGAATAAAAGCTTTGTCATGTTTGGCTTTGTCTCCGCGCAGAACCAGCAGATCAGTTATTCCTAAGAATTGGAGATCGATCAGGGCATATTCGGTTTCGCTTTTGGAAAATCCGCTGCAAATGATGTGGGGAACAACATTGACTTTGTATTTGTTTTGAATGGCCGCCGCAATTGCCACCGTTCCGGGACGATGCCGTTCGGCAACCCGTTGAAACAGGTTGGGCCCCGTTTCTTTGTACACGATTTCGCTCCGGTGCGTGGTGATGTTGATATATTTCGGATCGAAAGGGCGTAACAAATCGATGGTTTTGTAAACCAGATCAATTCCGTTGCCTTTGAGCGGAGGAAGAATTTCAAATGAAAAAGCGGTTGTTTGACTATTATTTATCAGATCGATAACTCTCATGATGATAAAGATGTGTAGTGTGACAATGTTCCGGCTGAAATGGTTTGCAAGGTACACATTTTTTGATTGTCGGTCAAGTAAATCGAGCCTTATTTTGTCCCGGAAGCTCCTGTTAATTCAACATTTACTTCTCCTATCTTCAATTTTGAAGTGACTTTTACGGGAATTTTTGCGGAATCAAAACTCATCCAGATCGTAATTTTTTCATTCCCTTTGAAAACTGTTCCGGGAACCGTACTGGCTGTAAATTTGGCGCACATACGATTTTTGTTATTACCATCTTTACACAATTCATTTCCGATATACTGAATTTCAATTGGAAATACCTTACCGTTGATGACGGTATGTACTCGTATTTTTTGATTGATTTTGAATTTCGAATAATCATATTCGCGCATGTAATAGGCTGCGGATAACATGTCGAAATATCCGTCGGCTTTCTCGATTTTACCGGAATCTTTGGTCTTTCCTTCGTTGATAGAGATGTTATAGTCGATTGTATTGGTAGAATCATTGAAACGGTACTGTTCTCTCGCCGAATATGATCCTTCAATGGCATTCCGACTTGCTTCTACTGGCAATAATGTGTTTTTGAATATTGTAGACTCAAAGTTTTCTCGGACTTTGAAAAAGAGATCATATCTCTTGAAACTAATGCCGTTTGCTCTAATGGTTAAGAATCGAGGGTTTTCATTAGGAAGGACTCTTAATGTGATATTTGCCGCAGGTAACCATAAAACACCCCAATGATAAAATGCTTTGTAGGTCAGAACTTCTCCTGGCGCAAACGATTTTTGAGCAAGAGATGACGATAACGAAAAAATGGATATAACGAAAAAAAGAAAATATCTTCGGAGGGGAAACGTACAAGTCATGTGATACAGCATAGTAGCAAATAAGTTGGTACAAAGATAATGGAATAAATGTTCGATTATAGCACTGGTTGAAACATTTGATTTAAAAAAAGAAAGGGTTGTCATCGCGACAACCACAATCAATTATTAACCTTAAATCTAATACCATGAAAAACACGATGCAAAGATAAGTGTGAAATAGGTGGTTGACCAAATTTTTTGCGTTTTTTTTATGTTGATTAATAGATATTTGAAGCTTGTGGGGTAAAATGTATGATGGGAAGATTTATTTTAAAGTTTTTTGCCGGGAGTACTACCCCCTATCCTCGTGTAGTGTTTGCAATTATTTAAAAAAGAAAGGGTTGTCTCGCGACAACCACAATCAATTATTAACCTTAAAATCTAATACCATGAAAAACACAGTGCAAAGATAATATATTCCGAACTGGTTAACCAAATATTTTAGTATATATTTTGATATATAAGTGTATATTTATCCTTATTGCTTCAATTATATTGAGTAATATTCTTTTGTTGTGGCTTTTAATTTCTTTATGGGTAGTTTGTGTTGGTAGTCCAATTAATATTTGTTGTAATGTTTGGCCTGTTTTTTTTTGTTCTTTTATTTTGTGTTGCTGTATGGTTTGTGTATTGGAGTCGATGCTTAGTGCAAATAAAACAAACTTTTCGATGCAGGAGAGATGGTTTCTGTTTTTTTTGTGTAATCAATTGTATATGAATATTATGTGTTGCACGGTTGTCTTGGAGAGGAGTGACGAGCAGATTGCTTGGGTAGTTAAGAGTTTGCGGTTATTTAAAAAAGAAAGGGTTGTCATCACGACAACCACAATCAATTATTAACCTTAAAATCTAATACCATGAAAAACACAGTGCAAAGATAATATATTCCAAACTGGTAGACCAAATATTTTACCATATATTTGTATATATTAATATTCGTTTGGTTGATATGTTTCTTTTAAGTTGTATAGTATGTTGATTCTCTGTTCGTTTTGTTTTGGAGCGGGGAGGATATTGCTAGTGGGCAAAAATGAAAGTAGCAACAATTCAGAATTGTTGCTACTGGCCATTATATCTGTTGGGAGTTTTGTCTCTATTTTCGTATTTATTTAAAAAAAGAAAGGGTTGTCGTCGCGACAACCACAATCCTTGTTAACCTTAAATCTAATACCATGAAAAACACAGTGCAAAGTTACAATGCCTTTTTGCGTTTTCCAAATAATCGAATAAAAAAACGTAATGCATTAACGTAGTTTATGACTTGTGTGTTTTGTTAACAAATATACATGCTTGATAATCTTTTGGTTATGCGTTTATTCTACGTATAAAACAAGCCCTTTCAGATATTCTCCTTCGGCATGGTAAATGTTGATAGGGTGGTCGGCTGGTTGTGTTAATTGGTGAAGAATACGCACCTTCCGACCGGATTGAGCTGCTGCTGAAAAAACGGACAAGCGAAATTGTTCTTTTGATACTACCTGCGAACACGAAAAAGTGAACAGAATACCATTTGGTTTGATCTGTTCGAATGCTTTTGCATTCAATTTCCGATAACCCTGAAGCGCATTATTGAGTACATTTTTATGTTTTGCAAAAGCCGGCGGATCTAAAATAATCAGATCGTATTGGCCTTTGGCCTGTTCCAGAAATTTGAAAGCATCTTCGGCAAAAGCGGTGTGTCGGTTTTCATTTGCGAAATTTAGAGCTACATTTTTATTGGTCAGTTCAATGGCTTTGGCCGAACTGTCGACTGAATGTACCAGTTTTGCTCCTCCGCGAAGAGCATAAAATGAAAAGCCCCCAGTGTAGCAAAACATGTTGAGAACGGAACGGTCTTTGGCATATTTTTCCAGTAGTAAGCGGTTTTCGCGTTGATCTACAAAAAAACCGGTTTTTTGTCCCCGTAACCAATCGACATGAAAGCGAAGCCCATGTTCCATGGCGATGCAATTCGTCTCTTGCCCGATTAAGTAGTTGTTCTCGGGAGTTACGTCGGCTTTGAAAGGCAAGGTACCTTCTGATTTGTAATACACATTTTCAAGACCTTTGACCGTTTGTATCAACACAGAAGCAATGGTGTGACGAATCTTGTGTATTGCCACTGTGTGAGCCTGAATAACAGCAGTTGTGCCGTAGACATCGATGACTAACCCTGGCAGATTATCTCCTTCTCCATGAATAAGACGGTAGGTGGTGTTTTGAGTGTTCTCAGCTAGACCCAGCGTTACTCGGAGATTATATGCACTCTGAATTTTATTCAGCCAGAAGTCGGTGTCGATTGCAATAGGGATAAAAGATAATATGCGAACCGTTATGCTTCCGATCTGATAATATCCAATTGCCATCCATTGTTGTTGTGCATTATAGACTTCGACAATGTCGCCTTCCTGAGGATCTCCTTTGATACGATGAATTGCACCGGAAAAAATCCAAGGATGAAACCGTAACAGTGCTTCTTCTTTGCCTTTTTTGAGGGTTATTTGGGGTAATGTCATACGTCTTGTTTGAGCTTTTGGTAAATCTGGTGGCATGCCCATGCGTCGGTTGCTGCATAGAGCTGCTGTGCCGGAGTTAATTCGGTTGCTTCCCAGTTGGATAGTCGTTGTGATTTGGAAATACGTTTTCCAAAAAGAATGGCATAAATTTTTTGCAGACTTTGATCTTTGATGCCATAATCCAGAACAACATCTTGCAAATCAATAAAACTGTCGGACTGAATAAGGGCTCGTCTACGTAAAGCTTTGAAATCGTCGCGAAGTGAAAGTCCTATCTTTTTAATATTTATGTTGTTGAGTAGTTCAACTAAGAGTTGAGGTAATCCCAGTTCATTGAGGCGGATCAAAAAGCAAATTTCGTCTGTGGATAGTTGTAAAAGAGCAACTTTGTGAATTTGTCCGCGCGAAAAAGCGGGTTTTGTTTCGGTATCAAATCCGATGAGAGTGTGTCCGGATAAAAAATCTACGGCATATTCCAATTCCTCGACCGAATGCACAACTATGATTTTGCCATCGAAGGCTACGGTCGGTAATGTGGCGATAGATTCTTTACTTATTGATGATTGATAGGTCATTGCAATTTCTTTTTTAGCGGGAAACATTACTTGTTTCGCTGATAATTAAAAAAAGATATATCACGACTATCATCGGGTTGGGTAGGGTGTATCTCTGTATTGTCTTCATTTTCGTTATTCTCGTTGTAGAAAACCTGATGCAGTGCCCGGAGAGCATTGAGCAATTTTTGTCCCCAATGATTTCGGAATGCAGCAAGGCAATATATCAACGAATCATGCATCGCTTCATCGTTTCCGAGCTGGCAATTGTATAAATAATCCTTCAGTTCCTGATAAATGTCGGCAATGTTTTCCGATACAGCTGCTGCAATCGGAGTGTCGGAATACTGCATGTCGGGGTGAAAAACTTCAAGATAGTTGTCATCTATGCCCAATAGGGATGCAACGTTACTTCTCATAAGTTCATAGTCTGTTTCCGTCACAATTCGTTCGGGTTCCGGTTCGTAATCTTCAGAATCATAGGAAAGTAATGATGTCTTTAGGTAGAGAAGCGGCATGTATTTGACTGCACGGCTTATAAATTGTTGCTTGTTGAGTTCCGGTATTTGTTCCAAAAACAGACAAAATTCAGCGGCAACGGTTATGAATTCGAGGTTTTCTTTTGAATGCAGGGTAGATGACATACAGACTGTGACAATTTAATTTTGCAAAATTAGTAAAATAGTTGCTACCAAACACATATTTATTTTCAAAATTACACATGAAGGTCGTAACTTTGTGTCTGCGTTGTTAAAATCGTTTTTTACGGAGATAATTATTTCTATTATCAATACTTTTCAATGTTGTTGAATTTGCCATCCTATACGTTTCGTGTGAAAGAGAAAGAAGGTAAACGGTTTGTTTTCGATCGTTTACGGAAACGTTATGTGGCTTTGACTCCCGAAGAATGGGTTCGGCAAAATGTTGTTGAGTTTTTGGTGAATGATAAAGGTTTTCCGGCAGCTCGGATGGGAAATGAAATTTCTTTGCGACACAACGGATTGGCGAGACGTTGCGATTCAGTGGTGTATGATATTCTTGGAAAACCGTTGCTCATAGCGGAGTTCAAAGCCCCTGGAATTGAAATAACGCAGGCTACTTTCGATCAGATTGCCCATTATATTTGGCAGATGAAGGTCGAATATTTGTTGGTTAGCAACGGATTGAAGCATTATTGCTGTCGTTTGAATTATGACTCGATGCAGATGAGTTATCTCAAAGATATTCCATCATATCAAGATATAATTAATTGATTTATAGTCGTATGAATGTTGAAATTATAACGATCGGAGATGAGTTGCTGTTAGGGCAGGTGGTTGATACCAATTCGGCCTGGATGGGAGCTGAGCTGGCTAAAGAAGGGTTCCGTGTTCGGGGAATTACTTCGATAGGTGATGAAGCCGGCGAAATTACGGAAGCTGTGGGGCGTTTGCTTCGAAAATCTGATATCGTACTTGTGACTGGGGGGCTGGGACCGACAAATGATGATATTACTTTGCAGACGCTTTGTGATTTTTTTAAGACAAGGATGGTCTTTAGCGATCGGGTCTACAAAGATGTAGAAGCTTTTTTTTTCGGTCGTACCGGGGCTATGAACGAATTGAACCGCAGTCAGGCAATGGTACCTGAAAATGCGACCGTAATTTCCAATACGGTGGGCACAGCACCGATTACATGGTTTGAACGTGATGGAAAAGTATTGGTTTCGATGCCGGGTGTTCCGGTCGAGATGAAAACAGTAATGAGTAATGAAATCATTCCTCGCCTGAAAAAATGTTTCAAGGTGCCATCGTTGCAACATCGTCATATCATTGTCAGTGGTTATACCGAATCGGCTTTGGCGATCAAACTTGAGGCGTGGGAGCGTAATTTGCCTCCATACATCAAACTGGCTTATTTACCTCAAATTGGCCTGATGCGGTTGCGTTTGACCGCTTCTTCGGAAGATCGGAAGGCTTTGTCGGCAGTACTTGATGCCGAGGTTGCCAAGGTGCAAACGATTTTGGGTGATGCCATTTTTGCCCTGGACGATATTACCCCGCAAGAGGTTATTGGAAATCTGTTGCGCGAGAAAAAACTGACAATGGCGACTGCAGAGAGTTGCACCGGCGGTTATATTGCCCATTTAATCACCTCTGTGTCGCGTAGTTCTGATTATTTCAAAGGGAGTGTGGTGGCCTATGCTAATGAGATTAAACATCGCTTGCTGCATGTTGCAGAAGCAGATCTGAATACTTACGGAGCTGTAAGTCGACAGGTAGTAGAGCAGATGGCGTGTGGAGCACAATTGCAGTTTGATACGGACGTAGCTATTGCAACATCAGGGATTGCTGGTCCGACAGGAGGAACCGGCGAAAAGCCCGTAGGTACGGTGTGGATAGCTGTTGCAGTGAAAGATAAAGTGGTGAGCGAATGTTATCAATTTGGTAAGTTTCGTGACCGTAACATTGTACGTTCGGCTATTGCCGCATTGGCAATGCTCAAAAAAGAAATTGAAAAATGATCGGATTTCTTAATAGGATGTATTGATCTGTTCTGCAATGTGATTTGCCCAATTTTCGATCACATCCCATTCTCTGAAATCGCCGACGGGAGTTTTGATTTTGTTAATGATAAATCGTTCGAACATGTTCATTTTTTCGATGTTGAGCTGGCCATGAAACAGAACAATGTCAAGAGGCTTGATGGTGGAAATGACCAATTGAAGGGTGGGGGGGTATTTCCATCCCTTCATTATTTCTACCGGGTTACCTTTGCCTGTAGGCCCACTTGAAAAGAGCCAAACTTTCTTCTTTATCAATTCGTTCCTGTTTTTTCTGAGAAATCTTGCCGCATGACGGCGCCATTGTCCGAAATAGACGGCACTGCCTACGATAATGACCTGATAAGATGCTAGAGAGGTCACCTCGTTTATAGGCAATACATCAACCAATAAGCTGTGCTGGCTGAGTATCAGTCCTATTCTTTCTGCGATTTCTTCAGTAGCCCCGTGTTTAGAGGCGTAAGCAATTAAAATTTTTATTTGCATGACGATTCAGTTAACAAGGAAACAATGGTGAAAAATATGATTTACCGGGACAAATATACACAATTTGTGTTATAAGTGGTTGGCCGGTAACGGACTTTTCCGAATCGTCCGCGTGTCGAGGTTCATGCGGATGCGCCATTCGAACGGATAGAGATTGTTGGCACGGTTTCCCAGGTTTTTAACCCAGCCTAATGGGAGGTTATCGTATGTTACCAGCGTATATCCTTTGGGAGAGTCTGCAAGCAAGATAGCTTCCCGTTTGAGATAAGTCATGGCCGTCGACCAATCGATTTCTGTGATGAGTAAACTATTTTTATTTAATGATTTAGATAGTGCCAATGCAGTATTCGGAATAAAATCACGACCTTTTTGCTCACCTAATGAGATGCCGGTAAATAGAGGATTTAATTTAGTGTGGATAGTGGAAATTAACTCATCGAATTGCCTATGGTAAGCGTATATCCCGTTTTTGCCTGAGCGGTAAGACCAATCGTTACCAACAAGATAAGAGGCGTATACATCCGGCTTTAGCAAGGTCGGCTTGTTCTTTGCATCGTTGCTTCTGCTTCGTTTGGAAAGCAAAGCTGAGGATGCGGTTTTTTGTAAGACGGCAATAAAGAAACCTTCACTTTGAGTTTTGTGCGGGTAAAAACGGTAGCAGCCTTCGCTTTCGGTTATTTGCCATTCTGGTCGTATATTGACGGATAATGCTTCGGCGCCCAATTCGTTTATGATCCATTCGATATTTGTTTCGTCTTCGCTTCGATTGTAGGTACAAGTACTGTAAATCAATATTCCACCCTCTTTTAGCGACGGCCAAACATCGTTTATTATGTTTCGTTGACGCGATGCGCATAATTCCACGTTGGCAGCCGACCATTCGTCGATCGAAGCCGGATCTTTCCGAAACATTCCTTCGCCGGAACAGGGAACGTCGGTCAAAATCAGATCGAATGTGGCATTCAGTGCACCAAAATCGGATGCGGTATTGCAGGTTACGGCCACGTCGGGGTTTCCCCATTTTTGCATATTTTCGGCCAGAATGTTAGCGCGTTGGCGAATAGTTTCGTTCGAAATCAGAAAACTTCCTTCAGGCAACAGATTCGACAGATGCGTCGATTTTCCTCCGGGAGCAGCACAAAGATCTAGCGCGCAGACTGGTTGGAAGCTGTGTTGTCTGATAGCTTGTTCCAGAAACATAGATCCTGCTTCCTGAACATAGTACGCTCCGCCATGAAAGAACGGATCGGCCGTAAAAAGTGGACGTTCCGGTAAATAATATCCGGATTCGCACCAGAGAACTTTATCGTAGGACAAATCCGGCTTAATTTTGTTATTCAAACGGATACTGATGGGAGTCTCTTGTTGCAGGGCTTGTTCAAAGGATTCCCACTCTGATCCCAACAAGGTTTTCGTTCGTTCGATAAAATCGGGTGGAAATGTCAACATTGAAAAAAAGGTGTAAGGGAGGTGCAGACTATTTTTTGATGTCAACTCCCAGATTTTGTTCGATATACATGGTGAGAATATCTATTGCTATTTCATTGTTGCCCCCTTGTGGCACAATGAGATCGGCAAACCGTTTGGTGGGCTCGATGAATTGCAGGTGCATAGGTTTTACGGTCGTCTGGTAACGTTCCATTACATTGGCGGCAGAACGTCCGCGCTCGATAATGTCGCGGTTGATGACACGAATCAGGCGGTCGTCGGGATCAGTATCGACAAAGACTTTCAAATCCATCAGGTCGCGCAATTCGGGATGGGTGAGAACCAGAATGCCTTCAATAATCACCACGTCGCGTGGTGAAATAGTGATCGTCTTTTGGTCTCGTGTACAGGTGAGATAGGAATAGATTGGCTGTTCTATCGAATTGCCTTTTTTAAGCTCTTTTACATGCTGTATTAACAGATCGAATTCGATCGAATTCGGATGGTCGAAGTTTATCTCCAACCGTTCTTCGAGAGGAATGTGTGAGCTGTCTTTGTAGTATGAATCTTGAGGTAAAATCACCACTTCGTCGGCCGGAAGGCGGTCGATAATTTTACGTACTACTGTGGTTTTGCCGGAACCTGTGCCGCCTGCAATGCCGATTACTAACATCTTATCTGAGGTTTGTCTTTTTTGAATTTGCAGCTACAAAAGTAGGTTTTTTAGAAGAGACTGACAACGTCTTTTTATTGATTTTCAATGATTCTCTTTTCGTTATTCTTCGCTTCTAATCACATACACCTGGCCGGCTTCATAGCGTGTTACTTTGATGGTAGTTCCCTGTTCGATAAAACCATGGTCAGAGACGGCGTCATAGAAGTTGCTGTTGACCATCACTTTGCCGGATGGACGCAGTACGGTGGCGGCAATTCCTATTTTGCCTACAATTTGCTGAGGCTCGGTAGGAACTCCTACGAATCCCTGCGATACCTCTTGCTCTGCATCAAGAGCAACTTTTCTGAATATGCCTTTTTTACCGATCTTGTTTGAAAAGTAGATGGATAGAGCAAATGCAGCTGAAATGCTAATCAGTACAGTGAATAACGCGAGGGCTATTTCTCCACCGGGTACAAAGCTGAAGTCGAAATTAATGTTGTCAATCATACTTAATGTTAATCCGCCAATTATTAATAGTATACCTAAAATTCCCGCAATGCCAAATCCGGGGATTACAAATATTTCAAGAGCTAGCAATACCAATCCGATGAGGAAAAGCAAAATTTCCCACCCGGCGGCCGAGCCTCCGAGATAGAGCGGCGCAAAATAGAGTGCCGCAGCAATGATGGCCGCAATGATGGGAATGCCGAATCCCGGGGTTTGCAATTCGAAATAAATTCCGGCAATAATAATCATGATTAAAATACCCCGCAAGAATGAGTTATTGAGCCATCCCATCAGATCATCGAGAATAGATGGCTTGAATACCAATAGATTATAGTTGTTGATTTTTAGTCTTTGAGAAAGGATATTATCGACCGATTCTGCTTTTCCTTCGCAATAGTGATTTTTGATGGCTTCGTCGGTAGTCAGGGTGAGCGTTCGTCCGGCATCAACCACGTTTGGGATGGCAATGCGGTTGTCGACCATTGCTTCGGCAATGTGCGGGTCGCGGTGCCATTGAATCAGAGTGTCTTTTCCCGAAATCAGGGTGTCTTTTCCGTGCGCCTCGGCCGTGGAGCGGATTGTTGCCCGCATATACGACTGATATTTGTCGGGCATTTGTCCTCCGGTTTGATCTACTACGGTGGCAGCACCCAGACTAGCGCCGGTACGCATGTATATTTTCTGGCAGGCAATGGCTATTAAAGCGCCGGCAGATGCGGCATTATTGTCGATAAATGCTATTACGGGAATTTTGCTGTTTAAGATGCGGGTGCGCATTGAATCGGCATATACCACTTCACCGCCATACGTGTTGAGTCGGATAATAATCAGTTTGGCTCCGGTTTGATTTGCTTCGGCAAAGCCTTTTTTTAGATAAATCCATGTGGTAGAACCAATTTCTTTTTGGATATCTATTTGATAGACAGTTGGTCTAGAACTGGCTTTTCCCCATGTCAGGACAAGACTAAATAGCAGTATAACCACCAGAAGTTTACGCATAATAGAGTTTTAGAAAGTCGAAAGACAGAATGACCATTTTGTTGAGATGCTAATTGCAAAAATACGTCATTTTTGTTATTTTCTTTCAAGTCAAATGAAAATAGATTATTTAGCGATAAAAATTGCGTACCTTTGTCAAAGTTTTAATCCTCGCTATCGAATAGGGGAATTGAATATGGAATACGCAAAACGACAAACATTGATACTACCAGAATACGGCCGCAACATTCAACGAATGGTGCAACATGCCGTCACAATTGAAGATCCGCAAGAGCGAGCACGTTGTGCTCAGACTATTATTTCCATTATGGGAAATTTATTCCCTTATTTGCGTGATATAAATAACTTTAAGCATAAGTTGTGGGATCATTTGGCAATCATGTCCGATTTTAAGTTGGATATCGATTATCCGTGCGAAGTGTTGAAAAAGGAAAATCTTTATTCGCATCCCGATAAGATTCCGTTTTCCAATAAATCGATACGTTATCCCCACTATGGACGTGTTTTGGAGCAAATGATTGCAAAAGCTATTGATTTTCCGGAAGGAGAACAAAAAGATCAATTGCTTTTATTGATTGCCAATCACATGAAAAAATGTTATCTCACATGGAATAAAGAGGTGGTGGAAGATCGAAAAATCTTTGACGACTTACGCGAGTTGTCGCGAGGGCGTTTGAGTATAAATCCCGATTTTCTCAAATTGATGGAATCGAAAGAAATACTCAATAAAAAGAACAAACAAAATCAAAACAAAAAAGCGGCCAAATAGGTCGCTTTTTTTGTTAGCACAGTTGCTGCATTGCATTGTTCTGACTAAGAAAAAAAAGAAATCCTTGTCGATATATTTCGACAAGGATTTCTTTTAATGGTTGTTCTGCTAGGACTCGAACCCAGACGAGCAGAACCAGAATCTGCTGTGCTACCATTACACCACAGAACAATTTGGTGATGCAAAGTTATTGTTTTGTCTTTGAAAATACAAGAAAAAACAAACCTTTTCAGACTATTTTGGACCTTTTTAATGGCATTTACCGGCTTCCCGGCGAACTATTAAAAGCGGAGAGGACGAGATTCGAATGCCGACGATGAAATGTCGGCATCGAGACAAGCTACGCTTCGTCTCGACTCATGAAACCCATATATTTCTGTATAAAAGAAATAAGTCTCTCTCTATTCAAATTTTTCAATTTGATTTCCAAAGCCATTGCTTCAGATCGTGTCTCTTTTGTAATATATCCTACCAGAATCCAAGGACGGTACATTGACGTAAAAGTTTCCATTCCAGCGTTATGCCGATGTAGTCTGTTGTCAATGTTATTAGTTTGACCAATGTAATATTTGTCAAACTGTTCAGATTTTAGAATATATACGTAATACACGAGAACCTTCAACGTATTTTACAATATATTGCGGAGAGGACGAGATTCGAACTCGTGAAACCCTTTAGAGGTTTACACGCTTTCCAGGCGTGCCTCTTCAACCACTCGAGCACCTCTCCTTTGGCTGAAAGCGGTTGCAAAAGTAGGGATTTATTCTGATTGCGACAATAGCTGACCGAAGAAAAATAATGCTGACAGGGAGTCATTCAAATCCAACGTATTGACCATTACAAAGGATGGCGTACATTGTTTTTCGGCAATAATAATCTGTTAAAATCGAATTATTTTGAGTAAGTTTGTGCCATGGAATAGCATAATGTTATCTCCTTGTGTATTAATTCAAATTATTTCAAAAAATGCAGCTTACGGCCAAATTAGTTGAACTGCTGCCGCTACAAACCGGTACAAGTTCAAAAGGAGAGTGGAGAAAACAAAACATTGTTGTAGAGACTGACGATCAGTATCCGAAAAAGATATGTATCTCGGTCTGGGGCGATAAAATTGACGCAAATCAATTGCAACCCGGCAATAAACTGAAAATCGATTTCGATATAGAAAGCCGTGAGTATAACCAGAGATGGTACACTGATGTGAAAGCGTGGAAAATAGAACTGGCTAATGCGAATGCTCCGGTTGACTCCGTGCCACCAATCGATCCGACGTTCGACCCGGGTCCGGCCGAAGCGCATGACGATATGCCATTTTAAAATATCTACAAAAGAAACCGGTAGCAATCTACCACAAAAATATCGGGCGTTGTTCTGAAATCTATTATAGAGATCAGAGCAACGCTCTTTTTATTTCTACATTAGTCTGATTGGAAGAGTCATCGCCATATCCTAGTCTTTTGTTTTTGTCTATTTCAATTCTACATTAGTCTGATTGGACGAATCCAAAAACACGGTAGTATAGGAGACAGGTTGTTAATTTCAATTCTACATTAGTCTGATTGGACGAAGCGCTCCAAACGCAGGTAGATAACCTGTTGGAATTTCAATTCTACATTAGTCTGATTGGACGTGTCTGTTGGCAGATGGGAAACCCCAGCCCCTAGCATATTTCAATTCTACATTAGTCTGATTGGAAGCTCGATATTTGTAACGATTTTCAAAGCTTCAAATAATTTCAATTCTACATTAGTCTGATTGGAAGTAGTTTTCTGTGTATGAAACCTATCTTCAAAAAAATCATTTCATGAGTGTCCACTAAAAAAGGACACGATTAGAAATTAAACAAATTCGGTTCACGAGAACCATAGAGATCATTGACATCATTGATATTCTTTTTGTCG
>JAFNAS010000007.1 GCA_017860295.1 Bacteroidota bacterium | reverse complement strand
TACCTTGGTACTTATCAACGATACGACGAAACTTATTTTCGTTCAGAAATGATATCAGTTGGGCAAACACATATTTCTCTTTATTCATTGCAGCCTATACGCAAAATAAAAATTGAAATCGTCGCGCTTGAAAAACTAATGTAACTAACTAAATTTCAAATATTTCAAAGAAAACTTTTGAATTTTAATGGGACAGTAATGAAAATGCTCACTAAAAGAGAATCTACGCTTTCTGTTATAATGGTCATATTGCAGACCTTGCTGTCTGCGGCGCTCTTTTTTGCTCCCTTGTACATAATGCAGGCGGAGCGGTTGACTGTGGTACACACCCTCCTATTGGCAGCGGTGCTCGGCGGGCTATGGTCGTTTTTTCTCTACCGCCTGCGGTTAGGCACTGTGTTTCGCGAACGAGCCTTCGCCTCCATGATACGGGGCTATGCCACCACCGTATTTATCGGGGTATGTTGCCTGTTGCAGGTCGCCATCCTCTACCCTTGGATGCCCGAACGATTGGATTCCATTTACTATTGTCTGGGCTTCAGCTTGGTCAATTTTCTGCTGCTGATTCTTTTCAAATACGGATTCTACCGGAGCATGCGCTTTATGCGCCGCAAGGGGTTCAACACCCGCTTTGTTGTAATTGTGGCCAACAGCAGCAACTGCGTGTTTATCTCCACCTTCGATAAGGTGAAAGACTGGGGGTATAACTTAGTCGCTATTTTCAGCGACGATCCGGAGTTAATCGGTCGTTTTCCCGACAAACAGTTTCTCCCCACGGCAGCGTTAAGTGAGTTTATGATCCGACAGCCAGTGGACGATGTGTTCTACTGTCAGCCCATCAATAGTCGAGGTAACAGCCTACAGAAGCTAATCGGCGAGTGCAATATAATAGGGGTTACCCTCCACATTCTGCAGCATTCGGAAGAGAACATACACTCCCGCTACGCGCTGAGATCGAATTTTAACGAGCAGTTTTTCACCTACCAAACGGTGCCCGACAAATACCTGCCCCTGAAGATCAAAGACATGTTCGACTTGCTATTCAGCCTCACGGCGCTGGCGCTCTCGCTCCCGCTCTTTGTGGCGATCGCCTTCCTGATTAAATTAGACGGAGGCCCGGTCTTTTTCAAACAGGAACGCATCGGGCGAAACGGAAGACGGTTCCAGTGTTATAAATTCCGGTCGATGGTAACCAATGCCGAAGAGTTGAAAAAAGACTTGGCAGATATGAACGAAGCGGATGGTCCGGCCTTTAAAATAAAAGATGATCCCCGGGTTACAAAAATTGGAAAGTTTCTGCGCAAAACGTCTTTAGATGAATTACCTCAGTTTATCAATGTAATTCTTGGAGACATGTCTATCGTCGGGCCCCGCCCCCCCCTCCTATCTGAGGTACAGCAATACGACAAATACCAGTTACGGCGCCTCAGCATGAAGCCCGGAATTACCTGCAGCTGGCAAGTGTGGGGGCGTCATCAGGTCAGTTTTAATGATTGGGTTAAAATGGATCTGGACTATATTGACAATTGGTCTATCTGGTTAGATATAAAGATTATTCTTGCTACTATTGGAGTTATTTTTAAAGCCAATGGTTCCTGATCTTTTTCTGTTGAACAGAATTATTTAACTTTGCACTACAAAATAACACTATAAAAATGAAGAAATTTTCGGCCATTATAGGCAGCCTTTTCCTTACTCTTTTCTTACATGCCCAATCTCTGTCCAGTCTTAAAAACATGAATGTCGACAACCTGAGTGATGCTCAGGTTGGGCAATTAGTACAGCAAATGCAATCGCAGGGCATCTCAACCGGCCAGATCGACCAGTATGCCGCTTCTAAAGGAGCTTCACCTGAGCAAGCCCAGAAACTAAAAAAGCGCATCGTGCAATATTCGGGTCAGGAGGTAAAGTCAGGAAACAGGTATCAGGGAACAGATAACAGGTCAAATCTGACTGAAGACGCGACTATTAATGGCCCTGATCCGGAAAAATGGAGACGCGACTCCATTGAAGCAGCCAAACCGAAGGTGTTCGGCACGGAGATTTTCAAGAATGCGGCGATGAATTTCGAGCCCAATCTGCGACTGGCTACTCCCCAGAATTACGTATTAGGCCCCGACGACGAGGTATTGATCGATATCTACGGACTGTCGGAAGTGAGCCATAAACTCTATGTTAGTCCCGAAGGTACCATCCGTATTCCCCTGGTGGGAGTGATCAATGTAAGCGGACTGACTATCGCCGAAGCGCGCAGAGTAATCAAAAACCGGATGACAGCTACCTACAAAGGTCTGGCATCGGGCAATACCTCTGTTAGCATCAACCTGGGCAATATCCGTAGCATCACTGTCCATGTTATTGGTGAGGTAGCTCACCCGGGATCGTATACCATTCCGTCGTTAGCTACTGTTTTCAATGCACTCTATCAGTCGGGCGGCCCGAAAGAGAACGGTTCGTTCCGCGACATTCAGGTGATTCGCAACAATCAGGTAATCCGCACTATCGATCTCTACGACTTTCTGGTGCAGGGCAAACAACACGATCTGCGCCTGCAGGATCAGGATGTAATCAAAGTGCTCCCCTACCGTAACCGGGTGACGCTGACCGGCGAGGTAAAGACGCCTGCCATCTTCGAAATGAAAAGTGGCGAAACACTACAAGATCTGATTACCTTCGCCGGTGGATTTACCGAAAAAGCCTATCGCCAAAGCATTACCGGTTACCGCAACACCTTGAAAGAACAGAGCGTGGTTAGCATCGAAAACGGCAATTTCAAAACCTTCAAAACCGAACCCGGCGATTCCTACACCGTGGGTAAACTACTCAACCGTTTCGAGAACCGGGTACAAATTTCGGGTGCCGTTTACCGTCCTGGTGTCTATGCCCTGAAAGAGGGAATGAAGGTAAAAGAACTGCTTCAACTGGCCGAAGGTCTCAAGGAGGATGCATTTGTAAATAGCGCGGTCATTTTCCGTAAAAACAATCTCGGATTGTCGGAAGTAGCCTCTTTCAGTCCGAAAGAGGTGTTGAACGGACAAAACGATATTGCCCTGCAACGCGAAGACAGCATCTACATCGGATCGGTGCTCGATATGAAGGAAAAAGATTTCGTCTACATCTCGGGCGAAGTGCTGAAACCCGATAAATATCCCTTTGGAGAGGGAATGAGCCTGAAAGATATTATTGTGTTGGCCAACGGATTTAAAAACAAAGCCAATGTGGGTGAGATAGAGGTATACCGCCAGATTACCGATATCAAGACCCTGAATGAAAATATCAACAAGGCCGAATCGTTCAAAATCAAAATGGACTCTGCCATGGAAAACACGGCTACCTTTAAGCTAAAACGGGAAGACCGCGTGGTGGTACGCCCCATCTTCGGAGCAGAAAATATGAAAGAGGTTACCATCGAAGGCGAAGTCATCGCTCCGGGGAACTACGTGTTGAAATCGAAACGGCAACGTATTTCCGATCTTCTCATTCAGGCAGGGGGTACGTCGGCCTACGCCTACCCGCAGGGAGCCTTCCTGACCCGTAAACATAAGAAAGACGATGTGGATCAGAAAGCAATGTATCAAATAAAGAAAGATGCCGCCCTCAAAGTGAATAGCAAAACCAGTGCTATCGATTCTCTCCAAATGGAGAAATTGGATGCCATTACCTCGGATATTGTCGATATTCGTCTCGAAAAGATTATCAAACATCCGGGATCGAAATACGACCTGCAGTTGGAAGAGGGTGATGTTCTCTCCATACCAAAGCAGTTGGAAACCGTCAATATATCGGGTCAGGTGCTCCGCAGTACGGCGGTTCGCTATCAGAGTGGAAAATCGTTGGGTTATTATATCTCCAGTGCCGGTGGATTCAGCGCCAAGGCGCTGGCCGGTCGCACCTATGTGGTCTATCCCAACGGATCGGTAGATGCCACCTCTCACTTTCTGGGCTTCCGGGTCTATCCGAAGATAAAGCCGGGAGCCAGCATCGTGGTGCCGTTGAAGCCGGAAAGGAAAGGAATGACTACGGCCGAAACCATAGGTATTACATCCAGTGTCGTTACTATGGCTACGTTAATTATTACATTGATAAGGATGTTCTAGAACACACTAGGTAAAAGTGGTAAGTGACTAGAACCCAGAGACAAAAAATGAGGAACAAGTAAACAGGGAAAGATCCACAAAAACACGGATTTTACCATTAAGGAATTAAGAAATAAAGGAATCAGAGACAAGAGGTAGATCCCAGGATCAAGATACAAGATACCAGTGGTTTGTTTCTTGTTCCTGATCTCCGATCGCTGAGATAGCGGAGCAGATTTACCATTTATCGTTAACCATTTACCTTGAGACCTCCTTTATCATTAAGGTATTTAGAATCTAGATTTCGTTCTACATGCAGCTTAATTTCTTAATGGTAAAAACAAAGACAGTTAAAGATCAATAGATAACAATGGATACAGAACAACAACCTGACAAACCAAACATGTCGTCACAGAATAACAACGTTTCCGCATCGTCGGATGAGATTTCGTTGCAGGAGATATTGCAGCACCTTTCGGTTATCAAACAAAAGGTATGGCACCGCAAATGGATTGTGATTCTCATAGCCATTGCCGGAGCCGCTATTGGGCTTACAAAATCGTTGATGACTAAGCCGACTTATACTGCCAGACTCTCGTTTGCCCTGCAGGACGAGAAAGGAGGAAGTCTGTCGGGATTGGCCAGCATAGCCAGTCAGTTCGGGGTGAGCACAGGAGGAGCCAGCGGTGCCTTTGGAGGCGATAACCTTTACGAACTCTTTACGTCCCACCGCCTGATAGAACAAACCCTGCTCTGTCCGACCGTCATTAACGGCAAGAACAGTAATTTGCTGAATCTCTATATCGACACCTATAAGCTACGGGAACAGTGGAGCAAAAGCAAGAAGCCGGAACTGCAAAAAATGGCATTCCCATTGGAACAAAAGCAGGAAACTTACACCCGTGCGCAGGACAGTATTCTGCAAAGTATCTATACCGCTATCACCAAGAAACCGATGCTAACGGTGGGTCAACGCAGCAAGAAGCTAAGCATCGGCGATGTCACTTTTGTTTCGGAGAACGAAACCCTCTCCAAACTCTTTGTGGAGAATCTGATACGGGAAACCACCGACTTTTACGTTGCCACCAAGACCAAAACAACCCGCGAGAATTATCTGAAGCTACGCCATCAGGCCGATTCTGTAAAGGCGATCTTCAACGGAGCTGTTTCGGCTCGTGCATCGCAGGCCGATGCCGTACCCAATGCCGTGCGCCAGGTGGCCAGCGTGGGAGTGGTTCGGTCACAGAGTAATATGCAGATAGCCGGAGCCACTTACGGAGAGATGGCAAAAAATCTGGAGGTGATGAAGATGACTCTTAACCAGGAGACTCCTTTGGTACAGGTCATCGATGCTCCTACCTACCCGCTCGAAAAACAACGACTGGGAAAAGCCAAGGGTATTCTGATCGGAGGATTTGCAGGAGGGGCGTTGGCAATCGTATGGTTGGCACTCGCCTATTTCTTCTCGCTTTTCAAGCTTAGCCTGACGAAGGAACTTGAAACCAGAGACTAGAAATGAGAAGGCAGGGATTAGAGTACCAGATACCAGATGCTAGATGCCATCGATTAGACTCCTGGTTTCTTGTCTCTGATTCCTAGTCTCTAGTTCCTGATCCCTAGTTTCTAATTTCTGTTCTCTTGTCTCTAAAATTCTAATATGAAATATTGCTATTTACCTATAATACTGCCCATCGTTGTTCTGCTACTTATCGGTTGTAGTAATGATGATTTGCTGGAAGGCACTCCTTTTGTAGTGGAACAGTGTGCCGTTATTCCCGATGGAGGACGAGCCTCTGCCGTGGCATTCGCTATCGGCGACAAGGGATACGTAGCACTGGGTCGCAACAGTAACGGCACCTACCTGAACGACTGCTGGCAATACTCTCCCGGTTCGGATACCTGGACGCAGAAAGCAGATTTTCCCGGCAAAGTGCGAGTTAAGGCAGTGGCAGCAACTGTCGACGGAATTGCTTATGCCGGTTTGGGGTACTCTCCCAACGCAAACGGGTATGTTGATACGACCGCTTATCTGAAGGATTTCTGGATGTACGACGCCGGACAGGACCAATGGACTCGGCGTGCCGATTTTCCGACTCGTTTTACCAGTGCTTGTGCGGCTTTTGTTTACGATCATGCCCTCTATGTAGGTTCGGGATTCGGATGGGCACCCGGCGCTACCATTCCCAGTACCTCACCCTATATTTGGAAATACACTCCTACCGAAAATACATGGACACGAATGCCGCTCTTTCCCGGTAATCAACGGTTAGCTCCTGTCGGTTGTGCCGGCGACGATCACTGCTATTTCGGCACCGGGTTTCAGATGTTCAGCTACAACGACTGGTGGGAATATACTCCGTCTACCGGAAAATGGGCACAGAAGCAGTCGTTACCCGGTCATGGGCGTGAAAATGCGGTGGCCTTTACGCTTAATAATCGGTATATCGTTGCTACCGGGCGTTATTTTAGAGGGAATACATATCCCAATCAATACCTGCGTTCCGACCTGTTGGAATACGATCCGCAAACAAACAAATGGATCTCCCGGGGTAATCTGGCTGAGGGCCGTGAAAATGCGGTGGTATTCACCATCAACGGAAAGGGGTATATCGGATTTGGAGAAAACGATACCGGTCTGGTCAATAATTTCTGGTGCGTGCATCCGTAAGGGCGTACTTAGTAAAGTCATCTAAATTTTCTACCATATTGCAATACTTTAATTTTATCTAACTCCTCCGTTGCACTCGTCTCCTTTTTCAAAAGGGGACACCATTGAAAGTGAAGTTTTGTATATAGTCCTGAAATAGGTTTACAGCTAAAATGGCAGATTAAGTCTTCCCTTTTGATAGGGAAGTGTCCGTAGGACGAAGGGTTTGATAATTCATCGTATTAACTGTCAGAATATAGGACAAAAATACCATAGGCATGACCTGTTTATAGAATATGAGAATAAACCAAGCTAAAAGTTCCGCAGGAACGGTACCTGTTGATACATCAAAACGGATTACGAAGTATGAGTAAACAAATAAAACTGATAGTATTCGGAACCCTGCTGATAGAAAGCCTTTTCGCCTCCACTACAGCAATGGCTCAAAAAGACACCATCCGCTACGATGTCTCCTGGGCTGGAGCTATCTCCAGTGGTAAATATGCTCCCTTTTGGCAACAGAGCAATCGTTATGGGACCCTTCTCTCTTCGCCAAACAGTACGACATTGATGGCTGGCATTTCAAAAAATGCAGACGAGATGCACTCTCTTTTCAAATATGGGTTTAAGGCTACTTTGCTCTTGCAAACCGGATCCAAAGAGACCAATGTTTATTTTCACGAACTGTATATTCAGGGAAAGTTATCGGTATTTGATCTGATTGTCGGTGCTCGTGAAGAGCACCTGGGCTGTCAGGATTCCACGCTCTCGGGGGGCGGAATGCTTTTTTCGCACAATAGCCGACCGATGCCCAAGATTACCGCAGGAATCGAACATTTTACCCCGGTGCCCTTTACTCACGGTTATCTGGAAGTGAAAGGAGCCATGTCGCACGGCTGGTTTACCGATAATGTCTATATGCAAAATGTATATTTGCATCATTTGTATGCCTATTTGCGGATAGGAGGGCGGCTGCCGGTACATCTCAGTTATGGAGCCGACCATGTGGCACAATGGGGAGGCCACAATTCTATTGAGGGGCAACAACCCGATGGATGGAACGATTTTATACGGATTGTAGAAGGAAAGGATGGCGGAAGCAATGCGTTACAGACCGACCGCATGAATGCTCTGGGGAACCATATTATTTCGCAAAATATTAAACTGGAAGGTTCTTGGAGAGGCTTTTCGCTAAGCGCCTACTGGCAGAACCTTCAGGAAACGGGTCCTATCCGGTTTATCGGGTTTACCCCCAACGCTTCCGATGGCTTATGGGGTGTCGTGCTCCGTAATAAACGCTTCCCGATCGTTAAAGGTATTCTTTATGAATATTTCCGTACCATCGACCAGTCGGGACCGATGCATGACAGGGACGGTCTTGTCTATGGAGGAAATAATGGTTATTATATGAATGGCGTTTATCAGGAAGGATGGAACTACTATTATCGTTCCATTGCAAGCCCTTTTATATCTTCCCCTCTATATAATAGTGACGGAACCATCTATACGTTGAATAATCGCGTAGCGGTGCATCACTTCGGGGCGGAGGGCGATATTGGCGGATATAACTACAAATTATTAGCCTCCTTCAGTAAAAACTGTGGATCCTATTCTGCACCGTTGTCTTCTGTTATTAAAAACAGCTCGTTCCTGCTGGAGGTACACAAATTGTTCCCCCGTCTTCAGGGATTGGAAGCCACAGTGTCGTTGGCAGCCGATTTCGGAAAACTCTACGGCAACTCTACCGGGTGCATGATTACGCTCCGTAAACGGGGTTTGCTCTTCAAATATTAAAAGACTCAAAGATCTTCCCGCAAGTGACGGAATTTTTCTATTTTTGTAACGGCTAATTGTCATTGATTTATCAGCCCCATTGGAAGACTCAGATAACTGTTTGTATAAATGATTGACAGGTGAAATGCGGGACAAGACATGATAACTTACAGAGATAGTTCCTTCGTGTATCGCTAATTTCCGGCTCTTTATCCCTGTTTTCTTATTTCTGATTTCTCACTGACCATTAACCATTAACCGTTTACCACTTAACCATTGACCACCTTTTATAAATGATTCATCGTTCAAAAGCACCTCTGCGCCTCGGACTGGCCGGAGGAGGTACCGACGTAAGTCCCTATTCCGATCTGTACGGAGGTGCCATCCTTAATGCCACCATTTCGTTATATGCTCATGCCACGATAGAGCCGCTTAAACAACCGAAAATCATTTTGCAGGCTCTCGACAGAAACGAGCTTGTGGAATTCAATCTGGAAGATGAGGTTCTGATTGACAACATGCTTCCTTTACACAAAGGAATATACCGTCGCATACGCAAAGACTTTATGCCTCATCCGCATGGCTTCCGGCTCAGCACCTTTGTCGATGCTCCGGCAGGCTCCGGATTGGGAACCTCTTCCACACTGGCAGTTGCCATTCTGGGTGCTTTTGTCGAATGGCTCAAACTTCCGTTAGGTAGTTACGAAATTGCCCGTTATGCTTACGATATCGAACGTGTCGATCTGGGCATGGCCGGGGGAAAACAAGATCAGTATGCTGCAACATTCGGTGGGGTAAATTATATGGAATTCTTCGCCGACGATCAGGTGATTGTCAATCCGTTACGCATCGGACATAAATACCTGCATGAACTGGAACACAACCTGCTTCTCTACTATACGGCACAAAGTCGTTATTCGTCTACTATTATCGAAGAACAACAGCGCAATGTAAAAAGCAATAATAAGAATTCGCTGGAAGCAATGCATAAGCTGAAACAGCAGGCGCTCGATATGAAAAATGCACTGTTGACGGGCAAAATACACAATATCGGACATATTCTGGACGAAGGCTTTGCCTATAAACGGCAAATGGCGCATGGCATCAGTACTCCGATGATAGAAGAACTTTACACGGAAGCAAAAAAAGAAGGTGCCCTGGGAGGTAAAATTTCGGGTGCCGGAGGCGGGGGATTTATGATGTTCTATTGCCCCGATAATGCAAAATATCAGGTAGAAAAATTACTTAATAAGTTCGAGGGTCATATCGTCCGGTACAATTTTGTTGAAGATGGTCTCTATACCTGGAGCATCTAAACGAATTATTAGTTATGAATTATAAGTTATCAACTTATAAAGCATTTAAATAATCGATCTTTTATCATTCATAATTTTCAAAAATGACATCTAAAATACAAACGATACTCCAAAATTCGGCTGATGTAAAGCTGGTCATTGCAAAAGACACAGCAATGGTCGAATTGATCGAATCCGTTGCTAATGCCATAACTACGGCATTTAAAAACGGCAATCGTGTTTACTTCTGTGGCAACGGAGGAAGCGCTGCCGATGCACAACATTTAGCTGCCGAATTTTCCGGCCGGTTCTACAAAGATCGCCCGGTGTTACCTTCCGAAGCTCTCCACACTAACAGTTCCTACCTCACGGCGGTTGGCAATGACTATGGTTATGAACAGGTGTATGCCCGTTTAGCCGGTACGTTTGCTGCCGGAGACGTCCTGGTTGGAATATCCACTTCGGGTAATTCCGAAAATATTGTTCGTGCCTTCCAGGTTTGTCGCGACCGAAAGGTCATCACGGTAGGATTTACGGGGGATAAAGGCGGAGCCATGAAGCCGCTTTCCGACTTTTGGATCGGGGTCCCCAGCAACGACACGCCACGCATCCAGGAGGCTCATATCACGGTAGGGCACATTATTTGCCAACTGGTGGAGGAGAACTTATTCGGCTAAACAGCTCATTTGGTTACTGACTACGAACTACTTGATTTATGGAATGTATTGTACTGGCCGGCGGATTCGGCACACGATTGCAAAGTGTTGTTAACGATCGCCCCAAATGTTTGGCTCCGATACGGGAATTACCCTTTCTGGCTTACCTGTTTCACTATTTGCATCGGGAGGGTATTACGCGCATTATTCTGTCATTGGGTTATAAACATGAGCTGGTGGAAGAGTGGTTGCGGCACTATTCATCTCCCGTTCCGACGGAGGTGGTTATCGAGCATGAACCGCTCGGAACCGGAGGTGGAATTAAATTTGCCTTGCAGAAAGTAACCGATGACAACGTATTGGTGGTAAACGGCGACACACTGTTTTCGATCAATGTTCCGGATCTGCTCAAATCACATCGGAAAAACGGTTGCAGCGTAACGCTCGGACTCAAACCGATGCAGGATTTCGATCGTTACGGCACGGTCGACTTTGATGGAAAATACATTACGGCTTTCCGCGAGAAACAGTATTGCAAAAACGGATTAATCAATGGAGGTGTCTTTATTCTGAACAAAGAGGCCTTGCAAACAATGCCGGCAAAATTTTCGATGGAGCAGGATTTTCTATCGGTAGAGGTTGATAAAAAAAATGTGGGAGGCCATATCGAAGATGCTTATTTCATCGATATAGGTATTCCTTCCGATTACGAGAAAGCGCAATGGGAAATAGAACCGATTCACTAAAAAACAAACGATATCTCTTTCTCGACAGGGATGGCGTAATCAACGTCCATCGTCCCGACGATTATGTAAAATCGGTTGACGAATTTGAGTTTCTACCCCAGGTGCCGGAAGCCCTTGCCATCCTCGCTCGCCAATTCGATAAAATTATTGTCGTCACCAACCAACGGGGTATCGGCAAGGGAAAGATGAACGAGAATGATCTGCAGAAGATTCATGCCTTTATGCTGGAGCGCATCCGAAAAGCAGGAGGACGCATCGATGCAATCTATTATTGCACAGCGCTCCACGACAACGATCCTTGCCGTAAACCGAACGGAGGAATGGCATTACAGGCAAAAAAAGACTTCCCTGAAATAAATTTCGAGCAAAGCATTATGGCCGGAGATAATCGTAGCGATATTCTGTTCGGCAAAGCACTTGGCATGGCCACCGTTCTAATAAAAAAAGAGGCACCTGATGATGTTTCTCTTGCCGATTTTATTTTTCCATCACTCATCGGTTTTGCATCCAGCCGGGAAAATGAGTAACTTTGCTACGAAAATCTAACCAAAATTAATTCGTGTTTCGGCAGAACGCCCGATGTATTGCTGTTTCGTGCAGAAACAGATGCAAAAAGACGTAAGCTCCGACATTCAAACCAAATCGCTATGAAGATAGTAATTGCTGGAGCAGGCGAAACCGGCTCCCATCTCTCCAAGATTCTCTCGCAAGAGAGTCAGGACATCACGATGCTGGATGCCAATGAAGCAAAACTGAAACAGCTTAAAACCACGCTGAATATTAAAACTGTAGCCGGTCAGGCCATTTCAATTGCCAGCCTGAGAGAGAGCGGAGTGGAGAGTGCCGACCTTTTTGTGGCTGTTACCCCTTCCGAAACGGAAAATATCACTGCCTGCGTACTGGCCTCCAAACTAGGAGCTAAAAAAACTCTATCGCGCATTGATAATAGCGAATATCTTCAGCCCGAGAATAAGGATTTTTTTCAACAACTGGGAATCAACTCAATGGTATATCCCGAGCATTTGGCAGGCACGGAAATAATTAATGCCCTGAAAGCCACCTGGCAACGCGAATACATGGCCTTTGAGGACGGAGCTATGTTGCTGGTAGGCATCAAAGTGCGTTCCAATGCCGAGATTGTCAATAAAAAATTCTCGTCCGGCTATTTCGACCATGCACACTATCGTATCGTAGCTATCAAACGTCCCGACCAAACCATCATTCCGAAAGGGAGCGATCAGATTTTACCCAACGACCTAGTCTATTTTATTACGGCTCCCGAAGACCTGGATTTTGTACGCCAACAAGCCGGGAAAGTGGAATACGAAGTGCAGAACATTATGATTATGGGAGGTAGTCGCATTGCCGAGTGTACAGCAGCTCAACTACCCGACCACATGCGTGTGAAGTTGATTGAAATCGACAAAGAAAAAAGCCATTTATTGGGTGAAAAACTAAACAATATATTGGTAATCAATGGCGACGGCCGCGATGTAGAGCTGCTGAAAGAAGAAGATATTGAAGATATGGACGCCTTTGTTGCCCTGACCGATAATTCGGAAACCAACATTTTGGCCTGCTCGGTGGCAAAACGTTTCGGCATCAAAAAGACAATCGCCGAGATTGAAAATATCGAATACATCCCGATGTCCGAAAATCTTGATATCGGGGCTATTCTGAATAAAAAACTACTGACGGCAAGCCATCTCTACCAATTGACGCTGAATGCCAACATTTCGAATGTGAAATGTTTGACCAACGTGGAAGCGGTGGTAATGGAATTTGTGGTCAAAGAGGGATCGAGAGTAACATTGGATAGCGTGAGGGATCTGCAGCTTCCAAATAATGTAAATATCGGGGGATTAATCCGCAACGGAAAAGGAATTACCGTAAACGGGAATACTGTTATTCAGCCGAACGATCACGTAATCGTATTCTGCATGAGCGATTCGGTTAAGAAGCTCGATGCGTTCTTTCATTAACAAATGTGACAAATTGTCTTACACAAGCAAACGTCTTGAAAAAAGAAAGGCTGTCCACACGGGCAGCCTCCATTTTTAAGTTTGTAGTAACGACTATTGAACTGCTTCAGCCAATTCAGCGCCGGCTTTGAATTTTGCAACTTTTTTAGCAGCAATGTCGATAGGTTGTTTTGTAGCAGGATTAATACCCTTACGAGCTTCTTTCTTTACAATAGAAAATGTTCCAAAACCTACCAAGCTTACTTTATCTCCACCTTTCAAAGCTGTAGTAATAGCACCAACAGTTGCATCCAAAGCCTTTTTTGCATCGGCTTTTGTCAAGCTTGCCTCAGCAGCAATAGCATTAACTAATTCACCTTTATTCATACTCTTAATTTTAAATGGTTAGAAAAACAGCGGGGCAAATCCCAAATATTGTTTGCAAAGATAAAACATTCCCTTAACAAAACAACCAGAGAACCTTTTTTTTACAAAAAAAGACTGAGTTTACTCAAAAAACATGTTCAACAGCATAAAAAGAGCTCTTTTTTTCTCTATTTTTGCTTCAAATTTCGTATTATGACCGACTACAAACCTTCTTTTTTGTCTTCATTTCCACCGGTAATTTTAAATTTACTGGTCATAAATTTCTTATTTTGGCTTGCAAGTGTCGTACTTCCGGGTGCTGCGAGCATTGATTTGAACTCTATGCTAGGTCTTCACTACTGGCAATCAAAAGATTTTCATGCCTACCAGCTACTGACATACATGTTCCAACATGCCTCGTTCAACCATATTTTTTTCAATATGTTTGGGTTGTTCATGTTCGGTCCGGTACTGGAACAGGTATGGGGAAGCAAACGGTTTTTATTTTTTTATCTATTTACCGGCATCGGCGCGGCCATTACTCAGGAGGTGATGTGGAGCCTGAGCATCTACCCCGAAATTGGCAGTGCAATAACCAACGTCAATTTTGTAGGCGGAGAACCTTTGACGGTGGGAGCTTCGGGAGCGATTTTCGGTATATTACTGGCCTTCGCCATGGTGTTTCCCGATGCACGACTGTTTCTTCTATTCCTGCCTATCCCGATTAAAGCCAAATACATGATTCCGGTCTATGCCCTGATTGAGCTTTTCTTGGGAGTTGCCAGTTTCTCGGGCGACAACGTAGCTCACTTTGCCCACCTCGGTGGCGCTTTGTTCGGATTAATTCTGATATTGATATGGAAACGAAGTGCCCGCAACGGAAATAATTTATTCTAATTATGTCTCTGATAAACGATTTTAACCGCTCGTTCCAACAGGCAACTATGCTTAAAAAACTGTTGTATATCAACATTGTAACCTTTGTTATTGTACAACTTGCCGTTATCATTCTGAGACTGTGTGCCATTGAATCGTCCGTATGGTTATCATACCTCGAACTGCCATCTGGACTGAGTACATTGGTAGTAAGACCCTGGACAATCCTCACCTACATGTTCCTGCACACCGATGTATTGCATATTCTTTTCAACATGCTCTGTCTCTTCGGATTCGGACAGTTGTTTCTGCTCTGCTTTTCGCCGAAACAGCTATTGGGAGTCTACCTCTTCGGAGGCGTTGCCGGAGCTGTTGTATACATCGCTTCATTCAATATTTTCCCCTACTTTGCTCCCGTCAAAGAGCATACCTTATTATTGGGTGCCTCAGCCTCCATCATGGGAATTATTGTTGCCGTAGCTACTTATTCTCCCAATTACGACGTATCTTTGTTTCTATTGGGAAGGATAAAACTGAAGTATGTTGCCACCATCACTTTTTTAATTAGCCTTCTGAGTGTTACAGGAGAAAATGCAGGCGGAGAACTGGCTCATGTTGGTGGTGCCTTGTTGGGATTTTGGTTTGCCAAACGGATGAAAACAGGCAAAGACATTACCAAACGCTTTAATCTCGCGATTGACAAAGCCATCGTCCTTTTCGAAAGAAAACCCCGCAAATTTAAGGTAACTCAGGCACGACCGAAATCTGACCGTGATTACCGTCACGAACAACGAAACAACGAAGAAGAACTCAACCGCATTCTCGAAAAAATAAAACGATCGGGATACGGCAGTTTATCGAACGAGGAAAGAAAAACTCTGTTTGACCGGAACAGCAAATAACGATGGAAAGATTTGCTACAACTGAGGCTGACTGTTAATTGTCCTTTATAAGGGTCAACGATTTCTCCATTCAATGATTCGACGGTTGAAAAATTGTCAATTTCATGAGACAAAGCATTAAAATACTACTTATCACGCTCAATATCATAGCCGCTGTAGCAATGCTTCTGGGCAAACTGACCACACTTGTCAGTCCGGCTCACTGGCTTATATTCGCTTATTTTGGCCTCTTTTTCCCTTTTATCCTCGCTATTAACTTTGCATTCATCCTGTTCTGGCTCATTTTTCGCAAATGGAAAACGCTTTTCATCTCTCTAGTTACCTGCTTTCTTTGCATTAACAATATCTGCAACACATTCCCGATTCACCTTATCAAGCGGACGACAACCGATGTGACGAACCGCCTGAAAATAATGACCTACAACATAGATGCCTTCAGCCAGTTTTCTCCGTCACGAAAGAGTACGATGGACAGCCTACTGGCATTCGTTAACCGGAAAAATCCGGATGTCGTTTGCTTTCAGGAATTCTATGTTTACAACAAATCGGGACAAACAACCGAAAAAAATGTGTTGAAACGACTAAAAAAATATCCATACCACTTTATCCATTATTCTGTTTCGGAAGATGTATTCAGTGAAGGACTGGCTATTTTCTCAAAATATCCGATCGACTATAAGGGCATGTGTCAATTCTCGAAGGGATATTACATGACGATATACGCCGATATTGAAGTAAATTCGAAAACGATACGGGTATTCAACCATCACATGCAGTCCTACAAATTTACGGCCGATGAGAGAAGACACTACGAAGATCTTGTGGGTGATTTCAACTCCCATCTGTTTCGTGACGTTATCCTAAAATTTTCGTCGAAAATGAATGAGGCCTATAACGTACGAGCAAAGCAAGCCGACATTGTTGCAAAAACCATTGACGAATCGCCCTACCCCATCATTATTTGCGGTGATTTCAACGATGTGCCGGTTTCGTATACCTATACTACCATCAAGCAAGATTTGTTAGACACCTACGCCACGGTAGGAACCGGATATGGCAACACTTATAGCCACAAACTATTTCCGTTCCGCATCGACTACATTATGGTCGATCCCTCATTTCACCCCATATCGTCGAGAGCTGCCCATGTAAAATATTCCGACCACTATCCGGTTATTTCCGAAGTAGGGCTCCCCTAACTTTTACCAAAACATACTCACAACATATTGAATCATGACTCATTATAAACATCTGGTTTTTATTTTCCTTGCAACGCTACTTCTTCCCGGATGTAAGCATCACGGACGTTTCGACGTCGACGTGGATAAAATATCGCTCAATGTTCCGATCCATCGTTTCGACAAAGACCTCAATGCGGTCGATCCGAAGCATGTTGCAGAGGGTCTGAATGGTCTGAACCTAAAATACGGATCGGCTTATATCAACCTCTATTTCAATAAAATAATGCAACTCAATAGCGACAATAACGGACAGCTGATGCAAATGGCAACTCTGTTTCTGAAAGACACCACGGTAAGAAGTGTCTTTCGCGAATCGCTCCGGCAGTATGCCGACATTTCCGATATTCAAAAGAAGGTAACCGATGCGTTCAAACGGATTCACTATTTCTTCCCGGAGAAAAAAATTCCGCAGCTCTACCTGCATGTCTCCATGTTCAATCAATCGCTGGTGGTCGACGAAAACATCATTTCACTCAGCGTAGATAACTATTTGGGTGCAAAATACTACGGTTACAAGAAAGCCGGAGTGTACGACTACTTGCTTTACAACATGCGTCGCGAAAAGGTAGCACCCGACTTTGTCACTGCCTTTTTGATGACAGAGTTTGCTCAGCCATATACCGATAAATTTCTCGACAACATGCTTTTCAGAGGAAAAGTCATGTTCCTGTTGTCGGTATTGATGCCCGACGAGCAACCGGAGGTGCTGATGGGATACACCAAAACGCAGATGGAATGGTGCAAAGAGAATGAAAAATCGATGTGGCTCAACATTATGGATAAACGACAATTGTTCAGCAATGATCCGATGCTGTCGACCACCTATTTCAACGATGCGCCTTTCACCTCTGCCGTTTCGCGGGAGTCACCGGGACGGGTAGGAATCTGGATTGGCTGGCAAATCATCAAACAATACATGGAGCATCACCCGAAAGTTACGCTGCCCGAATTGATGGCCAACAACAACTACCAGCAAATAATGGAGCAGTCGAGCTATAAACCGTAACCCGATTTGAAAATTTGGAAATTTGAGAATTTGAAAATAAAATCTGAAGAACCACAAAGCAAGCCTAGTGTTTTTCTTTGCGATGCACTTTGCGTTCTTTGTGGTAAAGAACAGATTCAGATTCCAATCGTACATCGTAAATGAATAAATCGTAAATAACAATATATTCCGGACATGGAAAACAACCTCCCTTCAAACGATACCTCTAAGCGACTGTTTCTGCTCGATGCCTACGCATTGATATACAGAGCCTATTATGCCTTTATCAAAAACCCGAGATTCAATTCCAAGGGACTGAATACCTCGGCTATTCTGGGCTTTGTAAATACACTCGAGGAGATTTTGAAAAAGGAGACACCGACGCACATTGCCGTTGTGTTCGATCCTTCCGGTCCTACCTTCCGCCACGAAGCCTACGAGCATTATAAAGCGCAACGCGAAGAGACACCGGAAGATATCCGCAAAGCGGTTCCCATCATCAAAGAGGTGGTGGAGGCCTACCGCATTCCGGTCTTGCAGGTGGCCGGCTTCGAGGCCGACGATGTGATTGGAACGCTGGCAAAAAAGGCGGCTGCTGTGGGCTATGATGTCTACATGATGACTCCCGATAAGGATTACGGTCAGCTGGTATCGGATCATATTTTCATGTACCGACCCAAGCATTCGGGTGGATTCGAGATAATGGGACCGGAAGAGGTAAAAGCCAAGTTCGACCTCGACAGCCACGAACAGGTCATCGACCTGCTCGGACTGATGGGCGATGCGTCGGACAATATTCCCGGCTGCCCGGGGGTAGGTGAAAAAACAGCCGTCAAGCTACTGAAAGAGTTCGGAAGCATCGAAAACCTGCTGCAAAACACCGGTAAACTAAAAGGAGCGCTCAAAGATAAGATCGAGAACAACAAAGAGCAGATAGAGTTCTCGCGCTTTCTGGCAACCATCAGAATTGACGTGCCCATCGACCTGAACGAAGAGTCGCTGGTGCTGGAGGAACCTGACGAAGAGAAATTGTCAGCCCTCTTTGCCGAACTGGAATTCAGAACACTGCTCACCCGGAAAAGCTTATCGCCAGCTCAGGCGAATAAACCGGCAACCAAAGAGGCCGCTCAACAGACCTCTCTCTTCGGCGACGTAAATCCCGAAACACACGAACTCGAAGTAACCGCGTCGGCCTACAGTCATCTGGCAACCATCGCCACCACTCCGCACACATACCATGCTGCAGCTACAGCCGAAGAGCGAGCCAAGCTGGTAAATAGCCTGTTGCAACAAAGTTCCGTCTGCTTCGATACCGAGACCGACTCGCTCGATGTGTTCACCACCAAACTGGTCGGTATGTCTTTCGCCTGGCAAGAGGGAGAAGCCTGGTACGTTCCCGTACCGGCCGATCAGCAAGAGGCACAGCAGATTGTAGACGAATTCAAGCCGTTCTTTGCTGCCGGAGAGATTGAAAAGATAGGCCAGAACATGAAGTTCGACCTGCTGGTGCTGGCCAACTACGGAGTAGAGATCAATGGGCGACTCTTCGACACGATGATTGCCCACTACCTGTTACAGCCCGAATTGCGCCACAACATGGATTATCTGGCGGAGATTATGCTGGCGTACAAAACCATTCATATCGACGAACTGATAGGATCGAAAGGGAAGAATCAGCTCACCATGCGGCAGGTTCCTCTCGAAAAAATTACCGACTATGCCGCTGAAGATGCCGACATCACCTTCCGGTTGAAACAACAACTGGAGCCCAAAATAAAAGAAGCCGGACTGGAATCGTTACTTTTCGACATCGAGATGCCCCTGATGCGGGTATTGACCGAAATGGAGCAGAACGGTGTACTGATTGATGGAGTTGCGCTGAAACAGTCGTCCGAGATTTTGACGAACGACATGCTGAATATCGAGAAAGAGGTGCACTCCATGGTTGGAATGGAGTTCAACATCAGCTCCGCCAAACAGGTGGGAGAGATGTTGTTCGACCGGCTGAAAATCATGGAAAAGGCAAAGAAAACCAAGACCGGGCAATACTCTACCAACGAAGAGATTCTGGAAGCGTTACGGGGAAAGCATCCGGTTGTAGAAAAGATTCTCGAATACCGTGGGTTGAAGAAACTGCTGAGTACCTATATCGACGCGTTACCGGCGCTGATCAACTCCAAAACCGGTAAGGTGCACACCTCGTTCAACCAAGCGGTAGCTGCCACCGGTCGTCTCAGCTCAAGCAATCCGAACTTGCAAAACATTCCCATCCGTGACGAACAGGGCAAGGAGATTCGTAAAGCATTTATCGCCGAACCCGACTGCCATTTTTTATCGGCCGACTACTCTCAAATCGAACTGCGCATCATGGCGCATCTCAGTCAGGATGGCAACATGATCGATGCCTTCAAATCGGGTCACGACATTCACGCAGCCACGGCTGCAAAAATTTACCACCTCCCCATCGAAGAGGTAACCTCCGATATGCGGCGGAAGGCAAAAACCGCCAACTTCGGCATCATTTACGGCATCTCCGTGTTCGGCCTTTCCGACCGGCTGGGCATTCCGCGAAGTGAGGCCAAAGAGTTGATCGAGGGCTATTTTGTCACCTACCCGCAGGTAAAAATCTACATGGACAGGTGTATTGAAATTGCCAAGTCGAACGGCTGGGTTGAAACCCTGTTGCACCGCAAACGCTACCTGCCGGATATTAATTCGCACAATGCCAACGTACGTGGTTTTGCCGAACGAAATGCCGTAAATGCGCCCATTCAGGGCACCGCAGCCGACATTATCAAAATTGCAATGGTCAACATCAGCCGCCGTTTCCACGAAGAGCAGCTGCGTTCAAAAATGATTTTACAGGTACATGACGAATTGAACTTCAACGTGGTACCCGATGAATTGTACATTGTAAAAAGCATCGTCACCCGCGAGATGGAAGGCGCCCTGTCGCTATCCGTTCCACTGAAAGTAGACGTCGGTGTGGGAAAAAACTGGCTCGAAGCACATTAACAGGAACAATTCAAACGCCTTGGAGAGTATCCGGTTACCGGTACTTTCCCGGTACGCTATCTTCGACAATACTCAGGTAACTGTGGTAGCGCGAGGGGTTGATGGTGAGTGATTCCACCGCTGCGATAACGGCACAGCCGGGCTCATGCGTATGGGTACAGTTGTAGAATTTGCACTGTTGCGATGTCTCAAAAATTTCGCGGAAGTAGTGGCCGGCCTCTTCGGGAGTAACCTCCAGCAGTCCGAACCCTTTGATACCCGGCGTGTCGATAATAAATCCTCCCTGAGGCAACGGAAGCATCTCGGAAAAGGTGGTGGTATGCATTCCTTTGTCGTGATACTCGGAGATGCTACCTGTTTTCACCGCCGCATCGGGCAATAACGCATTCAGCAACGTCGACTTCCCTACTCCTGAATTTCCCGAAAGCAACGTTATTTTACCCTCAAGCTCTTTTCGCAGCTCTTCGATGCCTTGTTGTGTCAACGCAGAAATCTTAAAACAGGTATAATGAAGGCTCTCATACAGCATGATCAGAGCATCCAGATAGCGGTTATCCTCCTCGGAATAGAGGTCGGTTTTATTGAATACCAACACAGAGGGTACGCCATACGATTCGGCAGAGGCCAGGAAACGGTCTATAAACACCGTCGAAGTCTCCGGGTGCTTCACCGTAACGACTAATGCCGCCAGGTCGATATTAGCCGCCAGAATATGCCCCTGTTTGGAGAGGTTGGATGCCCGGCGGATGATGACATTACGCCGGTCGCAAATAGTGGTGATAAGCGAGAGTTGCCCTTCGTTGACCTCTACCCCTACCCGATCACCAACTACCACCGGATTGGTAGTGCGAATACCCTGCATGCGGAATGTCCCTTTTATTTTACATTCCAACACATCAGGGCTGTCGTCGGGGAGCACCCAATACGAACTGCCGGTACTTTTAATTACCAATCCTTCCACCGTTATGTTCATTGTTTAATGTTCAACGTCGAATGTTTAGCCCTCAAGCATTCTCATAATTTCAATATTATTCTCTCGCCGAGCGTTTTCGCTAATTGCGATTTTATCACATTCAGATTGCCTATCTCCTGCATCAGCTCTTCCTGCCGTTCAATATTGTTTTGCTCATTTGCCTTTTTCATTTCTACCATCTTATCCTTGATGGTGGCAAGTAACAGCTTGTTTTTGTATTCGAAGATCACACGCGGCACCAATTCTATCAAACGATCCGACTCCTCCTCCACTTTCGACATCTTGCTGTATATTTTGCTCAACACATACCTGTCGGTCAACAAGTCAGTCGCCAGACAACTCACCTGCGGATCGGGATGTTGCCCGAAAAAATGTTCGGATACAAACCCCTCATTAGAAGCATTCTCCCGGAAAAGCTCCAATATTTTTGCATAGAGCGGATGTTCCAACACCAGATTATCACGGGCAAGCTCATCCATAATATACTGTCCGACGGTAACCGGTACCTCCTCGCTCTGTTCGTCCGGTTTCACATAATAGAGCACTTGTTCGCCGTATCGTACCAGATACCGTATGATATTACGCTCTTCGTCCTGATTAGCATATCCCGCTACCGACGACGCTGCTCCCGGCATTCCCGCCATGGATGCCTCTTCCGGCGTCGGAGACAATGAAGTTACAGGTATAGGCTTTGCGGCTTCTCGCTCCTGTTTCGTTTGACGGGTTTTCCCGATTTCGGCATACAGTAATTTTTCGTCCACATCGAGCAATACGCTGCACTCCTTCACATAGACCGAGCGGATAATGCTATTCGGAATAATGGCAATGCTGCGTACCAGATCGCCGATCAGAGCCGCCCGCTTGATAGGATCTTTTCCTGCCTCTTCCAGCAACAGCCCGGTTTTGAAGCGGATAAAGTCGGTTTGGTGGGCATCGATGTAGGCAATAAAATCGGACGCATTCTGGCTTTTGGCAAACGAGTCGGGGTCTTCGCCCGGAGGTAACAACACCACCTTGATATTGAGACCCTCTTCCAGCAACATGTCGATGCCTCGTATCGACGCTTTGATACCGGCCGCGTCACCGTCGTAAATCACCGTCACGTTCTCGGTGAAGCGGTGAATCAACCGTATCTGACCCTGCGTCAACGAGGTTCCCGACGATGCCACCACGTTCTCCACACCCGACTGGTGCATCGATATTACATCGGTGTAACCCTCCACTAAAAAACAGCGGTCGTGCTTTACGATCGACTGTTTGGCAAAGAAGATGCCGTAGAGCTCGTTACTTTTGTGATAAATCTCCGACTCGGGCGAGTTGACATACTTGGCCGTTTTATCGTCCTTTTTAAGTACCCGACCGCCAAAGGCAACCACATTGCCCGAAAGGGTATGCACGGGAAACATCACACGTCCCCAGAAACGGTCGTAGATCTTCCCGTCGTCGCGCTCGATGGACAAGCCCGTCTTGGTCAGAAATTCTTTTTTATACCCTTTGCTCAACGCCTCCACTGAGAACGAATCGCGCTGGTCGAGACTGTAGCCAAGCTGAAATTTCTTAACGATATCTTCCCGGAAGCCACGTTCATGAAAATAACTCATGCCGACGTTTTTACCCTCAGACGAGTGATGCAGAATGTTGGAGAAATAAGCCTGAGCATATTTATTGAGAGCCAACATGCTCTCGCGGTCGTTTTTATGGGCAATCTCCTCGGGCGTAAGCTCCTTTTCGATCACCTCGATATGGTACTTGCGAGCCAGATACTTGAGCGCTTCGTAATACGACAGCTGCTCATGCTCCATCACAAAGTTGACCGCGTTACCCCCTTTGCCACAGCTGAAGCATTTGCAAATACCCTTGGCCGGCGATACGCTGAACGAAGGCGTTCGCTCGTCGTGAAACGGACACAAACCCACGTAGTTGACCCCACGCTTGCGTAAGGTCACGAAGTCGGATACCACCTCCACAATCTGGGCGGCATTGATAATTTTATCTACGGTAATCTGGTCAATCATTGTTTTTGCAAAACGAAACGAGGAAGCTTACAAAGATAGCGATTTTCAACTACAGCAGGTAGCGATGCAAAGCGAATCTCCCCGCAAACCGGATTTTTTCTTTATCTTTGCAGCACTAAAAAGTGTCTGAATGAAGCTATTTCAACTAATCGGCAAGTACGGTCTTTTGATGTCCAAGGTTTTTACCCGTCCCGACAATTGGCGAATGTTTTTCCGTCAGTTGCCGTTGGAAATGGAAAAACTTGGACTGCGCTCGCTGGGCATTGTGGTAATCATCTCCATCTTTATCGGTGCCATTATGACCATTCAAACCCAGCTCAATACGTCAAATCCCCTTCTACCCAGATATTCAACCGGATTAGTTACGCGCGATACGCTTTTGCTGGAATTCTCATCAACCATTTTATGCCTTATCCTTGCCGGAAAAGTAGGCTCGAATATAGCTTCCGAAATTGGCACCATGCGCATTACCGAACAAATTGATGCACTGGAAATCATGGGAGTCAATTCGGCCAATTATCTCATCCTTCCAAAGATTGTGGCATTTGTCGTAATGATGCCGTTCCTTGTTATTTTCAGCATGGTTCTGGGTATCATCGGTGGATATTGCGTAGGTATGTTTTCCAGCATCATCACAGTTTCCGACTTTGTTTACGGAATTCAGTATGCCTTTAATCCGTTTTACGTCACCTACTCCATCGTGAAATCGCTCTTTTTCGCCTTTATCATTTCATCCGTTTCTTCTTTTTACGGGTATTATTCCTTCGGAGGCGCTTTAGAAGTGGGAGTTTCCAGTACCAATGCAGTTGTTCACAGCAGCGTACTGATTTTACTATTCAATATATTGATCACCAATATAATGCTTGCTTAGTCATTTTCGTCTTTGTACCAGCCGGCATACATCTCGTAGTTGTGCGCAATGCGTTGATTGATCTCTTTCGACTGTTTCTCTTCCATCTGCTTTACAAACTTTGCAGGAACACCGGCCCAGATGGTATTCGGTTCAATCTCCGTTTTACTAAGCACCAAAGCGCCTGCAGCTACGATGGCACCTTCGCCCACCACGGCATAATCGAGTACCGTCGACCCCATTCCTACCAACGCATAGTCTTTCACCTTTGCCCCGTGGATGGTAACGTTGTGCCCTACCGATACATAATCACCCAGTTCGATGGTCGATTTTTCGTACAACGTGTGTAGCACCGCACCATCCTGAATATTGACATGATTTCCGATACGGATGGAGTTGACATCGCCACGAATCACCGCGCCGAACCAGATGCTGCACCCGTCGCCAATCACCACATCACCTACAATCACTGCATTATCTGCAATAAAACAATCTTTTCCTATTTTAGGAGTAAATCCTCTGACAGATTTTATAATAGCCATTTCTATTTACGATTTTCCCGATAGCTATCGGGATTACAATTTACCAATTAACAGGCCAAACATCAATTTTTCGGGCTGCAAAATCACTTCCACAAAGTTACAAAAAAACAGCCGGTCTAAGTAAGGCCGGCTGTTCGTTATATGTAATTGGCAGAAACAATTATTCCTGATTCAACGTTACACGTTTGAATGCAACGCAGGTTAAATGTTTTTTGGCAAGCAGTTCTTTTACGGTTATTTTGCCGGCTTCTTCGCCACCACCTTCGTACTTTTGTTCTACAAGGGTATATTCTTTGAAAAATTTAGCCATACGGCCTGCAGCAATATTGTTTACTTTCTGTTCAGGCAAGGTCGCTGATTTTTCTGCGGCAACCGTAGTCTTGATTTCGCGTGCTTTTGCGGCATCCTCTGCGGTGATCCAGCCTTTTGCCATATTCGATTCGATGTGGTCTTCGCTATCGACATGAGCAGGGTTGAGGCCAGCTTTTTTCAATGCAGATTCAACTTCCTTTGCAACAAGTTCGGTTTTGGTTTTTTCGATAGCCACAGCCAGCTCGTTATCTTTTACCTTTTGAGGCACGGCAGATTCATCGATAGCCACAGGCGACATTGCTGCGATGTGCATTGCTACGCCGTGCATGGTTTCGTATTCCGCATCTTTTTCAGCAAAGGCAACGATAGTCGCCAATTTGTTACCCGGATGGATGTAAGTTGTTACCGTACCACCTTCTACAAATTCGTAATAATCCAATTCTGTTTTTTCACCCGTGATACCGGTACGTTCGGTAATGTGCTCAGCGATAGAACGTCCATCCATAACCAACGCCAACAATTCGTCTTTAGTTGTAGGTTTTGCTTCCAGCGCCTTATCAAGAATCGATTGTGTCAAAGCAACGAAGTCAGCATTTTTAGCAACGAAGTCGGTTTCGCATTTCAACGCCAAAGCAGCGGCAAAGCCACCGTTTGTTCCTGCCAAAACACAACCTTCAGAAGCTTCGCGATCGCTACGTTTTGCAGCGACAGCCTGACCTTTTTTACGAATAATTTCAACTGCTGTATCGAAATCGCCGTTAGCTTCAGTCAAAGCGTTTTTACAGTCCATCATACCGGCGCCGGTCATGGTACGCAATTTCGAAATTTCTGCCATTGTTACTGCCATACTGTTTTTATTTTAAGTGATTTATATTTATGTATTTCGGGATAAATAAAAATGCGCCACGAACCTAAGAAAATCCCAAGTCAGTAACGCATTTTTTATACTAAGTCTAAGAGTTATTCTTCCGTAGGTTTCAAAAATTTGTCGGCTACCTTGGCATTCAAAGCAACTTCGTCGTCTTTGTGAATACGTACTTTCTTAGCGCCACGAACTCGTTTTTCGTGAGTTTGAGGTTCTTCTGCACTTTCGGCTTCTACCTTTTCAACTTTCAACTCCTGCAAACCTTCCTGAACTGCAGCAACCATAGCTTTCAAAATGATATCAATCGATTTTGTAGCATCATCGTTAGCCGGAATTACGAAATCAATGTCAGCCGGATTTGAGTTGGTATCGACAATACCGAAAACAGGAATACCCAAACGTTTTGCTTCACGAACAGCGATTTGCTCTTTCAACACGTCAACAACGAACAGAGCGGAAGGCATACGAACGAGGTCGGCAATACTACCGAGGTTCTTTTCCAGCTTGGCACGCTGACGGGTAATTTGTAATTTTTCGCGTTTCGAAAGGTTATCGAAAGTACCATCGGTAGCCATTTTATCAATCGTACTCATTTTCTTGATTGCCTTACGGATTGTCGGGAAGTTGGTCAACATACCACCCGGCCAACGTTCTGTAACGTAAGGTTGACTGATTGCCTGAGCAGCTTCAGCAACTGCTTCTTTTGCTTGCTTTTTGGTAGCAACAAACAGAATCTTACGACCTGATTTTGCAATTTGTTTCAAGGCAGCAGCAGCTTCGTCGATTTTAACGGCTGTTTTGTGCAAGTCAATGATGTGAATTCCGTTGCTCTCCATAAAAATGTAGGGAGCCATAGCGGGATTCCATTTACGTTTGAGGTGACCAAAGTGGCAACCTGCTTCCAATAAGTCTTCGAATTTTGTTGTTGGCATTTTGTTGTTTTTAATAAGTTTACATTCTGTAGATACTCAACCGGCAAGTAGTTCCCTGCAATTTTCAGAAAGGAAAGTCTTTCCGGTTTAGATACTAAACTTCGTATAGATTCGATAGTAACAGAAAAAGCCGGTCGGACAAAAATGTCCAACCACTGGCAATATTAACGTTTACTGAACTGGAATCTCTTACGTGCTTTAGGACGACCCGGCTTCTTACGTTCCACTTCGCGTGGGTCACGAGTCATGAAGCCTTCTGCTTTCAAAGCAGGTTTGTTAGCTGCATCAATCTTTACCATTGCACGGGCAATAGCCATACGCAGTGCTTCGGCCTGACCTTTGAAGCCGCCGCCATCAAGATTTACCTTGATATCGTATTGTTCGGCAACGCCAAGTTTATTTAAAGGCTGTTTCACAACATATTGAAGAATGCTCGAAGGGAAATATACGCCAAGCTCACGCTTGTTAATAGTGATTTCACCTTTTCCCGGGGTAACGAAAACGCGGGCAACAGCCGCTTTTCTTCTTCCTATGGCATTTACTATTTCCATATCTCTTATTTAAGTAAGTTTAAATCAATAACTTTGGGTTGTTGTGCTTCGTGTGGATGTTCTGCACCACCATACACATGCAAGTTGCGTAACAACTGAGCACCGAGACGGTTTTTAGGAAGCATACCTTTAACCACTTTACGGATCAGTTTGTCCGGACTTTTTGCCATCAATTTGGCAGGAGTCATTTCACGCTGACCACCGGGATAACCGGTATAGCGCAAGTAAACACGGTCCGTCCATTTATTTCCCGTCAATTGCACCTTTTCGGCATTAATCACAATCACGTTGTCACCGCAATCCACGTGCGGAGTATAGCTGGGTTTGTATTTGCCACGAAGAAGTTTTGCAACCTTCGAACCCATACGTCCCAGTACCAAATCGGTAGCATCCACTACCACCCATTCTTTCTGAACAGTTGCCTTATTGGCAGAGATGGTTTTATAACTTAAAGTATTCATACGAATAATTTGTACGCCGTCTCCCCATTCACCACATGGAGAAAGAGCATGATTAATTTTTGAATAATAACTTCGTGCGCAGCAATTAAAAGCTACTTTTCAGACGTAGGCTAATCCGTTTGATTTCACTCGCTTAACAGTCTTGCACACTTTTCACTTCACGGGATAATAATTCGGACTGCAAAAGTACGCTAATTTTTTCAAGTACAAAACTTTTCAACAACTTTTTTTATGTCAGCCACTAACGTTTTATGGCACACTTTTTGAAAGAATTGAATATATTCCCTCCTGTTACAGAATTTTCCGATAGATCTGACATGTTGGGTAATGTTGCAATTTAACACTATCTTTGCAAACTATTAGGAAGATCCCGCTTATCCCGCATAACACTGATAATAAGCTGTATTCCAACATAATCATACATAAAACAGAAATACTCTTTATTCTAAATGATTGATAATATTTTAGTCCGTACCATCGTAGAAGGTATCCAGGAGAGGAAAGGCAAAGGCATCGTCGTTGTCGATCTGGCAAAATTTGACAGCGCCGGCTGTAGTTATTTTGTCATCTGCGAAGGTGATTCAAACACCCACGTAAACGCTATTGCCCACTCGGTAAAAGATTATGTACGCGAACATGCCAAAACCAAACCGGTTGCCATGGACGGTATGGAAAATGCGCAATGGATTGCGCTGGATTATCTACAGGTAATCGTGCACGTATTTCAGCGTGAGCCCCGTCATTTTTACGACATCGAACACCTGTGGGCCGATGCCGACATCACTGAAATTCCTGATTTAGCATAATTATAGTTGAAAAACAGAATATATCCGGTATTTCCATCATAAGTCAAAATTAATTTTGCCTATACCTTATAATATATGGAACCAGAATCAAACAATAAATTTAAAAGACCTCAAAATTCCGATCCGCTCAATCCGCAACGGAAACGTCCGAACAACCGCCAAAATTATCTCTACTGGATCTATGCTCTGATCGGTATAGTTTTGGTAGGAATGACTTTCTTTGCCCAAACCGGGAGTAACAAGGAAGTTTCATTTTCCGACTTTGAAGGCTTCGTCAGAAACAACTACGTTGACAAAATAACCGTCGTCTCCAATCAAAACTATGCCCAGGCAACCATCAAAAAGGGTCGTTTAGGTGCTATTTTCGGAAATGACTCGGCAAAGTTTCAGCAAAATCCGGTAATCACCGTGAAATTCGGATCGGTAGAAGAGATACAACATTTTCTATCACAGGAACGCGATAATAAGCAATTTACGGGCGAAGTCTTTTATCAGAAAGAGAACGATTATTTCAATACATTTCTCTATTCAATCCTCCCGATTGCTTTGATGATTGCCTTCTTTGTGTTCCTCTCCCGTCGTATGAGCGGAGGTTCAGGCGGAGGCCCCGGCAATATTTTCTCCGTAGGGAAGTCTAAAGCCCAGTTATTCGACAAAACAAACGGCGACCTGAAAGTTACCTTCAAAGATGTTGCCGGATTGGATGGAGCCAAACAGGAAGTAGAAGAGATCGTAGCATTCTTGAAAAATCCTTCAAAATATACCGAACTGGGAGGTAAGATTCCAAAAGGTGCATTGTTGGTAGGCCCTCCGGGTACCGGTAAAACCCTTTTGGCAAAGGCGGTAGCTGGCGAAGCCGATGTGCCATTCTTCTCCATGTCGGGATCCGACTTTGTGGAAATGTTCGTGGGCGTAGGAGCTTCCCGCGTACGCGACCTCTTCCGGCAAGCCAAAGAAAAAGCTCCTTGTATCATCTTTATCGACGAAATTGACGCCGTCGGACGTGCCCGTGGAAAGAATCCAAATATGGGAGCCAACGACGAACGGGAAAATACGCTCAATCAGTTGCTGACCGAAATGGATGGTTTCGGATCGAACAGCGGCGTAATCATTCTGGGTGCCACCAACCGCGCCGATATTTTGGATAAAGCCCTGCTTCGCGCCGGACGTTTCGACCGTCAGATTCATGTCGAACTACCCGATCTGCACGAACGTATCGATATTTTCAAAGTACATCTGCGCCCGATTAAAATCGACCCAGCTCTTGACGTTGAATTTTTGTCACGTCAAACGCCCGGATTTTCAGGCGCTGATATTGCGAATGTGTGTAACGAAGCGGCTTTGATTGCAGCCCGGAAAAACAAGACAATTGTTGAAAAACAAGATTTTCTGGATGCGGTCGACCGAATTGTTGGCGGGTTGGAACGCAAAACCAGCCTCACCACTGTGGCCGAAAAGAAATCGATTGCCTTCCACGAAGCCGGACATGCCACTGTAAGCTGGATGTTACGTTATGCCAACCCATTGGTGAAGGTAACCATCGTTCCCCGAGGCGAAGCGTTGGGTGCCGCTTGGTACCTCCCGGAAGAACGCAAGTTAACTACCAAAGAACATATTCTGGACGAAATGTGTGCCACCTTAGGAGGACGTGCCGCCGAAGAACTGTTCTTCGAAACCCCATCGACAGGAGCACTGAACGATCTGGAACGTGTGACAAAACAGGCTTATGCCATGGTTGCTTATTACGGCATGAGCGACAAATTGTCGAATATCAGTTTCTACGATTCAACCGGTGCCTACGAATATGGCTTCACAAAACCTTATAGCGACAAGACCGCCGATTTGATCGATGCGGAAGCAAAAAGCATTGTTAACGAACAATTCGAAAGGGCAAAAGCCATTTTGAAAGAACACGTGGAAGGCCACCATCAGTTGGCAGAATTGCTGATTGATCGGGAAGTGATCTTTTCGGAAGATGTGGAACGTATCTTTGGAAAACGTCCGTGGACTTCACGAGCAGACGAATTGATCTCTGAAACAGGACCCGTTGCAGAAAAACAGGAAACTACCCCAGAAACTCCTGCGACAGAAGAGCCTTCAAACACACAGGATCAGGAAGAAACACTGGTATAAATCCAGTGTCTTCAACCAACGAAATGTATCTTAAATGAAGAATTTACTACAACGAGCAATTACCGGGATTCTTTTTGTAGGAGCTATTATCGGCTCTATTTTATTGGGAAAAACTGTATTTGCAATTCTGTTTCTTGCCGTGACAGCACTCACCCTCTGGGAGTTTTACACGCTCGTCAATGCAGGAGACAAAGCATCTATCAATAAGCTAATAGCAACCATATCCGGACTGAGCCTCTATTGTTCGGCCTGGCTTTGGAACTTCTCTTCCAAATATGCTTTGCTTGCTATGGCGGTCTATCTCATTCTTTGCTTCGGCATCGTAATCGGCGAATTGTTTGCACAAAAAGGAAACCCGATTCACAACTGGGCCTATTTCTTTCTGGGGCAAATTTATGTCGTCGTGCCATTCAGTATGCTTAATCTGTTAAACAACTCATTTGCCTCCGAATTCCTGTTAGCATTGTTTGTCCTGATATGGACATACGACTCCGGAGCTTATTTATTTGGAGTAACATTAGGCAAACACCGCCTGTTCGAACGCATTTCTCCCAAGAAATCGTGGGAAGGCGCCATCGGAGGTTTGCTGGCTGCATGTGTGGCTTCTTTGATATTTGCATATTTTTCCTCATCTTTGTCAACTGTTGGATGGATTAGGTTTGCTGTACTGGTAGTCATCTTCGGCACCTTCGGAGATCTGGCCGAATCATTGCTTAAACGAACATTCAACATCAAAGATTCGGGAAACATACTTCCAGGTCACGGTGGCATGCTCGACCGTTTCGACAGCCTGTTGTTTGCCACTCCGGCAATATTAATTTATCTGGCGCTTCTGATCGGAGAAAGCTATTTCATTTAATTATCAATTATAAAAACTTACTCGTTTGTCCTGCAAACGACATGCCATAGAGACAATGAAAAAAGGAAGAATAAAGATCCACAAAGAAGGGCGATGGATATTGTTGGGAATATTTGTAACATTGCTGGCAATAAATCTACTGGTTTATCTTGAATTTTCACAACTGATCTGGATACTGAATATTCTACTGTCGGTGATGACCTTTATGTTCTTTACCTATTTCTTTCGTAATCCCAACCGCCCCGGCGACATTGACGATCCCAGTCTGGTGATTGCCCCTGCCGATGGAACAGTGGTGGTAGTGGAACCGACTGTCGAGCACGAATATTTCAAAGACAAACGAATCCAGATTTCGATTTTCATGTCGGTCTTCAACGTGCATGCCAACTGGTATCCCATTGCTGGAACTGTCAAATATTCCAAACACCACAACGGGCGCTATCTTGCCGCCTATCTGCCCAAATCGAGTACCGAAAACGAGCGCACAACCGTCGTGATCGAAACTCCAATGAAAACGCAAATATTGGTACGGCAAATTGCCGGATTGTTGGCTCGCCGCATCGTAACCTATGCTACTCCCAAAAAGGCATGTCATCTGAACGAGCATCTCGGTTTTATTAAATTCGGGTCTCGGGTCGATATTTTCCTACCACTGGATGCTGAGGTTTATGTTACTCACGGAGAAAAAACGGTCGGCAACGAAACCATCATTGCCCGTCTGAACGAGTAATCACTCGATTAAGCGAGAGCAAGGGTCACCACGCTAATTCTCGCATTTGGTGCTTCCAGAATGGCCTGAGCACAAGCTTCAAGCGTCGAACCGGTTGTCAACACATCGTCTACGAGCAAGATGTGTTTGCCTGCAAATACTGAAGCATCTACCAATCCGAAAATGCCTTTCGTATTCTCCCATCGTTCATAAACCCCTTTGCGGGTCTGAGTCGGATTCTCGATCAATCGTACCAGATTCGTGGCATCGACCGGTGCCTGCAACACGTCTGCTATGCCATCGCAAATACATTCGCTCTGGTTATACCCTCTTTTTCTGTATTTTTTAGGGTGCAACGGCACCGGAACAATCAGATCAATATCCTGATAAAAAGGAGATTGTGAAAGATGTAGTCCCAATTGCCTACCCAATAAAGTTCCGACTTGTTTTTCACCTTTATATTTCAAAGCATGAAGCAGATACTGTCCAGCCGTTGCTTTTTTGTAATGATAAAGCGACGTAGCATGTTCCACCGGAAATTTCCCCCAAAACCGTTTCTCTACCTCGTTTGCCGAGTGAAGATGAAAATCGGTATACGGCAGTTTGGACAAGCACGAAAAACAAACAGACTCTTCGCCTCCCACCAGATTTTCATTACAAACAAGACAAAGATTGGGAAAAATGAGATGTATCAGATGTTGCAGTAAATGTGCCATTTTTAAATCAGAGAAGATTCATTTATCTGTTTATCACGCACTAAGAAGCAGACTTTCTTCTCTCTTTGCCAAAAGATAAATCCCAAAGCTACGAAAAACAATACCAATCCACAACAGGTAACCCACAACGTATCTCCGGTTCCGATCTTTTCCAAACTCTTGCCGGCGAACTGATTATAGATCAGATATTCGGCAACGACTCCGATCAGATTATTGATAAAATGAGCAACCACCGGCAGCCAGATCGTACCTGTCCAGACAAACAGATACCCAAAACAAGCACCGAGCATCACGCGTGGGAGAAAACCACTGACTTCCATGTGTACAGTACTGAAAATAATAGCAGTAAACCAAACGGCGGTATGTTTGTTCATTTTTTCATAAAACACTTGTTGAAGTCCGCCACGAAAGAAAAATTCTTCGCAAATGGCCGGAACAATCGCCACCACTAAAACATTTAACACCAATCCTCCGACAGAATGAACATCTAAAAATCGGCCAATCAGGTCGATATTACGTTTCTCCATATTTTTTAGCCAGTGCTCCAGCCAAGACAACGAAGGGGGCAGTGACCAACCGGAAAACCATTCGGCTATCGCATTCATAAACGGCTGAATGGAAATAATCACCACAAAAACCAATAAAAGTGCTGTAACCGAAAATCTTTTGTCGGCCTGCACAAAAGAGGTACTTTTAATGCCACACATTCTTGACAGAATCACTACCGGCACAAAGAACGTAACTATCGTAATGACAAGCTGCGATATTTTGAAAAACGTTATATTCGTATTCGCCATTTCTACATTCCCTCCTTGAGTCATTGATACAAAGAGTAAGATAACCGAAACGACAAGAGAAGCCAAAATCGTAAGACCGACAGAGCTACCTACCAAAACAAACAGTTTTTTACCGGTAGTGATTGCTGTTGAATTTTTCATGCCTGATATTCAATGTATTTTTGACAAAAATATCTATTTTCACTCACAAACACAAAGATAACACAACAAATTTCACCTTTCGATAATCTTCATTTTTTCATTTTCGGTAATTAAACGAAAAGTATTACCTTTGCGACACGAAAAAACACTCTCTCCGTGCAACCTGAATCTGTCCTTTTAGCACACTAAATTTAAGCAATACAACGAAGAAAAATCACCCTAATATTTTGTATCAATGGCATTTGCAAATAACACGATGATTGTGCGCCGAGTGCTCATTTCCAGACTTGTCAAACTCTGGAAGGAAGATAAAATGATAGAAAGCATCGACCGCATTCCTATTGAAATGTCTCCAAAACATGCAGTAGCTAAGGGTAGGTGCTGCATTCACAAAGAACGCGCGGTAATCAAATACAAAATGTTGCCGATCCTCGGTTTTGGCATCGATCAGGAAGAGGATGAGCTCAAACCCTTATCTGCCTATGCCCGGGAGGCTTTGGCTCCACGCCCTCAAAATCCCCGCATTCTTACCGTAGTCGACGAAGCCTGCACCTCGTGCGTAAAGGTCAACTACGTGGTATCGAACCTATGTCGTGGCTGTGTGGCACGTCCCTGCGCCATGAACTGTCCCAAAAGTGCCATTGTATTTCGCGAAAACGGACAGGCAAGCATCGAAAATTCCAAATGTATCAGTTGCGGCATTTGCAAAGAGGCTTGCCCTTACCATTCGATCGTTTACATCCCCATTCCCTGCGAAGAAGTTTGCCCGGTCAAAGCCATTTCAAAAGATGAAAACGGCATCGAAAAAATTGACGAAACCAAATGTATCTACTGCGGAAAATGTATCAACGCTTGCCCTTTCGGTTCCGTTTTTGAAGTATCTGAAATATTTGACGTACTAACAGCCATCAAAAACGGAGTAAAGATAATAGCCATCCCCGCCCCTTCTATCATGTCGCAATACGAAAACCCGATTGCCGACATATTTCAGGCCATCAAATCCATCGGATTCCACGCCATAGAAGAGGTTGCCCATGGTGCCATGGTCACCACTCGTAACGAAGGTGAAGAGCTGCGTGAAAAACTCGAAGAGGGTCAGCTATTTATGACCACCTCTTGTTGTCCGGCATATACCGAATTGGTAAACAAACATTTGCCCGAGATGAAACCTTTCGTTTCGACAACCAAGTCGCCCATGTACTACACGGCTGAAATCGTACGTCAGAAATATCCCGATGCAAAAATTGCCTTCATCGGGCCGTGTGTCGCTAAACGCAAAGAGATGTTCAACAATAAAAGTGTAGATTACGTCTGGACCTTTGAAGAGCTCGATTCAGTTTTTGAAGGACTTGAAATTGAGATCACACCATCGTCCGACGGTGCCGTATGCTGCGATGCTCCCAAACCAGGTAAAGGGTTTGCCCGTTCGGGTGGAGTCGCCGCTGCCGTTCAGGGAATGTATCCCGACGTATCGATAAAGCCTGTTTTAGTTGCCAATATTGACAAAAAAAATGTAGCTTTGCTTCGTGCTTTCGCCAAAGGGAAAGCCCCCGGAAACTTCATCGAAGTAATGGCCTGCGAAGATGGTTGCATCACCGGACCTTCGGGAAAAATAGACGGATCGAAAAGCCGGCGCATTTTCCAGAAAGCGATGGAGAGCTTCAACGATTAATACCTACAAAATCAGATTATAAATGGAAGCAAAAGAGCTTATTTCGTACAAAGGCGTTGATATTTGTCACGAAGATGTAACGGTACTCAGCAGTGTCGACCTGCGAGTTTCACAAGGCGATTTTATATATCTTCTGGGTAAAGTCGGTAGCGGAAAAAGTTCGTTTATCAAGTCGCTTTATGCCGAATTGCGTATCGAAGCAGGCGAAGCCCGCATTTTCGACTACGACCTACGCAAAATCAAACGAACGCAAATTCCTTTTCTGAGAAGAAAAATAGGTATCATTTTTCAGGATTTTCAACTCCTCCCCGACCGCAACGTGTTCGACAATCTGGCATTTGTATTGAAAGCCACCGGCTGGAAAAACAAAGAGGCAATCGAAAATCAGGTGCTGCAAGTGTTGCAACAAGTCAACATGCAGAAACAGGCAAAGAGGTGGCCGCATCAACTATCAGGAGGCGAACAGCAACGCATTGCCATTGCCCGTGCGCTGCTCAACTCTCCGGAATTGATTCTGGCCGACGAGCCCACCGGGAACTTAGACGGTGAAAACGGAAACGAACTGATCTCTTTGCTCTACGAAATACACAAAGCCGGTACTGCGGTGATTATTGCCACGCATAACCTGCGCTGGGTGGAGAACTTCCCGGGACGCGTTTTTCACTGCATAACCGAACGGATGAAGGAAGATACGGCCGAACAGGAAACGGAAGACGATCAACCGACTCCCTCCTCTGAAATAGAGGAGATAAATGTTCCGGTAGAAGAGTTGCCCAAGGTTGTAGCCGACCTGAATGCCGAAATAGGAGACGATACTACCGCAGAATCTCCCGACGAAACTCCAAAAACCGACGAAAATTAAGCATAAAATAGTCCGACAGATACTCCCGGGGCCTAACAGCCCCGGGATTTTTTATTTATAATGCAATAATAAACAGCAATATATAAAATAAAAATACCTTTTTTCGGGAAATACTTGGAAATAATCAACAAAGCTATTATATTTGCAGTGTATTAGTTATGTAGAACACTAAATAAATAGAGTATGATAACCTTGAACAACGTAACCTTTGCCTATTCAAAGAAAAAAGAGGTGTTCAGCAATTTAAATCTGACACTTCAGCCGGGCTCCATCTATGGACTGCTCGGCAAAAACGGAGCCGGAAAAACCACACTGCTCAAAATGATGTGCGGGTTGGCAACTCCTTCTTCCGGATCGTGCACGACACTGGGAGAGAAAGCGGCCAGCAAAAACCCTTCGCTGATGCGCGAACTCTTCTTTTTGCCGGAAGAGTTTTACATGTCGGATATGCGAATCAGCAAATTCGTCAGCCTGAATGCACCCTTCTATCCGGAATTCGACATCAAGCAGTTTCATCGTTACCTCGCAGAATTTGAAATCAGTCCTGACAATAGCCTGCGTTCTCTGTCGTACGGAGAGAAGAAAAAGGTGATGATCGGATTCGGCATTGCCACAAACACACGCCTCCTTCTGTTTGACGAGCCTACCAACGGACTCGATATTCCATCCAAAAGACTGTTCAGACGGATTATGGCATCCATTGCCAACGAAAACAGGTGCATCATCATCTCCACCCACCAAGTGCGCGATCTGGAGAGCCTGATCGACCATCTGCTGATTGTACACAACAACCGCATTCTATTAGATGAAAATGTTGAATCCATCACCCAAAAGCTCTGCTTCAAGACCGTACAAACGGTAAGCAACGATAAGGAAATTATCTACTCCGAAAGTTCGCTGAAAGGGCATAACATTCTGCTCAACAATGTGAACAGTGAAGATTCGCAACTCGATATGGAGCTATTATTCAACGGAGTGCAACATTGTCCCGAAAAGATTAACCAGATTTTCAATTTAAATTAACCAAGAGATGAACAATATTTTTTCTATCAAACGATTTGCATTGCTTGTTCGTAAGCAGTGGCTAGAGAATTACCTGTTGTATATCGGGTCATTCATTGTTCTCATGGCCTTCGATTTCTTTATTCTGTATCAATCCAATTCCTGGGATCTAAATAATCAGGGATACTATGCCCATTTCGATACCTTGCCTACCTTCATTATCTCATTTGGTGTCAGCGCTGCCTTTATTTTGCTGGCCTATTTCCGCACCATCAATACGCACACCAAGCAACTGGCTTACTTCACCCAACCGACAAGCACCCTCGAAAAACTGGCGGCGATATTTCTGTTTATGGTTCCGGTAATGTTAATCGCATTTGGAGCTGCATTGTCCATATCAATTCCGGTAATGCACTCTATGTACGATACGTTCCACCACACAACCTCCCCTCTCTTTTCAAAATATGAAATATCAACAATGAAAGAAGCCATATTGGTTATTCTCACGATGCAATCGCTCATTTTGCTGGGGATGCACACCTTCAAGCGGCATGCCATTGTCAAAATCTCTATTGCCATCATCATTCTATTCATTCTGTTCTTTTATGCACTTCCGGGGCTGACTTTCAACTGGATTCTACCCATCGAAGGATTCAGAAGCTGCAGCTACGATACAATTGACTTCCTGAAAAACCACGAATACGGTCAAATGGTCTACAAAGGCATTCCATATCTGCCTAGTTATCTGATCTATGTCTGTTGGTTTGTACTCTATTTCAAGATAAAAGAAAAACAACTCTGACCTATGGAATTCAAGGACAAACATTCGATATACATCCAGATAGCCGACAGAGTGTGCGAGAAAATTCTGCAGGGAATCTTCAAAGAAGAAGATAAAATTCCATCGACCCGCGAAATGGCCATAGAGCTGGAGGTCAACCCCAACACGGTTATCCGCACCTACGAATATCTGGAACAAAAAGAGATCATCTACAACCGGCGGGGAATCGGCTACTTCATCGCGGCCAATGCCAGGCAAAAAGTGATGGAGATCTTGCAAAATCCTTTTTTGGAGAATACCCTACCCGACATTTTCAAGACGATTCTCTTACTGGAAATCGATTTCAAAGAGGTAACGGCACGCTTCGAGAGATTCAGAGCCGACTTTCAAAACGAAACGAATAAAAACAACGATTCTCTCCGACCCGAATGAGTATCTGAAACGTAGATCCAATTATTGTATCCAAACGAAAAAAACAAGTATATGAAGACAAGTAACATTATAATAATAGGCACGTTCATTGTGTTTATTATCGGCTTTGCAATCAACGCCGCCGGACTCAAAAAAATGTATGACCACACCAACTGGAATGATCCGTATCGCAATTATACAAAACACAGCCTCAATAAAACCATCGACCGGGTGTATGTGATTGCACCCGACAGCATTGATATCTGGACCGGAGACTCCAATTTTTCGATTACACAAGGCAAAAGCAACATGCTGATGTTGCAAAATGAAGCTTTTGCATCTTGGCAGATAACCGATTCGGGATTGGTAGTTCGGCTTAAACACAATGCCAAAGGCATATTAGCCATCCCGGACATCAAACAGGTTGTGATTGACAAAATATCGTGCAAACTGACTAATTTCGGTCTTGATTCATTGCAGGTGAATATCTCCAAAAAGGACTCCAAACTAGTTGTCCTCAACTCCAAAATCAATTATCTGAATGCATCCGTCAGCGATCAGGGTCAATTATGTATTGAAAAAGAAAATCGAATTAATAAACTCAATCTTGTACTTCGGGGTGGAGTGTTTTCTTCGGGAGTCAACATTCGGGAAGTCTCTCAAACAATCACCCCCGATTCGCGAATAGAGCTTTGGAGCAGTGCCTTACAAAAGGTAGCGCAAGAGAAATAATTCCGACATTATTTTCCAAAAGTCTCCTTTTTTGTAGCGAAAAAATCGTTTCAAAGCCATACAAATAACTATTTCGGGACGCATTCGTCCCGAAATATATTTCCGATTCGTGAAATAAAATAACAATTGGAAGCGCCCTTCTTTTTAAAATTTCTTATCTGATTTACTACATATCCGGAGACAAATTCGCATTCATCAAGGATAGGTGCGTTTTAATGTAAAACATATCAAATAAAAATATTTAAATTAAAACCATCTTCATTGCATAATTACGAAATTATCGTAGGTTTGCATACGATGAGTTAAGTGTTTTTTGTTCCTTTATTAAATCAATCCATGTATAAAACAATTACCCTTCTGTGCTTACTTTTCGGAGCCTTGATGCTACATGCCGAAAACAAGAATCTACCGTATCAAATTGCCGGACAGGCGGTAGAAGCCTCCAACGGCAAAAATATTCCGTATGCCACCGTTACGTTACAAAATGACAGTGCAAAAACGATAAAAAAAATCAGTAGCGACATCAATGGAAAATTCGCCTTCTATGTGAAAGAGAAGCGTAAATACACCGTCATCGTTTCTTTTATGGGATTTAAAGAGGCCAAGGTGACAGCCAACGTTACCGATACAAAAACCGATGTCGGTAAAGTTACCCTGGAGGAGGGAGTTGTGATGAAAGAGGTATCGATCGTTGCTCAGAAACCGCTGGTAAAGGTCGACCCCGACAAACTAACCTACAGCGTGGATGCCGATCCGGAAGCGAAGACATCCAACGTATTGGAAATGCTGCGAAAGATACCGTTGATAACCGTCGATTCGGAAGATAACATATCGCTCAACGGTCAATCCAATTTCAAAGTGCTAGTGAATGGGAAAAGCTCTTCCATGATGTCGAACAACCTGAAAGACATACTCAAAAGCCTGCCGGCAAACAGTATCAAAGATATCGAAGTAATTACCAATCCATCTTCAAAATACGATGCCGAAGGAGTAGGTGGTATTATCAACATTATCACCAGTAAAAAAAGCATGTCGGGATACAACGGAAATCTCAATACCGGGTTTGATTCCAGAGGAGGATATAACGGGAGCCTCTATCTGGCCACAAAAATCAACAAATTCAGCTTCTCCGGAAGGTATTCGTACAACCATTTTACAGAACCGGAGAACAAATACACCTCCGACAGAACAAATCTTTTGAGCGATACATACCACACAACCACCTCATCCGGGAATTCGACCTATAACGGATCATCGAGTAATTTTTCGGGAGAGGCAAGTTATGAAATCGATTCGCTGAATTTAATCAGCACTTCGTTTTGGGGATACGGCTACTCTTACCGATCCAATTCCCTCTCGTCGACCGATGTACAGGATATTAACAATACCCGATCACAATATTTCGACAATGCGAATAACGGTAAAACCAATTACAATACACTCTCGGGCAATATCGACTATCAACGCACTTTCAAAAAACCGGAGAAGACATTCACTATATCGTACAAACTCGACAATAATCCGAATAAATCCAACTTCGAATCGGACATCATCAACACGTTCAACTATTCACCCTATTCGCAACGCTCTGTAACCGATGCATTGACAAGGGAACAAACCCTTCAGGTAGATTATTACGATCCGTTGTCGGCAATGCATCAGATCGAATGCGGCGTCAAAGCCATTTACCGGCAAAACGATAGTAATTCGGATACCTATTTGCTAAATACGCTCACCAACGAGTGGGATTACAACCAGGCTAAAAGCAACGAGCTGGACTATAACCAATATATACTCGGCGCATATGCCGGCTATGTATTTAAATTAAAAACGTTGACCGCAAAAGGAGGACTCAGAACCGAGTTTACGTGGAACGATGCGACTTCCACCTCTTCCACTGTAGTTAAGTTCGACAATCATTTACAAAATGTAGTTCCTTACATCACACTCAACTATCAGCTAAAACCCGGGCGAAATATTAAAGCTTCCTACACGCAACGGCTCTATCGCCCCGGCATCTGGTATCTGAATCCGTATGTAGACACTACCGACCCACAGAACATCTCTTTTGGAAATCCGCATCTCAAATCGGAAATTGCCCACTCATTCGAATTGGGATACAGTTCGTTTGCTCCGAAATTCAATTTCAGTCTGACCGGTAGAGGCGCCTTTACCAACAACTCCATCGAACGTATCTCTTCCATTAATTCGGACGGCGTAAAATCAACTACCTATCAAAACATCGGTACCGATATGAATGTCGGCCTGAACGTATATGTATCCTATCGTCCCAGTGAGAAATTCAACATTTACTACAACGGCAGCGGACGCTATATAAAACTGAAAGCCAACAACGGTTATTCGATCACCAATAAAGGATTTACCTACAGCAACTATTTAGGAGCCCGCTTTGTGTTATGGAAAAACAATTCCATCAGTTTCAACGGAGGCATCTACTCTCCGAGCATCATGCTCCAGGGGAAATCGTCTACCTATTCCTACAGCGGAATCAGCATGTCGCAACTATTCTTCAACAAAAAAATGTCGCTAAACCTGTCTATCTCAAATCCTTTTCAAAAAACACAAAAATATATTTCCAATTATAATGACCTGTACTATACGCAACACAGCGAAACGGTCTATCCGAATCGAACCTTCAGATGTAGTCTGACCTACAACTTCGGCAAAATGGGTATGGAAGTAAAAAAAGCCCGTCGAGGAATACAGAACGACGATTTGAAGGGAGGTGGCAGCAACAGCGGAGGTGGCGGAAATTAGTATTACTAACAAAAGTATTTTATAATCAGAGCCATGACTTCTCAGGATGAATAGTTATGTCTCTGATTTTTTTTGAAACAAAAGATCAGAACGATTGTATGTCACACGATCTTTTGCAATAAACGACCCTTACAGATGACCTGCGGGCATTGAAAGATGTGATTTCGTTACCCGAAGATGTGATCTCTTCGCATCTTCATGCGAAGAGATCACCTAAAGACGACATTCCGGCATACAAAGATGACATTCAGTCAGTGCAATATTACTTCCGGGCACGTAAAGATCCGTTTGCGGCACATGAAGATCGGATTGCTGCTATCGAAAATATCATCGCGCAACCGAACCCGACAAAAACAAAAAGAGACGGTTTGTTCGCAAACAACCATCTCTCTCCGCCGTATCATCAAAACGACTGCATGTCGCACAATCGTTTATAATAGCCGTCGAGCGCAATCAACTCGTCGTGCTTGCCCCGCTCCACGATGCGACCCTCGTGCATTACACAAATTTCGTCGGCACGCTTGATGGTCGACAGACGGTGAGCAATCACGATGGAAGTACGGTTTTTCATCAGGTTTTCGATGGCATCCTGCACCAATCGTTCCGATTCGGTATCGAGCGCCGACGTAGCTTCATCGAGAATAAGAATCGGCGGATTTTTGAGAATAGCCCGGGCTATGCTCACCCGCTGACGTTGCCCCCCGGAAAGTTTACCTCCACGGTCACCGATATTGGTATCGTAACCCATCTCGGTTGCCATAATAAAGTCGTGGGCATTGGCAATTCTGGCCGCCTCTATCACCTGCTCCATAGTGGCGTTCTCTACACCGAAAGAGATATTATTAAAAAACGTATCGTTGAACAAAATAGCCTCCTGATTGACGTTTCCCATCAAAGCCCTTAGATCCTGCAATCCGATCTCTTTGATATTTATTCCGTCGATGACTATTTCACCTTTCACAACATCGTAGAAACGGGGCAAAAGATCTACAAATGTAGACTTACCGGAACCCGATTGTCCTACCAAAGCCACCGTCTTTCCCTTTTCGACCGTAACATTGATATCCTGCAATACCCAATCGTTTTTGTATTTGAACCAAACGTTTCTATATTCGATTTTATCCCCGAAAGTGCCTAATTTTTTCGGCACATCGGGTTCCTTCATCGTGTTTTCCGCTTTCAGAATCTTATCCACCCGCTCAAGCGAAGCAAGCCCTTTTTGAATGCTGTAGACCGCTTTCGAAAGATCTTTTGACGGATTGATAATGCTATAAAAAACAACCAGATAGTAGATAAATGTCGGAGCCGTGATGCTACTGTGATGCGTCAGAATAAGCATTCCACCAAACCAGAGAAGTATGGCGATAACAACCGTACCCAGAGACTCACTCATCGGATGCGCCAGCAAATAGCGGGTATTGATGCGAAGATTGGTGCGACGAAGGGCTTCATTGATTTGAGCAAAACGAGCCTTCACTTTATCTTCGGCATTAAAAGCCTTGATAATACGCAATCCGCCCAGCGTTTCTTCAATTTGCGATAACAGTTGCCCCGACTGTTGCTGACCGATCAACGATCTTGCTTTTAATTTCTTCCCCACCGTCCCGATAAGATAAGCGCTTATCGGCAGCAATATCATCACAAAAAAAGTAAGTTCCCAACTTATCCAGAATAATGTGCCAACATATACCAATATGAGAATGGGATTTTTGAAGATCATATCCAGCGAGCTGATTACAGAATTCTCTATCTCGCCCACATCACCCGTCATACGCGACATGATATCACCCTTGCGTTCTTCGGAGAAAAAGCTGATGGGAAGATTGAGTATCTTACTGAAAATATCGCGACGCAAATCGCGCAAAACACCGGTACGAATAGGCACCGTGTAATAGCTGGCCAGAAATGAAAACCCGGTTTTCAGCATGGTGGCAATAATCAGAAAAATACCCAGAAAAGCCAGCGTAGTAATGGCTCCCTGCTGATGAATGGTGTCTGATATATACCAAAACAGATTGTTCTTAACAGCAGCTCCTATCTCGCCCCACGAGTTACTAAAGTTCCAATCTTTGTATGTATACGTTGCACTCTCAATGCCAAAAAGGATTTGCAAAATTGGGATAATGGCGCCGAAAGAAAATAGCGTAAACATCGCCGAAAGCAAGTTGCTCCCGATACTGCCTACCACATATTTTTTATACGGCGGTATAAAACGGATAAGAATTTGAAGAAATTTATTCACTTCTTTATTTTTAGATATAAAAATCGGATTACACCCCCGTATAATTAAACGGTGTGATTGCTCTCAACTCTTGTTTCACCTCTTCGCTCACATTCAGGGTTTCGATAAAGGCTTTGATGGAGTTTTCAGTGATAGCTTCATTGGTACGGGTCAACGCTTTCAGCGCTTCGTAAGGCGAAGGATAGGCCTCGCGACGCAGGATGGTCTGAATACCTTCGGCAACCACCGCCCAGTTATGTTCCAGATCACGGTGCAAAGCGCTTTCGTTGAGCAACAGTTTGCCCAATCCTTTCAGAATACTTTGAGTAGCAATCATCGAATGAGCAAAAGGCACTCCCACGTTACGCAAAACGGTAGAGTCGGTCAGGTCGCGCTGCAAACGCGATACCGGCAATTTCCCCGACAAATGTTCCAGAATGGCATTAGATATGCCGAGGTTTCCTTCCGCATTTTCAAAATCGATGGGGTTCACCTTGTGCGGCATCGCCGACGAACCTACTTCGCCCGCCTTGATGCGTTGTTTGAAATATTCCATTGAAACGTAGGTCCAGATGTCGCGGCACAGGTCGAGCAAAATGGTATTGAAACGTTTCACACCGTCGAACACGGCTGCCAGATTATCGTAATTGGATATCTGCGTCGTCCACTGTTCGCGCTGCAAACCGAGCGATTCGCTCACGAATTTATTACCGAAAACTTTCCAGTCGTGATGGGGATAGGCCACGTGGTGTGCGTTGAGGTTACCGGTTGCGCCGCCGAACTTAGCCGACAGAGGCACCGCCTTCAACTGTTTCAACTGCTCTTCGAGGCGGTATACAAATACCATAATCTCCTTACCCAGACGTGTGGGCGATGCCGGTTGTCCGTGAGTCTTGGCGAGCATCGAAATATCTTTCCAGTCGTCGGCCATCTTTTGCAGCGTAGCCACCACCTTTTCGGCTTCGGGATAAAGCACATTTTCGAGCGCCTCTTTTACCGAAAGCGGCACCGATGTGTTGTTGATATCCTGTGAAGTCAATCCGAAGTGGATAAACTCTTTATGGTCGTGCAAACCCAGCAGATCGAATTTCTCTTTCAGAAAATACTCCACCGCTTTCACGTCGTGGTTGGTAGTCTGCTCGATGGTCTTGATGCGTTGCGCATCCTCTTCGGTAAAATCGGTGTATATTTTTTGCAACGCCGGAAAAACGGAGGCATCGACATCCGTGAGCTGTTCCAGCGGCAGTTTGCAAAGCGCGATGAAATATTCTACTTCTACCCGAACACGGTAACGGATCAGGGCATACTCGGAGAAATAAGCAGCATACGGTTCTGCTTTCGAACGATAACGGCCATCGACAGGAGAGATGGCAAAAAGAGGAGATAATGTCATTTTATATTTACAATTTAGTCATTTACGATTATAACCTCAGACATGCGAGCCATAGGTCTTTGTTCTTTACTCTTTGTTCTTTATTCTATCTAAAAACCATTCGTTAGCCCGTTTCAGATCCTCGGGGGTATCGATGGCGATAGTCTCGGTATCGGTAATGCCGATCTTGATCCGGTAACCATTTTCGAGCCAGCGGAGCTGTTCGAGCGATTCGGCCAGTTCGAGCGGCGATTGCGGCAATTTGGTAATTTCGCCCAACACCTGCGCGCGATAGGCATACATGCCAATATGTTTGTAATAAGTCTGCTTCTTCAACCACTCGGTATGCGCTGCATTGCGATAGTACGGAATGACGGAACGGCTGAAATAGAGCGCTTCGCGATTGGCATTGAAGACCACCTTCGGCGAATTGGCATTGAGTAACACCTCAAAATCGTTGTCGGCCGAGAAAGGTTTCACCAACGTGGCAATTTGTGTCGAGGCCTCATCGAAGCAAGCTTTCAGCTCTTCAATCTGGTCGGGTTTCACAAACGGTTCGTCACCCTGAATATTGATTACTACGTCAAAGCTGCCTTCCGTTTTGGTCAGCGCTTCGTAGCAACGGTCAGTACCGCTTTTGTGTTGGTCGGAAGTCATCGCCGCCTTTCCACCGAATGCCTGCACAGCATCGTAGATACGTTGATCGTCAGTAGCCACCACCACCGTATCGAGCGCTTGCGACGCCTGTTCATATACCCGCCGAATCATGCTTTTACCGGCAATGTCGGCAAGCGGTTTCCCCGGAAAACGCGTAGAAGCGTATCGTGCCGGAATGATTCCGATGAAAGATATTTTATTCATTTATTTTTTTGTTTGTCCACCTGTTTGTCCACTAAGCAACCAATATCCCCGGGCACCACCTGTTCGTTTCAACCAACCGTTTTTCTTTAAAACATCAATATGCTTTGAAATAGCTGATTGATTGATTTCTATCTTTTCGGATAACTCTTTCTTGGTTATTCGTGGATTACTTGCTATCAAAGAAATAATTCTCTGTTGTTTATCCGACAAGATGGTTTGTCCACCTTTCTGTCCACCTTTCTGTCCACCTTTCTGTCCACCCAAAACCGGAAATGTCATGCGAAGAAAATGGGAAGTGAATTTGAAACAGTCTCTCGGATAAAGCACCCTTTTTCTGTCATGCCATATTTCTTCAGAAAATAAGGCTTTTCGCTGCCTCCGGCCACAATAATTTTCAGAACATCAACGCCATCTCCTTTTATTTCAAGTTTCAAATTCCAGATTCCCAATTCCAAACTTGCAGCAAATTATGGAATTTTTGAAATCTGAAATTCTGGAATAGTTTATTTTTTTCCTGTATGCCCGAAACCTCCGGCACCTCGGTCTGTCTCCGAAAGCTCCTCGGCTTCGATCCATTCGGCCTGTTCGTGAGCGGCAATTACCATCTGGCAAATACGCTCGCCATCTTCGATCACAAACGGTTCGTTCGAGAGATTGATCAGAATCACACAAATTTCGCCACGGTAATCGGCATCGATCGTACCCGGTGAATTCAAAACGGTGATTCCTTTTTTGATTGCAAGTCCACTGCGCGGACGGATCTGCGCCTCGTAACCTTCAGGCAGTTCGATGAACAATCCGGTAGGAATCAATTTACGTTCCAGAGGCAACATTGTAACCGATTCAGCTAAATTGGCCCGAAGGTCAACTCCTGCCGAAAGAGAGGTAGCATACTGAGGAAGAGGATGTTTTGAGTGATTTACGATCTTAATTTTCATAGTCTGAGCGAGGTTCTGTTTTAAACTACGAAGATACGAGTTTTTTGTGAATGAACGACAAGCAGCTGACTTCTAGCCAAAGAGAGACAACGCTTATTTCAACAAAGGGAATAAACTTATTCGTACAAAAGAGATCAAAATCGTATTTGTCAGCGTTTTTCGCACAAAACCTTCCGGTTTTTAGTGCAAAAAATGTACATTTGCAGTTCCATTTAAAAAAATCACAAATCACCTTTTATTTCTCTAAGAAAAGTACTATTATTCTCGTACCGAAAGAAATAGAAGAATGTTATAAGAGTAGCTTTCACAATGAATATTTCTTACAACTGGCTTAAACAGTATATCGATACCGATTTAACTCCCGAAGAGTTATCGAAAGCGTTAACATCCATCGGTCTCGAAACCGGTGGCATTGAAAAAGTACAAACCATCAAAGGCGGACTCGAAGGGCTGGTTATCGGCGAAGTCCTCACTTGCGTTGAGCACCCGAATTCCGACCACCTGCATGTGACCACCGTCAATGTGAGAGCTGCCGAACCATTGAAAATTGTTTGCGGAGCGCCAAATGTAGCTGCCGGTCAGAAAGTCGTGGTTGCTACCATCGGCACGATTCTCTATTCGGGCGAAGAGTCGTTTACCATCAAACGCTCGAAAATACGCGGCGAAGAGTCGTTTGGCATGATCTGTGCCGAAGATGAAATCGGCATCGGAACCAGCCACGACGGCATTATCGTGCTGCCTGCCGACGCGGTTGTGGGAACTCCCGCCAAAGAATATTACAACGTCAAAGACGACTACGTGCTGGAAGTCGACATCACTCCAAACCGTGCCGATGCCACCTCGCATTTCGGCGTGGCCCGCGATCTGGCTGCCTATCTGGCCGTAAACGGACTGAAAGGCACTCTCGTTAAACCTTCAGTTGACGCATTTGCCGTTGAAAATCATAATTTACCCGTAAGCGTAACGGTTGAAAACAGCGAAGCTTGCCCGCGCTATGCCGGCGTAAGCATTTCCGGGGTTACCATCAAAGAATCGCCGGAATGGTTGCAAAACGACCTGAGGTCGATCGGGCTGCGTCCCATCAACAACGTGGTGGACATTACCAATTTCATTCTCCACGAAACCGGACAGCCACTTCACTCGTTCGATGCCGATAAAATTGCCGGCAAACAGGTGACTGTAAAAACATTGCCCGAAGGCACCAAATTCACTACCCTCGACGAAGCCGAACGCAGCCTCAGCGACAAAGACCTGATGATTTGCGACGCGAACGGGGGCATGTGCATTGCCGGCGTATTCGGCGGTCTCGACTCGGGCGTTTCGGACAATACCACCAACGTATTCCTCGAAAGCGCTTATTTCAATCCGGTCTGGGTGCGTAAAACGGCCCGCCGCCATGGGTTGAACACCGACTCATCGTTCCGTTTCGAACGCGGTTGCGATCCCAACAACAACGTATACGTGCTGAAACGCGCTGCCTTGTTGATTAAAGAGCTGGCCGGTGGTACCATCTCCAGCGACATCGTCGACATATACCCCACCCCAGCCAAACCGTTTGAAGTCGACATTACCTTCGACAAAATCAACAGTCTGATTGGAAAAGAAATTGAAAAAGAGACCATCAAAACGATCTTGCATCACCTCGAAATAGAAATTGCCAGCGAAACGGCGGAAGGCATGAAACTGCTCGTTCCGACCTACCGCGTGGATGTTCAGCGTGACGTGGACGTAATCGAAGATATTCTGCGCATTTATGGTTACAACAACGTTTTGCCGGGCGAATCGGTAAAATCGTCGATCAGCTACTCCTCGAAACCCGACAGCCACAAACTGCAAAACCTTATTTCGGAACAACTCACCGGATGCGGTTTCAACGAAATACTAAACAATTCACTCACCAAAGCCGGTTACTACGAAACGTTGAGTTCGTTCCCCGCTGCCAATCTGGTGATGATGATGAATCCGCTCAGCGCCGACCTCAACGCCATGCGTCAAACACTGCTGTTCGGTGGACTGGAAAGCGTTGCCTACAACGTGAACCGTAAAAGTCAGGATCTGAAATTTTACGAATTCGGCAACTGCTACTACTTCAACGAAGAAAAAAGAGAAGAGGGCAAACCATTGGCGGCCTACTCGGAAGATATGCACCTCGGACTGTGGCTTACCGGTAACAAAACGGCTCAAAGCTGGGTGCGTGCCGACGAAAAAACCTCTGTTTTCGAACTGAAAGGATATGTGCTGAACATACTGCGCCGTCTGGGAGTCAATCTCCAGAAGCTGGTTGTAGAAACAGAAACTACCAATGACCTCTTTGCCGAAGCTTTGGTTATCAAAACAAAACAGGGAAAACAGCTAGCTATTTTGGGCAGCGTTGCAAAAAAACAGTTGAAAATACTCGACATCGACGTACCGGTTTTCTTCGCTGATTTGAACTGGAACAACCTGTTGACAGAAAGCACCCGAAATAAAGTTTCATTCACGGAAATTTCAAAATTCCCCGAAGTAAAACGCGACCTGGCACTGTTGATTGATAAAAACATCTCTTTTGGCGAAATAGAAAAATTGGCTTACGCAACCGAAAAAAACCTGTTGCGGAAAGTCCAGCTGTTCGACGTGTATGAAGGCAAGAACTTAGAAGCCGGTAAAAAATCGTACGCCGTCAGCTTTACCCTGCAGGATAATGCAAAAACCCTGAACGATAAGCAAATTGACGGAATCATGCAAAAACTTATCAAACAGTTTGAAGAAAAACTGGGTGCGAAACTGAGGTAACATATTCAACGATTTCAATCTCAACAATTTAGCACATGAACGCCAACGATATACGATGGAAACAACGCCTCATTAGTTTCAATAAAGCTTATGCTCAATTGGAAAGATTCATCGCTGCCGATAGTTTGAATGAAATGGAAGAGCAAGGTCTGATAAAAGCCTTCGAATATACTTATGAATTGGGCTGGAAGACACTGCAAGACTTACTAAAAGAAAAAGGTTATCAAGATATTACCGGGCCAAAACCAGTTATCGAGCAAAGCTTTCAGGACGGATATATTGAAAACGGGAAAGGTTGGATACAAATGCACCTGAGCCGGAATTTGACAAGTCATACATACGACCTCGCCACTGCGGAAGAAGTAATAGATAAAATCAGAAATGATTTTTTTGATCTTCTTAGTTGCTTAAAAAAGAGGCTGGATGCCGAATCGTTAAAATAAAAAGAATGATTTCGGCAATTAAATACGGTTTTGAAAAGTCGGACATAGACAATGTCATATCCATTTTCAAGCAAAATCCTAAGATCAGCAAGGCTGTCCTATTTGGATCCAGGGCGAAGGGCAACTTCCGGAATGGGTCGGATGTTGATATTGCCCTTTTGGGAAATAATTTATGCCTTGATGATCTATTAGAAGCTTATGGATCACTTGAATACTTCAACCTCCCTTACAAATTTGATCTGGTGATTTATGATCGCATAAGTGAACAATCACTTAAAGAACACATTGACAGAGTTGGCATTATTCTATATACACAACACTAAACCAAAGAGCAAAAACGATCAGACTATGAGTGAAATGACAGAACAACCCAAAAAGAGCCTTAATTTTATTGAGACCCTTGTCGAAGAAGATATTCGTGATGGCAAAAACGGAGGACGAATTCAGACACGCTTCCCGCCTGAACCGAACGGATACCTTCATATCGGACACGCCAAAGCCATCTGCATGGACTTCGGTATTGCACGCAACTACAACGGCGTTTGCAATCTCCGTTTCGACGATACCAATCCGGTAAAAGAAGATGTGGAGTATGTTGATTCCATCATGGAAGATATCAAATGGCTTGGTTATCAATGGGGAAATGTATATTATGCCTCCGACTATTTTCAACAGTTGTGGGATTTTGCTGTCGAACTCATCAACCGTGGACTTGCTTACATTGACGAACAATCAGCTGAAGAGATTGCCAAACAGAAGGGTTCACCCACCGTTCCGGGCACCGAAAGCCCCTTCCGCAACCGACCTGTCGCCGAAAGCCTCGAACTATTCAAAAAGATGAATAGCGGCGAAATCGCCGAAGGTGCCATGGTATTGCGTGCCAAAATCGACATGGCCTCCTCCAACATGCACTTCCGCGATCCGATTTTGTACCGCATCATCACCGACCATCCGCACCATCGTACCGGTTATACATGGAAGGCCTATCCGATGTATGATTTTGCGCACGGTCAATCGGACTACTTCGAAGGAGTTACCCACTCAATTTGTACGCTCGAATTTGTGGTTCACCGTCCGCTCTACGACTGGTTTGTCGATCAACTGAAAACCGATGACTACCGTCCCCAGCAGATCGAGTTCAATCGTCTGAACATTACCTACACGGTGATGAGTAAACGGAAGATGTTGCAACTCGTTCAGGAAGGCTTGGTTAGCGGATGGGACGACCCGCGCATGCCGACCATTTGCGGTCTGCGTCGCCGTGGTTATACGCCCGAAGCCATTCATAACTTTATCGAAAAAATCGGCTATACCAAATACGAGGGAATTATCGACTTGTCGCTACTGGAACATGCCGCCCGCGAAGTACTCAACACAAAAGCTACCCGCGTGAGTGCCGTACTCGACCCGATAAAACTCATTCTGACCAACTATCCCGAAGGACAGACCGAATCGGTAACGATGGTAAATAATCCGGAGGATGAAAGTGCCGGAACACACGAAGCTCCATTCTCAAGAGAGTTGTACGTGGAACGTGACGACTTTATGGAAGAGGCTCCGAAGAAATATTTCCGCATGACTCCGGGGCAGGAGGTACGTTTGAAAGGAGCATACATTGTAAAATGTACCGGATGCAAGAAAGATGCGGACGGCAAGGTAACCGAAGTATATGCGGAATACGATCCTGAAACCCGCAGCGGACTGGAAGGTAGTAGCCGCAAGGTGAAAGGCACTATTCATTGGGTAACCGTTGCAGATTCTGTGCCCGCTGAAGTACGTCTTTACGACCGTCTGTTTGCCGTTGAAAATCCAGCGGATGAAAAAGAGAAAGATTTTCGCGAATTGTTGAATCCGGATTCGTTGAAAGTATTAAGCAACTGCAAGGTAGAACCCTGGCTGAAAGAGGCAAAAGCTTTGGACAATTTCCAGTTTCAGCGCATCGGTTATTTCAATGTAGATCCCGATTCTGCACCAGACAAACTTATTTTCAACCGAACCGTTTCGTTAAAAGACAGTTGGGCGAAAGTGAACAAATAATTCAAACTATACCACACAAAAAAGGGAGATTGTCCAAAACAATCTCCCTTTTTTTTAATTGGTGCTATTAAAACAATCGCCACCCCAACGTCAGATAGAGGCTTTGCTTGTTGCCCTTTGTATTGACAACCTGATTGTTGTTAAATGTAACTCTATACGTATTGGTGAAGTACTGCGAATAGCGTAAATCGAGTGAAATCGACATCAAATCGACTCCAATACCTCCATCGGCTGCCCACGAGGCATCTTTAAAATCCTGCGACACTACGTTTGCATAGTGACTCAACGTAGAGCTCGATCCGGCATCAAAAACGACCTTGGGACCGGCATTCAGTCTCACCGCCAGAGGACCTACACTCAAAACTCTATAGCCTATCAAAAGTGGCACCTCAATAGCCTGAGTCTTGTACGTTCCGGTCTGGGTAGTTCCTCCCACATTGAACGTTTGGGTTGTTTTCTTCACGTTCAGCAGCAGTTCCGGTTGAAAAAATATCTTCTTGCCACCTAACCGCATCCAGCCTCCAACCTGATATCCACTGGCAAATCCGGATTTGACCTGACTTACCGACGACGAAATCAGATCGGTTTGAAGAATATTTTTGGAACTGAATGCAGCCTCATAGCCCCCCTTCAGTCCTACATTAAAGGTCTGTGCCGACAAAGCGACTCCCATCGACAAAGTCAAGATACATACAATCGATTTTTTCATACGAAATAAATTTATGCTTGTAGTAATAACGCTACGAATTGCATCTATCGTATAAATAGCCAGCAAAATAAGATGCATTTATTTTTATTTATTACTTTTAAAATGCAATCTACCTAAATTTCATTTTAACACAGCATCTCAACAACTTCGATACTATAAATAAAAACGAAATACCCTTCATCACACAAATAATATAACGAAAAGGGAGAAAGTAGATACGATTGTAAATATAACTAATGGATGTATAACCTAATCGGGACAATTGGCAAGATAAACTAAAAACAAAAAAAAGCTATTCCAACCCGTGGAACAGCTTTTACAAGAAAATGATTTTTTATTCGCTGCTTACTATTATTCGGCAGGAGCTTCTTCTGTGGCAGGAGCCTCAGCAGCTGCGACCTCTTGAGCTGCTTCTGCAGTTGTAGCAGCAAGAGCAGCTGATTCTTCAGCACGTTTTTTTGCAATTTCAGCGGCTTTAGCCTGATTTTTAGCAATTTCAGCTTCAAGAGCTTCTTTTGCTTTTGCAGCAGCGGCAGCAGCCAGCTTATCTTTTACAGATTCGGTTGAAGCTACTTTTGTATTTTTCCAAGCTTCGAAACGTTTTTGAGCTTCAGCTTCGTCAAAAGCACCTTTTTTAACACCGCCCTGTAGGTGTTTCATCATCAACACACCTTCATCAGAAAGGATGTTGCGAACCGTGTCAGTAGGTTGAGCACCGGTATTTACCCAATACAATGCACGTTCGAAGTCAACTTCTACTGTTGCAGGATTTGTGTTCGGGTTGTAAGAACCGATACGTTCTGTAAATTTACCGTTGCGTGGTGCACGACTGTCGGCAATTACAATGTGGTAATAGGCATACCCTTTACGGCCGTGTCTTTGTAATCTGATTTTTGTTGCCATGTTTGGTTGTAAAATAATTTATAAATAAGAACCTAAGTGCTTTTACACGAAAAGCGGTGCAAAGATAGGCATTATTTATCAGAAATTACTATGCCGTTGAATTATTTCTGTGAAAATCTTTGGGTTCCGTTTTTACAGCGACGGCAGGCTCATCCCGGTTATTTTCCGGTACAAATCGAGGGCATACACGTCGGTCATGCCGGAAATGTAATCGAGTACCGACTGCACTTTGCCATAGGTTGTATCGCTTTTGGTCTCGTACTGCAACGGGATGCGGCGCAAAAGTTGCTTGGAATACGATTTTTGTGGAGCCAACACAGCCTGAATCAGTTCTTCGAGCAATGTGAGAATAATCTTGTAACCGGCCAACTCGATATCGAGCACTTCGGTGGCACAGTAGATCTTTTTGAAAGCTACGTCGGAGCAGTGTTGATAGGCCCGGGCCGACCGTTCGGGAAGGTGCTTAATCAATGAGCCGGGGAACTGCCCCTGCAAAATTTCTTCCTCTTTGTCGACAAAAATCTGTGCGCACTCCCGCACCAGAATCCCCACCACCGACGACCGCAGGTAAGCAATCTGTTCATTGATATCGGTGACCACTGAGAAAATTTCCTGCGTTTTTTGTCGTTTTTCATCCGACAAATAACCCAGCAAAAGCTCTTTTGTCTCTTCCGAAGTGAGAATTTTCAGTTTGTGCGCATCTTCGATATCCATCAGCTGGTAGCAAATATCGTCGGCGGCTTCGAGCAGATAGACCAACGGATAGCGGGCAAAACGGGTCGGATTTTCGGGATTGGGAATCACCCCCAGATCGGCTGCAATTTTACAGTAGGTTTCCTCTTCGGAATGGAAGAAGCCGAACTTGGACTTCTTCGGATCGGCATAATTGGAGAGATAGGGATATTTTACGATGGAAGCCAAGGTGGAATAGGTAAGGGCAAAACCACCATCGCGGCGACCATTGAACTGGTGGGTCAACAGGCGAAACGCATTGGCATTGCCTTCAAATTTGGTAAGGTCGCTCCACCATTCGTCGCCTACCTTCTCTTTCAGCGCCAACCCTTTTCCTTCCGAAAAATAGGTAGAGATGGCATTTTCGCCTGAATGGCCGAAGGGCGGATTACCCAAATCGTGCGCCAGACAAGCCGCAGAAACAATCGAACCGATTTCGTCGATAAAAGGCACAGAATCTTGGTACTTCGCCTTCAGCTTACGGCTCACGTTGTCGCCCAACGAGCGGCCCACACAAGCCACTTCCAAACTATGAGTCAATCTATTGTGCACGAAAATACTTCCCGGAAGCGGGAACACCTGTGTTTTATTTTGCAAACGACGAAAAGGAGCCGAAAAGATCAGCCGGTCGTAATCGCGTTGAAATTCGGTACGATCGTCAGCCCGTTCGGAGTGATAATGCTCCATTCCCAACCGTTTATTGGTCAGCAAACGCGACCATTCCATTTTAGCCATATTTTAAAGATTTGAGGATGTGGAAATTTGAAGATTTGAGGATTAATTCCGTTGTAACCACAAAGAGCTCAAAGAAAACGCAAAGATCGCAAAGATTTTTCGTAATCTCTGCGATCTTTGCGTAAAGCTCAGCGTTCTCTGCGGTAAGAAGCCGATTACAATAGTAAATCGTAAATGGTCAAATTGTCAATCAATTGGCTTTTACTTCACCGAAATCGGTCTGTTGACGTTCCACTTCATTGAGCAAACGTTGTTTCTCTTCATCCGTCAGTGTTTTACGTTTCGTTGAACTATATCCATGATTCATAGCATTTACTGTCGGCTTCTCTTCAAACAACAAGGTACGAGTAGGAGCGATGCTCGAGAACTCTATCGTAGCGGTTTTCGGCGCGTATTCACCCTCAAACAAAGGCCGTGCTGTTACCTTAATCTTCCCTGCTTTGGTGGTGGAACGGATCAAAACCGGTGCAGAACCGAACTCCACTACGCGCGGGTTGGCCTGAATCGTTTCATCGCCAATGATCTCGCCTTCACCTTCAACTGAAAACAGTATCTGTTCTTTCGCCAACCGGCGCACGTTCCCCTGATCGTCGGTCACCTCGGCAATCACGCACACAAAATCGGACCCGTCGGCCGTAAGCTGTTGTCCTTCGTTATCGAGACGGAGACGAATTTGTGTAGAGCGACGCGAAGGCATTTTCTTCTCCGTCACCACTACCTTGCCATCGATCAACCCTTCAGCCTTGAAGCTTACACGCTGCCAGTTTTTCTGCACGTAAGGGAATTGACGCATGTCGTAAAAGTCGTAGGCATTTTTGAAAACAAGAGGAGGATGCGGCATTCCGCGCAGTGCCTTTGGAGCCTTCTGTACCAGCGTGTCGCGCTCGTAACGAATCAGGCGCACCTCATCGCAGTTGGTAAATACCGTCACATCGGGACTGGAGAAGGGACTGATTTCGCTGGCGATATACACTACAGGCTTAATGTCGGCCAACGGATGCGGTCTCTTCGGATCGATCTGGCTACGGAACATGTAGTACGAATATTTGTACTGACGGAAATTATCCATAATACCACCCCAGTAAGGATCGGGATGGTAGCCCCGTTGATGATCGAAGGGATGCCACTGACAACCGCCCACAAACTGAGCCGGAGCATCGCACATCTCGTTGTAAATCTTTGCAAGGTGCATGGCCTGAATCAACTGAGGACCTTCGCCCCAGGCACGCGAAGCCCGATTTGGAGTGTTGTGGGCATACCAGTCGTCAACATACTCGCCCCACTCACGGGTAAATATGCTTTGTTTCACAGTACCCGTATCGCGCGGCCATCCGTAGACCACTTCAAAGTTATCTTTCACCCCCTTCGAATTCAGGTCGGCCACGTCATAACGCCCAGCATAAGGATACTCTTCCTTTGTAATTTTATAGGCATTGAGCGAAAAATCGAGCGGAAACGGGGTCTCATTCAGGATCGGTTCCCACATCAACACCGAAGTGTGATTGCGGTCGCGACGAATCATGTTACGGATATCGGAATAGACCAAGTTGGCAAATTCAGGGTCTTTGTTCCAGAACTGCCAGCCGGGAGTAGGCACAATCACAAACAAGCCCAGTTCGTCGCAAGCATCCATAAAAGAGGGATCCTGCGGATAGTGAGCCGAACGAATGATGCGGCAACCGGCATCGCGCAGTTTCTTGGCATCACGCCACTGTTGCGAGTTGGGAACGGCATTGCCCACATAGGCAAAATCCTGGTGGCGGTTACCGCCGATCAGTTTTTCATAGGGCTTACCGTTGAGATAAAAACCGTCAACGCCACGGAATTCCGCCTTGCGGATGCCGATACGTGTCATGCCTCCATCCAACGAAGTTTTGCCGGAGATAACGCGAGATTCAACATGATAGAGCAACGGTTCATCGGGTGTCCAGAGCACCGGATTTTTCACCTTAACGGACTGTTTTACCTGTTTCGATTCGCCTTTTTTCAACGAAACGCTTGAAACAGTTTTGGCAACAACATTGCCTTTCGGATCGAGCAACGATGTTTCTACTTTTACGCTTTTGGCACCATCCGACTGGTTCTGCACGTCGGTATCGATAAAGACATCCGCCAGCTTGTCGTTGATTTCTCCGTAGTGCACAAAAACACCGCCACCGGCCACTTTCCCGGCTTCATTGGAATCGGAAATGTTGATCGTATTTTTCACCACTAACCAAATGTCGCGGTATATTCCTCCGTGGTAAGCAAAGTCGAGTGTCTTCTGACTTTTACCCGGCGGGTAATTCTTGTCATCGCTGTTGTCGGCACAAACTGCTACCACACATTTCTGACCCGGCACCGCACCGGCTTCCAACAGATCGATGCTGAAAGGCAGATAACCACCCAAATGTTGTTTCACCAACTTGCCATTGAGATAAACCTTGCACTTGCCCATCACCGCCTCAAAGTAGAGAATAACCTTTTTGCCGGCGTAGGCTTTGTCGAGTGTGAAGTGCTTGCGGTACCAGGCGATGCCCTGATAATTGCGGCAACCACTGGCCTCGGCAGGCTCCAGTTCCACGGTATGCGGCGTACTCACCACATCCCACGCGGCATCCTTGAAATCGGCTTTTTCCGCTCCGGCTACGTCACCTTTGTGGAAACGCCACCCGACATTGAAATTATACACTTGTCGACCGCTGTTCTGCAGGTCGTAAAATCCCGCCGCCGAAAAAGACGGCTGATACTCTTTCGCACCGAGGCCGAGAGACAACGGCAGGAAAAGAATTAAAAGTAACTGTTTGTATTTCATATTTTAGAACAAAGAGCAAAGAACAAAGACAATCTGAATCTGGTTATTTTGCCATAAAGAGCACTAAGTTTTCTTTGCGACTTCTCCGCGCTCTTTTGATTCCCTCAGATTCAATTTTCAAATTATCAAATCGAATGTTTACCAATTGTCCGTCCGGAACGATGATACCGGCAGACCTTCGTTGCTGAAGAGGTCGCCGACTACAAAGTCCTTGAAGGCGTAACGGACAGCCACCGGCTTGGGAACGTCGGGAGATGATACTTCTACCTTGCTACGGTTAATCACCGCTTTGGCCGGATGGAACACCTTGTCTTCTCCGGCAATCTCGAATGTTTTCAGCTCCTTGCCGAAGGAGGTAAGCCAGAGCGGTGCATTGTCGAATGTCAGGATTGCTTTGCCATCCTTATCAATTGTCATCTCTTTGAGTACCGGGCTTTCGTAGGCAAAGCCCTTTTGTCCGTAGGTCTTGGCCAGCGCCATCAGTGCCAACCGTTCGCCTCCCACGTTTTTACGCATGGGATGGATGCAGAACTCCTCGCCGATGTCCATCAACGACACCATACCCGAGTTGGAAATCAGCTTTTGCGCTTTGAACTGCGCCTCGCGCTGGTATGCCGAGTTGAACTTGCCACCCCATTTTTCTTTCGGGGAGATGGAAGCATAGTTGTAAGGCGCAATCTGACAGTAGTAGAAAGGGAAATCGCCTTCGCCCCAGAGTTGTCGCCAGTTGCTTACCATCGTTTTCATCAGCGCCGGATATTGATCGGGATTTTCGTAATTGCTTTCGCCCTGATACCAGATGCAGCCCTTGATGCCGTAGCCGATAATGGGATTAAGCATCCCGTTGAAAAGCATCAGCGGTGTACGGTTGGGTGCCTTGATGGTGTCGCCCTGTTTGGCAAACTTCGTTTCGGGAAAATCCTTCAGCATCTCGCGGTTCATCCACGCTTCGATGGAGGAGCCACCCCACGAACAGAGGATCAGGCCGACCGGTGTGTCGAGCATTTCGTTGAGCAGTCTGCCGAAATAGTAACCCGTAGCACTGAACTCTTTCACTGTTTCAGGAGCCGCTTCCTGCCATGTGCCGGAGATGGTGTCGACCGGAGCGAGCTGTCCGTTGCGTTTGACTGTGATGAGACGCAGCATCGGATTCTTCGATTTGAGAATATCCATGTTGCCATTCAGAATGGGATTGCCCTTGAAGCCCTTCATCGGCATCTCCATGTTGGACTGACCGCTGCAGAGCCACACTTCACCAATCAGTACGTTTTTCAGCGTTACCGGTTTGCCGTCGCTGAAGGTGATACGATAAGCCGTTTTGCTGGCTTTCGGGGTAGCCACAAAAACTTTCCATTTGCCATCGACACCGGCTTTGGTTTCGATGGCTTTTTCATTCCACGACGGGGTAATTTTAACGACGGAATTGGCTTTGGCCCAGCCCCAGAGAGCCACTTTCGACTGCTGTTGTAACACCATATTGTCTGAAAAGATATGGGACAAACGCACTTCGGCATGAACCATCAACGCCAATGCCAAACACACAAAAATTGATACAAACTTCTTCATTATTCTGTTTTGCAATAAAAATCTATTCTACATAAAAAACATCTTCGTTTGTTCCCTTGCAACAATTGTGCGAGGGGGGGGGGGTAGCTCAGCGTTGTTGCCCTACAATTATGCGAGGGGGGGGGTGAGCAGCATTGTTGCCCTACAATTTCACTTTCCCCCGCCGGGTTGCCACATTGTTGCCCTACAATGACACTTCCGGGGGGTAGTTTGCTTCATTGTCGGCCTACAATGTCATTCCCCGGAGCCGGGTTGGGCGATTGTACCCCTACAATGGGACAATCCGGGCTCCGATTGCCATATTGTTGCCACGCAAGGTCATTTTCCCAGGGATGGATTGCCATATCGCAGGCCTGCAAGCAATATTTTACCTGCCGAATTTCAGATAAATGCTTCCCTTCTGCACACCACTCACCCATTTGGCTTGCGATGACGGGCCGATGAGGTCGGTGGAGTTCACCTTGTTGCGCATGGCCGGGATCACCTTCAGCACCGAGATGCCGGTTTGGGGCAAGGTGAAAAGCTGCGCATCGCGACCGTCACGCGGGGTGAACACGCCGAGATAGCTACCGGGATCGTCGTTACCAAGTGCAAAGTTACCCTCTTTGGTGGTAAAATTCACCCATTTCCAGTTGGCAAAATAACCTTTGAATTCGGGATATTCGAACGATTCGCCCGGAATCGGATCGTTGTAATCGCGTTGCCAGCTATCGAGCAGTGTACCATGTACCCGGTTTTGCCAAACGCGGTAAGGCCCGTTGCCCAGCCACTGTTTCGACACCACTTTGTCTTCCGGATAATCGAATTTTATGCCCATCAGCTCCACTTCACCTTCGTAATCGTACTGATAATCGACACGAATGTTGCCGTCAGCCGAAATCGCCCAGTGCGTTTTCTGCAGGTTGCCGAAATAGGTGGCATCGACCGTCACGCTGTCGGCAGTCGCTTTGAAAGTGAACGCGGTGAGTTTGTCGTTGCCCGAAATATCGTTGTAGATGCGCTCTTTGCTCTTGGCATCCTTATCGTCGTGATTGTAGAACACGTCCATGGAGCGGTCGCCGCGGCGGGCAGCCGTAAAGCGCGGTCCCTTACCGAACGAGACAGCTTTGCCATCGTGCAGCACGTTGACCAGTTCGCCCGACTTTTTACTAAAGGTCAGTTCATCGGAAGCGGTTTTTACAATCAGATCATCACCCTCTTCGCGAGCCGATACCGAGCTTTTTTGTCCTGCAAAAGAGAAGAAATCGTTCGGTTTTTTCCAGCTCCAGTCCCACGTCCAGATCTCCTTGCCGAAAGGATCGGTGGCGGTAAGATAGAGCACATCGGCCTTGCGCCAGTCGGAGGGCAGGTTGAGCTTTAGTTCGCCGGAAGCATGAGCCGCCACATCGGGCGAAGCAATTTCGCCGGAAGCAACAATTTGTTTCTCTTTCAGGTAAGGCAACTTCGCCAGTTTCCAGGCAAACTTGCAATTTTTCAGGTTGATAAAGTCGTAGCGGTTTTCGACCGGTAACACGCCGTTGAAATTTTCGGACAACGAAGCAACGTTGACCTGCACCGGCGACCACACCTGACGGATGGTGAAGAAACTTCCCTCTTTTTCGTGATGTGGCCCCACGATGCCATCGGGTGCCCAGCTTCCCTGATTGTCGATCCGGTTATTCTGGTCGGTACGCACCACGCCCTCATCGGCAAACGACCAGAGGAAACCGCCCGCACTGCGTGGGTGTTTCCGCATCATCTCCCAGTAGTCGTACAAGCCGGCACCGTGGCCGCCATCGTACAAACCGTGCAAAAATTCAGTCGGCATAAAGATTTCCGGCTTGCGCATATACTCCTGGCTCTCGCCGTAGGAGCGGTAGTGCATGGTTTCGAAACCGCTGAAGTTGGCCCACGGATGAATTACCGGACGTTTCTGCGGATCGAGTGCCGGAAACTCTTTGTCCAAATCGAAATTGAAGCCTCCCTCGTTACCATTCGACCAGAAAGTAACACTCGGATGGTTCAGGTCGCGGGTCACCATTTCATTCACCAATTTTGTGCCGGTAGGTGTATCGTAGTGTCCGTGCCATCCGCAGAGCTCCACCATCACGTAAAGACCCAGTTCGTCGCAGGCATCCAGAAATTCGGGGTCGGAGGGATAGTGAGACAAACGAACGGCGTTCATGTTCATCTCCTTCATGAGTTTCACATCATCGTAGTTATCTTTTTTGCTGAGCGTACGGCCGGTTTCGGGGCGGAAACTGTGACGGTTCACACCTTTCATCATCACCTTCTGTCCGTTGATGTAGAGACCGTCGCTCGGACGTACCTCGATGGTACGGAAACCGAAACGTTCTTTTACTGTGTGACGAACAACGTTGCCCTGCATCAGCGAAAAGGTCATATAGTACAGGTTCGGCGTTTCGGGCGACCATGTTTTGATGCCTGAAAATACGCCTTCCATTTTCACGCGATCGGAACCGCCGCGCACCGGTACTTCAATAGCTTTATCCACATTTTTACCCTCTTTGTCGGTCAGCTGAGCCACCACTTTGAAATCGGATCCCTGCCCCGAACCCAGATAAACATCGGCAGCAAACGAACCGTCGGCTTTGGCATCGATAGCGGTGCGTTCGATGTTCTGAGCCGGAAGTGCCTCTACAAATACAGGTCGGAAAATACCTCCGAAATTCCAGAAGTCGGCGCGACGTTCGGCCATGTTGACACTCGTGTTGGCCGACTCCTTGCTGACGGTCACTTCCAACAAATTTTCCTTGTCACCGAAAAAGACCCGGTCGCTCACATCGGCCTTAAAACGGTAGAACGAACCCTGGTGCAGTCCCACGCACTTGCGCCCGTTGATCTGGGCCGAACAGTCGGTCATCACGCCATCGAAGACAATACGGATCACACGACCTTCCCACTCTTTCGGCAATTTGAACTTACATTTGTATTTGCCCTGCTCCTTGGCAACGCCCGGAGGATCGGCCTTGCCGTAAAAAGCCATGCCATATTGGTAAGTCCCGAAGCCCTGCAATTCCCAACAAGAGGGCACTTTGATTTTCGTCCATTTGCCACTATTACGACCGTCGGTACAGAAAAAATCCCAATCGACAGCATCGTCGGAACCATGCCCCGAGAGGTACTGAATCGCCGTTTCGGGCGACGCGGCCACCATCAGACTTTTCTTTTGCGCCTGTAGGTTCAGGACACTCACAAACGCTGCAACAAGCAGCAAACTCATCGTTAATTTCAATTTTTTCATTTTCCAATTTGGGAATTTGAGGATTTGAAGATTTGGGAATGCAAATCGGATCCTTTCCACATCCTCAAATCTTCATATCCACACATCATTTTACCGGTTTTATCTCAAATTTCAGTTTGTATTCCTTCTTTTCGATGGCATATTTCTTCAACACACCCGGACCGCAACTGCTGTTACCCAGTCCCAGCATCGCTGCGTCGAGCGACAACACCGTCTCGGGACGAGCCGTGAGTTTGTAGGCGTGATCGGCTTTGTAGAGGTCGTCGGCCGTAAAGTGAATCGCCGTTGCCGACATATTTTCCGACAAGGCTTTTATCTCAATCCCCTTGCCCGCTTTGTCGGTCAGCGTCAGCCAGCGGACTCCCTCATGATTGCCAGTCTCCTGCGGATGGTCGTAAGCCACGTACTGCTCCGTCACCGTACTTTTGTACAGTCCGACCGGCGTGCTCTCCTTGCGGTCGCTGTAGTTTTCGCACGGACCATTCCCATACCATGCGTATTGCTCCAATGCTTTGTTCAACGACATCACCACGCCCAAACGGGGCAATTCGGGCAACTTACCCTGCGGAACAAACGAATTATCCGCTTCGATCACGCCGTCGGCATAGACCGTCCACTGCGTGCGATGCACGAACGAACCCTCTTTTGCCGAACTATGCGCTACCGTCAGAATCTTTACAAAGTTATCCGCTTTTGCGATGATTGTACAACTGTCGGCTTTGCGATCCAGTTTGTCGAGGCCGGTGTTTGCCCAATCCTTCGCCAGCCAGTTACCAAAGCCGCGATCGTTGTCGGTAGGAGCACGGAAACCCTGAAAAACAGGAGCTGTTACCAACATTTCGCTACCGTTGTATTTCAACGAAACGAGCGTTGCATTGCCACGGTCGAACCGAGCCGCAAAGCCTTTGCCTGCCAACGTAATCGTTTTAGGATCGTCGTTAATTGTCAGTTTCCCAGTGTGTTTTTCAGCCGGTAATACCGGAACGAAAATATCCATTTTCAGTTGTTCGAAAGCAATCTCGAAACCTTTCTTCGCCCAAAGTTCATCGTTTTTGAGGTGGTAGGCAATACGTAACCGATAGTCGCCTCCGGTCACCGGATTTTTAATGGCTTTTACCGGAATTGCCACCTCGCGTTTTTCACCTGCCGGAATACCGGTAGGAGCTAACGCACCGGACTGAATCGGTTTCCCGTTGCAAAAGAGTGTCCACGAAGCGTCGAATTCTTTCAGGTTCAAGAAATGATTCCGGTTGGTAATCTGCACAGTAGTGCTACCCGCCAGCATGTTGCCCGGTTCAATCAAAACCGGCTGGTACACCTTTTTTACTTCGTAATATTTCGGCCAAGGCTGACGCTCAGAAGAGACCAACCCCTTCAGACAAAATGTTTTCAGGTTGGGAATGTCGCCAAAATCGCCTCCATAGGCAATGAAACGTTTGCCGTCGGCCGTGGTTTTGTAAAGCCCCTCGTCGGCCCACTCCCAGATAAATCCGCCAAGCATCCGCGGGTTGGAATAGATCTCGTCCCAGTACTCCTTCAGGTTGCCGATGGCATTCCCCATAGCATGGGCATATTCACTGGTCAGCACCGGACGGTTGTCTACCGGATTGCGGGCAATATCGAGCAACCGTTCCCAACGGGCATTCTCAGGTCGTTCCTTGTCGCTGCCCTCAGCAATACCCGGATTGAGGTATTCATCCTGCACCCGTGGGTAAAAGCGGCTGATCACATCTACCGTCGAGGGATCTGTAGGCGTGCCCTGCGCCCCTTCATAATGGATAAACCGTGTCGGATCGAACTCCTTCAGCCAGGCCGACATCGCCGCGAAGTTGGGTCCGTAACCTGCTTCGTTGCCCAGCGACCAGCAAATCACGCTGGGATGGTTTTTGTCTCGTTGCGCCAGACGGACAGCCCGGTCGAGAAACGCAGCACCCCACTCCGGAGTACTGGCCAATGTTCCGCGCAGGCCGTGTTCTTCGAGATCTGCCTCATCCATCACATAAAGACCGTATTTGTCGCACAGCTCGTACCACTGCGTATTGTTGGGATAGTGACAGGTACGAACGGCGTTAATATTACATTGTTTCATCAGGCGAATGTCCTGCTCCATCCTTTCGACAGAGATGGTTTTGCCCGTTGCCGGATCGTGCTCGTGACGGTTGACACCCCGCAAACGCACCGGTTTGCCGTTGACCAACACCTGCCCGTTTTTCACTTCGACAGAACGAAAACCTACCTGACAACTCTCCGTTTCGACGGCTTGATTCTCTTTGTTTACCAAACTCAACACCAGCGTATAAAGATTGGGCGTTTCGGCAGTCCACTTGGCAGGATTCACCACCTTCGCCTCCAGCCAGGCAAACTTAGCATGTCCACGCTGAGGCACACGGTCGTTCATCACGGCAGCCTTATAAGCAATATTGAGAATCGGTTCGGCATCCTGGCTCAATGGTTTTTCAAATACAGGCCGACCATCTTTGTCGTACAATTGCGCCTGCACCGACCATCCGCGCAGGGTATCGCCCTGATAAGATGCCAGTTTCGGAGCAATTTGCAAGATGGCATCCTTGTAATCCTTGTCCAGTTCGGTGCGCACGGCGAAGTCGGAAATCTGCACCTGACCGGTGGAAAAGAGGTAGACTTCGCGCTGGATTCCCCCCATGCGCCACATATCCTGATCCTCGATGTAACTGCCGTCGTTGTATTTGTACACCTCCACCGCCAACTGGTTATCGCCCGGTTTCACATAACCGGTGATGTCGAATTCGGCCGGCTCCATGCTCCCTTTGCTGAAACCCACCTTCTGTCCGTTGACCCAGAGATAGAAAAAACTCTGTACCCCGGCAAAATGGATAAAGACCTTGCGCCCTTTCCACGCCTCGGGCAGACGGAAATAGTGTCGGTACGACCCCACCGGATTGCGCTCCTTGTAGGCCGTGTAGTTCTTCGGCGGTTCGGTCGTCACGCGCGGCGGATCGATTTTGAACGAATATCCCGAACTGACATAGAGCGGTGTACCGTAACCCTGCATCTCCCAGTTGGAAGGCACGGGAATGGTTTTCCAGTCCACATCGTCGAAATCGGTACGATAAAAATCCTGCGGGCGCTCCTCCGGGCGGGGAACCCAATGGAACTTCCATACTCCGTTGAGCGACAGATACCACGGCGACTGTTCACGTACACGTTGCAAAGCCTGCGCTTCGTTCTGGTACGGAATAAAATCGGCACGCGCCGGTTCGCGGTTGCTCTCCAGTACCGAAATATTTTCCCAGTCGTGCTTCTGCGCAAAGGCAGAGACAACAAGGAAAAGGGATATGATAAAAAAGGATATTTTCTTCATAATTCTAATTACAAACCATTTAGAAATTAAGAGACATGAAGCAAAGACTAAATGTTCTAAATTTCTTAATGGTAAAATTAAACGCTAGCGGGCCACACAATTTGATATTCAGATGGGATGTCACTTGTAAAGACGTTGCATGCAACGTCTTTACGGAACCTTCAATGCAATAGTGCATTTCTAATTATCATTGTTGATTCTACTAAATACAAATTTACCCTGTTTTTGTATCCTACGAAATATACTTCGCTTACTTCACAATTTATCAGGCATTTCAATGAGCGATTTGAAAATCGCTTGACCCGGAATTTACTGCATCACCAACGATTCAAAAGCCAGTCCGTTCAGTTTTTCGCCGCTGATAATTACCTTGTAATGACCGGCATTGATATACGAACCGGTGGAGGTTCCCAATACGCGCCACTTCTCGGGCGTGACCGGGAAACGGATGGCATCGTAGCGAACAATATTACCTGCCTGGTCGGTTATTCTGATGCGGGCATCTATCGGATTCGGCGTAAGGTTCAGATAGTTGAAACGCAAGGCGTAGACGTTGGCCACGCCAGGTGCGACTGACCAGGTAATGCTGTGTGCACCGTCGGCAGTCACTTTCTCTCCGGCTTTGTTTTTCAATGAAATTTTCTGCCAACCGCTGCCCTGCAACTGTGCCGTTTCGGTTTCAAAAGTGAGTTCGGGGCGCAGGTTCGGTTCCACAGCCCACTTCACTACCGGCACCACGGCAGCACGACTCCCTTTCTGGAGAATCACCGTTTCGCCTTTGCGGTAGGTTTTTTTCACATAGCCAGTATCTTGACGCAGATAAACGTCGGCATCGGCAGTCAGCGAGAAACTGATCTGCGACACTTTTGCCTTCGGATCGGAAGCGAGCCATTCGGCACCGTACATCTCCGGTTTCAGGTTGGGGAAGTTGGCGTTGGGTTCGAGCCAGGTGCCGGTCACTGCCCCTTTCACGTTGGCAAACACCGATTCCGACTGCGGAGCCGGTTGTATCGATTTGTCGGTCGAAGCAACGGCAATGGCCGAGATAATCGCCTGTCCGGCTTTCACTCCGGGGAAGCTGATTTCCAGCACTCCGTTTTCGGCTCTGGCCGTCACCGTTTTTTTCAACACCCGATCGTGACCAGCCTCTTTCCAGATATCGAGATCGTGAAGCAAAGTCTTACCGTTGGCCGCCACGTCAAACACGCGAAAACCCTCGCAATTCATGCTGCCGCCCGTTCCATACCACGGCTCCACAAAATAGAGTTCCACGCGGTAGTCGCCGTCAGGCAAAGGAAAGCGGTAACGCAGGCGGTCGCGACCGTAGCGGAATGTCTGGAACAACGACCAGTCGGCACTTCCGGCAATCGGATCTTTGGTGTAACGTTGCGAAGCCAGAAATGGAGGCAGGTTACCATAATCATCTGTCCAGGAAAGTGATCCCCAGCGATCTTTGCCACTCAAATGACGATCGGCCGACCACTTATTCTTATTGACATCGGTATAATCGGCACCACCGCAATTAACACGGTAAATATAGTTGTAACCGGCTTCCGGCTTTGTAACATTATTTTTGTCAACCAATTGATCGAAGTGAGGAGCACGGGGAAGATTGTTCAAAACGATCACATCTTCCGCCACGGCTTTTCCATTGACATAACCCACCGCATACAATACGTTGTATTTCAGATCGAAATTATCCCATTGAAAATGAGAACCGACCCCATTTTTGGTGCGTTTGCCCAACGAAAGCGATTTTACGTCGTTGAACAGTTCCACCTCATCGCAATTGGAGTAAACCGTCAGGCCACTCTTCACTCCCGGTTCATCCCAGCGATCGGGCCAGGTGTGCGACACGATATAGACCATCGGCTCCTTCTCTTTCGGCGCGTAGTTGGAACGGTAGAGATAGAACGCATCCACCGGTTCGCCCCACGAGGTGAGCAGCCCTTTGTAATTGAACGGTCCGATGCGGTCGATTTCGCGCAAACCCTCCTCGTTCTGCACGCGACCGGGATTGTCGTGCGAATTATATGTCCAGAGAAACTGACCGCAGGTGCTGTCTTTCACCTGATCGAGCTGGCGGATCTTCATCTCCAGCAACTGATTCATACGGTCTTCACTCAATTTTCCGTTTTGCTCGAAAGCACCTTCAGTATGGAGATCGAGGCTACGCCATGCTCCGTATTCGCCGTTGAGCAGCTCCCTTTTCAAAACAGCGGGATAATTCTTCGGATCGCCGCTGTTGATGTAGGTTCCCGACCAGTTCTGCATCACGTTCCAATCGGTTCCACTGCCGAAATTACAGGTGGTCACCAACCGTTGCGATGGCGAAGTTGGGTCGAGTTGACGGATCAGCTCGGTACATTCTTTGGCAAAATCTTCGGGCAAAGCACTTTCGTTTTGCAAGCCCCAGAGAATTACCGACGGAGAGTTGCGGCGTTCTTTGACCCACTCTATCAAATTATTTTTAAAATTCTTTCGGAATTCGGGGGTATCGTACCAAATATGTGCCGAAAGTTGTGTCCAGAATAGCAAGCCATTTTTATCGATCAAATCTTTATAATAGAGATTATGCGGCTGATGCGCATCGCGAAACGCGTTGAATCCTGCCGCTTTAATCAGATTGATGCGAGCCTCGATTTCGGTGCTGTCAAGCGCGCTGCTATTGCCCAACTGATGCTCGTATTCGCCAACGCCATTGATAAGCAAACGCTTCCCATTCAAATAAAAACGTTTATCGTTATCATTGCGGCTTTGCGGCCAGCTAATCCAGCGAAGGCCGTAAGGGGTATACTCCTCATCCACCGTTTTGCCATTTTCACGCACCATGGTCACCACCTTGTAGAGAAATGGATTTTCAGGGCTCCAAAGAATAGGATTCTTCACGGCCGGAGAGGTCTGTTTCACAATTCTCATTTCGCCGGGTTTCAGTTCGATGGTATCGCCCACGCGCACCTGTTGAATATTCTCTTTATTCAAAAGCTTGTTTACCAGAACGAAACGGCGCGTACAATCGCTGTAATTCTTCACCTCCGTTTCGAAATGCAACACCAGCGACGGATTCTTTTCATCTTTTGGCGCATCATTCCAGATATGCACGCCAAACGGTTCGACACGCAACGAATTGCTTACCACTAACGTCACCGGACGGAAAATACCGAGCGGTTGCGAACCTTCGGAAAAACCGATTTCAGACGAACAACCACCACACACCCACGGCAAATCGGTAATCATTGCCGGATGATCGGCTTTGACGGCCAGTTCGTTGGGTGCATCAAAACGAATAGCGTCGGTCACGTCGAGGGTAAAAGTGGTGCGACCACCGGCATGGTAGCCCACCTGTTTGCCATTGAGCCAAACGGTGGCATACGAACCAACGCCTTCAAAATAGAGAAAATAACGTTTGTCGGCACCGAGATTCTGCACCGTAAAACTCTTTTTGTACCAGGCATATCCGTGTTTGTTGCCATGCTTCAGGCGACGGGCACCATCGTACGTATCCCAGTTGTGAGGCACATCCACCGGCTTCCAACCGGTGGTGTTGTAACCGTTCTTTTCAAAACCCGCGTAGGCCGTGCGGTTCGAATCGTTCTCGGCCGTCAGCCACCCTTTAGCCAACGATATTTCCTTGCGGAAAGTTACTTTTTCGGGTTTCGGAAAACGTGCCAAACTTTTGCCCATATCTTTGGAAACGGCTACAGCAATTCCCCGCTGGTTATCGTCATTCACAGCGCAATAGAAATGATACACCACGCCGTTCCATTTCACCACATACGATTTGTGGGCAAAAAGATTATCGTATTTTTCACCCGGAATCACTAGGTCGGCACCATTCCAGTCGGTCCAGTGCACCAAATCATAGGAGCAGGTAAAGGTATTGAAAGCCTTGTAGGGTCGGTTCTTGCGGAATGCGCTGAAGTAGAACATCACATAGACATCACCCATCTGCTGAATCACCGCATCGCCGGTAATGCCTTCCTCGTGGTTAACAATGGGATTAGCCTGGTAACGTTTCCAGTGAACCATATCATCAGAAAGAGCAATACTGATGCGTTCGGCCTTCACTTTGTTGGTCGGATTGACGCCTCCGGCATTGTAATACATGACAAACGGATGTCCGAGTTTCTTCGTTTTGTCCCAGATAACGGACGATTTGTACTGCGTAAGACTCTCCCACCAGCCCGCATCGGGATCGGTAGGAGTCAGAACCGGTTTGTTCAACGGTTTCCATTCGTGCGCTTTGGTAATATCGCCATCGGTGTAGGCAATACCCTCTTTGAGCATTCCCATTTCATAGCCCGTAGCATTTCCACCAAAATAAGACATCCAGTGTTTATCGTTAAAAACCTGAGCTTTATAGCTGCCACCCCACTGCATGTCGATGAGCGAGATGTAACCTGCCCGCTGATTTTTGTCCCACACATCGCCCTGCGGATACGAGAGCATGCGCCCGAGCGATTGCCAGTGCAACAGATCGTCGCTGGTAGCCAGCCAGGTTTCATACCCACGGCCATCCTGCCCTTCCTTGCCGTTGTACACAATATAACTCATGTACCATTTCCCCTTTTCGCGGAAAACGGTAGGACAGTCGATTTTGTGGTAATTGTCGGCAGGCACCACCACCAAACCGTATTTGTAAGGCGTTTTTACCTCCTCGTAAACACGCTTCATCACCTCCTGCGGCACGATGGTCGGGGCGGCAAATAACGTCGTACACATTACGACAAGAAGAATCAAAAGAAAAAACAAACGTTTCTGCATATCAATAAAGGAGAGGGTATCCTTCACCCTCAAATAATTAATCTTTTACACAACGAATCGCCCAGCCAGTTTGCGGATCGGTCGCACCAAGATGGTTTCTATAACATTTCTCATCGTAGGATAGAAACATCCGAAAAACATATTCGGCGCTTGCTCTATCGGATGCCCACCAATGACCATACAATCCCAACGCCCCAAAGTGGCCTTTAGCTGAGCGCCATCCACCGGGTAAGCCATTGAATCCGCTTTCGTTGGTTGCATCGGCATTAGGTGTTTTCCAGTGCTTGGTACCGACCTCCTTCAGTTTACCAATCGCCTTCTTTTTTCCACCTAACGAATCATCTAAAAGTTTAAACTCCGCAATTGAGGGTACATGCCACCCCACCGGACATACATTCCGTTTATCAACGGCAGCATACCATGTATAAAGTCGTCCGTAAACCAGGACATTGCTGTCATCACCACCATACGCCCACTGATAGACAGGAGTCGGTTCCTGAGTATAATTGAGCGTGTCGGGTGTAGTGGTCGGGATTGGCTCGCCATTGCTAAAACGGGTTGTTCGCAGGTTTTCGGCCATCCAAATCTGCGTCCCAATTTTTACCGTTTTATAGACATTACCGTCTATATCGGCAACTGTAGCAGTTGTTTGTGCCGGCACGTCAGGAATGCTAAGAACAAGCAGTAATGCAAAAATAAAAGAACAGATTCTCATGTTTTCAAATTAATTAAACAACCAATCGACATTGCCGGCATCGCCCTCGCCACCCAGCCCAGCATTGCGGGGCGTGATTTTTTCAGAAGCCTCGGTAAATCCAAGAATCATGAGAGCTCCTTTGCCTAGAGTCAATTTGTTTTTACCTGCCGGAAAGGTATAGCTGTGTACATTGATCGCAGCACGATCCGGAATTTCCACTGCATTGAAAATCTTCACGTCGGCCTGTCCGAAATCGTTGGCACTGGCATCGATCTCCAGTTTCGGTGCTTTTGCATATTCGCCTTTCGGGGTATTGAAATAGCCCACCAATACATTCACCGGCTTTTTGTTTTCAAAGGCAACGGTTGTTCCTGTCGATGCCTGACTTTCAAAGTTAAAACGAATTCCTTTCAATTGTTTCAGTTCGTCGGCCACCGCATTGATCAGATAATCTTTGTCACCAAAAACTTTTTCGCCTTTCATCAACGGATAAAATTGCTGCGATTTATCAAGCAAGGTCACCTCTGCCGGTTTCAGCGGTTGAACGGTGTGAACGGCATTACCTCCGTTCTGTTTCACAAAAGCGATATTCTTACGAAATGTGGCCAACTCCTCTTCAAAATGAGGCAACAATTCGGCCCATGTCTTGTTTTTTCCACCGGCACTGCTGATTGGAATTTTACGTTGACCGGTCTGCATACTATTGGCATACAAGTAAGTATCTTTTGTCAAATCGACCAAACGACGGTAATAAACCAGACTCTTATCCAGAAGCGCAGCAGCACTATCGAGATCGGCAATGCGACCGGAATGACCATATTCCATGGACAACATAGCCGCTTTTACCTTCAGCGCAAAGAAATTAGCAAAGGCATCATAACAGTGTACATCATTGCGCAAGCGTTCGAACTCTGCACGATTTTTTGTTACATGCGGAGCCGCCAGTTCGATGGCTTTTGCCCCGGCGGCACCGTGCGCCACGGCCGTAACAATCATCTGCGGAGGAGTTTCGCCTACATGCGGTTGGTGATTCCACTCTTTGGTCATGTACTCGCTGAGCAATTCTCCTTCCGGGCCACAGGATGCAAAAAATTCGGGATATATTGTCCATTTCTTGGGGTTCACTAACTGACTCATAAACATGCCCAACAAAAATGTCTGTCGATTTCCTTCCGTAATGCCGAATTTACGCAACAGTTGGGTAGAAATTTCGCCATCCTGTTCATAAGCTTCGAGAATATTTTTGGCGGCATCAGTGCCACAGTTGTACATCGTATCGAGACGTCCGCCCCAGTAGTCGATTTCACCGGCACGGTTACGATCGACTTTCCAGGCGTAGCGCGACCAAGCGGCATACCAAATCCAGTCGCGATCCATTTCCAACAGGCGTTTATCGGCTTTATCTGCCGTATAAGGCCAATCCCAGTAGGATGCCTGCGGATAAATATGAATGGCATTAGCACCATGCACACGGTGCATCGCCTCCACACTTTTCTGAATAAAATCGGGAGAGCCATAACGGAAAGGCTCCAGATTTGCCAAAATATGCACATTCTCAATATGAATGGATCCCAGCTCACTAAGTCCTTTATGCGCAGCAGCCCAAGGCCCCCGGGGTTCGTAAGTGGTCAGCGACTCTCCATTGTATTTATTCATCGTATACAGGTTCTTATACAAAGGCAACGATGCTGTAATCACCATCTTAGCATCTGTGTCATGATTTCGCAACACAATAGGCGGCTCGTCGGTGCGACCCAAAGCCTTCAGTCCGTCTTTCACCCCGGGAATAATCGTCTTAGTAAACCACTCCCGGTCATCGTCATAGGTATCCATTGCTTCGCCCAGGCACACCAACAATCCCACATGAGGGTACTTTTCGATAAATGCAGCAATTGATTTACGTGTATAGTCAGCAATCAACGGTGTAATAGGACGGCTTCGATCCTGCGTTTTAATGCCATAATGCTCCGCAAACGGCTTGGAAACCAAAATATTGTAGAACATTTGAATTACCCATATACCGCGTTTATCGGCCTCTTTGGTAAGAAACGCATACAATTCTTCATTCTTTTTGAAATCCTCGTCCGATACCTCCACTGCAAAAGGATAATCCTTCAGTTTGACCAACGATGCAAATGGGTGACCATTCCAAAGATAAACAGAATTCATCTTGTTGTCCACCAACATATCCAGATATTTAATCCACATCGCCTTGTCATATAACCACGGGAACGTTTCGGGGGTATATGGATATTCGTACACCGTCCGCCCCGGCAGGTAATAGGGTTTCTGTACCCCGATACAAGTACCGCGCAATACCATTTCCGGATGATCGGAATAATTAAGATCGGTCGGTAACGCCTTCTTTTCGTTCAATTTGGCAATCAGGTCAATGCAGCCGTACAAAGCGCCCGAAGCATCTTTCCCTTTGATGGCAATACTCTTCCCAACGGTTTTAACTGAATAGCCCTCTTTTGCAATGATCTGTGTGGTATCGATAGCCACAGAGATCTTCCAATCTTTTTTCGAGGCTTTGGCTTTGGCCGAGACATCCACAAGGTAACCCTGTTTTTCAAGAGCCGTTTTTACACGGTCGATGCCGTATTCCACCCTTGCATTGCCGGGAGCAGAATTGACCATGACCACTTTTTCGGCGGCAAACGCCGTGATGGATAAAAAACTCAAAAACAATAAAAAATACCTGATTATCATAGATCTATATCATTATTTACTTTGTGATTTGACTGCTTTGCTATTCCGAATGGTCAGATACAACGTGTAGAGCGACGGTACAAGGCCGACTCCGTTTGCCAGAATCATTGGCATATCCGCAATCAGAAAACCGTAGGTCATCCAGAGGGCAACCCCCAGCGACATGGTGGCATACATTCCCAACGAAATACTATGTGTATCCTTTGTCCGAAACACTTTATAAGCTTGCGGAAACTGACAGATTGCAGAGCAAATACCTGCCGCATAACCAACTATTGCAACATTAAATTCCATATTTAGATTTACAATTTTCCCGATAGCTATCGGGATTACAATTTACGATTAAAATCTGCCTACTCAGATTCACACACCTCTCTTGTGGAGGGATCAGGAGAGGCTATTTCATGTACCAACCGGTAGGCTTCTTTCTGCTCTTCGGGCGTGGCACAATAAGTTACCACCACCATTTTCATTCCTTCCGTCCAAAGGCGGGAGAGTTGTTCGCAAATAGTAGCTACATCGCCCACAACGCGAGCATTAAGCGCTACACCGGTATTGGCAAAGCGCCGGAAAGCCTCCAGATTATCGGTCGCTCCCGGGTCGGTTTGAGGTGAAAAGGCACCATCGGCCATACGGATTCCTTTGGTGGCTAGCACGGCATCTATCCAGCCCGACCAGTCGCCGCACGAGTGGAACACCGGACCACCCAACGGAGCGCAAATTTTCTCTACATAAGGTGCCGCCATCTCAGTATATTGTTCGGGAGCAATCATAATGGCATTGTCGTCGCTCATGCCCAATCCCGACCATTTTGTTGACGAAGCAAATCCGTGTCCCGGCAACGCCAGTGCGTCTCCAATCAACGCCTTCTGCTTTTCGTTGAAACGAATCGTCAGGTCGGACAGCAAATCGAACAACGCCTGTACCTTCTCGGGCGCCATCATCAGATCCATAAAAAAGCTGTCCAATGGCAACAGACTTGCCATGATATTGAGAGGCGACTGCATATCGGTGAACGACACCGGTACGCGTCCTTTGGTCTGCTCCATAAAATATTCGATCATCTCCAACGTATGCTTTCCAATGGGAGTTTCAGCAACCTCTTTGTAGTTGCAGTCCAGAATTTCATCGATCGACGTAAACTGGGGCTTCATAGCCGGAGCATTTCCTTCTGCCCAATGGTAATCACCGCCAAAAGCACTCGCAATGGTTCCAATGCCATACCACGGCTCCAGAAAATTGGGGACATCGGTTTTGAACAACATACTCTTTTCCAAAGCTCCCAATTGAAGAGCCAGCGACAATTCCCTGTCGCGACATCCGTACGAAAAGCACTCGGCCACCCGCATCCGACGATAGACCATCACCCCGGAATCGCTTTCCCAGAAAGCTTCGCAACCGGCATTCAACTCGTTGCAATAATCCTCGTAGCGGGCGAAATCGAAATCGGCAGGCCTCACGGGCACTACCGCCGTCGCCTGCGCGTCAGAAAGGGTATTGTCAAATTGTTTTGCCATAGCCTGTTATTTTCCGGCAGAATACTCTTTCCTTAGTTCTTCAACGGTTTCAAAAATCACATCAATTTTATCATCGGTCACGCTATCGTCCATGTTGATACAGCAAACGGCCGTCAGATACGGATTGCCGGAATCGTGCACCAAACGGGTGATGTGGCCGCGAATCTCGTCGTGCGACTGCTTGGCCAACTCCACCGGACTGAGACGAATACTGAACATCGTGTCGGGCAAGTGTTCGCGCAACAGTTTCACATCGCCACCCCAACCCAGGTCGAGAAAATCCAGATGTGGAATTTTGGCAAAACTGGCTGCCATGCGGTGCGGATCGGGTCCGCAATAGTGAACACCGTACGGACGACGGGCGCTCCATTTCACGTCGTAAGGCAACAGAAACTCTTCGTAATCGGCCTCCGAAATCATGGTGTGCGAACATTCGGAATGAAGCAGTACCGGTTCTTTCAGCAAACGAACATTGCGTGTCACCGAAATGGAAGAAGTCCCCGTAAGGTTCTGCACATAGGTTGTGAAGCGTTCGATCACCTGAGCGATTTTGGCAAAGTATTCCTTCACCTCATCGGGTGTCATCATCATATCGATGAAGATGTTCTCGCCCCGCACGTCAAGCGCCAGATTGAGGATTCCTCCCCAGTTGATATCGCCGGTAAGGTAACCGTATTTTTCTTTCAAAGCAACAACCAATTTTTCGAGGCGCTGAAACGGTTCCGAAGCAAACGCTTTTTCGACATCAATTTCAAGCGCGTCGGCATGCAGCGCAACTACCTGTGGCGGATGCGAGTCGGTGTAATTGACCGTACAACCGAGCATTTCCGACAGCAAAAAGCCGGAGGCCAGATGCACCGCTCCAATCTCGGGACGCGCTTCATTGCGGTATTCACCCAAGCCGTATTTTCCCCAACGATCATACAACACCTTCTCCATGTGTTGCTCCTCTTCCACCCGTTTCAACGGATTGAAAAAGAAATCGCGGTCGAAGGTAATTCCTTCATTTTTATTCCACCACTCCGGCGCCAGCACGATATCGACCGGTAGTATTTTGTTTCCCAACAAGGGATTTGAATTAAAAGACATCCTAATATCAATTTGAGAATTTGAAAATGAGGAAATTTGAAAATTGAATATAATTACTCCGCCAAAAATGGCACATTTTCAAATCATCTAATTTTCAAATTGTGTTTATTTTCTAAGCAAATTCATCCAAACAGTCATGTCGCCCTGACCACGGTTGCCCCATGCAAAATAAGGAATCAACTGAATCGACACCTCTTTCTTCAACGGCAACACTTCACGGTAAAGGGTGTTGCTCCAATCACCGGCATTTTCCACAGAGGCTTTTCCTTCCAAAGCAACCAGTTTGGCTCCGTCAATTTCAACCGGTTTGGGCGTCAACTTAATATCTGACGGCAACGTCACGCCAAAGATATTGTTGCCCGGCAGATCGACGCCTTCCATGCAATAAACCACCGGACCGCGCTTTACAGCCACCTGATTGCGCGACTCTTCCACCAACGGATTGGCCTCCATCAGTTTGGCTTCCATCGGCAAATTGAGTTCCACCTTGTCGCCGGCTTTCCACTTCCGTTCCAATTTTACATACGAACAAGAGGACAGATTCGTTTGCTCCTCCTTGCCATTTACCGTGAGGGACGCACCCTTGCACCAGCCCGGAATGCGCACAAACAAGGCGAATGGCTTCTTGGGAGCTTTCTTCACTTCAAGCGAAACCGCGCCATCCCAGGGATAATCGGTAGTTTGATCAACCTGAATTTTTTCGCCGTTTTCAAGCGTGGTATTGATCTCGTTGCCACCGTAAAGATTCACCCACAAACCTTCTTTGGAGAGGTTGTATGCATAATCCTGCACTTCGGAAACAGTACGGGTGGTATTCGGCGGACAGCAGTTGGACAAAGCAATATAAGGAATACGGCCACCCATCCAGCGCATTTTGTACGGAAAATTGGTAGACTGGCTCAACGGGTTGGTATAGCAGAAATCGACCCCGTCGAGGCTCACACCCGACAAAAGGCTGTTGTACAAAACCAATTCCACAACATCGGCATATTTGGCATCGCCGGTAATTTGCAACATGCGCCAGTTGAACAACAGGTTCCCGATGTTGGCGCAGGTTTCGTTGTAGGCCGTCATGTTAGGCAACTGGTAGTCGCGACCGAAAGACTGATGCGTTTTCTGAATCTCAACCGGATTGTAAGAAGTTCCGTAAGGAGAAACACCGTCGTAGAGTGCTCCGCAACCACCGGTGATATACATTTTGGTATCCACCATATTGTTCCAGATCAGGTTCAACGGACGAAGCAGCGTGGTGTCTCCCGTTTCGGCAAAAACATCGGCTACACCGGCATAGAGGTAGTTGGCACGCACGGCATGCCCCATCGCCTTGGTTTGCTGACGGAACGGCACCCGATCCTGATTGTCGTCGGTGCCCTCTTTCATCATGCCGCGAATATCGATCAAACTTTTCGACAATTCCAGGTATTTCGGATCGCGGGTAGTACGGTACATCTCCACCACACCCATGTAGTGCGACGGACAGATGGCATTGCGCGCCAACTCCGGCGAAGCTTTTTTGTAAAATTCGTAGAGAAAATCAGCCGCCTTGATTGCCGCATCGAGCAAGGTACGTTTCCCCGTAGCGCGGTAGTGCAGACATGCAGCAGTCATCAGGTGACCCATATTGTAGGTCTCGAAATTGAGCCGGTCGGCAAATGCTCCTGCCTCTTTCGGATTGTTTCGTTGGGCAATAATGGTCGGTGTATGAATATAACCGTCGGTACGTTGCGCTTTCACAATCACCGGAATAATCTCGTCCATCAACTGATCGAGTTTTTTATCACCGGTCTGGGCATAAAGGCTTACCAAACTCTCGAACTCTTTGTAAAAATCCCCGTCCTGAAACGAAGGACCGACAAAGCGCCCGGTATCCTGTCCGGCTGCAATCTGAAAATTCTGAATGGCATGACCCAATTTCGGATCCATGTACGTTTTCAACAACTTAGGCGACATTGAGGTACGACACACCTCGAAACGATCGGCCCAAAAGCCTTTCGTCCAGTGCACATCGCCCATGTTGACCCCGATTAGTTTCGCGTAAGGACTCTGCGAAGTGTTGACCAAACTCTTATTTTGTGCCGTCGAAACAGCTACTGCTCCGATCAGCATACATACTACAATCTGTAATCTTTTTTTGCTCATAAAATCTTATTGCCTTTATTTTTTCTAACTCCTCCGCTTCGCTCGTCCCCTTTATCAAAAGGGGACAACCCGATGCGAGACTTTGCTAATTTTCACTTTTTTCTGCCAAGCAGATTTGGTCTTCCCTTGTGACCAAGGGGAGTACCCGAAGGGGGTAGGGTTAGATATTTATACCCTATTTATACTTCACGTTATATTCTTTCCCGGCCTGAATCTCCAGTTCGTATTTATTGCCTCCTTTGGCAACAATCGTACCTTCTTTGCAGGAGGGTTTCGCCTTGCTGGAGAAACGGAGCGTACCCACACCTTCGTTGGCTTTCACCTTGATTTCTTTGGTACTAAAATAGAGATGCACCTTGCCATTAGGTGTCGGCACGTCGCCTTCCATCCATTGCAGGTCGCCAAGATTGGGTTCAATAGTGTATGTTTTGTATGCCGGTGAGGTAGGTTTCACACCGAGATAATATTTGCCCAACAGGTAAATAGGACTGGCACCCCAGGCATGACAGAAACTATTGCCGAAAGGACGACCGTACATTGCCGTCTGGTTGGTGCGTTCCGGATTATATTTTTCCCAGAAGGTGGTGGCGCCGAGCTTAATCATACCTCCCCAGTAATCGCGCATCTCTTTCAACACATGTTTCTGTTCTCCCAAGGCACACAAGGCCTCCAGTTCGTAGAAACGCATGTAGGGAGTAGTTATTTTCAATGCATTCGGATTCAGCAAAACATTCTCTTTCACCGCTTCCGTTTTGGCTTTATCGAGATACCCGAACAGGATGGCAAAGATGTTGGTAAACGGCGTCACCTTGGCGCTCATCACCCCGTTTTCGCGGTTGTGAACCAACGCACCGGCCTTATCCGACCAAAAAGAAGGAAGCAGTTTCGACTTCAAATCGACAGCCAGTTTGGTATAGTTATCAGCCTGCTGTTTATCGTTCAACAAATTGGCACACAAGGCCATGGTTTCGAGACTGCGGCAAAAGAGAACCTGTTCGAAGCTGACCTGCCCGGCCTTGCTCATGGGGAAATCGGCCCAGTCGATAAAGACCCAGTCGCCTGCAAGCCCCTGCATCATACCGTCGGCATCACGCCGCGAAAGACAGTACTCCATCAAGCTCTTCATGCGCGGATAGAGTTGTTCGATAATCTGTTTATTGCCTGTATATTGATAGAAATCGTAAATGCTCATAAACCAATAGAATGTGTAGTCCATAATGGTGTTGATATGACTGGTTACGGGATCTTTGCCTCTCAGTTCGAAGATGGTACGGCTCACCGAAGGCGAATCGAAGAACGAGTAATAATTCATCAGGTAACTCTGATAGGCGTCACCGCTCCACATCCAGCGATCGCGCTTGATGCCGTCGATGAAAAACTCGCGGGTGGTAAGATGCAACGTGTAGATGCCCACGTCCCACATTTTATTGACCAACGCATCGTTGCAACGGAAATTTCCCTTGTATTCCAACGGCAGATACTCATAAAGCATCGACAACGAATCGTACAAAAGCGAGTTGTCTTTTTCCACATATACATAGCGGAACGCCTTCGAGAGATCGACCGTGTAATCTTTTGCTGTCGGTTGATCGATGGGCAGATGATCCAGCGTTTCACAACTATCGACCGAAAGCGCCTCTTCGGGCGATTCGCCGTAGTAGACGCTGAGCGTTCCTTTGCCTTTCAGTCCGTTGAATTTGGGATAACCGAAAGTCTCCTTGCCGAAATCGTACAGCACCCCTTTTCCTACCTGTTTGCTCGACACGACCGATTGCGGCACGGTGGCTAACTTGAACGCGGACGGAGGCGTATCGGGCGAGTTGAAGTTCCACGAAGCGGCATTCAGGTAAACCGTTCCCGACGAGGTATCGGAAGCCTTGCCCGATTCGTCGATCCACTCCTTGTCTTCGTAGGTCACCTTCCACGAGTTATCCGATTTGATGGTCGGACCGTCAACATAGATGGAAGGTACATTCGTCTGATTCCAGACCTTGATATTGAGCGAGTGTTTGCCTGCCGGAATAGTCACTTTATCGGGAAACCCGAACAACATATTGCCGTCCAATTTCACATTGTAACGTCCTTCCACCTTCAGCAAAACGGTTTCGGGAACCGTCAGGTCGAGTTTTTTGGAAAACTCCACCAACACGTAGTGACTGTCCATCTTCCAGAAAGGAGGGAAGAAAGCGCCACGGGCGGTACGACGATTCTGCACGTTGTTGCCCAGCCACACTTCAAAATCGCCCGGGTAGTAGATCCAGGTTGCCACTTTTTCGGCAAACAGGGTTTGAACGGCAATAGCCATAAAGAGGAATACGAATAATTTTCTCATAAATATAATGTCGGATTACAATTTCTTCAAATACAAATATTTTTGTTCCAGACCCGCGCGGCTTTTGATCGAATCGGAAACCTGAGGACCGTTGTTCTCCCAGGTGTTACCGGGGCCATTGGCATTCTTCAGGTATTTCTCCGATGGTGTCCAGTTGTCTTTCAGGGTGATGAACGACGACCCTTCGTCGGTATAGAGATAGAACCAGTGGTCGGGATCGTGCACATAGGGTGGTACCGTGCAACTGTCCACTACGTTTTCGATCACCATGGTGCGCGGTTGCACCGAAAGGGTGTAAATGCCCGCTACGTCGGATTCTTTGGTAGCATATCGGTGAACGTAATTGGCATAGACGCGGTTGTCATGCATGCAGTTCACACTCTTTGTCCAGCCCCAGCCTAGACTGATGCCCATGTAGGGAAGATCGTACAACTCGTTATGTTCGATGGCGATGTTGCGCACAAACCCGGCGGCAATGCCCGCACAACTCCAATCTTCATTGGCCACATCGGTAACGTAGTTGTTGACAATACGTTGACCCACACAAAGCACCCGCTCGTCGGCAGGATCGTAGGGCATGTGCGTCTCCAGCGCGTTGTCACCCAGAAAACCGGTAGCAATTCCGTTGCCCGCGATGTCACGGAAAAGGCAGCCCTCCACATCGGAGTTGCGGCATCCGCTCACCATATCGAGACCAGTAGCACCGAGCCGTTCGAAGCGACAATTTTCGACGACAATATTTTGAACGTTATTCATCGTCACGGCAGCCGGTTGGCGACCGAGCCAGTCCTGATTGTCAAGTCCTTTGTTTTCGTTGCCCAGGGCGCCATGCGGTTTGATTTTATATCCTTCAATAATGTACATGCCCGACTGAATGGGCACATGCCCCTTTTCCGACGGACGCGTCCAGGTGGTATGATTGAACCCAATTCCTTTGAAAGTGATGTATTGCACCGGACGTTCGGGCGTTCCCTCCACATCGACCACCGTTTCGATAGCCGGCACGATGGCTTCGGCTTTACGCATATCTTCACCCGGGCGGGGCATGTAGTAGAGTTTTCCATTGTCCTGATCGTAGAACCATTCGCCCGGATGATCGAGCAGTTGGATGGCGTTGGTCAGGTAAAAAGCCGACTTATTAAACGGTTTTCCGATTGTAGGTGATGGCCAGGGGTGATCGAACTGCACCTTCGACTCCGGATTATGAAACTTGATTCCGGCCGAATCGCCCCGAAAAACGATCGATTTGATGCGCAAATTGGCAATGGCCCACATCTGGTGAATCACCAGTTCGGCATGAGGCGCTTTGGCAATATTCCGAACCGATGCGGCAGGCACCCAGAGCATTTCGTTTGGTTTGTCGACGCTACGAATTGTCGGCATTTGGGTGAAATCAGCTACGTTGCGGGCACGAACGGCTTTCTGACCGTTGATCCACAACTGGCGGAAATGGATACGACAGCCGTTGAAATCGGGCATATCGGCCACCCAGAATTTTCCCTGTTTCTTCCAGCCGGTCACTTTCATCCCGCCACTCAACACCGGTAACTCGCCAGCGGCCGCTTCGATAATAGTCGGACTACTCTCCGTCCCGTTATCCTCCGGACGAACGTAAACCGGTTCGTACTGAAAATAGATTCCCCCTTTCAGGATAATATGAATTGCCTCCTCTTTCGCCACCTTATGCAAACGACGCAGGTTGCGGGCATCGCGCAAAGCCGCAGAGAGCGTGGCTTTGGGTGCGGAGACGCTACCATCGGCAGCATCGTTGCCCGAAGGAGAGACATAAAGATCGGCAGCAAAAAGTGAGGCCGATGCCAGCATAAAACCAGCAAGAAAGAAGGACTTCATATATAAAATTTACAATTTATTCATTTACGATTGAAATCTGAATCTGTTTTTACCGCAGAGAGCACAAAGATTTTCGTAAAGAAAAACACTAGGCTTGCTTTGTGGTTCTTCAGATTTCATTTTCAAATTTCCACATCTTCAAATTCTCAAATCTGTTGTTTTATCTTCCGATAGATACAATTTTCGTTCCGGCAAATCACGCATCCGTACTCTTTGCGTGTCACGGTTTTGCCGATACCGATAATGCCGCTTACCGATTTGATCGGCTGCATCAGGCAGGAGTCGGTGAGCGAAACACCGCTCGGGTTCTCTCCGATCAGACCGAACAAGTCCTGTTGCGAAGAGAGGTGCCAGTTGCAATAACCCGGACTGTAACGGTTGCTGATGCTCATCTGCTTGCCGATTGCCCACTGTGCCAAATTGTGCTGGATCTTATCCATCGCCTTTTCCACCGTCAACGAACCGATAGCATCCACAATGTAGGCCTCCAGCAAATCGACACGACTGTTGAAGTGGTGCGTCAAATCGGTAAACAAAGCTCCGGCCGTACAAACAAACAAGGCTGCATATTCCGATCCTTTCAGGTAACCGGCCACTTGCTGCTCCAGTTGCAATGCAGTATCCGACACCACAACACGACCCTCTTTTACATTCAACTCCCCGACAGGAAGAATCTTGTAACCGCCTCCAATATCATTGTTGGCATGCAGTTCAGGCAAAATCTCTTCCACAAACACCATACCGGGATGCTCCTTTTCGGCAGGATCCAGCCGCAAAAAATCGCAAATCTCTGCCAGCGTGGGAGCCACCTCCTCAAAAGTGTAATTGTATGTTTGAAACGCGACCTCTACCATATTCGTTATATATAATCGTTGTCCGACCTTCGGAAGGGCTACAACACATGTTTTTTCCTCAAGCAAGGCCTCCTGAAGCTCTTCCGAGACCTTTTTAAGATCAAACCAGACGTTCGGAAGGTCAACGGAGACCCTTTTTTCGTCGTCGTCGACCTTTTTAAGGTCGGCGGATACCTTTTTTACATCGATCGGGAACTTCAGAAGGTTGAAATATACCTTCGGAAGATCAACCGGCTACCGACCTTCGTTGTAATTTTTCACCGCACTAAAGAATGCCTCAATGTTGGCATTGGCAGCATGCGGAGGAATATCGCAGCCCGAAGAAATGACGAAATTGGCATAAGCAGCCGTCTTTTCGAGCAACGTTTTGGTCTGTTTATAAACTGAGTCCGGATCACCTTGTTTGAAAACGCCTACCGGATCGAGATTACCCATAACGATCACATCTGCCGGGCAATCGTTCAATGCCTGCACCATATCGATTTTGTTGCCGAAGTGCAGTGCACGCGCTCCGGTTGTCACCATAGCCTCCGTGCAATGACCCGTGTTACCGCAATTGTGCAAAATTACAGTAAAATTGTCATCCTGCACAGCCCCAACGATCTGTTTTACATACTCCGACGAATAGGCCTGACAATCTTCATTCGACAATAAGCCGGCAGCCGGTTCGGCCATCACCACACCCTGTGTTCCGGCAGCTTTTAACGCCAAACAATAATCGATCAGAAACTGCGTGCATTTTGCCAACAATTCGTTAATAGCATCGGGCTCGATGTAGATGCCCACCATAATTTCCGACATGTCGTACAAACGACCAGCTAGCGAAAACGGTCCGATGCAACCCGAAAAGAGCGGTTTATCGGTGATATTTGCGGCAGCCAGTTTGTTGGCCAGCAAATACGCCGGCACACGACCTTTGTCGAGCGAAGGCACCTCAAGTGCAGCAATAGAGGCCGCATCCGAAACCAGACGACCAGTCACCGTAGGTACCTCATTGTCCGGTAAATTAATTGTGGCACCGAACGCCTCCGCCTCCACCGTCAAATCCATAATGGAGGTGCAGGCCGACATGGAAAATTGTTCCGATACGGCTTTGATGGCCTCGTAATGCACTTGTCCGTCGCTGACGGCTTCTTTCACTGTTTTACCGATTGCCTCAATGCCCGGATGGGTCATAATGGGCAAGGCAATACGTTGTTTACTTACAAGAATTGAATCGATCCAGGTTTTCATTACAATTTGAAAATGTGAGAATTTGAAAATATGGCAACTAAATCTGATTTGGGTTATGGATGAGTTTGATTTTCGAAGTGAGAAAATTATTCAATATGCCGATATATCAATTGAATTGGCATATTGACGAATTGACTCCTTTTTTATGCGATTAAAGTATCTAACCAAACGATATCGTCCTGCGGTGTTTTGCCATAGGCATCGGCGCCTATAGAGACTGCAAATTCGGCTGATAGAGGTGCTCCGCCCACAATAATTTTGGTGTCGGGCGAGGCCGCCTTTACCGCTTCGATAACCGGCTTGATATTCACCATCGTGGTGGTAAGCAATGCCGAAACTCCAACTACTGCTTCCGGATGTTGCTGCACGGCCTCCACAAATTTTTCGATCTTTACGTCGATACCCAGATCGATTACTTCCCAACCGGCACCCTCCACCATCATGGCTACAAGGTTTTTCCCGATATCGTGCAAATCACCGAATACGGTTCCGATAATGAAAGTACCCTTGCGCTGAACGGCTCCGCTTGCAAAGAAAGGTTTCAGATGCATCATTGCTGCACTCATCGCTTTAGCTGACAGCAGCATCTGAGGAACAAAAATTTTATTTTCGGTGAACTTCTGTCCTACTTTACCCATCGCAGTAACCAACTCGTCCAAAATCTCAGACGGCTGTGCACCTGCATCCAGCGCTTCTTTGGCATATTCGTCGGCTCCCGGTTGCCCTTTCATGTTGGGAGGATAAGGTGATGCCAAATTAATTTTTCCGAATTCCACGCATTCGGAAAGCTTCTGTAATAGCTCCTGATTCATAATGCTCAATGTTTTTGTTTAGTGTTTAACTTTCAATAATCTATAGACTCCTTAATTGAATATAATATACAGCGCCACCATCACTACGATCAAAAGCGCCCAGACAATTTTCACCGTATTCGATACCTTTATCGGTTTGTAGTCCAGCGTATTTTCGTGATCTTCGGCACGTTTATCCACCAACGAATAAACGATTGTGAAAAGCGACAGACCTACAAACAGAAAGAACGACAGGTATAAAAAATGCAAATCGGCGAAAATCAATTTCATGTAGTACAATATTCCGATTGTCAGGCAGACCAGCGTACCGGCCGATAGCACCCAGTTGATGGCACGACGCGAAGTCCGCTTCCACAACACGGCAAACAAAAATGCCACCGACATCGGCGGAGCCAGAAAGCCGAGCACCGACTGGAAGACATTAAACAGGTTCAACCCTTTGATGCCGTCGATAGCCAACGCGATAACCACGGACACCACAGCGCTTACTACCGTCACCCAACGTCCGATTTTAATTATTTCGGCATTGGTGGCATTCGGTTTATTCTTCTTCAGATAGATGTCCATCGTGTAAACGGTACTTACCGAATTGAGCGACGAACCCACATTGCCAATCAATGCTGCCATCAGCACCACGATAATCAGCCCTTTCATTCCCATCGGAAAAATATTAGTTACCAGGGTCAGATATGCCGCATCCGGATCGACCAGATGCGGATAGAGCACGAAGCAAATAATCCCCGGCAGAATAAACAAAGGTACATCTAGAATCTTCAACCAGCCAATAAAGCTGGCGCCGAGTTGCCCCTGTTTCAGGCTCTTTGCTCCCAACACCGACTGCACCATCGACTGCTCGGTACACCAAAACCAGACACCCATAATGGGATAGCCCAGAATAATGGCCAACCACGGAAAATCTTTGTCCGAGTTGGGCAAAAACATTTGCCAATAGTGACCCGGAGTCTGACGAAACAGTTCCGAAGGACCACCTACTTTATCGAGTCCTATCAGTGTCAACGTCAACGAGACAATGATCAGCAATATCATCTGAAAAACGCTGGTATAGGCAATCGCCTTCAATCCGCCGGCAGCGGTCAGTAGCGTGGCCAATATTACCATAATGATAATGGATGCCCACATGGGGATATCCAGCAACTGTTTCACCATGATGCCACCGGCAAACAGACCCAGCGACAACCACGAAATAAGGATCGTGATTAACGTGTACCAGGCCAACAGGTGGCGGGTCGATTGTCCGAACCGTTTGCCCATGTATTCGGGCAAGGTCGAAACTTTGGCGCCGATGTAACGCGGTGCAAAAACCACGGCCAGCATCAATATGAAAATGAACGCGTACCACGCGAAATTTCCTGATACGATTCCCGTTGTGTATCCGGCGCTTGCCGAAGCCAGCAACATAGACGGCCCTACATTGGTTCCCCACATGTTGAGCCCAATAGAAGGCCATGTCAACGAGTGTTCGGCGAGAAAAATATTCTCGTCCTCTTTTTTCTTCTTTACAAAACTGACCCAGTAACCGATAAAGATTAAAGTCGCCATGTAGACAGCGATAATCACAAAATCGAGGCTTTGGAGACTACCCAAGATGTTTCCCATTGATGTATTGTTTAAGGTTCAAACGTTTCATGTTTTCGTCCGTTGTCGTACACGTAACAAAAAAAAATTGTATGTTATAATCCGTACTTTTCAAGTATTTCTTTTATTTTTACAGGCCTGCCCAACTCCATCGACAGATCCATGGCTTGCATCACAGCTACAGTCCCAATGCCTTCTTTTAGGTCAGGATAAGCTGTCTTGCCCAATTCAAGGCAATCGACAAAATATTCAAGATAATTTTGATATTCTCCTGCATGGTGCGATTTCCCCTCAAAACGGAAATAATGTTTTAGCTTATGATCGAACGTAATCAGCTTCTCTTCTCCTGTTTTAGTGGTGATGGCATACCGCAGATCCATGTAATCCCCCTGACTACAACCTTCGGTTCCACGGAGGATACAGCTCATTTCGCTGTCACGTACTGTTGGCTGTACCGGTCCGGTATATACGCCGCTTGCACGAGCCACTCTTCCATCCGTAGCACGGAAGATAAAGTGCATGGTATCATTATTTTTCAATCCGCCGGCTTTCCCATTCGGACTCAGCATACCGTATCCCATCACTTCCTCGATTTCAGGTAGATACCAGCGAATCAAATCCACTGGATGGCTCATACCTCCATACAACCACTTGAACTCTTTCTCAAGTGACCAGCCTTTTCCCAGAAACCAACGATGATCCGCATGGTAATAGGCCTCCACAGTTACCAGTTCTCCTATTTCACCTCCCTCGTAATCAGCACGCTGACGTTTCATCGGCTCGAAAAAGCGACTACTTTGTCCCACAAAAACTTTCTTTTCACTCTTATCACACAGTACCAACAATTCTTTTGCTTGCGATAAATCGTCAATCAAAGGCTTGGTACTCACTACATGTTTTCCTGCTTGCAAAGCCATCTTAATATGTTCTGCATGGAATTTATCAGGAGTATATATGGCAATAATATCAATCTCAGGGTCATTCAGAAGATCCTGATAACTGGTTGTATAATTATGGAAATCAAATTCCTTTGCCCGACGTTTACACAGATCTTCATTCATGTCACACACCTTACGAAGTTCCAGTTTTGAACTTTGCAACGCGGCCGACATAGTACTACGGCCTTCCCCAAGACCTACAATTCCAATCTTTTGCATAGCTTATCTGTATTGTTCTACAATTTTCAATGCCTGTTCTATCTCCTTTTCCGACTTAAAATCGACATTGATATGCAATCCCTGATTGCCAACATTATCGAGTAACGGTTGCAGTTCATCCATTGTCACCCAGTTGGCCATCACCGATTTGCCACCGGCCAGAATCTTCTTATACAGATCGTACCACTGCGGACTTCCACCCTGTGGCTGACCGTAGCCCGGCGTCCACTGAATGGCATTCAGATTGTCAATTTCGAGCAGCGCATCCAAATGACGGATGGCATCTACCCCATCAAGGTGATAGAGTGTGTAGTCGATCTTGTCGCATTGCTGTTTCAGAAATGGCAGAGCAAATGTCCGGAAATCTTCGGGTGAAATCATGATCGAGATATCGCACTGTAACTTGGAAGTCTTGCCCGGTCCCCAGATAGAAAAATAGCAAAATGCCATCTCTCCATCCATGTTGATAATATCGTAAATGTCATCGAATACCTTGAAATAGACATCGTTGATGATCTGCAATTGCTCCATCGTTTTATCCGGGTCGAGGATCATGTCCATCAGTACGTTGTCCGGCCCTTTCAGACTGGCCAGTGTATCCAGTCCTTCTACCAAATCGGGGCAACCCACCAGATAGTTGCCCTGCGCTTTCGCCTTGCAAGCTTTCAGCAAATCGAGATGCAGCCGGTACCCTTTGTTGTTGGGGTCGAACACAATATTGCCGTCAAAACCGGCATTTTCTCTGATCCAGATAGTATCTTCACGCCCTTCAAGATCGGCGCCAATTGTTGCCGCCAGCGAGCCGGGTCCCAGTTGCGTATTGGCAACCGGCAGAATATCGGCCAGATACGAATTGCGCGACATGGTATAATGCAGGTAGTCTGCCCGCCACTGCGGATCGAACCAGAACTGATTCATATCTTTATGCGAAGCCGGTGCCGGTACATCGGCATACGGTGCTCCCTCTTTTTGCAAGTGTTCCCACATAGTCAGCACAATACCCTTATGGTTCCACCAGTTGAGGTAGTGCTTCTTGGTTTCTTCAAAGTTAGTTTTCCATGTATTCATAAACTCAATGGGTCAATTTGAGAATGTGCTAATATGCCAATAAACATCAGATTCAATTGGCATATCGACACATTGGCATATTAATAAATTGTCTTATAGGTTTCGTCAAAACGGATTTTTACCACTTTCTTCATATCCATTTCGTCGGTGCAATTCACATTCTCAGGATAAACCGGAATTTCGGCACCGTATTTCACGTAAACCGGCATCTGTTCGAGTGGCACTTCCACGTTGCGCAGCCAGCGTTCGCCTTCTAGTATTTGGCCAGTGAAAAAGTGTACCCATTTGCCTTCCGGCAAATAAATATCGCGTCGGTTCTCCGAGTTCATCACCGGAGCCACCAGCATATTGTCTCCAAAATAGTATTGATCGTCGATGTGCCAGCAGGTTTTATCATCGGGATGATGGAACAACAGCGCCCGCAACACCGGATAACCGGTATGCGTTACCTTTTCGCTCTGTTCCAAAATATAGGGAATCAGGCGATAACGCAATTGCAACCATTTCTTCACGATTGGCGCAATGGTAGGATAATGCCACGGCTCCCGTTCATGCGAACCGTGATAGCGCAGGTGCGACGAGAAGACACCGAACTGCGTCCACCGCACATAAATATCATCGGGCAAAACGGAATTCATGAAATTGGGCACACCGTGAAAACCCGGCACGTCATGACTCCAGAAGCCGAAGCCCGACAGTCCGATATGCAAGCCCCCCTTCAACGAACCGGCGAGTCCATCCCACGAGCAGGCCGAATCGCCTCCCCAATGCAGGGGATAACGCTGGCAACCAGCCCATCCGGCACGCGCCCATACAATGCCGTCGCCGGTCACCTCTTTGGTGATTTCGTAGGCCGCTTTTTGGTACAACAATGGGTAAAGATTGTGCAATTTCTCCGGCGTCATCGAATGGTATTCAGCATCTAAGTGAATATCTTCGCCAAAGTCGGTTTTAATGCAGACAACACCCATATCGAGCAGCTTTTTCAGCAGGCCTTTGTACCATTCGGTCGCCTTGTCGTAAGTAAAGTCGATAGTGCCGGCGTAATCTTCCATACTAAAGTTGGACGAACCGGAAATCTTTCGTTCACTCTTGCTGATATAGTCGTTGGCGTTGGCCTCTTCATATTGCTCGGCATTGTAAGAGATGTAGGGCAATTGCCACAAACTTACACGGTAACCATCTTTTTTCAGGTCGGCGATAAATTTCTTCGGATCGGGAAAACGTTCGTCGTTGAATTTCCACTCGCAAAGCCAGTCGGTTTTGAACCAGCCGGTATCCAAGTGAATCACGTCGCAGGGATAGCCTTCTTTGCGCATCCGGTGACAAATATCATTCACCTCGTCGGCCGAGAAATAGGTCATGCGGCTCATCCACGTTCCGAAACTCCAAAGCGGAGGCATAGTTGGGAAGCCGGTCAGTTGACGATAGCCGAAAAGAATCTGTTCGGCGGTGTCGCCCCCAATGAAGAACAGGTCGAGTACTGGCTCTTCCACCAACACCTGCGCCGAACGGGTAGAGTGGTCGGCCAGCGAGAATTTGGCAAACGAAGTGGTATGCAGAAACAATCCATAATGTTCGCTCGAAAGATAGAATGGAATATTTTTATAGGCACGACGGTTGTTTACTCCCTGCCCGTCCTGATTGCGCAGTTGGAATGTCCGTCCCGAGAGATCCATCTTGGCAAAACGTTCGCCGGTACCGACAAAGCACTCATCGGCTTTGGCTTTCAGCGAACAGGTCACACGGTCAGGAACGTTATTTCGTTCCACCATCGCCAGTGCAAAAGCATCGTGGCGGGCAGGAGAAAACATGTCGTAAGCTGAAAATTTAACTTCGTGCACGCCATCAGGATAAAGGGTCAGGTCGATGGTTTCGGCCGGTGCCGGAACCAGATCGCTCCACCAGCTTATTTCGGGCTGGCGGAAACTGACAATGGCTTTGGTTTGGTTATGGGAGTCCTTGACGATCCATCCCAACACTGTTTTTTCAACATGCAAAGGATTGAGCGTAAGGCATGCATCGAGTTCCAGCATCGGAGAGTCTTCCATCCATTCGGCACCGAAACCGATGGCTGCGCGCATAATCTTCGATCCATAAGCACGCAAACACAATACGTAGGATTTGCGTGGCTCTGAGGTATCCGGATTGATTTCGTTAGAGTTCTGTTGCTTTTGAAAAGGGATCGTAATAAATACGTCACCATTCTTCACTTCAACTTCCGTGGGCGTACACGCTCTCCACAAGCAGTCGCCCTCGTCGAGCGTGGTACTGAAGTCTAGAAAGTCGAACAGTTGGTAATTGGTTTGCTGCATAAGAATTTTTCAGGGCTAAAACCCAATTAATCAGATTATCTTCTTAACTTCGCCCTGAAGAACGGGGCTATTTTTCGTCTTGAATATACTTTGGTCTGTGTGCCCTTCGCTTGAAGCAAAGAGCTCACACATTCTATTATTTTCTGTTTTCGAACATCACCCAGCTCGTTCCTACGGGTGCATCTTCAATTCCCTCCTGATATTTGCTCATTAGGGCATTCCACTGGTCTACGCGCGGATTATTTTCTGTGGTTTTAGGATTCAAGTCATCCAATTTACATCCTTTCGGAATACTGATTACCAACATTAACTGCCTCCCATTTCGAAAAACCAGCAATTGCTGAAAACTGGCATTGCAAAAACCTTTCGATACCTCGGGCCACTTTTCAAACTGAGTACGGTGATACTCCATATATTGCTTTTGCATTGCCGTATCCTTCACCAGGTTGGCGGTCATTATCACGTTATCCCAATCCTTTATAATATCGTCTTTTGTCCATTTCTTACGGTCAAAAACATAAAACGGACGTTCGTAAGTTTTCACCGTAACTGTAGGAAACCGTTTTTCAATCTCAGTTTTAATCCGATTGATATCTGTAAAATAGGAATACAATACCCAATGCTTATTCCATTCGTATACAGATGAGGTATCGAGCTTGCTCTCCTTACAAAACTTTACGATGTCGGATAAATGCAAACGGATATCTCCTTTGTTGATGATCTCAACTACCGACGGATATTGTGTCGATTTCTGAGTACAACCTGTAACCAACAATAGTGCAAAAAGGAGGATGAAGCCTCCCCTAATCCCTCCCAAGGAGGGAAACGAAATCTGCTTTACGACACTTGTCTTCATTTTATCCATCTATCTTATTTTAGATATTTTACTTTATCTGCAATAGAGGTTTCACCCCCTCTTAAGGAGGGATCCGGGGGAGGCTTTACTGGAATATCTTTTTCAGATAAGCGGCATTGGCTCCGTAGTTCCATTTAATATTGTGAACATCTTTGGTATCGCGCGAACGTTCGATCACCAACCAGCCGTTCCATCCCATTTTGTCGAGTGTTTGCTTGATTTCCGCCATGTTTACCGCCGAATCGTTTTGCAGCCAATTTCCATCGGTATTGGTGATATGAATCTGAACAATACGATCTTTTCCCAATATTTTGAGTTCTCTGCAAATATCGCCATTTCTTTTCAGAATCGTAGAAACATTTACATAGCTGCGAATAGACGGCGAAGCAACTCTGTCAATCAGTTTGGCCTCTTCTTTGGCTGGCATCGAGGTCTCGATTCCAATGACAACGCCCGCTGCTTCGGCTTTTTTTGCTATCGTTTTCAACCGATCGACCACCAAAGCATAGAGTTGAGCATCTTTCTGCATATCTGTAATATTGGTCAACGGGAGGAAGCAATTTTTCACTTTCAGAGCCTTCATCACAGCAATCGTTTCTTCGGTAAGTGGCAAAAAATTGTCGCGTTTGGCAAAATTTTGTCCATAAAATGCCGACATAGCAATGGAGCTGATCTGCAGACCCAACCGGTTGCATTCGGAGATAAACAGTTCCCGCGCTTTTTGGTCATTCAATTTATTGTCAAAATCAATCCTTTTTCCCAATCCCCCCATATCTACTTCAACACCATCGGCACCAATTTCTTTGGCTAATGTAAAAGCACCTATCTTCTGACGTTTGAGAATCATCCAGTCACACACCGACACTTTGTAGCGATCGGGGTTAACCACCAGAATTTCTTCTTTTTCGTTCACTGCAGGCCATTTTCCATTTTCAATTTTCGATAAGATCAGTTTCGACGGATCGATAGCCACATGTTTGATGGCTTTTCGCCGCCAGGTATAGACAATATGAATGAGTCCATCCGATGTCTGAATAATAGATGGATACGAATATTGGCTGATGGGAGAATCTTCCACAACCAATGCCGCATACCAGGTCTTGCCGTCTTCCGAAATGGCCAAATTGAGCGGATTTCGTTCACCTTTACCGCGTTTCAGGGTATCATTGGGCAACACATGATTGTATATCAGAGCAAAACGCCCGTCTTTCAAAGTAACGGCATCCGTTCCCGAGTTATTGTTGGGCAAAGCTGATTTTTGCAACGGCGACCAGGTTTTACCACCGTCTTTCGACCACGACTCGCCGATTGCACGTTGCTGTGTGCGGCAAAGAATCTGCAAATCGCCATTTTCATGAATCAACACACTGGGCTGAATGGCACTAAACTCCTTGCCATCGTTGATCGGTCCAATGTACTTCCATGTTTTACCAAAATCTTTCGTCGTTTCAAAATGGACTTTCCAGCCATGATCTTCGGTGCTCGAAGGTGCTATCAAGGTGCCATTTTTTAATAAAACCGGTTTGTTTTTGATAGGGCCTAAAAATCCACTCGGCAAATCAACAGGCGTCGACCAGGTTTTGCCGCCATCTTTTGACGTAAGCATTTTACCTTTCCAGTCGGCCACATCTTTGCCCACTTTGTAATATAGTTGCAAATCGCCGCCAGGCACCTGATACAACACCGGATTCCAGCAAGCAACACGCAAAGTATCGTTAATAACGCCATTGGCAACATTTTGACCTTGCGTCCATTTTCCGTTTTCGTAATGACTGACCCAGATGCACACATCCGGATTCTTCTCTTTTGTTCCGCCAAACCAAGAGGCAACCAGATGGCCGTCGGTAGTTTCAGCAATGGTAGAGGCATGACTTTCGGGATAAGGTGCTCCTTTGTTGATAAACTCATCCACCACAATGCCTTCTCTCCAACGGTTTTGAGCCTGACCGTATTTGCAAACAAAAATATAATCGCCCGAGCCGATCTCCAGATTCACCCGGTAATCTTCCACACGTACAAACTTCAGGCCTTCCACCTGCATAACCGGCTTTCCGCTTTCGGTGATAGCGTCTACCGATTCGGCTGGGATCAACACATTGGCACGTGTATTTGCTGGTATTACCACATGCCAGGTAAAAGTTCCATCTTTGAGTGTCCACTCACTTTTTGCCGTTCCATACGGAGTCTCGGTAGAGGCCTGGGCAGAAGTCAGGCTCTCGGTCGGACGCGGTTCCATCCACATTCGTTTGAAACCCGGATAAGTCGGATGATTTTTCAATCCGGCCACATCGCCATACATCCAGGGAATAAGGTCGCCCAGCAGCATCACGTGATTGTGCGAATTCATTCTTGGATTGGCCGTGTCGCCGTTCCAGAGTTCCCAAATAGTGGTTGCCCCTTTTTGAACCATATAGCCCCAACCCGGATAATCCTTTTGTGTGGCGATAGTAAAAGCCACATCAGCACGACCACGTTTGGTCAGTTCGCGCATTAGCCACTGAATACCAATTAGTCCAGAACTCAAATGTATTTTGTCTTTGATAACGATTTTATCGAGCATCTGCTTGAATACAGCATCCTCCTCTTTTTCGGGAACCATGCCGAAAGCCAGCGGCAGCACATTTGCCGTTACCGTATTGTTGCCGTACTGATGAGTCGTTGTGTTAAGAAATTTCTTATTGAACGCCTCTTTTACGACCACTGCTTCTTTGGCATATTCGTCAATATCCGCTTCGTTACCGGTTGCCTTCGCAAACTTGGTCATCAATTGAAGAAAGTGGTAGTAATAAGCTGTCGACATAAGAGCGCCGTCGGTTTGACGCGCTGGATCTAACGAGTGTATCAATTTTGGCGATTCGGGAGGCATGCACCAGTCGCCCGAACGGTCTTTGATTAAAATTCCATCTTTCAGATAGTTGTCGCGCATATAGAACAACCATTTTTTCATATAGGGATAATGTTTTGCCACCACCTGCGTATTTCCAAACTGATTGTAAAGCATATCGGCCACCATCAGATAAGTTCCCGGCCAGGTCATGTTGTCGGCATAATAGGTCATGTAAAAGGCCGGTGACATATCGGGCAACTGACCGCTCTCCTTCTGCGATTCGTGGATATCGTCCATCCATTTGGCATACAATTTTTCGTTGTCGAAGATGTAGCTTTCACCCACGCAACCGGTAGAACGGTCGCCCAGCCAGGGCTGACGCTCGTCCCGCTGCGGACAATCTACCGGCATGCCTTTGTAATTGCCACGAATGCCCCAGTAGGCGTTGTGATATATTTTATTGAGTAACGAATCGGAAGATGCAAACGAACCTACTGTTGCAAAACCATCGTAGACTACTTTACCCGCAAAATCATCTACTGTAGGTGTTCCGGGGAAACCCTTCACTTGTACATAACGGAATCCATGATACACAAAACGGGGCTCCCAGCTTTCGACACCTTCGCCTTTCATCGTATACACGTCGGTTTGTTGTGCCGTACGAATATTGTCGAGGTAGAGCGCACCGTCTTTCTGAAGTGTTTCCGCAAAACGAAGGGTAATCTTATCCCCCTTTTTGCCTCGCGCCTGCAAGCTCAACCAACCTACCATATTCTGACCCATATCAAGGATATAACTGCCATCCGGCAACCGATTAACCGAGACTGGCTTCAACGACTCATGAACAATCATGTTTTCATTCATCTGTGCCGTCAGCACGTTACCAGGAGCAGAAACGACTTCGGCTTTGCTCCATTTTTTATCGTTGAAACCTACTTGGTTCCATCCCGTCAGCTCTTTGTTTGCATCATACTCTTCGCCGTCCCATTCGTTGTTGCTGCGGATGGGGCCATCGGCGGTGAGTTTCCAGCTTTCGTCGCTCACAACGGTAGAACGGGTTCCGTCGGTATACTCCACATCGAGCTGAAAGAGCATGCGCGGGAAACCGAATACCTTTATTTTGTGCGGCTTTGTCTTTTGGCGCATATTGAAATAACGCCCGTTACCCAAAATTACACCCAACGCATTCTTCCCATGCTTCAACTCGGAAGTGACATCAAAACTGTTGTATTTGGAATCTTGCGCGAAATCGGTAGGACATGGAGCCAACACCTGATTTCCTATTTTTTTGCCATTGATATAGAGTTCGTACATTCCCAGACCAACAATGCTGGCTGTTGCCTGTTTGATCTGCTTTTTGGTTATGGTAGTAAATTCTTTTCGTAAATAACGCGCCGAAAGACGGGAGTGAAAAGAGATACTATCCCACGGAGAAGCTCTATCGAATCCGATCCATTTCCCTTTCCAGTCGCTTTTGTCGAGCAAACCCATGCTCCATTTCGAAGGAACGCTCCATCCCGTTTCGCCTTTGTTGGTCCAAACCTTCACTTTCCAATAGCAACGTTCGCCACTTCTAAGCACCGCTCCTTTGTAGATCACTTTCATCGACTGATCGGACTCCACCTTACCGGAGTTCCACAAATCGCCCTCTCCGGCTTCCAGTTTAGCCGGCGACGAGGCTACCACCAGCTGATAAGCCGTTTGAATCACATTACGTTCAGGTGTGGTTAGAATCCAACTGAAAGCAGGATGTTGATTATCTATCCCGACAGGATCGACCAGCATCTCTGTTCGCAGGTGGTTTACTTCGACGGCACTGGCTGTCAAAAAACAGATGTAACTTACTATCAATAAAGCAATTTTCTTCATATTATATTTCTATTTGAAACGGACAATAATAATTTGACCCGTTTCAGCACAGCTGGGTTTAATTGCGGTTTTACTTTAATGTTACTATTACAATATGTTTTTCTGATTCTTACTCAGATAAGATGCCTCAGAATCTATAATAATCAGCACTTTATCATTTCCAGCACGGTAGCCACTCGGATGAAAAAACGACTGTTTCTCGTTCTTCAGTTCACCAATATATTCCAACGAACCGTCCGAAGGGTTCATCCACCAACCGCATTTCTTTTGGCCCGAAATTTTGGTCAGGTCGATTTCAACGGGATGGTTGGTATAGTTATAAATCAGCATGTAATCGTTGCCACGGGTTGCAATGACGCGTTCGTACTGCGTGCCGTTCGTACCGCTAATAACACTCTGATCTCCCACCCGATCGAAATAGGGAAAAGTCAGCATCAGTGCCTTCAGGTATTTCATCTGCTGACAGCCAGCATCGTGGATGGTTTCGTACCAGGGACGGGTAGCTCCGTAAGCCGGCGAATAACCCGGATGCAGCATCTGCATGGTAGAGTTGTTGCCATAAGTATGTCCAAACGAACCGGCAAAGACCGACCAGTAGGCATAACGACGCACATCTTCAGCCTTCCAGCGAGGCTGGGTAAAGTCGTGCAATCCCTGCGGAATGTCTTCGTACGAAGGTTCACCGTCGAGCACCGGTTTCACGGGTTGAATAGCCTGACTGCGCTCCACAAAACGCCAGTTGTCCTCTTCGGTATTCGGTTCAGTCGTCGAACTACCATCTCCCTTTACTTGTCCGTAGCGACGGTGTCCAGATTGAAACATATTGAAGTCTAACCAGGTCGCATTATTGAACCAGACAGCGGAAGTTGTTCGTCCAAAGGGATGATAAGTCATCAGGTGATTTTTATCAATGCTTTTGATGGTGGTCGCTAACGCTTCCCACACCTCAGTCTTGATATTGCCCGGCTGATCGCCGCCAATAATCCATATAACGTTCGGGTTGTTCTTGTAACGTTCAGCCAGAAACTGTCCGTATTTCTTGGCATCCTCTACCGAAACGAGCCCAGCCTTCACATTGCCACCCCACACACAAACCAGACCGATATAAAGTCCCCGTTTTTCGGCTTCTTTTACAATATAGTCAACATGCTGCCAGTAATTGTATTCTCCTTTCTTGTCGAGGTTTTTGAAATCGAACCCGTTCGGCAACGCCCATTGACCATAAGCATTCATCGCATTCATTTCGTGCAGAATCGATATTTGTACCACATTAAAACCGTTTTTTGCGGTTTCGCCCAGAAAATAAGCCGCTTCTTCACGGTTACTACGCGAAGGCAATAACCAAGCGGTTTCGCCCAACCAGAAAAAAGGTTTTCCATTTTCAAACTGGAGAAAACGGTGATTGTCACTCACTTTCAGTTTTCCATTCTTCCAGGGAATATCAAACCTATCTTTCTTCTCCTGAGCAGAAAGCGTTGTCAACACGAGTGTCGCAAAAAGTAATGTTAAAATTCGATTCATGTAAATATTTATCTATTTAATTATTATTTTCTTCTAAAATCCGTACCGGTCCAATTAGACCCGACGGCGTAATTTTCTTATTTTCCAACCGATACAAAGGGTTATATATATAAGTAATCCGCCTATTTTCGGGCAACAAGCTATCGCCGATCAAACGGTTGATCCATGTATTGGAAACGGCAATCTCAATTTTGTTTGTGCCTGATTTCAATGCTTGTGAAACATCTACACGATAAGGTGATGTCCAGGCAACCCCGCACGAAACGCCATTCACTTTCACCTCTGCAATTTTCTCCACACGTCCCAAATCGAGCCAAATCCGCTCGCCTTTCCTAATTTTTTTCAGTTCAATAGTTGAAAAATAAAGTGCTGTTCCGGAATAATATTTCACTGCCGGATCGGGATTTGTTGTCCAGTCGGTCAAAGTTTGGAATTGCACTGGTTCTTTCGGGCCTCCAAAAGTCGGATCAAATTGTACCGACCACTTTTCGGGTAAATTTTGAACCGTTTTTGTTTCAATCCAATTAGTACCTTTCGCATTATCGGTCTGTTTAGTCGGTGTTTGCAACACAATAAACAACGATTCGTTGGCATCCAAACGCAACGGCAATTCGGTACGTCCATTACGAATTGTCCATTTCCCTGCCTGCCGAATTTCACCGGTCACTGGATTCCAAATTTCAGGAACACGACCGCCTACGCGCAACGATACGGCAATTTCCTGTTGTTCTGATTTCTGATTGGCAATAAAATAGATATCAACGCCAGGAGCCATACGGTGATTCCATGCAAAATCGCTCAACGTTTTACCCTTATTATCTTTCACAATCACATCCCGTTCGATACCCAGAGTATCCAGCGTAGATTTGTCCCAATAGCGAATCACCTTTACGCCCTGCTGTTGCAAACGGGCGATCTGTTTCCTCATTTTATCCGACAGCGTGGTATCTGGCATCATCGTATTCTTCTGAGGCAACACCAGTAATTGATACGAAGCAGTTACCGAAAGTTGCAACTTACCATTGATCACCGTTGCCTGATTAAGCAAGGCATCGGGATTAACCGAATCGTATTTGTAACCCCGCAACGCATCTACCCAATCGGCAGGATGGCTGGTATTTCTCGAATTGATAATACCGTCGGGTTTGCTCCACATCGGAACGCCGTTATTTACAAGACGTTTTGTTTCTCTCTCCATAGCCTCTTCGCCAATCAGTCCCGGTAACGTATTGATCAATTTTTCAGGAACAATGGCACGACGCGGTAGCTCTTCACCGGTAAACACAGCAATATCAACCACCGGCTTTCCGAACTGCAACAAAGCCTGACAACGGCAGATATAGTCGACCCATGCCTTGGCCGGTTTCCACCAGGTTTGCGTTGGCTGAAAAAAAAGACCGGTAGGCCCGAGCGTCATGCCCGGCATCTTACCGGGGAAAGGATTTTCCGTAAACACATGAAAAACGAAGCGGTTGACTCCCATCGCAAAATTGCGGTCACCGATTGGTTTAAGCATGGCCGGATATTCGTTCCAATCCATCCGCAACGTAGTAAATGCCTCGGCCTGAATAATATTTTTCCCGTAAATATGGGCTCCCGAAATGGCCTCGGTCATATCGGTCGGTTTCTCGTGCGTAGGGCTATTCACCCAAAATTCGCCCATGGGCACATCCACAATTTTGTAGTGCAACATGCCGTCGCCGCTCATCACCGGAGCAGCCGATTCGGCCGAAAATTCGTAGCCGTTCTTTTTGCCCAGTGAATCGAGCACCCCGAAGAAATTTTCGTTCGTTAGGTCCGAAATAGTTTGGCGCACATCGTACAGAAACTTTTCAGAAGTTGTCGCATCCTGTACCGGAATACCTGCCATTGCCGGAAGATAGAGTTTGGGATCGTAACCTCGGCGTTTCATAAACTCGGCACGGAATACCGGCGACCAGTTCTGACTGCCGCACTCCCAACTATCTACATGAATACGTTTCAGCACTTTAGATGTCAGGTCGTCACCCATTTGGCGACGAATTTCGCCATACCAGTTATCGAACTGCTGCCTCACCACTGCGGGATTGAACTTATCGCACTCCAGCCCTTTACCGACTCCGGCGGTCATATTCTGATGACCGGTTGTGGTATAACCAACACGAAAAATGGTCCAGTTACCGACCGGAACCTGCCACGTCAATTTGCCGTCTTTATATTTATCGGTAATGTCAATGATCTTATCGAAAGGTACACAAGCCGAAGCTACCAATAAACTGTCCGGTGTCCTCGGGGCAATGCGCCAAACCTCTCCATTTTTTCCTTCGTACTGATTAATAACGGCCGCCGAAAAAAGTTCCAGTTTCTGCAACTTCAAGGTTGGTTTCCATTTACCCATTTCGTTGTCATCGCTACCAGGCTCAATGCCCTCTTTATCGGAATAAAAACGAAAATAACGGGCAGTCACCTCGGGCACCGAATGCATATAATCGGCATCGGCATCAAACCAGCCGTTACGGCCGGTACTTAGCTTGTACCAGGGTTTAAAATGGATGCCATCGTCACTGATCTCGATCCGTAGATTGTGCGCCCGATAGTTGTACGTTGCTCCGGCAGTCAGGATCGATCGACAGGTAAATGGCCGGTTGAATTCATATTGAACCCAACAGTCGGCATCGTTCTTGAATGTTCCCTTACCGTTTTTTTGTGCCAGAAAAGAGGCATCTTCGCCGGTACTGGTTGTGATTTTCGGAACCACCGTTCCAGTAGAGATTCCCGTTCCAGTCGGTGATGGAAATGCCAGAATTGCAATCTCTTTATAATAGTTGTGAAGCATTTCCGGTTGTGGAAGTGTATCGGAAAACAGACGCCCGCCCTGCACCTGAGTCTGACTCCAGGTCACTTTTTGCATCGACCTTTCGGGTGTGTTCCATGTTCCTCCGGCAGTAGCAAAACCGTCTCCCGGATGCATGGTAAATTTCAGTCCCAATCGCTCCGCTTCCGTGAATGCACACCGCAACATCTCCCACCAACGGGGGGTAAACGTATCGGCCGGCGGAGTGATAATCGGAGGATTAGTAGATGCTTGTATAGGTACCAAATAGGCCCCTTCCAAACCCATCTCTTTCATTGCTTCCAAATCAGTTTTGATTCCTTCGGGAGTAACAGCACCCTTCATCCAATACCAAAACACCCAGGGCTTTGCCGACTCGGGCGGATTGCGAAAAACATACCACGACTCATTGTCTATTAAGTTATTTTGCGCTTTGACCACAACAGGAACGAGTGAACCGGAAACTAAAAATAGCAAAAACGAAAAAAAATGCAACCGTTTTGAAAAGAAATACAACATGTTTCGGAATTTGAAACACAAAAATACAAAGGAAATTTGAAACACAAGGGCTCAACCCTCTGTTTTTATAGAAAAAGCAATAGAATACTCCCTCTTATTAAAAGCAGGTACATAACGATAATAAAATCCGTAAATGTACCTGCAAAAAAGAAACCTACAATACCTAATTTTGCCCTACTACTAATCCTTTAAGCAATTCAAACTGATATAGATTTTAATCGGAAACATTATCCGGATTTTGCTCCAAAGCAGGATTCGAATCCAAATCGGATTGAGGAATCTTCCACAAAAAAGTTTTTTTCGGAACAAAATTCAGTGCTTGGAACTGATACATTCCATCAAGAACTCCCTGTGCAACAAATGCTTTAACTCGGGCGCCCAAACGATTGGTGCGAAGTTCGTCATAATATATCTTGCCTTCGCCAATAAATTCCCAGCCTCTTTCTTGGAAAATAGCATTATCCAACTCACTTTGACCCAGACTCCCCAATGCTGTAAGACCTGCACGTTGATGTACTTCATTCAGTTTTGCCAAGGCATCACTGGAACCTCCGCTCAACTGATTCTTGGCTTCAGCATAATTGAGCAATACTTCCGAATAGCGTAACATGTAGAAGTTGGCACAAGGCAACATAAGAGCTGCATTCGTTTGGAAATCATAATATTTTGCATTCCCAGGCGTAGAGGTTAACCAGTTTTTTGATCCGGGATAAAACCCTTTGTCAGAAGCTACAAACTCATAATTTTTTCCATTCCAAGTATAACTGGTAATAAAAGCACCTAAGCGGGTATCGGCAGCATTATAACTTTGCCATGCGTAAATCGAAGGCCCATAACGATGATAGAAATAGGCTCCAAAACCAGGAATTGTAATAGAGTTTCCTAAGCCAAACATGCGGTGCATGGTGTTTTCCTGTCCCGATACTGCGGTGTATTGTAATTCAAAAATAGACTCTGCATTGTTTTTGGCACTGGCATTGAATGCATACCAAAGATTCTTATAATTAGGAATTAAGCTATATACTTTTGAATCTATTACCTTTTGACAATAGTCGACACATTTCTGATAATATGCAGAGTTGCCTTCCATTGAAGCCCTCGTTAAATAAATTTCGCCCAGCAAAGCTTGAGCAGCGCCTTTGGATGCTCTCCATATATCATATCCACTGGTTCCACGAACCGGAAGATTTGTTTCGCAATATTCCAAATCACTGATTATATAGTTATAAACCGACTCAACCGATTCACGGGGAATTTCTAATCCCTCCAAAGTGCTTGTATAGGTTGTAGGGATAGGAACACCTCCATACAAACGAACAAGGATGAAATAGGAATAGGCTCTTAAAAAACGAGCTTGAGCATACATTTGGGCTTTAGCAGTAGCATCCATATCTACTCCTTCGCCACGTGCCAACAATGTATTGGCTCTGTTAATCGCTGTATATGCCTGACTCCATACGCTGGTAAACGTGTAAGTGCTGGCATTATTAATGTCATACCAACTATTAATTAACGGGCAATTTTCTTTTGTGTAACAAGGTTGTCCGAAATCGGTACAGCACTCCAATCGCATAATATAGGTATAATTGCCGGCCATCTTTCGGAATTGTGCATAGACACTATTCAACGCTTCATTCAACTGCGTTTCGTTCTGGTAAAAGCTATTCGGATCGATGAATGTATAGGGACTTTCCTGCAAATTGGTACAACTGCACAAGAGAGTCAATGCAAGCAATGTTGTAGCAACATAACGGTATATTTTATTGTTTTTCATAATTGCGATTTTAAAGTGTTAGAATTTAGCATTAACCCCAAAAAGAATGGACTTTGCCCAAGGATTACTGGTATCGCCGTTTACCGGGTTATAGCCACGGTGGTTGGCAAAAGTCACGAAATTTTGAAAATTCAGGTTGATGGCCAGTTTTTTAATGCCCTTGAATTTCAGCAAGGAGGATAAATCATAGCTCAACTGAATGTTTTTAAGAATGAAGTAATTCCAATTTGCATTGGTTCTGTCGGAAAGATAAACGCCATGTGCTCCTGCTGCAGGATAGTCTCCATCTGTATTCGTTGTGCTCCACATACGTTTATAGGCATATTCGGTAGGAATATAAACATTGTTTAATATCTGGTTTTCGCCATACAACAAATAACTCCCGACATCGGCATAACTCATAGCCCAAGCCGAACCGTTGGCCGAAGAATTTTCGGCTCCGACAATGGATGCGTATTTAAGCCCCCCCTGACCATAAATGCTTAGTCCGAAATCTTTATATTGGGCATTCAGGTTTATGCCATAGAAATACTTTGGCTGCACCGACCCAAGACATACATAGTCACTGGAACTAATCGTACCGTCGCCGTTAATATCCGCATACATTTCGTCGCCGAGTTTAGCATTTGCTGCGGTAGTAGGTACTGTTTTTTTATACCAATCGAGTTGCTCCTGGGTTTTGATGATACCTAATGATTTACGTGCGTAAACAGCATCCACAGCATTACCTACTTTCAGAATACGAGCCAATCCACTTGTCTCGTATTTTACAGCTACCTCAGTAACATCGCCATATAACTTTTCGATTCGATTCTTATTATAGGTAAGATTAACAGAAGCATCAATTTTTAAGTCTTTTTGATCCAGAATTTTTCCGCCAAAAGTAACTTCCCATCCATTGTTGGAGACTTCACCCACATTACTTAAAATACTTGTATAACCTGACGATGTGGGAATAGGCACGGTATAAAGCAAGTTGTTAGTGTAGCGACGGTAATAATCGACATTCACATTCAAACGATCCCACAAGACAAGGTCAAAACCAATATCCCATTGCGTAGTACGTTCCCATTTTAAATCGTTGTTTCCAATCGTTTCTGCAAATCCTTTTACTATGGATGACCCATTGGTGTAGTTGGCCGCTACTAACTGTGCCAACGATTTGTAATTTCCGATTTCCTGATTACCCGTAATACCAAAGCTTGTGCGAAGCTTTAAGTCTGTAATTATTTTATTGTTTTTTAAGAAAGGTTCTTGTGTTGCTCGCCAACCGAAACCTGCCGATGGGAAATATCCCCACTTGTTGTTTGACCCAAAACGAGACGAACCATCCCAACGACTGGTTGCCGTAAGCAAATACTTGTCGTCGTATGCGTACGTGGCACGCCCTGTGAAAGAAATCAATTTATTGCTGTATTTTGTGCTTGCCCATGTTACCGACGATGTGGTAGCCAACGTCATATCCCAAGCTCCCGTTTCATCATTCTCAAAACCTGACCCCGAAAGCGCAGCATTCTCATACGTAAAATCTTGCCACGAATAAACTCCGGTTGCCGAGAAACGATGTTTTTTGTCCCATGTGTGGGAATAAGTAAGTATGTTTTCCATGACTTTACTCATATTCTTATACCATGTATTGCTACCACTGCCTTTCGTACCCGACACACTGTTCTTAGAAGTCTCAGAAGAACTATATTGATAGTTGCGTGAGTTTTTAATATCGACTCCCACATTGGCACGAAATTTCAAATCCTTCAATAGTTGTATTTCTGCAAATACATTGGTAAGGAAACGGTTGTTGGTCGTTTGATTGGTTGTTTGCCCCATATCCAATACCGGATTCCACGGGTCGTTCAAATATGTATTGTGAGTAGACGCAATATTGTAACTTCCGTCACTGTTTTTGACCGGTTCGGATGCCCATCCGTAACGAGACACATCGGATAACGCCGAGTCATATATATCTTGCACGGTATACGCAAATTGAGAATTGGTACCCACGGTCAACCATTTGTTGAACTTATGCTGCAGATTGGTATGTAATGAATATTTCTGATAACCCTGAGCAGCTACCAATCCTTCTTGATTATAATATCCAAAAGAAAGCATATAGTTTGTATCACTACTACTGCCATCAAAAACAACATTATAATCTTGAACTAAAGCCGATTTTTTCAGGATTTCTTTTTCCCAGTTTGTCGACGCATCATACGTTGAGACATCATTGGTAAACGGAGCTAAAGACCCCTGATTGGTATATCCGGCATTCATAAAATTGATAAAATCTGTGCCACGAATGAAGTTGGACAAACGTCCAGGAATTTGCACTCCGACAGAGGAAGTAACGGTTAAGTTTTTGGTTCCTTGTACCCCTTTCTTTGTGGTTATCATCACTACTCCATTCGCACCGCGAGAACCATAAATTGCCGTAGAAGACGCATCTTTTAAGACCTCCATCGACTCTATATCACTGGGATTGATATCGCTAATGTTCCCATCCATCAAAGGAAAGCCATCTACGACATACAACGGCTCGTTGCTAGCCGAAATAGAACCACTACCACGCACACGTATTGATGGAGACTCTCCAGGTTTATTGTTGTTGAACACGGCAACACCAGACGCTTTTCCCTGCAGCGATTCTAATGCGTTGCCTGCTACTGTCGCCGTTAAAGCATCTGTTTTAATCTGAGCAGCAGACCCTGTCAGGTCGCTTTTCTTCATAGTTCCATAACCTACCACAATCACTTCATCCAGTTTCTTCGTGTCTTCGGAAAGCGTAATAGCCATTGAAGAACTGGCCGGTAGTGTTTGAGGGACATAGCCCATATACGAAAAAACGAGCGACGCATTCGTCGGAGTTGTAAGTGTAAATTTTCCATTCACGTCGGTGATAGTTCCAGTTTTAGCATTGTCTTTTAATTGAACAGCTACTCCGATTAACGGTTCCCCATTGGTGTCTTTTACAATTCCGCTTACTGTACGCGTCTGCGCATATAAGCCCACTGAAAACAGAATCATCATACAGAGTATGAGACTCCTTCTGACAGCATCATGTGCCATCTGCATAGTTGATTTATGTGTATTCATCTCTTCTTAATTTAAGATTGATTGTTTTGTGTTGATTGCATGGTTAATGAAGGCGTTCTTATCCCGTCATTGGTAATTTGGTTTTCATGTGTTTAGTTTTAAATTTTTCTTACTAAGGTAAACTAGAATCAAAAATCAGCGTAAGTTAATTCGCATGATTGGTAATATCATCCCGAATAGTGATTGCGTGCCTCATGCTCATTTCATGCTTAAAATATTTATTGCCTTTATTGTCATTGTACCCTATATAATTTTTCCTCTTTTACCATCTGAACAAAGCCTAGTAACGGGAAATACAAAAGTGAATTTTTTAAAATTCAAAAACGACAACAGAAATGAATCTTGTAAACAACGAAAAATATAATTTGAACAAAATGACACAAAAAAGAGGTTTTATTCCTTTTTTTTTCGTAAATCAAAATCTAAACGAGTATAACATTTCGTTTTTCTTCGTTTGCAAAAGTAATAGATAAAAAACGAAAATATAACTCTAATATCAAAAATCGAATAAGAATATCAATTTTCTAATATTTTAGTCTACTATTCCCAACTCAATATAATTGCATTATATTATGTATCAACATCTTACTATCTTTTCACCTAATAAGCTATATTATTTTCATCTCTCATTCTCCTTAAACCATCAATCGGGTTATCTATTTGATTTTCTGCACTAAACAGGATTTTTCATACGCTCATTCAAAATCTTGCAGGTCGAATAGAAACCATTTAATTAGGTATATTTACATATTATGCCATTTCGATGTAATTCTTATTTAATCTATCTGGGATATAAAATAAGCGATCCACCTCTGCAAAAATGAAAAGCAATCGACAATAGAAACAAAAAAACCGGAGCAATATGCGCTTCCGGTTTTTTCATCAATCTAACTAAACTATAATCTATACAACGCTTTTATTTAATGCGCAGTGTGTAGGTTTTGTCGGCTTCCGTTTTCAAATCATACAGGAAAGTATCGGCAAGCACCATCTTATTCAAATGAGCTTCGGACGAAACAATCGGTTTTGGAATCTCAGGAACAGAAAACAAAGGATTTGAATTCACGCCTTTTGCCAGTTTAATGCCTTTTCCCTTTAAAGGAGTTTTTACCCGCAACCGACAATTACCTCCCAACGAAGAATAAACGGTAAGCGTCTCTACCTGACTATTTTTCCAGCTCATATCGATCTCAAAACCACCACGAACCCTCAGTCCTTTAACAAAACCGTCCTTCCATACTGATGGCAAAGCGGGTAACAAAAAGATAAATCCGTCGTGACTCTGCACCAACATTTCGGCAATACCAGCAGTACATCCAAAATTACCATCAATCTGAAAAGGCGGGTGAGCGTCAAAGAGGTTGGGATAGGTCCCGCCCTTTTTCTTTTCGTTCGAAACCAAATCGAGCTGGTTAGTCAGCAGCTTATAGGCATGATCGCCATCGAGAAAGCGAGCCCACATGCAGATACGCCAGGCCATGGCCCACCCGGTAGAGATATCGCCCCGATGGATCAAAGAGGTACGCGCCGCATCGAAAAGTTCGGGAGTACGATACGGAGATATTTCGTTGCTGGGAAAAACACCATACAGATGCGAAGCATGACGGTGTACATCCGCCGGGTCGTCCCAATCCTGCTGCCACTCTTGCAGCTGGCCGAATCGACCGATTCGCATCGGTGAAATTTTGTTCCGAAGTACTTTCAGCGAATCGGAAAAAGCGTTGTCTTTACCCAAAATCTCGGCAGCACGTATCACATTGGAATAAAGATCGAATACCAACTGGTTATCCATGGTACACCCGGAAGCAATGGTCGATTTACGGTCGGGCACGTGTACATTTTCGGGAGAGACCGACGGTACCACTACCAAATACCCTTCCTTTGGATCGGGAATCATACAGTCGATAAAGAAACGGGCGGCATCTTTCATAATCGGATAAACCGATTCCAAGTAGGCTTTATCCCCTTCATACAGATATTTTTCCCACAAGTGCTGCGATGTCCAGGCTCCTCCGGCCAGCCACATGCCCGATGCTGCATGATCCACGGCGCCGGTAATGCGCCAGATGTCGGTGTTGTGGTGCAATACCCAGCCACGGGCACCATACATGATGTGGGCAGCATCTTTTCCCGTTACTGAAACTTCACGAATCAGTTGAATAAACGGTTCCTGCATCTCGGTCAGATTAGCCACCTCGGCAGGCCAATAGTTCATCTCCAGATTGATATTCGTAGTATATTTGCTATCCCACGACGGCAAAATTTGTTCGTTCCAAAGACCCTGCAACGTTGCCGGTTGTCCACCAGGTTGCGAACAGGAGATCAACAGGTAGCGCCCGAACTGAAAATAGAGCGCCGCCAACTGCGGATCGAAACGGGATCCGAATCGTTTCACGCGCACATCCGTCGGATCGTTAATTGCTTCGTTCGAGCCAAGGTTCAGATCAACTCGATCAAAGAGCTTCTTATAAAAAGCCGTATGCTGCTGTTTGGCAACACCGTATGGCAGAGTCATTGCTTTATTGAGGAAACCGGCACACTTGCCTACCTCATCGGTCGACAAGGTTTTGTAATCGGTAAAATTGGTCGCCATCGAAATATAGAAGATAACTTCATCTGCTTTTTCTATGGCAATAACACCCTCTTTTACAGAACAACTCCCTCCAATGACTTTAGGTTTAATTTGGGTACAAAAACGCACTTTTCCACTTTGACCTTCATGAGTTTCGGTGGTTCCTGAAAGCATCAGTACATTATCCTTGCCTACGATAGTATACTTTTGATGTGGCGTGGTAATGATGCCATTACACGAAATACTTCCGGGTTTATCGGCCGTCAACCTCACAATTATGACCTGATCGGTAAACGAAGAAAAAATCTCACGGCAGAAGGTCACTCCGTTCACTTTGTAAGAGACTGAACTTATTGCCGTACTGATATTCAAATCTCGGTGATAGTCGGAATACTGGTTATGCCCCGGAAACGAAAGATAAAAATCACCCATCGACTGGTAAGGCATTCCGGAATTGGTATGTGACATAATCTTTTCGTCAGCAATCTTTTGCGCCTCTGCATATTTTCCTTCAAAAATCAGCTGACGAACATTCGGCAAAGCCTCTTTTGCATTGGGATTTGCATTGTTGTTTGGCGAACCTGCCCATACCGTGCCCTCGTTCAACTGGATGCGCTCCACTGCCGGATTACCGAAAATCATGGCTCCCAACCGTCCGTTTCCTACCGGCAAGGCACCATTCCAATCGGCTGCCGGTTTGTCGTACCAAAGAACCATCGGGTTATCACCGGCAGCAAAAAGTGCCGACAATGACACAGCCGAAAATAAAAGAGTCAATAAAAAGCGCTTATTCATAGCTGATTAAAATTTTTACTGTGTTTACGGGACAAAACGCCTCAAAATCCGACTTTCTTCAGCATCGCCATCAACGCATCTTTGCCCTTAATGGCATTGGCTGGAAGGTTCTCCCCTTTTGTACCAAAAGCATACATTTGCGGTTCCTTTTCAATGGTCACCTTGCTTTCATCAAACGCACCGGAAGCATTTTTCAACACATTGATATTCAGCCCAAAATTTCTTGCGACAAATTCGTACATGGCTTTACGTTTCGAAAAGCCATAGTCGTGGCCTTCAGCCGGAAGATGAACATTCTCAACCTGCTTTTCTGCACCATAAAATCCATAGGTCCGCTGTAAAAAAGGATATTCGAGCGTAGGAACCGTGTTCGACCAATCCTTCCCATCCGTGATGGTCAACAAAGGTTTAGGTGCAAACATGGCAGCCACTTCGGCATTGTTGGTTCGGTTGCCGCAAAGATGGGTCGGCATACCACTTTCGCAGGGACATCCGCCGACGAAATGAGAAGAGAGCATCACCACGGGTACGCTCAGCGTAATACGGTCATCGATGGCCGACACCAGCATGGTCATGCTACCACCACCCGATCCGCCGGTAATGCCGACACGCTTCGGATCTGCCTCTTTCATTGTCAGCAAATAGTCGAGCACCCGAATGGTATTGAGCGTCTGGATACTTTGAGCCACACTCATACGATGCATGGTTCCATCGAACTGCAAAAGGCTTTCACCCCAGGCAAAGAGGTCCCAGTCGGCAGCAATAATGCCCATGCGAGCCTCCATGGCACAACGTTTTTGCTGATCGGCACGGTAACGTCCGTCACCGAAGTGACCATTGGGATTTAGCATAACGGGGCATTTACCCTTCACTTTTGCCGGTTTATATATCGACCCGCAAACATACACTCCCGGCAATGTTTCGATGGCAAAGTTCTCAACCGTGTAGCCGTCGTATTTGCGCTTAGGTGTCAGAATAACTTTAGAAGCAGGCTTGGCAGGAATCAGCCCCGGAAAACGCAAGGCGTCCCGCATACACGATTTCAACTCTGCTTTACGTTGTTCCCAGCCTGCCTTATCCGCATAAAGTGTTTTCAGATAATCAAGAAACTCTTGCCCTTCCTGATCGGTCGTGCGGGCATACTCAAACTGTTTGATCTTATATTTACCGTTATCCACGGCATAGGTATAATCGAACGGAGAGAGCACTGCCTGTAATGTTTTTTCGAGGCTCCAGGGACGAATACGCCAATCGGCACCCTGCAATTGCTTGCCGTCGATCATTTTTTTGTCGTACTTGAACTGAATATGAAACTGCTTTTCGATCGATTGCAGTACGTCTACCAACGGACGACTGTAGCCCTCGTCGGCTGTTTGAGCAAAAAGCGGTGCTGCACACAGAAGCACCAAAAATGCTGTCAATAATTTTTTCATTTCTATCTTTTATTTTTCAACGATAACGGCATTTTTGTTCAGATCGCCCTGTTTTTCAATAGGATTCGTAATCCGATTCAGATAATTTCCCGACAAGATGATATTGTCGCTCTTTTCTCCATTAAGCGACAGGAACGAACGACTACCTGCCTGTGGAAAACAGCCGGAGATAAACAGGTCGGAGACATTGGTGGCTTCAATCACTGCTTTATCGGCAACCGGGTTCAACGTAGAAACATTGCTCAGGTAAGCATTCGACACGTCCGAAAGCTTAAATGCAGCTCCTATTTGAGCATTCACCTGCACATTACTCAGGCGGATATCTTTTGCTCGACTAATATCGAATCCGCTTTTCGCATCCAAATTGATATCCTCAAAAGAGATATCCGACACCGGCATTTCCTCGATTCCCTCGACCAGACATGCAGCATTTACATTGCTACCGGTCATTCCCGAAATATGGATGTTCCGGAAGATAGGAGTACGTTCGGAAAGCGGTTCGAGCGGAGCTTTTCCGTAGAACAAACTCAATACAATAGCCTCTTTTTTAATATCTTTCATCACAATATTGTTCACCCGAACTTCTTCAACATAGCCACCACGACCACGAACCGATTTGATGCGGATGCCCCGGTCAGTCCCGTCGAACACGCAATTGGAGATGGTCACTTTGCGCACGCTACCCGACATCTCGCTGCCAATGACTACCCCTCCGTGACCGGCCAGCATGGTGCAATTGGTCACCGTGACGTTTTCGCAGGGGACACCGTATTTGCGGCCCTGTGCATCGCGACCCGATTTGATGGTGATGCAGTCGTCGCCCACGCTGATATGGCAGTTGACAATATGTACATTTTTGCACGACGACGGGTTGATTCCGTCGGTATTGGGAGAATAGGGGTTATTGATCGTAATTCCATCGACCGTTATATTTTCGCAAAACTCGGGATTGACCGTCCAAAATGGAGAGTTTACCAACGTAACTCCCTCAATGCGAATATTTTTGCTTTTGTAAAACTGGATAAACGACGGGCGAAAGAATTTCTTTGCCAGCGTTCCTTTCCAATCAGAATTAGCTTCGATCTGGAAATCAGGATTTTCTTTATCCCAAAGCGCACGGTATTTTTGCACGCGGGCTGCCAGCGCTTCATCTTTTTTGGCACCTTCAAGCGCCCAAACGGCATTCCACCACGCCTGTCCGTTTCCGTCGATTTTACCACGTCCTTTAATCGTGATATTCTCCTGACCGTAAGCATAAAACAGTGGAGAGAAACTCTTCATCACCACCCCTTCGTAACGCATTTCGACAAAAGGAAGATAATCGTCATAGTTTGTTGAAAATTGGATTGTTGCTCCCGATTCTATATCGATGGTAATATTGCTTTTCAACACAATGGGACCGGTCAGATAGGTTCCTGCCGGAAAGAAGAGCGTTCCGCCGCCATGTGCCGCCAACCGATCGATGGTTTTCTTAATCACTGCCGTATTGAGAGTTTTGCCGTCGGCCACGGCACCGGCTTTCTGCATGTCTACAACCTCGGCAACAGCCCATTGCACAGACAAGGCCAACAGACAAATTGTCAGTAGTTTTCTCATTATTATTTCAAGTTCAAAAATTTCAAGATTCCATCTGTATCAAAAAAATATCAATCCTTTATGCCGGCAATTCCCGATGGCCAGGAATAGCTCCCCGGTTTGATGGTAAGATAAAGCGATGGCTTCCGTCCTACCCGCATACGCACCACGCCGGGTTCGAGTTCCTGTTCGGGAATCAGCGTTTTCCACTTCAGGTAGTTCAACACACTGTAAGCAGTTGCTCCTCCTTCGATCAACAACTCCTGCACCGGGCAATTCTTCACCAGTTCGGCAACCACCTCATCCATACGCAAACGCAACAAAGAAGAGCTTCCCGGGAACGAGACCTTAGACTGAGAAACGGAAACCGCCATTTTATTGCTCCATTTCCAGTCGGGAATCAATGATTTGGCCCAACGGGAGAATTCTCCTTCCGAGATTTTTTCCTGCAAGAATTGTGACGGAAAATAACAAATCGGGCAACCAGCTTCAGTTTTAAGACGTTCTAAAAATCGCTGTCCCTGAGGATGCGCTGTTCCACAAACAATTAAAAAAGCCGATGATATATTTATTTTAGGATTGTTATTCGCTTTTGTGGCTCCGGTAATCTTCAGCAAGACCTGTTCAAAAAACGCGGCACTACCAGCCAGTAAAACATCCGGATCCCAGTTAACAAGAGGCAATCCAAGTTCTTCTACCGAATTGCAGTCGGGCACATAGAACGCTTTCTCACGAAAGTCGACAACACGCCCAGTAATGATGGGATACTGGTTAATCTTTTCTCCCACCAAAGCCCTTTGGTTTAGCAGATCGGTTATGTCCGAAGTATCGGCCGGAAAATCAGGATCGGAAGAAAAACCGGTATTTTCGAGCAACGTCTCTTCCACAAAATATTTACCCTCGCGAATGCAACGCCCCGCAACGGGATTGGAAGGCTGAAGAAGCACTTTCGACTTGCCCGATACCGTCATTAAAGCCTTAAGCTCCTGCACAACATAGCCCCGCAGAACGGAGTCTACCTTCTTAAAAACAAGAGTATTATCGGCCGTTAGTGCTTTTGTTGCCATCAGGCGGTGAATACGATAAGCTCCATCAATTGTTCCCGACCGACTATCTGTAGCAATCACCATTACGTCGGCAAGTTCTTCTGGCACAGAATCAAGTCCGAACGCAACTTTCAGCCCATAGCGCAAGCATACACCTGCAATTTCGGCCGCCCCCGTCAAGTCATCTGCAATTACCGTTATCATTTTTTTCTGTTTTTAGCCATCAAAATCGCATAATCCAACGCTACCAGCATGGCATCGGGCGAAGCAATACCCTTGCCTGCAATTTCAAACGCCGTACCATGATCAACCGAAGTACGGATGATCGGCAAACCAAGGGTAATATTCACACCCTTAACACTTTTCATGGTTTGTTTTTCGTTGTCCCACTGAAACCCTTCCAGTTTGAAAGGAATATGCCCCTGATCGTGATACATCACCACACAACCGTCATATTTTCCCTGAACAGCTTTCACAAAAATGGTGTCGGGAGGAATCGGACCTTCCACGTTATAGCCTTTGGCATTCGCCTCTTTAATGGCTGGTATAATTTCATTAATCTCTTCATCACCGAAAAGTCCGTTTTCGCCGGCATGCGGATTCAATCCCGCTACGGCAATACGTGGTTTTTCAAGACCGAACTGCACACACGCATCGTTTAACAGAGAAATAACCTCCAGTACACGCTCTTTCTTGCACAAATCACACGCCTGACGCAGCGAAACGTGCGTAGTGGCATGAATCACGCGCAGGTTATCATCGGCCAGCAACATGGCATATTTGGCTGTATTGGTATAATGAGCATAAATTTCGGTATGACCCGAAAAATGGTGCCCTGCTTTGTGAATCGACTCTTTGTTGATGGGAGCGGTAACCGTAGCATCCACTTCGTTGGCCAAAGCCAGTTCAATCACTTTATGCACAGCCTCGAAAGCAGCATTCCCCGCCATAGCCGACACTTCACCCGGCTTGAGTTCCGAAAGAGTAACGTTCTTCAGATCGTACACGTCCACCGTTCCGAAAGCAAAGGTTGCATCGGCAATTTTTTCGATTGCATTTACCTTGAGCGGAGCATTCAACAGTGTGGCAGCCTGAGCCATCACGGCCGCATCACCAATCACCACCGGACGGCAACGTTCGTAAACAGTAGCATCCGACAGCGCTTTGATACATATTTCAGGACCAATCCCGGCGGGATCGCCCATGCTAATTCCTATAATCGGGTTCATAAAACCTTTGTTTAATGGTTCAATTGTTGATCGTTTAATCGTCAATCTGCAGCCTCACTACTTAACGATTACTCGATTCAACGGTTACACGTTATAATAGTTTCGTATAAATTTCTATTGCATCCGCTTTGGTTACTTCACGCGGATTGTTCTTCAGCAATCGGGTCACGTTCATGGCAATATCGGCCAGTTCGGACAAGTCTTCTTTGCCGATGCCAATCTCCGACAAATGTTGCGGGATGCCGCATGCTTTTGATATAGCAGCAATCTTTTCGATACCTGCCAACGCTGTAGCCTCATCAGTCGATTGCTTTTCTACGCCCAACGCCAGTGCAAGCCGCGCATGACGCTCAAGCGATGCCATCATATTGAAACGGAGGACTTCTGGCATCAGGATGGCATTGGCCAAGCCGTGCGGTACATGGAATTTTCCTCCCAAACCATACGACAAAGCATGAATGGCCGAAGTATTGACCGGACCCAGACACAAGCCTCCGTACATCGATCCCAGCGCCAAAGCGGCACGGGCTTCCATGTCTTTCCCGTTTTCGCAGGCACATTGAAGGTTTGCCGCTATCAGCTCAATTCCTTTCAATGCATACGTATCGACTGCCGGATGGGCAAACTTATTGGTAAATGCCTCGATGCAGTGCGAAAGAGCATCCATACCCGTTTCGGCAGTCAGTTTTGCAGGCAATGAAGCCGTCAGTACCGGATCGATAAAGCAGGCATCCGGAACAAGATAGGGACTGATGATACCGCTTTTTGCCAAAGTTGCTTCGTTGAGCAGAATAGCATTGGGCGACATTTCGCTGCCGGTTCCCGATGTAGTCGGCACACAAATCAATTTACGTGTACGACCATTGAGAATACCGATACCAACTACTTCCGCCAGTTTTTGAGTATTTCCGGTAAGCGCAGCCAACAATTTTGCGCAATCGAGAACGCTACCGCCCCCTATGCCGATAATGCAATCGGGGTTGAACTTTTCCGAAATTGTCAGTAATGTATCGAATTGTGCAAAGGTAGGTTCTCCGGGAAAATTATATTCCACCACTTCCACCTTTTTGCCGGAAGCTTTAATAGCGTCAACAGAAGGTGCCAACGCCCCTAAAAGAGGAGTGGCAACCAGCATTAATATTTGCTCGGATGATGTAATAAACCGGCATTCGACCAGTTGTTGTATACTATTTTCTCCGAAAACAATGGTTCCCGGTTGTTGTAAAACTACAGAATTCATTAGAGAGTCGTTTATGCTTTGAATGTGTAATCGTTGAACCGACACAACGTTTGAACGATCACAAGTTTCAACATTGAAATTTATTTTTTGCTTTTTATATACCCATAAATGGTCAGGTGCTCGTCAGCCGGTTCCGATTTGAAGAAGAGGCTGGCAATGTAACCCACCACCAACACGATGATGTGGCTATAAACACCCAACATATATTTGTGATGCGGAAAATTGAATTCCCCCAGATCGAGAATCGGCGTATCGTCGATCTTTGTTGTTGTCAGAACGGCATAAGCTGTAAACAAGATGCACACTGCAATCCCGATGTACAAACCCTGCCAGTTAGCACGACGGGAGAGTAATCCCAACAGGAAGATCCCCACGATACCGGCCGAGAAGATGGCATACAATCCGAAGACAACCCCGAGGACACCTTCGCCTTCCCAGGTAACATAAAGGTAAGCCACCGTCATCATCAGGATACCGGCAACCAATACCAAAATCCGACCCATCCGTAACTGCTGTTTATCCGTGCTATTAGGCTTAAAACGGCGATAATAGTCGGCGATTCCAATAGCCGAAATACAGTTCAGATCGGATTGCAAACTGGCAAGCGCAGCAGCCACCAATGCAGCCAGTACCAATCCAACAGCACCTACCGGCAACTGCGTACTGATAAAAAGAGGGAATACCTTATCGGCCGAAATGCCTTCGGGCAAGGTTGCTGTTCCGTTGTGATAATACACATACAGCAACGAACCGATCAGCATAAACAATGTCCAGACACAAACGCTCATGATAACCCCGATCAACGCAGCATGTTTCGCGTCTTTATCCGACTTAGCGGCCAGATAACGTTGTACGATGGTTTGATCGGTACCATATTTTTGCAGCGCATAAAAGGCTCCGTTAACTAACATCACCCAAAAAGTGAGCTCGGAAAAGCTGAAATTGAACGGCCCGACATCAATTTTTCCCATTTGGAAAGCCTGACTCAAAGCCACTGTTGGTCCGCCTTCGGGACGGAACAAGAGGATGCCCAAACAGAGCAATCCGCCACCAATCAACAAGCCTCCCTGAATCACATCCATCCAGATTACAGCTTCCATTCCCCCAAAAACAGTTAGAATAATGATTGCTGTAGAAAGTACCAGCATCACAGTCAGCACCGGAAAATGGGTGAAACTACTTAATGCGATACTTACTAAATAAAGTACTGTTCCCATCTTCGAAAAGTGGGTCAGCAAAAACGCTACAGAGCTGTACATGCGGGCAAACACCCCGAAACGACGCTCAAAATATTCGTACGTACTTAATTTAATTGCTTTTCTGAACAGCGGTACGATAAATCCGATCAGACCGACCAGTACCACCGGCACCATCAGACCCTGTACCAGCAAAATCCAGTTCGACTTGTAGGCTGCTGCCGGATAGGCCAAAAAGGTCACACTGCTCAACAGTGTGGCAAAGATGGAAATACCGATCGCCCAGGAAGGAATATTTTTACTTCCTGAGAAATATCGATCCGAACTCTTCTGACGTCGTGCAAAATAAAATCCGGTGCCGATTGTAAAAATCACCGAGGCCGCAACAATCAGGCCGTCAATCCAATGAATAGGTTCCTGGTTCATTTATCTGTGTTATTTCAATTCTTTTTTCAATGCTTCGAAACTGTCGATAATCTGCTGATTACGTTCGGCAGTCAGCTCTGTCAACGGAGGCATCATCGTAGTACCGCAAATGCCCTCATGGTTCATCAACACCTTCAACGAAGCCAGCGACTCGCCCAACGTACGATCTTTCTGATAAACTACCCCCACTTTATCGGTCAGTTCCTGATAATGTTGAGTCGTTTTCCAATCGCCGGCTTTTGCTGCATCCATCAACTTACCGTACAGTTCAGGCACAATGTTTCCGGTACTCGGTACCACGCCGTCGGCACCCAATTGCAAACTGCCGAAGCTTTGTGCGCCCCAACCGCAGAAATAAGCGAAATCAGCTCTATGTTTATAGCCTTCGATGCACGCTTTCATACGGTCGGCATCACGTTCCGAATCCTTCAATCCCCAGATATTCCGATGATTGCTCAGCTTGGCAACTACGTTCAAAGGAATAGACATCTGCGTGGTAGCTTTGATGTTGTACATCATCACCGGACCTTTCACATTGTCGGCCAACTGTGTGTAAAACGCCACCATCTGATCCGGCGTAAGGATGTAGTACGACGGCAATGTGGCCACAACTACATCAGCACCCAATTCGATAAACTGATTGCCACGCTTGATCAGTTCGGCTACCTGATTGCCAACCAAACCAGCATAAACACACTGTCCCGGACTTTTTGCCCTGACAGCGGCCTCTACAAAACGAAGGCTCTCTTTTTCGTCAACCGAACTTGATTCGCCGGTTGTTCCCAATACCAGGGGATGAATGTCGTGTTGGGCAAAACGTTTCATAATAACGGCAACAGCATCTACATCAACCGTAAAGTCTTTTTTGAGCGGTGTAATCATCGGTACCACTACACCTGAAAATCTTTTTTGCATTGCTAATTATATAATTATAAATCAATTGTAATCTCCCATTTTCCCGAACCCAATTCCACCGCATTGTCCTTCACTGTCATGGTTCTGTCGTTGACACGTACCGAAGTCGCCGCAAAAGGCAATGTCACCGTCGCAGTTGTATTGACAGGAATCGCAACCTTCAGATTGAACTGTTTTTCGGTCTTTGTCCAGGCTACGGACACCTTTCCGTACAATGTTTCTGTCGAAGCCGACACATTCTTCAGATCGCCCACTGGTGTCGGCCGCAAAATAATATGCTTGAACCCGGGTTGTTTTTCATCGTAACGGATACCTGCCAGCGTGTTGAAGAACCATTCCTCAATTTGCCCCATCATAAAATGGTTCCACGAATTGCCTTTGCGCGGATCCCACTGCTCAGTCAGCGTAGTCAAACCGTATTTCAACTGAAAGCCATAACCCGGAGCATCGTAGTGATTCACCATTTTGTACATCAGTTCGTTCTGCCCATTATCGGCCAGGATTTGAAAAAGATAACGATTGCCCACATCGCCGGTCGTAAGACGATCGTCGTGATAAGCAATGTCGTCGGTAAGGTTTTTCAAAACAGCCTGGCGATATTGCGGTTCCACCAAACCGAGGTACAAAGAGACGGCGTTGGCAAACTGGCTCCCGATGTCGTATTGACGGGTCGATTTATTGAAAAAGCGTTCGTTGTAAGCCTTTTGGATGTCACGCATCAACTGCCCGTATTTGAGTGTATCCTGAGCAATGCCCAATAGTGCCGCAGCTTTGGCCACCAGCATTGCCGAGAGGTAATAATGTGAAGTAGCCGAAATTGCGATGGAACTGTTCTGTGAATATCCTGCCGGTTTCACCCCGTAATCGTACCAGTCGCCCAAGCCATGCGACAAAATATGCCCGGTTGCTTTCGTCCCGAGATAATCGACGTAGCGGGTCATCACGGAATAATAATTGCGAATCAATGACTGATCGCCATAATGCCAATAGTACATCCACGGCACCACGATGGAGGCACAACCCCATTCGGGAGAATCGGCAAAGTCAGCTGCTGAGTGTTCGGCAAAGCGCACATATTCGGGACAAATACTCGGGACCAAACCATCGGCATGTTGCGCATCGCTCATATCCCGCAAAATTTTCGGGAACATGGTCGACATGTCGTAGTTCATGAGCAGACCCGGACCGTTGAGATGCAACTCTTCTATCCATCCCAGCTTTTCGCGCTGCGGACAATCGGTCATCACGCCCTGAAAATTGCTCTTGATGGCATTGTTAATCAACCAGTGCGTTTTATTGAAAATCTCATTTGAGCAATCGAAAGTGGCCACTTCGGCTGCCGAAGAGTAGACAAAATTCGATTTGATGTCGGTGATCAGCGGCAACGTGCTTCCTGATGGTGATTTCCGTACATCGGCGCCTTCCACCTGAATATACTGATAGCCGTAATAGCTGAACATCGGTTGCCATTCTTCCTCCCCTACTCCTTTGAGCGTATATTGAAAATAGTAGGGAGCACCGGTTCGTTTCTGGCTTACCTTTCCATCCTTATCGAGCGACTCTCCCACCCACAAGCGGACAGTCTGCCCCTTTTTACCATGAATTTTAATGGACGGAAAACCCGATAGATTTTGACCCATATCGAGCACATAGACCGAGTCGGAAAGATGCTTCAGCTTCTTGACAGCATATTGTTTATTGATCTGAACAAAAGGCGCTGTCTGAGCAGTCAGTTTCCCTTCCGGAGCCTCCTGCAACACAACATTTCGCCATTTGGAATCGTTAAAACCAGCAACATTCCAACCCGGTTGCTCCAGATTAGCATCATAATCCTCGCCGCCATAAATACTATTGAACGTGATGGGGCTCGGCGCCAATTTCCAGCTTTGATCGGAACGAATGATCTCTTTTCTGCCATCGGCATACTCCACCACCATCTTGAAAAACAGAGTCGGAGGTCCGTATGTGCGCCACAACTTGCTGTAACGGGTGCTAATGGTATTGTAAAAACCATTGCCAAGAACGACTCCAATAGCATTTTCACCTTTTTCGATCAAAACGCCCACATCGTAAGTATTGTAATAAACCGTCTTTGAATAGTCGCTCCAGAGTGGCGCAAAGTCGCTGTTCCCAATTTTCTTTCCATTAATAGAAAACTGATAATGACCCAGTCCACAAACATAAACCGTTGCTTTTTTTACTGATGCTTCTGCTTTAAAATCTTTCCGAAGCATGATGCTGCGCAACGCCATACTGTCGAAATTTTTGAGCATGGCAACATTCTCCGGAGACTTTTTGGAAGGCATGTGATAACTCTTTCCAACCGGAAGATGTGAGTCGGATTTGGTCACCGCACCGATCCATTGGGCATCGAGAAATGCCTCATCAGGTGCGACAAAAAAACGTGCCTTACGCCAATCAGATACCTTATCTTTGGCATCCCACACACGAACCCGCCAAATATATTCCTCTCCCCTTTTTAATGGATAAGATCCTTTATACTGAACAAACTGACTCGCATCCGATTTTATTTTGCCACTCTTCCAAATCAATTTTACCTGAGAAGAAAACAATTCCAGTTCGTAGGCCGTCTGCTTATCATCATTCACACCTGACCATAACTCCCAGCCAAAACGGGGAGTCGTAGTGGTAACTGCAAGCGGATTAACAGCCATCTCGCAAGTGATTTTGGAAGCGGTGATGGCTGAAGCTGTGCCTGGAACCAATAAAACGAAAGCCAGCAAAAACATGGACAATAAAAATCGCTTGCAATGTACCGACCTCTCCCCTGCCCCTCTCCCAAGGAGAGGGGTAAAACATCTGCACAACAAAGGACTCATCCTGTTTTTGCAAAAGCGTTCCTCCTCTCCTCCGGGAGAGGAGGTTAGGAGGAGAGGTCTGAAGTTAAAATTGCAACGCATTTGCTTATGTTTATTGCTTGTAAATCAATTTTTCTAAAGTCGGTCTTGAGGCCATTTTCTCTCCATTGACAAACAACATCAATCCTTTGCCAAGATTGTATTTACCACCGTCTTTATCCCAAACAATGGTCAGCGTTTTACCGTGATACGGCACGTTGTCCAAACAAAACCAATCCCACTGTTTTGCAGGAACCAACGGATTAATCTCTATCGTTTCATCGGCACGAGGACGGAGACCTACCAGTCCGGTAATAACCAGATCATTGAATGTGGAATGGTTATAATAGCGGCTTCGTTCCTGGTCACCTTTCAACCAGTAACCGGTCACCTCGTCGAGGTATTCGCCCACGTAGGGACGACCGCGGTAATGCATGCTCTCCACATATTGATTGATCAGGGCAAAGTAAACGCTATCGCTCACCACGTTGGCATCGTAATTGTTTTTTGCGTTGGCAAGTGCGGTCAATGTTTGCGAAGTGGCGAACGGCCATACCGCACCATCCCACTCACATTTGCCCACACCATGCGTACGGAACTGCGGGTGACGACGTTCGGCGGTTGTCAAACCGAAAGGAGCAGAAAAGCCCTTGGTATCGGTCAACTGTTTCCATGCAACCTCAAATCCTTTGCCCTTATCCGGCAAATTGAAATACCAGGGAAGAAATCCGACCGCTTCACGAGCCTGAGCCAGTTTACCCGGCTCGCGCAAGGTTTCGAAGAAAAGAGAATCCTTGTTCCAAAGCTGTGTTTGAACCAACTGTTTCAGCGTATCAGCTTTCAGAAGGTAGCTCTTTTCGGTTGCTTTATCGCCTTTCAAATCGGCAATAGCCGCCAGTGCCTGAGCATTGCCAAACATGTAGCTATTGATGGTCGGACGGGCATACTTCTTTTTACGGCCGCCACTGATGGTCTCTTCCATGCCGTCCTGCACATCACCCTGCCAATACAATCCGCTCGGCAAGCGGTGATCGCCTTCCCATGCGGCATAGTCGGCCTGCAAATCAGGATACATGCCCAACAAGAACTCTTTATTTCCATCAACGAGGTAACGGTTGTATAAAGCATTGGCTGTCCAACTGCTGAATTTGCGCAGTTTGTTCATCGGCTTCCCTTCGTTGCCACGATACCAGACATGGAGGTAATCATCGAGGTATTTACGGTCGCGCAACCAGCGAGCCTCGTAGATGTGATGTCCCAACGCGCTGCTAATCAAATTGTATTTGTCGGCATACGTTCTGGGCACCAAAAATTCGGTAAAGGCATATCCATCAGGTGTTTGTTTAATATGCTTGCGCAATGTCCACCAGCGGTAGTAAAACATCTCCTCGATGTTTTGTTGCGGACATTCGAACAAGGGAACATTCTTCTTCATCCAGCTCCACGACTCGGAATTTGGAATTGCCTGTGCAATATTTTCGTTCTCCATCGTGTTGAAATTATCCACATAATGCTTGAAATCATCGGCTTTCAACACGGCAGCCGAGTTATCGTCATCCTGACTGGAGGTTTTGAAGTTTTCCAGATAATAAATCGCTTCTTTGTCGGAAGTACCCGGATTAACCAGATCGGTAAATCGATCGGCAGGAGTGTTTGGCGTTGGCTCAATGGGTAATTCGCCGGTGCGGAACACAACACGCGAAACCGCTTCAACCGGATTAAAGAAGATGCGGGTAGCAATCTCTTTGCCATTTACCACCATTTTATAGCTACGAGTGGATACATCCAGCATCACTTTTACGCGATAGGTTTCGCCGGCTTTATATTTCAAAATACCGGAATAACGGGCTCCGCTCTTTGATTTGAAGACGCTGTCTTTGTCGAAGGTCAAACGAATGCAAGCTTGTCCTTTGGAATTTTGAAACTCGATATCGAGCTGTCCATTCCCGTTCTGACCGGAAACAACTGTAAATTCAGCCGTCAGTTTTTTTGATTCTGGAACGACGCGTTCCACTTTGGCATAATCGAACGGATCGCTGTCTTTGAGTGTCAGCCAACGTTTGCCATCTGCACGTTTTTCGAGGCTTACAGGGGCCTTCAACGGACTGTAAATGTTCCATTTTGTCATCTCCTGAATGGAGTTAAAACGATCGAAAACGTCGTCGGCCTGTGCTGTAGCTTTGCCCGTTACGGGAACAGGTATGCGCGAGATCCACAAATCCTCCTTGTTCATGCTGTAGGTAACCCAAAGGTCTTTGTCGGGTGGCGTGCCGTTGCCCTCAAGGATTCCGCGCACATATTGCGGTCCCAGATTTTTGTAGGCACCGCCGTAACGCATCGGGGTAATATCGCCATGAACAAGCAGCAAGTCTTTGTATTCCAAACCATCGTCGCTAGTGGAAATGGCCAGCGGCCAACGGTATTCGGAAGGATTGTAAACCGTAGCATAACGCCCGTCAGAGGTGCGTTGTCCCCAGATTTTAGCATTGCTGTTCACAAAACCTTTGCCACGCTGTGGCATCACCGGCCAGGTTTTACCACCGTCTGGACTGATGGTTGTCAATGCAAATTTCCACAAGCCGACCACTCGGCCATCGGGCAAATGATAGAAATTAAACGCTTTGTAATCTTTATGAATAGGAATCAACGGATCGTTACGGTCGGATTCCTCGTTCCATTGAAGCATCATCAGCGGGTTTGCCAAGAGTTCGTTGCAGGCAGCCACAAAACCTTTGTCCTTGCTTTTGGTATAAAACGGATAAGAGGTATTACTCTCGTTGAAAGCATGGTTGTAACGGATAAAATAGATCGGGCCGAACTTACCATTGGGTAGTATCTCACGCACCACACGGCCAATGCCGTTCCCATCGTTGGGATCATCTTTTGCTCCAAAAGCAATACCGTAGAATCCCAAAACGAGGAGCCGGTTCTTGGTCGATACATAAAAACCCATGCGTTGGTGCATCACCGCCATCAGATCTTTGGCCACGCCCGGAAAATCAGGTTTGGTGGTACCATCGGGCACTTTGTATTCTGGAAAGATCACCGTCGATTCGCTCCAGTTGTAACCATCCTGAGAGTTCATCAACAAGGTACGACCCGGAGCTTCGTGTTCGCCCACGGGATCGGACAAATATTCCATGTAAAACCGGTTGTTCCAATAACACAACATAGGCTGGTGATTGTAGGTCCAGCCTTCGGACATATTAGCCGGATGTTCGCGATTGACACGCAACACCTGAATATTGTGCACCCCAATAGCAGGAGCCAGTTGTCCATGGTGATAATCGACATTCGACAAGGTTTTGCCGGTATAATAAACACCTTCTTGTGCAGATGCCGTCAAAACCATTAAAACCGCAACAACAGATATGATTTTTTTTGTCATTGTAAATTGGTCAAATTTATTTTTTCAAATTAAGCAGTAGCTGATCGTAAAATTTACGCGACACTTTGAAGATTGTCCCATGCTTATGTCCCTGAGGCAAAGACACTTCATTTGTTACATCGGTAAACGATTTGAAGTCGTGGGTTTTTACCGCACCATACTTTTTATCCTTGTAAAACTCGAAATAGATCAGGTAGTCGTCGCCTACTTTCGTCACTGTCGGTCCTTCAGTAAAATGAGGAGTAATTGCCGCTGAGGGAGTTGTAAACGGACCCAGAGGCGATTTGGCAAACGCTACTTTTACATCGCGCTCCGGGCGAGTGTTATCTTTGAGAATCAACACATAATCTTTCGGCGCGCGTTTCAGCAACACGCAGTCGATCACACTGAATTTCGGATCGAGGAAAAGTTTTGTTTTGGAAAAAGTTTTGAAATCTTTGGTAGTGCAGTAATACATGCGGTGATTGTTATCCTCGGCTTCCTGCCCTTTTTCGAAACGGAAAGGAATGGTAGATGCCCACATAATGATAAACTGCTTGTGCACATCGTCATAGAAAACCTCCGGAGCCCAGGTATTGACCGTTGTAGGCTCATATTTCATTGCCTCGTAATACTTCGACGGAGTCCAATGAATCAGGTCTTTGGAACTGGCATAGCCAAAGCCTCTATCTTTGGTCCAGCTGCTGGTCCATACCATGTAAAACGTGCCGTCGGATCCCCGACAAACAGAAGGATCCCGCATAATTTTATCAGTACCCACACCCGGCGTATTGAACGGGCCTCCCAGCGATTGCCAGTGATAACCATCGGTACTTCCAACAAGCAATAACCCATCCTGCTGCGGTTCACGAAACGTGGCAAACAGATAGGCATCTTGCGCGTTTACCAATGGTAAAAGACTAAAAATCAACAAAAACGAAAGAATCAATTTCTTCATTATATTATAGAGTTGTAAATCAGCACGAAAAAACAAAGTGTATCTTTTCTGTCTTCGTGTAAAAACCGATTTTTATTTCTTTTTTACGGATAACCAGAGTACGTTTGCTTCTGATTTCGGAGCTTTCAACGACATAAGTTTGCCTCCTTTGATCTTCTCTCCGGAAACACTTTCACCGTTAGCCGGATTAATCCATTTTGCAACAAACGTTTTATTGTCACTGCTCAGATCGAGAACCGCGTTTCCGTTTTTGGAATAGACAATATATCCTCTCTCCATATTTCCGAGAACATATTGGCCTTCGACCTGCGATTTAACGACGCTCATCTGGGCAGCATCTTTCAGAAAATTCTTCTCCAGCCCGGCAGGCAAGTTGGGCAAGGATCCACCGGCCATCAAAACAGCCCATCCATAAGTAGGGTAATTGTCCGAATAGTACATTACCGCTTTGTCGGGACATTGGGTACGGTATTCGTTAACGGCACGGTATACCTGATCGAAAGATGTTTTTCCGGGTTTCACCAAACGAGCATGTTGGCGCGGTGCCAGATTGAGCCCTCCCTGAGGAGCATATACCGTGCCATTGTCGCGATAGAACCAATAACGAATATCGATCACATCGACCACAGCTGCCCGTTTCGGATCTTTCAGTATTGCGTCCTGCACATCCTTGGTAGCGCTTAACCCAATCAATGGATGTTTGCCAGTTTCTTTTTCCCAGGCGGCAATCACGTCGAGCCAGAACTGCATGAAATGAAGCGGACCGGTATATTCGTCACTCGTCAGTTGAATAACAGAACTGTTTTCGGCAAAGTTATTCAAACACTGACGGATATATTTTTTGTACAACTCTTTGCGAACCACGTTGGTTGTATCGTAAAACATTTCGGCAAAGAAAATGCGCTTATCTCCTGCAAAATTGACGGGTTCGGGAAATCCGGTACTGTTGATATTGTTGGCGGTACGCCAAGGACAATCTACCCAATGAGCGCCGGCCTCGATAATATTGTGTTGAAAGAAGTTATTGTGGAGCAATACCAATCCGTTTTGATCCGCCAAGTCGGCGAACTGCTTCAGACGCAGCCAGTACCAGATGTTGTATTTGGTGAGATCATATTTACTCAGGCCGTCCCAGGCAGTGCCCTCACCCGAACGAGCAAAAGGTTGTTCGTAAAACGGGGGCCACACGTCACCGTCGATGCGGCGAATGCGCTCGTGGTCATCGCGACGGCGATCGGTCCATAGCCCGTAATGTTGTTCGAAAGATACAATGTTGCTCTTCTTCATCCACTCAGCCACCTCGGTCACATCATCGGTCAGACCGGTACCGGTACGACCCGGCACAAAACGGGTGAGTGCAGGTTTGGCTTCACCCAAAAAAGTTGGCAGAACACTACCATTCCACCAGGGCGTATTGTGCTGCATTCCTGCCAGCAGTTCATCGCCGTGAATCAATTTTCCGTTGATGACGGCAGTTGGGAGTGTACTTATTTTTTTAGGAGCAGGAACTCCAATTTCGTCGATACTCTTCAACCCTTTCCCTTCGGTAATAATGGGATTACGCACCGAAGCCTCTTCTATCAATGAAAAGAGGGTTGGAGCTGTTTTTTTTGCCAATTGAGTCATCTGCAACGCAATGTTGACGGGAGGACTGCTATTGGGATCGCCCTCCACTGCCACCAATACGGCGCGATCGTTAACCGCATCTCCAAGACGTTGTACCAATTGCGCATAGTAGAGACTGCGGGGCTGAATCTGGTTGTTGGAGTCGTACCACCCACCATCACCGCCAAATTGCGACCAGCACCCGAACGCCCAATTTTGCGCAGTCGGCGGTTTCGGGCAATCAATCAACGATGCCGAACATTGATAGAAGACACTGTTGGCTGCACTCCATCCGGTTCCACGATTATCCTGTTGGCGATTCGAAAAACGAAGATTGTTGCCGTCTACATTCACAATATCGAACAAAACACCGGAAGCCCAGCTATCGATCGCACCGCTGAAACTGTAGGGCAACACCGACTGGCATTGCACAAACGCATTGGGACCGGCAGCACAGAATCCAACACCGAAATCGTGATTACCGCCTTCGGCATATAAGCGTTGAAACAACGACTGCTGCCCGGCATTGAAAAAAGTGTAGCGACGTTGACCTCCCAGTTCGGAAACCGGATCCTGCGAGATACAATCTTCCACCGTGAGGCGGCGTGAAGACTCGAGCGCCATCACAGCCGAACCGGCAAAATGTGAGAAGGTAATTTGACGTACCCAGCCATCGATTACATTTTCAAGAGTAATTGCCATCCAGGCATGAGCTTCGTCTTTGGGATTGGCTGCATCAACAGTAGATGTGCATTGCATATTTTCAACACCTACCTGACTTATTCTCCCGTTCCACGTGTAAGGAATCACTTCACCTCCGCCGTAATTGGCATCAAGAGCGGTTGTCAGAGGTGCATCCAGCGTAATTTCATTCCCATTCAGGGCAACGACGGTTCTGTCCCAATAAATGTCGCGGTCACCAGGCTTCCATCCGAGAGAAGAAACTCCACCCCCAAAAGTTACGGTGCCCAGCGTCTCAATCCAGTTTTGGGTACTCGGACGACGAACCATAATTTTTTCTCCGGCTTTCAACGAACCAACATTCTTCAGCGTCAGTTTCATCGCATTGACCGGAACATAAGCGTCGGCCACTTTCAGCGCTTCAGCTTTCGTGCGATCATCTTTACCGACCACGCGAATCAGGGTGCGACGGTCTTTGCCGGTTGCAACCAGCTTCGTTCCGTGTTCGCCGATGCCACTACCTCTCAGCACGACTCCAGAAGTACGAATGAACAGTTGACCTTGTACTTCAAACGTTCCGGGTTGCAAAAGGACTGCGCCTCTAAAACCCGATTTATCCGGCCTGAGTGACGATACGTAATCGATTGCAGCCTGAATGCGTGCGGTGGCATCACCCGTTTTGAACGGGACAACCACTTTGGCGGAAACAGCAGGGATTGCCTGTTCACCGTCCATATAACCGCTGTAGGAAAAATCAGGGATACGGTTTCCCAGACTGTCAGGAGTGTACACCAATCCTTGTTTGGTATTTTCGAGAGGCAAACTGGGTTTTATCCCCTTCTTTGGAGCGCTTCCGGCAAAAACAACTGTCGGTACAAAAAATAAAAACAGCGCAACAACCGAATATCTAACTTTGATAAACATTGAATAATTGTGCATTAATAATCAGTTTTATCCTGTAAATGTTCGTAATTCTTCTTAACTATACTTCAATCTATTGGAACTTAGCCCACCTCCGAACATGCAACAAATGGTTCCGATAACTCAATTGATTGTTTTGCTTATCCACGAAATCATTTTGAGCCTCCGACAAATGCTTTTGCGAACCCAACAGATGATTCTGATCGCTCCTCAAATGACTTTGAGATAAAAACAGATGACTTTGTTTGTTCTACAGATTGTGTTGTTCTAGGAAAAGATCAGTCCGACTGTTCCTCAACTTGGGTCGACTATCGGGCTATAAAATTACGAAGCTTTTTCGATGACAAAGATATTCATCCGGCAAACATTCGATTCACCGGATGAAATATTCTTACTTTTTAGCAGCTTTCAATCGTTCTCCCCATGCTTTGCGCTCATTGTCCAGATTGTATCCCTGTTTCGAGAGATAGTTGTTGATACGACCTTTGTACTTTCCGAAAATCTCGTGTTTTTTGTTGGACGACTGCGCATCCATGGCACGTTCGCGGGCTTCTACCAGCCAGCAATAAATTTGACGTTTTTCCTCAGGCTTGAGCGTAGGAATCATATCGAGATACGCACTGTAAGTAACCTTAATCAGGTTAAAGACCATTCCATCCTTCACCTTGTCGATCTGTTCGGCATTAAGGTCGCCTGCAAGTTTACCGATAAATTCACAATGCAGGTTGTACAATTGAAAGTTCGCTTCGTCTTGTAAAGCTTTTTCGGCAGATTGAAAAACAGCTTTATCATTCCCGGCTTTTTCTTTGGCAGATTTGATGGCCGCATCACGACCATCGTGGATTTTACCGAGGCTCTTGTATTGATAGACTAAGATCCCGGTCAAACGTTTAAAGACGATTGAGTCGGAAATCGATAAAGTTTTCACAATTTTCTCGGCACGATCCGTAAGTGTCTTATTGTATTTGTCTTCGTTGTTTTGAGCCGATGCGGTTGCAACCAGAATCAGCAACAAAAATAAAGACATTAGATTTTTCTTCATAGTTTTTTTAAATTGGTGGTCGCGATTCATATCTGCCACAAACAAATTACAGGACCGGTAATAGTCCTGTAATCAAGTTTACAAGCGACAAATAATCAACAAATAAACCACAATAAACAATAATATGATAGTCGTTTAGCAGCCGGTGGACACAATGTCATTAAATTGGGGCCACCAGCTACTGACTAATTGTACTTACATCAGGCCTGTTTTGCCTTTCAATGTATCGTTGTTGTTCTTCGGATCTTTCCAGTCTACCTTCTTGGTAGGATCGATGCCGTTGATGTACTTTTCGATGTTTGTATATCCGTCGCCGTTGATGTCACCGTTGGCATCGGAAGGATCATTCGGATTCAAACCATATTTCTTTTCCCATGCATCGGGCATACCGTCGCCATCACTGTCTTTGTAAGGTTTCCCTTTGTATTCGGGATAACCACCAACCTGACTGATGTCGGTAATAATACCCATTTTGTAGGAATCTTTCGGCAATTTACGGTGTTCAAACTGATAGTAATCACGTTTGTCCGCCTCTTTGTCGTAGTAAACCTCGCCGGTTTTTACCTGCTTCAACACACGTTGGTCAACGATATCGCGTTTAGGCAAGTAAGCTCCTGCATTTTCCAAAACAAAATCGAATGCTTCCTGAGCCGACATAATCGGGAACTGAGGCATAGGGAAAGGCTTGTTCCATTTCATGTTATCGGTATACCCTTTTGTATCAGGCTGGTCTTCTACCTGAATACCCCCGTTCCAGTTATCTTTTGTAATTTCAGGATAACCTTCCATGATATTACCGTTGGCATATACACGACCGAATACCAGATAACCCAGTCTTGCACGGCCCGATTCCGGTTTCAGAATACGGTGACCCACATTACCTTTCGAGGTAACAGGACCCGGTTTGTAGTAGTTGTTGATAATGTTGTACAACGCAGTATAATCGCCGCCATCTACCGAACGGTGGTTCCAGTTGTAGATAACGTTATTCACAAAGTTGAACACGCCGTTCCATCCGATCGACGGATTACGACCGGCATTGTCAGCCCAGAGGTTACGCAGGAACGAACAATTTTCGCCACCCAATGTACTACCGAAAGCATGGTTGTAAGTATCCAATGCCTGTGCAGAGATCGTGTTTTGGATAGTTACATTTACTGTCGGCAATTTTTCTTCTTTGATACCAGCGCCCGGATCGAACATGTGGCGGTAGAACGAAATGTTTTCGTCCAGACCCCATGAGCAGGAACAGTGATCTATCATGATGTTACCCACCGGATTACCTCCGAAACTATCGTCGCGACGCCCGACATCGGTTTGCCCGCGACGGAAACGCATGAAGCGCACTACCACATCGTGCGTATTTGCCCACACCGTTTCGCCGGCAATACACACACCGTCACCCGGAGCAGTTTGTCCGGCAATGGTAATATAAGGAGCACGGATAATAAGCGGAGTCTTCAGTTGAATAATACCGGCAACATTGAACACGACAATACGTGCGCCACCGGTTTCACAAGCTTCACGGAAGCTTCCGGGTCCGCTATCATTCAAATTGGTTACGGTAATTACCTTACCGCCACGGCCACCGATAGCATATTCGCCACCACCCATTGCACCGGGAAATGCCGGAATTTCAGCTACAGGTAAATCAGTTGGACGAGCAGCCCATGGAATATAAGGCCGGCCATGTTTTGCCTCTTCCTGAATAATCGGTAACGCTTTTTGCCATATACTATCCGAACGGCGTACAGCCTCCTTCAGCATTGTATCGGCTTTTTTCTGAACATCTACAGGCACCTTTGGATACTGTGCGCTTACAGTTTGCATCATTCCAACAAAAAGCAGGAGAGATGCTGTTAAAACAAACTTTTTCACTCAAATAAATTTTAAATTATGTACTACATCTCGCGCTTGTTATCTCAGAGCCTCACGCAAGCAGGTAATAATCCACGATGATTGTAATCTTTTTTGCCTTACTAAATCTACTACCTAATATCAGTATTTCTCTGCCTTGAAATTGCTGATACTATGAGGATACAACCGGATAGATAACTCTATCCGGTTGTAAAATAACCACATCTTATTTTGTATAATCAAATGTTCCGTTTGTACCACTATTGTCATTCCAACCTATTGTCTGTGGTAACCATGTATTATTACTAAGAATAGTACTTGTCAAGCCCCAGATGTAATAATTAGGATTCCATTTGATATAAGCCTGGGATCCAGAAGAATAAGAATCCATTGGGCTTTCTGTCTTAACCCTAACCAAATACGTTTTATAAAATGTTGCCAGATTCTGTAATTCAGTTTGGAAAGTTGCATCATCAGGATTAACTGAGATACTGCCTCGAACTGATGCCAAAGGATCACTGTCGGTTGTTCCACTAATCATTGTTTTAGTCTGCCAATAGTTACCAGTCCTGCAAGTTCCATTAATTGGAGTTAGACCCAATTTGCTACAAGTATTAGAACCTGTAGATGCCGTACTACTACCACTATATAACAACCAACGTTGAATATCCCAGAAACGCTTGCCTTCATAAGCCAACTCGATGCGCCGTTCATACAAACATGCTTCAATAGCGGCATATTTATCTGCAAAAGATCCAGCTCCGTTTGTTATACCATAATCACCAAGAGTACCTGCGGGTACACCAACACGTGCACGTATAAGCTTCAGATAAGAAAGACAATTCGTCAGATCTCCTGTCGCCGCATAACATTCCGCAATATTTAATAACAGTTCGGCATAACGGTATTCATATATTTGTGTTCCAGAATACTGTATGGCTGTTGTATCAGCTGTAGAACTTGACATTTTACATACATAAGCCGGACTATTAATTGTATTGTTCCCTGTATAGACAATAGACGTCGATTTTTTAGAAGTGTTGTAGAAAAGGTGCCGATAAGACCAAACCACTCTTGAAGAATTTGCCTTGTGTCCCCAAACTCTACCATTAAAGGCAAATGTACGATAAAAACGAGGATCACGATTCAAGAAAAATAAAGAATCTACATAACCATTAGAAACAGTAGGACGTGTCCCATTTGCCAGAGGAAATAAGTCAATCATTTCCTTTGGGGCTGCTAAACCTCCGCTACCACCTTGGCTTGTTAACCGAATCGTATTTTCCCATCCGTTATTTACAGCAGAACTACTTGCGGATGATGAATTACAAAGCTGAACCATGATTGCTTCTTTATTGACAGTGTTTGACATTGCAAACATAGTCGCCCAATCTTTTGCAGAGCTTCCATACAATCCATATCCATCAGCATCACACTCAGCCTTAGCAGCCAATCCGGCAGCCAATGCATCTTTCCATCTTTGATTTGACGAGTTGTCCCAATCATTATTAAATAAAGGACTTGCATAGGTTAACAATACTCTACTGATTACCGCCAAAGCTGCACCTTTTGTGAATCGACCATAATCTGTTGACGCAGTCCACGAGGTTGGTAACAAACTTGCAGCCATCTTCAGGTCGCTTACAATCTGGGTTACACACTGTGTCGTTGTTGCTCTGGGCAACTGTGTACTAGCATCCGTCGATGCGATATAAACAACGGTATCAATAGGTACTCCACCATAGATACGTACCAAATCGTAGTACTGAAGAGCTCGAAGAAAATAGGCCTGCCCCTTCGCTGTATTTCTGAATGTAGTAGGCAATCCTTTTCCTGTATCATCCATTTCAGATATCAGAATATTACAGTTTCTGATACGTGTATATGGATTCGCCGTTACAGTTGATGTCATTGTCGCACCATAATAAGCATTACCATCAGCAGCATTAGTCAGCGTAACTTGATTTCCATTAATTTGATTAAGCGAAGTGATTGTACCCCCTTTCTCTTCGGTACAATAGGTATTATCTGTGGAATATAAGCCAACAATAGTCTTAATAGGAGAATTGAATCCATAGAAATAGTCATAATACATTTTATCAATAAACCAACCCGTCTCGGTTTGGTTTGCAAAAATTGATTCATCGTACTTACCATAGGATTGTGCTTCCTTAAGGAAATTGTCGCTACATCCTGTCAGTACCAGACCTGTAAATAAAATCAGGTATAATAATTTGTATTTCATAATAATACGGTTTAGTGTGTTATATTGGACAATTTTCAGAATGAAACATTAACACCCAAAGCAAACGTACGTAATGTCGGATAATTCTTCGTTGAATTATCATACATATTACGATAATGGTTTGGATAAGGATTATAAAAGTCCCACAGGTTATTTCCTGTCAAGCTGAAAGAACAATTGTCTAGATATAGTTTCTGAGAGATTTTCTTAGGCAAAGTATAAGCTAATCCCATACTTTTTACATAACAACGGAAAGAAGAAACCTGCCAGAAATCAGAGTTATAATTGTTCTGCGATGAATAATATGCATTTGGATATTTGCCATTTGCATTAGTAGTAGCATCAAACATGTCTGCCCAATACGATTCATGATTCCAGATTATTACACTTGATGAAGTTCCCTGTTTAACATTATCAATGGAGGCATAACCACCCCAAGAAGTCGCAATTTGAGCTGTCCATTTAAGACCTTTCCAAGAAGCTCCAAGATTTGTAGTAAAACCATAAGAAGTATTTTTATGAACCAATTCAGCGTAATCCTGACTTGTCGCAACTTGCCCGTTTGGATCAGATGTTGCTGTTGTACCGTGTAAATCTTGATAAGCTAACATACCTGGATATATTGCACTCTTACTCGTTATGCCCAAATACGAAGGAGTTGTTCCCGCTTTTGTTGCCAGATCTGTCAAATATTTCCAATAAGAATCAATATCCGACTGCGTACGCAATACTCCATCATGACCAGAGTTTCCTTTCCATACTTTAAACCCATATACCGGACGTATATCAGAATAACCAGCCATGTGTGCAGGCATATCTGATGGGTAAACAGCTGCCGTTGATGGGTATTTAATTACTCTATTGTTTCCCCAACTAGATATTAATCCGATATTATAATCAACCGGTCCTATTTTATCTTTCCAGTTAATAGAAATTTCAGTTCCCCATGCATTAACAATCGCATAATTTTGTTCTGCAAAAGCGCCACCTGTAGAAATCGGTACGCCACCAGCACTTGCCATTGTAACCAACATATTATAGTTATGATCAAAATAGCCATCTAATTTAATAGAAAGACGATTGTTCAGAAAGTTCATATCAAAACCCAAATTGGATTTGAGGTCATTATCCCATGTCATTTGAGAATTAGGTGATGCATTAGCCGTCAAACTGCTAGTCAATAACCCTCCATTGCTCGTCCCAAAGCCGAGACCTTTGTTGGAAGCATAGGTATATGTCTGTTTCCAGGCATCAGGTTTTACATTGTCTTTCCCCGTCATCCCCACAGAGGCTCTTACCTTTAAATAATCCATCCATCTAATCTTCTTCTTAAACCATGATTCTTCCGAAGCAATCCAACCAAAGGACAAAGAAGGAAAGACGCCCCAATATTTTGCAGGAGCAAATTTAGTTGAAGCATCTGAACGTATAGTAAATTGTGCAATATATTTGCCTGCATAGCTATAATCAAATCGCCCCACATAAGAAAGAGTCCCCATTTTAGTTCTATTTGTATAGCTATTCGAACTCAGGGTACCGGCAGAAGAACTTGAACCCTGATATGCATTAGCAAGAGGAGTATCCCATTCATAAAAGTTTGTTCTATAATCGTTAGTGGAACGTTCTACCAATGCCATTGCGGCAACATGATGCAAACCAAAAGTACGGTCATAGTTAATATACCCATTCATTTGCTCATAATTGCTAAACCAACTATTGTAGTCTACCCGTGAGTTCTTATTGTTCGTATAGACTGTCCAGGTAGTCTGATCTGAATATAGATGTAAGTTAGCTTTATTGGTATTTTTTGCTAAAGCCAATTGATATGGCAAAGCATCTTGCTCCGTCTGGTTTGTTTCGTATGTTCTTGCATAAGACGCCTTTACAGATAGACCTTTGACCCATGGCACTTCATAATTTAACGAGAAATTTGCAGTATAGTTATTTTGTTGGCTTGTTTGATAACATCCACTGTTGATCATCGAAAAATAGTTCCAAGCCGCAATTGAGTTTGCTGTATTAGCAGTACCTGCAATATTTTTGGGACCAAGTGAAGGTGAAACATAGTATTCGGTGCCATCGACATTATAACTCCATGGAATATATCCTGGCATCTGTCTTAATAACAAGTAATCTCCAGATTCTCCAGATCCTGATGAACCATAACTTCCATCACTAATATTATTCGATGCTTTTGTGAAAATTTTAACCTGTTTGCCACTATTTGCAGAAACAGATGCATTAAGTCTCAAGTGAGACATAACCTTAATATCTGAACCTGCTCTAAAATTCCATCTATTATAATTCTGATTTGCCAAGTTTGCTCCTTGATTATAGTAAGATCCCCCAGCAAAATAAGTGGCATTTTCGGTACCGCCCGATACATTGAGTGTGTGTTGCATTGTCTGTGCTTTGGACCATGCCTTATCCAACCAGTTATAGTTCAACGATTTCATCTGGTCCAATTCTGCATCAGAAAAATAATTATCTGTTGTGATTGTACTTCCGATTGCATTACGCATCAAACTATTAGCATAAAGTCCATACTGATAAGTATTCATATTCTTTACTACACTGACAGCATCCTGCGTTTCAAATTTTCCAGAATAGGTTACTTTCGGTGCGCCTATTTTCCCTTTTTTGGTCTTAACAATAATAGCACCTTGGGCACCACGAGAACCATAAACAGCAGCACTTGCATCTCTCAACACTGTAATACTTTCGATTTCTGATGGGTTCAGCATATTAAACTGATCCATTGTCGATTGTCCATTGGTTGGATCAACTTGAATTACATCATCAATAATAATCAAAGGAACAGTGTTCGAACCATCTTTCGAATAACCAAATTGCTGACGGATACTTAAACTAGCATCCTGAGCCCCTGGGCGACTAGTACCAGCACTAACTGCAAGACCAGGTATTTGACCGGTTAACGCTTCAGTCAATGTAGCCACAGGCAGAGCCTCCGATTTACTCATATCTACGGTTGCAACTGATCCTGTTACATCTTTTGCACGCTGTGAACCATAACCAATTACAACAACTTCATTCATCTCCTTTGCATCAGGAGCCATTTTGATGTTTAAGCTAGCTTCTCCTCTATAAGTTACATACTGTCGTTTATAACCTACATAAGAAACCACCAAAACATCAGAATTCGACACATTCAAAGCATATTTGCCATTAATATCTGTAACAGTACCTCGCGCTTGACCTTTAATAGCAAGGGTTACACCAATCAATGGCTCACCATTCTCATCAGTAACAGTACCAGATACTTTTTTATCTTGTTGCTGGACAGAGGCTACAGTTGCTGATGAAGCATAGAGCGGCGGCACAACTCCTGCAAATACCAGCAAAAAGCAACATACCCATTTGGCACACGGCAAAAAACTACTTTGCAAAGCCTTCTGCCCTAAAAACATTTTGTGAAGCTTTTCCATAGGGAATAGAAATTAAATAAATAATTAATATATAATAATCGCCAAAATTTATTTCGATTTTAACAAGGATTCCAATTGCATTAAAGCTACTTGAACTTTTTGTTTTTCGGGCATTTGAAATGTATTGAAAGGCTGTGCAAGACTATCGCTACAGATGCCTTTCAATGCCAATGCCGTTTTAAGTCCTTTGATATAGCTCGATCCAAAGCGTCCGATACCATATAAAGCATCGCCTACTTGCATCACTTTTTCCTGGAACTCGGCTACTTTTGCCAAATCTTTTGCTGCAGCAGCATTGTAAAGAGCTACAAACAGCTCGGGATATAAATTGGCACCTCCAGCCACTCCTCCATTCGCACCCATCAGGACAACCGATGCCATCATTTCTTCCGGACCAACAAATAAAGAAAACTCAGAATCATCTTTCATGAGATGTAATAACTTATGAAAATAGACTCCATTAGCCGAGCTATCTTTCAATCCCACAATATTCGGAAGTTCGGCAAGACGCTTTACTGTATCCGGTTCAATCATCACCTTTGTATGTGAAGGCATATTGTAAAGATATAAGGGCAATGGACATTTTTCGCTCAAAGCCTGATAATATTCATAGAGTTCAGGTTGTCCCAAAGCGAAATAGTAAGGTGGTGCTGCCACTAAAGCATTCGCCTGACACTCGGCAGCCACACCGGCCAAATACAAGCTTTCGCTCATCGAAGTATCGGTAATTCCTACCAATACCGGCAATCGCCCCTCAACGGCCCTGCATGTTTCACGAATAAGCTCTTCCCTTAGCCGGATACTCAAATGCTGGGTCTCTCCCGTTGTACCCAGAATGAAAATGCCACTCACGCCTCCTTTAACAAGGTGTTCTACCAAATTTTTAACGCCAATTACATCCAGTTTATCAGTATCCAGCAATGGAGTAATCATCGGTGGAATAATCCCGTTTAACTTACTGTATGGCTTTGTTTGTGATTTCATCTTAATTTTATGATTTCTAAAAACTATAACAATCTTTTTTACCGTGTACGCAAACGTCCACAATCATTAGAGAGAACCCCTAACAATTAATTTTGTGGAAATATAGGTTTGTATTTTTTGTTTTGTTCGAATAAACTCGGCGGCCTGACTCCCCATTTGTTTAAAGTCTGTCGAAATCGTAGTAATCCCATTTTCAATCACTTCCAACATAGGAGCATCATTAAATGTTACCACTCCGACATCTCGACCCATCACCAATCCTTTTTTTCTGCAGATCTTTGTAAAATCAATCAGATCCGAATGCCTGACAATAAGATAAGCAGCGTGTACGTCCACGTCAGCCTCCAAAATATTTTCACGAGTCAACAATGCATGATCCAAGCCATTGTCTAAACAAAATTTCTCAAAATAAGGAATACAACTTCGGGGATGTTCCGAGCTTTCTGGAAAGACCAATGTCAATTTCCGATATTTTTTAAATAAGTCTGCCCCGGACATCAAACAGTCATATAAAGCGTTATCAAACCCCTGACATATATACGCATACTTATTTTTTTCAAAATTACCAAAATCGATCAATAAAACCCGGTTGCTGTCAAGTTCATCCAATACATTAGAATAAACATCGTTCGAAAAATTCATTATCAAATACAGGTTATACTTCCCAATACTGTCTCGAATAATATTGTCAAAAAATTTCTTGTTATAATGGTGAAAATATAAATCAACTTTGTAATTGGCTGGTAAATTATTAGTCAACGCATGGTACATATCGTTTTTATACGGACTAAAAATATCGAACATGACCAGAATTTGCGTTATGGAAGTTGCAACATAATAACCTTTTGTTGGCGTTGATTCGATAATTCCGGCTTCTTTTAAAGACTGGAATGCTTTAAAAACGGTATCTCGAGCCACACAACATTTCTTACTAAGATCGTTAATAGAAGGTAATGAACTCCCTTCCGGGTATTCTCCGATTGTAATTGCATCCTGAATCGCATTGGCCAATTGTTTTACTTTTGTCGTTTGTTGGGAAAATTCTATCTCAAACATTAGAATAATTTTTGGATGCCTTACGCTAAATAAAATAAATACAGCTATTTAAATTTTGGTATGCTGTACTGTACTGTGCTGACAAAAATAGAGGCTTTTTATTACTTTCTGTCTTAAAAAGATATGTTATACAACATATTTTTAATATTATCTACACAAAATCGAAACAGAATAGTTCCATTTTACTGTATAACAGAGAATTAAATACAAGAAACAGTAATTTTTTTAACAAATATCACCTGCTCTTTTGCAGAGATTATTCTTTCTAGTTATTTGCTTTTCAAAACACAATAGAAAAAAGAGGCACAAATGGAAGGGAAACAGTAAATAGCCGGAAAACGTCAAAAAAACGCTAAAAGTCGTTGACTTATGGAAGTTGTAACTGCTGTAACTTCCTTAAATTCTACTACTTAAAAATTCATTTCTACGAACAGAGCAGCAACCTGCTTATTCTCTGACTTATTTTAATTCCTGCTTTTGAAATAAAGAATAAACCCGGGAATTCCTGCTTAAAAAGTATATAACGGAAGATCATCTCGAATAGTCGCATAAATAAATAAATATTTGTATTACTTTTGTGTGCGCATTATGTATTTTGCGATTGGCCTATAATGATTTTGTCATCAGATCATTATAATGCAAACACATTAATAACCGATGCATTAATATTCGTAACGACAACCAATGCTATCAATAGCACTATAAGTACACTCTATTCATTATTTCTAAATTACAATTTATTATGAACGTCCCTGAAAATCTCTATTACACTGCGGAACATGAATGGATTCGCATTGAAGGTGAAACCGCATTTGTTGGGATCACAGATTATGCCCAAAGTGAGTTAGGAGAAATTGTCTTTGTCGATATCACCTCATTAGGTGAAACTCTCAAAGCCGGTGACACATTCGGCTCCATTGAAGCGGTAAAAACTGTTTCTGATCTGTTCTTACCCGTTGATGCCAGCGTAGTGGAATTCAACGAAGAGCTCAACGACCATCCGGAATGGATTAATGACGATCCTTACGGCAAAGGCTGGATTATAAAAATAGCTGTTACCGACGCTTCTCAAACGGCTCACCTGCTATCTGCCGAAAAATATCAGGCTTTGATAGGATAATAACCTTCACCAAACAGAATCGGATCAACAATGGGAACCTCATTCGTCAAACGCTTACTGTTTTTCTTATATTTCGGTTTGTTGTCGTTTGTGGTTACCGCCCAGAATGAAACGCTGGTGATCGGACAAGTCTTTGATCGATTTACCCAACAGCCTGTAGCAGGAGCTGCCATTCAATTTACAAATACCTCTGTTTCTACCATAACTGGAAATGAGGGGTATTTTTTATTGAAAAGTTCATTGCACACGTCAAAATTGACGGTTTTAGCCAACGGATATAAACCTTTCAATATGCGAATTAAAGGTAGGTCGACTCTTGGCATTGAAATATGGTTATCGCCGATAGAAGCTCCGGACATTCCGATGGAGAAGGTTATTGAAGATGGCCTATCTCAATCTATCATCCAAAAAGTCATCCTCAACAGAGGAAGTAACAGTCCTCCTTCGAAGTACAACCCCACCACCGTATCGGATCGGTTGAAAGCCTATGCATACAACGTTCCACCCAATTGGATGACCGACATCAATGCACGAAAAGCAGCAAGCTGGTCGCCCGATTCGTTATTCACGGTTCCCCTTTTTATCGCCGACAGGATTTATCGTCAACCTCAGTTTCCTTCTGTCAGAGAGGAAAAAGAAATTTTCAAAAACAAACAGATTACCATTCTTCCTCTTGATAAAGAGTATGTTGAAAAACTATTGCTGCTGCTGACCTTACAACAAAATTTTTATAAAGAGCATGTAGAAATATTAGGAAAATATTTTCTAAGTCCGCTTTCCAAGAAAGCTCGCAAACATTATGCTTTCTTTTTTCAGGACAGTTTATTCGTCAACAATCGCAAATGTTATACCATTGGTTTTCGTCCCAAGCAACGGGATGTTCTACTGCTAACCGGAAGCATGGTGGTTGATTCCCTGACTTCGGGTTTAGCCAGCATCGATGCCAATATTCCCAAAACTCTTTCTATCAATTTTGCCCATTCGCTTTCTATCCGCCAAAAATTTGCACTGAACAAGGGTCGATGGGATTACAACAGTATCAACACGTTACTTGTTCTCAAACTTCCCATACCGGTCGGATCGCACCAACGTCCGGTGCTGGGCGTCATTGATAAAGAACTTCTCTTTTCTCCACCGACTCACGATGACGGTGATTTGATACAGGTCAATTCGATGCGCCAAAAAGAGAGCAAACCGGCAAGCGATTCGATCTATTCAGGTGTAATACAGCTAAATAAAACGCGTTTTATGCACGAAATAAAATGGGTTACCGACCTGATGATGTATCAGTATGCCCATGTTGGCAAAATCGATGTCGGCCCACTAAATTCACTGTATCACAAAAATGCGCTCGACGGACCGACCGGAGCTTTCAGTTTCAGGACTGGAGAAAAGATGTGGAAAAACTTCAGCATCGGAGCAACTGTGGGTTATGCCTTCGACAACCACACCTGGAAACTAGGAGGGCAAGTCTTGTACCGGTTCCCGACAAAAGAGTTCCAGCAGGTACACTTTTCATATAGCAAAAATGCTTATCGCACCGGATTCAGCGAAGACATCATGCTTGTGAACGAAAAAAAGGTCTTTTTAAGCGACGACAATATGTTTTCCACCCTCTTCCGCTACAAACCCAATTATGCGGTAAATGACGTGGGTACATGGAAATTTCAGTATGAAAAAGAGTGGCGACGCGAATTCAAGACCACGCTTGTTCTATTCGACAATCGCTATTATTCCAATCAATATGTCCCATTTGTAAGTCAAGGCGTTCCGGTTCCAAGCATTTTGCACTATGGAGCCAAACTCGATTTCCGGTTTTCGCGCGATCAGTTGGTATGGGATGGCTTTTTCGGACGCCGTTTCTTGTCCAATCACTTTCCGGTAATCCATTTTCAGGTGGAAGGCGGTCAATTCTCTATGAATGACGTTATTCGCAATTACGGAAAAATACAGGCAACGATAAAACAATCGGTTGATTTTATCGGCGGCAGCATTTATTATACCGGAGAAACCGGCTGTATACTCGGCAAAGTGCCCTTTCCGCTGCTATCGTTTGAACGTGGTAATGAAACGTTGGAGTTTTCAGACTACAATTTCAACCTGATGAACAACCTAGAGTATGTGGGAGATAAATATGCCAACCTTTATGTCGATTATTACACATGTGGTTTTTTGTTGAAAAAACTTCCGTTGATCCGTTTATTGCATCTCAAGGAGATGTTTTCTCTACGGATTGCAGAAAACGGGCTTAGTAATAAACATGTAAATTTGATAGCATTGCCACCCGGTTCGCAGACACTAAATACACCCTACGTCGAAGTAGGCGCCGGCGTATATAATATTTTAAGTTGTCTGGGCGTACAATCGGTTTGGAGACTGACCCACCGGAATGATCCCAACGCCAACAACTGGGGAATCCGCGCACTACTCTATATTGCATTTTAGTCGCCCGATCCGGCAGAAACAAGAAAATAATCTCTATCTTCGTAACGTTATATTGTAAAATTTCATGTTATCATGCATTTTTGTACAATAAAGTTGACGATCCGGCAGATATGCCTTCTATCGATAATTGCACTACTAAGCTGTGGAGATAATAAAACCTCCATTCCTGTAATGCCGGTCAGTATGCAGCTAAATCTTGTCGGAGCGGATGTTGCGCTACAATCTCTCGGTGCATATAAAACATACACAAAAGTATCGACAGGATTGGAAGCTCTGGGATTCGGCGGTATTCTGGTCATACATGCCTACGATGATAGTTATTATGCTTTTGATTTGGCTTGTCCCTATGAAGTACAAAGTACTGTTCGGGTGGAAGTTCAATCCGACCTGTCGGCCAAGTGCCCCCAATGTGGATCCAGATACCGCATAATTGATGGAACAGGCTGGCGCATAGAGGGTCCATCGGAAGAAAAGCTCAAACAATACCACGTTTATCCTTCGGGGAATTATCTTTACATCACTTACTAAATTGAATATTTAGATCCTTTGTTGCTTATGAGTAGTAAAAAAATAACACTGATTACAACAGCTATCTGCATTCTGGCGATAGCTCTTGTTTTCTGGCAATTTTCATTTATCCTGAGCAATGTCTTTATCAATCAGTCCGGATTCATCTCGAAAGATAAAAAAACGTATTACAGCCCATTGCTTTCACCTTCATTACAAGACAGTTTGAGCTTGTTAGTAAAAAAAGCGGAGCAACGTAATATTGCCTTTTGGAGAATCAGCGGACACAAATACAAAATTGTTTTTTGCGCTACTCAAAATGAGATAAGTAAATATTCAGGCAATACACAAAACCGGATGGTAAGCCGCCACACCCTGTTGGGTACCTTTATCGTACTGGGCAACGAAGGGTTCGATCTCGACGTCATCAGCCATGAACTTTGCCATTCGTTTTTCTGGTCTCAACTGGGATATTTCGATCAACGCAAAATTCCGGCATGGTTCGACGAAGGACTTGCGATGCAGCTTGACTACCGCTCTTTTCTGAAAGATTCCACATTTGAAAAAAATTACGTTACAAACTATGAAACCTTAAAAGCTATTGAATCTCCAGAACAGTTCTACAAAAACGGTTGGCCTCTGATGAAAAAAAATTATATTGTCGCCCGAATAGAAGTGAAACAATTTCTCACTTCGTGCGGAATGGACGGAATTCAGCAAATTATTGAAAACCTGAACAAAGGAGACGACTTCGTCTCTTCTTACAAAAACATTAAAGAATCTTGCCATGGAGCGTCGCGATTACTTGGAGAGGGAAATTGAAAAGATGCACGCGGTGCTTCAAAAAATATTCCGCATGCGTGTCGATAGGGAAGAGGAATCGCAAGAGATTATCTCGACCGAACTGCTACACTACTTCGACATAACGCTCCCTCAGCTACAGCAAATGACCGAAGTGGAATTCCAGCTCTTTGCCAAAGATAAAAATGCCTCTTTGCTCAGTTACCTTGGAAATTTACTCTATGCTTCCGTAAACATTGACCGTCCATTGACAGAGACCGACAAACGCTCCCTGAAAAAAACACTTTTTGCCTGGAAGAGTTGGGAGGTAAAGACCAAAACGCTGGATCTGGAGCAGATGGAAAATCAGACTAAAATTATTGCTCTGCTAAACGAATAAATCAACCGATATTTACCTGTTTGAAATGATAAAATTTACCCGTATTCTATTTGTTGCTTTTTTATTGCTTCAGGCAACCACCGTTTTTGCATGTACCACAGCCCTCGTTTCGGGTAAGTTCACCCCCGACGGCCGCGCCTTGTTGTTCAAACAGCGCGACACAGACGAATTGCACAATAAAATAGAATTTTTTCACGACGGAAGGTACGACTACGTAGGACTGGTCAACAGCAACGACCCGTCGCACGCCGTTTGGGGTGGTTACAACAGCACCGGCTTTGCCATTATCAACTCCGCATCGTACAACCTCAATGAACACGATCAGGCACCCATTAAAGACAAAGAGGGCCTTGTAATGAAACTGGCGTTGCAGCGGTGCCGCACCGTTCGCGATTTCGAGCAGCTACTCGATTCGCTGCCTAAGCCTCTGGGTGTTGAAGCCAACTTCGGCGTTATCGATGCGCAGGGAGGAGGCGCCTATTTTGAAACGGGAAATTCGCGTTATAGAAAATACGATGTCAATGATCCGACAGTTGCACCCGACGGGTACATCATCCGAACCAATTTCTCCTTTTCAGGCAACCGCAGTCAGGACAAAGGCGTCAGCCGCTATCTGGAAGCCGAACAACTCTTTACCGGCGCCGCACAAGACAAAGCTCTTTCCTGTGATTTCCTGCTGCACCGGGTTTCGCGTTGCCTCACACACGGGCTAACAAAAGTCAATCTGTATGATGCAATGCCTCAAAACGGAGATTCGCCGGTCTATGTGCCGTTTCGCGATTTTATTCCCCGCTATATTACGTCAGCTGCCATTCTGATTCAGGGCACCAAACTGCACGAACCAACCGCACTAACCACTATGTGGACAATTCTCGGATCGCCACTCACCTCGGTGGCAATACCGGTCTGGATCAATGCGAAAGGCAATTGCCCGAACATTTTGTTGCCGGATGCAAGCGGAAATGCTCCGTTGTGCGAATGGTCACTGAACCTGAAAAAGCAACTTTTCCCGGTAGAGAAAGGAGAAGGAAACGATTATCTGAACCTTTCGGCTTTAGTGAACAAAGAAAACAAGGGTATACTACAAAAGAATCTTGTGGTAGAGGAAGAGATTATCCGCCGCGCAGAAACGGAGCTGAATAAGTGGAGAAGCAACGGAATTGACGAGAAAGAGATGGGCGACCTGTATCGCTGGATAAACAAATACGTATCCGAATATTTTTCACAAACACCCGGATACCTTTAGATTTTGGTTAGTGATACTGAAATGAGAGTCCTACAGGTTTCTGTTTCTCAACCTATGCTTTGCCATCTCTTCGAATTCGGTCCCTGGCATTCCGTAGTTGCAATACGGGTGAATGCTGATGCCTCCACGAGGAGTAAAGAGACCGGTTACTTCAATATATTTCGGTTCGAGCAACCGAATCAAATCTTTCATCACAATGTTTACGCAATCTTCGTGAAAATCGCCATGATTGCGAAAACTAAACAGATATAGTTTCAGGCTTTTGCTTTCGACCATTTTCCGGGCCGGAATATAGTCGATAACCAGTGTGGCAAAATCGGGCTGTCCGGTTATCGGACACAAGGTGGTAAATTCGGGACAGTTAAAACGCACCCAGTAATCATTATCCGGATGTTTGTTATCAAACGACTCCAACAGCTCAGGAGCATAATCGGTCGGATAGTCGGTTTTCTTGCCTAAATGGTGTAGTTCCATAAACTATACTTCTTTCACTTTCCAGATGTTATACGAAACATTGGTATCGTAAACATCGGTTTGTTCTTTCTTTTTAATATAAGACACAACCTGTTGCGTCACAGGAAGAATAATAACCTCATACAACGTTTTCAGCAATGCCTGGGTAATAATCATCAGCACCAGTTGGTTCGCCGATAGTATTCCCCAGAATGCAATCGAGATAAATATAGTTGAATCGGCGGCCTCGCCTACCACTGTAGACGCAATAGCACGTACCGAAAATTTATTCCCGTTCATGGCAACTTTCATCTTGCTCATCACGTAAGCATTCAGAAACGAACCTACAAAAAAAGCTAACAAACTCGCCACGGCAATGCGCGGCGTTTGCGACAAAACAGCACTAAAAGCTTCTTGTCCCGACCAAAATGGAGCCGGAGGCAATGCCACAGCAAACTGATAAAACAGCACGGTAAAAAAGTTCATTGCAAAGGCCAGCCAGATCATCAGGCGGGCTTTGCGGAATCCCCAAACCTCGGCAATAACGTCGTTGATGATATAGGTGATCGGGAAAAGGAAAATACCTACAGGCACTGCTACCGAAGCAATAACCACAATCTTTGCCGCAACTAAATTGGAAATTAACAAACAAGTGGTGAATACCACTGTCAAAAGAAGGAATACAGGAGAAATATTTTGTTTCATAATCTTGTTTTTTACGTGGTTACCAAGAACACGTGTAAATACATTTACAATTTATTCATTTCCGATATCACCGGTCAATAAATTTGTGGGCAGTGATGGATTCGAACCACCGTAAGCGTAAGCTAGCAGATTTACAGTCTGCCCCATTTGGCCACTCTGGTAACTGCCCCTTGCATAAAGCGGGTGCAAAGATAAGAATATTCTGCAATAAAACAATGACACCGGTCAATCATGCGTCATTAAAATCGATTGCAATGAAGATTCCTCTTTTTGCTCTTTCTGCTTTCCGAGACAGGTTTCTATTCTCTTCCTAAATTTCCAACAGGTCATTTGATTCAGTCCCAGTTGATCGGCATAGCAATAGGACGACAATGGTTTTCCCTCCACACACACCGTGTACGCAATATAAAATGCCTTGTTGATCGGGAATTTGCAATTATGAAAAAGCGTATGTGCTGTGGCCGATTCCTCTGTTTTGCATCGGGTACACCGCCTTGAAGAGGGAGATTTTCCTTCGCAATAGTTTGTATTTCCGCACTTCCGACACACAAATCCATCTTCCCATTTAATATCGGCAATAAAGCGCAACGCTTTCTCGCTGTCATCAAACAGTTCCTGAACCAAATCAGCCGGTATCGAATTTTTGAATAACATAAACGAACATTCTACATTAAGTTACAAAAATAGCAACAAAACAGTGATGTTATTATAATTCAACCTCCATCAGTCCCAATATCCCGAAACGCCAGTCCGTATATATTGTCTGACAAAACACATAACAATCTAAAAATAAGACCTTCAAAAATCGATTAACCAAAAAAAAGATCAAGAGAAGATCAAATTCCAGAATTTGATCTTCTCTTGTCCTGCTTTTTCTAGTTATAGATTTAGAAACTTCTTTTCAAAGCAATCATTTTGATTGCCGTAACAGCAGCCTCATCTCCTTTATTACCATACCGCCCTCCGGCACGATCGGTGGCTTGTTCCATAGTGTCGGTGGTAAGCAACCCAAAAATAACAGGTACCGGCTGCGATGCATTCAGGAACGAAATTCCCTGTGTCACTCCCTGGCAAACATAATCGAAGTGGGGCGTATCACCACGCACAACAGATCCCAGAGCAATTACGGCATCCACATGAGCATGGTCGGCCAAACATTTTGCGCCATAAACCAATTCAAAGCTCCCGGGAACATACTGAACAACAATCTGATCGGGATTGGCTCCCTGTTTTTGCAAAGTTTGCAAAACGCCACTCAACAGACCTTCGGTAACATCCGGATTCCATTCCGACACAACCACCCCAAAACGCATATCACTGACAGATGGGAGTTTATCACTCTCATAGTCGGACAAATTGTGATTTGCAGTTGACATAAATTTGATTTGATTAAAAGATAAAAAAACTGCTTCAACACATTTGAAGCAGTCTCATTCTAGTGTGTAATTCAAAATTTCTTATTTCACCAATGCTTGTGCACGGGCAATATAACGATCAATATCCGAAGCTTCCTGACTTCGAACATATTCGTCTTTTATTTTAGTATAGGCTTCAATTGCTTTTTTGTAATCGCCCCGGCTCTCGTAAGCGATAGCTGCTTTTTTCAAATAAATGGGACTGATCATTTCATTATCGGTATCAGCCGCTTTCAAGAAATATTTAATTCCTTCTTCTGTCTGACCCAGCTCAATGTAGCTATCACCAATAAGACCGGTAATTGACGGCGCAATATTCAGATCCTTACCATTAAATTTCTTCAGATATTTGATAGCATTGTTGTAATCTTTCAACTTGTAGCAACAAACTCCGGCATACGCATTAGCAAGGTTAGCCGATTTGGTCATGCCATATTCGTCTACCACGCCTTTGAATCCGATACAGTTTTCAGTGCCATCGCCATTAAGAGCGACCCGAAATGAATCGACCGCAAAATAGTTCTGACACACCGCTAACTTAGTTTCTGCTTTGTTTTCTTTCGGAACAAGATACCAATTGCGGAAAGCCAAAATGGCCAGCACAATCAGAACAACAATGCCTACCCCGTATAAAATTTGTTTTTGGTATTTTTCGATAAAAGCCTCTGATTGACTTAACACGTTTTCAACGGTTTTCAGATTATCAGGTTCTTGACCTTCTTTTTTTGTTGCCATAAAAATGGAGTGTTTAAAAGATGAAAATTCTATTTGGAGCACAAAAATACACAATTATCGGCAATAACTAAAGATTTCTTGTTTTTTTCAATTGCGACGGAATCAAAACAATGGGCTTATCCAAATGGGTTTATGACTTCCCGATAAAAATAGTATTACACACTATCTATTTCTTAGCTGACAACAAGAAATCTTATATAGTTAATTTTTTATATTGTTGCATTTATTTAATATTTAAAACAAGATGAAACACTTCTGCAACAAATAATCATTTGCAAAATAGTTCAAATTATATCAAACAAATTTACTTTATTTACAAATGTCTCAATAGAATATGAGTGTATATTATTGATTATATTACTATTGCATTTTACAGAAAACAGATTCCGAAAGCAGAATAACGAAAGGAAGAAATCCTCAATTTGTCATTGTTTTAGTACAACATTATTTAACCACAATAAAATATCTATTATCATTGAGGATTGAACTAAATATATGTATATTTGTTTTGTAGTGTGGATTAAAAGCAAAGTATATAAAAGTATATACATAATGCAGGCAACTATTTTGGCGCGACATTTTCCCAATCGCATTGTCCGCAGGAGATAGTACTTTTAAGTTATTAGTTGGCAACATTATAAGTTCAATCGAATGAGTTCTGCCTTTGTTGAAATGTTGCTGATTTGAATGGCAAAGATTCTATTCGAAATCAAAACGATAAAGAATCTCGAAATAGAAATAGTTGAAGAATTTAGTTATAGAATCCGCTTTTGCACACTAAAATAAGCTTACAAGCTTTCTTCTAATAATCAAAAGAGAAAATTCCTGATCTTTTAAAATTAATTAAGTCTTTTTGTTCAAACTTGAATAAATCGATCTTATTGTCATGCAATCTGGTGGTTCAGATTTGTACCTGATTTTGTTTTCATCTCACTGAAAAACAAAATGAAAATACAACCTGAATTTCCATTATAAGTTATTGTATATAAATCAATTATTAATACAGGTGATTTTGAATTATTATTAACGTAGAAAGAAAGTCATTTATTGTGCTCGTCATCGATTTTATATGAAAATGAAACATTTGGCTCAGATTTAATATGTCTTCGTCAGTTTTATGAAATATTTTATTACTTTATATTTATTTTTGATATTCTCCGGAAGTTTAGTTGCTCAAGAAGCAACAACCAGCACCGGTGGTGATATCCATAGCTCTGATGGTAGCAGCATAAGCTACACGTTAGGGCAAATTGCATATACCACCATTTCCAATTCCGACAGATCGTTTGCTGAAGGGGTGCAACAGACTTACAATTTGAAGGTGTCTCCTGTCAACCCGGACAGTAGTGATGACTTATCTATCGATTGCATTGTATTTCCGAATCCGACACCAAATAATGTAACATTAACAATAAAAAATGCCGATCCGACGGTGTTTAACTATCTATTGTACAATTCCACCCGAAAGTTGATCAAACAAGATAATATTCAAACTAACAGCACCGAGATCTCGATGGTTGATCTGCCTACAGGAGTTTACCTATTAACAATTCGTAACTCCAAGAAAAATATAATGCGAATTTTTAAAATAATTAAGGACTATACTCGATGAAACAGCTGCTACATTTGCTTATTGCCCTATTTATTACATCTTTTTTGTATGCTCAGGCACCTCAAAAAATGACTTATCAAGCCGTTATCAGGGACGCCACTTCCACTTTGATACAAAATAAGAATGTAGGCATCCGAATTAGTATACTCCAGGGGTCATCAACGGGGACTGCCGTTTATGTTGAGACTCATAATGCATCCACTAATGCAAATGGATTAGTGACCATAGAAGTGGGTGGAGGTTCGGCTCAGTCATCATCTTTCAGCTCCATCGATTGGTCGAAGGGCCCCTATTATCTCAAGACGGAAGTCGATACTAACGGAAGCACCAATTATACCGTCTCGGGATCCAGTCAGTTATTAAGCGTTCCTTATGCACTTTACGCAACAACAAGTGGGTCTGCTTCATCTGTCAATGTAATAGACAACCTCACATCCACTTCTACATCTGATGCTCTTTCTGCATACCAAGGGAAGATATTAAAAGGATTGATAGATAACCTTAGTACAAGTTCGGGAAGTACGTCCTCCGGTTCCACACTTACCGGAGATGTAACATCTACCGGAAATGTAACTAAAATAGAAAAAATCCAAGGCAATATCCTAATGGCAACAGTCCCGCTAGCAGGGCAAGCATTGAGATTCAATGGCCTTTACTGGGGTCCAGTAACAGAAACTTTAACTGGAGATGTAACAGGCACTTATGCCTCAACGAAAGTTACCCAAATACAAAATATACCGGTTTCTGTAACAGCCCCAGCAAGCGGACAGATACTCAGATTCAACGGAGGAACATGGATTCCTGAATCTCCGTACGCAAAATATATCGCTCTATCACCTCAACTTACAGGAATTTATGCAGATAACGTTCAGGATGCCCTTTATCAATTACAACAACAAATAACTACGGCAGCAGGAGGTGGCATCACATCCGTTTATCACGACGGAACTTTAACAGGATCGGGGATTTCCGGATCTCTTTTAGGTCTTGCTGATGGAGCTGTAACGACAAGCAAGATCGCAGACAAATCAGTATCATTGGCTAAAATGGCTGATATTGCTACTAGTACATTAATCGGGCGTTCGAGTACCGGTAGTGGAGTACCCGAAGCAATAACTATAGGAACCGGATTGTCGTTGACAGGAGGCGTTCTTTCTGCAACCGGATCTTCAAGCGGAAGCGGAACTATTACAGGCGTTTCGGCAGGTACGGGTCTAACAGGAGGTGGAAGTTCTGGAAACGTCACATTAGCATTGAGTAGCATTGCCTCGGGTACTATCTTAGGAAACAATACAACAGCGACAGCAGCTCCGACGGCTATTACCTCATCAGCACTCAAAACAATGCTCAGCCTTACCAAGAGTGACTTAGGCTTAGGCAATGTAGATAATACCAGCGATCTTAGTAAGCCCATAAGTACTGCAACGCAAACCGCATTGGATCTCAAAGAAGATAAAGCAAATAAAAGCAATGACGGAACACTTGCTTCGGCATCTACTACTCTATTTCCTTCGGTCTATGCCGTTAAAACATATGTCGATTCTAAAGTTTCCTCCAGTGGAAGTGGAACAATTACAGGTGTTGTAACAACAGCTGGACTAACAGGAGGCGGAACCTCCGGTGCCGTAACCGTCGGGATGAGCAGTATTGCAAATAACACTGTTCTTGGTAATACTTCAGGTTCCACGGCAACACCTACGGCTATCACGGCAACAACTCTAAAGTCAATGATTGGGCTAACTAAAAGTGATTTAGGACTTGGCAATGTAGATAATACCAGTGATCTAAATAAGCCCATAAGTACTGCAACACAAACTGCATTAGATCTAAAAGAGGATAAAGCAAATAAAAGCAATGACGGAACCCTCACTACGGCCTCTTCTACGCTGTACCCTACAGTATCCGCTGTTAAAACATATGTTGATTCTAAAGTTCCTTCATTTACCACTTCAGATGCAAATAAGTTCTTAACTGTCAACAGTTCAGGGACGGCTACTGAATGGATATCACCACTGGCATCTGCCGTATCGGTCACTGTGCAAAATGGATTACCGTCGACAGCGACCACTGTTCAAACGGCATTAGAAAATTTACAAAGCGAAATCTCCAGCATTGTATCTTCTGGCGGTAGTGGAACTGTCACCGGAGTATCAGTATTAACAGCCAATGGTTTTAAAGGCTCTGCCACATCAGCCACAGTTCCGGCAATTACTTTAGGAACCACGGTTACTGGCTTGTTAAAAGGAGATGCCACTACAGGAGCGATTACCGCTGCCACTGCCGGCACAGACTATTTATTACCTTCTGGCACCGCTGCAATTGCAACGAATGTTGGTGTATCAACCACCGGCATTCTTTATCAATCTGCGGCAAATACAACTACCACAATCTCCAATCCATCTACCACAGGATACGTTCTGACCTGGAATGGCAGTACACCAACCTGGCAGGCAAGTACAGGTGGCGGCGTGACTTCCGTTGCTGCAAGTGGAGGAACTACCGGCCTCTCGTTTAGCGGCGGTCCTATCACAAGTTCGGGAACACTAACCTTAAGTGGAACGCTAGCTGTAGCCAATGGGGGTACAGGAGCTGCTACTGCAACCGCAGCCTTGACAGCATTAGGGGCACAAGCAGCAGATGCAGACCTAACAGCTTTAGCAGGAGTATCTACTACCGGTATTCTGGCACGAACCGGATCCGGAACTGCTACTGCCCGTACAATCACAGGAGGCACCGGAATTACTGTTACTAACGGAGATGGAGTCTCTGGGAATCCAACAATAGCATTAGCCAGTACGGCCGTTACTGCAGGGTCTTATACATCTGCTAATATTACCGTTGATGCTCAGGGCCGCATTACGGCTGCCGCGAATGGTTCTGGAGGTAGTGGCATTACAACCGCCAGTAACGGTTTAACTGCTACTTCAAGTAATGTCGCTCTAGGAGGAACTTTAACCGCAGCTACAATCATCAACCAAGGAGTTAATACGCTAACTTTTAGCAATACAGGATCATCGGGAACAACAGGAAATACCATCTTTGATGGCACAATTCAAATCAAAGGTGCTGTCTATGCAAAAGTTAGGACATACACTGGCACCTTTGCAGGTTTCTCAGTAAATACAGACGACTATATTATTAATATACAAATCTCCGGCGCAGGAAACATCACACTGCCAGATCCATCAACATGTTCCGGTCGTATTCTTATTATAAGAAATAACAGTGTGCAAGCTGGAACATCTGGCACGTATACATACATCACTTATCCTCCTGTCAACAATACATCCATTGCTGCTTCGAGAGGACAGATGTTAATATCTGACGGGACAAACTGGTATCTAATTGCAGGTGCATAAAACGAGAAAAGAATATGTTACAATTACTAAATACAAAGAAAGTAGGATTGTTCTTTCTACTGACACTATTTTACAGTTACACCTTCTCACAGGTATTCACGAATGGAACAGTCACTGCAAATATCACGGCAGAGAACCCTTTTTTCGATGCTTCCAGTAATTTTGATTTAAGTATAGATCCATCCAACTCAGGTAAAGGGCTTGTATTTCCAAGAACAGATTTAACTTCCTTTACTTTTAGTACAGGGTTACTTGATGGATTCACATTTCCTTCTGCTTTTGATGGAATGATCGTATATAATATTGCAACAGGCACAACTCCATCAACACAAGGAGTTAAATCAACCAGTGTTACTCCGGGGTATTACTATTTTAGTAATCCAAATGCCGGTACAAATACATCCTATACGACAGATATTACAAATGGTGAGTGGATTCGTATCGCAAATCAAAACGATGTAAAAACTCCCAGTGGAAGTACTTTCCCAACATCTCCTTCTGCCGGAGATATATTTTACAATACGACGACTCAAAGCCTTTATTATTATAAGGATGATGAGTGGGTACCTGTAACATCTACTCCCAATGGAACTACTCTACCAGCTACTACCGATGCCAACATCGGTGACTTATACTATCTGACTAATTCCGATGCTACACAAAGTATTTTGAAAATTTTTAATGGGACGGCATGGGTTTCTGTAGGAGTTACATTAGATTCCTCCGGCGAAAATTACCTTTCATTAACCGGCCAAACATTAAAAGCTCTATCAATCAATCTATCCGGAACCAATGCAACCGGGATTCTGGCAGCGGCACGTTTTCCAGCACTAACCGGAGATGTGACTACAACGGCCGGTTCGTTAGCCACATCACTAAGTACCACTGGTGTAACGGCTGGAACTTATAAATCGGTTACTGTCGATGCCAAGGGACGCGTAACAGCCGGAACCAACCCTACGACGCTGGCGGGGTACGGTATCACCGATGCGGCATCTTCGACACATAACCATACCTTAGATGGGTTATCAAATGTATCGGTCACTTCAAAAACTAACGGAGATATTTTACAATGGAATGGCAGCAGTTGGATTAATATATCTCTTTCATCTGCTACAGCTCAAACAATCAATTTTACTCCGTCTGCAACAGGAGATGTAACGGGGTCTGCAACAGGAACAACATCATTAACTCCAACATTAACAATTGGATCCGGTAAAATAACCAATTCCATGATTAAAGACGGCACCATTGATCTGACTACAAAGGTTACAGGTACACTTCCCATGTCCAATATTCCTACAACGTTGACCGGAATAAGTAGTATTAACGGATTAACCCTAACCAGCAATGCAACCGGATTTTCAATTGCCGGAGGAACGACTCCCAAGACACTAACCGTAACTGATAATGCATCAATATCGGGAACAAATACCGGAGACCAAACTGCCAGTACCGTTGCTATCAATACGATTTCCGGTGTTACCGGAACAACTGTACAATCTGCTCTTGAAAGTATTGCAAGCCAAGTAACCACCAATACCACAGATATTACAACAAAAGTAACGGCCAACAGTCCTATTACTGCAGCAACTAAAACAAAGATCACCTATGACTCCAAAGGGCTGGTAACAGCTGGAGCCGATGCTACCACCGCCGATATAGCAGCTTCCTCCGACAAAAATTATGTCACTGATACACAATTAGCCACCCTAGATAAAACTTCCGGAACAAATACCGGAGATCAAACGCTAAGTTTGTCAGGAAGTACTTTGACTATTTCAGGCACAAATGGTAACAGTGTAACTGGCATTGGAGATATTACTAGTGTAATTGCTGGAGATGGGCTTACCGGTGGAGCAACTTCCGGAGATGCTACCCTAGCTATCGCTACAAATGCCATTGGTGCCACCAATCTTAAAGGAAGTAGCAGTACAGCCCTCGATAATGGGACTGCCGGCTATGTTCTGAAATCTAATGGAAACGGCACCTTTTCTTGGTTAGACATCTCGTCTGGAGTATCGGCTGATCCCTCCAGCCTTTCATTGGGAAGCGGACAACTCTTTGTCGGGAATTCATCTGGGAAAGCGGCAGCCACAGACAAGGCTGATGTCCCTATTAGCGGATTCGGAGCTGCCACTGCAGCTGTTGACATGGGTTCTCAATATATCAACAATGTTAAAGATCCGACTTTAGCGCAAGATGCAGCTACAAAAAACTATGTCGACACTTACTTTGTTCCGTTATCATCAAAAGGGGCAAACAGTGGCGTTGTACCTCTAAATTCGACCGGGACAATCGATACCAAATATTTGCCCAGTTCTTTGGTGGGTGCTGTAACTTACATGGGGACATTCGTCCCGGGGACTACTACTATTGCTACTGCCTCTTCCAGCAATAAAGGATATTATTATGTCGCATCTGCTGATGGAACCTATAATTCAGAATCATATCTGACCGGCGACTGGATTATCTCGGATGGTACAAGCTGGAGCAAGGTAAGCAACCACAATACCGTAAGTTCCGTATTTGGTCGTGTTGGTAGTGTGGTTGCAACAAGCGGCGATTATAAATCTGATCAGGTTACAGAAGGAACTACTAATTTATACTACACAGATGCACGGGTTAGTGCCAACTCCACCGTTGTGGCTTTGGGGACAAACAAAGAAGATAAATCGAACAAAAATACGGATGGAACTCTATCATCCAACTCCGATACCTACTATCCAAGTGTAAAAGCTGTAAAAACATACATCGATGCGAAAGTACCGTCATTTACATCTGCTTCGGATGGGTACGTGCTAACCATCGTAAGTGGTTCACCAACATGGCAGGCTGTTAGCGGAGGAGGTACCGTAACATCAGTATCGGCAACCGGCAATTCAGGTATCATAGCATCCGTTGCTGATGCTACAACTACTCCGGTAATTACGCTTTCATTAGGAGATATCACCCCAACATCCATAACAACCACCGGAACAATCAGTGGAGGAGCAATTACCGCCACCTCCGTTACGTCAACAGGCGCAATTTCAGGATCGAATATAGCCAGTGGTTCTACCGTATCGGGAAGCAACACCGGAGATCAGCAAATTACGCTGACAGGAGATGTCACCGGGACAGGAGCAACGAAAACAACATCCATTGCTACAACAATAGCAGATAATACAATCACGTCAGCCAAGATAGTTGATGCAACTATTGCATCAGCTGACCTAGCGAGTCAGAGTGTTACCACAGCGAAACTAAAAAATATTTCCACGACCGGAACCTCTGGGCAAGTTCTAACCTCGGATGGGACAGGCGGATTTGCATGGGGTAGTTCTACTGCTACCAATTTAGGGTATACCTCAAGTGCAACCAATGGAACAGTCACTAGTAGCACCGGAACCAGTGCCACGATTCCAGCCGGATCCACTTCCGTTGCCAGCCTTATGTTGCCTACCGACAAAACAAAATTAGATGGCTTATCGGCATTAACGGCGGCCACCTCGAGCTCACTGGGGGGAATTAAGGTAGGAACCGGACTTTCTGTTACAACTGATGGAACTTTATCTGCAACCAATACCGGTACGATTACATCTGTCGCTACAAATGACGGACTATCGGGAGGTACAGTTACTTCCGGAGCAGTTACACTGGGAATTACTACAGGAGGAATTGCTTATTCAAAGTTGGCAACCATAGCAGCCGGTACTATTTTAGGGAATAATGGCAGCACCACAGCCTCTCCATCTGCCATAACAGCTACTGCTATTCCCAGTATGATCGGACTGGGGAATGTAGAAAACACAGCTTTATCAACATGGACAGGATCCAGCAATATAACAACATTAGGAACCATCACCAGTGGCATCTGGAATGGATCAGTAATCCCTATCGCATATGGAGGAACTGGAGCAAGTACTGCCACAGAAGCAATTACCAATCTACTTCCTTCTCAAACAGATAATGGAGGAAAAGTGCTTAAAACCGATGGATCCAATAATCTTTCATGGGCATCGGTTGGAACCGGGACTGTCACTTCTGTAGGATTAAGCTTACCCTCAATCTTTACAATTACAAACTCTCCTGTAACAAGCGCTGGAACTCTGACTGCAACGTTAGCATCTCAAACACAAGGTTATGTCTTTGCTGCACCAACAGCATCAAGTGGAACCCCTGTATTTAGAGCTCTCACAACAGCAGATCTTCCCACAACATTAACTCAGAGTACAACTGGGAATGCTGCAACAGCTACCACAGCAACAAATAGTACTAACTCCACGATTACAAACGACATAACTACCACGGCATCAGTATTCCCAACATGGGTTACTGCTAATACAGGAAACCTACCCCTCAAAGTTTCCTCAAGTAATTTATATTTTACTCCTTCGACAGGGACGTTAACAGCTACTTCTTTTTCCGGAAATTTAAATGCAACAAATTTGTCTTCGGGAACAATTCCAACTGCAAGATATGGAGCCGCCACTATCCCTGTTTCGGCAATTAATGCATCCGGTACTGCAAGCTCTTCCACCTACCTAAGAGGAGATGGAAGCTGGCAAGCTATTTCATCAAGTAGCAGTGGTGTTACCGGCTTTAGTTATGCATATTCTTCAGGAACGACTGCGGCTCTTACTATCTCCGGTAGCACTAATTATACAACATATATACCTGTACTAACCACAGCTAATACGTCTGATGTTGCCGGTTTAATGGTACAAACGGATCATGCCAAACTACTCAACATTCCTACTATTAGTGGATCACCTACCACTACCGGACAAGCACTCACATACGATAGCTCAAGTAGTACTGCAAGTTGGGTGCAACCTGGGTTAACCTACACAGGAACAACCGGAACTGGATCTGTAAGCATAACCAATGGTAGTAGCAGCGCAACCATTCCTGTTGCATCTTCATCTGTTTCGGGGTTAATGATTCCCACAGATAAATCGAAGCTGGATTCCTATCCTACTGTTAGCAACACGCCAACTACCGGGCAAGTACTAACGGCGACATCCACTTCAACTGCATCGTGGCAAACACCTTCTACTGGAAGCGGTAGCTCTCTTGTATATTATCATCCCAGTGACAATACAAGCTGTTATGTAAAAGCAACAGGAACTGGTATCACATATTCACATACAACGGGATCAATCTACTTCTATGTAACGGTTCCTGCTGGGGTAAGACTAAATTATTTACGAATTAATACGAGTGCGGCTGAAGTTGGTACCTCTGCCACTTATCTTTATGTAGTTATTACTGATCAGAATGGAGATGTTAATAATTCAGCAACCGATATGGTTTATCCTACAGGTATGTTTGTTGTAAAAAGTGCCGCAGATCCCTATGCTACTGGAATGGACTATTGCGTGCCAATGTCATCCGGAAGCTATTCAATGTATGTTTACTCTCGAGCAAATGGAGTGCTCACTCTTTTCATACAAGGAATATCAGCACAGAAGACCAATACTTATGGCTATAATATCATCTTTCAATTTTAATAGTCATGAAACATTTTTACAAAGTATATAGTTTCATTCTTATTCTTATTTGCTACAGCTACCTCAACGCCAATGCGCAAACTAAGAGTCAATTCAACGGACAATTCAATATCGGTTCTATTATAGCTCAGTCTACGGCTAATGAATACGAAATTGACGGACAGTTTTCGGATGGGAATAATGTATATTCAGCATCGGACGTAGCCGTAGGAGATATTATTATTGACCCTAAGGGGAATGCATACACTATAACTACCATCATTAGTGTAGTAGGATCAACAATCAATACTATATCAACAGATCCATCCGGAGCAAACTTTCCAACAGGAGGTACTGGCATTATATATCAACCAACCAGAAGTGGGTTTCCTCTGATAACCAATGATACTCCGACTCCAGTCCTTACGGCCGCATTGAATACAACCACAATCTCTGTAGATGCAAATATGCGTAGTTACTCTTCAGGGATCTCATTACCAACATCATCATATAGTTCAGGAGCAGTCGTTCTTTATAATGAATCTCCCTATATTTTAAGCGGCTCAAGCTGGACCAAGGTAACCACTTACACTTCTGTATTTGCTATGCCCTCAGATCCAGGAACAGCAGGTGATGTCGCTTTCAATCTTTTTACCAGTGAATATTATTATTACGACGGAAGCTCTTGGCAAACAGTAAGTTCGGTAGACTCACTTCCCAGCACAAATACTTACGGAGATGTATTCTATAATACTACGGAGCAAAAATTATATATGTATGATGCTGCAGGAAACTGGGTCTGTATCAGTAGTGCAACAGTACCGAGTGGAACCTCTTCTGATATGCCTACAAGTGGCAATCCGGGAGACTTTTATTTTGACACAGACAATAATATCCTCTACGTTTATGATGCCTTTGCCCGGTGGATACAGGTGTCAATTAATGGATCGACACCCAGTGGCATAGTCAATCCTGATGTAACAAACGATCACATCAAAGTAGGCACATTGTTTTTTAATACTTCCGATTCAAGATTATATGTATATAATGGAACAGATTGGAATGCTATTGACAATACACTTGCCAGTGGCAAAATTTATGTAGGAAACTCATCAAACATAGCAACAGCTGTTGCCGTCTCGGGAGATGTTACCATATCTTCCAGTGGTAAGATCACCATCCAAAATGCGGCTGTAACCGATTCTAAACTTGATAAATCCAACATTCCGCTTAGCGGGTTTGGAATACCTACCGATAATATTGCTCTGGGCAATGGAACCACAAATTACAAAATCACCTATCTGTCCAATCCGACTTCCGCTCAAGATGCTGCAACTAAAAATTATGTAGATGCCCTTTTCTCTAGCCCAGCAACCTTACTGGCTCTTCCCTCTGGTAATCTTTTCGTAGGAAATACTTCGGGCAAGGCAGCCGCTGTTGCAAAAAGTTCAATTCCGCTTAGTGGATTTGGCAATGCGACAGCGGCAATATCAATGGGTGATGGCACTACCAATTACAGAATTACCAATGTAGCAAATCCGACATCAAATCAAGATGCCGCAACTAAATACTATGTAGATAATCATAATATAAGTCCGAGCAACATTTTACTAACTCAAAACTATCTTCTAGTAGGTAATACTGTTGGAGTCGCTGCCGCTACTGCTAAAAGCTCTATTCTACTGAGTGGATTCGGAGCTGCAGCAGCCGATGTGGCACTAGGAGGATATAAGTTGACTGGAGTAGCTGATCCAGTCTCGGCTCAAGACGCAGCGACAAAGAATTATGTAGACACGAAAACTATAGATCCAGCAAGTATCAACCTCACTTCCGGAGACCTTTTAGTAGGTAATACAAGCGGAAAGGCAGCCGATGTGGCAAAGAGTTCCATACCGCTTAGTGGATTCGGAGCTGCGACATCTGACGTTGCATTAGGTGGCTATAAATTAACCGGAGTAGCTGATCCGGTTTCGGCTCAAGATGCTGTGACTAAAAATTATTTAGAGACTCAATTGGCAAGTCCTTCTTCGAGTCTTGCTCTCCCGTTAAATTACATCTTTGTTGGAAATGCAGCAGGGAAAGCAGCTAGTATAAATAAAGCATCGGTACCTCTAAGTGACTTCGGAGCTGCCACTGCAAATGTTGCAATGGGGAATTCCACTACTCAATATAATATTAATTATTTGTCTGACCCTTTGTATGCACAAGATGCAGCTACAAAAAATTATGTAGATAATACCGTTGCTAATCCAGGTTCCATTTCTCTTTCTCAGAATTATATTCTAGTTGGAAATGCATCAGGTAAAGCAGAAGCCACCGCAATAAATAGTGTGCCTGTAAGCAGTTTTGGAACTGCTAATGCAGATATTTCATTAGGAAACAACAAGATAACTGATTTAGTGGATCCAACAGCAGATCAGGATGCTGCAACCAAAAAATATGTAGATAGCAAAGCCGGGTCTACAACCACTACCGAACCAACCTCTCCTACCGCCGGAAGTACTTATTACAATACTACCGACAGTACTTTCTATGTTTACAACGGATCTGCCTGGATGCCAGTGGACAATAAATTGTATAATGGTCAATTGTATGTTGGGAATGCGTCCAATATAGCAACGTCTACGGCAAAAAGTAGCATTTCTCTCAGTGGGTTCGGAGCCGCAAAAGATACAGTAAACATGGGAGGATATCGATTGGTCAATTTAGCAGATCCTCTTTACGCTCAAAATGCCGCCACAAAAACATATGTCGACAACGCAATTTCCGGTATAAGTACAGTACTGACTCTTGCTAAAGGAAATATGTTTGTAGGAGATGCATCCGGGAAGGCCGTCTCCACCCCCAAAAGCTCAATCTCTATTAGTGGCTTCGGTGATGCAGAAGCGAATGTATCGATGGGAACCGGATCGAACAATTACAAGATCATCAATCTAGCAGAACCAACCGGAGATCAGGATGCCGCCACAAAGAAATACGTCGATAGCAAAACTGACCTCTCCTACCGCAGGAAGTACCTATTACAACACCACCGACAGTACTTTCTATGTCTACAACGGATCTGCCTGGGTACCGGTAGACAATAAACTGCCGCAAGGCGAACTTTATGTTGGTAATGCTTCCGATCAAGCAGAAGCTACCGCAAAAAGCAGCATTCCTCTAAGTGGATTCGGTGCGGCTACTGCTGATGTTGCACTGCGGCGTTGCAGATCCTACTGCCGATCAGGATGCCGCTACTAAAAAATATGTCGACACCAAAGCTGGGTCTACAACCACGACACAACCAACCTCTCCTACTGCCGGAAGTACTTATTACAATACCTCCGATAGTACGTTCTATGTCTACAACGGATCTGCTTGGGTACCGGTAGACAATAAGCTACCGCAAGGGGAACTTTATGTTGGGAATGCTTCCAACCAAGCTGCAGCTACGGCTAAAAGTGCTATCACACTCAGCGGATTCGGAGATGCAGAAGCGAATGTATCGATGGGAACCGGATCAAATAATTATAAGATAATTAATCTGGCGGATCCTTCCGGAGATCAGGATGCGGCTACCAAAAAATATGTGGACGGAAAAAGCGGAACAACGACGACAACTCAACCAACTAATCCTACCACCGGTAGTACTTACTACAATACTACCGACAGTACACTCTATGTCTACAATGGATCAACGTGGACTCCAGCAGTTTTAGGAGACAACTTAGGAAATCACACAGCAACTAAAAATATTAAGACTTCCACATTCGCTATTAATAACGATGGCCAAGACGGCAAAGGCCTCACTTTCGAAACAGCAGGCAATGCAACCTTTGCTCAGGATGTCACGGTCAAAGGTAATTTTTATACGCCTTCCGATCAACGACTGAAAACCAAAATCGAAACGCTAAGCAAAACATTACAAGCAATAGATCAATTGCGAGGAGTTCGTTTCGAATACAAAGACCAAAAAAGATATGCTAAAGGTTTCAAGATAGGAGTTATTGCCCAAGAGCTCCAAAAGATCTTTCCGGAAATGGTAACAATGGGCTCTGACGGTTATCTCAAAGTGGATTACACACAGTTGACTGCTGTCCTGATACAAGCAGTAAAAGAACAACAGGTACAGATCAACGAACTGAACAACCGGTTAAATAAACAACAAGAGCAGATTAATTCTATTTTGCAAAAGTTAGACAAATCTAGGTAAGGCTATTCTATTGAAAAGATTACTATACATAGCACACCTCCTGATTGTATTATTGTTTTCCGTTGTCAGTACGGCTTACGGGCAAAACTATTTCCGGGTAATCGGGGGACTTCCCCATCTTCCGGTGATAGATCCGTCTGCTATTTCCTCTCCCGAACTTGGCATGCTTATTTTTAGCAGTACCGATTCTAATCCTCTTATTTATACAGGATCTGGATGGGAAACCCTTTGTACAAGTAATATTTCGACCGCCACCACACAAGATTTCTTTGCCGTTAAAAATGGTATTCCGTATCTTCCATCATTAAGCGATGCTCCGCCAAATCCACAAGCCGGGTCTATCTACTATTCCACCGTCAACAAAGCTGTGATTGTCTATAATGGCACTGTTTGGACAAAGATGGCAGCATTATCTACAGCCAGCAGCATTACTGATAATAGCAGTTTTACCTCAGGGAAGAGCATTTCCACCTATAAATTACCTGTCATCAATAGCGATCCGACCATAACAGGACTCACTGCGGGAGCTATCTATGTGAATTCTCTTACCAAATCCATACGCTTTTACAACGGTTCTGAATGGAAAGACATAGCCTGCTATCCTATTGTCGTCACATCTCCAATCACCAGCAATACTACCGGTTATACTGCTACCGGAGGAGGGGTTGTTGTCTCAAACGGAGGGTCTGATGTTACCCTAACAGGAGTCTGCTGGAGCCCACTAGCAGATCCTGATACCACACTCACTTCTAAAACCACGCACATAGCTACAGGTACAGGCATTGGTAGTTTCATCAGTAATATAACCGGGTTACTCCCTGCCACTACGTACTATGTCAGAGCGTATGCTGTTAATTCACAAGGAATCACCTATGGTGATAATATTAAATTTACCACACCTATTGCTGTGCCTACAATAATCACATTGGATGCCGATAGCATTACTTGTATGAGAGCTTTAAGTGGTGGTGATATTACGGCTGATGGAGGCTCACCTGTAACAAAACGGGGTATCATCTGGAGTTCTGTAGAGGATCCTCTCAACGAAAGTTCTTATACTACCACAAATGATGGGTCTGGAGTTGGAACCTTTATCAGTACGTTAATGCATCTATTAGGAAACACAACATATTATGTCCGCGCCTACGCCATAAATGCTGCTGGCATCGCATATGGGAATCTCATTCAATTTACCACGCCACCGCCTATCTTGGCTACATTTAGCAATAGCGTTACAATAAGCAATATTACAAGAACTACAGCCATTGCGTCAGCAACAGTTCTGACTAATGGTGGTGCAATAGTGACAGAGAAAGGTATTTGCATTAGCAGTGACGATATTAACTATCAATGCATAGCTGCACCGACAGATACTCTAAGTGATATTGGAAATTTTGTGCTTAATTTGACTGGCTTAACCGAAGGCACCACCTATTATGTCAAAGCTTATGCTACCAATAGCGTGGGTACAGCTTATAGTAGCAAAACTAGTTTCACTACAGCCGCTCTGGCACATATCACTACCACAGCTCCTTCCGATTTACAAGGAACAACTGCAAATAGTGGTGGAAATGTCTTAGATGTAGGGTATTCTGTTATTACCACACGTGGTATTTGCTGGGATACAGTTCCAAGTCCTACAACCAGCGTTAGTACTAAAACGGTAGTTCCATTCTCTGGTAATGGAACAGGTTCATTTACAAGTGTGATGACAGGCCTGATTGCAGGAAAAACATATTACGTAAGAGCTTATGTCATAAATGCTGCTGGTACATCCTATGGACAACAAGAAGAAATAACATTGCCCGACTCCGCGAAAGTCTTAACTCTTGGCGCATCGTCATTATTTAATACAACAGCAACTGTTGGTGGTAACGTGCTTAGTGATGGAGGCTCATCGGTTACCCAACGTGGAGTATGCTGGAGTATAAATGCCAATCCGACATTGAGTAACTCATATACAACCGATGGAGATGGATTAGGCATCTTTACTAGTATCATGACTGGCCTTACATCCGGTACTGTCTACCATTATAGAGCTTATGCTCAAAATATCATCGGGACTTCATATGGTGAAGATCGAACACTTACAATCAATCCTGATGCACCTTATATCATAACATTAGATGTTTCTGATATCACCAGTTATTCGGCAGTGAGTGGCGGAAATATTACTAGCAATGGGAGTGCTCCGATCACTAAACGAGGCATTATCTGGAGTACTGAAGGTGATCCTATTGATGATCCTAACGCATCTATTACCAATGATGGATCTGGCGTTGGAGAATTTCCAAGTTCTATGTTGAATATTTTGGGGAGCACTACTTATTATGTCAGAGCATATGCGGTCAATGTGTATGGTAAGGTGTATGGTGATCTCAAAATTTTCACAACATTACCTCCTATTTTGGCAGAACTGAATCCGCCAACTATGAGTAACGCTACAGATACAGCTGCAGTAGGAACATTCCTTATTCTTAACAATGGAGGTGCATACATCACTTCTCGTGGATTATGTTACTCAACGGATAGAATTACATATACGTATGTTCCATCTACCACACTAAACAAAACTGATATTGGAACCTTTGCAAGTTATCTATCAGATCTATCACCAAATACCACTTATTATGTCAAAGCTTATGCAATTAATTCGGTTGGAACAGCATATAGCTCTGAAAACAGCTTTAAAACAACAGCACTCCCAATTATAATCACAACTCAACCCAATAACATAAATGGTTCCGATGCTTATAGTGGAGGTACGGTGAAATATGTAGGAGATGAAACCCTACAAGCCCGCGGAATTTGTTGGAGTACAGACACAATTCCTACGATCGATCTCTCGACTAAAACTTCAGAGTCTATAAGTGGCGCTGGAACTGGCACATTTGTAAGCCACATGACTGGTCTGAAAGTCTTTACAAAATATTACGTCCGGGCCTATGCTATTAACAGTTACGGGGTAGGATACGGCAATCTAGACAGTCTAACTACGGATAATGTAGCAACGCTTGTTACTACCAGTCCAAGTACGATCAAATCTACAACAGCTGTTACGGGCGGTTACATTTCCGATGATGGTAACAGTGAGATAACATCCCGAGGTATCTGTTGGAGCACAACATCCAACCCTACTATTAATAGCAACTATACTACTAATGGAACGGGAACGGGAGCGTTTGTGACAACACTCACAAACTTAATAGGCAGTACAAAATATTATGTTCGAGCTTATGCTATCAACGGTGTAGGAATTACTTATGGGAATCTGGATAGTTTAACGACTGCACCTCCAGTGTTGGCTAGCGTAACAACACGCGATGTCATTAATATTGGAAGCACGACAGCAACTGGTCGTGGTCAGGTAACCAGTTCTGGTGGAGCTACCGTTTCAGAACGTGGGATCTGTTGGAATTCAACCGGGAACCCAACTATTGATGACAACCATGCTGCCGGGGGAAGTGGATTGGGTAATTATTCGGCAAGTATCACAGGCTTATCTCCTGTCTCAAAATATTATATGAGGGCTTATGTCATTAACGACGTAGGAATTTCGTATGGTGAAGTAATCTCATTTACCACCTTTACCACTGCAACAATTGAAACTTCAACCGTAAGTTCAGTTACCAACATTACTGCCGTAGGAGGAGGTCAAATTATCAGCGATGGTGGAACTGCGGTAACAAGTAGCGGTATTTGCTGGAATACAACAGGCAATCCAACTACAGATGATGCACATACTACAGGAACAATAGGCATCGGAACCTTTATCCATACAATGACAGGATTGTTAGGTAGCACCACTTATTATGTGAGAGCTTATGCCATCAATGAAGCAGGCACCGCCTACGGACAAGTGGAAACATTTACGACTGATCCTCCTGTAATGCCAACTTTGACAACCAATTCGGTCTCAAGCTGGAGTGATGGCAGGCATGCTACGGGAGGGGGAACCGTCAGCAGTAACGGTGGTGGTATAATTTCAACAGTTGGACTGGTATTTAGCTCCGTATCTGGATTCGATCCGGATACAGTGGTTATCAATAAAATAACACTAGCCAAATCCGGCAGCTTCACAACAACGATAAGCAGCTTGAAACCGGGCTCTACTTACTATGTTAGAGCATTTGCAACAAATAGTGCAGGTACCACTTATGCCTCTAATGAGATCTCGTTTACTACATACGATTATCCTACGGTTACTACTACGGCTCCTGATATGTCTACCGTCACAAGTGTATCTATAAATGCTGGCGGTAACGTGGTGTCCAATGGTGGCACCTCGGTTACAGAAAGTGGTATTTGCTGGAGTGTAGATTCTCCTCCCACCATTAATAACAATACGATCAGTAATGGTCCGGGAAGTGGTAGCTTTATCAGAACTATTACCGGATTAATGGGAAGTACAACCTATTATGTAAGAGCCTATGCTATCAATGATGTGGGCCTCTCATACGGTAGTGTCGAAAGCTTTACAACCAATCCTCCAATACTAGCAACAATTGCCACAACATCTGCATATGCTACGTCAACAACAACTGGGATTGGAAGCGGTAATATTACCAGCAATGGTGGTGCATTGGTTACAACACGTGGTATCGTATGGAGCACAGTAACAGGATTCAATCCCGACACAGTGGTATACAATAAAACAGCAACAACTGGATACTATGTCGGTTCATTCTCTGCGGCTATGACCGGATTGTCGGCAAAAACGGTTTATTATGTAAGAGCCTATGTCGAAAACAGTGTCGGCATCTCTTATGGAGACGAAGTCAGCTTTATAACACCCACCTTGCCTACCATTACCACTGCTTATGCCAGCGCCACCGGTCCGACAACAGCAACTTCAGGAGGAACAATTACCGATAACGGAGATGCTGCCATCACTGCCAAAGGTGTAGTATGGAGTACTTCAATGAACTTTGATACTTCTGAGGCGGCAGTCTATAGTACTTCAGATGGTACTGGTACACCAAGCTTTGTGAGCAAGTTAACTGATTTAAAGGGGAGCACAACGTATTACATCAAAGCTTATGCTACCAATATTGCAGGTACTGCTTACGGTAACGTTCTGAGCTTCATAACAGATCCACCTTCTCTGGCAACTCTGGTTACGCGAGATGCGTGGAGTATTAGTGGTACATATGTGTATACCGGTGGGTATATATCCGATAACGGAGGAGAAACTGTCACCACGAGAGGCATGGTCTGGAGCACTGTTTCCGGATTTAATCCCGATACAGTATCTGTCAATAAAAATGCAATGACAGGTGCCGGCAACGGCAACTTCACATCGGTTATAAGTGGTCTTAAAATGGGCACCACTTATTATGCCAGAGCATATGCCGTCAATAGTGTTGGAATTGCCTTCGGTAATCAGATTAGCTTTACTACGTTGACCAAACCGACCCTGACAACAATGACGGTTACTCCCAGCACTTCTGGCTATGCTGCAAGTGGAGGAGGAACCCTTATCAGCGATGGAGGTGCAGAGATTACAAATCAAGGTGTATGCTGGAGCACAAGTCCTAATCCAACCGTTGGGTTATATACCAAAACCATCTATGATTCTTGGTCGGGCAGTAGCTTCTATAGTTCGCTCACAGACCTGTCACCTGTCACAACATATTACGTCCGGGCTTATGCCGTAAACAGCCAGGGTGTTTCTTATGGTAATGAAGTGTCCTTTACAACTCCTGTGGCTTTACCTATTCTAACTACTAAAGTAGTGGCCGCTACATCAACCTCAACTGCAGTCACAGGAGGTACTATATCAAGTGCTGGAGGTGGTACTATTACGGCAAAAGGTATTGTGTGGAGCACGGATCCTAATTTCGACCCGGATACCGTTGTAGTAAACAGAACAAACAATGGTACCGGAACCAGCAGTTATACCAGTACAGTTACCGGTATGGCGTTAAGTACAGCATATTATATACGGGCTTATGCTACCAATAGTGCAGGAACTACATATGGAAATCAAGTAACAATCACCATATTCCCAACTTCGCCAATACTTGAGACCGTGGATCCGACTGCGATAACTGGTTACTCATCGACTAGTGGAGGTATTATTACAAGCGATGGAGGAGAAACAATCACGCAAAAAGGTATCTGCTGGGCTACGCATACCAATCCGACAATCAGCGATGTAATTACCAACAATGGTACTGGCACTGCGTCTTTCTCGGCAAACCTTACGAGCCTTCTACCTAACACGCTCTATTATGTCAGGGCTTATGCCATCAATAAAATTGGAGTTGCTTACGGAGAGGAAAAACAAATTCTAACCAATGGTGTTCCGACCTTAACGGCAACATTCCCTGCTACTAATATTATAGCAACAACAGCTACAAGTGGAGGTGAAGTGACCGATGACGGACGTAGTACAATACTTAGCAGAGGAATTTGTTGGAGCATCTATAGTAATCCGACCATAGCATTATCGACAAAAACGGTTGATACAACTGCTCATACGATAGGTAGTTTCTTGGCAAATATGAGCGGACTAACTCCTAATACAACATATTATATACGGGCTTATGCTACTAATGCTGTAGGTGTTGGATACGGAAGTGAAACCACGTTTGCGACCTTGCCGGTAATGTTACCTACTCTAATCACATTACAACCATCTTCCATTGACAGTGTGAAAGCTACAAGTGGAGGTAATATTATTGATGACGGAGGTATGTCTGTAACAGTTAGGGGAATCTGCTGGAGCACCTCTCCTAATCCAACAACCGCTTTAGCCACTAAAATCAATGATGCTTCAGGTGGAACAGGCATATATACTGCTGTTATTTCTGGGCTATCTCCTGGAACCAAATACTATGTCCGTGCTTATGCTATTAATAGTAAAGGAACAGCTTATGGCAACCTAGATAGTTTGACCACTATGCCAGTCAAACCAAGTGTAAGCAATGTGGTAATGTCTAATCTTACTGATAGCTCTGGAGTAAGCAATGCAACTGTTATTTACAACGGAGGAGATTCTATTACAGCTAGAGGATTCTGTTGGAATACCACAGGAAATCCTACAACATCTGATAATATTTTAGCATTACCCGTGGAAACAGGCATTGGTGCAATTATTGATACGTTGACTAATCTTTCTTCCGGAGACCTGACTTATTATATTCGGGCTTATGCTACCAATAGTGTCGGTACGGCCTATAGCCCAACTGTTACAAGTTTCAGAATATGTCCGTCAAGCTTTACAATCTTACACGCCGAAGGATTGAACGGTGCTCCAGTTTCCAAATCTGTAGTATATCATTCTATAAGCAGTAGCATTAGTGGTAAGGCTGTGTGTTGGTTAACTCAAAACCTGGGTGCCGATCATCAGGCAACATCCGTAACTGATGCAACCGAACCGTCAGCCGGATGGTACTGGCAATTCAACCGTATACAAGGATATCAGTATACCACAGCCCGCTATCCATCCTCATGGACAGCAACCTTTAGTGAAAACAGCGACTGGCAATCCGCAAACGATCCCTGCTCGTTATTACTCGGCAACGGATGGCGTATACCGACCTATACAGAATGGAGCAATGCAAAAGGGGCCCCTCAAAACTGGACCAACGGTACATTGGCATTCAATTCGGTACTCAAGTTGCATTATGCCGGGTATTTGGGAAGTGGAGCCATTGTAAACAGAGGTGTTCAGGGAAATCACTGGAGTTCTACCCAATATAGCAATACTGATGGTCGATATACCGGTTACAGTGCATCTTCATTCTCTATATCTGCAGCAGATGCTAATTCCAAATCGAAATATGCATTTAATCTACGCTGCTTAAGAGATACATTCTTCCTGAGCATTCCTTCCGTGAGTGATGTTGCTCTGTCAAACATGACTAATACAGGAGTTGACCTGACAGCTACAGTAACTCCTGATGGTGGAGCTACGGTTACTCAACGTGGATTCTGTTGGAGCACCTCCGGCAATCCAACGATTAATGACAATGTGATTGATAGTGGATCAGGCATTGGCACTATGACAGCTACGTTATCGGATCTGAAAGAAGGAGTGACTTATTATGTTCGTGCATTTGCTATCAATAGCCAGGGTATTGCCTATAGTGCGGATTCCACCGCATTCAAAATATGTCCTCCAACATTCACAGTGCAACACTTTGAAGGATTAAACGGTGCCCCTGAGTCAAAAACTGTAACATATCATTCAATAAGTAGTACATACTCAGGTGCAGCTCGCTGTTGGATTACTCAAAACTTAGGTGCCGACTCTATAGCCACTTCTATTGCCGACGCCACGTCAAAATCGGCAGGATGGTATTGGCAATTCAATCGCCCACAAGGTTATGTGTATGCTTCATCTCGCCTACCGGCCACAACATGGAGTACAAGCATTTCAGAAACCAGCGATTGGCTCTCCACAAATGATCCATGTGTATTGCTTCTTGGAGGTGGTTGGCGTATGCCAACCGCAACTGAATACGCAAATGTTGTGGCCAATACTGTGGTTAAAGGTGAAATCCCATATACATCTCCATTAAAAATGCATTATGGAGGATACATAGTGTATAATACAGGAGTATTAACAGCTCGTGGTACGCAAGGCGACTTTTGGAGTAGCACAGCGGTTGCTACTAATACAGCAAGTAGTTTCCAATTCACCAGTACAGCAACTACACTGGCAACCAACTACAAGGCCTATGGTTTTGCTTTAAGATGTTTACGCGATACCATCAGTTTGACCGTTCCAAGTGTAGGAATAGTCAGTTTGTCTGACACGACTAACAATTCAATTCAACTTACATCCGGCGTATCTCCTGATGGAGGTAGCCCCGTAACGGATAGAGGATTTTGCTGGAGTATCACCAATTCCACCCCAACAACTTCAGATAATGTGATACATTCTGGCAGTGGGTTAGGTATTGTTTCTGAATCACTAGATTCTTTGAAACAAGGAGTTACCTACTATGTACGTGCATTTGCTACCAATTCCATCGGAACAGCATATAGCACAACAGTTACACCTTTCAAAATATGTCCTCCAACATTCACGATACAACATATTGAAGGTATCGATGGAGCTCCTGTGACCAAGACGGTTACCTATCATTCTGTCAGTACGAATATCAGTGGAAAACCCGCTTGTTGGTTAACACAGAATCTGGGTGCTGATCAACAGGCAACATCGGCTACAGATGCCACGGAAGCTTCTGCCGGTTGGTATTGGCAATTCAATAATGCGCAAGGTTATCAATATTACGCTGCTCGTTATCCATCTTCATGGATAAGTGCTATTAACGAGGATAGCAACTGGGAGCAAGCAAACGATCCATGTTCTCTGTTCCTAGGAATAGGCTGGCGCATTCCTACCAATTCAGAGTGGACCAACGCAGATGGAGCTCCGCAAAACTGGACTAGCTATACCGGGACTTATGGTTCTGTTATTAAACTCCATGCGGCAGGTTATTTGAATGCTGGAACAATCACAGGCCGAGGAAGTGTTGGCGAATATTGGTCATCCACACAATACAGCACAGCCAATGCATATAATATTGCATTTAGTAATTCCGTGAGTGAAATACAAAATCACTCCAAAGCAACCTATGCATTTTCGCTACGCTGCCTCTGGGATACTGTTGTGATTAGCATTCCAACAGTACGTAATGTTACTGTATCTGATATTAATTCAACATCTGCAAGTATTTCTGCTATCGTATCTCCCGATGGTGGTTCTCCGGTAACAGAGCGAGGTTTCTGTTGGAATACAACAGGGAATCCAACTGTGGCTGATAGCACGGCCATTGATAGTTTAGCAGGAACCGGCATATTCTCTACAGTTCTGAGCGGATTAAAAGCTAACACCACATACTATGTGCGTGCTTATGCCATTAACAGTGTAGGAACGGCATACAGTTCTCCCGTTGATAGTTTTACGACTAACCCTCCTCTTTCTATCAGCAGCATTGTTCCACAAACGGGACCAACTGCAGGTGGAACAAATGTGACAATCACGGGAACGAATTTTATGCCGCCAAATACAGGAGGTGATGCTAATTGGGGAACCGTGACAGGAAAGACACTGCCAAGTAATCTTTATGGTGCACAGCAAGCCGTTATTGGAAATAAGATCTACCTTTTTGGGGGGTATAATGGCAGTGCATATGTAAATACTATTTTTAGCGCACTTCTTTCAGACCCGACAACGTGGAGTAATACAGGAAAGACGTTGCCTGGAAGCCTTTATCTATCACAATTGGTAAAGGTAGGCAATAACTTATATCTTTTTGGGGGGAGTAATGGCAGTGTAACCAGCGTTATCTATACGGCTTCTGTTTCTGATCCAACCTCTTGGACTGTTGTGTCTGGTAAAACGTTGCCTGGTAATCTTTATAATTCGCAATTGGCAACTGTTGGCAATAATCTATATCTTTTGGGAGGCCATAATGGCAGTACAGCAACGAACGTAATCTACTCCGCTTCGGTTGCTGATCCGACTACATGGACTAATACCGGAAAAACACTACCCGGTAATCTCTGTGCCTCTCAAATAATTACGATAGGCAATAATTTGTATTTATTGGGTGGTCATAATGGTAGTGCTTACACAAACGTAATCTACTCCGCGCCCGTTACTGATCCAACTAATTGGACCAATACCGGGAGGACGTTACCAACTTCCACAGGTTATGCCCAACTAGTAGCCATTGGAGATTCTTTGCATTTATTTGGTGGAAACAACGGGAGTGGAAGTATATCGTCAATCTATACGGCTTCCATCTCTGATCCAACAATTTGGACGACCTCACCAGATATTTTGCCGGCAGCTCTGCATGTGTCAAACGTTGCGGTTATAGATAACTATGCATATCTTTTGGGGGGTTATACAACCACTGCAACCAACGCTATTTATCGTGTACCTCTGAGACATAGCCGCCCCAATGTATATAATAAACCTTGGCTGACCAACTGGAAAACAATTGCAACGGATCAATCCAATGTCACTATCGGAGGAAACCAAGCCTCCTATATCAATTTTGTAAGCACGACCTCCATCACAGCCACCACTCCGGCTCACCCTGTAGGTTCAACTGATGTAGTCGTTACAAATTACGATGGACAATCGGCAACATTAACAAATGGTTTTGCATATTTGGCTCCGACAATTTCTTTAATCTCCCCGAACAACGGAACAACTACGGGAGGAACAACTGTGACAATCACAGGAACCAATTTTGTAGGTAGTGTTGGTACAGGTCTAGATGGCTCAATAACAGTTGATGCTAACAAAAACATCAATACAGATGCTATCTCATCAGGCAGAACTTGTGCTGATGCTGTTAATTATTCTGTCGTAGGACTCACTGCAAATACAGCAACGCTTTCTACCTCGCCTGACGCTGGGTGTCTTGCCGTTGGCGATGAGGTTCTGCTTATTAACTTACAGGGTAATAGTACGAACAATGACAACGTTGGAAATCATGAAACGCTGATAATTAAATCAATATCTTCAAATGTAGTTACATTCACGACCAATAAAACGAAATATTACGGAAACAACACAACAGACGATACCAATATAGGCATTACTTCAACAAGTCAGCGGGTAATGCTTCAGAGAGTGCCAAACTACACTAATGTCACCATCAACTCCGGTATCACTTTGACTGCTGACGCCTGGGATGGGACAAAAGGTGGTGTTCTTTTCTTTAGAGCCAGCGGAAAGATACTCAACAACGGAACAATTGACATGAGCGGTAACGGATATAGGGGGGGAACTCAAGTCACTGGAAATACCAGCGGAAGACGCGGTGAATCCTACCCTGGTTATCCTAATGATCAATCTTACCTGAGCTACTATGGTGCTGGTGGAGGCGGACGATATTTATCTGAAAATATTGGTGATAATGGTGGCGGTGGCGGTGGCGGAAGCTATGGAACTGCGGGCGGGAGGGGTGCTTATTATTCCAACGCTTATGGCGGTTATCCTGGTGCTGTTTATGGAACTGCTGACCTTTCGACCATATATCTTGGCTCCGGCGGTGGCAGTGGTGGTGCTGATACTGATTCTCAAGTTGGATATGGAGGCACTGGTGGAAGAGGTGGAGGTATCATTATGCTCTCAGCAGGCACTCTTACAAATAGAGGATCAATAAAGTCTAATGGCAGCAATGGTGCTGGTGCATATGATCCGGGTGATGCCGAGCCGGGTAGTGGCGGTGGCGGATCCGGAGGGTCAATCCTACTGAATGTTACTAATGCCGGGTTGGGTTCAAATACTGTTGTAGCCAATGGAGGTACCGGGGGTACTGTAAGTTATTACGGTGGTGCTGGTGGACTTGGCCGTGTTGCTTTACTTTATAGTAATAATATCTCTGGATCATCTACGCCTGCTGCATATGCCCAACAGGTTGAAGGTGGTACAACCATTCGTGTTTCATTTGGGGGTACTGTTGTGTATGGAACGGTGATCAACTCAACAACAATTGTAGTTAGCACACCAGCCAATACTGCTGGTGTGGTCGATGTAACTGTGACCAACTGTGACGGGCAATCGGCAACATATACTAATGGTTATACATATGTTCTTCCGCCAACAGTTAGCAGTATCACCCCTGCAACTTCGTTAGCAACCGGAGGAATCACCGTGACAATTTTAGGATCTGATTTTGTTGGTGTTCCTACGGTGAAGTTCGGAGGTGTAAATGCAACTTCAGTAAGCAGAGTTGACGCAAGCACTTTGAGTGTGGTTGTACCTGCTCATGCTGTTACGCAGGCAGACACACTTGCAAATGCCTTTACATTTGCAGAACCAGCCCCGACAGTTTCGTCTATTTCGCCAGACAATGGACCGACTGCAGGTGGGACAAATGTGACAATCACGGGAACGAATTTCATTTCGCCGAATTCAGGAGATGATGCTAATTGGGAAACCGTAGTCGGAACAACATTACCAAGTGCACTTTATGGTTCGCAATTGGCCGTTGTTGAAGATAAGATATATCTTTTTGGAGGACATAATGGCAGTGCTTACACGAATACCATTTATACCGCTCCGGTTACGGATCCAACGAATTGGACTAATACCGGCAAAATTTTGCCTAGCAATCTTTATATGTCACAATTAGTAACCGTTGGCAATAATTTATATCTATTGGGGGGATATGATGGCAGTGCTGCTACTAATGTAATTTATACGGCCTCAATTTCTGACCCTACCACTTGGACAGTGGTACCAGGTAAAACTTTACCTGATAATATTCATAGCTCGCAATTGGTAACTGTTGGCAATAGTTTATATCTTTTGGGAGGTAATAATGGCAGTACAGCAACGAACGTAATCTACTCCGCTTCGGTTGCCGATCCGACTACATGGACTAATACCGGTAAGACCCTGCCGGGTAATCTCTACAGCTCGCATATAGCAACTGTTGGCAATAATTTGTACTTGTTTGGAGGATATAATGGCAGCGCATATACAAATGTAATCTACTCCGCTCCGGTTGCGGATCCGACTAATTGGACCAATACTGGTAAGACTTTACCAAGTGCCAGGGCTTATGGTCAACTTATAACCATTGGTGATTCTTTGCATTTACTTGGAGGTTACAACGGCAGTGCTAGTGTGTCTGCAATTTTTACAGCTTCCACAACTGATCCAACCACTTGGGCCACCTCTGCAAGTACTCTGTCTGCAGCACTACGTCTTTCAAGTGTTGCTGTTATAGATAACTATGCATACATTTTGGGGGGTTATACAACCACATCAACCGACGCTATTTACCGGGCTCCTCTGAACCATAATCGTCCCAATGTTTATAACAAACCTTGGCTGACCAACTGGAGGACAATTGCAACAGATCAATCCAATGTCACTATCGGTGGAAACCAAGCCACAAACATTGACTTTGCCAGCGCAACTTCCATAACCGCTACCACCCCGGCTCACTCCAGTGGTGCAACGGATGTAGTCGTTACAAATTACGATGGACAATCGGCAACATTCAGCAGCTATACTTTCAATGAGCCTCCAACTGTCAGCAGTATAACACCAGCCTCTTCGTTGGCTGCGGAAGGAATCACTGTTACAATTTCCGGATCTAATTTCTTACAGACTCCAATAGTCAAGTTCGGAAAGATAAATGCAACTTCCGTAAGCAGAGTTGACGATAACACTTTGAGTGTGGTTGTGCCTGCCCATGCTGTGGGAACTTATGACGTGATTGTGATTAACCCCGATACGCAGGCAGACACACTTGCAAATGCCTTTACATTTGCAGAACCAGCCCCGACAGTTTCGTCTATTTCG
>JAFNAS010000015.1 GCA_017860295.1 Bacteroidota bacterium | reverse complement strand
AAAAGTAAATTCAAATCCGTTCGCATGAAAACCATTCATAACAAATTGAATATCAATTATTTCAAAGAACTACTATGATTTTTTAGTGGACACTAATGACTTATAATTAATAATTAATGAAGTTGCGTCCCGTGATGTTTGTGGGTACCGGTTCGGATGTGGGCAAGAGCGTGATTAACGCTGCTTTTTGCCGCATCTTTTTGCAGGACGGTTATCGACCCGCACCGTTCAAGGCACAGAATATGTCGCTTAATAGCTACGCTACGCCCGAAGGTTTGGAGATCGGTAGGGCACAGGCGGTGCAGGCCGAAGCGTGCGGTATCTCCTGTCGTGCCGATATGAATCCGGTACTTCTTAAGCCTACCAACCATACCTCTTCGCAAGTGGTTTTGAACGGGAAACCGATTGGAAATCAGTCGGCTTTTCACTATTTCAACAAAACTGATCGTCTGGAGCTTTTCGACCAGGCGATGGCAGCTTGCAACCGGCTTTTGGCGGAGTACAATCCGCTGGTGATCGAGGGTGCGGGGAGTATTTCGGAGATGAATCTATGGGATCGAGACATTACCAACATGCGGGTTGCCGAAACGTTGGATGCGCCTACCTATCTGATTGCCGATATCGACCGGGGTGGGGTGTTTGCCAGTGTCTACGGCAGCATCAAGCTCTTGCCCGAAGTCCAGCGAAAGCTGATTAAAGGCGTTATCATCAATAAATTCAGGGGTGATATTGCTCTGTTTGAAGATGGCCGAAAAATGTTGGAAGAGATCAGTGGCGTGCCGGTGGTGGGTGTGATTCCCTGGTTCGACGATATTCACATCGAACAGGAGGATTCGGTGGTGCTTGAACATCGCAAAGAGAAGCAGCTTGGTGGTAAGGTGAATATTGCGGTGATATTGTTGCGTCACATGTCCAACTTTACCGATTTCAACCGTTTAGAGTTGCATCCGGAGGTAAATCTCTTTTATGCCGCGCACCCGGATGAGTTGAAAGAGGCTGATATCGTGCTGTTGCCGGGTTCTAAAAACACCATCGACGACTTGCGTTACCTGCGTCGTTCGGGCATGGCAAAGGCTGTGCTGCAACATCACGAAGCCGGAAAAGCGGTGTATGGGATTTGCGGTGGTTACCAGATGATGGGCCTTTCGGTGGAAGATCCGTTGGGCATGGAGGGCGATATTGCTGCCGTGCCGGGACTTGGGATTTTGCCGGTGAATACGGTGTTAACCGAAGAAAAAAAGACTGAGGCGTGTCGTTTCTCGTTTTTGGGAAGCGAAGCCGATTGCGCCGGTTACGAGATTCACATGGGGGAAACGAAGGCCAAAACATCCAGTCCGCTTTGCACGACCGATAAAGGGGCTCCTGACGGCTATTTCCTTTCGGAGAAGAGCTTCGGAACCTACCTGCACGGCTTTTTTGATAATGCCCGTACCATCGATTACATTCTTCGTCAGGTACCGGGATATGGGACGGAGAAAGCTGTCACAACCGATTATGCGGCGTTCAAAAACGAGCAGTACGACAAGCTGGCGGCACATGTGCGCAGTTGTGTCGATATGGAATACATTTATAAAACAATGCGCGAATGATTGAGGGACACGGTAATGATTTGCATCATTATGGCGATAAGGTAAAGAGCGATTTCAGTTCGAATGTCGCGGCGCGTCGGGTGCCGGAGGCGCTGCTTGCGTTTCTGGCAACACAGCTGGAGGCGATTGCTACCTATCCCGAACCCGATTCGGAAACTTTACGAAATGCTTTAGGTAACCGGCTTCAGGTAGATGCCAATCAGGTGTTTGTGACTAACGGTTCGGTGGAGGCATTTTATACGATTGCCGCCGCGTTTCGTCAGAGCCGGTCGCTGGTGCTGATTCCTTCTTTTGCCGAGTATGAGGATGCCTGCCGGATGCACGACCACACGATTTTTTACAAAAGCAATGAATTGTTGCGCGAAGCGGGTAGTGTTCGTCCGCAGTTGGTTTGGCTGGGCAATCCCAACAATCCCGATGGCCGGTTGTATGCCGCGAAGGAGATTGAGGAGCAGTTACAGCAAAACCCCGATGCCGTTTTTGTGGTGGACGAAGCTTACGGCGAACTCTGCTCCGGTTTTGAGTCGGTGGTGGGTTTGGTGAATCGGTTCGACAACCTGATTGTGGTGCATTCGATGACCAAACAGTATGTTTTGCCCGGTTTGCGACTGGGTTATATGGTGACGAGCCGCTCGCTTGCCACCCGCTTGCGCTCTTTCTCTGTTCCATGGACGGTAAATACACTGTCTCAGAAAGTTGGCATCTATTTGATGAGTTGCGAAGAATTTCGCATTCAAAGCAAAGAAAATATTCTTCGTAGATCAATTGCACTGCAAAAACGGTTTTCATCGCTTCCGGGAATCACCGTTACACCTTCGCTTTGTAACTTCTTTCTGATACGTACGGACGGATTGGAAGCTGCGATAGTAAAGAAAAAATTGATGAACGATTTTGGTCTGCTGGTTCGTGATGCCTCCAACTTCCGCGGGCTCAACAATCACGCTGTCCGCATCTCGGTGCAGTCGGAAGAAGAAAACGAACAATTGTTCATTGCAATGGAGAAAATTTTAGAACAAAGAACAAAGAATCAAGATTAACCATTGACCGTTAACCACTAACCATTATCCATTGATGCTTTCTCCTCTCTTACCCGCCTTTTTACTCGATGCCCTGCTGGGCGATCCGCGACGGTTGCCGCATCCCATCCGTTTGTTTGGAAATATCATTGCCATTTTTGAGCAACGCTGGAATCGTGGCAAGTATCGCTTTCAGAAGGGAGCTTTGCTGACTATTTTATTGGTTTGTGGCGTGTGGGCAATCTTTTATGTGGCCGAACAATTGCTGCAACCCTATCCGGTAGCGGCCTATCTCTTTGCCGTCGTTTTTGTCTTTTACGGGTTGGCCAACCGCAGCCTGATCGGCGAAGCGCTGGAGGTGGAAAAGGTGCTGAGTAACGAAGGTCTCGAAGCCGGTCGTAAACGGTTGAGCTGGATCGTAGGGCGGGATACATCGCAATTGAATTCCACGCAGATTCGTACCGCTGTACTCGAAACGCTGGCCGAAAACCTGAGTGATGGAGTGGTAGCGCCTCTTTTTTATTATGCCATTGGCGGTGTACCGTTGATGTTTGCCTACAAGATGGTGAATACCCTCGACTCGATGATCGGCTACAAAAGCGAGCGTTACCGGCAGTTTGGCTGCTTTGCCGCACGTACCGACGACGTGTTCAACTTTATTCCGGCACGCGTCACCGCCCTGTTGATGCTGTTGGTTACCTTCCGGTGGAATGTGTTACCCTTCGTGCTGAAGTACGGACCGAAACACGCCAGTCCCAACTCGGGTTATCCCGAATCGGCCATGGCGGGAATTCTGAAGTGCCGTTTCGGCGGACCCAACGTGTATCACGGCGTGTTGGTGGAAAAACCTTTTATCGGTACAAACCAGCGCGAAATTACCACTAAAGATATCCGCAGGGCGTGTGCTGTCAATTTTGCCGTGGCAACGGTGGTCGTGGTGGCGATTGTGTTGTTACGGAGCGGAGCGTAATATCTCTTTACCGAACGCCATACATTCGCTGCGTTTCAGGTTGTCGTACTCATCCAGATTAAAAGCCTGTAACTGTTTGCGCGCATCGGGTTCCATCAAACCCCAGGTGATGCGTCCGAGAAATACCTTGGAGGCTACATTGCTCACACCGATCAATTTGGCGAAGTGGTTGTCGATCAGTTGCTGATACTGAACCTGAGTTACAGGTTGCTTCATATTGCCGCATACGGCAAACAATCCTTTTATCCTGCCTTTCAGCTGTTCATTGTGCTCCGTCAGGTAGCGTTGAAGTTCCGGCGTGGTTTTTCCGGCGCGTATCGATCCACCCACAATCACATATTTGTAACCGGACAAGTCGGGATTTTCTCTCACGTCGAATACTTTGGCAATGCCATTCATCCCTTCCGAAATCCAGGCGGCGGCATCACGTGACGAACCGCACCAGGTACCGTAAAGAACAGCCCATTCGGCTTTTGATGTTGTGGGATAAAAGTCCATCGCCCATATCTTTCGGGGCAGCAGCAAGGCTCCCATCGTTAGCAGGCCGCCTTTCAAAAAATCGCGTTTTTTCATGTCGTTAAAGGTTTTATAAGTTGTCTTTTATCTCTTTGTTCTTTATTTTACTGATGTCTGAGTTATCCGATACAACACCTTGTATCATAGTCGCCTGACCAAATATCTACCCGTAGTTCCCGAACCGCCGATTACGATTCCTTTCATAAGAAAGAATGGTGATGTAAATTAAAATTTCACATTGTTCTTATATCGAATAGCATCAATAATTTCATCTTTCTGATTTGTCGTTTTTCCAACCCAGATAGTCTTTTTGTGATTGAAATAATTCCATGTGTATACAGAAACAATTGAATCCTTTAGTAAACATTTCGCAGAGATTATGCCTCCATTAAATTCATCCAGACTTGTATTGATGTTAATTGTATAAACTTTGTTTGGTTGTGATTTAAAGTAATGATTTAGGGCATATTGGTAGCTTTTTCCTTTAAGCTTAGTAATGGTTTCACAAGGTTTGTGGAATAAATCAAAATACAACATTAATCCAATTCCAATCACACTAATTAAAAGGAGGTATTTTTTCATAAGCTCTTGTTGTTTTGCCGATATTTTTCTATAAACCAGCCATGACTATGGCATTTTGAAGTCCCATCGGGACTATAGGTTTATAGAAAACAGGATTTCGGAATAGAATGAAGTACCGTAGGTACGACACTTTATATAAGCATGAAGTACATGAAGACAAATCCATCCATCTTCTATGGGCATCTTCGTAATTGTCGACACAAATTTACATTTTCTTTTTTAATTGACAGTCGGATAAACAAAAAGCCCGGGCGTTTTCTTCCCGGGCTTGAGTGTATCATATATCCGTTAGGTTCAGTTAACCATCCAATCCTAATGCCTCTTTTTCGAGATTACGTTTTCTGGTATGGTGCATTATATCCGCTGCACCTTTGATAATCCGTTGGATAATATATCCCAGCAGAATGGACACCGGAGCATAAGCCACCGATTTCCATAACGGAGTGAGATCGGAATTGGGATGTGCCTGATGTGTAAATGTAATTAACATGATTCCCCAGCTGATGATGGAAAATGTGATACAGATTATGTTTCTACCCCAATAGGTCCGTTTGAAAGTGATCCATTGTGAATGGATCTTGTGTCGGCGAGCTTTGAACATAGCTCTTTTAGACAACACTCTGTGTGATTTTTCCGAAGCGATCATGGTGTTTTCAGTTTAAAAAGTTCTTGGCAATAGCTCAAATTCAAATGAAAAAGTCACGAAACAGGGAATCGAACCGTAAAATAATGACCGCAACTGGGTCACTCTTTTTGTCTTTTCCCGGAAGATCACGAAACGATTTTAATCAGTTTACATTTTCAAATATACATCAGTTTTGAAAGAAATGTTCTCCTCTTTTCCAATTTTAGACGAATGAGAGGTAAAATGAGTTACGCAATATCAGGTCAATGTGTTATCTGGTTGACGTGTTGCATGTAGGCCGCGATATCGAACTTATTTTTGCAACCCGAATAATTCATATAGCGTATTTTGCCGAATACCGGGCGGGGAAACCAGGCACGGTCGTGTACCCCGCCGATGCTCCATGCGATACCGGCATATCCGTTGGGATCGCGGCCGTCGAGCGAATATTTGTCGTTGAGATAGATCGCATACTCCATGGCTGTTTCAACCGACGGCGTCCACTCCAGAATTTTCTTTGCCCAGTACATCCGCATGTAGCCGTGCATTTTTCCGGCACGCACCATCTCCGTTTGCGCCGCATTCCAGAGCGGATCGTGCGTTGTTGCCGCTTCCAACCCCTCCCGCGTGTAGAGATATTCCCGTTCATCATTTCGGTGCAGGTCGATATCTTTTCGGGCCCATTCGGGAAAACCTTCGAGCGAATCGTAATACGGATTGTAGAAGCAAAAGTTATCGGCCAGTTCGCGACGCACGATCAGCTCTTCGAGCAGAGTCTCCTTGTCGGGCGAGTCGGGTAGTAGAAAGACCTCCCACGCAACCCGTTGAGCCGACAGTTGGCCGAAATGGAGGTAAGGCGATAGCCTCGATTGTCCGTCGATAGAGGGATTGTTACGGTTTATGGCATAGCCCGTCAGTTTGTGTGAGATGAAATGACGCAATGCATTCAGGGCTGCCTCTTCGCCCGGAACAATATTTTTGATAACAGTAACCGACGAATCGAAGGCAGTTAACGTGTATGCTTTCCGAACGGATGGATAGTTTCCATCTATTTTAGGGGCATTTTGTTGTGGTTGCAATGCCGGAAAATCGGTCAAAAACCCGATCAAAAGGCGCTTAATCTTCGGCCTCAGGGTATAGGCTCCAAATTCGGCTTTGGGCGATGCTTTCCAACAAGGAACGATGTTGTGGGCATCTACTTCGTAGTGGGCAATTCCTTCAATGGTGTTGATATCGGCGATCCACTCCTGTTTGTGCCGTAGCGGATCGAAGTCGGAGACAACCGCCGTAACGTTATTTTGCAGGATAAATGTTGTCAGTGCAGCCGAAACATCGTTATTGAGAATCACACAAAACGGGATGTGGAGTGCTTGTAGCTTTTGTTCTACCGATTCGAGTCCGCGCAACAGAAAGTCGAAATGGCGCAGGTTGGCTCCGGGATAGGAGGGCATCAACGTAAACACCACGGCTAAGCTCCTTCCGGTCGATTCTGCCAGTTGTTGCGCAAAAAGCAGTGCCCAGTTGTCGCCGACCCGTTGATCGCGGCTCATGCGGTAGATAACCGTACCACCGGATTGCGTTTCCGGCTTGTGTAGTTTGACTCTGTCGGGATGGACCATCGCTGTATAATTTGAAGGTAAAGTTACATTTTTTGCGTTTGATTCTTAGAATTGCATCATGATGCCGATAGAAGGCACTATCGATCCGTTTTCAATGTCAATTGTTTTCATCAGGTAGCGGCTGTTGTCGGACGGATCGGTTATGCCGGTACTGTTCAATACCGGAGCCTGCTTGTTTTTACTGTTTGTCGCATTCTGTATATCCAAATAGAAGCCAAGCATCCAACCTTTGAAATAGTATGTTTTGTCGATCCGGATGTCCAATTGACAAAATGTGGCGTTGCGTTCGGTGTTGAACCGGGAATAGTCGTAGTAGGGGCGGTTTTGCGCGTCCCAGGCGGCTTTCAGCGACGATTTCGACGCGTCGTAAGGTGTGTAGGGAGCTCCGCCAATTACCCGGAGTTTGGTGCCGATGTCCCAGTTGCGGGGTAGTTTGTAGCTGCCTGTCAGGGTCAACAGGTGGCGGTTGTCCCACGACGACGGGATATATTTGCCGGTTGCCGGTTGCAAAAACTCACTTCGAACAAAAGTATAGGCCACAATCAGGTTCAGTTTTTTGTATCCGAACCAGCGCGCCAGTGCTTCTGCTCCGTAGGCTCTTCCTTTGGCGGTGGAGGTGACTGCCTCCGTGCCGAACAGTGTGTAGTCGTTTCCTTTGGAAGAGAGTGGAATGCCGTCGGAGACCGAGAGGAGTCCGTCGGTATATCGTTTGTAAAAGCCTTCGAGGGTCAGGCGGATGTAGTTGGTCGGGCGACGTTCGAGGCCAATAACCGCTTGGTCCGATCGTTGGTAACGGATGTTATTGGCCTTGTTGACCAGCACTCCGTTGCCGTTTTTATAGCCGAGCACGGTGTAGGAGGGCAGTTGGTAATAACGTCCTACATTTCCGTTGATATACCAGCCGTCGGTAATGCCGTAGGCCAGTGAAATACGTGGCGAGAGTTGGCGCAGGGGATTCGACATGGAGCCTACAAAAGTGTTGGCATCGGTGCGCAGACCGGCCGAAACCGTTATTTTTCCGTCGCCGCTGTCATAGTTTAGCGAGGTGTAGACTCCCCATTTGAAGAACGATATATCGGTGTTGTAGGTGAGGTTAACGACATTCCCGTTCGTGAAAATGGATTGGCGGGTGTCGTTGAAATAGCGTGCCAGTTCGGTATTCGCGCCGGTCATGAGGCGGAAATGGTTCAGCTGGCTGCTATTCTCGAAGCGAAACTTGATTTCGCGTTCGAACGAGGCGTAATCGAGTATTTTGTTGGCTTCCGAACTGTCGTCGTTGTTGCGGTATTTGTGTTGTTTGTTGTCGAGGTTGTTTATGCTCAATACATAACTCTGAACCGTGTTGCCTGCAAAATGCTTCCACACGCCTCCCAGCGTGTAGGTCGTTTGCCGGATCACCGGAATGGTGGTCAGAATATATTTGTTTCCCTCCGTTTGTCCGGCAGTATCGGTATTCAGCGACATATTGTCGATGGCTCCCAGGCCGAGCAGGGTCAGTTCGTTCTTTTTATCGAACCTGATTTTGATTTTGAACTGACTGTCGGTATATGCCGGCAGGAACGGAAGTTTCAATGCCTTGAACAGAAATTGCAGATACGACTGGCGTGCGGAGAAGAGGTAGGTCGTCTTTTTGCCGATGTAACCGTCGGTGGTGAAAGCCGCTTCGGACGAACCGAGCGCAACATTGTAATTACGGGTGGTGCCGCTTCCCTCTTTGAGGCGGAAATCGAGGATGGAGCTGAGCGCGTTGCCTTTGCCTGCCGGAAAGGCCCCGGAATAGAAGTCCGTTTCCCGTATCAACTCGGCATTGATGATGCCGATAGGGCCACCCGAAGCGCCTTGTGTGGAGAAATGGTTGATGTTGGGTATTTCCACGCCATCGATGTAATATTTGTTTTCCGACGGACCTCCACCGCGCACAATCAGGTCGTTACGATAGCCGGACGGAGCCGAGGCTACACCCGGAAACGATTGAATAACGCGTGAAATATCGCGGTTGGCTCCGGCACTTTTCTCAATTTCGGAAAAACCGATCACACGGAGCGAGACAGGGCTTTCGGCAGGTTTTCGGTAAGGACCCGCCACTACTTTTACCTCTCTCAGGGTTTCGCTGTTCTCTTCCAGTTCAATGTTGAACTCCACATCTTTATTGACCACCATAAATTCCGGTGAAATGTAGATTTTATAACCCACAGCGGTTGCCTGTAGGCGGTAGGTACCGCTTCTTACGTTTTTGATCAGGTAGTTGCCCGTGCTGTCGGTGGTGGCTCCTTTGGTGGTCTCCCAAATAACCACATTGATAAATTGAAGATTTTCGCGGGTGGTTTTGTCCAGCACATTTCCCCGGATGGCATGTGTTTGTTGCTGCGCCTGTAGTGGAAAGATACTCAGGAACGACAGCAAAGTGAATAGGATGTATATTCGCATCGGTATAAGTTTCATGTTTTCAGCAGTATCGATTGTTTAGTAGTTGCAAATATACATGCGTTCCGACCTCTTTGCAATAGAAATACGATTGAATATGTCAATGAAACTATTGATGCAATTTATAGATGAGAGAGAGGAGTGTTTTACAGATTCAATGTAAAGATGTAATTTTGCACCATTTATTGGTTGACATACATAGATGAGCAAATTCTTTCTGTGGTTCAGAGTCCTTCTTCTGACAATTTCGCCGTTTCGCCACAATATTCTGTTTTTCGGACTTTGTACTGTTGCATTTTATTTCAATTTCTGGTTGTTTCTGGATATTGTAGAACAACCGATCAGCACCGAACTGCCTTCGTCGGTGTTTCTTCATATTGCCACGGCACTGATTCTTTCCTTACCCTACTTCCTGGTGCGCAAGCGAAAAGAGATTTTATTGATTGTGCTGTTTTTGCTCAATTTTTATTGTGTCAGCAACCTGTTGTATTATCGCACCTATTTTACGCTGCTGCCTTTCGATTCATTTGCAATGGTTAGCAACCTGAACGGATTAAGCGATAGTATTCTCGGCTCTTTCAGAACTGTCGACTGGTTTTTTCCGATCCCCTCTATCGTGCTTTTGTTCAGCTATCTTTTTTCCTTTCGTAAAACGATCACGCCCGAATCTATTCGTCTACGGGCGATAAGTGGTTCTGTCGTGCTTGCTGCAATTATATTGATTATCGGTTACAATTTATTCAATGACAGGAATAAGGTAAGTAACCTGCTATCGGAAGAGAACGAATTTCGGTACGATTTGGTGGAAGGGGCCTCTACGTACGGATTTTTTCATTGCTGGGTGTATCAGACTAAAAATTTGTTGCACGGGCAGGTGGCGATGACTGCCGCGGAGAAACGGATAGTAGACAAATGGCTGAACGAAAACCGGCAGAACTTACCTCCGGTTACTCTGCATGAAGTCGGAAACAAAAATGTGATTTTACTCATTGTGGAGTCGCTCGAATCGTTTCCTATCGGCAATTCGGTGAATGGCACGGAAATTACGCCGAATCTCAACCGTTTGTTAAAAAACGAACAGTCTCTTTACGCTTCGCATGTGGTTCCTCAGGTAAACGGTGGCCATTCAAGCGATGCGCAGCTGATTTTCAATGCCGGAATGTTACCTCCACGCACGGGAGCGGCCTGTTTCCGCTACCCGCACAATACCTACTTTACATTGGCAAAAGCGTTGAAAGCGAAAGGATATAACACCCATACCATGCTGGGCGGTAACGCTTCGTTCTGGAATCAGGGAGTGCTCACAAAGCAACTGGGTTACGATGATCTGATTGCCGTCGATCAGTATGATTGCGACGAATATTACGAGATGGGGCTTACCGACAGTACTTTTTTAGCCCAGTCTGTGGAGAAACTGAAAGCGTTTAAACAGCCGTTTATGGCGCAGCTGATTACGCTTAGTTCGCACGATCCGTATCAATTGCCCGATGACCGTATTTACCTGAAAGTGCCGGCCGGTTGTCCACCCGACATGGCGGCTTACCTCAATGCCATTCATTATGTGGATCAATGTATCGGGAGGTTTGTACAGGGACTGAAAAAGAGCGGGCTTTTATCCAAATCGGTTCTGATTATTACCGGCGATCACGATTGTACCAAACGTCAACCGGCTCAATGGCGGGTGTACGCCAACCGATGGCATGTCGCAACCTCCGTTACACCATTTATTGTGGTGAATGGAGGCCTTCGGCAAGACTACGAACCGGTGATGGGGCAGATAGATATCTATCCTTCGTTGCTTTCAATTCTCGGCTTGCAAGCCTATCAGTGGCACGGGCTGGGTCGAAGCATCTTTGATTCCGGTAAAACTCCGTTTACCGTGAATGCCCGTATGTCTGAATTTGGTGGCGATAATACCATTCCTTCTGCCGTTCGGAACCATATCAAATCGGCTTGGGATGTCTCCGATTTGATGGTTACCCGCGATTATTTCGGAAAAGAGTGATAAACACGACTTAGTGATCGGCAATCATTGCCGATACCGAGAATGACGAAAACCCGAGCGTAGCTTCTATGGCGTAGTGGTCGGAAAGGTGAGTTTTGTAATTGGGCTCCGTGTGGTAAAATTCAAGAACGTTGCGTTGAATTTTATCAATCAAGTGAGAATTGCGGGTCAATATATAGTCGATAATCTCTCCTTTGCCGTTGGGTTGCCGTGCCAGATTGTTATTGCATCTATCGTAAGTCACCTTTAGCGATCCGGCTAATTCTCCGTTTTGAGCATCCAGTGTTTCCAGCATTTGTTCATAATTTTCCCGGTCGCTCATTTCGGTATTAAAATCTCCGCATAAAATCTGAGGAATATCTTCTCTGTAAAATTCACCCAGTAGTTGCGAAAGTTCTTTGCATTGGCTCTGTCGTATTTGGTGTGGATTGTTGGCTTGTAGGTGTGTAGCCATTAATTGAAATTTTTTTCCGTCGAATTCGCCTTCCAGTAAAGCAGCTCCTTTTCGGGCTATTTTATCATATCCTTTTGAGGTGTGAAACCGGATGGTTTTCAGTTCGTTCAATGGAATCTTACTGAGAATCCACAATCCACTGTTGGTTTTGAATGGCCATAGCGAGGCGTTAGCGGGGCCATACTGATAAGGATATTTATTGGCGAGCATTTTGCGCATAATTCTTCGGCACTTGATGCTGAAGGCTTCCTGAAAGACAATGATGTGAAAATCGGAATCCTGCAATTGTGTTCCAATAACCCGTGCCCGACGAGCGTTGCGGTTGAACCAGCTAACGTATGGAAGCATGTATATATTCCAACTTAGAATTTTTAATTGCCGGGAATCTGGTTGGAAAGGCAAGCGTTGGTGTTGCTGGGAGGAAAGGTTAAAAACCGACAAGATACTGAAGAGACTAATCAATAACAATCCATTGTTTCTCATAATTCTCACACGTTGTTTTCTGTCGCAAAGTAAATAGTTGCATATTACAACTTAATTGAGAAATCGTGAGGAAAAGGTAAAGATTATATCCGGTTAATTCAGGGTGATTGCTTATAAACCATTACGAAATAGATATCTGATTTTTGTCATGCTCTTTCAGAACTAGTCAGTTTTTTACAAAAAGCAGTTTTTTTGAAAGCAAGCGTGGCTGCTTTTAAAAAGATTTATTTTCTTTTTTTCAAAAATAAGGTGCCGAAAGAAGATGCGCGCCTTTCTATCATCAAGAAACCTCTTCTTTTAAATAATGCGCGGCTTCTCTTTGGGTATTGGAATCATCTTTCTCCTGCAAGGCAGTGGTTGAATCCGGTTAATGCGGAGAAATTCCCATCCAGGTGTATTTGTAGAACAATGTCTTACGAAATAGTTTCCCGGTCTTGAAATATTTGTCGACAAAGGCCTTTTGCTCATTCATTCCGGCGGTAGCCTGATCGATCGATTGAGAGATCTGTGAAATGGAAGTTGCCGTTTGGGCATCCGGCTTTTCGATTGCGGCAATCTGTTTACGTGCCATAGCAAGTTCTACCGCTACAGTATCTACCATCCGGCGAATATCAGCCTCTTCTTTCTTGGGGGTGAACTGCTTGTTGCGGTACTCTATAAACTGGTTCAACAGAGAAATGCCGTTGTTGTAATGTTTTACGGCTTCGTTAAACTGAGTTACAACCGCAGTATTGTGCAGATAATCTATCTGTTGGCGAATGTGTTGCAGTTGCTCGAAAATCAATCCGTTTTTTACTCCGTTGGTCTTGATCCGACGTGCTGAGGCAATCAGTTGGTCACTCTCCGGTAAACTGAGGTGGTGAGCGATCGAATCTTTATAACTGAACAGTTTGCGATTGGAAGGGTCGGTTTTGCCGTCGTAGAACTCCTGATTGGTTACCGTGTAGCCGAGCATTTGCCACAATGGGTCGAAAGGCATGTGCGAAAGGATATATTGTTGCGGATTGGCGTTGAAGTATTTGTTTTCGATATGCCGTACAAATTTACCGTTTTGTATGTATCCGGCTCCCCAGGTCGCATCTATCAGGTGCCACTCAGTGCCTATTCGAACGGCATTCCATGCATGTGGCACAACGTCCACTTTATTGTTTTGCTTAGTGTAGCCATGCACGGCATACGATTTTAATCCTGTTTTTTCGGCAATTTCGTTGAACAGTTCGGTGTATGACATGCAAATGCCTTTTCGGGTTCCTAAGACCCGTTTCACAATGTCGTTTTTATTCTGGTAGAAGTCGACATTGTACATGTTCTCCACGTCGTAGGCAATGGTATGCGTGATCCAGCAGAAAATGGCTCTGGTTTTATCTTCCGGCTTTTCAAAATGACTGTTGATGTAACCGGCAATTCCATCCGTTGTTTTACTTTCGGCATCAGGGAGTTGAAGCGCAATTTTGTCAATGGTTACATAATTGTTTTGGCTATGAACGTACAGAGCAAAAATAAGGCAAAAGACAAGAATAGGGATACGCATAAATAGTAACTAGATCTGTTTTTGAAATACCATTTTGGTTTTTGTGTCGTAGATAAGGATTCCTTCGCTTTTGTCGTCGAGCTGTGCGGCCAGTGTGCCATCCGGGTGCCAAACCGAGCTTTTTCCGGCACAGGTATATCCACCTGATTCGCCCACGTAGTTTGCCATAAATGTTGTCATTTTGTATTTGCAGGCAATATCCGAAAGTCGTTTCAGATCATTGTCGACACCACCCACCGAATTCAATACACTGGCAATATAAACGGATGCTTTTTTGTTGTGAGCATTCTCTGCGTGTTGTGGCACCGAAAGTTCGTAGCAGATGGCCGGTGCAATAACCGTATTTTTTTCTGGCTGTAAAAAAACAGCCTTGGAACCGGGTGCGAAATAATCGACTTCGGTGGGATAGAGATGTTGTTTGGAATAAGTCAACCGTTCTTTTTCGGATTGGAAAATAATCATGCTGATAAACTGCTTTTGCTCCGATCGGGTAGGTAGTCCGACACAAATAGTTATCCGATGTTTGTCGCTGAGTTTTTGAAAGCAGTCAAGACGTTTGTCGTCTTGAGTGGTGGACAGTTGTGCTGCCAGAGTGAGTTCGTAGCCGGTTATCGATAATTCGGGGAATACGATCAGATCGGCACTTTGGGAAACAGCAAGATCTGCAAACTGAAGGTGGTTGATAATGTTTCCGGTAATGTCACCTTTTAGAACTCTTGTCTGAGCAATACAAATATTCATCTTCTTCGTGCTTTGTTTGCAAAGTTAAGGAAAGGTTTTGTGCTCCACAATTATTGATGACAAACAAAAAAGGCTGTAAGTAATCTTGTTTACTTACAGCCTTTACCTAGAGTTTGAGAATTACATCATTGGCATGCCACCGCCACCAGGCATTCCGCCTCCGGCTGGAGGCATACCACCACCCGGCATTCCTCCGTTTTGCCACATTTGTTGTCTTTGACGATTCTGCTTTTGTTGTTGCTGTTGGTATTTTTGTCCGCTGAAATTACGTAAGTCGTATGTGAAACTTAACATTACAAATGGTTTCAGCACATTGGATGTTACATCTTCATAATAGTTATCGTAAACATTGCGAGTCAAAGACTTGTTCTGGCGTAGGATGTCATAAGCTTGCAGTTTGATTTCACCTCTGTCACCCTTCATGATTTTCTTGCCAACACTGGCAGTCCAGAGAAAGTAGTTCTGGGTAAAACCGCTTGAAAGACTATTTGCAAAACTGTGGTAGTTTTGATAGGTCATCGCATTCTGGAATGTTAATCCTTTCCAGAATATCCAGTCGAGTTTAAAACTTGCTGTTTGGTTCAGATATGTGTTGTTTGAAGATGAATATGCGCTGTTACGGGCAATATTATATGCCGAACTGTAGGAAAATGTAAAGTCAAGTTTATCACTAATGTTGCTGCCGAGGATTGCCTTGGGCGTAATAGTATAATTTTTTGTCATTTGTTTTATTCCATTGTAAAGAGATGGAATCTGGGTAAATCCGAAATTGGTCGAAATATTCAGATTACTTTTGAGAAAATCTACAGGAAATCCGAACGTAAACATAGAATTCATGTTCCAGCTACCGGATAAGTTAACCGGCGAACTGTATTGAGCTCCGCTTCGGAGTGTAATACCTTTTTGCAACACACTATCCTTGGTAGCCAAAATGGTTGAGTTTCCAATATAGTGCAAGGTATTTCCCGCACTGAACATCACTATCAGGGTTTGTCCCGACTTTGGAGTAAAAGTGTAACGGAACATAGCATTATTCGATATTTGCTGATTCAGATTCGGGTTACCTCCGGTAACAGCAGCCGGATTGGAATTGTCAATTACATTTTGCAATTGCTGTATAGAGGGAGCTGCCGTTGAAGAACGTAAAAAAACTCTTACGGTATTGTATGTGTTGAAACGGTAATTCAGCATCAGATTAGGTAATATACTGTTGTACGATTTATCGGTGTTGACATTTAGCGGATAGGTTTGATTGCCGGTAAGAGCAGCATGTTGAAAATCGAAATTGGCCATCAACATTAATCCTTTACTGCTGAGTCGGTATCCCAAGCCACCCGATTGTGTCAAATAATCGCTGTTGTATAAGTTAGACAGTGCGGTATCCAATACCATAGTCATCTTATCTCTTGTTTGCTTGTCGATGTCGCGGTGGTTGTAATTAACGCGGTAGGTGGCCTGTAATTGTGACATTTTACTTAAAGGTTCTGTGTATATTGCATTGGCTCCCAGGCTATATCCGTTTGAATTGTTCAAAATCGTTTGGTAGTCGTCTTCCGTTATAACATTGTTTAGAAAATGTTTTTCAGTGTAGCCGTCGTTGTTATTTTCAGTGGAATTTCCGTTCAATGTCAGTGAAATAGTACGTCCCGCTTTGCTGAATCGATGGCGATACAACAGCATGGCCGATAGATTATTGGCAGTTACGTCTCGGTTTGAAATTGTGTTGGTTTTGGTAGATGAAAGTCCGTTCAGATAAGTATTGTAGAGCATAGAACTGTTCCCGTTATTAGTCTGGAAACTTAAGTTCGGCATAAATGTCAACGAGTTGTTTTTGTCGATCTGATAATCCAATTTTAGATTGAAGCGGTGGTTGATATTCTTTGTCTTGGAAAAATCATTTTCGTCCGATGTCTGGATTCTTCCTAAGGCATCCGGTTTGAAATAGGTATCATTTTTTGACTGAATCAGTGTATTATTAGTCATGTTGAAAAAGTATCCTCCGGTAATGTCTATTTTCTTTCCCCATTTATCGGTATAGTTCAAACCACCGGCATTGGTTTTAGTTAAGCCGCTACTACCGGAAACCAGCGAAGAACTACCGGAACTGCCGCCACGGCTTCCTCTGCTCATTCCACCCATAATCCCAGCTAAATCGTCCTGCGAAAAATTTTGCTGATTGATATTGTTCGACATTCCCAACAGGGTAATGCGCCGGTTACCTTTGAATATATTCATGGATAGCGATCCCTGATAGTCGGTTTTATTATCTTCGTCTATCCCGATACCGGCATTCAATTTTCCGAAAACACCGGTTTGCATTCCTCTTCGTGTGATAACATTGATGGTTTTTACCGAATTGCCATCTTCAAAACCGGTAAATTCGGCTTGTTCGCTCTTTTTGTCGAACACTTCGATGTTTTGTACTACTTCAGCAGGTAAATTCTTCAAAGCCAGATTGGGGTCTCCGTCAAAAAACGGTTTACCGTCCACCATTACTTTCTGTACGGTTTCTCCCTGAGCCTGTATTTTACCCGAACCATCCACTACAATACCGGGCATTTTGGATATCAACGTACTTGCATCTGCGCCTTGAATGGTTTTAAAGGCATCGGCATTATATTTTATAGTGTCTTCTGTTTGTTGTGCACGCGTTGCCCGTCCTACAGCAGTGATTTCTTTGAGGTCTATCGACTCTTCCTTGAGAGTAAAACTACCTAATCGTTGATTGTTTTGCTTAATTTCAATATTTTTGGTCAATGTTGTAAACCCTACAAACGAAATTTGCAACGTATATGTGCCAGGCGATAATCCTTTAATTGAGAAAGAACCGTTTGCATTCGCCACATCGCCCAATTTGTGATTCGAATTGGCTTTGCTGTAAAGCGTCGCAGTAGCTCCAATGAGAGGTTGGTGTTTCGTGTCAAAAATAGATCCGGTTGCCGTGATGTTTTGAGCCGAAATAGTTGCCGAAAGAGATAAAAATAGAGCGAGGAACAAGTTTTTCATGTAGTCTAAAATTTAGCGTTTAATTTACAAAAATGAAGTATTTCTAAACAATAGTCACTAATGAGATACAAGAAACGCTAAAAAGTTTAATGTGGAATACTAAATTAAAGTATTTTTATAAACAGATTGTATTTACCTGTTTTGAGATAACACAAAATGCCCAATGCGACATTGCAGGCATTTTTTAGTGTCGCAATAGTTTTTTTTGAGATGGATTAATGCTTGACTGTCAAATGCGGAAGATGCAGCTATATTGTGTTGTTTCCAGTTGGCAATGATGCTGTTTTGCTCTGACGGGATTTGTTCCAGCAAAGTAAGCGCTTTTTCCTGCATTCGTTCATCATCTTTATATTTGCCATAACTAAACAGAAAGGGAATGACCGTATTTATAAGCAAAACTTTAACTGTCGATTTTCCAATGGGTTTGTTTTTGGATGCCGAAAGTTTATTAAAAGTGTAGTGTAATTGCCAGTAATCCGATGTATTGCACTGAAAAAGGCTCTCCATTTCAGCTAAAGATTTTGCATTGATTACTTTTGAAAATAGTTTGGTCGAATTGTAGGTCAATGAGGCAAATTGTGCAATTCGGATATGAGGAAAATTATGTGGTCGTAGGCGCAATAACTTCCAGAGGTGATGATTGATCGGCTGTAGTTGATATTTCCGCTTCAGAAAATCATATTCTTCTTTAAGAGCTTGACTATAATCATCTTTAGAAGTATCATTCAGTAGACCCGATTGACCGAATAACATGGCCTCCAGTTGAAACAAGTTGTCTTTATGTTTTGCCAGATATACCTGAGGCAGACTTTTGGCTAAAAGTTCGAATGGAATGGAGTTGATGCCAGTTCCGAAGTTCCGTGCAAGTGTAATGTAGAAGGCTTCTTCCCAGTCGTTTTGTGAGTTTGCGAGCAATGTTTCGATGTCGTTTGTTTTCCGTTCCAGTCTTTCGGTTAATAGCGCATTTTTCCATCCGGACAGAAGTATTCGGGGCACACACGCTAACCGATCAGCACACGCAACAAATGCATCTTGTTGTAACAAAGCGTCGTATCGTTGCTCCAGATCTTGATAATAGGGTAAAACAAACTGCTCTATTTCTTCTCCGTTAGTGCGGTATATGTTCGCATTCCAATTGGCCACAACATGCAAAATAATAGTGCTATAGGCTTTATTTTCCGTATGATGGTGGTTCTCCCAGTCCGAAGAATTGACATGGACTTCTACATTTCCGACCCACAACGTATTTCCTATTTTTATTTTGGCATTGAAAAAATCGGGTCCGGCATCCGTGTTGAGTTGTCCCGGATCGATGATCTCAAGGGTATTACCGTTAACAGTCGTGAGATTGTTGTTATAGAATAGCTTGTGTTGCCATGCGTACTGAAGTAAAGCTTCTTTCATACGATAATTGTTTTACCTAAGAACCTATTTAATTTTATGTTGCTAAAAATTAGTTCAATTTTCTTGGACGTTGTGCAGCAACGTGTTCATTTCATTATTCGGATAAGGTTGCTGAATGTTTTCGTTCTCTTTAACTATTAGTGGGTCCAAAATTAGTAATTTTACTTTAATAAAATCCGAAAATATACCGATTTTGCAGAAATATGCAATGTGTTAATAACCGAGATCCTTCACAACTCTTTTTTTGTATCTTTGCATAACCGATGACAAGTTGTTTTTAATAATAATAAAGGGAGTGAAAATGACTGTATGTCGCTTATTCATACGAAATTATTGAAAGATGAAATACATTGTAATTTTGGGTGATGGGATGGCTGATGAGCCCATTGCCGAACTGGGAGGAAGAACTCCTTTGCAAGCAGCACAAAAACCAACTATCGATAAACTGGCCACACTGGGGTCGTCTGGGATGCTGAACACGATTCCGGAAGGTTTTGCTCCGGGTAGCGAGATCGCAAATATGGCGGTATTGGGATATGACGTTCCGAAAGTATTTGAGGGTAGGGGTTCGCTGGAGGCTGCTAGTATGGGAATTCCTATTGAAGATGGCGAAATGGCTATGCGTTGCAATTTGATTTGTATTGAGCATGGCAAAATCAAAAATCACTCGGCAGGTCACATTTCGAATGAGGAAGCGGCTGAGTTGGTTGCGTATTTGAATCAAGAACTGGGCGATGATATTATTAAGATATTTCCGGGAGTCTCCTACCGTCATCTATTAAAAATGAAAGGAGGTAATAAGCATCTTGGTTGTACGCCTCCGCACGATGTGCCGGGAATTTCTTTCTCCGAAGTTATGATTAAGGCATTGATTCCGGAGGCGGAAGATACTGCTTGTCGATTGAATGAACTAACACTCAAATCGCAACAATTGCTTGAAAATCATCCTGTCAATCTAAAAAGAAAAGCTCAAGGAAAAGATCCAGCCAATAGCATTTGGTTGTGGTCGCCGGGTTATCGTCCTCAGATGCAAACCATCAGTCAGCTGTTTGGAGTGAAAAGCGGTGCCGTGATCTCTGCTGTCGATTTGATTAAAGGCATTGGCGTGTATGCCGGTCTGCGTCCGATTATTGTAGAAGGTGCTACCGGTCTTTATAATACCAATTATGAGGGAAAAGCGCAAGCGGCTATTAATGCTTTGCGTACCGATGATTTTGTTTACCTGCATATTGAAGCCAGTGATGAAGCTGGTCATGAAGGTGATGTGGCATTGAAAGTGAAAACAATTGAGTACCTCGATTCTAGGGTGGTAAAGCCGATTTTTGAAGAGGTCTCCACCTGGAATGAGCCGGTGACGATAGCTATATTGCCCGATCATCCCACACCGTGTGGCATTCGTACTCATACGGCCGCTCCGGTACCTTTCATTATTTACCGTCCCGGACAGCAACCGGATGGAGTTCAAAAATACGATGAGTTTGAGGCTCTGAAGGGATTGTACGGTTCTTGCCAAAGTCATGAATTTATACAGCTTTTATTGCGTTGATTCAATTAGTTTTGACTATGTTGAATAATGAATAGCTTCTTGTGAATGTAATTGATTGATACAATAATAGGATAGAATTTTAGTAGCTCATTGGATAAAATGTTTCGGATGCCGTTGTACTTTAAACTTATTTTTGTTTGTTCTCTATTATTTTTTTTCTGTCAGAATCATGAATCAGTAGAATCATCGTATCTTTGCGCTTGAGAATAAGCGTTAAGATATTTTACAAATGCATTCAAATTCAATGATATGATGAAAAAACTCTTGTTGTTTGTTGCCGTTGCTGTTGTTTTATCTTCGTGTGGAAATAATAAGGAGACAGCGCAGATGTTGATTGATGAAGAGTTGTCACACACGTTGAGCGATTATAAAAGTTACCATCCGATCAGTTTTGGCAGTCTTGATTCATTGTTTTCTTCTTATAAAAGCGATTCGGGATATGTGGATCTTGCCCGCAAGGCTGAGTATTACCATAATTTATTTGTGAACGGAACCGGAGATGCTATTTTATCTCAAACATCAAAACAGCAGGAAGCTTTGCAAGATAAAGTCAAACAGTATGAAGATTCTGCGGCATTGCTGAAAACGCAGGCTGATATTTATGCAAAATCGTTCAAAGGAAAATATATTGGCTGGAAGATGTCGCACACATTTAAAACGCCTTCGCAGGGAACGGTAACATATCGATTCTTTTTTGATCCCCGATTAACGAAAGTAGTAGGCTCTGAAAAGGAATAATTTTTGAAATAATGGATTAAAAATAGGATAAATGAGGGTACCCTGTTATTTGGGTACCCTCATTTTTTATGGCTTTCGATTATTATCCGTTTGTCTTCGATCCGCTTTGCCAAATAATCTTATGATCATTATCGTACATAGTCCAATTGTTTACTACATTATTCTTGGCATCGTACAAAATATAATTATCGATCGCTTGCCATGCAATGATACGAGCCTCTTGTTTGATAGACAGGCTTGATGTTTCGGTTTGTGTTATCGTCTCCTCGGTGGTTTGTTCTTGTCTTGAAAGCTCGGTTTTAGTCCATGAGTATTGGGCTGATAATTTGCCCGATATTTTTGCTTTTTTACTACCACCTTCGCCAGAAACAGATGCACCCACAACAACACCTACGGAAATTTCAATTTGTTTGATATCGGTTCTTGAGCATCCAAACGATACTGTAGCTTGCATTGATTCTGTCATGTCGGGCAATAATATTTTGTCATAAATATTCTTCCAGTAGCGCCTTCTGACAAGGTAATAATAGGGATGAGCATTGATTTGGTCGATAACATTGGAGTATCTGCTATCGGATACCAACACGGAAGGTAGCACCTCTACTCCTTCGATAATATAGTGCGGAGTTTCACTAGGGGAGTCTTTCAGGTAATCACATACAGGGGGAGCCGGAATCTCTTCTTCGCTTTTGTAGACTGTTTCTCCATTCAGAATGCTTTTTATTTTTGTTTCGTCAGGGTACCCTATAACATTGATCGGGACTAAGGTAAATAACTGACTGTTTTCATTTGTCTTCTTCCATCTCAAAATATTTCCATCGCTGCCTACCGAAACATACTCATCTTTGGTGTGTTCCTGTATGTTATAGGTTTTGTTTTGTTCGTTGTAATTGAGAAATGTAAATCGTTGATCTTTATTGCCCGTGGAAGCCCATCGTAGAATGTTCCCATTACTACCAACAGCCATATTTTCACCGTTCTGTAATGTAATGATATTAAAATTTCCCTCGGTTCCGACAGGTAGCAATACCCATTTTTGCTCATTACCGCCGGTGGCTTTCCATCGTAAGATATTTCCGTTGCTACCAACCGCAACATACTCATTTTTGGTGTGTTCCTGAATGTTGAAAAAACAGGTTTCCTTTCCATTGGAAAGAGCAATTCGTTTGATGTCTTCAAGTGTCATAATTTCTAATTTTAAGTGATTAATAACAGTACGCACAAAACGCTATATAAATAATAATTACGGCGTCTCGGATCAAGCATTGATAATGCTTTTTCTGATTAGAAATTTGGTTTGAAAGTAGTCAGATCGAAATTTGTGTCTCAATTTCAGAAAGAATAGTAAATGTACTGCAATTTTAGGTGGATGACAAATTAATTTGTTTAAATCATGTTATTTGAATAGTCGTGTATATATTAGATAGCATAGCTTTCTGCAGAACATTTGATTGTATATATCTCTTCAATAAATTCTGAGTTGTTGGGTAATCGGCTCGTGTAACGCTTCCGCTTTCGGTTATCGGGTTATATAAATGCCCATAAATAGTGGGAAGGGATTACTCTTAAATGACAGACTCTATATTCGGGTTGTCAGTCATTCGGGTAGAAATGTTGTTGTTCATAATGGATAAAAGCTTTATCGTTATTATCTTTCGGTCATTCAACTAGTTTTTTTTTGAAAGAGACATATAAAAATATATCTTTACGACCTTTGAAAAATATAATATTAGCCTGCGATGGGAGAAATTTTGGATAATATACATATAATGCTCAATGTTGAGAAAGAAGGTGGTTTGTGCAAACATTTGATTGAAAATTCATTAGATGCGGTGGCTCTGATTCAGAATCGACAATTTCTCTTGGTGAACAAGTCTTTTTGTAAGTTGTCCGGTTATACCAAAAAAGAGATACTGAAGTTGGATCTCTCCCAACTACTCGATCCTCAGGACAGAGATCGAGTAATGGATCTCCATTATAAGCGTATGAATGGAGAATCAGATACACATCATTATACGGCCCGTTTTATTCATAAGTCAGGGAAAAGTATTTTGATTGAATTGAATGCATCTACAGTCCAAGTAAATGGAAGAAATGCCTCTTTTACCTCTATCCGGGATATTACGCAGCGCGAACAGATGGAACGGAATCTGCGAGAGAGTGAAGCTAAGTACAAGACATTGGTGGAGCACTCTCAGGATGGGATTTTGATTGTTTGTGATAATCAGATTTTGTTTGCCAACAGAACTATTTGCCGGATGCTGGAATATGAGTATCGGGAATTATATAGTCTTGATGCCTTTGATATCGTACATCCGGATGATGTTGTAAAAGCACGGTATATTGCCGATAGGCCACAGAATATAGATTTTTCAACCATTCATAACAAAATACGCATGGTTGGTAAGTCTGGTAAAGAATACATTTGTGAAGTGTCTTCCTCTATAATCGATTTTCAGGGTATAAAAGCCACTTTTTATACTATTCACGATATTACAGAGAGTATTCGCATTCAATATGAACTACAAAGAAGCGAGTTGAAATATCATGAACTATCCGAAATGTTACCTCTGGCGGTTTATGAACTGGACGTAAACGGCATGCCGACTTATATGAACCGGACTGGGCTGAAATTGTTGGGATTGAAACAGCTTGATTATCATGACAGGCCGGCGACTTCCTATTTTAAACCAACTGATCAGGCTTTGATGACTGCTACGTTGGCTGACGAATCGCGGCGGGTTGTTCGGCGCAATGGCAAGCTCGAACCTATTGCGGCCGCTCCGATGGAATATACCGTCTGTCGCCCAGATGGTACAGAAGTGCCCGTTGTTATTTATGGAACTTCTATTATCGAAAATAATAGGATAGTTGGATCTCGTGGACTTATTGTTGATATTTCAGAGCGTAAGGTTATGGAAGATGCGTTACGAGAGAGTGAACGGAGGTATCGCGATCTGGCTGATTTTATGCCGCAGACATTGTTTGAATTAGACGAACAACTACATCTTGTGTATGTAAACAGATGTGGAAAAGAGACATTTGGCTTTTCTGATGCTGATTATGGCAAATTTACTCTTGATTGTTTTGTGGAAAGCGATCGTCCACTGGTGGCTCACAATCTTCGGCGTCTGATGGAAGGGGAGACGCGTGAGTTGATGTGCGAGTATACCGGGATTAATACTTATGGACATCATGTGCCGGTTATTACCTATTCGATCCCAATTTACCGGGATGAGAAATTTGTTGGGGTAAGAGGTATTGCAATAGATATTTCGGAGCGTAAAGCAAATGAACAAGCACTACGTGATAGTGAGAAAAAGTATCGAGAATTAACAGAGATGCTTCCTCAGATGGTTTATGAGATGGACAGGCAGGGAAATGTCAAATATCTCAATAAAGCAGGACGGGATAGATTCGGCTCTGATTATGAAACCAAACCCGTTTCTGTCTTTTCGTATGTGGTAAATTCGGATCATATGAATCAGATTCGTCAGAACATGAGCAGTTTGTCTAACAGTGTACTGCCTGCAGAAAAACGGTTGTTTTTTACTTTTCGCCAAAAGGACGGTAAAGTATTCGATGCCATGATTTCGGCGGCTCCTCTGATTGTGAATGGAGAGGTAATCGGATCGCGCGGAATCATGATTGATATGACGGAGCATAGAGCAATGCAAAAGGCATTGGCCGAAAGTGAAGAGAAATATCGTTTGTTGATTGAAAACGTAACCGATGGTATTGTTATCGTTCAGAACGGATTACTGAAATTTGCCAATCAGGCGATGTGTGATATGCTGAAGTATGATATAAAAGAATTGCTCGAAAGACCTTTGCAAGATTATATTGATAAAGAAGATCCTGAGTTGCTGTTCAGGTATCATGGACAGAAAATGGTGGGAGAGCCGTATAACAATATTTTTCGCAACTATTTTATTCGCAAAGATTCAAAAAAGATCACCGTTGAATTAAATGCCAGAACATTGCATTTTGAGGGTAATCCTGCGGAATTTATTGTTATCCGCGATATTACCGAACGCTTGAAAATAGAGACGGAACTGCAAATAGCAAAATCCGAATTGGAAAAACTGAACAGCCATCTGGAGAAACGGGTCAAAGATAGTTCGAAGCGACTGGCAGAAGCCCGTACTCAGCTTATCAACCTGCAGAAAGAGAATTTGCAGTCGCAGTATGATGTGTTAAAACAGCAGGTGAATCCTCATTTTTTGTTCAATAGCCTTAATGTACTTACTTCTTTGATTAAGATAGATCCCGATCTTGCCGAACAATTCTCGGAGCAACTATCGAAAGTCTATCGTTATGTTCTCGAAAACCGTGATAATGAACTGATCGATTTGAATACCGAACTTACTTTTATAAAAGCCTATATTTTTCTTCTTAACATACGCTTTATGGATAAATTGGTAGTTCGTGTGGAGATACCCGAAAGCAAGCGTTCTGATAAAATCATTCCATTGGCGATGCAACTACTGATTGAGAATGCGATTAAGCACAATGTGATGTCGAAGAGTAAACCTCTTACTATTGATATTTTTGTAGATAGACGCAACTATCTGAATGTGATAAATAATCTTCAGGAACGTCCCTCTCAGGTTGTTTCTACCGGACTGGGTCTGAAAAATATTCTTAATCGCTACCAGTTGCTAAATCAAAAGTTACCTGTGTTTGAAAAAACAGAGAATCAATTTATTGCAAGAATTCCATTGGTGGAAAATTTATAAATACAAATACTATGAAAACAGTAATTATCGAAGATGAAATTTTTGCTGCACGTCGACTGGAAAATATGATAAAAGAGATTGATCCTGCGATAGCGATTGAGGCTAAACTTGAATCGGTTGAAGAGTCGGTGGCATGGTTTGGTACGCATAAGCAACCCGATTTGATTTTTCTTGATATTCAATTGGAAGATGATCTGAGTTTTGCTATATTCGAACAGGTAGCGGTTCATTCCAAAATTATTTTCACCACCGCTTTTGACGAATATGCCATAAAAGCATTCAAACATAACAGTATAGATTATCTGTTGAAGCCGATTGATAAGGAAGAACTCGGTCGGGCTATCGAAAAATATCGTTCATGGACTGCCGAGAAGTTGCAGATGGTAGATGCAGCTTTGCTGCGTGATTTGCTTCGACCTCATCCTGCCTATCGGGAACGTTTTATGGTGACCGTGGGCGATAAGCTTAAATCGGTCAATGTGGCCGATATCGCTTATTTTTATTCTACATCGGGAATAACATTTATGGTGATGAATTCCAATACCCGGTTCGCCATCGATTATAGCCTCGATAATCTGAAAGAGATGGTCAATTCCAAAGAGTTTTTCCGGGTTAATCGTCAGTTTTTGGTTCGTCTGACAGCCATAGATAAGGCATTTGTTTTTCCTAAGAGTCGATTGAAACTGGCGCTTGTTCCTCCATCCGATACTGATGTTTTTGTAAGTATCGATAAAACGCATGAATTCAAACAATGGATGGGGGGTGATGAGATTTGATCATGCCTCTTTTGAGCATAGAAATAGATACAAAAAAGTTTGTTGTTGAGCCTTTTTTTATATTTATCGCTTGTGAAATCTATTTTACTCACCATGCAATCTGGCTGCTTCAACGGTTTTTTATCTGTGTTCATCGATAAAGGTTTTGTCAGAGACAACTTTGATTTTATTTTTGCAGAACAATTAAAAAGAGATAACTATTGATGAGCGATACAAAACCGTTTCTTCTCAGACCTTGGCGCATTTCGGATGCAGGCAATGCCGCCGAATATGCCACCTTTAATGTTTGCCGGTATATGTCCGATGCTTTTCCGGGGGAGGATATATCTAAATGGAAACAATTTATTACGTTTGCCAATAATAATCCTGCGGCCTTTTATAGGGCTATAGAGATAGACGGACATGCTGTCGGAGGAATCGGCGTCTTGATTCAGAACGATATTATGCGTCTTAATGCCGAATTGGGTTACTGGATTGGAGAACCTTTCAGGGGGCGGGGCGTTATGACCGAAGCAATCAAAGAGATGGTGGCATTGGTGTTTAATAACTTTGGAGTCAATCGTATTTATGCCACACCTTTCGAATTCAATTTTGCATCGCAACGTGTGCTCGAAAAAGCAGGCTTTGTGCTCGAAGCAATGTTCGAAAAAATTGTGATTAAAAATGGAGTACTCATTGACGAACTGATATATGCTATCAGACGTGATGCCATCTCAGACTAGCAGTTATAAGCATGCAAAATGGAATTTGTTCTGAAATTGTGAATGCAAAAAAATAAATAAAATACCGGAACGGAAACAATCTACAATATAATGCACACTATCGATCTTGAGAATTGGAAACGTAGGGAACATTTTGAGTTCTTTTACCGAATGGATTATCCGCAGTATAACATTTGCGCAAACATTGATGTAACGCATTTCCTGCGTTTTGTAAAAGAACATAATTTGCCGTTTTATTACGCGATGATTTACGCTGTTACCAAGGTAACCGATGAGTGTGAAAATTTCCGCTACCGTGTGCGTGAAGGCAAGCAGGTGGTACTCCATGACAAGCTTCATCCCTCCTTTACCGATATGTCTTCGGATTCAACCGAGGATCTGTTTAAGTTTGTGACGATGGATATGGAAGGAACTTTGTTCGATTTCGTACACAAGGCTCAAGAGGTATCCGCAAGCCAAAAATGCTATTTTGATTTCGCTCCTATGATCGATCGTGACGATTTTCTTTACATTACCTGTATTCCATGGATCTCGTTCACTCATTTGTCGCATACCATTTCAATTAACCGTAATGATTCCGTGCCCCGTATTTCGTGGGGAAAATACTTCGAACAAGATGGGAAAGTGTTGTTGCCATTTTCGGTACAAGTTCACCATGCCTTTGTGGATGGGATACATGTGGGACAATATTTTGAAAAACTGAAACGGTATTGCAATCAACCCGAATAGCGATGTTGAGCATGTATTTTGATAACTTCAATTATAGGTATGGGCGATTTTGGATAAAATGCTAGATTTCTTCAGGTGAAAAGATCGGAACAATAGGGGTATTTACTGCAACGATTGTCATATAAATAGTATCAAAGTAAAAGTTCTTATGTACTATTATAGCATTTCATCTTTCTTTCCTGTGTTTTTTTATTTTTTTCTTCTTTCTCACTGCTGCGATTCATTTCAAGGCAGAGAAATACCGGCATCAATCTGCTTCAGACCGAACAAAAATAGGTAAAGACATAAGCTACCAGTTTTGTATTCCCGGTTTGTTTTTGCTACAGCTTCTTTTATCTTTTTCCATGCAAATGCAGGGACGAATGTGACGGAGGTAGGGAAAGTTATAATTTGATGTTATTCGTTAGGTGTAAATAGAGAATGCTTTAAATGTATTTTGTGTAGGTGTTAGTTATATTAATCAAATCTGTAATTTAATTTTTATGATCTTAAGGCAATGGGTTTTATTGTGTCTACTACTGTTTGCTGTGGCGGCTTCTGCCGTCACACCTATGGCAGAACGGATGAGTTTGAGTGGAAATGTGAAGGATGATGCAAACGGAGAAGCACTCATAGGGGTTACTGTCTACGTCAGGGAGTTGAAAGTGGGAACCGTTACCAACAATTACGGATTCTACTCGTTGAGTATTCCGAAAGGAAAATACACGGTGGAGTTTTCGTATGTGGGATATCAGTCGTTAACACGTGCGTTGGATCTGAATACTCCTTTGAAATTGGATGTAGCCCTGAAGGCATCGACTACCGAAATGAAAGAGGTGGTGGTGACCTCGCGTCGGAAAGATGCTAATGTTTCGGCCAATATGATGAGTTCCAGACAGGTGTCGATCAATGTAATCCGCAAGATGCCGGCATTGATGGGTGAGGTCGATCTGTTGAAGGCGGTTCAGTTACTGCCTGGAGTAGTTTCGGCAGGCGAAGGAACATCCAGCTTTAGTGTGCGGGGTGGCGGTATCGACCAAAACCTGATTGTGCTCGATGAGGCTACCGTGTATAATGCATCGCATATGATGGGTTTTTTCTCGGTTTTCAACAATGATGCGATTAAAAACATGACTCTTTACAAGGGAGATATTCCGGCTACGTACGATGGCCGCCTCTCTTCGTTGCTCGAAGTGCAGATGAAGGACGGTAATGCTAAAAAATTCTCTGGAAGTGGCGGAATCGGATTGATATCGAGTCGGTTGACATTGGAAGGTCCGATAGGCTCCGAGAAGACTACCTATGTCGTATCTGCCCGTCGTACGTATGCCGACCTGTTTCTGAAACTTTCGTCCGATAAGGATGTGAAGGATAATACACTCTATTTTTACGATTTGAATGCCAAGATAAATCACCGTTTTGACGATAAAAACCGTCTGTTTCTTTCGGGATATCTGGGACAGGATGTTTTCAAAAATAAGGATGCCGGATTTAATTTTGGAAATTCTACCGTTACGGCGCGTTGGAACCACCTCTTTTCGCAGAAATTGTTCAGCAATTTTTCACTCAACTACAGTCACTATAATTATGGACTGGAGTCTGATTTTGCCGATCAGACAAACTTCAACTGGAAGTATAGCATGCAGGATGCAGGTCTGAAAGCTGATTTCTCGTGGTTTATAGCTCCCGAAAATACGCTGAAATTCGGATACAACAACGTGTTACACAATCTGAAACCTGGAACGGTAACCAGTAAAGGAGGCGCGACGGATTTTGACGATTATATTTTGCCCGATATTAATGCATACGAACAAGCCATTTATCTGTCCGATGAATATCAGTTTAGCAAAAGGTTTTCGGTAAAGGCCGGACTGCGGCTTACCGGTTTTTCCAGTATCGGAAAGGGAACGGTATATCATTTCGATGATAATTATAATGCGATCGATTCGGCCGTGTATGGAGCCGGGAAAGTGATAAAAACATATTACCGATTGTCGCCGCGTTTAGGTCTCAATTACCGTTTGAGTGAGAATTCTTCGGTGAAAGCCAGTTATGCTCGCACCAATCAGTTTCTGCAAATGGCTTCCAATTCCACGGCTGGTACTCCGCTCGACCTCTGGTTTACTGCCGGCAAAAATATCAAACCGCAAACTTGTGATCAATATGCTGTCGGTTATTTCCGCAACTTTTTGAATAACAAACTGGAAGCTTCGGTAGAGCTGTTTTATAAATCGATGGCAAATACGATTGATTTCAAAGACCATGCCGATTTGTTGTTGAACCGTAAACTGGAGGGTGAATTACGTTTCGGACATTCGCGGGCATACGGAGCCGAATTTCAGCTGCAGAAAAACGAGGGAAAACTCACCGGATGGATCAGTTATACCTACTCCCGTTCGGAACGTACCATTCGCGGTGTGAATAACGATCAAACTTATCTGGCGCCTTACGATAGACCGCATACCGTGTATATTGTCGGAAACTACGATCTTAACGACCATATTTCGTTCGGAGCCAATTTTGTATACTCAACCGGTCAGCCCATCACCTATCCTGTTGCCCGGATGGAAATCGGCAATGTTATTTTGCCTGTCTACTCCAAACGCAACGAATACCGGATGCCCGATTACCATCGGTTGGATCTGTCGCTTACCTGGAAGCCCAAAGCAAAGAAGAAAAAATTTTGGACGGGAGAATGGAACTTCTCCGTCTATAATGCTTATGCGCATAAAAATGCCTGGGCTATCAATTTCGTGAACGATCAGGATAATGCTTATGTAACCAAAGCGCAAATGACCTATCTGTTTACTTTCGTTCCTTCAATTACATATAATTTTAAATTCTGAGAACATGCAACTTAAATATTATATTTCCGCAATTGTAGCAGCACTTATATTGATTGCCTGCACTACCGATATCGATATCAAGCTCGATGGCGTTAAACCCGCTCTGGTGGTCGATGGATGCGTTACTACCGATACGGTGGCACATACCGTCTATCTGAAAAAGACATCCGACTACTTCTCCAATAAGGCGGCTGCTGTGGTTTCCGGAGCTAAAGTCACCCTTAATGACGGAATCGCAACGGTTACGTTGACAGAAGATCCTTCTGTAAAGGGAGCCTATAAAACACCATCGGATTATTATGGCGTTGTCGGTCGTACGTATACCCTTACCATTACTGATGTAGACGTCGACGGAGATGGAACAACGGAAACTTATACCGCTACCTCTCAGATTGCACGACGTCCTTTGCTGGAAAAGATCAGTGTAGAGAAAAGCCATATTTTCAGCGAAGATATGTGGGCCGTTAAAATATGGATGCAAGAACCAGCCACTGAAAAGAACTATTATATGGGGCGTCTCTATAGAAACAATGTGTGTGTCTCCGATAGTATTCAGGAGTGGGGAGTGACTAACGATGAGTTCTTTAGCGGCACCTATCTTAACGGGACTACATACATGTATTTTTCGTCCGAGAAGAAAGATGAAATTCTTCAGAGCGGTGATCTGATAACGCTAGAAATGAGTGGTATAACAGAAGATTACAAGGACTTTGTGGATGAGGCATCGACCGAATTCTGGGGGCGGAATCCTTTATTCGGCGGGCAGCCGTCCAATATCCGCACCAATGTCAAGTTGGTATCACCTTCCGGAACATCAACAACGCCCCACGGTTATTTCGCCGCCTATTCAACCATTCGGTCTTCGACCGTTTATAAGGAATAAGAAAAAATGATGCGTGTGAACGGTAAGAGGTAGCCGATCGGTAGTTGTCAGATGGATAGAAATGCCGTGCTTCTCTCTTTTTGTTCTCAATTGAAAAATCCGGTTTGCTCCTTGGCAAACCGGATTGTCTTTTATAAACTGCGCTACTCTTGTCGAATCATTATCCGGTAGGTTACCCGAACATTTATCGTAAAGAAACGCGATGTGCAGAATCTTGTGTGCCGTGCGAGGATGAAATTGGATGTAAAGATCTTGTGTTGTATATAACTGATTTGAGGTAGAGCAGGGTAGGGTGAAATATTCCGTAGGAAGGTCACCTGCCGGGACATCAAGTTGCAAATCCTTTGCTTTTCTTTTGCTATCAACACAAAAAATCCGGTTCACTGATGGCGAACCGGATTTTTTATTTGTATCGGTGATGATTAAGAACCTTGATTGACTTTCGGGTGGCTTTTTGCCACTTTTTTAGTCGGTTCTCCGTATTTTTTCTTTGCTTTGTTTTCTCTTTCTTTCAAATATTCGCTGCACTTGTCATATTGGCGTTTGGTCAATACATCTTTCAAGTTATCGTTGAAACCCAACTCTTCACCTTTGATTAAAGCGCTCAGCATTTTAATATTGTCTTTGATCTTCTGCAAATCTTCTTTTGCTTTCTGCAGATCGTCGATGTGCTCGTAATACTCTTTCAAATATTTGGTTACATCTGCTTTTTGGCTGTCTGTCAGTTTGGCAATCTGATCGATTTTATTAGTCTCTGCTGCTGTTGCACTCCCTGCATTGCCAGTAGTATCGGTTTGTGCAAATACAACCAAACCTTGGATTAGAAGCAAGGAAACGAGGAAAATCTTTTTCATGAAATTTCTATTTTTACTTGATAAGAGGGTTAAACTTCACATATTTGATGAAGGCAACAAAGGTAGTGTTTTTTTAGAAAAAAATATGATTTTTGGGGAGAGTTTATTATTTTATGGATTATAAAATTGTTTAAAATAACCCACAGACAGAGCTCTTTCCATAGATCTTATATGGTTGGGTGTTTTGTAAGATTCAATAACTGCTCCCTTATCGTTCTTTTTCCTGTTTTTCCCACATTCTCTTTTCTCTTCGGGTGCTTTTTCCGCAGGGGAGAGTGCCCGGAATGCCTTTGGTTCGTGAAGAGAAGCCGATCTGCAACCGAACCAAAAGGGTTATTTTCGGAGGAATTGCTCTTCTCTCGCCGGAGAGAGGGATGACGTAAAATTTCTATTATTTGTCTTATTAACAGGCTAATTTAGAGAACCGGTATCGGTATGGAAGTGTGAGCCAGTTTTGGTGCGTCGACCCTTCTAAACTTCTCTGATAGAAAGGGAAACTGAGTTATGAAACAGAGCGTTTTCATCCAATTTGTAACGTCAAAGCCCGTATATTGGGGATTGGAAATCAAGAAATAACAAGCAGGAGCGACTTGTATCTCCGATAATCCTTGGATGATATTGTTAGTTTTTTATTCCGCATTACTATTAACTCCGATTTTTGTTGTAATGTAAATGTCAATTTGTTTACAATTGATTTATATTTGCATGATGTTTTTATTTAAGTAAGTTTAACATTCTACTATTGCTACTCGTAGAGTGAGGAGAGCCTGAGTGTGTTGGGGAAAAGTATCTGGCTTCGGTTGTGGTGGATATGGGTAGTCGAGGAATATATATACTTACAACCGAGGGCGATTATGTTTATTCTCAATCTATCTGTCTGTATAGTCATTCTGCTGCTCCTTTTTTCGGGTGCCTTGTTCTTGAGAAAATCATCCTGAAAGAGGATCAACCGCTATCTTGCCGTGGTCGGTTTGTTTGTGGTAGTGCATCATCTCGCCAGTATCCACCAACTTTCGTGCCACAATCACTCTAGTTGTACCCTGATGGTCTGTTATTTTCCACTTCATCTGCTCTCGGTTATGCCGGTGGCTCCCGCGCTTTATTGCTACTTGATCGCTTTTTTCGGACATGCAGGCCGTTGCCGCTACCATATAACCTACAATCTGGCGGCGATGTTGCCGGTGTCCGGTTCCCTTATTTGGTTTCTATTACTTTCGCAGGCAGAGAAGGCCGGATTGTTTTTCGTCGATTCGTCGCTGGTTACCATGCTGATAATGGGGTTCCATGTTCAGTTTTATATACAATCTGGTGCCTATTATTTTCTTTGTTTCCTGCTGGTTTACCGGCAATGGCGTTTCGGTTATCTGTGGGAAATCGACCGTAGTTATTACAATATTCGGTGGGTACAAGGGTTTCTGCTGCTGTTTATTGCCGGCTTCATTGCCGATATCGTTTGTTGCGTTGTTTGTCATTTCAATCGTAGTTGTCGCGAATTCGGCTATGAATGCGGCTTCGGAAGCAGAGCCAGTTTCTACCGCGCTTTTAAAAAATATACTGACACCACGCCCTGCAAATATCGAAAAAAAGAGGAGAGTTTGCCGTTAACGATAAACGGTCGCCGGTGAATGGTAAATGATAAAGGAAACCAGGTCAATAGCCGGAGTGAAATGTGCACCGTCTTTGCTCCGGTCGAGTGTTTTTTCTCTGCAATGGATGGCTTCTTTTGTTTGTTTTACAGACCGGTTCCGATTCAAAAAGCGTGCCTCTTCGGTATCGACCTGAAACGATTCGAAAATTACCGGTCAGAGACCTGTTTGGCTCTTAAGAAGGGGCGTTTGCCGGATAAGAGGTGTGGACTTCCTAATTTTATCCGGACAAAAATTAACTCGATACTGCCGCTTAGAGTTTACAAGCCAACGGGGCAAGGAGATTCTGATTCGGGTAGGCGGCGGCAACTGCTACGGATGGGGCATTCCCAGTGATTCTGCTTCATTTATTCCCCGGTAGTGCCGTTGTTGCACTGCATTTGTGTCGGCAGTGGGTGTCGATGCCCGGCACAATTCCCCGGAGGGTAAATCCTCGGCCCGGCCTTTTCACAGGCCGTTTTTTTTATTTTTCAATGATTCCGAATAAAATTAACTAAATTGTTTGCTTATTAAAAGGGTTTTTGTAGATTTGAGACGTAAAAAGAAAATCGTTGTCGGGATACTAAGTTGCAGTATAATTGAATTTACAGAATAACTGCCGATTTTAATAATACGAATTCGATGATCGTCAGTAGCTTTTGGGGTATGTGTCAATCTAAAACAAGTATCAGTCCAAAAAGCAACATGATGGAGGGTATTAAAATATGGAGCCGCCAATTATCAACTATAACACTATATAAAAGGAGATTATTATGTCATTAAGTCCAACACTATCGACAACCTTTACCAACACAAAACTTAGAACTCCCAATAATATTTGTGATTTATCAGGGATGTGTTCAGTATGCTCCGATAAATGTACGGGTTTGTGTGAAATAGGGTTGTCCGCTATTAGAGGAGCTGAGGTTGCCTATCCGTATAATACAAATGACCAACAGTTTGCATCGGAAAAAAAATATCCTTTCGATTTTTCACATTTCAACATCAATGGGCGGATATTTGGCGCGATTGGCGCAGCTGAGGATGCCGAGCAAACGAATGTTCATGTTGCAGATATTTCCTGCGAAATTGGCTATGTGAATAAGATTAAATTAAAGGCTCCTGTCATATTGCCTGCAATGGCAAAACTGAATTGGGAAGACTATTACTCAGGAGCAGCTATGGCAGGAGTGATGGTTGTAATAGGTGAAAATGCCATTAATAAAGATTCGGATTTAAAACACGACAACAAGGGTAAAGTGATTCATGCCCCTATTCTTGGAAAAATGATTGATTGTTTCAGGAGATTTGAAAAAGGATATGGCGATATCGTGTTGCAAGTAAATGCCGACGATATTGTTGTTGGTACGGCTGAATATGCATTAAAGACCTTCGAAATTAGAACCATAGAGATTAAGTTCGGGCAGGCAGCTAAAGGAATTCAGCACGTAGCTCCGGTATATTCGTATGATGATGCGGTGTCCCTAAAAAATAAAGGATATTTAGTCTTTCCTAATCCGATGGAAGATGGAATTAAAGAGGCATTTGATCGTGGCGAAGGTTTTCATGTTATGCAATATGGGCGGTTACCGATGTGGAATGAGTCTATTCTTGAAGCATTGATAAGGAAATACAGAGATCTTGGAGCCCACAATATATTGTTTAAAATGGCAGGATATGATATAGAAGATATTCGGCGCGTGATACGGATTGCATCAAAAAATAACATTGCCTTAATTACCTTTGACGGAGCTGGTGGTGGAACCGGACATAGTCCGTGTAAGATGATGAATGAATGGGGATATCCAACAATTGATTTGGAAAAAATAGTGAATGGGATTATGAAAGATATCGCAAAAGAGGGAGGTTGGATGCCCGACATAGCTATTGCCGGAGGTATTGCGATGGAAGACACTATGTTTAAAGCAATAGCTCTGGGTGCACCTAATATAAAAATGGTTGGCATTGGAAGAGGGGCGATGGCTGCTGCTATGAGCGCAAAGAATATGGCTGCGTTGATTAAGGCGGGTAAAACACCTCAAACGCATCTCGCTTTTGGGACAGACGCGGATACAATATTTAAGGATGCAAAATATGTTAAGAGCATTTATAAGACCGCAGACAAACCTATATCTTACGGTGCCATTGGGCTTTATTCGTACATTAACCGCCTCTCTTTTGGTATGAAATTATTAATGACTCTGAATCGAAAATTCGGCTTGCAATATATCGACCAATCCGATGTCATTCCTTTAACGAAAGAGGCCCGGGAGTATCTGTCGGACTGAGAGATGTATTGTGGTAATTTATCGACAAAAGTTGCATAAAAAAACTATGATCTTATGCCCCCGGGTCGGTGAAGATTGCAAATTACGGACAATATGCAGCAATGCCGCATAATCGATGTTTTGAAAGAAATCCATGATTCAACGGGATTGAAAGTACGATTCAATAAAAATTATTTTTTATGTCTAAAAAAGTTCTTCTATTTTTGGCTCAAGGATTTGAAGCTTATGAAGCGAGTGTGTTTACGGATGTATTTGGTTGGAGCCGAGAATCCGGTATCGAATCGGTTGATTTGATTACCACCGGTTTACGATCAACGATAAAATGTTATTGGAATCTTATTGTACAGCCCGAACTACCATTCGATCAAATAAATATTGATGATTTTGATGCTTTGGCTATTCCCGGAGGTGCAGGCGAAGCCGGCTTTTACGAAGACGCTTATGACGAACGTTTCCTCAGCTTAATCCGAAAGTTTAACGACAAAGGAAAGTTGATTGCTTCTGTGTGTGTTGGTGCATTGCCAATCGGAAAAGCGGGAGTTCTAACAAACAGAAAAGCTACGACCTGGGATTTAAATGATGGTGCAAGACGTCGGCAGTTAGCCGATTTTGGAGTAACCGTTTTAGATCAACGTTTGGTGGTCGACAGCAATATTATTACGTCAACAGGTCCTGCTACAAGTCTTGATGTAGCCTTTCAATTACTTGAAATGCTAACTGATATGCAAAACGTGAATGAGATAAAACGGAATATGCGTTTTAGTTTAGAATAAACCGTTTATTGTGTATGACATTGAGAGAGAATAGTGAGAAACGAATATAACTGTCGGCTTTTACACTGAATCTTTCGGGTTGTTATTTCCCTCCTTTTTTCCAACATAATCTTTTACTTGTTATGTCCGATTTGTCGTGCGCAACAAGACAAGCATCAGAATCAAAACAAGCGCGGATTCGAATTTTCTTTGCTGATTGCCGATTTCGGAGCAAAGACAGGACAGCACTGTTGGCGTCGGTTTTGCTCCGTCTTTGTGGCAGAATGACTACATTTGCAGTCTGTTTTCACGATGTATCAAAAAATTGAATTATGCATAAGAATGTATTCTCCGTTTTATGGCTCTTCTTTGTAGTCTCGATTCTTCGGGTCTCGGCACAGGGCGAAAATTATACCATTATTGTCTCGCTCGATGGATTTCGTTGGGATTATCCCGCTCTTTATTCCACACCCAATCTGCAAAAAATGGCGCAGATAGGGATACGTGCCAAAAGTATGAAACCTTCATATCCGGCCTCTACTTTTCCAAATCATTATACACTGGCAACCGGTTTGGTACCCGATCATCACGGTATTGTCAACAACTCGTTTTGGGATTCCGTACACGGCATTCGTTATTCGATGAACGATTCCACAACCCGTAATAACCCGGACTACTATCTGGGTGAACCGATATGGATTACGGCTCAAAGACAAGGGTTAAAAACCGGAAATGTTTATTGGGTGGGATCGGACATAGCCATCAAACACACACATCCTACCTACTATAAACGATATGATCAGAAACCGCAGATTTCGTTTGCTGCGCGGGTGGATACGGTAGTGTCGTGGTTGAAGATGAAAAAGGAAGAGCGTCCGCGTTTGATTATGCTTTACTTTTCGGAGCCCGATGGTACAGGGCATCATTTCGGACCTCACAGCAAGGAGGTGGCGCATGAAGTGCATCTGCTCGATAGCCTTGTCGGCGATTTGATGACCAAAATCAAATCCCTTCCGGTTGCGCCTAAAGTCAATGTTATTGTTACCTCCGATCATGGCATGACGGAGATAAGTTCCGACCGCTTTATTCGCATGAAAGATTATCTCCCGGCGCGATGGCTGGAACGAACCGAAGGCGCCAATCCGACATCGCTATTTATCCGTAGCGGATGTCGCGACTCGGTATTGCTTGTCCTGAAAAATGTAGCACATATCAAAGCCTATAAAAAGGAGGAGATGCCGGCATCGCTTCATTATGGTACCAGCGACCGTATTGGCGATGTAGTGGTTTGTCCCGATTGCGGCTGGCAGTTTGGCGACAAGCCTTCGCCCAACAAAGGGGCACACGGCTACGATCCTGCCTCTCCGGATATGCAGGTGGCTTTTTATGCCTACGGACCCGATTTTAAGAGAGGTTATGTATCGAACGGTTTTGTCAATGTCGATGTTTATCCGTTGTTGGCTCATTTGTTGGGAATAACACCCGAAAAGACAGATGGCGATTTTAACCGGGTGAAAGATCTGCTTAAAAAGTAAGCGGTTCGCATTGGAGGTATGGGAGCAGATCGATCCCATCACCGCTTTATTTTGACCGAACCATTATCGTCTCTTTATCCATCGGTTTTGAGAAAAAGAGAATGCCCGGAAACCTCTTTTTGAGTTCGGGAAGTTTTGCCTGCCATACTGCAATTTCAGCAGGCGGAATGTGCATCGGTACAATATACCGGGGCTGAAGCACATCCAACACCCGTTTCAACTCTTTGGGCTCCGCCTCCAGTATCTTGTAATAGAGAAAAGCCACATCGGTATGCAATTGCCATTCCTTGTGTTGTGACTGATAGAGCGCAAAAGCATCGGGCATCACGTCGCCTGAATGGAACACGGAGATGCCGTCCATTGTAAAGTAAAAACTGAGGTTGAACATGTATTGCTCCAGATCGATACCGTTTCGGAGATAAGTCAAATGTTTCAGCGCGTAAGCGGTAACCGGAATGCCCCCGATGGCTTTCGCAACCGATCGGTTAGCCGGAGGCGTCATTTCGCGGAATTGCGCTTGCCGGCTGACAAAGCCGAAACACTCCCCGTCGATAAATACCAGCGAAGGTTTGCTGGTAACCAACGGAACCGTCGGATGTTTAGCAAGATATTGATTGATAAATACCGGATTGCAATGATCTTTGTGGTAATGGGTAAGCAACAGCGCGTCAATGCTGTCGAAAGGGGCAACCGACTGCTGGATATTTTGCAACACCGATTTATCGGGAACAGCAAAAGTGCCGTAACTTTCATCAAACAAGGCATCAATCAATACCTTGTGATGCGCCGACTGCAACAGAAAGCCTTCATTGGCAATATAGGTAATATCGAGGCTTTTCGATTGTGCGGCGATGGTGCTGCAAACAAAAGTAAGCAGTAAAAGGGGAATCAGTGAATGAAATTTGGATGTCATGATAGATTTTGATATAAATTTGTATGTGTAGGATTTCTTCGCCTAAATTAGGTAATCATTGGAATTTGTATTAGTTATTATGGCTATTGCAATTTCTTTACCTTTTCCCATTCTTCTTTCAAAATTATTTGAGTGACTTTAATTATTTCGTTTTTAATTCGTTCATATTCTGCTTCTTTCGACATTGAAGAATAGTCTGTTGCTAAGTTTAATAGAGTCATCAATTCAATTAATTTTTTTGAGTTCCCCTCATTGGGATTTAGTAACTACTTTATCTTGTAATAAAGTAGTTGCCATGACTTAAATTCTTCTTTATATTCAGGTTGTGTATTTTTATTTTTTTGGTCATACTGTCTTATAAGCTTAGATAATTCATGGCTTGATAAATATTGGCTAACAGAATCTCTTAATGTGTTTATCCATTCTTGTCTATTCTTGGATAATATATCCTTATTTATAGCTTGTATAGAAATCTTCCTTTGGTTTTTACTTACTAATATGTTAATTATTGCGGACGAAAAGCCTATGAGAAAGGCGACAATCCAGGGCATACTTTGATTTATATCCATATTTTTAGTAATTGTTTTTAGAGAATAATTTTCAATCTTTATTTGTTGTTAATTATTTGGCTTTGAATGTATTTAATTATAGCTATTTGTGTTGAGTTGGCTACATGGTTTATTAAAAATAAGGTATTCATTGACAGTGTTTAATAGTTATTCGATGTTCAAAGTTCCCAAATATTTCTCTAATTTCCAAATATTTGTTATTGTTTTTGAGCAGCGATGAAATATCTATGTAAAGCTAATTCTGACACAGTTTGTTGAATAGACACTGTTTTTTTGACAAAAAATAGATTATGTGAGAAGTATTTGTAAGGATTCAACCTTGCATAGTGATTTTAAACCTGTCGTTGATATTTTAGCCGGGCTTGTTGGGAAGCCCTTTAAAATAGAGTACATTTGCAAAAGAGACCCTAAAACAGTTACGGATATGAAGATAGCAATTATAGGTACGGGCGGAGTAGGAGGGTACTTCGGCGGTCGTTTGGCCAAAGCGGGTCACGACGTTACGTTTCTTGCCCGGGGAAAACATCTGGAAGCCATGCTTACGCATGGGCTTATTGTGCAGAGTATCAAGGAAAATTTTACCATTCAACCGGTACAGGCTACCGATTCCATTGCCGCCATCGGTCAAGTGGATCTGGTGCTGCTTTGTGTCAAGTCGTGGCTGGTAAAAGAGATGGCCACCGATTTGTTGCCTTTGCTGAAGGAGGATACGGTGGTGCTACCGCTCGAAAACGGAGTGATGGCAGCCGAAGAGTTGCAATCGGTTATTCCGTCGCATCATGTGCTCGGAGGCTTGTGCCGCATCATCAGCAAGATAGAGGCTCCGGGAGTGATTCGTCACTTTGGCGTCGATCCTACTATTGTGTTCGGAGAACTGAATAATGAAAAGAGCGAACGGGTGGTGAAATTACAGCAGGCATTTGAGAGTGCCGGATTCAACGCCCGCATTTCGCACGATATACCGGCCGATATATGGAAGAAATTTATCCAGATCTGCGTGAGCGGACTGCTGGGTGTGACACGGGTGCCATACGGCGGCATTCGTGAGGTAAAAGAGACCCGCGAAATGATGATTGCCCTCTTCCAGGAGGTGTATGACCTGTCGCAAAAGATAGGTATCCGCATTGAGCCCGAGTTTGTACAGAAGACGGTGGATGTAATCGACGCTTTCGATTATAACGCGTCGGCATCGCTTGCCCGCGATATATGGGAGAGTCGCCCTTCAGAACTGGAGTATCAGAACGGCACCGTCGTGCGTCTGGCTGCGAAGTACAATCTGGATGTCTCCGTAAACCGGTTTGTCTATGCCGCCCTCTTGCCCCAGGAACGCAAAGCCCGGAAAGCGTAGAGGCTTCGGCCTTCGCTGAACGGAGAGGTCGAAATAAACCATGAAGGCATTAAGAAGCATTTAGTCTTCATTTCCTTTATCGCTTAATGGTAAAAAAGAAAGATCCGGTTTTCGTAGCATGTAAAGCCGATTGAAGCTCTGTGTATGGCTCTGCCTACGCTGAGATGTTATCCTAACTCCGTCCTTCAGGGCGGAGAAGATCAATGGTGACAGCAATGGCTTTAGCCGTGACAATGCAACTGACTCAGGGCTAAAGCCCCGGATGCGATCGGTCGGCATTATCTCCGCCCTGAAGGACGGAGTTATAATCCCTTCAGGGTTCATGGAGGTCGAATAAACCATTAAGACATTAAGAAGCATTTAGTCTTCTTTTTCTTCATCGCTTAATGGTAAAAAAGTTTGGTTTCTGTTGTAACTCGTCAGATGTCTGCAGGATGAGTGGTAAATGGTAAAAAGTGATAACGATGCTGTCTGTGAGGGAAACATGGTGTAACTTTGCACTCTCCAAACAAACAAGTCTGTTTGTTGAAATTGAATAAATCGTGGATTTTAAAATTATATCGGAATACCAGCCTACCGGCGACCAGCCGGAAGCTATTCGTCAGTTGACCGAAGGGTTGAATAACGGAACCAAGTTTCAGACTTTGCTCGGGGTGACGGGATCGGGGAAGACATTTACCATTGCCAATATGGTGCAGGAGGTGAATCGTCCGACACTGGTGCTTAGCCACAACAAAACTTTGGCGGCACAGCTGTATGGCGAGTTTAAGAGTTTCTTTCCGAATAATGCAGTGGAGTATTTCGTGTCGTATTACGACTATTACCAACCCGAAGCTTACCTGCCATCATCTGATACCTATATCGAAAAAGATCTTTCCATCAACGAAGAGATCGAAAAACTCCGGTTGTCAGCTACCTCGGCGCTGCTGTCGGGTCGGCGCGATGTGTTGGTGGTGTCGTCGGTTTCCTGTCTTTATGGTATCGGTAATCCCGAGGATTTTTACAGCAATATTATTGCCATACACAAAGGTCAGAACATCACCCGCAATACCTTCTTGCGATCGTTAGTGGATAGTTTATACTCGCGCAACGAAATTGAGTTCAACCGTGGCAATTTCAGGGTGAAGGGCGAAACTGTCGATATTTTTCTGGCCTATTCGGACGTGGCTTTACGCGTGGTGTTCTGGGGCGACGAGATTGATGAGATCACGACTATCGATCCGTTTAATTGCAATACGCTGGAGGTATTCGATCAGTATCAGATCTATCCGGCCAATATCTTTGTGACGACCAAGGAGCGCATTAACCGTGCCATCAACGAGATTCAGGACGATATGATGAAGCAGGTGGCCTTTTTCGAGTCGGAAGGTCATCCATACGAAGCCAAAAGAATCAGGGAACGGGTGACGTACGACCTTGAAATGATTCGCGAGCTCGGCTATTGCTCGGGTATCGAAAACTATTCGCGTTATTTCGACGGACGCGAACCGGGCAGCCGCCCGTTCTGTCTGCTCGACTATTTTCCAAAAGACTTTTTGATGGTGATCGACGAGAGTCACGTGACGGTGCCGCAGATCAGGGCGATGTACGGCGGCGATGCTTCGCGTAAACAAAACTTAGTGGAGTATGGTTTCCGGTTGCCGGCGGCCATGGACAACCGTCCGTTGAAGTTTGAGGAGTTCGAAACCCTTACGCCGCAGGTTGTTTTTGTCAGTGCTACGCCGGCCGATTATGAGTTGAAGCAGTCGGATGGGGTAGTGGTGGAACAGGTAGTGCGTCCTACCGGTTTGCTCGATCCGATTATCGATGTGCGCCCCAGTCTGAATCAGATTGACGATTTGATGGAAGAGATTGCCCAACGAACGGAGAAAGACGAACGGATATTGGTTACTACGCTTACCAAACGGATGGCCGAGGAGCTGACCGACTATTTTATGAAGATGGGGATTCGTTGTAACTATATTCACTCCGATGTCGATACGCTCGATCGGGTGAAGATTATGGAAGACCTGCGCAACGGCTTGTTCGATGTGTTGGTGGGGGTAAACCTGCTGCGTGAAGGGCTGGACCTACCCGAAGTTTCGCTGGTAGCCATTCTGGATGCCGACAAAGAGGGTTTCCTTCGTTCGCACCGTTCGCTGACGCAGACGGCCGGTCGTGCCGCGCGTAACCTGAACGGGCGGGTTATCATGTATGCCGATAAGATTACCGACAGCATGAGGCTGACGATCGATGAGACGGCTCGTCGTCGTGAGAAGCAGCTGGCCTATAATGAAGCCAACGGTATCACGCCGAAATCGATCCACAGGGGACATACTTCCGTGCTGGGAAAACAGACTGCCGAAAAAGCAGCAATGAAAGCATACGTAGAGCCTGATACTATTAATGTAGCTGCCGATCCGGTGGTACAATATATGAACCGTCCGGCACTTGAAAAAGCCATTGAGAAGACCCGCAAAGCGATGCACGATGCGGCCAAAAAACTCGAATTTATCGAAGCTGCCCAATACCGCGACGAACTGATGAAGCTGGAAGAGTTGTTGAAGAGGAAGAATTAGGAGTATTGAAAATCAGGCGCACAAAATACATGGAAAAAGTCAGAAACGTAATCAGTTAATTCCGTGTATTCTGTGCGCCATATCCGATTCTATTTTTGTAGCGCTTTCAAATTTTCCAACGCAAACGGAGCATGTTGATGAATGCCTCCGACAATAGTGCAATCTTCCAGTTCGGCACAATCGGCGCAGGTATCGTATCCTTTTAACTTCACGCAGTTGCGTACCTCGCATTCGTTGCAATGTGAAAATTTCACACCCTCTTCGCGGCAACCGGTACAATTAATAATCTGGTAAGGAATCGCTACTCCAAACTGTTTCGACCACTCTTCTGCGGTTTGTTTGCGCAATTCGTCATCGTTTTGTAGTGTAGCTGTGCGGGCGCTGCAATCGGCGCAGTCAAGTCCGCAACAGGAGATCAACGTGTTCATACAGTTTGTTTTTTGTTAGGATTAAGTTCGCTGGATCTTAAGGAGCCGGATCGTTATTTCTCGGGATAAAAAAACAGAGACATTTCTCCGCTCGAAGGCTGCAATTCTTCCCATTGATCTATTTTAAAATCAATAACAGTAACAGCAGCCGTAGGCAGATGTTGATGAAAATCTCCGGTCAGCTTGGCGATGATATAAGAGAGATTCGGGTTGTGTCCGACCATCAACACGGTGTTTGTGAGCGGAACTTCTTCGATTAGCAACTGTTTGACGTCCGAGAAATTATAATCGCCATATAAAAAATCTTCTTTAATCAACGACTCTATACCATATTGCTCTGCAAAAACAGTAGCCGTTTCAAGTGCCCGTTTGGCTGTGCTGCTGATGATGGCATCCGGGGTTATTTCGGTGCTGTATAACTGGTTTGCCATCTTCACGGCATCGCTTTTGCCCCGTTCGCACAGTGCACGATCTATATCGGTGCTTCCGGGTTTCTGAATTTCTGCTTTGGCGTGGCGGATAATTATCAGTTGTTTCATGGATCAATAGTTTTAGATGTTTTGAGAAATATTCTACGGACAAATATATTGTTTTATCTCAAGAAACTTCTTCATTTAAGGATGTTTTACATCAGGTTTTGAAGAAAACCCATCAGTAAGTGTTATGTTGTACCACAAAGGCAGCCAAGGTTGGTACCAGGAACTTCAAGGCGAAACCTTGTTTATTCAGGAATGAATGCAGACGACGGCTTCTTTTTTAATGCTCTTTGTGATGTACTTTGTGCGACTCTAAAAGAATTAAGGCATTAAGAGATTTTCTCTTAATGCCTTAATAGTAATAAAATTCGGTTTAGTTTACCGGATATTTATTCTGTAATTGCCTCCAACTTTTTCAGCATGGCAAACATAAAGATGGCCGAAACCAGACAGCAGAGCACCAATACGCCCCATACCATCCACAGTTCCATGCCACCGCCCCAAAGATCGCCGATAACGCCCGTCAACTTATTGCCCAGTGCCGTAGCGCCGAACCAACCGCCCATCATCAGACCTTTGTATTTGGGAGGTGCCACACGCGAAACAAACGAAATGCCCATCGGACTGAGGAATAGTTCGGCAAAAGTCAGTACTAGATAGGTACTAATTAACCAGTCGGGTGAAACCAGGGTGGAACTTACGCCACCGGTAGCTTTGAGTTCAGTAGGAGAGAGCAGACCTAAAGAGCCGAATGCCAGCAGAGCAAAACCTGCAGCGGCAATCACCATTCCAAAACTGATTTTACGTGGTGCCGAGGGTTCTTTCTTCTTTTTGGCAAGCCATGAGAAAATACCTATCGATAGCGGTGTCAATACGATTACAAAGAACGGATTGAACTGTTGGAAGATTTGAGGCGTGATTTTCATCGAAGGTTCCATGTTGGCATACACAAGAGCAATAGCCCCCAATGAAGCCGTCAAAAAGAGTCCCGAAATGGTTTTTCCTTTTCCTGTTTTCGATTGAAAAATATTGGCAATGCTATAAATAGCCGCTATCAGAAGAACCATGGTTGCCAATGAAAAACCGATACGGTTCAGTCCCGAAACGGAACTTGCCGTGTAGTCACGTGCAAAGAATGTCATCGTCAGTCCATTTTGGTGGAACGACATCCAGAAGAAGACAACCACAGCAAATACCATCAACAAAGCAAAGATACGTTCGCGGGTCTGTTTGGGCGTCAGCTCTTCCACATGCGAGGTCGCCGTCGGTTTGTTGGCATTGTAGTCGGCATGTTTGTAGGTTTTTTTGAAGAATACGAAAATGGCAATAGAGATGATCAGTGAAATGCAGGCAATACCGAAACCGTAATTATAAGAGGTGCTCAGTTTCTCAATATAGAGACTTGAAAAATCGGTAAGTGACAGTTTGGTGCCCTGTTCGGCCGCCAAAGAGGTAAGCTGAGCCAATCCGTCAGACGAGATGGTTCCTTCTAAAAGTTGGTGAGCCAACGAGGGAATATGGGCGTCGTAGGTCAGATGATATTGGTTGAGATTGTAGTTGGTAATCCATTCGGCTGCAGAAGGAGCAAAAAAAGCGCCGATATTGATACACATATAAAAAATGCTGAAAGCCAAGTCCCGTTTGTTGCTGTATTTTGGATCGTCGTAAAGATTTCCGACCAGTACCTGCAGGTTGCCTTTAAAGAGTCCGGTACCCAGTGAAATCATTGCCAGTGCCGACACCATTGCTATCAACGAGAAGGTGCGATCGTTGTTAGGAATGGCTAGTAAAAGATATCCGGCAAACATCACCACAATACCTATCATGATGGTGCGTCCGTAACCAAGCCATTTGTCGGCAAGGAATCCGCCCAAAAGGGGAGTGAGGTAAACTGCGCCCAGAAACCAACTGAAATAAGAACTGGTCTGCGACGTGTCGAAACCGAATTTAGCCTGAAGAAATAATGTAAAAATGGCTAACATCGTGTAGTAGCCGAAGCGCTCACCGGTGTTAGCCAATGCGAGAGCAAAAAGTCCTTTGGGGTGTTCTTTAAACATAAAATGAATACTTATTAGGATTAGAAAATAATACGAATCTAAATTTGCTATAACAGATCAGATAATAAGATTATCTGATCTGTTATCTATTGTAATTAATTTGTTACGATCACTTTAGCGGCTTTTGATCCGGCTTTAATGATCCAAACACCTTGAGGTAAGTCGATAGTAGTATTGTAACTGGTATTGGTTACTACTTTGTATAACCTGCCATCCGGAAAATAGACGTAAATCTTTGCTCCGGTATCGAGTCCGACAATTTGCGGAGATATGGTATGTCCATTACTGCTTGAGCTATAATTGTAGATCAATGGGGAGGAGGATGTAAAGTTAGCCACCAGAGTATGATCGTCAATGATAGCGAGTGTGTAATTTGCCGCAGTAGAGACGATGGATCCGTTTTCCGTCCAATAGGCAAAAGAAGAGCCGCTCGAAGGTATGGCGCTGAGGGTGCAATTGGATCCGTAGTCGTAGGTTCCGGTGCCGTTTATCGTACCACCTGTGGTTGGGTATGCCGTTGCCGAGACGGTATATTGGTTGATTGTAAAGACAGCCGTCAGGGTATGCGCAGCACCCACTGTAAATGTATAACTGGGATCGGTAGAAAGCACAACCCCATTTTCGGTCCAGTTGGTGAATGTATAGCCTGTATTCGGCGTTGCAGTAACGGTACAACTGGAACCGTAAACATACGAGCCTGCTCCGGTGACAGTGCCTCCGGCGGAAGGGCTAGGTGTTGTTGTTACCGCATAGCTGTTGATGGTAAAGTTGGCTGTCAACGCAACATTTGTATTTACAGCGAAAGTATAGCTGGCACTGGTAGAAACGATAGCTCCGTTCAGGGTCCAGTTGGCGAATGTATAACCGGTATTGGCAGTTGCCGTGAGTGTGCAGTTTACTCCATTGGCATAGACACCTGTTCCGCTTACAGAGCCTCCGCTTGAAGGGTTGATGGTAACGGTAACAGCATGTTTGCTGTCGTCTATCGCAAAATTTGCCAGTAGGTTGTGAGCCGAACTGACCGTAAAAGTATCCGTTGATAATGTCGAGAATATCGTTCCGTTTTCTGTCCAGTTTACAAATGTATATCCTGAGTTGGCCGTAGCTTTCAGTACACAATTTGATCCGGAAGCATAGTTTCCTGCTCCGCTAACTGTTCCTCCTGCTGAGGGGTTGGCTGTTGTTGCAATGGTATAACTTGCCTCATAATCCAGACAAGCTTCAGCCCCAGTTATTCCACTGTTGACCGTCTGGATGCAATATGTGCCGAGAGATGCCGAAGGAACGGAATAGGAGAGAGTATCCGAGGTGCCAATCAACGTGTTGTTATAGTATACGTTGTAACTGATAGGATTACCGATATTAATCAATCCTCTGACATTAAAATTATAATCCAACGATGAGTTATCAAGCAACGAAAAAGAGGGTGAGGTGCCATAAAATGCTCCGCAGTTAAATCCGCTTGCAGTGCGTATTTGCGGTCCACGGTCAACCGAAGGGGTATATCCGCTTGAAGAGGTATATTTTACGGCAACGCCATAGTTGATGCCAGACTGAATGGTGACGGGACTAGTGAATGTGAATTCATTCCAGCTATCAGCAGTTACTCCGCTAATTGCTTGGCTTTGTAGCAGAGTAGCCGACATGGTATTGCTAGAGGTCGATACTGAGTTAATTTTGTAAAGTTCGATGTAATAATTGGAAGCATTTCCATCGGTTGGCATAAATTTAACGCCTGTCCATTTTTTGCCAACATATTGTTTCAGAGAGTCTACACTGTACATTTGTCCACACGACCAGGTTGTTTGAGAGTTGGTATATAGAGAGCCATCCTGACTGCTTCCATCCCAATGCTGTTCTTTGATACTATCGGACAGAACCGGCATATTGGTCGGTTTATTCCAAGAAAGGACGAGATTGGAGCCTGTTACTTTTCCTGTCAGGTTTAGCGGGCTTGGCGCTACGGCCTGATTTTTCATAAAGCTGAATGAGATCGTTCCGTTACTTTCCGTGATGTCGGTGATGGGTTTCAGGTTGTTGGATCCGCTCCATGCTTTTGCCGATGGCGTGGTGCTATCGGTAAACGAAGTCTTGCCCGATGTGCCCGGAAAAGGGCAACCTCCCGAGTTGATAGTGCCGTATGACGCTACTGTAGACGATGGGTCGGTGGATGCCGAAGCACAGACAGGATATACTTTTTGCGGCGCTGTAATATTCAGGTTATAAAATAAATCGTCGGCATATTTGGCTATGTGGTAGATCATCAGGCCGTGTCCGGGTAATGCACTGTCATAGCCGCTTTGCTGTCTGTTCTCAAGCAGATAATATTCTCCGCGAGTCGGAGTGTTTATAATATAGGCTTCCCCTTTCGTACCATTTGCAGCCATGTTACTGACCGTGGTAGATGATGTCAGAGTGGTAGGGGTAATCCATCCATAGCGATATTTTTGATAGAGTGTCAGATTGGGCGGACAGGTGCCGTAATAATTGGATCCGATGCTGTTCCAGCTTCCTTCGGCCATCAAATCCCAATCGCCGGTACCGACAAAAGATCCGTCTCCTGTGTTGTCGTAATTGGTGTCATAATAATCGGGAGCTCCGATCACATGGTTCAGTTCATGGCAAAGGACCCCCATGGTACAAGTGATGCTGGTTGAGTTGGCATACAACTCTGGTGTACAAAGGTAATGGGTAATAGAGCAATAACTGGGTGGAGTGAAATCGTTCTGGTGCGACCAGATTGCATCTGTGGTTACGCCGGTGAATTCTTGTCCGTTACCGGCGAAAATAATGCTGATGGCACTGTAATCGGCAAAACTAAACGTGGGGTCGTTTGTGTGGATAGCTCTGATGGCCTCTTGTACTAACGAATCGGGGTGTTGGTCGTTACCTTCCGTTCCACCTACATCTTTGCCGTAATATACCCGATTGTTGGCAGCTACGTACGGACCTTTCACATCGAATGACATAGAAAACTTACCGTACGAATTGGCGTCGAAGTACTCTTTTACGGAACTTTGGTTGTTATTGGTGGAGTATCCGGTTTGGTTGAATAAGTTATTGAAGTCGGTTGTAGTTTTAGAGAATGCTACGTCTTTGAATGACATCAGTACAACCAGAATTTTAACAGTACCGGTAGGAGCAGCTGCGCTTTTTTGCTGTTGAAATAGAGACGATGTTTTACTTCGAGAACTTACAGAATCGAGCTGAGCCTGACTGAAAAACACCTTTTCGGTTTGAGTTGCCAGAAAACTTTTTACTTTTGTCGAACGTGCTGATACATCTTGTGCAATAACGTCGGAAGCGGTCATGTTACCTTTGGTATCCTTAGTGGCGTAGGTGATATATCCTGTGCTGTTTTTCATCAAAGTGATACCATCGGTAGTTTCCATCCAGTGGAAATGTTCATCTCCTTTTTGAATAACGGTGACGACAGTTCCATCTGGTTGTGTGATTTTAACCGGCTTGGGAAAGGCCGATACGGCTGCTACTTGAATGGCACATGAGAGCAGAAACAATAAAATAAAAAGGTTTTTCTTCACGAGTTGACGTTTTATAAAGTATTCAGGTCAAAAATATTGCTTTTAACGTTAAAAACCAATAAAATAGTATCCTTTTAGCATGTTTTGTGATTTAAAAGTGATCGTATCATGCCTGAACGATCAGTTATGTTGCTGTAAAACAGCATGCCATATTTTACATATTCGGAGCATTCTACAATGAAATCCAACAACACTATTTATTCTTTAAAATCGAACAAAGGTACTGTTTTTTTAGGGGTTAATAATTGTGGAAGTTATTTTGACTTCTTATTATTCCATTTCAGCCCGCCTCAATTTCAAGAAAAAGCAAGACCCATTTATGATGAAATATTGAATCTTCGTTTCATTGTCAAGTTTTTTTACGGTTTGCCTATAAGCTGTAGCGCTGTTGTCTGTTTAAGATGATTTCTCTGATAAAAGCAGACAGAAATTGCTATTACGATGCTGTTTTGGTTACTGTAGCATGGATGAAAGATTTGATGGTGGGACAGGGTATGATGAAAACATTTGCTCCCGATTTTGCCGTTTTGTGGAAAGAAGTTTTTAAACAGCCATTATTTTCTAATCCCAAAACTTTGCAATCGCAGAGGTTTCGCTATTATGCAGAGTGTTATGTCTATTTTCAGATATACATGCATGGTAATTTTATACGGGAGAAATTGGAAGAAACCAGTAAGTCGAAACAAAACAAAATCAATAAGATAAACGAGAGTAAAAAGTATTTACCGATCAATGTACAGGAAGATTATATTGCCTCTTATTTGTATGAAGAATGCTCTCAGGATCGATATGAAAAGGAGTTGATCGGATTGTTTGACGATTTCAAATCGGCCTATCCACAAAGCGCATATATTCCATTCATCTCTCCTTTGATTGAGAAAATTGTAAAGTCTCATCAGACGGCAACTACCGCTTTCAACGCACAAATGAAATTTGTGGAGGACTATTAAAACAAAGACAGTCTGGCTGAGATTGCAAAAGCAATCGGTAAGCCTAAAATATTTGTCGATGTGTGGGCGACCTGGTGTGGCCCGTGTAAAGCTGAATTTGCACACAGCGACGAGCTGCAAAAACTCTTGAAACCAAACGACATTCCGATGCTGTATATATCTCTCTCGATCGCGATCAGGATGCTGTACAATGGGAAAACATGATTAAATATTGCCGTCTGGAAGGATATCATGTAAGGGCAAACAAAACGTTGGATGCAGCACTGGGGAAGTTATATGATCGGAATGGAGCAATCGTGATTCCGTGGTATATGTTGTTGGATAACAGCGGCAATATTCTTATCCGTCACGGCAGTGCCCCATCGCAGATGGATAGATTAGGGAAAGAGATTCGTGGAGAATGATCTATGAACCAGAATTTAAATCAGTGGTTCACTATAACGAATCATTGGCATCAGATATCCAAAGAAAATTAATAAGATAAAACTGAATGGTCTGCTATTCCGTCATTGTGCATCAGGTGAATTGTGAGTTGATGATCTTTGTGTCGTTTTGCATGCAATGTATTTCAATTTTATTGAATATGTTATGCTTTGCTAACGATCTGCAATAATTCTATGAGAAATGCTTTCACTCTTATAGTTGTCAATAAGTTAGATGGGTTTTCTTTTCAGTTTTGATAAAAGTGATGTACCTTTGGATGCATAAATTAAAAATCAAAACTTTTTACAAGTACTATATTACCAGAACCTTGTAAAAAGCAATTTCTTTAATCTTACTATCAGTAATGCAATCCGAACAATTTGTTGATCGTCACAACGGAATAACCCGCGACGACCTGCCGAAAATGCTGGCTACGATCGGTGTCGGCTCTTTAGATGAATTAATCGACCAAACGATACCTTCCGACATCAGGTTAACAACACCGCTGAATTTGCCGGTTCCTCTCTCGGAGCAGGAGTATGCCGAGCATATTCACGATCTGGCGTTGAAGAATCAACTCTTTACCAATTACATCGGGATGGGTTACTACAACACGGTGACTCCGGCTGTGATTTGGCGAAATGTATTTGAAAATCCGGTTTGGTATACCTCGTATACTCCGTATCAGGCTGAGATTTCGCAAGGTCGTTTGGAGGCGCTGCTCAATTTTCAGACGGTTGTTACCGAACTGACATCGCTGCCGCTGGCAAACGCTTCACTTCTTGACGAGGCTACCGCAGCTGCCGAAGCGATGACCCTGTTTCACAATACCCGTAGTCGTGATCAGCAGAAAACGGATGTCAATACGTTGTTGGTCGATCAAAACATCTGGCCACAAACTCTTTCGGTATTGAAAACCCGCTCGCTTCCGCAGGGAATCAATCTGCTGGTTACAGATGTGGATACTTTCGATTTCTCGATACCCGTATTCGGGGCTATCGTACAATATCCCGATTCCAATGGCGAGATAAAAGAGTACGCACAGTTTGTGGAAAAAGCACATGCGAATGGTTGCCGGGTGGCTGTGGCTGCCGATTTGCTGGCATTGACTCTGTTGACACCTCCGGGCGAGTGGGGTGCCGATGTCGCTTTCGGTTCGACACAACGTTTCGGTATTCCGATGGGATACGGCGGTCCGTCGGCGGCTTACATGGCAACGCGTGATGAATTCAAACGCGATATTCCGGGTCGCATCATCGGTATTTCGAAAGATGTGCATGGAAAAACGGCTTATCGTTTGGCATTGCAAACCCGCGAACAGCATATCAAACGCGAAAGGGCGACCTCCAATATTTGCACGGCACAGGCCCTGCTGGCCACGATGGCTTCGTTTTATGCGGTTTATCATGGGCCGGAAGGATTGAAAAAGATTGCCGGACGAATTCATTCGTACACGCTGCAACTTTCTGCGGCTCTCGAAGGATTGGGTTACAAAAACAATAACAGACACTTTTTTGATACGTTGAAAATTACCCTGCCCGCAGGAGTTTTGGTAGAGGTATTGAAAGAAAAAGCATTGCAGCAGAAGATCAATCTGCGCTATTTTGCTGCGGGTGAAGTGGGCGTAAGTATTGACGAGACTACGACCGATCAAAAATTGCAGGCGCTGGTGGCTGTGTTTGCCGAAGCTGCTGGCAAATCGGTGCCAACAGAACAATCCGAAACCAAACCGGACGCGATACCCGCTTCGTTGAAGCGAAGCTCGGCCTATTTGCAACAGACAGTTTTTAGCCTTTATCGTTCCGAAACGGATTTGATGCGATACATCAAAAAATTGGAACGCCGGGACATTTCGCTGGCACATTCCATGATATCGCTTGGCTCGTGTACCATGAAATTGAACGCCGCAGCCGAGATGCTTCCGTTGAGTAGTCCTCACTGGGGTGCCATGCATCCGTTTGCGCCTGCAGATCAGGCTCAGGGATATCACATCCTGTTTAGTGAATTAAAACAATATCTTGCCGAAATAACCGGATTCGCAGCCGTTACACTGCAACCGAACTCTGGAGCTGCCGGTGAATATACCGGATTGATGACCATTCGGAACTATTTTGCCGATAAGGGAGAAACGCAACGCAACGTCGTGCTGATTCCGGCTTCGGCCCACGGCACCAATCCCGCCAGTGCTGCACAGGCTGGCTTTAAGGTTGTCGTTACGGCATGCGACGAAAATGGCAATGTGGATGTGGCCGCTTTGAAAGCAAAGGCCGAACAATACAAGAATGAGTTGGCCGCTTTGATGATTACCTATCCGTCGACTCACGGTATTTTTGAAGTGGCTATTCGTGAAATTTGCGATGCCGTTCATGCAAACGGAGGACAAGTGTACATGGATGGAGCCAACATGAATGCCCAAGTGGGGCTTACCTCTCCGGCTTTTGTCGGAGCCGATGTGTGTCATTTGAATTTGCACAAAACGTTTGCTATCCCGCACGGTGGCGGTGGCCCGGGTGTTGGTCCTATTTGCGTAGCGGCTCATTTGGCAAAATACCTGCCGCAGCATCCGGTTGTCGATGGCGATGTGCAATACAATGCGGTAGCTGCATCTCCTTATGGAAGTGCCAGCGTGTTGCCGATATCGTACGGTTACATTCGTATGTTGGGTGCTGAAGGCTTGACACAAGTTACCAAAATAGCAATCCTCAATGCCAATTATCTGGCGGAGAAACTCAAAGACACCTACGGTATTGTCTATACGGGTGCTACCGGCAGAGTGGGGCACGAAATGATTTTGGAATGTCGCCACTTCAAGGCAACGGCAGGTGTTACCGAAGCCGACATCGCAAAGCGGTTGATGGATTTCGGATTTCATGCTCCTACGCTTTCGTTCCCGGTGCACGGCACACTGATGGTAGAACCTACCGAAAGTGAGTCGCTGGCCGAGTTGGATCGCTTTGTAGAGGCAATGTCGGTTATTTATGACGAAATCAAGGAGATTGAAAATGGTGTTGCGGATAAGAACGATAATGTATTGTTGAATGCGCCGCATTGCGAATACGAAGTGGCAGCCGACGAATGGGCGCACCCTTATTCACGCACCAAGGCTGCATATCCGCTTGATTGGGTAAAAGAAAATAAGTTTTGGTTGCAGGTAGGACGCATCGATAATGCGTATGGTGATCGCAATCTTATCTGCTCCTGTCAGACCTGATGATTTGGTTGTGTCATTGAAAAACGTTACTTTAGCGATACGTAATTGAATTTTCGTATACAAATATTCATCTTATTGAAATGGACATAAAGCAATTACATTTGCCCGAACCGGCGTTGCGACGTTTACCATGGTATTTGTCGTATGCAAAATTGGCATTGGAACGGGGCGAAACCACGATTTCATCTACTCAGATAGCGAAAGACATTGGTGTGGAGGCGTCAATGGTTGCAAAAGATTTGTCTTATATCAATATTACCGGTAAAACCCGTGTCGGATATAGCACTTTTACGTTGATTGAGGTGATTGAAACGTTTCTTGGTTTTACCGAAACCCACAAAGCATTTTTGTTCGGCGTCGGGCGTCTTGGCGGTTCTCTGTTGCAGGATAACGGATTGCGTCAGTTCGGACTGGAAATCATTGCTGCATTCGATATAAAGTTTGAACTATCGGGAACGAATATCAATCATATTCCGATTCATCACATCGACCGGATGAATGAATTGAAACAACAAACAGGAGTAAATATCGGCATACTGACGGTACCGATCAATCAGGCTCAGGAGGTTGCTGACATGATGATTCAGGCCGATTTCAAAGCCATCTGGAACTTTACTCCGATTCGGATTCGGGTGCCGAACGATATCGTAGTACAAAACACATCGATTTATGCACACTTGGCGGTAATGTTCAACCGTCTGAAAATGAACCAATAATAGATTAAATTTAGAGACCTGTCATTTTTGGAGTGACGGCTTTATTTGTAAATCCGTACGATTGTGAAAATATTTGCGATAGGCTGGAATTATTCGGATCATAACAAAGAACTTGATTTCAATAATTTGCCGGACGAACCGACTTTTTTTATGAAAGCCGAGACCGCTTTGCTAAAGGATAATAAGCCTTTCTTTTATCCCGATTTTTCGAAGCAGATTGAATACGAAGTTGAAATAGTAATCCGTATCGATAAACTTGGAAAAGGAATTGAAGAGCAATTTGCACACCGCTATTATAGCGAGATAGGGCTTGGAATCGATTTTACGGCGCGCGATCTTCAGCGTAAGCAACGTGCGTCGGGTGGTCCGTGGGAGATCTGCAAATCGTTCGATAATTCGGCTCCGGTCAGCCATTTTATTTCGGTCGATCGTTTTGAGGATATTCAGAATATCCCTTTCCGGCTCGATTTGAACGGTAAAACCGTGCAACGGGGAAATACATCGGATATGATTTTTTCGGTGAATAAAATTATTTCATACCTTAGTCAATATTTTTTGTTGAAAATGGGAGACCTGATTTTTACCGGAACTCCTGTAGGTGTAGGGCCTGTAAAGATTGGAGACCGGTTACAGGGTTATATGGAAGACGAATTAATGTTCGATTTCTTGATCAAATAAGCAATTACAGTATTTTTTGAAGTGGCTATAATGGTATCGTGCAAACGGATGCTGAGGTTTTTGTAGGCTTCAGATGCCGTGATTTATACCTTGTCGGAGAATTATATTTACCTTGGTCTGTCATATTTGTTCAGTTTCTTTTTTACAAGAAGTGAATGTCGGGAAGATTTTGTTAACTTTGCGATTTAAAATGCTAAGCATTCGTTTTTTTAGGAACAATTTATCTCAGGCTGTGACTTAAGTAATGATGGTTGATCCTAAATAAAAAATGGCATTTAACAAAAAAATATTGAGGTAAAACAATAAACCGAATATCAGGCCGTTATTAGTTTGGTATGTGATTTCATATTATATTTGCAAAATAATAGCGGGCATCTATTCTTAAATGGTTTAAAAACAGTATAATAGGATAATGACCTAATATTTATTCTTCGTTATGGTAAAAAAAACGACAGCTGTCATTTTGTTATTTCTTTTCGGAGGCATGAGTGCGTTTGCTCAGATCGATAAAACACTGAATCCTCTTATTACAGGTGTACCATCTTTATCGATAGCCCCCGATGCCCGTGGTGGTGCGATGGGTGATCTTGGTGCAGCTACGACGCCGGATGTGAATTCTCAGTATTGGAATCCGGCTAAATATGCTTTTATAGATGATCAGGCGGGTGTTTCTCTTTCCTATACTCCTTGGTTGCGGAAACTGGTAAGCGATATTAATCTGGCTTATGTGGCAGGTTATTATAAAATAGGTGATAAGCAGTCGGTGAGTGGGTCTCTACGTTATTTTTCGTTGGGGCAGGTTGAGTTGCGGGATGTGAACGGAACCTTACAGGGAGATACCAAACCTGCGGAATTTTCGTTGGATGTGGCTTATACCCGTAAATTGTCCGAAACTTTTTCGGCCGGAGTTACTCTTCGCTATATCCATTCCGATCTGGGTGGTGGGATGATAAGCGATATGTGGCCGGCAAATGCTTTTGCCGCCGATGTTTCTGCATTTTATACCCGACCTATTGCTTTAGCAGGAACGTTGGATGGTAAATTTTCGTTAGGAATGAACATTTCAAATATCGGATCGAAAGTGTCGTATGACAAAGGTACTACCAAACAATTTTTACCCACAAATTTTCGCGTCGGAACTTCTTATGAGCATCCTATCGACCAGTATAATACGATTTCGATCAATATGGATATCAGTAAGTTGTTGATTCCTGCCGATACCGCAACAACAGTAGACGGACATCAGCAATATTCGGACATATCAATGCTTTCGGGGTTATTCAAATCGTTTGGTGACAAAGATTTTCTGAAACGAATTCAACTGTCGGTTGGTGCCGAATATGTTTATAACAAACAGTTTGCCGTTCGTGCCGGATATTTTTACGAATCGGAATTGAGTGGAAATCGTAAATATTTCACATTTGGAGCCGGCTTCAAAATGAATGTATTTAAGCTGGATGCTGCTTATGTAGTTGCCACTTCGCAAACTAACCCGTTGGATCAAACGTTGCGATTTACGTTGGGATTTGATTTGGATGGGTTAAAAAAAATAGTCGAGTAAAATCTTATTACTACGAATAATCATAATATCCCCGCATTTCTGCTTGAAATGTGGGGTTTTTTGTTAAAACTTCGGAGAGTGCAGAATTATGTCGTATTTTTGTCACTCGTTTTTGTATTATATAAATTTGTAGAGCAATATGAAACTAAGAGTCGGAATGGGTTATGACGTTCACCGCTTGGTGCAAGATCGCGAACTGTGGTTGGGTGGTATTCGGATTGATCACGAAAAAGGGTTGCTAGGGCATTCGGATGCCGATGTGTTGATTCATGCTATTTGCGATGCTTTGCTAGGCGCTGCCGATTCGCGCGATATCGGGTATCACTTCCCGGATAACGCGGGCGAATACAAAAATATAGACAGTAAAATTCTATTGTCGAAAACTGAAGAAATTATAAAAGAAAAAGGATTCGAAATCAGTAATATAGATGCTACCGTGTGTGCGCAACGTCCGAAACTGAAAGACCGGATACCCGAGATGAAACAAGTTTTGGCTCAATGTCTGAATATCGACAGTGACGATATTTCGATTAAAGCAACGACAACCGAAAAGTTGGGTTTTGTCGGTCGGGAAGAAGGAATGTCGGCTTATGCGGTAGCGTTGATTATTAAACATTAGACTATGGCTAAATCAGCAACATATTCATTAAAGCATTATCCGGCATTTTCTCCTCAAATGAAGATGGCCGATCTGATTCATGCAAACTATAAGAATCTGGTTGTACTGAGTCGACTGGGAATTCCTCTCGGGTTTGGAGAGAAAACCGTAGAAGAGGTTTGTAAACGTTATTCCGTAAATGTAACGTTGTTACTCCTTATATGTAATGTCTTGTTAGATAGTAATGTGGATCCGACAGAGGAGCAAATCGATCAGTGTCCGGTCGAACAGGTTGTGCTTTATCTACAGCAATCGCATCGGAACTATATACAAGTAGCATTACCTAATATTCAGATTTTGCTCGATCGTCTGGTGGCTGCTTGCAGCGAAACACATGGCAAAGCGCTTAATCGTTTTTTTAACGAGTATCGGCAGGAAGTGGAAAGTCATCTGGCACATGAAGATCAAATCGTGTTTCCGTATGTGATGCAATTACTCGGGGAACCGAAGAAAAGCCGCTTTACTATTCGTCAATACAAAGACCGCCATGCGAATATCGAAATCAAACTGACCGATCTGAAAAATATCATTATCAAATATATCCCGTATGACAACACGGATTATCTCCGGGATGATCTGCTTGTACAGCTTTTTAACTTTGAAGACGATTTGAACCGGCATACGTTGATTGAAGAAAAGCTACTGGTACCATCCGTTTTGCGTTTGGAAAAATCTATTTTACAAAGCTAAACGATTTGTATATGCAAGTTGATGGTAAAAGTAAGAAGCGGATATTGCTTATAGAACCTTCGTTGATGGTCGGAAAGGGATTTGCCTCTGTTATTGAGGATGTAATCGGTTATCAATTGATAGCTTCTGCGCAAAACGCGAGTCGTCTTTCGGAGCAGCTTTTAAGTAGCCGACCCGATATTATCGTTTTCAATCCGCTGATAATGAGTTTTCAGCATCGGACATCGATACGCTCTTTTTTTAATATCCCGGCAGAGATTGCGTTGGTGGCTTTGGTATATACTTTTGTCGATGAGTGGATCCTTTCGCAGTTTGATGCAATACTTACCGTGAACGACGATCAAACGCAGATGGTCAATAAACTGAATGGTATCAAAAAATCATTGCCGGTATCGGATAAAAGTAAAAGCGAGAATGAAGAACTGAGCGAACGCGAAAATGAAATACTGGAGTGCGTTGTAAAAGGAATGACCAATAAAGAGATTGCCGAAAAGCACTTTATATCGATACATACGGTAATTACTCACCGAAAAAACATCGTTCGGAAAACCGGTATTAAATCGGTATCTGGATTGACGGTGTACGCTTTGCTGAATAGCCTCATTACTTACGAGGATATAGAATAGAAGATGCCTATCATTAGAATAGGGTAGGCAGGAGCTGCTATTATCCTTATTTATGGGGATGGTGTCGCGCTTGTGGATGTTGTATTTTTGCAGTGTAAAAAAACGCTCAAAATGACAACGACTAAACTTATTCGTTATTCTACTGTTTTGTTATTCTTTGTAACATCCGAATATTCTAATCGTGCAGTTGCTCAAACTGATTCTTCTTTCTCTTTCAATGCTTCCTACCTTGGCGATTGGGTGACAAATTTGCATGGAGGAATTAAAACGGGTTCTACCTATTCTGGTCTTGCTAATTTGAAAATCGGATTCGATACCGAAATAGCCAATTGGTGGAAAGGCGGTTTGTTTTTTATCAATGCGGCAAATACCCATGGGGGACAACCTTCGGCCAGTCTGGTGGGCGATTTTCAGGGCGTGTCAAACATCGAAGCCGGAGATCTCACTTTTATGTATGAACTTTGGTACAAGCAACAAATCGGTCGGGTCGTTTTGACTGCCGGTCTGCAGGATTTGAATGTCGATTTTGCCACTACTTCATACGGAGGCTTGTTCACTAACAGTTCGTTCGGTATTCAATCGAGTATTGCCGACAATATTTCTTCCCCGATTTTTCCTCTTACAGCATTAGGCGTATCTTTGCAATGGAATGTCTCTTCAACTTTCTCCTGGGAAATGGCTCTTTTTGACGGTACTCCCGACGACTACCAGTCCAATCCGTACAACGTCCACTGGAAACTAAGCAAAAACGACGGTTATCTGGCCATATCCGAATGGCAACTGGCTGCCAGCCTGATTCGTGGCCTCGAAGGAAAGTATAAACTGGGAATCTATACCCACAGACACAATGACAGTATACCCACCAAGATGCATAATCAGGGCCTTTATGTGATTGCCGATCAGCAGATCATCAAAACAGAAAAGGGAGGCGTCGGGTTGTTTTCACAGTTAGGACTTACGCCACGAAAAAATTGCAATAATTATTATGGCAGTTTGGGCGTAAACTGGCAAGCTCCGTTTGCAAATCGCCCCGACGATGAGTGTGGCATCGCTTTTGCTTATGCCGGTATGCACGATAACAACGGTATCGGTGGTGAGCTGTCGATAGAAGCACTATATAAAGCGCAACTGACAAAAAATCTGTATCTGAAGCCGGATCTTCAGTATGTAGTCAATCCTGCCGGTACAGATATGAAATTGCCCAATGCCCTGGTGGGTATAGTGAGAGTCGGGATCGAATTCTGACAAACCGGCGGACCTTTTTATTGATAAAAAAGAACACAATATAATGACAAAAACAATTAAAACTACTTCTTTAGCCGATCTCAAGACGGGCGAGCAGGGTATTATTACAAAGGTGCTTGGGCACGGGGCCTTTCGCAAACGCATTACCGAAATGGGATTTGTGAAAGGAAAAGAGGTAACTGTTATTAAAAACGCACCGCTGCAAGATCCTGTCGAATACGAAATTATGGGGTATAAAGTCTCGCTGCGGCGAAGCGAAGCCCGTTTGGTAGAGATTGTGGCGGCTGAAGATGAAAACGAACCGGTTGGTGCCGGTTTCTCGGGAACGATCGACAGCGAAGAGATCATTCGTTCGGCACGTGAGAAGAGTACCACGATCAATGTAGCGTTAGTCGGCAATCCCAATTGCGGTAAGACGACTTTGTTCAATCATGCTTCGGGATCACACGAGCGGGTGGGGAACTACAGCGGCGTGACGGTAGATGCCAAAGAGGCAACGATGAAACGTGATCCGTACACTTTCCGGATTGTGGATCTGCCCGGCACCTATTCAATTACCGAATATTCTCCCGAAGAACTTTACGTGAGGCGTCACATTACCGAGCAGATGCCCGATATCGTTGTCAATGTGGTGGATGCATCCAATCTGGAACGGAACCTGTTTCTCACCACCCAGCTGATCGATATGAACGTGAAGGTGGTGATTGCACTCAATATGTACGATGAACTGGAGAAAAAAGGGGTTGCTTTCGATTATAAAGCGCTGGGTCGGATGATCGGTATTCCTATTGTGCCCACCGTGGCTTCGAAGGGAACGGGCGTAGACGATCTGTTCGATACGCTGATAGAGGTGTACGAAGACCGGGAACCGGACGTGAGGCATATTCATATCAATTACGGCGAAGAGATCGAAAAGGCGATTCGCGGTATTCAGGACGAAGTGTGGAAATCGCCCGAAGTGACGGATAAGCTTTCGTCGCGCTATGTGGCTATCAAACTGCTTGAAACCGACAAAACGATGTTGTCGCAATTGGAGAGTTGTGCAAACTATACTGAAATTAAGCGTAAAGCTGAAGATGCCATCCAGTTGCTTGAAAAGGAGTACGGCGAATCGTCGGAAACAATTATTACCGATGCAAAATACGGTTTTATCGATGGCGCTTTGAAAGAGACTTTTCAGGAGGTGAAACGCAAAGACCGGCGCAAGAAGAAACGCGAGCTGGACGATCTGTTGACCCATAAGTTCTGGGGATTTCCCATCTTCTTTTTCTTTATGTGGCTGATGTTTCAGGCCACGTTTACGCTGGGCGGGTATCCCATGGAGTGGATAGAAGCGGGGGTGTCGTGGTTGAGCGATACGGCACAAAGCGCAATGACCGAGGGTCCGTTGCGCGACCTGATAGTCAACGGTATTATCGGTGGAGTGGGTAGCGTTATCGTATTTCTGCCGAATATTCTGATTCTTTTCTTCTTTATCTCGATGATGGAAGATACGGGCTATATGGCGCGGGCTTCGTTTATTATGGACAAGCTGATGCATAAAATCGGGCTTCACGGCAAATCCTTCATTCCTTTGTTGATGGGCTTCGGGTGTAACGTGCCGGCTATTATGGCCACCCGTACGCTCGACAACAAAAAAGATCGCGTCCTCACGATGCTGATTATTCCGTTTATGTCGTGCAGTGCCCGCCTTCCGGTGTATCTGTTGCTTATTTCCGCTTTCTTTCCGGGCAACAAGGCTTTGATGTTGTTTGCCATCTATATCATTGGCATTGTGTTGGCAATATTGATGGCGCTAGTTCTCAAACGTTTTCTGTTCAACAAACAGGAGGTGCCTTTTGTGATGGAGTTGCCGCCTTACCGTACTCCGACAATGAAGAATACCTCGATACACATGTGGTTCAAAGCGCGTCAATATCTGAAGAAAATGTCGAATGTGATTTTACTGGCCTCCGTCATCATCTGGGCATTGGGCTATTTTCCGCGCGATGTGCATTACAGTACCAATTACGATGCCAAACGACAGACGATTGAAGCGAATTCCGGACTGACTGCCGCTCAGAAAGAAGAGAGATTGAATAACATAAAACTGGAACAGCAATCTGAGAAGCAGGAGAAATCGTATATCGGACAGTTGGGTCATGCTATCGAACCGGTAATCTCTCCGTTGGGTTATGACTGGAAGATGGGCGTAAGTCTGCTTACCGGACTGGCAGCCAAAGAGGTTGTTGTCAGCTCGATGGGAGTGCTCTATCAGGCCGACGATGAATCGGGAACGCTAAAAGATAAATTGATTGAACAACGTCATACTTCCGGTCCTAAAATAGGGCAAAAGGTGTTTACCCCGTTGGTAGCTTTCGGTTTCATGTTGTTCATTCTTATCTATTTCCCGTGTGTGGCAGCTGTGGCGGCTATTAAGAAAGAGGCCGGCTGGAAGTGGGCGGCATTTACCATTGTCTACACCACGGCACTTGCCTGGTTGCTTGCTTGCTTGACATACCAAATAGGCAGTCTGTTTGGATAAATCCTAAAATTATGAACGACAAACAACTCTATAAATATGCTTTCGTGCTGGCATTGTTTACCATTGTTTACAATGTATTGGAAGCTGGTTTCGCCCTCTATTTCGGTGCCGAAGACGAAAGCCTTTCTTTGTTTGGTTTCGGAATCGATAGCCTGATCGAAGTGATTTCAGGTCTGGGCATTGCTCATATGGTGATTCGCATCCGGCGGAATTCCGATAGCAACCGCGATGATTTTGAACGCACCGCACTTCGTGTCACTGGAGTCTCGTTTTATCTTTTTACCATCGGCTTGGTGTTGAGCGCTATCGTTTCCTTTATCGAAGGGCATAAGCCCGAGACTACATTTTGGGGAATTGTCATTTCGCTGATCTCCATTGCTTTTATGTGGGCGTTGATATGGGGAAAAACCTATGTGGGAAAACGGTTGCATTCGGACGCTATTCTGGCCGATGCCGCCTGCTCGCGCACCTGTGTTTACATGTCGCTGGTGTTGCTGGCAAGTAGCGGCATATATGCTTTGACACATTGGCCGTTTGTGGATGGTATCGGTGCGTTGGGATTGGCTGTTTTCTCTTTTATGGAAGGGAAAGAGTGTTTTGAAAAAGCAAAGAGCAACCGACATTGCGGATGTGGCTGCTCTTGTAAAAACTGACGGATATGGTACAGGAAATCATTGTATATGTCATATTGCTTATCGTTTCTGGGCTGGCTGTCAGGGCAATAATCAAACGTTTCGGACATAAAAGCTCCCCCTGTGACGGATGCAGCGGATGCGATCTGAAAAATTCGGTTCGCAAAGGGCAAAAGCCTCCATGCGGATGCTCGTAAAGACTATTTCTCTCTATTTTGGAGAAAATTGGATAGGAGTGGATCTTCGCTTATCGGTTTCGGGAAGGGTTTCGTTCGTAGACGCGTCTATTCCCAAATAGAAAAGGAGTACTATTGCCCGAAAAAGAAAGTATTACTACTCTTCTGTTTTAAACAAAGCCATTTGCAACCAAATATCAGCCAACTAAAATGAAATATTCGTCAACTAAAGTGCGCGCAAAACAATCTGCAGAAAGAAATAAACAATCTCCAATGAGAATAAAATGATCTGCAGAGAGAATATAATCATCTCCAGAGAGAGAAAAACGATCTGCAATGAAAATAAAACGATTTGCAATGAGAATATGAGATTTAGACTAAAGCCAATCGGAAGAGCGACAACGGATCAATGGAGTTTGATGAGAAATAGTTTCCCTATTAATTAACATTAACTCTTTGTTGCGATGTTGTTCGAATTATCTGTTCTATTTTTGTACTCGAAAACGAATTTAGTCGAAAATGGCAAACAACTTACTTTCCAAAGAAGATTTATTGCGCAATGAAATCATTTTAACTGCGCAGAAATTATTCCAACAATATGGTCTCCAAAAAACCACGATGGAAGATATTGCCCGCGCGATGGGCAAGGGGAAGAGCACGTTGTATTATTATTATAAGAGCAAAGAAGAGATTTTTGATGCTGTGTTGAGGGTAGAAATGAACGAGGTGTATCAGTTATCGAAGGAGGCTGTTTTACATGAAAATACTGCCTCGGATAAGCTGAGAGCCTATTTTTCAATATCTTTTCAAATAGCCAAAAGCAAGGTCAATCTGTATAAAATAGTCACCGAAGAGATGGCCATCCAGGACTTGTCGGGAACGCATCGTGTAGTGAAGGAACTCAATGCGAAGTCGGTTGCCATGGTGGAAGATATATTTATATCCGGATTTATATCCGGAGAATTTTGTGATGAATTGAGAGATCAGGCACACTTATTAGCCTATTCGATGGTGAGTGCCATGCGAAGTTTGGTGATGGATATGGCAATTGACGATCATATTCCCGACTGGGATCAGCGCTTGACAGTCTTACTCGATTTTATAATCAGGGCATTACGAAAATAATGCCATTTTTTTTGTTGAAGTTTCGACCAAAATACGAAAAACGTTTTTGTATAGTATTGTGGCAGTAAGATAATTCAAATTTAATTTTTGACAAGATGAAAAAGGTTGTTTATGTAGTTTTGAATATTTTCATGTTGGTGGGGTGTAGTCAGGTAAAAACAGACAAGGTTGTCGATCCGAAAGTGGAGGTGGCAACGGTGCAGCAAATATCTGCATCGGGTGCCTTGCAATACAGTGGTACGATAGAGCCGACACAAACCATACCACTCACATTTCAGTCGCAAGGTACTGTGCTTAAAGTGTTGGTGAATGCTGGTGATCCGGTAAAAGCCGGACAATTACTGGCGGTGGTCGATAAAGCCGATGCTCAGAGCATGTATGAAATTTCATTGGCCAAATATCAACAGGCCAAAGATGCTTATAATCGTTTAAAGCAGGTTCATGATAACGGTAGTCTGCCGGAAGTGAAGTGGGTGGAGATGGAATCGAACCTGCAACAGGCACAATCGTCGGCAGCTCTTGCCAAAAACAATCTGAAAAAGTGTAACCTTTATGCTCCTGAAAGTGGAATGATAGGGGCGCGTAATATTGAGCCGGGTATGAATAGTATCGGCAATCTGAAGGCACCATTGGAACTGGTCAAAATCAATACGGTGTATGTAAAGGTAGCTGTTCCCGAAAATGAAATCAATCTTATAAAGAAAGGTCAGAAGGCCTCTTTTGCCGTATCGGCTCTGGATGGTCAGGAGTTTGATGGAACGGTAACCAATGTCGGTGTGGTGGCCGATGCCGTATCGCGTACGTACGAAGTGAAAATTACGGTAAATAATCCCAAGATGTTGTTGAAACCGGGCATGGTGTGCGATGTAAAAGTGAATGCCCCGCAAAACCGGATAGTGGTAGGTGTACCTTATCAGTCCGTAGATCAGGATAGCTCCGGGAATAAATATGTTTACGTGGTAAATGAAACACAAAAGAGGGTATCCAAAAGAGTTGTGATGGTAGGGAACTATCAGGATGATTTTGTGCAGATACTTTCGGGTCTGTCGGTTGGTGAGAAGATAGTAGTGAGTGGCATGCACAAACTAACGGATAACGGAAAGGTAACATTGTAAAAGCGAAAAGAGCAAAGAACCAAGCAAAGCCTGTTTGTTGACACGAAGACACCGCGACACAAGGGTCATTGGAAAAACAGTGGATGTTATCTGGTATTTGCAGTGTGTTTTGATTCTTAGCTCTAAAATTTAATCAGATGAAACAGAAAAAAATAGGGTTTATAGGGTGGGCTATGCGCTACCACAACATTACCAATATTTTAGTGGTATTATTTGTTCTCTTTGGAGTAATAGCTCTGATAAAGATGCCCCGCAATGAATTTCCTCAATTTACGATACGTCAGGGGCTGGTGATAGGTGTTTATCCGGGAGCCAGTTCGTCGGAAGTGGAAGAGCAACTCACCAAGCAGGTTGAGAACTATCTTTTTGGTTTTAAAGAGGTAAAGAAAAAAGATACCTATTCCGAATCGAAAGACGGAATGATGATTATCTATGTTGAATTGAATGATGACGTAAAAGATGCCGATGCTTTTTGGTCCAAACTGAAGCATGGGTTGAATGAGTTCAAGTCGTCGTTACCTCCGGGCGTGGCTGCATTGATTGCCAATAGTGATTTTGGGGATACCTCTGCTATGCTAATTTCCATGTCGTCGGATACGAAGGGCTATAAAGAGATGGAAGAGCAACTGAAAAAGCTGAAATCGGAATGCCGCAAGATTCCTGCCGTTTCAAAAATAAAGGATTACGGTATTTTGCGCGAAAAAATCTATGTGAATGTAGAGCCCGAAAAACTGAACGAATACAATATCAAATCATTGTCGTTGCTGGCTCAATATCAGCCTGCCGGACTGGTTTCTCCGTCCGGTATGCTTAAAAACGGAATGCACGACATGAATGTTCATTTTCCGTCCAATTTTCAGTCAGAAAAAGATCTGGCCGACCAGATTGTCTATTCCGATCCGAATGGGGGGGTGGTTCGGCTGAAAGATATCGCTACTATTCAGCGTCATACCGATACCGATCCGGATAGTTATATCCGTCAAGATGGAAAGAAAACTATTCTACTCTCGCTCGAAATGCAACCGGGCAATAATATCGTGGCATTTGGCAAGGATGTCGATAAAGCGCTCGATTCCTTCAAAAAGCATTGTCCGAAAGATATAGAAGTGAATGTTATTTCCAATCTGCCGCATTATGTTCACGAATCGGTAACCGACTTTATGCGTGAATTTATTATTGCTATCGTAGCCGTTGTGCTGGTGGTGATGTTGTTGTTGCCTATGCGGGTAGCTTCCATTGCCGGACTCACGGTGCCTATTGCCGTATTGATTACACTCGGATTTCTCTATTTTTTCGGAGTAGAGCTGAATACCGTTTCGCTGGCCGGGTTGATAGTGGTGTTGGGAATGATAGTCGACAATTCCATTGTGGTGATCGATAACTATGTCGAGAAGAAAGATCATGGTATGTTTTCGTGGCATGCTGCCATTAAAAGTGCCCGCGAGTTGGTTACTCCGATTCTTACGGCAACCATGGCCATTTGTGTAGTTTATATCCCACTCGGGTTTATGTTGCCGGGCACTGCGGGTGACTTTGTGAAACCGCTGCCGCTCACTATTTGCATTGCACTGGTCGTGTCGGTTATTGTGGCTCTGTTTGTAGTCCCGTTTCTTAATTTCTTCTTTATCAAAAAGGGGCTTAAGTCGGATGACGACAAACCCCAAAAGAAAAGTTTTCTTGATAAAATGCAGGCAGCTTTCGATGCAGCACTCGAAAAAGCATTTCGTCATCCGAAACGTACCATTGCTTTTGGAATCGGTTCGGTGATACTGGCTGTGGTTTTGTTCAAAATGATCGATCAGCGTCTGTTCCCCGAAATGGAGCGCAATCAGTTTGCCGTCGAAGTATATCTGGACGAAGGAGCCTCACTCGAAAGTACGGCCAAGGTGATGAATACTTTGTCGGATGCACTCGAGAAGGACTCACGTGTAACTACGGTTACCAGTTTTATCGGAACAAGTTCGCCCCGTTTTCACACAGCCTATGCCCCCCACATGCCCAGTACCAATTTCGGGCAATTGATGGTTAACACTACCGATAACGAGGCAACACGTGAAGTTTGTGAAGAGTACGACAAAAAATTTAACGGAGTATTTCCGAATGCACATATAAAATGGAAGATACTGGCTTTGCAAAAAAGCAAATATCCGATAGAGTTGCGTCTTTCCGGCGACTCTATTAAAGATATCCGCAAGGCGGAGGCCATGGTCGATTCCATAATCAAGCCGGTAAAGGGTATTGCCTGGATTAATCCTGATTGGGGGCAAAAGAAACAGAATATACGTGTCGATCTTGACAAGGATAAAGCCAACCGTATGGGTTATACCAAAGGTGTGGTGGCCACGTCGATAATGACCGGGCTTAACGGCATTCCGCTAACCACGGTTTGGGAAGACGATTATCCGGTAAGTGTGGAATTGCGTCAGGATCAGGGAATGAAAAAGAATATCGACTTTTTGAACAATCAACTGATTACTTCGCCGGCTACCTATTCGGCAATGCCTTTGCGCTCTTTTGCCAAACTGTCGCCCGAATGGGAAGAGGGAACCATTGTGCACCGGAACGGAACCCGTACGCTTACTATTCAGCTGGATGTTCAATCCGACTATATGGCATCCACGATTACCGATGAGATTAAACCGAAATTGGATAAACTGAAACTACCCGATGGCGTAACGCTTTCGTACGGTGGAGAACTGGAAGATCAGGAAATTTCATTTATTCCGATGTCATACGCTCTTGTCATCAGTATTGCCGTTATCTTTTTTATCCTGTTGTTTCAGTTCAAGAAAATAAAACTGGCATCCATCATTATGTCTACTATGTTACTCGGGTTACCAGGAGCTGCCATCGGTTTGTTTGTTGCTCGTTATCCGTTCAGTCTTACCGGTTTTATAGGAATTACCAGTTTGTGTGGTATTGTAGTCCGTAACGGCATCATTTTGATCGATTACTTGCAAGAATTGCGTGTGGTTCACGGTTTGAGTGTTAAAGATGCTGCTCTTGCGGCAGGAAAACGACGTATGCGTCCTATCTTTCTTACCTCTGCTGCAGCTTCGGTGGGCGTTATTCCGATGATTATAAGCCGATCTCCGCTATGGGGTCCGCTGGGAACCGTTATTTGTTTCGGATTGCTTATTTCGATGGTTTTGACATTGTTTATTCTACCTGTTCTCTACACGGTTTTGTATCGTGAAAAACCGGTTGTAAAAAAAGTGCATAAGCATATTCCCTATACAAAAAGCATAGGCGGAGGAGCTACCATGTTGCTGCTATTACTTGCATTTTCGACCATGCAGTTGAATGCTCAAACCAAAATGATGTCGCTCAATGAGTGCAAACAACTGGCTTTGCAAAACAACTCGAAGGTGAAGAATGCCGGTCTGGAGCTGCAATCGTCGAAAGAGAGCTGTGCGGCAGCCTATACCAAATATTTTCCGCAAATCAGTGCATCGGGTACGTATGTTAAGTTCAACGAGTCGATGATTAAAATGAATGTGCCTTCGGCTAATCTTCCGGTTTATAACGGCGATATTACGACTCTGGCGAGTGCAACCCAGTATGCCTATTTTCCGGGAATGTCTCTCTCTTTACTCGATAAAGCTACGATAGGTTCCATTACACTGACGCAACCGGTGTTTGTCGGCGGGCGTATCGTGAACGGGAACAAGTTGGCGAAACTGGGCGAAGAGGTCAGCGCCAGTCAGGTAGTATTATCGAAAAGCGAGGTGCTGCAAAAGACCGAAGAGCAATACTGGCAGATTGTTTCTCTCAAAGAAAAGATGAAAACGCTTCGGGCACTTCAAACGATGCTGGATAGTACCTATAAACAGGTCAACGATGCCTTTCGCGCCGGTTTGATTAATCGCAACGACGTGTTGAAGGTAACGTTGAAGAGGAGCGATACCAAAATCAGTGAACTGCAACTGGCAAACGGTATTAAGCTCGCTTCGATGGCAATGTGTCAGTACATAGGAGTGCCTTACGATTCTACTTTGTCGTTCGGCGAAGAGGTATCGTTGTACCAGACTCCCGAACAGGTATATGAAGATTCCAAACAGGCCGTCAGCAACCGGGAAGAATACAAATTGCTCGGAAAAAATGTGCGGGCCGAAGAGTTACAGTCGAAAATGAAACTGGGCGAATATTTGCCGGAAGTAGGTGTTGGAGTCGGAGGTTTGTATCAGAATGTTATGGATCAGAAAATGACCCGCGCCATGGTGTTTGCAACAGTAAAGGTGCCTATATCCGATTGGTGGGAAGCTTCGCATACGCTGAAAGCCCGTAAATATAAGGAACAGATAGCCCGTAACGAAAGTAAGAACAATACCGAGTTGCTGACACTGCAGATTGAAAAGGTATGGAACGAACTCACGGAGTCGTACAAACAGATTGCTGTGGCTGCCGAATCGATCGGGCAGGTGGAAGAGAACCTGAAAATCAATCGCGACAACTTCTCTGCCGGGATGATTAATATAACCGATTTGCTGGAAGCTCAGACGTTGCTGCAACAGGCCAAAAACCAGTTGACCGACAGTCAGACGGCTTACAAGAGCAAATTGGTGGAATACATGCAGGTGACGGGAAGATATGATAACTAAAAATGCTGTCGGACAGTGGCAGATGAACATGAACCCCATGTTTATTGTGTTTCTTAAACTATTGATTGTTAAATTATAACTGGAATAATTGTATTTTACTGCACTCTTGGTTTAATAGCTGTTTTGTTAAAAAACGATAAGCCAAAAGCGGATTGTTTTGAAATTCAATTGATCGATAGTACATTTGCGCCACTTGGATATTTAATTAAATATTATATTAAACAAATTCGAAATCGCTTGAATGTCAATGTAGAACGGGAGTATTTCGAATGACCTTTTTTGAAAAAATCACATGATGAGTAGTGGTGAAAACCGTACCGGTAGGTATAAACTTACAATTGTGGTACCGGTATACAATGAAGAAGATAATATTCGTGCTTTGGAACGGCGACTTGTTACTTTCTTACCCGCCTGTAAATATTCTGCCTGTGTATTGTTTGTAAACGACGGTTCGAAAGACGATAGTCGCAATTTGTTGATGATGGCATGTGGTCGTAACGATCATTTCTATTGCATCAGTCTGGCACAAAACAGTGGATTGAGTGCTGCCATGAAAGCCGGAGTCGATGTGACCTGTTCCGATTATGTGGGATACATGGATGCGGATATGCAGACAACTCCAGAGGATTTCAATCTGTTGCTGGAGCATATCGACGAATATGAAATGGTGATGGGTATCCGGGCCAATCGGGAAGATTCATGGTCGAAAAAAATTCAGTCGAAAATAGCAAATGGTTTCCGGCGGATGATGACTCATGATGGAGTGTCTGATACGGGATGCCCACTGAAAGTAATGCATACCGATTACGCCAAACGAGTTCCGTTTTTCACTGGCATGCATCGTTTTCTTCCGGCGCTTATACAGTTGCAACACGGTAGAGTCATGCAGATTCCGGTACGCCATTTTCCGCGTGTGGCAGGGGTTTCCAAATATAATTTGTGGAATAGGTTGGTGTCGCCGTTTGTCGATTGTTTTGCCTATCGGTGGATGAAGAAACGTTATATAAACTATGCTATAAGAGAAAGTAACGTATGATGATTTATGCTTACGTTATAGGATTCTTGTCACAGGCTCTTTTTTCGGCAAGGATTCTGTTTCAGTGGATATTGTCGGAGAAAGCCCAAAAGGTGTTGTCGCCGGTTATTTTCTGGATACTCAGTCTGGCCGGCTCTTATTTGATGTTTATTTATGGCTGGATGCGCGATGATTTCTCTATTTTACTGGGGCAAATGATTTCGTATTACATCTATATCTGGAATCTTTACGAGCAGGGAGTGTGGAAACGGATCAATATTTTAGGGCAAGGTCTTTTGTTCCTGACTCCACTGGTAGCTGTTGCCTTTGTTTGTAATCATGCAGGTGAGTTTATGGCCACTTTTCTTAAGAACGACAAAATACCTCTCCGTTTGCTTTTGCTCGGCTCATTGGGACAGGTGATATTTACTTTTCGGTTTGTTTATCAGTTTATCTATTCTGCCCGCCGGAAAGAGTCGTTATTACCTGTCGGTTTTTGGGTGATGAGTTTGCTCGGGTCTTTGTTGATTGTGATATATGGCGTTATACGGCGTGACCCGGTACTTGTTTTAGGGCAATCGGTCGGTTTTGTGGCCTATTTCAGAAACATTGTTCTCGAACGTCGATCGCCACATCAACCTATTTCGGAAGAATGAAGATAAAATACTTTATACTGTTCACGCTGGCGATGATTTCGCTTTTTTTGCTGAGAGATTTCACTCCCGATAATGAGTTGCGCTATCTGAGTATTGCCGATGAGGCTCTTCGTAACGGTACCTTGTTTACCTTTTATAATCATGGGCTGGCTTATGCCGACAAACCGCCGCTTTATCTGTGGATTGTGATGGCCGGTAAGTTGATTTTCGGTACCCATAGCATGTTGTTTCTGGGTCTCTTCTCGCTGCTTCCGGCGTTGGTTATTCTGTATGTGATGGATAAGTGGACGGCAGGCGTATTGGAGCGGGCAAACCGTTCGTTTGGGTTGCTGTTGTTGATGAGCTCGGCCTATTTTCTGGCTTCGGCTGCCGTAATGAGAATGGACATGCTGATGTGTATGTTTATCGTGCTGGCGTTGTTTGTTTTTTACCGGATGTATTGTGGCGAAACTCATTGGCGAAACAAAATTCTGTTTCCGCTGTATGTTTTTCTGGCACTCTTTACCAAAGGACCCATCGGGTTTCTGGTGCCGCTGTTATCGGTGATTGCTTTTCTGGTGTTGCAACGTGAGTTGAAAACGTTGGGGCGTTACTGGGGATGGATCACCTGGAGTATTCTAATTGTGTTGTGTGGCAGTTGGTTCGTTGCCGTATATGCCGAAGGGGGTGCTGCATACCTGCACAATCTCTTGTTCAATCAAACGATCAACCGTGCGGTGGATGCATTTCATCACAAACGTCCGGTTTATTATTATTTCATTTCGATGTGGTATGTCGTTGCACCGTGGTCGCTGTTGATTGCCGGAATATTGATTGCCTCCGTTAAGAGAAAATTAGTGACAACCGATATGGAACGGTTCTTTTTGACGGTAGCGGTGGTGATAATGGTAATGCTATCGTTAATCAGCTCGAAGGTTGATATTTACCTTTTGCCTGCGTTGCCCTTTTTGGTTTATCTGACAGTGTTACTGTTACAGAAACTTCCGACGCAGTGTGGACTGTTGAGAGGATTGCTGGCGACGCCTGTGCTTCTGATAACGTTGGCGGTACCGGTAGGATGCATTTTGTTGCAGCAATCGCACTGGGCAATCCCCTCTGGCGTCTGGGTTTATGTTGCAGGAGTATTTGTGACTGTTTTGGGTACAGTAACCCTTTGGCTGTTGTTTCAAAAGGCCGATGTGCGGAAAGCCGGTTCGTTGTTTGCGGTGGGTATGCTTGTGACTCTGCTGGTTGTATCTCCGTTGATACCTGCCATGAATAGTAGTATCGGTTATGGGGCAATGTGCGAAACCGGAAAGCAATTGGCGCAACAAAACCAATCGCAAGCGTTCTGGTTTTATAATATACGTCGCGGAGAGAATATGGATGTTTACTTGCATCAGGAAGCGGTGGAGTTGACCGACGATACTTTGAAACAGTTAGTTTCTGCTCGTGGCATTCTCTTCTGTAGAGCAGACGATGTGACGAAAAATAGGTTGTTGCAACACATTGTGTCCGGAAAACCTCAAGTGACGAAAGGTGAGTATGTTGTTGTTGCACTTCGATAAAATGTATTGATGATGAGAAAGATATTGGTGACCGGAGTAGCCGGTTTTATAGGGCATTCGTTCGTGAAACAACTATTACTTCGTGGCGATGCTGTGATCGGGATCGATAATATAAACAGCTATTACGATGTCAATCTGAAATATGCGCGTCTTGCCGATTTGGGTGTTACGCGGGAAGAGATAGCAGAGGATGTAGCGGTCGGGAGCAAAATATATCGGGCATTCCGGTTTATTAAAACGGATCTTCAGCGGAAGACTATCATTAATCGGCTGTTTGCCGACGAACATTTCGATGCGGTATGTAATTTGGCGGCACAGGCCGGTGTCCGTTATTCCATCGATCATCCGTTCGAATATATCAATTCGAATATAGTAGGATTTATGCATCTGCTTGAAGCCTGCCGTCAGCATAAAATAGATCATTTCGTATATGCCAGTTCGAGTAGCGTGTATGGCAACGACAATGCAGTGCCTTACTCCGAAAAAGACGAAGCAGATCATCCTGTCAGCCTGTATGCTGCAACAAAAAAATCGGATGAGCTGTTGGCCTATTCGTATAGTCAATTGTACGGATTGCCAGCTACAGGTGTTCGTTTCTTTACAGTCTACGGTCCGTGGGGGCGTCCTGATATGGCTCCGTATCTTTTTATGGATGCCGTTTTGTCCGACAAACCGATCAAAGTGTTCAACTACGGTAATCTTGAACGTGATTTTACCTATGTGGATGATGTGGTGAACTGCCTGATACGGATTATCGATTCGCCGGCAGAGGGCAAAGTCCCATACGAAATTTATAATATAGGCAATTCGTCGCCTGTCAGGCTGATGGATTTTATCGAAACGATAGAACGAACGACAGGAAAAACGGCAATAAAAGAATTTGTGGGAATGCAACCCGGCGATGTGTTGCGTACCTGTGCCGATATGAGCCGTTTCGAAGAACGATTCGGACCGGGTCGGTTTGTGACTATCGACCACGGTATTGCGAAAATGTATCAGTGGTTTGTGGCCTATAGGAGCAGGCGCAATAAGACAACCACAGTTGAACGTTGTGACATGACAAAATAGTTTTTAATCTGTAAATTACCACTAAATTTAGATCTGTATGGAGGCAATAATAGAATACGAAGAGGTACTGAATGTTCTTTCGGGAAGAGTGGTGGATAGAATAAAACGTCCTTTTTATAAGGCGTTTGCCCGTGAACGTGTAGCCATTTCTTCCGAACAGTATACAATACTGGCTTGTCTGGTAAAACAAAATATGGTGACACAGCAAACCTTGTGCGGAATGACCAAAAAGGATAAGCCCAATATAACCCGTTTGTTGGATCGGTTAGAGCACAAAAGTCTGGTGCAACGGATTGCCGATACCAACGATAAACGTAAGAAGCGTATCTGTATTACCGAGCAGGGAGTTCTGGTTTATGAAAAAGTCAATCGCATTGTTAACGATATGATGATACACGCCACAAAGAATATTGATGAAGGGCAGATGGTCGTTTTTCAGGATGTGCTCCGGCATCTGGTAAATAATCTGGCAGTGGTGGTATAGTTGAATGGTTTTATGAAGTATATAAGATTTTCTTTGATAGCCGTATTATTTTCAGATTTCCTGATATCATGTACAAATCTGTTCAGTTATAGTCCTTTCGATATAAATCTCAAGACACAACATCTCAATGCCAACAGTATTGAATCTTTGCAGTCGGTGGTGGTTTCGAACAACGATACCATACGGATTGCCGTTATTTCGGATACTCATAATAATTATGACGATCTGGAGGATGCCATCACATCGATCAACCGGATGGATGATATTCGTTTTGTGATATGCTGCGGTGATATTACCAATTGGGGTACGACCGACGAATTTAGGTGGTATAAGGAGCGAATAGAAAAATCGAATATTCCGGTCATTACGATGATTGGCAATCACGATTATCTGAGCAACGGTTATTTGGTCTTTCAGCGAATGTTTGGCGATACCAGTTTCTCTTTTACGTATGCAGGGTATAACTTTGTTTTTTTTGATGACGTAGTGTGGGAAAACAATAATCAGGCTCCCGATTTTGCCTGGTTGCAAAATAGCTTGAGTACCACAAAAAAGAATCTGCTGTTTGCTCATATTCCGGTATGGTCCGATCAATTGGAAGGAACTTTTGCTCAGCAAATGGACAGCATTATCTCTGATAACGGGGTAATTGGGGCGATATACGGTCATGATCACAGTTACGAACATCTGACGAGAGACGGAACCGACCAATATATGATTAATGATATTGACGATCGCTGCTTTGCTCTGGTTGCACTATCGGGCTCGCAAATGACGCTTAGGATATTAGAATATTGATGATACGTATAATGTTTTTATTGTTAGCCGGCATGCTATCGTTGCCGGTGTCTGTTTTCGCTCAAAAAAATCATGCAGGCTACCTCCGCCCCGATGTTGTCGAAATTCAGTATGCCGGCAATTATGGATTGATGTCGTTGGGTTTGGGACAGGAATTTTGCAAAGATATACTCTCGTCGTATCTGGTGTTAGGTTATCTTCCCAAAGCAGTGAATGGGGTGGAGGTGAAAAGTTTGGCTGTAAAAAATACGATTCAGATGAAGCAATTCGATTTTCGGAATAACCGATTGCAGCTTTACACCGGCGTTTCGGTCATCTATTACAAAGTTCATAATACGTATACCCGTTTCCCGAAATATTTTCCAAAGGGTTATTATGATTTCCCTACATCGCTGCATGCCGCGCCTTTGATAGGGTCTTCGTTTCTGTGGAATACAACCAAAAATAAGCTGGCTTTTTTTTGGGAATTTGCAACGCTAGATTACTATCTGATTAATTATTTCAAAAACCGGAGCATGAATTTTCTGAATTTATGGAATCTGAGTTTTGGAATGACTTTGCATTTTAACTAAAATAGGCTGACATAAAGTGATTCTGGTTTTTTTAATGATTTTCGAATAAGTTGCAATGAGAGAATTTAGATTCGGTTTAAGCCGGAAAAGCCGTACTTTTGGACTTGGAAAATTGGTGTCAGTGTTGACATCACAATAGATGAGAATAGAGTGTTTTGTAAATAATTAGGATGTGTCTGTGTTTTTACAATTGCATCCTGTAGAATATTTGTGCCGTGAATTCAAGATTTTTTACTTTGCTGAAGAGTTATCTCTTCTTTATCCTTCTTTTTGTAGTTCAGAAACCGCTTTTCATGTTTTATCATTGGGATCAGGCATCCAAAGCCTCATTCGGTGACTGGTTTGCCGTGATTTGGCACGGACTTCCCATGGATCTTTCCACGGCGGGCTACTTTACTGTTGTGCCGGCTCTCTTACTGATCGCTTCCATCTGGGTCGACCGTAAGTATATTGTTCCGGCGGTCAATGTCTATGGTATTGTTGTTCTGTTTGTAATCAGCCTGATTTTTCTGGTCGATATCGAGCTTTACTCTCATTGGGGATTTCGTATCGATACCACTCCGTTCTTTTATCTGAAGTCGCCCAAAGATGCACTGGCGAGCATCTCGACCGGGATGTTGCTCGTGGGAGTCGTTTGTCTGGCGCTCTGCTTTGCGGGAGTGTATTTGCTGTTTCGTCGGTATATTCTCGATCGGTTTCGGAAACTGCCGAAGGTTCCCGTACGTCGTGTGCCCTATACCGTTTATATGACGCTGATTACGGCTCTGCTCTTTATTCCCATACGCGGAGGTTTTTCGGTTGCTACGATGAATGTGGGGACGGCCTATTTCAGCAGTCAACTATTTCTCAATCATTCCGCCGTCAATCCTGTTTTCAATCTTTTAGCATCCATCGGGAGCGAAACCCACTTTGATAAGCAATACCGCTTTATGGACGATGACGAGGCCCATCGGATTTTTCGTACATTGACCGAACAACCCGTCGGTACCGATTCCATTCCGTCGCTGTTGAACCAGCAGCGTCCCAACGTGATTTTCTTTATTCTCGAAAGTTTTATGTCGAAAGATATAGCAGCGTTGGGAGGATTGCCCGTGGCACAGAATTTGAGCAAACTGTGTAGCGAGGGGGTGGTGTTTACCAATATGTATGCCAACAGCTTTCGTACCGATCGCGGCATTATCTCCAATTTGAGCGGTTATCCGGCGCAGCCTACCACTTCCATTATGAAATACCCGGCGAAGAGTCAGAGTTTGCCGTCTATTCAGAAGTCGCTCAGAAAGGCAGGTTACTATGCATCATACTACTACGGGGGTGATGCCGATTTTACCAATATGCGGTCGTATCTGCTCAGTTCGGGCATCGAGAAGCTGGTGTCCGATAAAGATTTTTTGTTGAAAGAGCGTATGTCGAAATGGGGAGCTCCCGATCATATTCTGATACGCCGTTTGCTTACCGACTTACAGCATCCTCCCCGTCAACCGTTTGTCACTATTGTGCAAACACTCAGCAGTCACGAGCCGTTCGAAGTGCCGATGCATCGTTTCAAAGATCCGTATCTCAACTCGGTGGCTTATACCGACAGCTGTCTGGGCGTGTTTATTAATGAATTTAAGAAATCGCCGTTGTGGGAAAATACGCTGGTGGTTTTTGTTCCCGATCATGCCATGCGTTATCCGTCGACGATCGAGAATACCGATCCCAATCGGTATAAAATACCATTGATATGGGCGGGCGGGGCAGTGAAAAAGCCGGCAAAAATAGGACGCTACGGAGCACAGATGGATATTGCCGCCACACTGCTCTATCAACTGGGAATTCCGCACAACGAATTTACTTTCAGCAAGAACCTGTTGAATCCACGATCACCTGAGTTCGGCTTTTTCGACTTTGTGGATGGCTTTGGTTTTGCAACGCCCCGAATGACGGTGGTGTACGATCATGCCCAGAAGAAAGTGGTATATGGCGATCCGAACTCGAAAGAGTTCCGGCAGGGAAAGGCTTTGTTGCAGTGTCTTTACGACGATCTGGGTAAAAGATAAGGAGAGACCTCTCCCCAATCCCTCTCCGACCTCTCCTGTCCTTCGGACATCCTCTCCCAAATGGAGAGGAAGAAAGGAATATTACTTTTTAGAGAGGGGCTTTGTGTCTGTATTAGTGAGTTGTATGTGCTATTGTTGATGTCGTATTCCTCCTCGCCTTGGGAGAGGAGGTTAGGAGGAGAGGTCGGAACAAAATAGTTTTACTCAATTTCGTCATAGTCTATTTGATGTAGACTCTAAAATTTAGTAGAAAGAGAGAGACAATGAAAAACAAACTAATCTATATTGCATCCTTGATACTTTCGGCGTTGCTATTTTCCGGTTCGCTATGTGCCCAAAACTGGAAATTTGTAAAAGAGAAGGATGGCATACAATTATATACCCGTCAATCGGGCGGTAAAGGGCTCAAATATTTCAAAGGTATTGCCGAAATCAACGTTCCTGCAGAGCGAATCTACAACAAACTGGAAGATGTATACCAAACTGACTGGTGGACCAAAGATGTATCGCAAATAAAGGTATTGCAGTATGTAAAAGATCGGTTATCGCAGTACTATCTGGTTTATGATTTGCCCTGGCCGTTCAAAGATCGTGATTTGTGTGTCAACGTCACGGCCTCCCTCAATCGTACTACCGGAGAGCGGCGGCTGACGGCGGTTCCGATGCAGGGTGTCTGTGTGATCAACAATCAGTGTACGCGGATAAAAGAGTTTTGGGAAGAGTGGAAAATCAGACCGATCGATAGAAACCGATCGCTGGTAGAGCTTGAGTTCTATATCAACCCGGGAACCAATTTGCCCGACTGGATTGTAAATATGGTACTGACCGACTCTCCGATAAAGGTTATCCGCGCCATGAGACGCGCTCTTTGAGGCAACATACAACGCCATTTTTTACCATTAAGAAATGAAGAAAATGAATGCTGAATGGTTTTTAATGCCTGAATGGTTTGTTCGCAGGGAGATGAGTTAGGGTTATTCAGCTGTTAATTTATACCTGCTAACCCCTCCGCTTCGCTCGTCCCCTTTACCAAAAGGGGACA
>JAFNAS010000014.1 GCA_017860295.1 Bacteroidota bacterium | reverse complement strand
ATTATCGGATATATGAAACGCGTCAGTAACTTTTCGGAAAGCCGGCAAAAGGAGGCCGCCAAACGTCATTATGCTGCGGTTTCAGAGTTATGATATCGTATTTCAGGAGGTGCCCAACGAGGTAACACTGGCCATCAACCTTGCCAACTGTCCGAATGGCTGCAAAGGGTGCCACAGCCCCCATTTGCAGCAGGACACGGGCGAATGGCTCACCGAAAGCGCCATCGACACCTTGCTGGCAGAATACGGTGAAGCCATCACCTGCATCTGCTTTATGGGCGGCGATGCCGATCCGCACGAAGTAGACCGGCTGGCGCGTTACGTGCGCGCTATGAGTGGCAGCAAATTGAAAACGGCATGGTATTCGGGCAAAAGCCGCTTTCCCGACAGCTGTGCCCTCAGCAGTTTCGATTACCTGAAGCTCGGCCCCTACGTAGAGCAGCTGGGTGGACTGCAATCGCCCACCACCAACCAGCGCTTTTACCGCGTCGATAACGAACAGATGACCGATTGCACCTGGGTATTTCATAAATAGACGGGACACACAACCCGCTTTGCACTACTATACGGAGACTACATTGATAAACTCTGCTTATAAGAGCAATAGTAAAGGATATAATCTTCATAAAATCCCCATAAATAGGGATTGGGGTCATAATAAAAAACAAATATCTTTGCTCACAAAGTAAAACGGACGATATGCATTTACGGAACAAGATTGTTTATGGAAGCAAAGTTCTGCTGTTATTCCTATTTTTGGGATATTACAGTGGCATCACGCTTTTCTTCCATGGGCATCTTGTTAATGGGCAAATCATTGTTCACTCCCACCCTTTCAGTACGAGAGGAGAGAAGAGTCCGAACTTCCCACTCCACACGCACAATACTGCGGCATATTTTTTAATTCAACAACTCAGCGAAACCAATTGGGACAATACTATCAATACGCCCCAAATACCCAAACCGGTCATTATCATTCATGCACCCTTGTTGTCTTATGAAGAACCGGCCATCCTTTTCAATCTATTTTCTCAAGTCTCACTAAGAGCTCCTCCTGTGGCTTGCTGATTTTCTCCTTTTTTACGCGGATAATTTCCGATACTCACTCGTATCAGGCATGAGTTGTTGTGTGGGCTTACCTTGTCCATACCACATTATTACACGCCTGTACATAAGACAATTATCCGCATTCTATTTATTTACTTAACTCTGAATTTAGTTTTGGATTAAATACATACGCTATGAAACAACTATTAATTGCATTCATGTCGTTATTTTTAAGCATACCCTCAGGCAAGAGTCAAAATATGTGCGGAGTGTATAAAACTGCTAACGATTTAAAATATCAACAATTCAACATTACTGCAGACCGGCAAACCAAAGGACATGCTATTGAGGTAAGTAATTTTTTCTTGCGCCCATATATTTACATACATACCGGCGGGAAAAAAATAAAAATACCCATGGACAGTATATATGCTTTGAAACAATATGACGAGAAAATATATCGTATCTGGCAACGAAAATGTTACCAATTGATCGACAGCAGTTTTTTGCTCATATTCAGTTACAAGAACCGGATTACAAAAATGATTCCGACATCGAGATCTGCACGTCCGGTCACGGTAACACAAAGAGAGTATTACTTCTGCTGCGATTATTCCGAGCCGTTAATACCTCTCACCCCTGACAATATCTTATTGGCATTACACGCAGATAAGCCCCTGAGTAAAGCAATACACCAGCGGTTTAGAAATCAGCAGGAACTGATAGAGACAAAGCAAGCGCAACAAACCAGTATCAATTTATTTCTCAAAAATTACAAACAGCAAGAACGATGAAAACAGCTATAATACAAAAATTCATATTACTCGCAACAATTTTAGCATTCACACTGAATGTTCATGCCGACAACCGCTTAACCGGAGCCTCTGTATCCGGCATAGTGAAAGATTCGAAAACAGGAGAGCAAATTCCATTTATTACCGTTCTGATCAAAAATACGGTGATCGGTACCACAACCGATGCGAACGGTAAGTTTACACTCAAAAATATACCTGTAGGCAAAATAACCGTACAGGCTCAGGGGGTAGGATACAAGACCGTATCAAGCGAACTACAGTCGATTAAAGGCAAAGCAACACAAATAGAGTTACAGACGGAAGAAGATGCCATCCATCTGAATGAAGTTGTAGTCAGCTCTAACCGGAACGAAACCAACCGCAAAGATGCTTCCATTGTGGTAGGCGTTATCAGCCCCAGAACATTTGAAGTATCCAATGCCGTTTGTCTGGCTCAGGGTCTCAACTTCCAACCCGGCCTCAGAGTAGAAAGCGATTGCCAGAACTGTGGGTTTCAGCAGGTAAGAATGAACGGTCTGGAGGGACCCTATTCTCAGATACTACTCGATAGTCGCCCCATTTTCAGTGCCCTTAGCAGTGTTTACGGTATCGAGCAGATCCCTGTAAACATGGTAGAAAGAGTAGAAGTTGTGCGTGGTGGAGGGTCAGCACTCTACGGATCGAATGCTATTGCCGGTACGATCAATATTATCACTAAAGATCCTCAAACCAATTCATACTCCATCAGCCACAACCTCTCCATGGTAGGAGGAAAGAAAGCGGATAATACGACTAATGTAAACACATCCATCGTATCCGACGATCGCAAAATGGGAATGTATCTGTATGGTTCATACCGAGACCGGCAAGCTTACGATGACAACGGAGACGGCTTTTCGGAGGTGCCTATCATCAAAAATAACTCCTTCGGATTCCGGTCTTACATTCACACGTCCGACTACAGCAAACTGACCTTTGAGTACCACAATATGCACGAATTCAGAAGAGGTGGTAACAAATTCGATTTACAACCCGACAAAACGGATATCACCGAACAAATTGAACATTATATCAACGGAGGAGGTCTCGGGTACAATTGGTTTACACCGGATGGAAAAAACAAAATCAATGCTTATGCCTCTTTACAACACATTAACCGCAACAGCTACTATGGCGCAGGTCAAGATCCGAATGCATATGGTAAAACAACCGATTTGACCTACGTCATCGGATCACAATATGTACACGATTTTGACAAATTGCTATTTATGCCTGCTTCTTTTACTACCGGGGCCGAATACCAGTTCGATGAATTAAACGACAAGATGCCCGGATACAATCGTGACATTGACCAGACAACCAAAATCGCCGGTTTCTTTGCTCAAAACGAGTGGAAAACAAAAAAAATCAGTCTGCTGGCCGGAGCCCGTATAGACAAACACAATCTGATTGACCATGCTATTATCAGTCCCCGCTTCAATATCAAATACAATATTGCCGACAATCTGCAATCACGTCTGAGTTATGCATCTGGATTTCGGGCACCTCAGGCTTTCGATGAAGATTTACACGTTGCTGCAGTCGGTGGCCAGGTAATGCTCATTCACTTGGCAAATGATTTGAAACCAGAACGTTCGCACAGCTTCAGCGGATCGTTGGATTATTATCTGAATATAGGGAAAGTACAGACAAATCTTATGGTAGAGGCTTTCTATACACGTTTAAACAATGTTTTCGTACTTCAGGAAACAGGCACCGATGACGCCGGTAACCTAACAGAAGAAAGACGCAACGGCCCGGGAGCCAACGTACAAGGAATCAATATTGAAGGTAAACTGGTACCTTCACGCATCTTCAACCTTCAACTGGGCTATACAATTCAACGCAGTAATTACCTGAAGCCTCAGGCATGGTCGGACGATGCAAGTGTTACTCCGGTAAAGCGGATGCTTCGTTCTCCTAATAGTTATGGATATTTCACCTTTGAAGTAGAACCATCCAAATCATTGTCGGTGTCCTGTACCGGAACATATACAGGATCGATGCTCGCACCTCACTTTGCAGGATACATTGCATCGGACGAATTGAAGGTGACACCCGACTTTTTTGATGCCGGAATCAAAGCCAGCTATAAGTTCTTCATCAACTCAATGAATCTTCAGCTGAATGCTGGCGTACAAAACATACTGAATAGCTACCAATCAGATTTTGACAAGGGAAGTCTTCGCGATTCTGGATATATTTACGGACCGTCTCTGCCCAAAAGTTATTTTATTGGCATAAAATTGAGCAACCTCTAATTTTCCACCTTAATAGATAATATATAAGGCTGTCTCAACAGAAGTATTGAGACAGCCTTTATAATACAACAAGATACGAAATAATGAACTAAAACTACTAAGGCTACGAACCGATAATATCGTCGTAGAGATCGGAAAGGCGTTTGCGGAGATGTACGACAGCGTAGTGTTTGCGCGACAACAGGGTATTTACACTGACTCCCGACGCTGCGGAAATCTCTTTCACCGGAATACCGTCCAGTTCCGTCAGTTCGAATATTTCGCACTGTTCGGGCGGAAGCTCGGCCAAAGCCTCTTCCAATTCCACCCACACCAACGAACGAAGGTATTCCGTTTCGGGAGAGGGAGCCGCCTCATCTCCCGACATAATATCCAGAAAACCTTCCGGTAAATAGGTTTCGCCCTCATCGTCGGTATAATATGGGAGCAACTCCTCCTTTTTTCGGATGCCCGCATTAATAATGGTATTGTGTGCTACCCGGTAGAGCCAGGCCGAGATATGTCCGATGGGAGTAACGGAATCGTTCACGGTCTTGACGAATTGATACAGCACATCCTGCAGAATATCTTCCGCATCTTTTGTACTCCTCACCCGTTGCGAAATAAACGATTTCAGCCGCGGTTGATGTTCTGCAATAATATCATCGAGCTCCTCCCGTGTCGGATTATCGGCCACCTTACTTTCCGTTATCAGTTATATCTTCCGCATTCCATCCGAAATGATGACCACGCCGCATATGACGGTGCCGAAGAAATTCATCCCGTTCTTCGGGTGACATTTTCGCCCACTTTTCGCGCACGGGATTTTGATGCGCATGTGCATGAAACCGTGAAAAGAATCCGCCGCCCCAACCGCCGAACAACACCCGGGCAAGCAACACAATTCCCACAGCCTGCAGGAAATTAATGGTCTTAAGACCAAAGATAGAGGGCAACAACCAATTCCATAGCAGCATGACCACTACGCCGACAATAGTTGCAAAAGCCACCACCAGTACGATCAGTTTTACAAAGTGCGATTTCATCATTTATTTTGATTTTTATCGTGAAACGAGCATTAAAACAGGCATTTAAGTCAAAGAGCCTGTTTATTGCGGATTACTTATGTTCTTAGTTTTAAAAAATAAAAATGAACACAAGAAAGATAGTACTATATTCTGACATAGCAAGAATCCGTTTCCTGCTAAAAAAGCTTCTGCTATTTTTTATGTATGTCAAGCAAGTGTACCAACAAATTCTTCAATCCGTTATTATCCATTTTGCGGTGCGCGATATTCCATAGTACGATCTGTTCGCCGGAGGGAATATGTAACTGTGCAAACAGATTGACAATATCGGAACAATTGCCACACTCTTCGTTTGTACCCATGCATTCAAAATGAGCCATATCCACTCTTTTCTTTTACGATCGGATCATTTCGATAGCACCAAACCGGCACACCTCCATACAGTGACCGCATCCGGTACACAAATCTGGATTTGCTACCACTACTTGTTTGCCATTTTCACTATTCCTTAGTTCCAGCACACCGTGCCGACATTTCCGCACACAACTACCGCAACGCGAACAGTTGGCCTCCGTTATACTGACAATTCGTTTTCCATTCCTCTTTTCTCGGTAGATTTTCGTGCCGGCAAACAACAATAATAGTATCGCCAATAGTATATAAATGATATTCATTTCGTATCTATTTTTAGAGATTGTTTGTTTCTGATTCTTACTATTGAAAGACCGGCCTCTACTCAGATAGACAAGCTGCATGAATAAATATTTTTGAAAGAGGCATTTCTTAATATTATTTTAGAATTAGGCACTTAACAATCGAAAAAAACAAGATTAAAGACTCCCAATCAAGAAGAGTTAAACAAAAGAATTTATTTCCTCATACGAAGATTCTTTCCCTCCGTGGATGGAACCATCCACTTTTTTATTCCGAAAATACTTACTACTTTTGCACTCGCATTGGTTTGCCTGTTGCTTTCGCAACCGGCGATTAAAAGGGAATCAGGTGAAAATCCTGAACAGTCCCGCTGCTGTAAGCTCTTTACAACGTTTCGAACTATAACTTTTGCCACTGTTTCCGGTACACAGTAAACGGTACTAAGTGTTTTCACTCAATACTAATTACTCGCTACTAAATACTAACAACGGGAAGGCTTTCGAACCGAGAGTAAGTCAGAAGACCTGCCATGCATACAATGCTCAAGAATCCCGAGGGTTGGATTATTGATGTAATGCAGAACATATCCTTATTTTTTAAACAAGAACACATTTCGGTAATAAAAAATATCCGGAATATTTTGTTAGCCTCAAATTATCGCCATTTATAGATCATTTCTATAAACGGTAATTTGTGTTTGCACACATACATCAAACAAATTTCTTTCCATACCCAACGGATTTGGCATTGTATCATTTATTAGGCACTAATTATGAACTACTATGATACAAAAAATCCTGATTGCCAACCGAGGTGAGATTGCACTAAGAATTATGCGTTCTTGCAAAGAAATGGGAATCCGTACGGTTGCTGTTTATTCTGATGTCGATCGCACTTCGCGTCATGTCGCCTATGCAGATGAAGCCATATGTATTGGCTCTGCACTTGCTTCGGAGAGCTATTTGAATATAGAAAAGATCATCAATGCTTCCAAACAATTTAATGCGGACGCTATTCATCCCGGATACGGATTTTTAAGTGAAAATGCCCACTTTGCACGTCGTTGCAAAGAAGAGGGCATTCTTTTTATCGGGCCAGATGCAGAATGCATAGAATCGATGGGAGATAAAATATCGGCTCGGCAGAATATGATAAAAGCAGGCGTTCCTGTCGTTCCTGGCACCGCCGAAGATTTGCAACCGAAAGATCTGATTCGCTTATGCCGCAAAATAGGATTACCTGTAATTATTAAAGCAACAGCCGGAGGTGGCGGCAAAGGCATGAGGCTGGTACGCGACGAAAAAGAGTTGCAGGAAGCCTATTATTCTGCAAAATCGGAAGCAAAGGCCTCTTTCGGCAACGACATTGTCTATATTGAAAAGTACATCGAATCACCTCATCATATCGAAATTCAATTGCTGGGTGATACCCACGGCAACGTGATTCACCTTTTCGACCGGGAATGCTCTGTACAGCGCCGCCATCAGAAAATCGTGGAAGAAAGCCCTTCTCCGTTTATTGATGAGAAAACACGATTAAAAATGGGACAGATAGCTGTCAAAGCAGCCAAAGCTATTGGATATGCCGGTGCGGGAACCATTGAATTTCTGGTTGATGATAAGATGAATTACTATTTTTTAGAAATGAATGCCCGCCTGCAAGTGGAACATCCTGTAACGGAAGAAGTGTTAGGTGTTGATCTGGTGAAAGAACAGATTCATATAGCCAATGGCAAAAAACTACGATTCACACAAAGAGAGATACTGCAACGCGGACATGCCATCGAGTGCCGTATTTGTGCTGAAGATGCCCAGAACAACTTCACGCCCTCTCCCGGAATCATCTGCCACATACAAAGTCCACAAGGCATCGGCGTTCGCATCGACAGCCATATTTACGACGGATACGAAGTGCCCGTGCATTATGATCCGATGCTGGGCAAGTTGATTGTGTGGGCAACCACCCGCGAATACGCCCTGGAAAGAATGCGCCGGGTTTTGTACGAATACAAAATTACCGGTATCAAAACAAATATCGATTATTTACGCAAAATCATCGATACGCGAGACTTTGTAAAAGGAAACTACACCACCCATTTTATTGAGGAAAATAGCAAGAAACTACAACAAGATGGAAAACAAATCGAAGAGTTGGAAGATATCGCTGTGATTGCCGCTTATATCGATTATCTGGTAAACAACAATAATCCGATCGAAGGAGAACATCAGAATCAGGCAGATAACCGACCAATAAGTCGTTGGAGATCTTTCGGAAAACAAAAAAGCATTTTGCGTTTCTAATTCCGTTAAACAAAACTTATAATTAAAGGACTTTCTGTAATTACAGTTCCGAATTATAATCATGAAAATATTAGTTGACAATAAATTACGAGAAGTTGAATTATTATCCAAAGAGGATAATAACCTTCAGGTTGCCGCCAACGGCAAAACATACGACATCGATGTTGTAATGTCTGAAAACGGTTTTTGTTCCATTATTTGTGACGGTAGATCTTATAATGCCGAATCGGTAAAACATGCAAATGGGAATTACACGATCACAACCAATTTCAGAAATTTCGATATCGAACTGTTCAATACCCATAGAAATATCCGAAAGTCATCGGATAGTGATAATGTTTTACAAAGTAACATGACCTCCCCCATGCCGGGAAAAATTATAAAAGTATGTGTCGAATTGGGTTCTCAAGTCAAAAAGGGAGATGCTCTTTTCGTTGTTGAGGCAATGAAGATGCAAAATACCTATATGGCTACCCGTGACGGAGAAATAGCTGAGATTTTGGTAAAAGAAGGCGATGCTGTTGCTAAAGATCAGGCATTGTTAAGTTTCAAATAAAAATAGATTTTCGATATGACAAACGAACAAATAACAAGTTTTGAGCAGATCAATACAGCAGCAGAATTAGGAGGCGGCGAAAAAGCAATTGCCAAACAAAAAAATGCAGGCAAACTGACTGCACGCGAACGCATCAAACGCCTCCTGGATCCGGATACTTTTGTTGAAATAGATAAATTAGTCATTCATAAATGTACCAATTTCAATATGGATGCCCAACATATTCCCGGAGACGGAATTGTTTCCGGTTACGGTAAAATAAACGACCGGTTAGTATATGTTTATGCCTACGACTTTACTGTTTACGGTGGATCTTTAAGCCGCACCAATGCAAGTAAAATTGTTAAAGTACAGCGACTGGCAGTTAAAAACGGAGCCCCAATCATTGCCCTTAACGATTCGGGAGGCGCTCGTATTCAAGAAGGAGTAATGGCTCTCAGCGGTTATTCCGATATTTTTTACAACAACATCAAAGCGTCTGGAGTTGTGCCTCAAATTTCCGCCATCCTCGGCCCTTGTGCAGGCGGAGCTTGTTATTCTCCGGCTCTCACTGACTTTATCTTTATGGTAAAGAAAAAAAGCCATATGTTTATCACCGGGCCGGATGTAGTAAAATCTGTAACCCACGAAGAGGTGAGTAAAGAAGAGCTGGGCGGTGCCGATACACATGCCGGTAAAAGCGGTGTAACTCATTTTGTGGGGGATACAGAAGATGAAGTACTCGAAATGATCCGAGAATTACTGACCTTTCTACCTTCTAATAATATGGAAGATGTTCCGTTAGCGTCCACAAATGATTCCATACATCGCGAATGCCCGGAAATAGCCAACCTTATTCCTTCCGACCCCAATATTCCCTACGACATGAAAACCGTCATCTGGGAAGTGGTAGACGACCACTATTTCTTTGAAGTGATGAGCTCGTTTGCTCAAAACATTCTTATCGGATTTGCCCGTATGAATGGACAAACAGTCGGCATTATTGCCAATCAACCCGCTTATTTAGCCGGTGTCTTAGACATTGATGCCTCCGATAAAGCTGCCCGTTTTATTAGGTTCTGCGATTGTTTCGATATCCCGCTTATTACATTTGAAGATGTACCGGGTTTTCTTCCTGGATGCGAGCAGGAACACAATGGAATTATCCGTCACGGGGCAAAAATTGTGTATGCTTATGTAGAGGCTACTGTTCCGAAAATCACGCTTATTACCAGAAAAGCATACGGAGGAGCTTATATTGTAATGTCTTCAAAAGAATCTGGATCGGATGTGAATTTGGCTTATCCTTCAGCTGAAATTGCAGTAATGGGAGCTGCCGGAGCAGTCAATATTCTTTACCGTTCGGCGTCGAAAGAAGAAAAAGCAAAAGCATTGAAAGAGTATAACGATACCTTTTCAAATCCATATCGTGCTGCCGAAAACGGATATATCGACGAAATCATACTCCCGAAAGATACCCGATTTAAACTAATTCAGGCGTTGGAAATGACGCAAAACAAAGTAGAAAACAACCCACATAAAAAGCATGGCAACATGCCGTTATAACTTTTAAAAATTCCTAATCATCATGAACTTTTTTCAAACGATTTTTACATCACCTGGTCTTACATCAACCCTTCTCATCTTATGTATGACTGCCTTCAGTGGAATACTAATAGGAAAGCTTGAATTCAAAAAAATAAAACTAGGAATAGCTGGTGTGTTGTTCAGCGGTATTTTAATCGCTCATTTCGGTTTTCCTATTGATGAACACACATTGGGTTTTCTACGCGACTTCGGACTACTCCTCTTTGTCTATAGTATTGGTGTTGATATGGGGCCTCGCTTTTTTTCTTCATTTAAAAGAGACGGATTAACGCTCAACATGATGGCAACAGCTATCGTACTATTGAGCTTTGTTGTTGCATATATCATTTTCCGGGTAACAGGCTTGTCATCAGCTACCATTACAGGAATATTATGTGGAGCCGTCACTAACACGCCCAGCCTCGGTGCCGCACAACAACTACTGACCGAACAAGGGGGGGTACTAGCAAAAAGTGCAGCCAGTTCGGGTATGGGCTATGCCGTTGCCTATCCTTTTGGAGTGATCGGCATAATCCTCGCCATGATATTGATCCGTCTATTTTTCAGAGTAAATGTAGATAAAGAAATAGAACAGTATAACGAAAGTCTTGGAGGAAACGAGACCAAACTTCAAAGTGTAGAAATTACCGTCAATAACCAGAATGTGATTGGCAAACAAATATCTTACATTAAACTTTTTGTCGACAAGGAGTTTGCCGTATCCCGGATATTGAGAAATGGAGAGTACATTATAGCTACAGATCATGAAGTTCTTCTTGAACAGGATGTTTTACTTGGAGTTTCTGCTCAACTTCATATCGACAATTTGCAACTTAAAATCGGGGATGTAAGAATCATCGATAGACAAGACATATCGGGGATGCTCTCTTCCGAAAACATTTTAGTAACCAACAGAAATCTCGCAGGAAAAACCATTGATCAGATAGGTATATACAGACGCTATCCTGCTAATATCACCAGAATATATCGTTCCGGAATCGAAATATTGCCCACAATGACCACAACATTAGAACTGGGTGATACTGTTAAAGTTGTAGGAGAAAAAGATAGTATTGATGATATTAAAAAAGAGATGGGAAATTCAATAAAAGAATTGGCGAAGCCGAATATTATGTCAGTATTTATAGGAGTTTTCGTCGGAATTATTTTGGGTAGTATTCCTATTTTTCTTCCTGGAATTCCAGCACCGGCCAAACTCGGATTGGCAGGTGGTCCATTATTGATTGCTATCTTACTTGGGAATAGAGGCCGTATAGGTAAAATGAATTTTTATATGACTCCTGGAGCCAATCTGTTTATGCGTGAAATCGGGATTACACTGTTTTTATCATGTGTCGGACTTTTATCCGGAGGAAAATTCGTTCAAACCATTATGAATGGCGGATTGCAATGGTTATTTTACGGGGCTCTTATAACATTCATTCCGCTGATAATTGTAACTGTAGTCGCACGACTTTTCAAAGTCAATTACCTTAAAATTTGTGGTTGCGTCTCCGGTGCCATGACCGATCCCCCTGCACTTGAATTTGCAAATGGAATAGCTCCGGTTCAAATACAATCGACTGCATACGCCACCGTATATCCGTTAACGATGTTCTTACGGATTTTACTTACTCAAGTTTTTATTCTTCTAACGTTATAACAACATTGAATTATTGAGGTCATCCTGACTTTCCATTTTGCCCACTCCGAATCGTCCCGATTTTGAGGAAGTTTCGAGTGGGCAATAAGAAGAATAGACTAAAAGCCTAACATAAGACAGAATACAAGACGAGCATATCGTTATTTCAATATAAATCACCGATCTATTTAATAATGAAAATATATTCACGTTCTAAAATTTTTCTTTGCACCTCACTGTTATATTTTACATCCAGCCTCTTTGCAGCTGAACCCAATGTAAATTATAAGTTATATGGATTTATCCGAAATGATTTTTACTATAACAGCAGGCAAAATGTCGAAGCTCAAGACGGTTTATTCAGCATTATCCCCAAACCCAAAGAACAGAATTCGCTGGGAGAAGATAAGAATGCGACGGCTAATGCTGAGATGTTGAGCATAGCTACCCGTCTGGGAATTGATTTTACGAGCTCTACCGTATTCGATGCAAAAACAACGGGAAAGATTGAATGCGATTTCTCCGGCTTTTCCACCAACTATTATGTTGTTCGGTTGCGTCAGGCTTACCTCAAACTGAACTGGAAGAGAACGGAATTGCTGATCGGTCAAACATGGCATCCACTGTTTACCTGTGTATCGCCAACAATTCCGTCGCTCAACACAGGGGCTCCGTTTCAGCCCTTCAATCGTAGTCCTCAAATCAGATTGAAGAAATTGCTTGGTGCCGGTTTTTCACTAACAATGGCCGCTACATATCAAATGCAATACATGTCGCAAGGACCAAACGGATCAAGTGTAAGTTATATGAAAAATGCAATCATACCGGACTTGTTTGCCTCTATAGAAAATACGACAGGGAATGTTACCGTTGGAGCCGGATGTGATACAAAAACTATCAAGGTGAATCATCAACGAATCACTTCTGTAAGTACCGCAGCTTTCGGACAATATGGTACCAAGTCGTTGCAAATCAAAGCAAAAATGTTGTATGGACAAAATATGAGCGACCACCAGATGATCGGTGGCTATGGCGCATGCAATACGGACGCGAAATACAAAGAAGCTACCTATACTAACTTCAATACACTGTCGTCATGGGTAAATGTGGTGTATGGGACTAAAATACAAGTGGGTATTTTCGGAGGGTTATCGCAAAACTTAGGCACCAACAAAGATCTATTGGCTGATGCCGGGGGCAAATTTATCGCTTATGGTAATGGCTTCTATCAAACCAGTCAAGATTTATTAGACCGTTTATACCGAATATCACCCCACGTTTCATACAACGCACGCAACATCAAATTAGGATTAGAATGTGAATTGACTTCCGGGAAATATGGAACTATAAGAGCCGATGGACGGGTCAATAACGCTTACACGGTAAACAACCATCGCTTATTAGCCACTATCAGCTACATATTCTGACAAAGCAGATTTTTGTTCTTCAGCTTTCTAAATAACAAATAAAAACATTATGGTCTGCGCAACACCACAGCAACAAGCAACGTTTGTGGCAACTTATGCGGCTCATCTGATGGGCTGTGGCATTCATACATCCCGGGTAGTCCGCAACACCAAACGGGTTAGCGAATCATTGAACTTTGCAATAAATATCAGTGTCTTCCAGAAAAGCATGATTCTAACGCTACTTCACAAAGAGACACACCACACGTTTAGCGAAGTAGTAGAAATTCCGGCTCTACCAATCAGTTTTGAACATAATTCCGAGCTCAGTGCTCTGAGTTGGGAAGCAATTGATCAGAAACTACCGTTTGAACTGTTAGAAACAAAATATAATGCCATTATCTCCAAATCAAGAATTGATCCTCTTTTTGTTCTGCTTCTGGTAGGTTTTGCTAATGCCTCGTTTTGTAAACTTTTCGGAGGTGACTGGATCTCGATGGCCATCGTATTTTCTGCCACTGTTGTTGGTTTTTTTGTACGTACGCAAATGTTACACAAACATATCAACCACTATATTGTGTTTATTGCGTCTTCATTTATTGCTTCACTATTGGCATCTACTGCGCTTATTTTCAACATCACGTCCGATATTGCCATTGCTACCAGTGTGCTCTATTTAATTCCTGGCGTTCCCCTTATCAATGGAGTGATTGACATTGTGGAAGGACATACGCTCACAGGAATTAGCAGACTGACCAGCGCATTTTTATTGATAATTTGTATTGCAATAGGACTTTCTATTACTTTGTTTTTAGTCCGTGACAGTTTGATATGATATTAATTAACATTTTATCCGACGGCTTTTTTGCCGCAATCGCAGCTATCGGTTTTGGAGCAATATCCGATCCACCGATGAGGGCGTTTAAATCCATTGCATTGCTTGCTGCAATAGGACATGCGTGTCGATTTTGTCTAATGAATTACGCAGGAATCGATATTGCAACGGCTTCGCTCATCAGCGCTTTAGTTATCGGGTTCGGAAGCCTATGGCTGGGTGGTAAAATATACTGCCCGATGACCGTGATTTACATTCCGGCTTTACTTCCGATGATTCCGGGGAAATTTGCCTACAACACAGTTTTTGCGCAAATCATGTTTCTGCAAAATATGAATGAGCCCGTTTTGAAAGCGAAATATATGGAGATGTTTTTTTCAAACGGAATGGTAGCTATCACTGTAATTTTCTTATTAGCCATTGGAGCAACCATTCCCATGTTCATCTTCCACCGTAAAGCATTTTCATTAACACGACATAAAAACTAAATTATTATATGGAGGTCTTTTGGAGAACTATTGCTAATTACAACAATGCAACATGGATATATCAGGTAATTCTTGTTATTATCGGAGTTATTTTAACTGCCCGCTTAATCACCAAGCCGGGACAGAGAACAAAACTCGCCATGAAAATATACCTGATCGTTCTAAATTCATGGATCGCAATTGTTTATTATTTAATCTATTGTGAAGAACGAAAATACAACAATATTCTTGCTCTATTTTGGGGCATTATTGCCTGTTTATGGATTTGGGACACAATAAAAGGGCACACTACCTTCACCCGGTCGCACAAACATGATATTCTGGCATATTTTCTCATAGTTATGCCTTTTATCTATCCGGCCATCTCGTTGGCCCGAGGCTTGTCGTTTCCCAGCATTACTTCACCCGTGATGCCTTGCTCTGTAGCCGTATTTACAATTGGGTTGCTATTAATGTTTTCAGAAAACATTAATATGTATATTGTGCTTTTCCTCGGCCATTGGTCTATTATTGCCATATCCAAAACCTATTTTTTCAATATTCCTGAAGATTTTTTGCTGGCCAGTGCTTCGGTACCTGCTTTGTATCTTTTCTTTAAAGAATATTTTATGCGCGATTTGCATAAAGACACCAAACCCAATTCTAAATATATTACGATGTTGCTTATTATTCTTTGCATCATTATAGGTTCGCTGCTGACCGCTACGTTATTTATCGGGTTAATCCAGGGAAAATGAGCAACGGAATCGAATCTCACACAAAAAATGCTATCGACGTATTAACACATCAGACACATTACTATAAAAAACTAATAATCACATATTAAAATGATCCTATTAGAAGAACCTTATATCTCTCAAACATTAGTAGACTTTCTTGAAAAGACGAAGATCCCGATATTAAGCAATAATTTCGTACGAAGGACATTGTCTACCAATTCCAACTTAAATGTTATAGAAGAGACAGATTTTATCCAGCTTTATCGAAACTCTGATTACCCCAAATTATACACCGTATCCGAATATGCTCTGGATTGGATCTACAAAACATTAGGGGATGACAAATTAACCGAGAAGGTATCTTTGATGAAAGACAAAGCGGCTTTTCGACGAGCTAGCAGTTGCATTTACGAAGATCTCTGTTTTTTGGAAATCAGTTACGCCAATTTAGCCGAATTCGATATTTCCACTATTGCATTACCTGCAGTATTAAAACCTTCTGTAGGGTTTTTAAGTGCCGGAGTATACACCATAACCGATAAAATAGATTGGGAAAATGCAATAACAGATATTCATCGGAATTTTGTGAGACAAGCCAATAGTTTTCCGGATGATGTCGTAAAAGATTCTTCCTTTATTCTGGAGTCGTACATTCAGGGACGCGAGTTTGCAATTGATCTTTACTTTAAGAATTTCGATCCGGTCATCATCAATATCTTCGAGCATCCGTTTTCGTCCGGAAAAGATGTCAGTGACCGGCTTTATTATACCAATAAAGTTCTATTTGACAACTACCTGTCCGTGTTTACGGAACACATCTCGCGGTTAAACAACGTATTGAAATTAGATAACATTCCCGTTCATATCGAATTACGGGTGGATGAGAGAAATCGCATTGTTCCGATCGAAATTAACCCTCTACGTTTTGCGGGTTTATGTCTGAACGAATTACACTGTCATATTACAGGCAAACATCCGTTGAGTTATTTCTTTGAATCAACAATACCAGACTATACGTCCATGTGGAATGGGAAAGAAAACACAACATTCTGTTTCTCTATTTTTGAGAAGCCAGAAGAGGTCAATGACAAACAATTGGATATAAACAAGCTAAAAAAATTATTTCACAAACATCTGGAAATAAGAGCCGTAAATAATTCAAAACTAAATATTCTTGCCTTTGTTTTTTCTGAGACGGAGACATCCGATCAGACTGAAATCAATAATATTTTACATATAGACACACTCCATTTACTAAAATACCAAGCCTGATATGAAACCAAAACAAAATTTAGAAACCATTTGCATACAAGGTGGTTGGCAACCGAAAAAAGGAGAACCGCGTGTTCTTCCTATTTATCAGAGTACGACCTTCAAGTACGACACAAGCGAACAAATGGGAAAACTGTTCGATCTGGAAGAAAACGGATATTTTTATACTCGTTTGCAAAACCCCACTAATGATGCAGTAGCAGCCAAAATAGCAGCACTTGAAGGTGGTGTTGGTGCCATGCTCACCTCATCAGGGCAAGCCGCTACATTTTATTCCATCTTCAACATCTGTTCTGCCGGCGATCATTTCGTAAGCACCTCCGCAATTTACGGCGGGACTTTTAATCTTTTTGCCGTTACCCTAAAAAAATTAGGAATCGAAGTCACATTTATCGATCAGGATGCTCCAGAAAGAGAGATTCTATCTGCCTTCAAACCCAATACGAAAGCACTGTTTTCGGAGATGATTGCCAATCCCGGACTGGCTGTCTTAGACATTGAAAAAATGGCAAAAATTGCACACAAACAGGGAATTCCTTTAATTGTTGATAACACTTTTGCCACCCCTATCAACTGCCGCCCATTTGAATGGGGTGCAGACATTGTCATTCATTCAACGACAAAATACATGGATGGACATGCCAGTACGGTAGGCGGGGTTATCGTGGATAGCGGAAATTTCGATTGGGATGGGAATAAAAATAAATTTCCAGGACTCACCACACCCGATGATTCTTACCATGGATTAATTTATACCCAAAGTTTTGGAAAAATGGCATACATTACTAAAGCCACCGTACAACTCATGAGAGACTTAGGTTCTATCCAGTCCGCCTAACAACGCGTTTCTAATCAATTTGGGATTGGAAACTTTACATTTACGCATGCTACGGCATTGTGAAAATGCACAAAAAGTGGCTGAATTATTGCAACATGATAAACGAGTTGCATGGATACATTATTGCGGACTAAAGGAGGATAAATATTATGAACTTGGGAGAAAATACCTTCCCAACGGGTCGTGCGGTGTGCTAACTTTTGGACTAAAAGGAGGACGTGACAACTCTATCCGATTTATGGACAACCTGCAACTGGCAGCCATTGTTACCCACGTAGCTGATGCCCGTACTTCGGTGCTACATCCTGCCAGTCACACCCACAGACAACTTTCCGACGAACAGTTGATTGCTGCCGGCGTTGCTCCCGACTTGATCCGTTTTTCGGTGGGAATTGAAAATGCCGACGACATTATAATCGACATACAGCAAGCTCTAAAGTCGGCTTATTGACAACAGTAGAACCTTCGAATATTTCATTTCGCGCATTACTTATTTTGGGCTGGCTATAAGCTATATCCAACAAATTGAATATAATTTGTTGGATATAGGTTTGCTGCTCATCTCCCCTCTTTTCTTTCATACAATCTTTTTGGTAAACAAAACAGGCATTATTATGAACAAATGTTCATAATAATGCCTATCTTTGTTGCATCAATTTCGTTATTCTAAAGAACAAATTTATGTCGCGACCAAAACAGTGTCGAAAAATTGTATCTCCGCCCTTAATGTCGGGGTTTAAACCTTTTGGTATTCCCCGATCGATGGCAGAAGAAGTCACCTTGCATTATGACGAATATGAATCAATCCGATTACTGGACTATGAAGGGCTACTTCAGGAAGAAGCTGCTGAAAAAATGAATATATCACGCCCTACTCTGACTCGTATTTATGAAAATGCGCGTAAAACTATTGCCAAAGCATTTGTTGAAGGGAAAATGATAGTGATTGAAGGTGGAAATGTTGATTTTGGACGGATGTGGTATCGTTGCCGAAAATGTAATAAATTAATTGATGGAATTGAAAATCACATACCATGTAAGGACTGTACAAGCTATAGTAACGATGAATTAGCCCCAATTAATGAAAATTAAATGAGATTAGTGGTATTAGCAGATAACAGAAAAATAAGTCATGATTTACAAACGGAACATGGACTTTGCATTTATCTTGAAACCGATCAGTACAAAATATTACTGGATACCGGAGCGTCAGACGTATTCATACAAAATGCGAAAAAACTGGATATAAATCTTCAAGAAGTAGATTATGTGTTTATTTCTCACGGACATTCGGATCACATAGGAGGATTATCCTATTTCTTAGAACTAAATACAAAAGCCAAAATTATAATATCAACTGCTATTCAACATCAACTTTATTTTTCGAAACGAGACAGATTACACAGCATTAGTGCAAATATTAATCTTGACGCTTATCGAAACCGAATCATTTTTGTAGAAAAAGAGATTTCAATAGCAGATAAAATACATGTATATTCTAATCAATCAACAAAATATGCAACTCCATTAGGTAATAAAAATCTTTTTCGAAAAGAAGGGAACGGAGAATTCATATCAGATGATTTTAATCATGAATTGATCTTTACTATCGGCAAAGAGAAGCTTTTTGTTTATACAGGGTGTGCACATAATGGTTTGCAAAACATATTGGAAACTGTAACAACTAACATATCAACACCTATTAGTTGGATAGTAGGTGGTTTTCATCTGCTTACACCTCGCAAAGGGATCTTTTATGAATCAGAATCGGAAATAACTGCGATAGGGAATGCTTTGCAATCACAATATCCTAAAACCATATTTCTTACGGGACATTGTACTGGAGAGAATGCATTCATAACATTATCTCAAATTCTCACAAATCATTTAATCCAATTTTATTGTGGATATTCAGAAAATATATAACTCAACAAACGCTAATTAAATATGAAAATTGCAATAACCTCAGAAGGAAATACTCTCAGTTCGCTAATTGATTCTCGTTTTGGCAGATGTGCCTTTTTTGCTATTCTCGACACAGACACCCAAAGCACAGAATTCTTCCCCAATCCTGCAAAAGAATCTTCAGAAGGAGCAGGACCTGCGGCCGTGCAATTTATTGCTTCAAAAGGAGTAAAAAAGATTGTGGCTGGAGAATTCGGAGGCAAAATCAAATCTTTGCTCGATAATCTTCAAATTGAGATGTTAAATGATAGTGGTAAGTCCATTTCAGAAATTATCAAACAATTTTAAATATACGTTGTAATATGCCTAAGCTGGATGGAAAAGGCCCAGAAGGACATGGTGCCGGAACTGGACGAAAAATGGGTAATTGTAGTATCACAACAGATGACGAAAAACTAAAAATATTAGGAATTGGCATGGGCAAACGCCTAAAAACGGGTGGCGGAGAAGGAAGAAAAAAACGCCTAAAAAGCGGGAATGATTTATAAAAACAACTTTTAAAAAAGGAGGTAATTATGCCTGGATTAAATCACAAAGGCCCAATGGGTGACGGTCCAATGACCGGACGCAAAATAGGCAAGTGTACCAATTTTGGTGCTGGCAAAAAAAGTTCTGCTGAAGAAACAGAACGTGGGAATTCAACCATGACCGGAGAAGGGCGTGGTATGGGAAGAGGCTTAGGCCGTGGTCAGGGAGGCCAAGGTATGGGCATGGGTCGTAAAAATCGCAATTGTAACGGGAATTAATTTTTGTGATTTTGAAAAGTAACAATTCCCAAACAGTGTGATTGGGAAAGTCGCTCTATAAAGCATTATTGAAATATAAGGGATGTAAAGGATATTAATCTTTTATTCTAAAAAATTATGGAACAAAATGTATTTTCAATGCCAAGAATTGGAGAAGAAGCGCCGGAATTTAAAGCCGTAACCACGCAAGGTGAGATTAACTTTCCCAGTGATTACAGTGGAAGTTGGGTCATTCTGTTTAGCCACCCGGCTGATTTTACCCCGGTTTGCACTTCAGAGTTCATGACTTTTGCATCAATGGAAAAACAATTCAATGCTGCAAATTGGTAGGATTATCCGTAGACGGACTTTACAGCCATATTGCATGGCTGCGTACCATTAAAGAAAAGATTGAATACAAAGGAATGAAAAACGTGGAAGTAACATTTCCACTGATTGAAGATATTACCATGGAGATTGCTGGAAAATATGGCATGATTCAGCCCGGCGAAAGCAACACAAAGGCTGTGAGAGCTGTATTTGTCATCGATCCGAAAGGTATTATCCGCACTATCATTTATTACCCATTAAGCCTTGGGCGCAACTTTGATGAACTATATCGGGTAATAATTGCTCTACAAACTGCCGATGAATTTAGTGTCGCTACTCCGGCAGACTGGCGACCAGGCGATGAAGTTATTGTTCCCACTGCCGGTTCTTGTGGTGTTGCTAAAGAAAGGATGGAAAGTAAAGCCGAAGATACGAAATGTTATGATTGGTTTTTCTGTACCAGAAAATTAGATAAAGAAACAATCTTGAATAAAATTGTAAAGAAATAAAAGCTCAAATAAAGAATGCGTGTATGCGTAGTAAAAGTTGACAAGACGAATTTTTATCAACTACGAAACATACACGCAATTGTTTTACACTAAAAATTGAAATTATGACTAAAAAAATTGCCATTCCGATGGAAAACGGGACATTATGTTCTCACTTCGGGCATTGTAAGTATTTTGCAATTGCCACCGTACAAAACAATCAAATTTCAGAAATAATTGAAAAAACACCACCGGCACATGAACCGGGCGTATATCCACGATGGATTGCTTCGTTTGGGGTTACCGATGTAATTGCTGGAGGGATGGGACAAAAAGCCATAGATTTATTTAATCAACAAAACATCAATGCTTTTGTTGGAAGCCCTATAAAAGGAGCCAAAGAGATTATTGAAGATTTTTTAGCGGGAGACCTCTCCCTGAATGCAAACTATTGTAACCACGATGACCAACACGAACACACTTGCCAACACTGAGAGACAAAAATACGAAGTCGATTTCCGATGCATGGATTGCCACTTCAATGCCTTCGATCGGTTATTGACCAAATATGAAGCTACGTACAATCAAAGACAAGAATTTTTCGGATACTTTAATCTCGTAATGGCACGAGGTGCTTCGCTAACTATGGCACAGCTTTACAGCGAACTGAACAGGGAGTTTTGTCGAATTACAGGAGTAAACAATCCTTATGCAAAAGAGAAAGCAGAAAGTAATTCTTTGTCACTTTCGCTTTATAAAAAATTCCGAACAAGAGTTTTAGAATCGGTCAACCCATTTGATATGGCATTGCGCTTAGCTATAGCGGGAAATATTATAGACTATGGTGCAAATGCAAATTTTGATGTCCCGGTTACCATACAGAAGGTGCTTGAAAGCGAATTTGCCATTGACCACTCCAAAGAGTTGATTAGGAGAATGAAATCTGCCTCCAGAATTTTATATCTTGGCGACAATGCCGGTGAAATAGTGTTTGACAAACTTTTTATTGAGATGATTATGCATCCGCGTCTGACATTTGCGGTACGAGGATCACATGTGCTCAATGATGCCACATTAGAAGACGCACAACAAGTTGGAATGAACTTAGTCGCAGATGTGATCAGTAACGGTTATGATGCGCCGTCCACCGTATTGAGCGAGTGCAGTGAAGAGTTTCTACGCTATTACAAAGAGGCTGATCTTATCATTTCGAAAGGTCAAGGTAATTTTGAAGGATTAATTGAAGAAAATGATCCTCGTATTTTTCACTTATTGATGGTAAAATGTGATGTTGTTGCCGAACTGTTGCATGTAGAAAAAGACAGTTTCGTGGTTTGTAATAAATCAATTGCCGATAATAGCCAAGAATAAATTTTTGATATTATTATGAGCTTAGAGTTGGAGCTGACAGTAGCTGCTTTAATTAGTGGCAGTGTGGGAAGCGTTGCCATTGCTTCCCTGCTTTTGCTGTTCAGAGGAGCTGTCTTGGAGAAAATTTCCACCTGGTTGGTATATATGGCCGGTGGAACATTGCTTGGAGCTGCTTTTTTCGGCATGATTCCAAAGGCATTAAGCCTTATGGATACAACTCAAACCATGCAGTTGATTTTAGCAGGTATATTTTTCTTCTTCATCTTGGAGAAACTTATCTTATGGCATACTTGCAAAAACAAAAACTGTGAACGGCATATCCACGCCGCAGCCCCGATGATACTGATAGGTGACGCATTTCACAATGCCATCGACGGAATTATCATTGCTGCATCCTTTCTCACTTCTATAGATATGGGATTATTTGTGACACTTTCGGTAATTTTTCATGAAATACCTCAGGAAATGGGAGATTTTGGAATATTACTAAAGAGCGGATTGTCGAAAAGAAAAGCTCTTTGGTTTAATATGCTTTCTGGCAGCACGGCTATTATTTCTGGTATTCTGGCTTATTTCTTCATGCAGGGAATGAAATCCTTTATCCCCTATGCATTGACTTTTTCGGCAGCCAGTTTTCTATACATTGCCATGGCCGAACTGATTCCGGAAATGCACAAGAAAACGAAAACTTCTGAGTCTATTATTCAAATATTGCTAATACTCACAGGTATATCTATTATTTTTCTGATAAAACTAATTAAGTGAACTCAAAAACGAAAATTGCAATTGCAAGTGGTAAGGGGGGAACCGGTAAGACGTTTATCTCAACCAACCTTTTTAATGTATTGCAAAAAAGAGACTTTAATATCGCTCTGGTCGATTGTGATGCGGAAGAACCCAATGACAGGGAATTTCTCAGTGGCGAATTGCAATACACACATAAGGTTACCCAAAAGGTTCCTGTAATTGACGAATCAAAATGTACCTATTGTGGGAAATGTAAGGAGTACTGTAACTACAATGCTATCTTTTTTCTGAAAGACACAAAGATGATAAAGGTGCTGGACGAACTTTGTCACGGATGCGGAGCTTGTTCTGTAGCTTGCAATGATAATGCCATAATAGAAAAAGATGATCTATTAGGCTCTGTTAGTCAGTATGGTGTTTCAACAAATAGCGCTCTGATTGAGGCAAGAATGAATGTAGGAGTTTATTCTCCAGTCAATGTTATTAAGCATGCGATTAAAGAAACTGTCGGGTTTGATTTAGTTTTATTAGACTCCCCACCGGGTACTTCCTGTCCATTTATTCAAACGGTTGCTACGGCTGATTATGTAGTTCTGGTAACAGAACCCACTCCTTTTGGGTTAAGCGATTTAATGCAATCGGTAGATACTCTGAAAAGCATGGGTAAATCTTATGGGGTAATTATCAACAGGGCAGGTTTAGGAAATAATGATATTTATGACTACTTGCAACTGGAAAATATTCCGTTACTGATGACTGTGCCATTTGATAAGAGAATTGCCGTTAGCTACTCAAACGGAGAGTTATTAACAAATCTGTATCCTGATTGGGACGTAAAATTTAATCAGTTGTACGACACTATTATTGAACAATATGGAAATAGCAATAATTAGCGGCAAAGGTGGAACCGGGAAAAGCAGTATTAGTGCGGCATTTGCTACTCTGCAAAATGAAATAGTGTTGACCGACTGCGATGTAGATGCTGCTAATCTCTATCTGTTATTCAATCCTGTCTGTGGCGAAGAATATGCTTTTGTCTCTGGACAGAAAGCAGTAATAAATCAAGAGAAATGCGACAGCTGCGGAGTATGTATTGACTACTGCCGGTTTGATGCTATCGTTGAAAAGGATCATAAAATAACCGTTCTTGAAACATTATGTGATGGATGCGTATTATGTTCGCGTATTTGTCCGCGAGAAGCAATTTGTATTGTAAATGAAGACAAAAGCCGGATGTATGCCGGATATTTTCAAAACGGCAGAATGGTTTACGGTCGACTTGCTCCCGGAGAGGAGAACTCTGGTCGGTTGGTCAATCTGGTTCGTGAAAAAGCAAAACAAATTGCAAAAGAATCCGGAATCCCAAATATTATTATTGACGGACCTCCGGGAATCGGATGCCCTGTAATCAGTACCATTACAGGTGTCGATGCCGTTGTGATTGTAACAGAACCTACCATGTCAGGACTTCATGATTTGAAACGAACACTTGAAATTACTGCCGGTTTTAAATTACACACAAGTGTCATTATCAACAAATTCGACATTAATACGGATATGACATCTCGAATTGAAACCTATTGCTATCAAAATGGCATACAAGTTATTGGTAAGTTACCGTTTGATCCGCTAATTGTCGAAGCTATGGTCAATTGTCAGTCTATTACCGATTATGCCCCTGATTCGGATATTAGCAAACTAATTAGAAATACCTATTCAAAAATTATTACAGTTTAATCATATAGATAAGATATGAACAATCAACATCAAATTGTCAAAACAAAATTGCCGGATGTAAAAAAGATCATCATGGTAACATCCGGGAAAGGCGGTGTTGGCAAATCTACCGTTGCATCCGGTCTTGCTCTTACGCTCGTCCGTAAAGGCTATTCCGTTGGCCTTTTAGATGCAGATATTTTCGGACCGTCCATTCCTACATTGTTCAAAATTAAAGATGAGGCCAGACCTACATTAATCGAGAAAAACGGGAAACAATTGATGGAACCGTTTATTCGACTCGGTCTTAAGATTATGTCCATCGGATTTTTCTTTGACGAAAAACAAGCAGTCGTATGGAGAGGGCCTATGGTAACCAATGCCATTAAGCAGCTTTTAACTGAGACAGAATGGGGTCAACTTGATTACTTAATCATCGACACGCCTCCCGGAACAGGAGATGTGCTTATAACACTCCTCCAAAATTTTTATATTTCGGGTGCAATTGTTGTTACCACACCACAACAAATGGCACTTGCAGATGTGCAAAAAGCTATCGGTATGTTGAAAGATGAACATATCGGAATTCCTATCTTAGGCATTGTTGAGAATATGTCATGGTTTACACCGACCAAACATCCGGAAGAAAAATATCTTATCTTTGGACAAGGAGGAGCCCAAAAACTATCCGAGATTTTCGATCTTGCCGTTTTGACGCAAATCCCGATTAATGAATTAATTTGCTGGGATTGTGACAAGGGAAATCTAACCGATATATTTGATGACCCAAACATCGATTCTGCCTTCAAACAACTGGCTTATGCTGTTATAAATCAGAAAAAAGAGTATCGATATATACGAGAATAACAAATGATAACATACGAATATAAATTTAGGGTAGCTTACCCTGATACGGACAAAATGGGAACCGTTCACCATTCCAACTATGCCAAGTATTATGAACGAGCAAGATGGGAACTGTTGCGAAATATAGGTATCCCCTATCAAACGATAGAAGACGCAGGCATAATGTGTCCTGTGATTAGTATGAAATTCAAATTTGTAAAAACGACCAAATACGATGAATTGCTTACAGTCAAGACAACATTAAAAGCCATCAAAGGCGTTCGCATTTGGTTTACTTACCGACTTCAAAATGAAAAAGATGAATTAATAAACGAAGCCGAGACTGAACTTGCGTTTGTCGGTTTGAATAATTGGAAACCATGTGTACCACCTCCGTTTTTAGTAAAAGCAATTGAAAAATATCAACATGACAGCACAACAAAATAAATTGATTGAAGTGAGAACTCAAAAAGCTATCGACTTTTTTGAACAAGGATATAATTGTTCGCAATCCGTATTAATGGCTTATGCCGATTTATACGGTATAGATCAAGAAACCGCAACAAAATTTGCATCCTCTTTCGGAGGTGGTATGGGTAGATTGCGCGAAGTATGCGGCGCAGTCAGCGGCATGTTTATGGTGCTCGGATTACATTATCCGGCCACAGATATAACTGACAAGAAAGCAAAAACGACCAACTATCAGGCCGTCCAACGAACTGCAACGGAATTCAAACAGGAGATGGGTTCTTATATTTGTGCCGATTTACTCAAGATTAAACGGCAACCGGAAGAAGCAACTCCTTCAGAACGAAATACCCGTTATTATGCTTTACGACCATGTAGTCGTTGTGTTGCGATGGCTGCCGAAATTGTAGGAACCGAAATAGCTAAATCGTCAGATACTTTTTAACAGAATACAAATTGCAAAATAAGATTTTACTCCACACCTGTTGTGCTCCCTGCTCGGCACCCATTATCGAATGGATGCTGAACAACGATTACATGCCTACACTCTTTTTTTTCAATCCAAATATTTACCCGCAAGAAGAGTATAAGAAACGGAAAGAGGAGTGCATCTGTTATGCCGAGAAACAGGATATCCGTTTTATCGATGGCGATTACGACCATCAACAATGGTTACGACAAATGGCCAGTCTGGAAGAAGAACCGGAAAGAGGCAAACGATGCCTGCAATGTTTCAAAATGCGGCTGTATGCTACAGCGTCGATAGCTTCGGAGCTGCAATTTACACAGTTTACAACTACGTTAACAGGTTCTCGCTGGAAAAGTCTATCCCAAATTACAGAGGCAGGAAAGTGGGCGGCAGCGCAATGCCATGATATCGATTTCTGGGATAAAGATTGGAAAAAGGGAGGTTTGACAGAACGCCGGAAGATCTTATTGCAGGAAAATAATTTTTACAATCAGCAATATTGCGGATGCGAATTCAGTATCCGCACATAATAAAAAGTGTTTGCAAAGCCGCCATAACCACTCACGTGGGTATGGACGGCTTATCACAAACACGGGGTTTCAGTCAATCTGCATAGCCTCAACACCTACTCTACCTTCACACATTTTGAGTATTTGTTGGAGCCGACATCAACATAATTAGATTATACCGAAACCCCTAAATACACTAAAGTGAAACTTATTCATCATATTTCGGTCCGGCACTTACAAGCGCCTTGCCTTTTTCATTTCCAATAAATTTGGCAAAGTTGTTGATGAAACGGCCAGCCAAATCTTGAGCTTTGCCATCCCAAACGCCAACGGTACTGTATGTATTCCTCGGATCGAGTATAGTGGTATCTACACCCGGTAATGCGGTAGGGACAACAAAGTTGAAAAACGGAATCGTCTTCGTAGGTGCTTTATCTATCGATCCGTCAAGAATGGCATCAATAATGCCCCGAGTGTCTTTGATAGAGATTCGCTTACCCGAACCATTCCACCCCGTATTTACCAAATAAGCTTTTGCTCCTGAAGCCTGCATTTTTTTAACAAGCTCTTCACCGTATCTTGTTGGATGCAGGGATAGAAATGCAGCACCGAAACATGCCGAAAAGGTAGGTGTCGGTTCGGTAATGCCCCGTTCGGTTCCGGCCAGTTTAGCAGTAAATCCGGAAAGAAAATAGTATTGAGTCTGCTCCGGACTTAGGATGGAAACCGGAGGCAATACTCCAAAGGCATCCGCAGAGAGAAAGATCACCTTTTGAGCGGCAGGCCCTTTCGAAACAGGTTTTACAACATTATCGATATGATGGATAGGATAAGAAACACGGGTATTCTCCGTAACCGATTTATCGGCAAAATTAATTTTTCCTCCGTTTTCCACTGTCACGTTTTCAAGTAAAGCATCGCGTTTAATGGCAGCATAAATATCGGGTTCGGCTTCTTTGCTCAGATTAATTACCTTGGCATAACAGCCTCCTTCGAAATTAAAGACACCATCATCATCCCAACCGTGTTCATCATCCCCGATCAATAAACGCTTCGGATCGGTAGAAAGTGTTGTTTTTCCGGTTCCCGACAAACCGAAGAAAATAGCTGTATTTTTGCCTTCTTTGTCGGTATTGGCCGAACAATGCATGGAAGCCATACCTTTCAACGGCAAAAGATAATTCATATAAGAAAACATCCCTTTTTTCATCTCACCGCCATACCATGTGTTCAGAATAACCTGTATTTTTTCAGTCAAATTGAAGACAACCGCTGTTTCCGAATTAAGTCCCAACTCTTTATAATTACTTACTTTAGCCTTAGAAGCGGTCATTACCACAAAGTCAGGTTCTCCAAAAGACTCCAGTTCTTCTTTTGAAGGACGAATAAACATATTAGTAACAAAATGAGCCTGCCATGCCACTTCCATAATGAAACGTATTTTGATACGCGAAGTAACATTAGCTCCGCAAAAAGCATCGACAACAAAAAGTTTCTTATTCGATAGCTCTTTTGTAGCCAGAGCCTTTAACGCTTTCCAACTTTCAGGCGAAAGTGGCTTATTATCATTTTTATATTCGTCCGAAGTCCACCAAATGGTATCTTTTGTCGTTTCGTCCAGCACAAAAAATTTATCTTTCGGCGAGCGTCCGGTATATTCACCCGTCATTACATTGACTGCGCCCAATTCCGTTACCTCTCCTATTTCAAATCCCGCTAACCCGGCTTTTGTTTCTTCATTAAAAAGCAGCTCATACGATGGGTTATGAACAATTTCGGTAACATCCGCAATACCGTACTTCTTCAAATCTAAAATTGCCATTGTTTTTAATTTTAAATAGTTAATTATGCAGATCCGTTCTATGTCCAAAGCTTGTTGTAGCTAAAAACCGGCTTTGAAAACATAAGCGTCATATTATCCATAAAATGTGTCTGGAAAGCCGCAATGACCACTCACGAGGGCATTGACGGCTTATCACAAACACGGAGTATCACCCTTTCAAAGGGCATCATTACTTACCATTAGATATAAATTCAGTTTATCAATAACTAAAAAACATTCGATACTCCATATTTTTCATTCTATCTTACCAAAGCACCTCTATCACTCTTCGATAACTTCCGGCAGCTATCATCCAAATGATATCAGTGCCAGGTTAAGACAAAAGAATCGTTATATTTAGAATTCATTTTAGCAACAAACCAATAATAAGTTATGGGATATAAAGAGGCATTCAGCCTTGCAAAACGGCATGCACAATCAATGCGTACACAATGTTATTTGTGCACTTAATACAATAAAAAAGTATATGCATGAATTTGTATGCTTCTGGAACCTTTATCCCGAAATTCCGGTAAATAAACAAACACTGGCAGGTCTTCTGGCTCATCCCCGTCTCCGAAGCCTTCCCGTTGTCAGTTTCCAGTTGTCAGCTATCAGGTATCAGTTTCCAGTTATCAGGTATCAGTTATTTCTAACTGTTTTCTGTTCACTATTTTCTGCTTACCGTTTTCTGTTCACTGGTCACTGTTTCACAGTGGCAATGGTGTTTCGGATACGTTAATGGGATCTACAGCTGCGGGTACAGCTCCGGGATTATTCAGCGAAACCGAACTTACCGGATTCCCTCTTCGATTGTTTTCCCGAATAGAAAAACAATCACCAAATGCGATGACAAAGGTACGTAAAGGATTGAAAAATGCAAATATTTTTAGCGAAAATGATTTCAACAACACCTTTGTGCTAAAAGATAAAAGAATGATTGCTTTTCAAAAATGAACACTCTTTTCTTTTCTTCGTTTATCACTTATAATAGAAGCCTCTGATGTAGAATATTGTGCTTGCTTATCATTATTATTAATTCGAGGTATCAACGCCAGTTGAATCTTACGTTCCAAAACCGACAATTCACTCTTTATTTTCTTCAAAACATCTTCTTTTTTCCATGAACTATTAGCTATTTCTTGCAACGTAGGAATATCCTTTTCCAACATACTATTTTGCACCTTGTACTGATCAATAAGTCTTGGAATACGCTCCAATGCGTTCAGAAAGTTCAACGCGGCAGCTTTGGGATCGACCATTGCTATTTGTCCATTGTTATAGGTATATTTATATTCCCCTGCTACAAAAAAACGGTTTTGGTTTACCTCTTGGCCGTCGCGTTCTACAACTTCAGATCTAACAAGTATTGGAAATCCATACAGTTCTCCTACGGAGAGATAATCTCCTCCGGTAGAAGCATTGTGGGCAATGTCCTGCAACTTGGTTCCAACACTTTTTACATCTGTTGCTTGCAATCCATCCAACCGTAAAGGATTTAGAGGATATCCATCCCGATCGGCTCTAAGACGGGATTGGAATTTTTCATTATCAGAAGTCAACCTCGCGATACATTCATTATAGCGATTTAACGTATCGGTGTGTTCCTGTAATTTCCAAACAGAACTACTCTTTGCTTTGTGAAACGATTTGCGTTCACTCTCCAAAGCCGCTATTTTCTTTTCCAAGCGAGCTTTCTCTAACAAATCAGTATTACCGGAAAGAATGGCCATATATTCAGAGAAATTCATTCCATTTTTTTCATCCATTGCACCTTCATCAATAGTGCGTGCACCCATTGCTCCGCTTTTTAATTGGGTAATGAAGGTTTGTTTGCAATGTAGCAGGTTGAACTTGTAACTATCCAATGACTTTTCCACCGCATAAATGATAATGTCAACTTTATCGCCAGCAAACAGCTTGGCTATCTCATTTCCTTTCCGCACTGCACGACCATCCCTTTGTTGTAAATCAGATGGTCGCCAGGGTGTATCGAGATGATGTACCGCAACCGCTCGTTTTTGAGCATTGACACCCGTACCGAGCATGGAAGTAGAGCCAAACAAAACTCGAACTTTCCCCTCATTCATGGCATCAATTATTGATTTACGTGCTTTTTCAGTTTTACACTCCTGTATAAACCGGATTTCGGAAGGAGGAATTCCATAATCTTCAACAAGTTTTCGTTTAATTTCCGAATAGACACTCCATGCTCCGGGCTGGTAAGTGCCTAAATCGGAAAATACAAACTGCGTACCTTTCTGTGCCTCATATTTATGATAATACCCAGCAACTGTTTTTGCGCAACGACTTGCCTTATTATCGGGATGATCGCTGTATTTATGCGGATCTATCATACGCAGATCCAAGGCCATTTTACGGGCATAGTCTGTTGCAATCAGCATCTTCGCCTTTTCCTCCGATTCAGAAAGCTTGTCACGTCCCAGAATGGTAGCATCTCCAGTCTGCGCAAAGGACATCAATTTTTGGATAAACTCTTCCTGTTGGGGAGTTGGCGGAATATTCTGCAGAATTTCATTTTTGTCCGGGCGATCGACTCCTACATCTTCCGCTGTACGATAGTCCGTAATCTCATTGTAGAATGCGGCCAACTCCGGCACCTTGATAAAATAACGAAATCGTTCTTTTTGGATCACCTGATTGGTAACTGAGAACTCAAAGTCGGTGGTTTTCTTTGCAAAGATTGCTGCCCATGCATCGAAACAATTGATATTTTGTCGTTCCAATTCCTTCGGGCGAAGATATTTAAATAACAAATAAAGTTCCGTCAGAGAATTGGATATGGTTGTACCGGAAAGAAAAGTTGCTCCCAAATCTTTACTTGCACGTTCCTGTATGGTCCGAATGGCATACAACATATTCAATGCTTTCTGACTACCTTCCTGATTTCCTAACCCAGCCACACGGTCGTGCCGGGTATTGAACATTAGGTTTTTAAATTGATGGCTTTCATCTATAAACAAATGGTCGATCCCCATCTGCCTAAAGTCCACCACATCATCCGTGCGTGTATCAATAGCATGGGTGATCGTCTTTAATTTGACTTCCAGATTAATTTTCCTCTTTTGCAGTCCCTTGAGCATTGCCCGGGAGACTTCTTTACCTTCATTCCTCAACACCTCCAAATTTTCCTCCACGGTATCCAATTCAGCCTGTAAAATGCGTTGTTGTAATTCGGGAGATTGTGGAATCTTTCCAAACTGATCGTGCGACATAATCACGCAATCCCAGTCATTGTTTTTGATATTATTAAAGAATTTCACCCGGCTTTGAACAGAAAAATCTTTCTCTGTTGCATAAAGTATCCTTGCATTCGGATAGGCTGTCCGGTAACATTCCGCAATTTCTCCCACATTGGCCTTTAATCCTATAATCATGGGTTTGTGAGCCAAATTCAAACGATGCATTTCATGCGCGGCAATACACATTATCAATGTCTTTCCGGTACCTACTTCGTGGTCACAGATTCCGCCTCCGTTTTGTTTAAGCATCCAGACGCAATCCTTCTGGCTCTTGTAAATATCGTTTATGTTGAACCTTTTTTCAAGTGCTTTCAGATCAATATCCGGAAAGGTCTGATGAGAGCCATCGTACTCGGGACGGACAAAGCAATTGAATTTCCGGTTGTACAGTTCGGTCAACCGTGATTGAAATTCAGGTGACTGTTCTTGCAGCCAATCCACAAAACCGTTACGTATATCATCAATCTTACTGTTTGCTAATTGGATTGCCTCACTATCCCTGACTTTTATATCATTTCCATTCTCATCTTTTCCGATGCGTTTGGTAATATCCGGGACTGTGTTTAGTAATGCGTTCTTCAACAGATTAATACCGTCATACGTACGGTAATATCCCTTTACAGCATATTGATCCCAGATTTTAGCATTCTTACTCTTGCACCGGACAGAATACTCATCCATGCTCTCCGAATACGAGATATCGACTTCGGCATCAAATAAGGAACGGGCAAAGGCGGTGTATATTCCGGTAGGGATCCAACGTTCCCCAAAATTGAAATCCAGTTCATCAAATGTAATCGGACGAGGTGCTGCTTCCTGTAATGCACTCAATGAGGTGTTCTCCCGATCCCCATGCGGATGCGTTTCCATCCACGTTTGAATTTGTTCCGCTTTTTCAACCACATTTCCCGCAATAAACCGATCCCGAATCTCGTAGTTACCAATTATCGGATTGAAATAAATCCTTCCATCTAACTCTTTAAGAAGAGCCTCCCTGTCATAATCGCACAGCGTCTCCATGTATTCCAAGTTGACCGACCCGTATTTGTTTAAGGACGCAGACAAGGTTTCTTCGGGTGTATCAACATGTGTAATTTGAACCAGAGAAAAGGCAACGGGATGATAAAATATGTCCGCTTTAACAAACTGTCCGTTTTCTGCACGTTCCAAGGAAAACATATCCCGCCCGGAAGCATCCATGAGAATGAACTTGGCATTGGCTTTTGCATTGAGGAACCCAAAACGTTGCACAAATTCATCATAGCTGGCATTCAATGCACTCCTTTGTTCTTTGTTTTCTTCCCGTTTTTCTACTTCATAAGCATATAACCTTTGGTAGCTATCCCGGACAGATATATAAAGCGTCGCCTTTTCGGCCTGAATAGTGGATAAATCCAAAGGATGGAATGTGGCTCCATACCTGGTGACATCGTTCAAATACCCCACTTGTGAATTGTTTTCCAAAACCAGTGATCCATCCCGATGATGAGTTTTCGGGGTTTGAGAAAATCCCCGGGGTAGCATCAACTCTTCTTTCTGATGCCGGACAACATTCCGCTGACTGATTTCTTTTGCTTCCTGATGCAAAGCCGCCTTCCTTTCTTCCGGCAACCCCATCATCATTTCATAATAGCCGTTGATGGGTGGATTATCGATCCAGTTAATTTCGGCAAACATATCGTCCGAAGAAGACTCGCCTGCCGATTCTTTGGTCTCCGTGCTTACTTGACCGGACTGTAGTGTGGCTCTGTTTTGACAGAACAAGTTAGGTTGAACAGGTGTTGATTTTTGAGGAACATGCACCATTTTCTTTCTTTTTACTATCCGTGTCTGTTGCCGTTCTTCCTGCGAAAAACCAAATAGGTCATAGAGGGTCAACAACGGTGGTTCCTGTTTAGCCTCTACCTTCTCCAGCTTCTTTCCTATCACTTGACTTTTGGATACGTGATGCACAGTGGGGCTGTGAGGCTGATTAATGGAATTGTTAGCATTTGTGCTGTTGACGTTTTCCCTTCTCTCTGATTGATTGGCATACTCTTGAAATAGCTTTTCATCTAATCGTAGCGAAAAATCTTCAAAAAGCATTTTTTGCAGATCGGCGGCGATGCCTTGCACCCCTCCCTCGTGAATGTAAATCATAGCCGGTTTACCATAAGGGTCGGTACCTAAATGGTGTTTGGTATGGACAATGCGCTCCCCTGTTTGATAATACAGATTATCTGTCGTTCCAAAGTCAGTTACATATCCTTTTAAAAAGGAACGTTCTTCGTCAGAGAACGTCCCTTTACCGATATGTTTTTGCAGGATAATCAGATCACTTCCAACCTCCGTATTGGCTATCTCTGTAAAAAGATTATTCGGTAAGCGGATAGCTGACACCAAGTCAGCATTTTCCATCAACCACCTTCGTTGCGGTTCATATTGCGGAACATTCATCACCCCTTGTGAAGTGATAAAAGCAACTATACCTCCCTGACGCACGGCATCCAATCCTTTCATAAAAAAATAGTTGTGGATAGCCTTTGTTGATTGTCGCCGGGCATTAGCGCGGCTTCCACTGAACAGCGGATCAAACACGGCAATGTCTCCAAATGGAATATTGGAGGTAGCTACATCAAAATAGTTATTGAAAGGATGTTCGATTTTTTCAAAACCCTCAATTCTGATTTTATGTTCAGGGTATAGATGAGAAAGCAGTTTGCCTGTAAGCAGATCTTTTTCAAATGCCATCACCTCCGCTCTTGGAGACTGCTTTTCCAATTCGGCAATAAAAACTCCCAGTCCGGCTGAAGGATCAAGTAACCGCTGGGGGGTAATACTGTGTTGATGCAATGTGTCGGCAAGAGTGGAGACAATTTCCACCGGGGTATAAAATGCCGTCAGGACTGAGCTTTTCAGGCTGTCCACATATTGCTTGTACCTGGATTCATTGGATGCATTATCACGGACGATCCGGTGCAATTCCATTGTCATAGGGAATAACTCCAAATCGGATTTCGTCCAACGAACACTATCTGAAAGACTTGTTGCCGGATTGAGGATACATTTTAATCCTCCGAATCCACAGTAACGGCTTAAGATCTCCCTTTCTTCCGTCGTTGCCTTCCGTCCCGTTCTATCCAGTTCAAATAGGATCCGTATAGCTTCAATGTTATCCCGTAGCTTCGCTTTACGGTTAAATGCCATGTTCTTCGATATAAAGTAAAACAGCACCCGTCAGCTCCGTGTAGAGGGAATCGTATTCTTTGGTGTAGACAAAATCGTCCGAAAGGGAATAGTTGGCAAAAACGGTTTCCAATGAAGGTTGTATTTTAAAGGCAACCTCTGCTGCATTTACCGGTGGCACTTCCTCTGCAAATTCATTCCAGAGGACCTCTATCAGGGTATTGAATTTTGAAAAATGGAGATCCTTTAATAATGCTGCCATCGCAAGCTCTTGTGCTTGTTCAACGGTATGCCCTTCCCGTCTGGCTTGTTCATAGATATCATCAGCCAAAGCAGAGCGTGTTTCAATAAAATCCGTATCGGGTAATCGTTCGGGATGATTTTCGTTAAGAAAAGAGAGCAAATACAGTCCGTAATAGGACAATTCTGTGGAATTATTCTTTTGATTCATAGCTCAGTGGATTTTAGTGGGTGGTTGGGAAAGGTGGATAAATAAGAAAAGCACTCCGGGTATCCCTCCCGAAGTGCCACCACTAAAATCCACAACAAAAGAGCAAGAACAATTTTGACAGTGAACTTAGTGGCAAAAATAAACATTAATTTTATCTCCGTTTTTCTCTGCTGTGGGGTTTTGATTCAGGAAAAACAAATTGGGTATTTAGATTCGCATCAAAGGCAATGGCCGCACTAAAGGTCTTTCCCTGCTTGCTATTGAAACCTTTTATTAGACCTGTTTTACCCTTGGTCAATAAATCCAGAATATCCTGATCCTCCAGTGTTTTACCTGCTACCTGTCGAAACACCGGAAATCCGCAGCTGGGGTTGTCGCAACGTACTACCTTGCTGTAGAATTGCATCGAACCGATCTTGCATTTAGGACAAGGACATTGCGTCTCTTTATGGGTAAAGAATTTATCACAGGTCAACAGTTCCGACGTAATCTGGGCTGTATAAGCTTCAATATCTTTACGAAAAGTATCTGCCTGCAGTTTTCCGTTTTCAATATTGGCCAAGGCAAGCTCCCATTCTCCGGTCATCTCGACATTGGCAATATTCATGTCCTTGACCACCGAATAGAGTGCCAGCCCTTTCTCTGTAGGAACAAGTGATTTTTTCTGTCTTGTCATGTATTCGCGATGAAATAGAGTTTCGATGATGGATGCCCGGGTTGCTGGCGTACCAATTCCACATGCAGATAAAGAGTGTCGTAATTCTTCGTTTTCAATCTCTTTGCCTGCCGTTTCCATCGCAGCAAGTAGAGAAGCTTCGGTATGCAGCGGTTTAGGTTTGGTTTGTCCTTCCGTCAGAGAACTAGCTGTAAGTGGCAGAATCTCTCCTTCCGACCATTCTGGCAACGTAATTTCTTCTTTTTCTTCACCGTAGATTGCTCTCCACCCCAGTTGTTTTACAACAGCTCCTTTCAGAACAAAGTCAACACCCGCACACTCCACTGAAACAGAAGTCACATCTTTTATACATTTGTCTGAAAAGGATTCAAGCATCCGACCGATAATCATGTGATAGATCGTTGCCTCATCGGAGGAGAGATTTTGCGGTTTTATCCCGGTTATCAATAAAGCATGGTGATCGGTAATTTTAGTGTTATCCACACTGCGTCGTGTCAATTCTTCTATATGGTCAATATAACCGCCCCACTTAGAACTTCCTTTGAGCGTTAACAACAGCGTTGGCAGCTCGGTAAAGACATCTTCGGGGATATAACGACAACCTGTCCTTGGATAGGTAATCAGTTTCGCCTCATATAATTTCTGCGCTATATTCAGTGTCTTTTCTGCTGAGAATCCATGTTTGGTATTTGCCTCCTTTTGCAACGTTGTCAGATCATATAGCAGTGGCGTTTCTTGTACGGTTTCTTTATGTTCTATGTTCGAAATCGTAATGGAATGACATTTCTTGATCGCCTCAAAGATTTTTTCCGCTGTTTGCTTGTCGTTCCATTTTTCAACGGATGTAAAGGTCAATGCCTCCTCGTTAGCCTCCCCAGCCGTTGAAACGTGCAGTTGCCAGAAAGCCTCACTTACAAATTGTTTGTTCTCCCAATAGCGGGAACATATCATTGCCAAGGTAGGTGTCTGTACCCGACCCAGGGAATAGGTTCCCCGTCCGGCTGCTATGGTAATGGCCTGAGTGGCATTAATGCCCACTAACCAATCTGCTTCGCTGCGGGCTTTAGCGGCATAATAGAGTCTATCATAATGATTCCCGCTCTTTAAATTTTCCAATCCTTCACAGATCGCTTTATCGGTCAGAGAGTTGATCCATAGCCTATCGAAAGGGGTTGAACAACCGATGTATTCATAGAGGTATCGGAAGATTAACTCACCTTCACGTCCGGCATCAGTAGCCACAATGATCTTTTCGCTTTCACTAAAGAGCCGGGCGATTATCTTGATCTGTGCCACTACGTCTCTATCGGGAGTGTATCCTCTTTCAGTTTTTACCTGACGGGGTACAAGTGTAAAAACTGGGGGAATGATCGGCAGGTTATCCCGATGAAAGCCTTTAATACCATACCCATCCGGCAAAGCTGGTGTTACCAAATGCCCGAATGCCCATGTTACCGAATAACCGTTGCCGGTCAAATACCCAATCTCCCTTTTAGTCGCTCCTACAATTTGGGCAATTTCCCGGGCAACGCTCGGCTTTTCTGCTATAATTGTTTTCATTTTAACTTATTTGTTGTGGATTTTAGTGGTTGAGTTAAAGAATCAGATGCCAACGCCTTTCGGCTTATTTTGCGTTCCCCGAGCCTGGCGCTGCTGCTGTTGTTGGTTCGCAGGAGCCGTTTGTCCCTGTTGTAGCGGTTCTCCAATGTGTTTGGTTGCTTCATTGGTCTTACCCTCCGTGTTAACGGCTACCTGTATCCGGTTTTCCGATGCAGGTGTGATTTGTTTTGCCTGGGAAATATCTGGATTGGAAGGGTAGTATTTCGGACGGCCTTCTTCCCTGTTGAATTTGATGTATGCGGTAAAGGGTTCGCCTTGTCTATCGCGCACCATATCTTTTACCAGAATGGTTTTCCCGGCCGTATAGTCGGATTGCTGTTCCGGTGTCAAGGCAACACCTCCAAAGGTTTTGGGTGCCCGAATATTGCCATTCGGATCCATCCATTGGAAATAAGTAGCTGTCTGTTTCTGATTGGCCTCCTGATTTAGTTGGGAATGGTGGGGAACAAATTCAATTCCTCTTTGTTCGACATTGACCTGCAACGTGGCTGTAAACTTTTTTCCATTGGCCAATACTATCTCTTTATCACGAACCGGATGTCCGGCTCGAAGCTCCCTTTTTTCCTGATCGGACAACACCGTATCTCCAATCTTATCGGGAATACGGACTTTGTACACAGGAAGGACTACGATATTATTGGTTAAGCGGTCAATGCTGATGTAAACAGGAGTTGTTTCTCCTGTGTTTTTATTCGTCAATTGAGCAATATGGCCCATATTCCCCGTCGTTTTCAGGTTCTCTTTATCATCAACGGAGAACGTATATCCCTCAAAGGTTTTATCCAACTGAGGTTCTTTGCGAATCAGGTGGGGAACCAGTTGTATACCTCCATCCGGTAGTATTCTGAACGAAAGCCGGGCTTCGGTCTCAAAGCGTTCTTCTCCAAATTTTGGAGAAACTGTCACCAGTCCCGATTTGCCATAATTCAGCATCTTTTTAAGATCTCCCGATTCTTCCAAAGCATGGCGGTTCACACCCCATCTTTCTTCCAACTGTTGCCAGTTAATACGGTTTTCATCAATGGGTTGGTAGGGTCGTTTATTTTGTTCCGTTTGTGAATCATGTTGACTTTGCTCTCTCGCTTCAGTTTGTGCCTCTTTGATCTTTTGTTCATACTTACCCGTATCAATACGATGTTGGGCAAGAAGTTCCTTGTTGGCCTCCGGATCTTTCAGCACCTCTTTCATCACTGTCAACACGTTGTCCACTCCGTCTGCCGCCACACGATAAAATCCGAAGTGTTTCGGATCCTTGTATTGCCGGAGGAAATTGACCATGAAATTACCCAGCATATTGCCGCCCCGGTCAAAATGCAGGAAATCCTGTCCGTTACTCTTTTTACTGTCTGTTATCTTGGGCGATCCGTCCTTATTTACTCCGAACACTACTCCCACTTCACCGGATCTCTCATTCTTGACAATGAGAACATCCTTTTCATTTTTGTCCTGTTCCATAGTTGTAAACTTTTATGATTGATTAATTCCTGAGGGATTCTGTTAACGGGCTATTCCGCTGTATTCAAAACAGGTTCGCCCTTTCTGAATTCTTTGGAATATGTTTTGAGAAATAGCTGTACATCCGATTCTTTGTAGTACGTCTTGTGCCATAGCATGTGATAGGTTAAAGCTCCTGAACTCCGGTAACGTTGAAGGGATCGCTTACTGGTTTGCAATAGCTGGCATAAATCCTGATTATCCAAAAGGCGTTCACCGTCTAAATATTTAGCTGGTTTCACTTCCTTCACAGATAAGGCTGCCAACATTTTTTCATTGCAGTCAAAGCGTTCCATGACCTGCTTCATCCACAATTCGAATGTTTTGGTATCCAATAAACTCATAGGGAAGTATTTTTACGTGTCAGTAAGTAGTTCTTACGAAACTCATGCAACGTCTGGAGATTACAAGAAACAATTCTTTCCCGAATACATTGCTCCACGTCGGATAACCGGTATAAACATTTACTGCGCACCATGCTATAAGCAATGGTTCTGTCTTTACGCATCCGCTGAAGGGTGCGTGTGCTGATTTTAAGCAGATCGGCCAGCTCTTCACTGGTCAGCCATATGTCCGGCTCTTGTGCCGGGATCGCTTCTTTTTTGAAGACGTAATCCGCAATTTTGTCGATCTTGTTCAACAAATCGCGGAATACCTGATGATCGAAGGTGATGATTTCCATTTTTTTGCTGTTTAATTGCCGTGCAAAAATGGAAACTATGTGGTAAGTGATTTCACAGGTGATTACCTACCTATGGAAGATTTTTATTTGGAAAAGGGAAATTGGTATACAAAAAAAAGCCGGAAGGTCCTACTGAAAATACAGTAAGAACCTTTCGGCTTCTAAAAAATAGGAACAATCGTTTGGATTAATTCATCATAGCTGTAGTACCTAAACGGCCTAGAATTGGGTCAGGTTCTTTAATAGAAGCACTGATTTGTTGTGAAACCCATTGTCGAAAAAGAACACATGAATAACTCTCTATTCTGAAACTTAAAGCAATAATCACTTCCAGGTTATAATAATCGACAAAACATTGTTTATCATTCTCCAATCTGTAGTGTCTTACTCTTTTTACTCGGTTTTCTATCAAGTTATCTGACTTGAAAAGAGTTTTCAAATCGGTTTCTACAGAGGATCGTTTCACATTAAACAAGACTGCAATCTCCTGAGTTGTCATCCAAACGGTTCCATCATCCGACAGTTCAATGCTTATTTGGAAATCGTCTGAATGCAAGCCCTTAAAAGTAATTGAACCTCTTATCATAAATCCATTTTCTTTAATATGGCTTGCTCCATATCATTCAACTTTCCTGAAAGCAATTGCATATCCTTGCTGATTTTTTCATTGGTAATACGGGCATAGATTTGTGTTGTCTGAATATTGGTGTGTCCCAACATTTTAGACACTGTCTCTATGGGTACTCCTTTCGATAAAGTTGTGGTTGTTGCAAATGTATGCCGAGCCATGTGAAAGGTTATATTTTTATTTATACCACACAAGTCACCTATCTCTTTTAAATATGAATTGAGCTTTTGATTGCTTAATACCGGGAGTAATTGTCCGTTTGAGAGTTTGCCTTCATATTTCTTTAGAATGGATAAGGGAATATTCAATAAGGGAACATTCACTGGAGTATCTGTTTTTTGCCTGTGTGTCATTATCCATGGTTTACCATCAAAAGACATACAAATATTGTTGATTGTCAAATTTTTAACATCAATATATGCCAACCCAGTGAAACACGAGAAAATAAAAATATCACGTACTTGTTCTAATCTTTTAGATACAAATTTTTTTTCTACAATTATTTGCATCTCTTGATCCGTCAAGTAACCTCTATCTACACGTTTGAATCGTATTTTATAATTTGCGAATGGGTCTTTAAATATCAAACCATTGTTTTTAGCTACAATAATAATCATTCGAAATATTTGTATAAACTTTGCGGATGTATTGTCACTACACTTACTTACACCATGTAAGTAAGCTTCAAAATCTGTAATAAATTTGTGATTTATTTCTTTGAGTGCAATATCTGAAATTTTATACTTAGCGCTCATAAATTCTTCCAAACGGCGGCATGTTCGGTCGTATTTAGCAAGTGTAGCTTCTGTTTTACTAATGCCAATAAGTTTTCTTGCATCCTCATTATGACTTTTAAAAAGCTCTAACAGAGTATGCAACTTAACATCATAGCCCAAAAAGGCATTACGTATTTTCTCTGCGGTTACATACGCTTCATGTACTTCGATCTCGCGATAGTGATTTCTTAAGGACGTGCGAATGTCTTCTAATAAATTATTTAATCTACGCGCCTGCATGCTATTCCCAGTCGCTTTGCAGAGTTTCACATCCCAAAATTTTGGCTCAATATCTAATTTGGAACTGAATTGAGACACCTCACCATTAACCGATACCCGAATCATGATGTTGGCTTTACCTTCTTTGTTCAATTGATTCTTTCTTACATAAAAAAGAATCTTAAACGTACTTTTACTCATAATACTTCCGTTTTTTGTTCCTCACAATTACAGTAACGATTTAACATTGTAAAGGAACGGTTAACACTCAGTTTATGAGCAGACACTTAAAGAACAATTAACGACATATCAGAGACTTATCTCAAAAATCGTTACTAAAATAACATCCCCATTTTTTAGTAACGATTTAGTAACGAAATGATGTCGTTTTTTGGCTATTTTATGGAATTTAGATGTCTAGCGTAGACAATAAAAAAACTCCATAAAAACCTTATTTTATGGAGTTTGTCTTAATTTGACTACCAAATGACTTTGGTATCTTGCGGAAAGCGAGGGATTCGAACCCCCGGTACAGTCACCCGTACACCGCATTTCGAGTGCGGCCCATTCGACCACTCTGGCAGCTTTCCTTGGTCGTTTAGCGGCTGCAAAGGTACACTTTTTTATGTTTCGTCCAAGATTTTTTTCAGAAAAAATCAGGCTCTATATTCACCAAGCGCCTTTAACAACAGCTCGTTTTCCGACTCCACACCCACCGTAATACGCAAACATCCTTCGCACAAAGCCACTGTATTACGGTTTCGCACAATAATGCTCTTGTCGACCAGATAACGGTACACGGCATTGGCATCGGGCACTTTTACCAACAAAAAGTTGGCATCGGTAGGATATACCTCTTCCACCATATCCAGTTGCTTCAACAGCTCGATCAACCGAAAGCGTTCCTTCAACAACATATTCACCCATTCGGCCTTGCGATCGACCTGCTCCAGTTCGTCGAGTACCAGTCGCTGTGTCAGCACGTTGATGTTATAAGGATATTTTACTTTGTTGTACAAACCGATAATCTCCTCGGAGGCAAAGGCCATCCCCAAACGCACACCGGCCAGTCCCCATGCCTTCGAGAATGTTTGCAGCACGATCAAACGCGGATATCGATCCAACATTTTCAGCCAACTCGGTTCCGAAGAGAAGTCGATATAGGCCTCATCAATCACCGTAATACCGGTAAACCCTTCCACAATCTTCAACATCTCTTTGCGGTTAAGCAGGTTGGCAGTCGGATTGTTGGGAGAGCAAAGGAAAATTACTTTCGTATGCACATCGGTGGCATCAAGCACACGTTGTGCATCGAGCGAATAATCGGCATTGAGACGTACTTTACGATACTCCACATCGTTGATGTCGGCACTCACCTGATACATACCGTAGGTAGGATCGATAGCCACCACATTGTCCTGACGCGGCTCGCAAAAGACACGAAATACCAAATCGATGGCTTCGTCGCTGCCGTTACCCAGAAATACCTGTCCGGGATGGACACCTTTAATCGCTGCAATACGTTCTTTGACCGACCATTGCAACGGATCCGGATAACGGTTATACGGATAGTTCAACGGATTTTCGTTTGCATCGAGGTAAGCTTCGGCTTCACCTTTGAATTCGTCGCGGGCACAAGAGTAAGGCTTGAGCGACAGAATGTTTTTTCGAACTAAGGATGTAATTTCTGACACGGCAATAATTATCTGTGTGAATACTCTATATTTTGCGGGATTTCATCGGAAACTCCACAAACATTTTACACGGACAAAGTTACTAAATTTAAGAGAAAAAGCCAGCGGATCGGGTTGAACCCAAAGAAAGAAATGCAGATACAAACCAGACTTTATTCGCAAAAACGGTACCCAATGCCCGATTCGGTATTGATATAAACGGGTTGCGAGGGATTATCCTCGATCTTTTTGCGGAGCTGCGCCACAAACACGCGAAGGTATTGGGTTTGTTCCAGATAGCTGTAACCCCAAACCTCTTTGAGGATAAAGGTATGAGTAAGGACTTTGCCGGCATTCTTCGCCATAAGGGCAAGCAACGAAAATTCGGTGGTGGTAAGTTTCACCAGTTCTCCACCCTTTTTGACGGTGTGATTTACCAAATCAATTTCAAGGTTATTAAAACTGAACAGGGTTTGCGCTTTACCTGCCTGCGACGAAAAGCGGAGTGACGAACGTACCCGCGCAGAGAGTTCGCCCGTGCGGAAAGGTTTGGTGAGGTAGTCGTTAGCACCACTGTCGAGCGCCTGCACAATATCCTCTTCCGAACTACGCACCGAAAGGATAATGACTGGCCCGGTGTACCATTCGCGCAGCTTTTTAAGCACAATTTGTCCGTCCTCATCGGGCAGCCCCAAATCGAGAATAATCAGTTGCGGATTGTGACTGGCCGCCAACGCCAATCCATCTTTGCCCGAAGGAGCTTCGAGAATGGAATAGCCGCCCGGTTTCAGAGTGATTTCGAGCAGTCGCCGAATGGCGCTTTCATCATCAATAATCAGTATTGTTTCGGACATATCGTTTAGAACAAAGAGTAAAGAACAAAGATAGCGAACTATTTTTGCACACAGAATACACGGAAGAATACCGAACAGGTAGTCGGTAGCCGGTAGTCAGTAGTTAGAATAACTGTAATTTGTTGTTTAAAACTGGCTTTTCATACTTCCATTTTTGCCCTATGTTGATAGACACTTGCCCTATGGTAGATTTTCTACTGACTACCACCTCCTGTGTAAATCCGTCTAATCAGTGTACTCCGTGTGTTTCGTCACCTTCACTATTCTCGATCATATATTTCCCGGTAGGAATTTTGATCGTTACCAAAGCACCTCCATGCGAACGGTTTTCAAATTTCAGAGTACCGCGATGGGCTTCCACGAAACCTTTTACAATAGACAATCCCAACCCTACTCCACCTGCCGTACGGCTGTTGGCACGGTAAAACTTATTGCAAAGATAGGGAATAGATTCGGCAGGGAAACCGGTACCCCGATCCATTACCTGCAACACCATCTGGTGATGATCGTAATAAATCTTCACCCGGATGGTCGTTTTGGGTTCTGCATGTTGGGTTGCATTGTACACCAGATTGTGCAGCACCTGTTCCATCAGTCCGAAATCGAATTTCACCAGCGGCATATCCGAAGGGATGACCACCTCTACGTTGAACGGTTGCAGTTCGTCGTGCAGATCGGCAAGCACCTTATTGGTCAGGTCATGCACATCGTTCCAGTCGATGGAAGGCGTAATGCGATCCGATTCCAGACGCGACATATTGAGTAGGTTTTCAATCAGGCGGTTCAACCGGTCGGATGCGGAGAAAATTTCCTGCGCCAGCTGTTGCCGCAATTCGGCATCGTCGTTATGCTGCAACAGCGTTTCGGAGGCACCCATCAGGGTCGACACCGGAATGCGCAGTTCGTGCGAAATGGAATTGAACAGCGTTTTATAGAGCTTTTCCGATTCGTTGAGCACAGAAGCCCGGCGGGCAACCTCATTGAGATGTTCGCGTTCGAGTGCATTGGTAAGCTGCACGCGAAACGTATCCCAAAACAGCTCCATCTCTCCGTGAAACGGTTTATGGGGCTTCACCAGTAACACTCCCGTATTGATCCGTTTCCCTTTCAACGGATAAAAAGTAAGATCGGTAGCCGGCAGAGTGTCTGTATATTTTCCGGCTTTCCGCCCATGTTTATACACCCAGGCGGCAATGCTATGCTCGGCTGTCTGCAGTTGCATTTTCGTATCCATTGGCAACAAAGTGGTTTGCAAACCGGCATCGTCTTCGCCCAAAAGGATCGCACTTTCGATATTGAAGTATTTGCGTATGTGCAACACAGCCTGATCGATCACCTCCTGCGTTCCGGAGGCAGAAGCCAGCACCTTCGACAGTTCGTACAACGCGTTTGTGCGCTGTTCGCGGTCGTGTGCCAACCGTTGCTGACCACGCAAACGGGTTGTCAGCACACCATTGATGATTGCCACCGAAAAGAAAGTGCCGAACATCATCAGATCTTCGGGCTTGGCAATATAAAAGGTAAGCGGTGGATTGATAAAGAAAAAGTCCCATAACAATGCTCCGAGTCCCGCGGCCAACAGAATAGGCCCCGTACTGAAAAAGAGAGCCACCAGTGAGACGGCAAACAACAGGATGTAAGAGACAACCTGATAGCCCACAAAACCTTTGCATAGAAAACAAAGAAATACCGTGAGCAGGATCGCCGCCGCACTTGTCAGATAGGCTTTGGGAGACGAACTGAATTCGGACGAAGCAAAGGTAAAATGACGTTGTTTTTTCGCCATCTCCTTGGCTCCGACCACATAAATATCGATATCGCCACTCTCGTGAATCAGTTTGGAGACCAAATCACGCCGCAACAACTGATGCAAGCCTTTACGCTGCGACTTACCGACAAGGATATGTGTAATATTTTCGCGTTGGGCAATGGCAAGAATGCCCCGCGAAAGATCTTCGTCGGTGGTAGAGAGATAGTGCGCTCCCAGCTGTTTGGCCAGCGCAATATTTTTATTGAGCTGATCCTGATCCTCCGGCGAAAGCGTGTCGGCTTTCTGCACGTAGAGTGCCGTCAATGAGGCATCCATGGTATACGAAAGACTCTTGGCCCAACGAATAAGCCAGGCAGAGTAAGGGCTCGGGCCAATAGCCACCATCAGGCGAAGTCCCGTTTTCCACGGACCGGGAATACGACGGGTTTGCATGTATTCGCGCAACTGCTTATCGACCCTGTCGGCCACCAACCGGAGCGACATCTCGCGCAAAGCGGTAACATTTCCTTTCCGGAAGAAGTTACGCACCGCCTCCTGCGATCGTTCGGGAGTATACACTTTCCCATCGGCGAGACGCTGAAGCAACTCATCGGCAGTCAGGTCGACCAGCTCTACCTCATCGGCCGCCTCCAAAACATCGTCGGGCACCGTTTCGCGAATGGTAACGCCCGTGATTTGCGTTACCGTATCGGTTCGGCTCTCGATGTGCTGCACATTCAGCGTGGCATACACATCGATTCCGTTGTTTATCAACTCCTGCACATCCTGATACCGTTTGGCATGACGACTCCCGGGGGCATTGGTATGCGCCAGTTCGTCGATAAGAACCACCTGCGGCTTACGGGCAATAATAGCATCGATATCCACCTCCCGAAACTGCGTTCCCCTGTAAACGATCTGGTAAGGAGGAATAATCTCCAGACCTTCCACCAGTTGTTCCGTTTCGGGGCGACCGTGCGTTTCCACATACCCGATCACCACATCCACTTTTTTGTTTTTTTCCAGATGAGCAGCCTGCAACATGGTGTACGTTTTACCCACACCGGCACACATGCCGAAGAATATTTTCAGCTTGCCCAGCTTGTTTTTATCCTCCTGCTCCTTCAACGAAGCCAGCAGTTCGTCCGGATCGGGACGGTTTTCGTCGTAAACATTCATAAAAACATCTATTTACCATAAAGGCATTAAGAAAATAAAGATTTCACTTAATCGTCTGAATTTCTTAATGGTAAGATTTTAAGTCGGTTTTTTATTTTCCGTTTTACGTTTCATTCGTATGCAAATATACCGCGAATTACCGCAACAAATCCAGATCACGGTTCAATGCAAGAACATTTATACGTTTTTCTCCCAGACAACCGAACTGAGGTTGTTCGGTATGACTTGCTACCAATTGACGCAATTGTTGTAATTGAGACGGTGAAAAATGACGCGCCGATGCTATTCGTTCAACCTGAAGCGTGGCACTTTCGGGCGAAATATGCGGATCGAGCCCGCTACCGGAAGCCGTCATCATTTCGTTGGGCACCACCGTATTCAACGGCAGACGATTGGCAATAATAAAAGACTCTCTTCGTTTTTCAATCGTCTTGCGCAATGTATCGCTGGTCGGACCCCAATTGGAAGCTCCCGAAGGCAATGTGGCATAACCACATGCTGAAGGCCGCGACCAGAAATAACTGTTGCTTTTGAACGCTTGCCCCAGCAGCTCCGAGCCACAGGCTTTTTGGCCAATAGAAACAATACTGCCATTCGACTGACGGGGAAATACCACTTGTGCAATTCCCGTAATCATCAAAGGATAAATCAATCCGGTCAGCAAGGTGAATGCCAATAGCATTTTCAGACCGGATAAAATATTTTTTTTCATACACTTAATCAATTACATAAAAACAACTTATCTTACATCCATCGACATAAAAGTAGCAAGCACTTTATCTTTTTTTTTCAATAACAGATGGCCGTGATCGACAGTATAGTTGTCCGTCGAATCGAGCGTGGCATAAAAAGCACTTTCGAGGGTTTTATCAGGACACGACACATGCGTAAAGAGCAGGTTCCCGAATTTCAGGTTATAGCCGGTTACCGCTACCTGACCCTCAAAACTATTGCACCCTGTAGTCCCTTTTATCGTACCATCGGTTAAAACGTTCAGAGTCGGCACTTCATCTTTCAGAGGCATCAACAGGGAATCGCCTGTTGTCGCTTTGACAGATACCAATCCCCATACCGATTCGGTAATATTACCTTTACCCGATTGCCCTTTGTGCGAAGAACAAGCCACTACAAACACCAATTGAGTGATTAACAACAGCATAATTATTGATTTCGTTCTCATTTTCAACAATTTAATATTGAGTGAATTAAACACAATGCAAAAGTTGTAGCACAATATCTATCAGCTTGATGCCGATAAAAGGCACCACCAGCCCACCCAATCCATACACCAACAGGTTTTTAGCCAAAATACGGTTCGACGAAAGCGGACGGTATTTTACGCCCTTCAATGCCAGCGGAATGAGCAAGACAATAATCAGGGCATTGAAGATAACCGCGCTGAGGATGGCGCTTTGTGGGGTAGCAAGGTGCATTATATTGAGTGCCGAGAGTACTCCCTGACCGTTGGCACCGGCATACAATCCGGCGGCGATAGCCGGGATAATGGCAAAATATTTCGATACGTCGTTGGCAATACTGAAAGTGGTGAGCGACCCGCGGGTCATCAGCAACTGCTTGCCGGTTTCAACCACTTCGATAAGCTTTGTCGGATTACTATCCAGATCGACCATATTGCCGGCTTCGCGGGCAGCCTGCGTGCCACTGTTCATGGCGATACCGATATCGGCCTGCGCTAAAGCGGGAGCATCGTTAGTACCGTCGCCGATCATTCCGACAAGGTGACCGTTGGCCTGCTCCTGACGAATGCGGGAGAGCTTGTCTTCCGGTTTGGCTTCGGCAATAAAATCATCCACCCCGGCTTCGGCTGCAATAGCCGCGGCGGTCAGCGGATTATCGCCCGTCACCATCACGGTTTTGATACCCATCGCACGCAACTGTGCAAAACGATGTTTGATACCGCCTTTCACTATATCTTTCAGGTGAATAACTCCCAGTACCTGATCGCCATCGGCAACTACCAAGGGGGTTGCTCCCTGACCGGAGAGTTCCACCACCTTGTCCGACACACTCTGAGGAAAAAAGCCATTGTTGTTTTGAACAAACTTGCGGATAGCATCGGTAGCTCCTTTGCGGATGGAACGTATTTTACCGTTCGGCAAACGAATGTCAACTCCACTCATCCGCGATTGAGCCGTAAAAGGAACGAAAGTCATATCAGACTCGTGAATATGGCGTTCGCGCAGGTGAAATTTCTCTTTCGCAAGAATCACCACCGAACGTCCTTCGGGCGTTTCGTCGGCCAGCGAGGCCAGCTGGGCAGCATCGGCCAAAGCCTCCTGTGAAATCGTGTCGGCCGGAATAAAATCGGTCGCCATACGGTTACCCAGCGTAATAGTACCGGTCTTATCGAGCATCAGCACATCCACATCACCCGCAGCTTCTACGGCTTTTCCACTGGTGGCAATCACATTTTTCTGCAATAGGCGATCCATCCCGCTGATTCCGATCGCGCTCAACAAGCCGCCAATGGTGGTTGGGATCAGGCAGACCAACAACGCCACCAGAATGGTCAGGCTCAACGTCGATTGCTGTCCGGCAAGATTGTAGTTGAACAACGAAGGCAGGGTAATAACAGCAATTAGGAAAATAGCTGTCAGACCCAGCAAAAGATTATTCAGCGCGATTTCGTTGGGGGTTTTCTTCCGTTTGGCACCTTCCACCAGCGCAATCATCCGGTCGAGGAAGGTATCTCCGGGTTCAGAGGTCACTTTGATAATGATTTTGTCACTCAGCACCTTGGTGCCGCCGGTTACCGCGCACCGGTCGCCGCCACTTTCGCGGATCACAGGTGCCGATTCGCCGGTAATGGCCGATTCGTCCACGCTGGCAATACCTTCGATCACATCACCGTCGGCAGGAATTACATCCCCTGTTTCACAAACCACCAGATTGCCCCGGGTCAGTTCGGTTGCCCAAACCACCTCTTCCTTATCGCCTTTCATCCGGCGGGCTTTGGTTTGTGTGCGACTCTTTTTCAGGGTCTCGGCCTGTGCCTTTCCCCTACCCTCGGCAATGGCTTCGGAGAAGTTGGCAAACAAAACGGTAAACCACAACCAGACGGTAATCTGGAAATCGAAGGAGGAAAAGTGGCCGGCAAACAGATTTGCGACAACAATTCCGGTTGTCAGTACGGCACCCAGTCCAACGATAAAGATGATTGGATTTTGGATCAGTTTGGCCGGATGCAGCTTTACAACTGCGTCTTTCAGCGCCGGAACAATTAATTTCCGGTTAAATAGCTGCGACGATGTTTTATCTTGTGTACTCATTGATTGTTCAAAGTTTAATGTTTAATGTTTCAGACATTACAGATTTCATTTCCTCATTTTCAAATTCTCAAATTTTCAAATTTTCAAATCAAAACGTCATTCCCGCCTGCATCAACAGATGTTCCAGAATCGGCCCCAATGAAAGAGCAGGGAAGAAAGTCAATCCGCCGACAATGATGATTACTCCGATCAACAAAATAAGAAACATCCCGTTATCTGTATGAAAAGTACCCGAAGATACCGGCGTAACCTTTTTGCCCGCCATGCTGCCGGCAATGGCCATCATCGGAATAATAACCCCGAAGCGCCCCACCAACATGCATATCGACAATAGCACGTTATAAAACGGGGTATTGGTGGTTAGTCCGGCAAAAGCGCTACCATTGTTTGCACAAGCCGAAGTAAAGGCATAGAGAATTTCCGACAATCCGTGCGGCCCTTTGTTGTTCAACCCGGCAAGACCAGCATGTGCACTAACCGCTATGGCCGTGAAAGCCAATATGCATACCGCCGGAGCCAGCACAGCAATCAACGCCATCCGCACTTCGAACGATTCGATCTTCTTACCCAAGTATTCGGGAGTACGTCCCACCATCAATCCGGCGATAAACACCGTCAGAATCACAAAGGCTATCATGCCGTACAAACCGGAACCAACGCCCCCAAAAACCACTTCGCCCAACATCATATTGAACATAGCCACCAATCCGGCCAGCGGAGAGAGACTGTCGTGCATGGCATTTACTGAACCGTTGGAGGCTACCGTGGTGGATGTAGACCAGATAATACTATTGACAATTCCAAACCGGGTCTCTTTTCCCTCCATCGACCCGGCAATATGCAGCGCCGGATTGGCCGCGTATTCGGCATAAAGCGATACGCCCAAACCCACGCACAGAATAATCAGCATGGCACCGAATAGCGTCCATCCCTGTTTTTTGGAACCGATAAAGAGTCCATACGTATAGGTCAAGGCGGCCGGAATAAGCAGAATGGCCAACATCTCCAGAAAATTGGAGAAAGGTGTCGGATTTTCAAACGGATGAGCGCTGTTTACGCCGAAGAAGCCTCCGCCATTGGTGCCGAGTTGTTTGATGGCAATCTGAGAGGCTGCCGGACCAAGCGGAATCACCTGCTTAACACCTTCCAGCGTTGTAGTGTCGGTATAGGAAGAGAATGTTTGCACAACGCCCTGCCCTACGAGAATTAACGCAAAAACAATCGACAACGGCAATAAAATATAGATCACCGAACGGGTAAGGTCGACCCAAAAGTTTCCGAGTTGTTGTTTCGTGTTTTTGATCAGGCCTTTCATTAGTGCTATTAATACAGCCAGACCGGTTGCCGCGCTCAGAAAATTCTGCACGCCAAGCGCTGCCATCTGAGTAAGATAACTCATCGTGCTTTCGCCACTGTACGATTGCCAATTGGTGTTGGTCACAAAACTGATAGCGGTATTCAGAGCCAGATGCCAAGAGGTATTCGGCACTTTTGCCGGATTAAATGGCAACCACGCCTGTGTCAACTGCAAAGCAAAGACAATGACAAAACCGAAAAAGTTAAACCATAGCAGACTCGCCAGGTATTTTTTCCAGTTCATATCCTCCTGCGGATCGATACCGCAAACACGATAAATACTCCGTTCGAGCCACCCGAGGACGGGTGTCAGTATGTGATTTTCTCCGCTGATTACTTGCTTCATATATTTTCCCAGGACGGGAGTCAGCAGGATGAGAGCGCCCAAAAAGAGAGCGAGTTGAATAAAAGTACTCATTGTTTCTTTATTTTTCTATAAATGATCATTCGCATTGTTTTCGATGCAAATGTATACCAGAAGGTGTAAGGAGAAAATAAAGATGTGAGCGGCGGATATAAAGATTTTATAAAGATAAAAAAATCCACGGATCAACGCATAAATCGTTGAATCCGTGGATTGAATTGTTTAGTAAAGAATCCGGTCGTTCAAACGAACGATTACCAGATCTTCACGCGTTGCTCTTCGGGAATCCACATGGCATCGCCCGGTTTGACATCGAATATTTTATAGAAAGCATCGATATCGGAAAGCGGGCCGTTGATACGGAAACGAGCGGGTGAATGTACGTCGCTGCGAACCTGATTGGCTAGCGCTTCGGGACGAATATTGACCATCCAGGCCATTCCGTAACCAAGGAAAAAGCGTTTATCGGGAGTCAAGCCACCGATTACCTGATTGTTTTTATATTGTGCCGTCTTTTTAAAGGCCTCATAACCCATAGCAACACCACCCAAATCGGCAATATTTTCGCCCTGCGTCATCTCACCGTTTACATGCAGGCTGTCCACCGCAACATATTTGTTGAACTGAGCCACAATCATCTTCGTCTTGGTAAAGAATTTAGTACTGTCTTCGGTAGTCCACCAGTTGGCAAGGTTACCATTGGAATCGTATTTCGCCCCCTGATCGTCGAAACCGTGTGTCATTTCGTGACCGAAAGTAGACCCGCCGATAATAGAGTAAAGAATGGCATCGTCGGCCATCTTGCGTTCGTATCCCGGCACAATGATGTTACAACCCGGTACCACAATTTCGTTATTCGAAGGATTATAGTACGCGTTGTAGGTTTGCGGCTGCATATCCCATTCGGTACGATCGACCGGTTTGCCATATTTGGAAATCATATAGTTATATTGCCATTGAGCAACGTGCTTCATATTGGCTGCATACGAGCTTTTGTCTATCTGCAGCTTACTCATATCCTTCCATTTGTCGGGATAACCCACTTTCATTATCATCACGTCTAATTTGTGAAGCGCTTTGATCTTGGTGTCAGGCGACATCCAGTCGAGGTTTTTGATGCGTTCGGCATACACCTTCTTGATTTCGGTACCGATCTCCATCAGCTTCTCTTTGGTTCCTTTCGGCAGGTAATCTTTCACATACACCTGACCGACCAGATCACCCAACGAACCATCCACCTCTTCGGTTACACGTTTCCAGCGGGGACGGGGTTCGGTAGTTCCTCTCAATGCCGAACTGTATTCAAAGACAATTGCAAATGTTTTATCGTCGAGATAATCAGCATAAGCACTCATCAGGCGCAACTTCAGATACGATTTCCAGGCCGATAGCGGCATAGTTTTAATGTAACCGTTGAGAGCCGTCACAAATTCGGGTTGCCCTACAATAATCGAGTCTACTTTGGGCAGGCCCACAATCGTCAATGACTGTTTCAACTCCAGCGAAGGATTTTCGGATGCCAGTTTGGCAAAAGTCATTTTATTGTAATTCAACAACGGGTCGCGGGTATCCTCGCGTTTACGCGAAACCTTGGCCAGAGTCGTTTCCAGTTTCATCACCTCATCAGCAGCTACCTTCGCCTGAGCTTCGCTATAACCCATCAAACCGAACATTTTACGGGCATAAGTCATAAACGCTTCACGCACTTTGGCCGCACGGGCATCGGTGGCAAAATAGTACTCGCGATCGGGCAGGCTCAATCCTCCCTGACCGACAAATACGGCATGTTTACTGCTTATTTTATCGTCCTGTCCCACGGCAAGACTATACATAGAACCGGCACCGATCGTTCTTAAGTAAGCCGCCGTAGTCATCAACTGGCTAACCGAAGAGATTTGATTAATCCGGTCCAAATCGGATTTGAGCGGAGCAATTCCCATCCGGTTCAACGACACGGAGTCCATGCCGGTAAAGAAGAGATCACCGATTTTCTGACGGGCACTCCCTTTCACGCTGTTCTTCATCCCGGCCGACGACACACACACATCGTGTATCTGGGCGTTAATGGTATCCTGAATCATCTGGAAAATACCATTCGATGTTTCACTGGCAGGAATAGGATTCTGCTTAAACCATTTTCCATTGGCATACAGAAAAAAATCATGACCCGGCGTTTCGGTCGAATCGATATGCGACACCATCGGATCGACAGACTGCGCATTACTAAAAGAAAATATGCCCAGCAAAAAGAAGGACAATATCGCGGCTTGTTTCAGATTTCTACTCATACTCAAATTAATCATGTAGTTATGCCATGCACATTCAGTTGGCAGATTATATCATTGAAGTGGTCTTGACTTCATTTTCAAATTTTCAAATTCCCACATTTTCAAATTAAATTCCGATCCACTCTTTCAGCCGGTCTATCTCTTTATTCATCTGTTCCAGACCCATATAATAGACTTTCTCAAGACGTTTCGGCTTATTTTCCATGCGCGAAACAGGAAGCGTTTCATTGGGACGGATTACATAGATACTACCCTCTTTTTCCAGTTTCGCAATCAGATCCAGCGTTTGGTTATACTGGGCTGCGCGGTTGATAATGGCTTCGGCCAAACGCGGATAGTGACGGTAATGGTGTTTCCAGAACGGAAGGAATTTTACCTGATCTTTCCGATAAGCGGCATCACGGGTAAGAATCACCACCAAACGTTTGTATCCATCGTTGAAAGCCTGCTGCACGGGAATCGAATCGGAAATACCACCGTCCAGGTAGAGTTCCTTGTCGATCTGCTTGGGTCTGGCAATGACAGGAAGCGAAGAGGTGGCCGAAAGCAACGTTGCAAAACGCTTTTTATCCGTAGCATCCAACACTTTGAATGCGGCCTTACCGGTATTGCAATCGGTCAGACCAACCTTCATCGTAACATTACCCGACGAAAAAGCCTCAAAATCAAAAGGAACCAAATGTTCCGGTAAATAACGATAGACAAAATCATCGTTAAAATACTCTCCTTTCGACAGCAGGTGAAACCAACTGCAATAGTTGGGATCGGAGACATATTCGTTGACCGCAAGATTGCGTCCGAACTGCCGCGACACATACGACGCACCGTAATCAGCTCCGGCAGAGACTCCAATAAGATACTTAAAATAGAGTTCTTGCTGAAGAAACGAGTCCAATACTCCGGCGGTATACATTCCTCTGAAGCCACCACCTTCGAGAACCAGACCGATATCGTTGGGTAAATTATAGTCAATCATTCAAATAGAGCAAAGAGTAAAGAACAAAGACAGCTTCATTCCTACTTTTTTCATTATTACTCATTAGTTCCACAGTCAGATGGAATTATATTTCCTTACTCATAAAACACACGTTGAAAGGCAAATGCGCGTATTCTTTTACAATCACCTCTCTGAAGCCTTGCTGTTGGTACCACGCTTTCAGTTTTTCATGCTCATTAATCAATGCAACGCCGATATGCTTCCCTCCCCGACTCCCGATCAAAGATGTGGCAAAATTCATCAATTCCACTCCCAATCCACGGTTCCGGCAATCGGGTACCACCGAGACCTTTTCAATATAAAACGTTTCGGCTTCGGTTTTCGATTCTTCAATGGCAATACATCCGACAGGAACATGATCATCAGTCATCAGGTACAGTTCAATGCCCTTCTCTAATTGTCCGCGCAACGTTTCCGCATCGATAAAAGCACTGTTTGTCGGGTTGGTCTCCTGTGTAAAGCCGAATTGTCGCGCCACCGTTCCATGCGCACTTCTCAGCACTGCCACCACGTCCGACAAATCTGCATCCGGTAATATCCGTTGTAGTTGAGTTTTCATAATACACTGATTAACAAAAACAAATAAGACTATTACTTGCCACTTACATCTTACTTCTTACACCTTATACCTTACCACTTAAACCTAACGTTTCCATTTCGGTTCAGTAGGTATCCGTGTACCGTCGGCGGAAGTATGTTCTTCCAGCGAATTTTCTTTCGATTGAATGGCAATGTAGATCATCGGTTCATCGGATGTATTGCACATACCGCGGTTTCCCTGCGGAGCCACACGTACCACGCTTCCCTCTTTGATGGGAAAACAGTCGTCGTCCACCTGATAAAAGCCTGACCCTTTCAGAAAGATATAGGTCTCTTCGTTTTTGTTGTGGATATGAAAATAGGGTACCTCGGTATGCGGAGGCAACATATTGAACGAAATTTCCGTTCCGGTCGCTCCTGTTGCATCCTTCACAAAGACTTTACCTTCGATCTCCCGTTTGCTGACAGGATGAATCAACGTGTATTGCAGTATCTCTTCCAGATTTCCCAGATCGATGGCTGCGTAATGCTTGTTTTGTGCTATTTTTTCGATAGTTTTCATCATAATGGCAATAATAATCGCTCGGTTTATAACTAAAACAGAATATCCCACTCGTTGTAAAGTTCCTGCATTCCCGGCAAAACAATATTTGCTCCGGCATCGACCAACACCTCATCTTCGAGAATACCGGTATTGATGGCCACCGTAAAAATTCCGGCACCTTTGGCAGCCTCTACCCCCAACGGGGCATTCTCTACCACCACGGCTTCCCAGGGTTTGACACCGGCTTTTTGCAATCCCATCAGGTAGGGTTCCGGATTGGGCTTGCCGTACTTAACATCGAAGGCCGTCACCATCTTCTCCTGGCAAAAAATACCGGGATAATATACCTCCAGACTATCGAGCAAACTGGCTTGTCCGGAGCCGGTTACCAAAATAATGTCCAGTCCTTTGTTCTTCAGTTTATTTAAAAGCTCACCCGCAAAAGGCATCGGTATCGTACGGCTCAACTCCCTGAACTCTTTACTTTTATGTGTATATATCGCCTTCTCTTCTTCCGAGGTTGCGCTTCGTCCCCATTCACGCTGGAAAATACCGTTGATCGTTCCGGTTCCGGTTCTTCCTTCGTGCATATACGCTTCGTAGTGTGTAAATGGCAATCCGATCTTTCTAATGGCTCTCACCCAGGCTTCGGCATGTGCCGGCATCGAATCGAAAAGCACGCCGTCCATATCGAATAAGACAGCCTTTAATTTAAACTCAGGGTATGAATGTTGATTTATAAATTCCGTAATTGGTTGTAGTATCATGCTTTAAAACAGTATTTTGATATTGATATTCAAGGAAGCGGTTGTGTTTTTCAGCATGATATTTCAGATAAGATTAAGTAGCATCCTCCTTGCCAATGCAATCAATTAGACGACGGCATCGAACCATTGACATCAATCAAACGCTTAATATTAAAATAAAATCCATTGACTTTCAACCTGTTCTTAGCAACCGATATAAAATCGCAATTACTATAAACAAAACGCTGATCGACAGGAAATAATCCCAGCAGGTAAATCAGTTCATATTCGTCAGACACAGAAATCACATGCCAGGCGGTCATCTGCGTCCGGCCATTACCAGTAGAAAAGATTGCCCTTGCCAACTGTTTGGATTTTAAAGTGTAGAGATGTGCCAGATCATTTCTTCCAGTCATATGATAGGCATAGGCCAGTTGATTGAGCTTATATAGATCGAGTGGAAACACGGCCAGCGATTGACGTGTAAGTCGGATAATGGTGTCGCAATCGGCAGTCGTTTTATTTACTTTCCGAGCATAAGTAAATAAGAGAGAATCCTTTGCATTGTGGTAATATGGCTTGTATTCTTTCTGCAACGTATAGCCATAGTAAAGCGAACGAACCTGATCGGTTGTCATAGTCGTATCGTTTGCCAAAAAACGCTGCATCAACTTTGGAAAATAGCAGTCCGATTTTGCATCAAAAATAGTTCTACGCAACAAATTATAGTTGGGAGGCATGGATAGTTGTCGTTGTGCCATACCGAAAGTAGCAACCGACATAAACAAAATTAAAAACTTATATTTCAGCATAGTATCTATTTTTATTTTATCATTATAATTTTACTGTCGGAAATATTCGCCGGAAGGCATGAATGCCCCAAACAAGCAACAAAGCCAGACCAATACGAGGCACCACGATCCATAAAACCGAAACTCCTATCGATGCAAAGAGTAACGTATCTTCCAGTAATGAGTGATTGACCGCAATATGATAATTAAGCATATTGGCATCCTTCTTCTCTACCATTCCCGTCTCCACTTGCTCGATAACCACTGCAGACCCGTAAGCCAGCCCAAGTGTCTGAGCCACAAACCAGAGAAAAGAGACTTCTCTTGACAGACCGAAAAATTGCATTAATGGCGCGAAGAAAATTGAAATCTTATTAAGCCAGTTATATTCGTTAAGTATATTTTGAAATATAAACAGTCCATACAAAATTAATGAAACCTTAATAGTCAATATCATAGAAGTTTTCGCCCACTGCAATAAAACATCCCATACTGCCGTAAGCCGTAGCATCTGCTCCGTTGAATGCGATACGGCAAAACCGGTTGTCGGCAAGAGCCAATTCAACAACACGGCAGCAATAAAACTCATACCGACGCGTACCACCAACATATTGAATACCGACGAACCGGTACGTTTTTGCACTGCCGTCTCAATAATCAGGCTATGAGAAATAAGACACATGATGGCCAGAATAGTCACTTCACGCATCCCCAGTGTGAGTGTGGCAATAACAGCCAATACCGAATACAGAGGCAGAAAAAGACTTGTAATAAAAACGATAGCCGAAACTCCGGGCAATCCGATATGAATAAAGACCGGAGATAAATAGCCCGACAGCCAGCCCATCACGCCCCAATACTGCAAAAAACTCACAAGTAAAGCTACCGGCAACATCAGCTTCAGTAGCCATACAATGGTATGCGTAGCTTTCGGCAAGGCCAAACGGACACACAATACGATTCGTTGCATGAAACTTATTGAGGTAGCGATTCCGTTACCAATTGAAAATCATGTTCAAAATTGGGAGTAAATATCCCTTTTCCCAACGAGTTGCGAATCTCACTTATTGACCAAAACCGACCTTCGTCCAATTCATTGTAGTCGAGCACGAACTCCCCGTCGTATATTGTTCGGTATGCATTTACAAGCTCTTTTTCTACTGCCGATTGCCACACATAACGGGCGACCGGAGTCGGAACAAATTCCGTAACACCGAGTTCTTCAAAAGCCTCCCGCTTCAATGCCGTCTCCACAGTTTCTCCGTAATCGACATGACCACCTACCGCTGTATCCCATTTTCCGGGTTGCGTATCCTTGGTCATCGACCTCTTTTGCAAAAATAGTTCACCACTACTGTTGAAAATATGAAGATGCACTACAGGATGGAGCCAAAAAGTTCCTCCATGGCATTGGCTACGGGTAGCTTTCCCTGTTACATTTCCCTGTTCATCTACCAAAGGGAATATTTCATCCATCGTTATTTATGTTGAATTATACTGTTTTCTAAAGATTTTCAATCGAAAACGGTACAAAGTTACAATATTTTCCATGTATCGAAAGTCAAAAAAATGAAACGGCATATTCGTTGATTTCTTCTACGAATATGCCGTTCTTTGCGTGATGACAACCTCCTCCTGTTATCTTCATTGGTATATGGTTTGGGCGCGAGAGATGGAATAAGCAGCAAAATAACCTCTGGGACTCCCTGTTGTATTCGTTGGAAAAATTTGTTTGACATTGGTGCGAACATTAGCAGGTTGTCCACCGAACAAGGGGTTTCGTTCACCAGCCTCTTGTTGTACTTCACTTATAAAACTGTAATAATCTTCGCTTATGCCACATAATTCCAATCCGACCTTATCGCCGCTATGAATTTTCTCTGTTTTGATATTCGAAGGCAAATACATAATAGTTCTGTTACATAAATCAACACCATTAAAAAAAGAATCAGTCATTATATTCCATTCTGTAATGGTATCCGACAAACACACATCGTTTTTAAAAGCTTTGGTGAGATAATAGTTTGAGATACCGGCCGGATCATGCATCCATACATTTATCGCCCACACATTTTCGTAAAAAACGATTTCTTTACTTACATTAATCTTCTCGACCGAAGGTACTTCCTCTATGATACTGGACGCGGTATACGTCTCTTTCTTGCCATCGTTGTTGATATCCACACTACCAATCGTCAGTGTATAAGTGCGTCCTACGATACCATAATAGTTGGCCGCCGTTCTATAAGCACCTTTCTCCGTGCTGTCTTCCTTCAGAACAACGGTATTTAGTCCATCACTAAGTGTAACCATAGCTCCTGTGACCACATCTGCGGGTTGATCGCAGAAATAAGCTCCTGTTTTTTTCAGATAAACAGTGTGAGCGGTAGTATCGGTAGTAACAGCACCATCAACGACCAGCTCGGGTGATATGCTGTCAAGTTGTACATCAAAATCGGTTGTACAGGCCACAAACAACATTGCCGACAGAACTAAAACGGCAAAGAAAAATCGCGTGGTATTCATCTGTCTAAAATTTAAAGTTGTACGATATAGAAGGTACTGTTGCAAATAAATATGTCATTTTTGCCCTGGTCTTATACGGATTATTTGGATCTTTTTCAAAATTAATTGCCCATGCATTTTTATGCCCATAAGCATTATATACCGAAACATTCCACTCTCCTTGCCATTTATGAGGCTTTTTAGTCTGGGGTTTCCATGTTAACGACAGATCGAGCCGATGGTAATCAGGCATCCGGTATGCATTACGTTTCGAATATATGGGAACTATAACACCTTCTATTTCCATACGTCCTACAGGATAAGTGATTGGTTGCCCTGTCGTATACACAAAGTTTGTTCCCACAGAGAGAGCCCGGCTTAGTTCGTAATTTCCAACGATGTATATTGTATGAGGACGTTCGTAGGGTGAAGGATACGATTTATTATCATTGATTCCATAGATGGTATTTCGTGAGCGGGAATAAGTATAACTAATCCAACCGGTGAGCTTGTCTTCATTTTTTTCCAACTGAAATTCGACACCATAAGCATGCGAATGTCCAAGCCGCAATTCTCCGTCAAGCTTTGGATTGAGGAATAACCGTGCATGATCCTTAAAATCGATAGTATGCTGCAACGATTTGTAGAAGAACTCTACGGATGTTTCCAGCTTATGATGAAAAAAATTACGAAAATAGCCCCATGCAAATTGATCGCATGTCTGCGGACGAATGTTCTTACCAGCAGTAAACCAAAGATCGAGTGGAGTACCTGCCGTTGAATTGGAGGCCATTTGCAAAAACTGGTTGGTACGTGCATAGCTGGCTTTCATCGATGATTGTTCATCGATACGATACGTAAGCCCTAATCGGGGAGATAAACGATAATAAGTTTTTATAATCTGTCCTGTTTTATATACAGTCGAATCGATTACATTGTAATTTTGGTCGTAATTATATACCGTTCCGGTACCGATACTCGCAAATACGGTAAAGCGAAAACCGGCTTTTACCGACAAACGATTCGATAATCGGCACTCATCCGACAAATAGATTGATGCCTTAACAGCATTAATATCTGGCAATATAAATTTACTATCGGCACCCATACCTGCTGTAGAAGTCACGTTCCCGGGGCTCAACCTGTGATATATTCCGGCATAACCGAACTTAATGGTATGCTCTGGTATCAAAAACCAGGAAAAATCATGTTTCAGTGAGAAATCCCGCATGGAGTAACGCCAGTCAAAATTATCATTGTCGCTGATTTCGGATTGAAGATTGTACTTATAGCGACTGTAGTTCAATGACAAATTACTGTAAATTTTTTGCGAAAAAATATGATTCCAGCGAAGGAGTGCTGCCGCATTTCCAAAGTGAAACCCTACATAACTATTTTTAAATACATCTTCACCCATATAACCGGAAATTGCGATGCGGTTTCTATCGTCGATCCGATAGTTCAATTTGGCATTGAAATCATAAAAATAGAGTTTGTTATCCCGAAGATCTTTATTGGGAGACATCTTCAGAAACAAATCGGCATACGTGCGTCGTGCCGAAACGATACACGACACTTTGTCCGAAACCAGCGGCCCTTCAAGTGTTAGTCTGGTTGATATCAAGCCGACACCACCACTACCGGCAAATGTTTTCGAATTACCGTCTTTGGTATGTACATCGAGCAACGACGAAAGTCGCCCTCCGTATGAGGCTGGAATATCTCCTTTGTAAAGCGTCATATTCCGGATAGCATCGTTGTTGAATACCGAAAAGAAACCCATCATGTGAGATGCATTATAAATAGTGGCATCGTCAAGAACTATAAGATTCTGATCGATGCCACCACCCCGCACGCTAAAATTGGATGTTCCTTCGCCCGCAGAAACCACTCCGGGTAACAACTGCACTACTTTCAGAAGATCTACTTCGCCCATCAGTGCAGGTATCTTACGTATTGCATTGATGGAGACTTGTTCGGCTCCCATCGAATTTAATGCTTGGTTCATATCCTTACGCTGAGATTTTACCTCTATTTCAGCTATTTCTTTGGCTCGTTCCCTCAGCTCCACATCTACTTTCTGCGACATCATCAAATTCACTTTCTTTACCAGAGTCTGGTAGCCTAAATAGGAAATTTCGACTGTGTATTTTCCACGAGGAACCGTGACCGAATAAAATCCGTAATTATTGGTTACTGCTCCACTTTTCAACTCTCGAATATACACATTCACTCCCGTCATCACTTCTCCGTTGGCTGCATCTTTAATGATTCCACTTAAACTGAACCTGTCAGCAGGAAGCGCCGCAGCCATAGCCGACAACGAACATAACATCAAAATCAATATGATTAATTGCCTTAAAAACATAAGCGTAATAAATGAATTAAGTACACTCGCTTCGCCAATGGCTTAGCTTGTTCCGAATCGGACACTCACTCTTTATTAAACTCTCTAGATTGGATTTCGGGTAGTTCAGGTACTTTTGTCGAAGTCTGCTAAAGAACGACTTTCTTACCCTAAAGAAAAGGAATTCAAAGATAATCTATTTTTTAAAAAATCGATGCATATTAATGTTTTTTTAGTCTATTTCTTGAGTTAATAGACAAAACACCATAGCGTTTTCCAAAGATATGGATGGTATGACCGCTCTTGTTTTAAATTACAAAATCAATAAATATCTCACCACAAGCCTATTTCTAATCGATCGGCATAAGACCAAATTTCAGGTGGTCAAGTAACAGCTCCGTGGAGATTCCGTCTGTTACAACAGGGCATATTGGCGATCTAAAACAGAGATAAATTCAAGGCTATTTTAGCATATCTCTACCTGTCGAAATATGAAAAGAGCGAAAATGATTTTTCTCATTTCCGCTCTTTTTATTGGTTTGGATTGCTTATTTGTGGTCCAAAAGCTCACTTAATTTCTTTTCCAGATCTTCTCCCCTAAGGTTTTTAGCTACGATTTTTCCTGTCGGATCCAGTAGGAAATTCTGAGGAATAGAGTGTACCTGATAAAGCTGAGCAGCAGCACTGTTCCAATATTTCAGGTCGGAAACATGATTCCATACCAACCCGTCTTTTTTGATCGCCGCCAACCAGGCCTCTTTTCCGTTTTCATTATCGAGAGAGACGCCCAAAATGGTAAAATTCTTGTCTTTGAAATGATTGAATGCAGCTACAACATTCGGATTCTCGCGACGACAAGGGCCGCACCATGACGCCCAGAAATCGAGTAAGAGGTATTTTCCCCTAAAACCGGACAATGTAATGGATTTTCCTTCTGGATCGTTCATCGTGAAATCGGGTGCAATAGAACCAATAGCAGTAGCTTTCATCCTGCCAATAGCCACAGCAAGTTCTTTTCCACTTTTGGTATTTTTAATTCCCGGAGTCAGAGTATTGAATGTAGATTCAAGTTGCGAAGCATCTGTACTAGTGTTGGCAATTGATTTTAAAATGTCCAAACTCAGAAAACTGGCCGGATTTGCCTTTATGAACGCTTTGAGCACCTGACTTTTTTCAACTTCAATAGCTTCGTCTCTCTGCTCAATACCGGCCATAAACTCTTTCGACTGACGCTGTTCGGATGTTGCAGCCAAATAATCGGCATACAGCACTTTCTCTTTACGGGTAATCGGCTCAAGAGTCTTTTGTAATTGCAGATTCAATGCATTGATCTTCGAACCGCCGATAGACGCATTGACGACAGAATCTTTGCTTTGAATAGTGATGATGCCGGCTTCCAGATAGATATTCAATTGGTCTTTCTGCTGTTTTTTAATTCCGGTTCCTGCGTGATCCAATACAAACCGTGCTGCAGTAGGTTCTTCTATAGTGCCTTTAAAAGTAAAACTTCCGTTTACTATTTTCGCCGAATCGATCACAATTTTATTATTATCTTGATGCAGTAAATAAACCTTAGCCGGAGCGTTCAGCTGCCCAACTTTACCGGCTACAGTGTAATTCTGCTGTGCAAAAACGGCAATAGGCAGCGTACATAAAAGGGTTAAGAAAGTTTTCTTCATGTGTAAATATTGTTTTATTGTAATTTTGTCTCAAAAATAGGAGTTTTAGCTCAGATTACAACTTGCTTTTCGCTCTTTTTTTGCATACCGAACATTGTTTTATTTTCACTTGTATTTATTTGATAACGAGTTACAAATACAATTTGCATCATAAATATTTCTATGGATCGTCCTTTACGTATGAAAAAAGAACATTTGAAATCGTATATTTGTAATATCTAATGATAACAACTGTTGATTTATCGACAGATTGTGACAAATCAACTCCATTTAAACAGGCAATTGAACAACAGCATAAACAATGGATCTGACACAACCGAGTAAACGATATTAAAACACGAAATAATACGTAATCATAACCTTACCTTTACATATATGGACTATTATGTTGAAAAACCCAAAGAGGCTGCCGATGTACAAAAAACAGAGGCTATCAAAAACAGTATTGAAATAACCGATGCGGCATTGCTTCACCTGAATGAAATGCGTAAATGGTCGAAATTTATTGCCGTTTTTTCTATTGCTATGGCCATACTGCTGGCTTTGTTGGCCGTGGTGTTATTGCTTGGCGGCGCAAAGGGCACCGTGCCGGGAGCAGGTATGATAGGAGTTGCATACTTACTGGCTGCCATACTGACTTTTGTTCCGATGTGGTTTTTGGTTCGTTTCTCAAATCTCACAAAAAAAGCAGTAGCCGGCAAAAATAGCAGCGATATGGAAGATGCGTTCAAGTATCTGAAATTTTATTACATTGCTACCGGAGTAATGGTTATAATCTCTATTATCTTCGTAATCGCTTTTATGATTGCCGGACTCACCATGGGCTTTGTAAGCTCCATAATGCAATCGCAAAACGTATAATCAATGATGATCATCAACCAAGCGTTGCCAACACGCCGGATAGCCGTCTGATGCCCTCCTCTATTTCCATTTCGTCGGAACAGGAAAAGTTGAGCCGACAGGTATTGACCTCCGCTTTATCAATATAGAAAGGATTTCCCGGCACAAAAGCCACGTTCTCTTTGATGGCCAGATCGAACAACTCCATCGCATTTCGGCCTTCTGGCAACGTCAGCCACAGAAACATTCCCCCTTCGGGATGGGTATATTGAATCTCTTTCGGAAAATAGTGTTCGATGGCCTGCATCATTGCTCCGGCCTGCCGGCCATACGCTTCACATATTTGTGCAATATGCCAGTCGATATCATAATCGGACAGATATTGATACACCAACCGTTGCGTGAAATAATCGGTATGAAGATCGGCCGCTTGCTTTGCCACAATCAATCGATCCATTACGGCATCGGGCGCAACAATCCATCCCATACGAAAAGCGGGCACTACCGTTTTGGAAAAGGTTCCAAGCAGGATGGTCTGCTCCGGCAGATAATGGTAGAACGAATTTTTTCGTTCACCTTGGAAGCGAATATCGCCATACGGATCGTCTTCCACCAAAAACAACGGCTTCCCCTTACTAATACGAGCCACCTCCTTGCGTCGCTCTTCCGTGTAACTGATTCCCGATGGATTCTGAAAATTGGGAATCAGATAGGCCAGACACGGATTCTCATTTGCTATTGCTTGTCGAAAACAATCGACATCAATTCCTTCATCGGTAAGCGGTACGGTTACAAAGCGGGGATGGAAAATAGAAAATGCCTGAATAGCGCCCAGATAACCCGGTTCTTCCATCACCAAGGCATCTCCTTCGTTGATAAATATTTTTCCCAGCAGATCGAGTCCCTGCTGCGATCCGTTAGTAATTAGAATATTCTGCGGATTGATCTGTAATCCCTTGTGCGCATACCGTTCGGCAATTTTTTCCCGCAAAGGCAGGTAGCCCTCTGTATTGGCATACTGCAAAATATTCCGATCCGAACCCGACATCAGTTTCACCGCACTTGCCTGTAACTCTTCCAACGGAAACAGTTTTTTGTTAGGCAAACCACCCGCAAACGAAATCACCTCGGGCGAAATGGCAACTTTTAATATTTCACGAATAAACGAACGGGGAACTCCCTCCATACGATGTGCAAAACTGATTGATGCGGTTTCTTTCATAAGACAAATGTATTAAGTGAATAAAAAAAGAAACCCCCTTTCGGCTTTTACCGAAAGGGGGTTGAACTATTTTGTGCAGCACAAAACTATCACCTTCGGCAAATCCCAGGGATTCCGATGACGATAATAATGACCGCAATACTATTTAGACTCAATCTCATATAATACGTTTTACTGCCCAAAAGCATAGTACAAAGGTATAAATTTTATTTTAGAAACAAATTATTTAAGCGTATTTTTTGTTATTTCGTATTGTTGATGCTTTGATAAAATGCCTGCCGGTAGGTCTCTCCTATCGGTAACACTTTATCATGCATGTAGATTCGGTGGTGTTCTATCAATTTGATTTTTTGCAACGATACCATATACGATTTATGAATCCTGGCAAACAGATGCCGGGGCAAAGCAGCTTCCAGTTCACTGAAAGTAGTTGATGTCAATATCTTGCCCGTCGACAACACAATGCAACGGTAGTCTCTCATCCCTTCGATATACCAAACATCATCATAGTCAACCCTGACAATCCGGTAATCGATCTTTACAAAAATAAATGCATTGGCAGGCGTCGATACTCCCGGTTGCATATCGGTTTTAATTTTCTGCACGGCCTGCACAAACCGTTCGAATGAGTACGGCTTCAACAGATAATCTACAATGCCGTATTCGTACCCTTTCAGGGCATACTCGGTATAGGCTGTGGTGATAATCACCTGTGGCTTCCGTTGCAACGTATCGAGCAGTTGCAAGCCGGTCATCGCGGGCATGCGGATATCCAGAAACATCAAATCCACCTCATTCTCGTTGAGATATACCATTGCATCGATGCTTTTGGTAAAGGTAGCCAGGAGCTCGAGCCAGGAGGTATCGCGAATAAACCGAACCAGTTTTTCGAGCGCAGGTGGTTCGTCTTCTACAGCAATGCAACAGATTTTCATCATATACTTATTCTAAAAAAGTTCGATCGTCAAACGAACCGAGAACTCCCTATTACGGTCCGACATTTCCAATTGATGTTTACCGGGATAGAGCAGTTGCAGACGTTTCATTACATTTTCCAGTCCGATACCGCCACTCTCCTCATTCGGAGTTTCGGCATTGTCATACCCATTCAAACATTGAAACGACAATCGATTCTGCGTCTGGCACATCGAAACAACGATAGAAGGCTGCTGCTTTCTGGGATGAGTATACTTACAGGCATTTTCTACAAAGGGCAACAGCAGCAAAGGCGCTATGGTCTGTCCGGGGTCGGTTATCTCCGTGTGAAACGAAATATAATCGGGTTCCTGAAAACGAACCCGATGCAGCGCAATCACATTCTGTAAATGTTTGCTCTCCATTTCGAGAGTAACCGTCGGGGCTTTGGTCTGATACAACATATAGCGCATCACATCCGAAAGCGTAATGAGCATTTCCGAAGCTTTACGGGGTTGCGTACGTATCAGGGCATCGATATTGTTCAACGTATTGAACAGAAAATGAGGATTGACCTGCGAACGCAGCGCATCGAGCTCCAGTTGCAGGTTACGTTTGAGCAGTTCTTCCTTCTGTCCTACCGATTCGATCCATACCACAAAGCCACGTAACAAGCTTCCGCAACTGGCAATAACATAGGTTCCGAAGGTGGTGGTAAAGTTCCAGGATACCGGTTCGTTGAAATGGTTGGGAAACACAACGAGGCGGTAAAAGGCAATAAACAAAACCGAAATACCGATAACAAAGATAAATGACAGCACCAGATAACGAACAAACCGATGCTGTTCGATGTAACGATACAAAAAGAAGTAAAAATAATAGAACGAACTTGCCGCCCACAACACCCCCGAAAGGTAGAGCCACAGGTGCTGCACGAGGTAGCCGGTTCCTTCCGCCAAACGGAAACTGTTGGCTCCCGAAAGCAGGAAAAAGACCGTCCAAAAGAACAGGTGAAGTATGACTTTCAGAATAATATGCATATCTCAATCTTGCAGCTTATTGCGTTTACCAAACAAAGGTAGTAAATATAAGACAGCAGGCAGCAGGCATAGAATAATTATTACGGCCGACATCGGCTGCTGACACCTCCATAGTACAAATTCGCTGATAATACGCATCACGTAAATGGACGACATAAACACCAGCAACACCTTTCCTAACGACTCCGACAATAGTTTTTTCGTCATAAAGAGCGAGATCAGGGCAAAGAGAATGAACATCATGTTCATTCCATAGTTGAAAGCATGAAAGATGGCCCATGTATCTGTATCGAGGCAACTCAGCCGTTCTTTCCAATGAAATAACCAATAAAAAGAGAGATGAAAAACACTGAAAAGCGTTGTGATCACTCCGGCTGTTCTGACCAAGAGAATGTTCCTTTTCATTGTAAATAGTTTGTTTTTAATTATTCTATAAAACTCAATGCCGGCATTTTGCATTTGTGTTTACTCACAAAATGGTTCGTTTCACAAAGCAATTAGCAGGTTTATATGATATGAAAACAGGTGTCCACTGATTAAGCAAACAAAAAGCAGAATGTCCATACCACACTGCATACCATTATATCTTCCCTGCCCGCTTTATCAACTCATCAAGCCAGACCCGCCGAATGATGGCGCTGCCAGGATAGATAATACGCCAGTAACGAGCAAATACACGGGCATCTTCCTTTGTCATGGCATAGTTACGGGTCTCTGTCGTAACCAATGTTTGTCCGTTACGCTGAGGAATAAAGCGGAAATTAATCGCCACTTTAATATAACCCGGTTTACGAAATACCCGAAACTGTTCCGGCGTTTTAACCGGTGGCGGCGGTACATCGGTCGATGCGTTGAGGAGCATTACCGTGACCAATTCGGTTGAATCGACGACAAAAAAGGTGAAGTCGGGAGTTGAAAACGTATCCGAACGCGCCTATTTTTGTATAGAAATGGTACTTTTGTTTTTTGCATGTCGATCGTTAATGCCTCTGATGGTGGTAAGAAGACGAATAACCGGAACATCATCTACGGCGGTGGTTTGCAAGGCTCGTTTGACGGCTTCGGGCGGTGCATCGACCAGCGCCTCGTGATACTCGCAAAAGGAGTAATCGGGCAACAAAGCATCTATTTTCCGGTTGGCGGCAGCATGATAAGTAGGCACCGGCCAGTAAAGCGACGCAACTATCAGCAACAGGCCGCAACCGACTACCACCATGGCAATACGGCGGTTAAAAACAAACAGAAACGATAACGGCTTTAGCAGCGAAACAAGACCCGCGAGCGAAAGGATGGCCCCGATCCAAAAGAAATAGGAAGGCGCATAGAAAGGTGCATACCCCATCAAAGCGAACATAAGACAAAGAGCTGCCGCGATGCAGAGAAGACCGGGGATAAATTTGTACTTATACATACCGATCAACATATCTATTTAGCACGTGTTTTTCTACTTTTCACACAGTTGCCAACCAACATGTAAATGGCATGAGGAAGCATAATAAAGGTCATACCCGAATTCGGAATCATATAACATCCGATCAGTACAGCTATCAGATAAGCTATCGTAAAGTAATGGGGCAAAGTCCTACCCTCCTTTTCGATACTATGAACAAGCAATCCCAACGGGATAAGCAACAGCCCAAAGTAAAAGAACCAGAACGCGGCAAAAATTTCACTGTTTGTTTTTCCTGCCACAATAGGCAACTCGTCCAATCCTTTGCTGACTTTAAAAAAGAATGTTTCCGCCATCTGCTGAAATTGTTGACCGGCACCATCAGGCGACAACGCCAACTGTACATGCAACAATCCTATCAGGATCAACAGCATACCATTGGTTATTTTCCATCGTAGTTTCATTGAAGAATAAGGTATTTACCAGCACGATGAACGATACCGTGCGTCATATTTCAATGCAAAAATGAGGGATTTCAACTGTCGGGTAAAATAAAATCTGCAAACGGCGGGAAACAGGCTGCAAACCGGCACAAGAGCAGATACATAACAAGACCCGTTCCGGTTTCTTTACCATAAAAGAAAATAAACGGGCCTGTATAATCCACTGTCAATTGTCGGCAACAGAACCAACAGCCAGCAACCGAATAGGACTAATTTTCAGCATTCAGAAATGAGCAGCATAAAGATAAGAATGAACGATTAACTTGTAGCTCCCGTTCCGTCGAACGGGGATTTTGTAGCGATATCCTATCGAGACATTAAAAGCTAAATTAGAAGTAACCACTTTAAAATCAGCAATTCCATCCCAATAAAATTCATATAATGTTGGGCGTAGCTGTTTTACCAATTCTCACTATGAATCCTTTCAATGATATTTATTCTATTCTGTTTCAGAATTTTAGCACTATCAGATTTATATCCAATCGGAATTATTGATGCTATTTCCAATTCGTCAGGAATTCCTAACTTTTTCTTTATAATATCTATATTTTGCGGAATAAACGTTACTCCGTAAACATCATGCTCTGCTAAACTTAATAAAAAATTCTCAATGCAAGCCCATACAGATGCAAGACAATTTAGATCATAGATTTTTTTTGCATTCTCTACTCTTGTCTTAGGCTTAAAAACAACAATAACTATAGATGGAGCATCCAAAATCATCTTTTTCTGTTTTGGGATTGCATCCAAATACATTTCTTTCATAATTGTATCTTCATTCCTGAAAATTGCCTCAAGCTCATCATAATCAATTATCTTATCAAGTTGCTCGGATTCTATGAGTTTTAGTTTTGATTGCAAACTGCTAATTAATACAAAATCCCATTCTCTAAGATGGTTGTATGTCGGCGCTTTAAATCCATTTTCAATGGCATATTCTATTATATTTATCGGAATAATCTTATTCTGAAAATCTCGAATAGTGCGTCTTTTTTCAATTGTTTCTTTAAGTTCCATGTTTTTTCTTTTCTCCATCGCCCAACGTGCCGCTGTCATTTTTATTTAGAAGCTAACAAGTCGTTCAACTTAATTATTTTACTGCCATTTTTTTCGTAATAATTCAGCATTTCATCAATTTTCCTTTTATCATAACTCGTAATACAATCTGATAAGACTGTAACTTTGTAGTTTTTCTTGCACATATTAAATACGGTTGATTTCACGCAAGCAATAGCGTCTGCTCCTGTAATGTAAAATTCACTTATTTCATTTTTCCTGATAAAGTCAGCAAAATCTTCACTAGTCAATGCGTTGCCTTTGGATTTTTCAAAAATATTGTTGGAAACCAATTTCATGTCCGAAACTAATTCAGATCCACGAGTATTAGGTTTGAAAGTCCTTGTGCCGTCAGATAAGTTATAATGCCTTATGTAAACGACATGAATTTCATTTTCCACTGCCCAATCTATTGACCGATTAACATTGTCAATAATTTCTTTGTAGTTTTTGGTAATGTCATTTTGAATGTCAATTACCACTAAAGACTTTTTCTGCATGAAATTTACTTCTTTTATTTTTATGTTTTAATCCTATTTCCTATTGCATTGTTGCTTGTCTGCTTGCCGCCTAACGGGTAGACAAGTCCTGTTGTAGAGCCTTTAAAGCCTTGTGCAGGTTCCAATGGGACTTATCTGTATATGTCTGTTGTTTTGCTCAAATCTTACGTCAGGCACAACTATGACACGTATGTTTTATAAGTGACGTTGTCGTGGCCGGTTGTTTTTTATAAATCATTCTTTAATTCAAATTCTATAGATTTTGATAGCGTTTTTCTTACTGGACATCCTTCAACAGCCTTTAATATCTTCTCTTTTTGTCCTTCTGAAAAATTGTCTCCAAATTTTATGGAGTAATTAAATATAGTCTTCGATTCTAATCTAGTCAAATCAACCATTACCGAAATATTATCCGATGATATTTTCATTTTCTCACATAGCATTTGTACAAAAATATTCAAACATGAAGCGTATGCACTTTCCAAAATATCATGTGGACGAAACCCTTGTCCTTGACCTCCTTTTTCAATAGTTGCATCAGATACAATTTCAAATTCCTTTACTTTTGTAGAACATCTAAATTTGCCTTCTAAACTGTTACAAGTTATCATAGTTATATTATCTAAATATCAAAAAACATCGCTCTCAATGTGCGTCTTTTTTACAATTGGGCACAACAACCGAGGCAATGGGCACGGCCGGTTTGCAAGAGCTAAACCTGCTAAATACACGTCAGACAGCCAATGATCCATAGCGGATATTAGGCGGTCATTAATTTTTTTTGTCGTCGTTATAATTGATATGAAAATAAAAATGCTCGTTTCTCAAATCCAAGTTTCATATAGAATTCATGAGCTTTTTCACGATGAAATCCAGAATCTAATTCCAAACGTTTCAATCCCTTGTCCTTAGATTTTTTTATTGACTCTTTAATTAACATTGTTCCAAATCCTTTTCCTCTATGTGTCTCATTAACTATCATAGCATACATGTAAGATATGTATCCGGCTAACCACAAATTGTTCACAATTGCATAAGCACAAAATCCAATCAGTTCGTTGGAGTAGTCGAGACATAATAATTCATCCGTGTCTGAATTTACACCTCGGTTAAACACAATTCTTAATGCGTTTTTATCTAACTCCTTATTTGGCCAAAGTTGTTCAAACAATGGATAGACTTTCTCAAAATCGCTTTCTGTTGCTTTTCTTATTGTTACGCTCATATTACATAAATTATTGTTTTACAAATTCATATCCTGTTGAAACATAGCCAAATGATTTGTAAAATTGGTGTTTTTTTTCTTTTCTTCCAAATCCACTTACTAACCAAGTGCCTTTACAATTCAAATCTTTTGCTAATTGCTCAGCAAACTCCAATAATTGTTTGCCAATTCCTTGTTTTTGAAAATTTGAATCTACAACAATTACAGAAATTTCACTGTAACGGCTATTTTCCTCCATATTTTCCCGTATTCTAAATCCTAATAAACCAATAACAGAATTATTTAAAGCATAAACAGATAAAGAGTCAATCGAACTGTTATTGATAAAATCCAACCGATTCATCAGGTCAGAATCTGAAATTCTTGAGTCAGTCAATTCCTCAAATAATCTTTGAATGTCTAATTTATCGCTATATTCGAATTCTCGGATCATTTTTGTTTTTTTAATGCCACCAACGTAGAAAGCTACGCGCAAAGGCGGATTGCGGGCGATTTCCTGTCAAGCCGAAAAGCAGCCCGAGCGGAAAGATGTCCACCGAAAAACACTGCTACCGTGCTTGCGGGTAGCTGACGTTGTGGGGTCGGTTTTTTTGTTCTTCTGAAAGACTTCCCAACTTGTCAGCGAAACTGTTTTCTCATTTTGTCAATTCCAACAATCCATTACTTGTACCAAACCATAAATTCCCATTTGTGTCTTTGGTTATTGCGTTGACTGGAGCAATAACTATGCTGTTGGCTGTTGTGTAAGTTGTCCATTTCACCCCATCAAATTCTGAAATGCCCCAGCCATTGGAGCCAAACCATTTATGACCTTTTGAATCTATCGCAGTCGATAAAACAGGAGATTCTGATTCTAACCAATCTGTTTGAGTTTTAAACGTTGTCCAGGTCGTTCTATCAAATTCAGATAAACCACCAAATGTTGCAAACCATTTGTCTCCTTGATTGTCAATAACAATATCCATAATTCCACTTTCTGCTATCCCATTTGCGTTATCCTTATTATAAGCATAGTTAGTCCAGTTAGTGTCATCAAATTTCGAAGCGCCTCCATTTGTTACAAACCATTTGGTTTCCCCGCTGGCGCAGAGCTCTGCTCTGTGCCTATGCCAACAATGTTCCTATCGCAAACCAAAAAAACATTTTTCATTGTTTCTCCTGCCATGTGTTTCTGCACGGGCCAGCGAGTTATGAACATGCAAAATGCTCTGAAACCCGCATGATGTATGCACTGTGTTGGTGGTAGTTTTTATTGTTCACTAAATTTATCGTTATTTTTATCTTCCTGCCAATTATATTCAATTTGAAAAGCTACTTTTCTGGCAAATTCAAGTCCGTGTGTGTCTGATAAAAAACCTAAGGTCATGTCCATTCCGGCACTTACACCAGAAGATGTATAGAATTTATCGTCAATTGTCCAACGTGCTTTTCTAATCCATTTGACCTTTTCTCCATTCGTAGTTACCCAATCAAATGCTCTTTTGTTAGATGTTGCAAACTTATTGTCTAATACTCCAGTTTTAGCAAGTAATGCACTCCCGGTACAAACTGTCAGAACATACTTACTTAATTCAGCAATTTGCTTGATAATATCTATAAGATTTTTGTTATTAACCTCTTTTCTTGTTCCAGATCCTCCTGGAATAAGAAAGATATCTACACCGTCAGAAATGTCCTCAAGTTTTTTTGTATCAATGGAGACTCCATGAGAATTATTTACAGTCTCGCCCAATTCCGAATAAAAATCAACTTGATAATATTCTTTAAGTCTGCCGAGAATTTCAACAGGTCCAAAAACATCTAAAGTTTCAAAATCTTCAAAAAGTAATATTCCTACTCTCATTTTGTCGTTTTGTTAAGATTGCCACCAATGGTCTCGGCTATGGGTCGTATCGGTTTACGTGAGTATTACTTTTAAAACCGAGAAAATGCCCGGGCGGGGCTACAAACCTACGAATTGAGCATCTACCCGCTATCGCCTATAAGCCATTGTTGTGTGCAGTTTTTATTTATTTTCTCGCCTCGCTATTAAAAAAGTTTTCTAATTTTTCTTCTCCAAATTGTGGAGCAGTCATATCCATAACCATAGTTGTCATAAAAAATTCAATCGAACCATACGTTTTTGAACTCGTAAATGTCCGCACACACCAAAGAGCAACCTTTCTTATCCAATCGGGCAAATGAACAATCTTAATTTGCTTTCCGTATGCTTTCAATGCCAATTCTGCGATTTCGTTTTGAGAAAGCAAATCAGGTCCACCAATATTGAATTCATTTTTATCTTGATTGATAGCATTAACAACCTCTGTCGCTAAATCTTTTCCGTGAATTGGATTTAGTTTTAGTTTTCCGTCTCCGAACAGATAAACTTTCCCACCTTTTGCCATTTTAAGAAAGTCTGCCATATCCGAGAAAAATCCATTGGGTCGAACAATGCAGTAGTCTAATCCTGATGATTTTAAATAATCTACTAATTTTTCTTTTGCCTCACAAATTTTCAGGTTCCTAAGTTTTTCTCCGTTTAAAACGGATATGTAGATGAATTTTTTAACACCACTTTTTTTAGCTTCATCAATCAGGTTTGCATTTGCCTGATAATCGACATCCATATAAGTTAATCCATCTTGTTGTCTTGTAATTCCAACCGTGCTAATTACTATATCTATATTCTTGCAAATATTTTTTAAGCTATCCGGTTTTGTTACTTGAGCTTCAATTATTTCTAGATTTGGAGCTTTTAATTTAACTTTTTCTTTATTTCGAACGACAATTATCGTTTCATAATCTTTTTCTATTAGTTTCTGGGTTAAGAATCGCCCTAAATATCCAGTAGCTCCGGCTAATAATACTTTTTCTTTTGCCATATCCACAATATTTTCAAAATTTTATGTCGTCTCCTTAAATTCTGACTAACGTCAAAAACTGGGGTTAATTATCAATGCTATGTATTTCTCTTCATTTCTCATTTTCACTCTTTTTTCTTGCTCCCATTTTGACGTTAACTTGAGAATTTAATCAAGTTTTCGTGATAGGGAAAATTACCATCAACGGAAAATTGTATAAGTCGTGGCAAATTGCATGGTAGTTTCTTGTCAAACCGTTACAATTTTAAGCGGGCTACAGCCATTGAATTTACTACAGTCACGCCTATTTTGTATATACATTGTTAGCGATTCGGGCTTTTATTATTCTTGTTTTGGGTCTTCAAAATTGTCATAATACGTGAAGTCTTTGGTAATAATCCCGTTCTCAATTGTGAAAATAGTACAGATTGGCAATTCAAATTTTGAGCCGTCTGGTGCTGTTCCGGTCGAGATAAATTCAACTATTATGTGTTTGTAACCCGATGGATAGATTTGAACTATCTTATCTTTTACATCAGGAAACATTTCACTTAGTCCCGAATATTTTTCAATAATCTGTTGTCTTGTTTGTTTTACAATGCCTTGTCCAAGTGAAGGGTCTTTAAAGTCAGAAACTTCTGTGTACATTTCTGCCATTTTTTTCCATTCGTGATTATTGAAGTATTCATAATACTGTCTTACGATTTTTTCATTTTCTGTTATTGCCATATTGTTTGTGTTTTGATTGTTACAAGAAATAAGTAAAATACCCGCTAATAGAATCGTGGTGATAGTTTTCATATTGCTGTTCATTTTCATAATTGTCAATGTTATTTATTCGTGCACTTAGCCTGACCACTAACGGTTTGGGTATTGCCGAAGGCGGAGATTCTTAGCACAAAACTTCAATAGAAATACCATAGTTCAAATATAGCCAAAAGTTCAATAGTATTCCTGCTTTTGCCAATACCTTGTTAGCGGCTGGTCTCTTTCTCTTGTCCGGCAATTTCTGTTGGTGTCACTCTAAACTGCTTTTTGAAGGCATAAGAAAAATGGGATAATGTTTCAAAACCCAATTCTAAATAAATGTCAGATGGTTTTTGTTTTTTCTTCTCCAGGAGAAAATAGGCTTCCTGCAAACGCTTTTTTACTAACCAACGGCTTGGCGTTTCATTGAAAATGGCTTTAAAATCACGCTTAAATGCAGACAAGCTACGACCTGTCAAAAATGCAAAGCGTTCAACGCTTACATTGAATTTGTAATTTTTATTGATAAATTCCTCTATATCGATTTTTTGTGGAATGCCGTAATCAAAAAACAAACCGGCTAATTCCGGTTGTTTCTGTAAAAGAATTAGAAGCAATTCTTCACGCTTAACATCTGCAAAAGGTTCTCTGATTATTCCTTGATTTATTAAAGGGGATAATGATTGAAAAAAAACAGGCAACAGCTCATTTGGATTTAATTGTATAAATGTGCTTTCGGACTTGAATAAGACTGTTTGAGTGTTATATTTTTCTTGAAAATTTTGGAGAAATTCTTTATCAAATCGGATAAATACCGTTTCGTTATCATTGATTGTTTTTCTCTTGCTGTATCTCGCAAGGCGGTTTTTTCGGATGAGTCCAAACTCACCCGATTTGAAAACAACTGTTTGATTTCCGTCATAACACGTTGTCTCCCCTTTTTTGATATAAAAGAAAATGTGTTCGGAAATAAAATGTTCTCCCGAAATTTCAGCATTTACATATTCTGATGTTTTATCTATACTCATTTTGACGTTCTGATTTACGAAGCAACCCAGGATAAAAAAGCCGGCGGATAACGTTCTCCTTTAAATGCTCCTTCGAAAAAGGTTTCATTTAATAGTTGAAGCTCACTGTTTGTGAAATTAATTTGTAGTGCTTCTGTATTTTCTGTTATCCGTTCAGGTTTTGTCATTCCAACAATCGGAATAATGTCATCGCCTTGATTTAGGAGCCAGGCCAATGCTATTTGGCTTGGGCTTGCATTTTTGCTTTTGGCAAATTCCTTTAGCTGTTCTACCATTTCTAAATTATGCTCCAAATTTACACTTTCAAATCGTGGCCACCTATTTTTATAATCATTTCCAGGTAAAGGAAATTTCATTTTACCTGTAAGCAAACCATAGCTGAAAACAGAATATGGAACGATAGCTGTACCCAGGTTTCTTGCAACTTGTAAAATCTCATTTTCAATAAACCGCGTTGCTAAAGAATATTCAATTTCCAATGCTGATACCTGATGTATTTTATTTGCCCGCTGTAATTGCTCCGCATTTGCTTCGGATAGTCCTAAATATCTAACCTTTCCTTCAGAAATCAAATCTTTAATTGCACCAACCGTTTCCTCAATTGGAACTTGAGGGTCAATGCGGCAAGGTTGGTACAAATCAATCTCATCTACCCCCAAACGCTTGAGTGAATAGGCGCAATAATTTTTTATCGCTTTTGGACTTCCGTCCAGTCCTGTAAAATGTCCGTGGGGGTTAATGACTGCACCTGTTTTAACACTGATGAATACGTCTTTTCTTCTTTCTTTAATGACTTCACCAATCGTAAGTTCACTAATCCCACAACCATAAAAATCAGCAGTATTGATAAAATTAATTCCTGCGTTTATTGCCTGATGCAAAGTTTGGCTTAATTGTTTTTTAGCTTGATGCCATTCTGATAAGCTATTTATTCCCCAGCTTGTTCCTATCGATATAGCTGAAACTTCCGGTCCGTTTATTCCTAATTTCCTTGTTTGCATCAGCTTACATTATTTCGGTTACAAATTCCTCTTTTGATACTCTCCATTTCTTTAGATTTACCAACCAATCGTTGGCTTCATCTCTGTACCCTATGGGCATTGCCAGTACACTTTTAAGACCTGAATCACCACCAATACCAAGAAATTCATCCATTTTAGTTTTATCAAAACCCTCCATTGGCGTAGCATCTACCTTTTGCTCGGCAGCAGCCATAAGAGCTATGCCAAAAGACAAATAAGCTTGCCTGGCACAATGGTTTTCCTGCCAATTTTTATCGAATGATTCGTAATGCGCATAAAGTCTTTGGATATATTCATCCGAATGGTTTTCGGGTTGACCACGAAATATTGCTGATTGGGTAAGTGGCGTTTTTATCCTCTCGAAGGTGTATTCGGAAAAAGCCGCCCAAACCAATACATGAGAACAAGATAAAATTTGGTTTTGATTAAAAGGAAAATCCTTAAAAACCAAATCGTTGAGTTGTTTAAGTTTTTCACCTTGTTTAATGACAAAAACCCGATATTGTTGCAATCCGGAAGAAGAAGGTGCTAATCTTGCTGCTTCCAGTATATAGTCTAATTTTTCTTGCGGAACGGTCTGTCCGTTCATTTTTTTTGTAGCGTAACGCCATTTTAAATCTTCTAGTGAAGCCATAATATAAATTTATTTTAAGCTGCAAAGATGAGCAAAAAATATTCATTTAGCTTTCTTGAAAAGTCCAAAATTATTGTCGTGAAAAGTCCATTTTTTAGCTGGTAGGCTTTGTCTAAGTCTGCAAGCGTTTTGTGAGACTTGCAGCCAACGACAGAGGCAATGGGCATTTGGCGGTTTACTCCCGTTGGTTGTGACCGTTGGTGCGGGAGCGTTCGCTGTCGTGAAACGACAAGGTGAATCGAAGATCAGCGAAGCTAATTGAAAATCAGCAAAGCTAATGCGGGAGCTCCCGATAGCTATCGGGATGCCGGAATGCACAGTTTACCCCGTCAAAACGGAGTGAGCCTGACAATGAACATAGCGTGTGTTAGCCGCAGTTTTTTGCTAATTCCAAATCTCGTTCATTTCAGTGAGGATAATCGGCTTACCATCAGTTACAATAATAGTGTGTTCATGTTGAGCCATAAACCCTCCTTTATTTCCAATCATAGTCCAACCATCGTTTCCTAAAGTCTCAGCATAGTTTGAAGTTGTTGAAATAAATGTTTCGATAGCAACAACTGAGTTCTTGCGAAATCGGGAAGTATTGTATTTGTCCCTAAAATTAGGTATTTCATTCGGTTCTTCATGGAGTTTTCTTCCAACACCATGTCCAGTCAAATTTTTGATTACTTTATAGCCTCTTTTTTTTGCTTCCGTTTCAATTAAAAGTCCTATATCCGAAATACGGACTCCACCTTTTATATTGTGAATAGCTTTGTAAAGAATCTCTTTAGAAGCATTAACGAGATTTTGATATTGGTGTTGATCATTCCCTAATACAAAGGAGCCACCGTTGTCTGAAAAAAATCCATTTAGCTCAGCAGAAACATCTATATTTATCAAATCGCCTTCTTGTAATATTCTAAGGTCAGACGGGATACCATGACAAAACTCATTATTTACACTTATACAAGTCCAACCAGGGAAGCCATAACTTACAAATGGAGCTGATTTTGCACCAAACTCCATTAATAGTTTTCCTCCAAATTCATCAAGCTCTTTTGTTGTCACACCTGGTTGAGCAAATTTTATCATTTCCTTTAACGTATATGCAACTGCTTCACTTGCCTTTTGCATTCCTATCAACTCGAATTCCTTTGTTATTGACATGTTTAACCCTTTTAAATTTATAATATTTGTGGCGAGGTCTTTTTTTAAAACTTGCACCTAACGACCGAGGCAATGGCATTTGGCGGTTTACTCCCGTTGGTCGTGACCGTTGGTTGCGGGAGCGTTCGCTGTCGTGAAACGACAAGGTGAATCGAAGATCAGCGAAGCTAATCAAAGATCAGCGAAGCTAATTAAAAATCAGCAAAGCTAATGCAGGAGCTCCCGATAGCTATCGGGATGCCGAAATGCACAGTTTACCCCGTCAAAACGGGGTCAGCCAGCCAATGAACATCGGTATACTCACCACAAAACAACATCCCTGACTTCTGACAACGGGTATTTGCTTTTACCCATTGGAGAAAATCCACATATCCGGATTGTTCATTGTCAAAAACTTTTGTTACTACAATCGCTTTTGTATCAACACTGTAAATTGCTGAATCAAATTTTAATTTTGAGAAATCAATTCCAATAAAAACCTTTTTCATACTTTTGTAACACTGTTTTGCTTGGAATTAACCGATAGCTGTTATGCACGCACTAACACTCTTATTGGTCTTGCGAATACCAGAATTCTATTTGGTGTCTTTCAGCCAGGCTACCTGGGTCTTATACCTATGATGAATTATATTCACGTGTGTTACTAGTTAACCCTCGATAGCCGGTTAATTCCTTGCTTTTTTACAACAAAAGTAGAGAAATCAACCTCGCCTCTCAAATCCTTCTTTTCTTTTGCAAACCTAAGAGCGTGTGTTATGTGCTAGCAGCTTTGATATTTATATGTGTTTTTCCTGTCAATATGAAAATTTTCATTGACTTTATATTGTGTTTTCTACTTAAAATTCAACATGATTCGGGTCATATACCAACCCATCTCTCGAATACCAAACATTTCTACTTTTTATAAACCAATAATATATTTGAAACGAGTCTTGTTTCCAGAAAAGTTCCTTAACTAAAACATAGTCGCTGTTATGAGGAATAAATCGTGTCAAGGGTCTATATATTGGAAATAAATTAGTCGAGTCATGAATTTTAAACGAGTCAATTTTCTCTGGTTTACCAAGTTGTTCGATTATTTCTTCTGTCGTACAATTATGATATGGCATGCCAACCCAGTCTAATAAATAGATATTCTTTTCAATCTTAATCTTGTTCTTTGAGCAACCGTAAACTAGCAATAGAATCAATAAAAGAGATAATATGTTATAAGTTAGTTTCATGCAAATTTCAATTAATTTATTGTTTCTCAGTCATTATGTCTAACAGTTGAAATGATAATAGTTGTTTTGTATTCCTTGAAAATCCGCGAGGAATTGTCCGCCAAGCAAAAGTTGGAAAGTCAGCTAATTCTGTCGTTACAGATTTGTCAAGTCGAGTCACGAAGCGGACAGTTCGTCAAAGATTTTTCAGCTAAAACAATGTCGCTCTTTATTTTTTTGCTGTTGCACATAACGTGCCGCCGCTATGAAAATGTTGCCGAATTCGTGGACTGCGTTCTGTCCGCCTACTACAACAAACCCAAGCGAGCTAACCTGCCCAAAGCTAGTAATTTCTCGGCATTTTTTTATAGCGGCTGTTGTGTGCCGTAATTATTTCCTTCAAATAAATTAAAATCAATCTTTTGACCGTCTAAATAATTCAAAGAATTTTCCCCAAAATATTTTATAAAAGCATTTTCAGTTTCTTTATTAAGTTGACGATAAATAACTGGTGATAATCCCCAATTCTCAACCCTTGTCGCAAATAAATCAGTAAGTCTTAATTCGAACTCACCAATAGATAAACCTTCCCAAGAGTTCACATAATCAATAATTGATTTTTTAACAAGTCTTTTATTGTATCCAAGTATAATATTTAAAGAATCTTCGCTCGGTATAACATGAATAAAAACATATTTAAGCGGAATTTCTTCAAGAGGTGTTGCATAGGTTTCGTAAATGTTAAAACCCGCAGAACAATAAACCTTTATCAAGGGAAATTTTAACACTTTAAATTCAAATTCTTTTTCGCTGCCATTAAGCTCATTTTCAATTTTCTCTTTATAAACTCGCAAGTCTTCAATTCCTCTTTTTGACCCTTCGATGAAAGTTTCAAAATTGTCTACAGGTAATGAGCCATATAAAGTATTTGAATTTAATAATCTTTGATAAATTTCGATATTATATTCTTTTTTTCTAATCTCTGCACAAATAATCCGATATGTAAACAATATTTGAGTCAAGTAATCATTGAAATCAAGGGGAAGTGTTTCTGCATGTTTGAAAATTTCAGTATCATGTTTATTACAGAACAAATTCAATGATAACGATTGTTTTATACTTATTCTTTTAAATGTCAGTGGAGAGTTACTTTCATTCCATTTGAAAGAATCTATAGCTTTTACTTCGATCACATGATTATCTTCTGATATTAGATTAAGAATCCCATTTTGCTGTAATAAATGAGAATTAATGGAATGATTATCGCAGTTATTAATTATGCATTTCCACTTTTTATTATTCAAATTCTTTGATATTCCAGCATAGATTTTCTGAAATTCCATAGCATGTTTCTTATCCATGGTTAGTCTCTTGTATTATGGCACATAACGAGTAGATAAGTCCCGTTGTAGAGCCTTTAAAGCCTTGTGCAGGCTCCAATGGGACTTATCGGTTGTTATATGTCTGTTGTTTTGCTCAAATCTT
>JAFNAS010000001.1 GCA_017860295.1 Bacteroidota bacterium | reverse complement strand
TTTCGATACCTATTCATCTGTTTCTAGTGGTACTCTTGAAACGGTGGCTGCATCTGCAAACAATGCAACCCGGATGATTATTACTAACGGTGGCAATGTCGGTATCGGCACTACCTCACCCAGTAATATCTTATCGCTAGGTGGCACTGCTGCGCGCACCATCTGGATGGAACGTAATGCCACTGCGAACACCGCCGGTCAGGGTTTGACCCTTTCAAGTGGAGGTGCAAAATCTGGTGGTACCGATCTTTCCGGAGGCGATCTTACCCTGCAATCTGGTATTTCCACAGGTACAGGCACGTCGGCTATCCATTTTTATACAGCTAAGGCAGCAGCTGCAACAGGGACTGTCGATAATGCCCCTTCAGAAAAAGTAACGATTTTGGGTAGTGGTAATGTGGGTATCGGCAATACGTCTCCTACCAATTTATTGGATATTGCCGCAGGCACAGCAGCCAGGAGCGGAACACATGCGACAGGAGCACCTTTATATGTAACCGGAGATATAAGTGAATATTCTTCTGGCATTGAGTTTCGTCATTATAATGGAACGCAGGGTATTGGAATCGGTTATGCCGGGATTTATGCTGCAGGGTCTAACACAAATCAGAATATTAGTTTTGTTCCCAAAGGTACCGGTAGTCTGAATGTGCTTGGCAAACTGGTTATTCAAAATACGCAGAATGGAGGCTCTGGGCGTGGTATTTATATGTGGAGTGGCGACGATTCCAACTGGGGTATTTATATGGGACAGCCGGGCGCTAATCGATCGTTGGGAAATGGCACAGCCGTAGCAGGTGCAGGTTTTACAAGCCATGCTATCAGAATCAGAACCGGAAGTGATGGAGGTCAGGGAATTATATTTGAAAATAAAGATGAAGCGCTGAATTTTAGCATGCGAGGCAGTGATGGTTTGGCTTATTTCAGAGGTAACGTGGGTATCGGCACTACTTCTCCGGCAGCAAAATTGGATGTAAAAGGGCAGATTAATATTACGCAGGCATCGGGTAGTAACTACGTGGGTTTGGTAGCTCCGACTACGCTTGCCAACTACACTCTTACGTTACCTGCAGCAACACCCACTACCGATGGACAGGTGCTGGCAAGTACCACAGACGGCACACTTAGCTGGAAAGCGGCAAATACATCTCCTATTGAACTGCTGCAGACAAACAATTTGGTGGCCACAGGGCAGGGAGCAGCCAATGGTGGTGGCTCTAATTCTATTGTTCTGGGTAGCAATGCCGGTGGTGGTGTAGGGCTGGATAATGCTATTGTTCTGGGTACTGATGCCGGTTTTAATCTGGGGGAAGGAATAGGTACTATTTGTATCGGATCTGGCGCAGGCAAAAACCGTAATGCGATCAATAAGTCTGTCTTTATTGGCTGGGATGCCGGGAAAGGAAGAGATGCCAATCCACAATCTGTTGCTGGCGAACATTCCATCATGATAGGCCCTTGTGTGGGGAAAGAATCGGATCTTGGCAACGACAATATTGTTATAGGAAACTGTGTGACATTGCCGGATGGCTCTTCTAATAGGATGAATCTGGGAGGAGTGCTTTTCGGTACGGGACTTTATGCAGGCGATTTTAGTAACACGGATTCACCGACACCTTCAGCCAGTCCTGCAGATAATGGAAAAATAGGCATCGGTACCAACGCTCCTGCCTATACACTGGATGTAAACGGCATAGCCAATGTTGCAGATAAGTTGTATGTGACAAATAACGTGGGTATCGGTACCACGTCTCCTGCTGCAAAACTGGATGTAGTTGGAGATGTCTCGGCCAAACGCTACTTAACCACAATGCCTGCTGCCATTACAACTGCTGCTACCACTACGGTAGATTTATCTGCGGGCAATGTATTTACCCTGAATGTGGGAGCAAGTATCTCTACTCTGAACCTGAATAATGCACCAACACAACCGGCCACTTTTGTGTTTAAGCTCTCCTATTCTTCAAGTACAGCCTATACAATTAGCTGGCCGACTGCATTTTTGTGGAGCGGAGGAACACCTCCTATTTTAACCTGCGTCTCGGGTAAAACGGATATACTATCCATTATTTTCGATGGTACAAAGTATTATTGTTCTTATGCCCTTAATTTTTAAGGGAGAAACCCCTAAAGGGGAACAAGAGATGGCTGATAGGAACTAAGAGACGAAAGTATTTTACATCCCCTTCAGGGGCTTGGGGAGGACCGAAATTAGAACAACTTAATAACAGAACATGAAACTAAAATTAGTATTACTATTATTTTTCCCATTGCTGCTACATGCACAGCAAATCAAGAATATACCCCAAAAGAGAAGTACGGCCCCTACAAAAAGAAATAATGCTAAAGACTCATCCATTCCGGATGCATTAAAAAATAAGAAAACCATGACTTCGGAAGAGCTTAGTAAACTTGGCATTGAATTGCCGGGAGCATGGTTTACCATTACAGGGAGTGTCAGGGGGTTGAAAGACAGTACACAGGTATTTCTTGCAAGCATGAGCGATGGAAAAAATCTTGCTCAGGGTATGGCGTTTAACGGGCAGTTTAAACTTCATGGACAAGTTGAGCACGAAGGGCTTAATGTTATAAGTTTTGCCGGGTACAACGACTTTTTAACCTTATTTATGGCCAACGACAGTATTGCTGTTACAGGAGACGCCGGGCATCTGGGAGCGCTCGCTATAAAAGGTACAGTCCTGGAAGACGATTTTGTGGCATACCGGCAGGGTTATGATGCAGATGCGGGCAGGTTGTCAGAATTGCTGCAACGTATTAATGCGGTGCCACAGGGAACAAAGAAGGACTCGTTGATAAGTGAATACAAAAAGATAGTGCTGGCACAGGCCGATATGTTTTTAATAAAAAAACCGGCATCTCCGATAGCCTGTTTTGTATTGTTTACGGTAGCCGGTTTATTGGATACTCAATCGGAACTGGAAGAGCGCTTTGATAAGCTTTTGCCGGAAGCAAAAAAAGGCATGTACGCAGAATTAATTAAACGAAAAGTAAATGAGAATAAAGTAAACCCTGTTGGTACGGTAGCGCCGGATTTTACACAGAACGACTCGACCGGTAAGCCTTTCTCCTTACATCCTTTAAGAGGTTGCTATGTACTGATTTATTTTTGGGCAGGCTGGAGTAAACAATGTAAAGACGAAGTATCAAAATTAGTCCCATTGTACGAACAATATAACAAACTAAAATTTAGTATTATAGGAGTTTCGCTGGATTCGGAAAGGGATACCTGGCTAAAAGCGGTTGCAGAGAATAAAATGAAATGGTTACAGCTAAGCGACCTTAAGTATTGGGATAATGAGGTGGCACGTTTATATAAAATTGAAAGTATACCTCAAAATATATTGATCGGTCCCGATGGAAAAATTCTGGATAAAAACCTTACTCCAGCCCAATTGGAAACAAAGCTTGCTCTCTTGTGCAAATAAACGGGAAGAACTATTGAATCGTTTCAGGTTAATGATCACGAAAGCATATTGCAACAGGAAAACCGCAATCACATAGTTTAAAACAGTTTTTATGAAAGGAAAAATATTAAAATATATTGTAGCATTTAGCTGTGTGTTGGTAAGTATCTGTACTATTTCGGCGGCTCCTGTTATTACGGCATTTAGCCCGAATAGCGGCCCTACGGGAGCTGCGGGCAGCACCACGGTTACCATAACCGGAACCGGTTTCAGTACCACGGCGGCAAATAATATTGTTTATTTTGGCGGGGTACGGGCAACAGTAACGGCAGCAACCGCCACACAGCTAACGGTAACAGCTCCTTCCGGAGCCACCTTTCAGCCTATAAGTGTAAATGTGGGCGGGGTAACAGCCTATTCCTATTCGGTAGCCAATCCGTTTATACCCACCTTTACAACCAAGAATTCTATAACGCCCGACGACTTTGACTCGAAAGTTGATTTTTCAACAGGAAACCAACCTATTAGTGTTGCCATAGGCGATCTGGACGGGGATGGCAAGCCCGATCTGGTCGTGGCGAATGAGAGTCCCAATACGGTCTCCGTATTTCGGAATACGGCTACCTCCGGTTCCATTACCACAGGCTCTTTTGCCGCGAGAGTTGATTTTACAACGGGATCTGATCCTTACAGTGTTGCCATAGGCGATCTGGACGGGGATGGTAAGCCCGACTTGGCGGTGGCTAATTACGATGACAATACCGTCTCGGCACTGCGCAATACTTCTACCTCCGGCTCCATCTCTTTTGACTCGAAAGTTGATTTTACAATGGGAGGTGGGGCTAATAGTGTTGCGATAGGGGATCTGGACGGGGATGGCAAGCCCGACCTTGCGGTGGCTAATGCGACTGGCAGTAGTGTCTCGGTACTGCGCAATACGGCTACCTCCGGTTTCATCTCTTTTGCCGCGAGAGTTGATTTTGCAACGGGAACTAATCCTTCTAGTGTTGCGATAGGGGATCTGGACGGGGATGGCAAGCCCGACCTGGTAGCGGCTAATAGTAGTTCCAATACCGTCTCGGCACTGCGCAATACTTCTACCTCCGGCTCCATCTCTTTTGACTCGAGAGTTGATTTTACAGTAGGAGATAACCCTCTTAGTGTTGCGATAGGGGATCTGGACGGTGATGGCAAGCTCGACCTGGCGGTGGCTAATGCGGTTGGCAGTAGTGTCTCTGTATTTCGGAATATGGCTACATCCGGTTCCATTACCACCGGCTCTTTTGCCGTGAAAGCTGATTTTGCAACTGGAAGTCAACCTGTTCGTGTTGTAATAGGGGATCTGGACGGGGATGGCAAGCCCGACCTGGCGGTGGCTAATTGGGATAACAATGCCGTCTCGGTACTGCGCAATACGGCTACCTCCGGTTTCATCTCTTTTGCCGCGAGAGTTGATTTTGCAACGGGAACTAATCCTTATGGTGTTGCCATAGGGGATCTGGACGGGGATGGCAAGCCCGACCTTGCGGTGGTTAATGCGAATGACAATACCGTCTCGGTATTGGGCAATCTTTCGTCGATTCCTGTTATTATCTCATTTAGCCCGAAGAGCGGCCCTACGGGAGATGCGGGCAGCACCACGGTCATCATTACCGGAATCGGTTTCCGCAGCACGGCGGGCAATAATATCGTTTATTTTGGAGGGGTACAGGCCACTGTAACTGCCGCTACAAGAACACAGCTAACGGTAACGGCCCCTTCCGGGGCCACCTGGCAACCGATCTCTGTAACGGTGGGAGGCTACACAGGTTATTCCTACCGGGTAGCCAATCCGTTTATACCCACCTTTAAAACCAAGAATTCTATCATGCCCGGTGACTTTGCCGGGAAAGTTGATTTTGCATCGGGAGGTTGGCCTTATAGTGTTGCGATAGGGGATCTGGACGGGGATGGCAAGCCCGACCTGGCGGTGGCTAATAATGGTGGCAATACCGTCTCCGTATTTCGGAATACGGCTACCTCCGGTTCTATTACCACAGGCTCTTTTGCCTCGAAAGTTGATTTTGCAACGGGAGGTGGGGCTTATAGTGTTGCCATAGGCGATCTGGACGGGGATGGTAAGCCCGACCTGGCGGTGGCTAATTATAATGACAATACCGTCTCGGTACTACGCAATACGGCTACCTCCGGTTCCATTACCACAGGCTCTTTTGCCGGGAAAGTTGATTTTGCAACGGGAGGTTGGTCTTATAGTGTTGCCATAGGCGATCTGGACGGGGATGGCAAGCCCGACCTGGCGGTGGCTAATGTTAATAGTGCGACGGTCTCGGTACTACGCAATACGGCTACCTCCGGTTCCATTACCTCCGGCTCTTTTGCCTCGAAAGTCGATTTTGCAACGGGATATTATCCTCAATCTGTTGCCATAGGGGATCTGGACGGGGATGGCAAGCCCGACCTGGTGGTGGCTAATCAGGCTAGCAATACCGTCTCGGTACTACGCAATACGGCTACTTCCGGCTCCATTACCTCCGGCTCTTTTGCCTCGAGAGTTGATTTTGTAACGGGAAGTCTACCTTTTAGTGTTGCCATAGGGGATCTGGACGGTGATGGCAAGCCCGACCTGGCGGTGGCTAATTACACCGCCTTTACCGTCTCGGTACTGCGCAATACGGCTACCTCCGGTTCCATCACCACAGGCTCTTTTGCCTCGAAAGTTGATTTTGCAACGGGAGGTGGGGCTTATAGTGTTGCCATCGGGGATCTGGACGGGAATAGCAAGCCCGACCTGGCGGTGGTTAATCTTTATGACAATACCGTCTCGGTACTGTGCAATACGGCTGCCTCCGGCTCCATTACCACAGGCTCTTTTGCCTCGAAAGTTGATTTTGCAACGGGAAGTCAACCTTATAGTGTTGCCATCGGGGATCTGGACGGGGATGGTAAGCCCGACCTGGCGGTGGCTAATAATAGTGACAATACAGTTTCTGTTCTGAGAAATAAATCATCATCTTCAATACTTTTTTTTCAGATACCGTAATAAAATATATTTGTAATCAATTAGTTATGCGAATAAGTAGTTGGAAAATTGGATAAATGAAAGCGAGCGCCAGTTTGCCAAACACATTTAAGTTCAAAGTCTTAGTCGAACGGCGGTTTGTCGGATAAAAGGGAGGATACAAGAAAGAACAAGTACTTGACCAGAAGGGATAGGCACTTATTTTTTGAGGTTTTAATCTGCAACATCTGGAGGTGATATTGAAGGTGCTGAAATAACAGTTAATATCCTATTCCCCAGTCCATTCTCTACAAGAGAGAAGAGTCGATTTTGGGAAAGGGAAAATTGGAGGAGTTTATTGCCGTCTGCTTTAGCTGACGGATCGAGAGATAACAAGAAAAGTAATGGCTTTAGCCCTGAATCGGTTATCAGTTGATAAATAAATGAGTTGACAGTTCCCCTTTGTGATATTCTTAGAGTTCTTTGTGGTGAAATAAAATAGATTCCCGCAGCGAATCGGGATTATATAGGCTTAGTTGATAATTTTCTTTTTTAGGTTAAGAATTTATTCGCAAATAACCAAGACGAAGAGAGAAATGAAGAGGCTGTCATTGTCTGGTGGCAGCAAGGGTGTTCCTCTTTGCGATAAAGAGAAACACCTCCTCCTTCGGGAAGGGTCGATTCAGGAAAACAGTTAAAGAAAAAAGTCGGTATTGACTCTATGTATAACAATTTAAAAACAAATTATTTACACATGAAAAGTAAAATGTTATTAGTGCTGTTGGCACTGTGCCCTGTGATGGTTTTCGGTCAGAAAATGGCCTATGTTTATAGCGATAGCGTATTGTTGTCGGTACCCGGCTATAAGCAAAAGACAAGTAAAATAGACAGTTTGCGGCAGGTCTACACCAAAGAGATCAATGCTGGTATTGCCGGAATGCAAGGCCAGTACGATAAGCTGATCGAACCGTATGCCCTGAAAAAAAACGAAACCCTACCGGAGGTGAAGAAACGGATGAGTGTGTCGGACACGCTTCGTTTGGGATTGCTTGAGAAAGAGGCAGTACAGTGGCAGGGGAAAAGGATGTCGTATGAACGGATGCTTCAAAATCAATACAATCAGGACATACAACCCTTGCTCGACAAAGTAAACAAGGTGATTGCCGAGTATGCTAAAACCGCTTCGTTGTCGGCTGTTTATAGTTTCGAGCAGCTTCGCAGTGCATTGGTGTATATCGATCCGAAACAAAATATCACCGATATTATTATCCGCCGACTGAAACAGTAATGTCTTCAGCCCTTATCGGGTAACATTCAACCCTTAATCAGTAATAGATATCCTTTGTGATACTTAGTGAAAGCTTTAGGGATCTTTGTGGTAAAACAAATAGTGATGTTAGATAGTTAGTCAATTTGCAGTAAACAAGAGGAAGATACAATGCACGCCAAGAAACACATAAATATATGTTTAAAATATCATCCAAAAGCATAGGAATCGATCTGGGTACATCGTCTGTGATTGTTTATGTTCACAAAAAGGGGATTCAGATTCAGGAACCGTCGGTGATTGTTGTCGGGGAGACAAAAAATAATAGTAACATTATGTATTTCTTTGGGGCAAAAGCCAAGGCGATGATAGGAAAAACACCGGGGCATCTGATATCGCAACGTCCTATCCGCAAAGGGGTGATTATAGATATGGAAGCTACGCTGATGATGCTCTGTTATCTTATACGACAAGTAACCAGCCGGTCGAAAATCAAAGGATTGAAATTAGTGGTAGGCATTCCTTATAACTGCACCGAGGTGGAACGTAACGCGGTGAAAGAAACCTGTAAAATGGCAGGAGCAACGGAGGTTTATCTGCTGGACGAACCGGTGGCTGCGGCTATTGGAGCTGGGTTGCCCATTCTGGAATCTACTGCCAGTCTTATTGTGGATATCGGTGGTGGTACTACCGAGATAGCCGTGTTGTCGATAGGAGGCATTGTGGTGGGCGAGTCGATACCTATTGCAGGCGATACTATGGATGAAGCCATAATACGGATGTTTAAGGTTTGCCATAACCTCATAATAGGAGAAAATACGGCCGAAGGTGTGAAGTTGGCCGTCGGTTCGGTATTTCCTTTGGATGATGAACTGGTGATGGAGGTCAGAGGCCGTGACAACGATACGGGGTTACCCAAAACGGTATCGATAGGCTCGGAAGAGCTTCGTACTGTTTTGTTGGTTCCAGCCATGGCTATTGTTGATGTTGTAAAAAGCATACTGGGAGCAACACCTGCCGAATTATGTGCCGATCTGATAAGCAACGGTGTGTTTTTGGCAGGCGGAGGTTCGTTGGTGCGGGGGTTTGACAAACTGCTGTCTGGTAAAATAGGTCTGCCTGTTTCGTATGCAGATGATCCTATAACGTGTGTAGCCAGAGGTACCGGCGAATATTTGAATATACTGCAACGAAGAGAGAGCCGAAAGATAAACCAGACGGTACTCGACTATGTACTTGGTCAATAAAATGTAAACTTTACGCTCCGACCTCTCTCCTCAAGGAAGCAAAGAAAAGCTCCCATAACCCCTCCGCAGGGAAGAGAATTGAATCTGAAAGGCGAGGAGAGGATGATGAGGCGTTTGATCGCCGTCTGCTTGAGCCGCCGAATTAGCTAATAATTGTCGGAAAACAAGGTATAGATAAAGATAACAGCTATAACTATTCTTTGTACAACCCTTGGCGCTCTTTATGGTGAAAAAACAGTCGACGAGTGAACGAGTTTTCTGGTAACGAAAAAAAAGATGCGAGTACAGACGAAAACCCCTTGAGTAGCTGGGTTGTTAAGTTCTGTATTTCGGAAAGAATAAAGTACCGTAGGTATAAAACTATATATCAAATGGAGCATGTAGTAAAAAGTTAAGACGGATTAAGTAAAGGAATGGTTGGAAATAAATGAAATTTGAAATACTTGTATATTGAAAACCTTTAAAATATATCTGGTATGTTTGCTACATGCCTGTGTGTCGATGGTGATGAGTGCACAGCAGTCCGACTATAACGTGGGCAACAACTGGGTGCATCCATCTACGCTGAAACAGACAGGTTTCGACTTTATCAATACTTCGACAGGGGTATTAGTAAACAACGGTACGGTGTGGTATACCGGCAATTTCCGGAACGACGGCAGTGTGGATTATACTACCCAACTAGCTTTGCAACCGGGGTTGAGCCGTTTCGACGGCACATCGGATAAAACGCTGTCAGGTGGCGGTACTACCCGTTTTTACAGGGTGTGGTTCTCGGCACCAGCTTTCAAATTGCAGCAAAATATCGAAGTTGATAATGAAGCCGACTTTGATAACGGTATCATTTATTCGGTACAAACTACCCCACAAACGGAGATGAACTCGGTGCAGATGGGTTTGTCTGCCTCATGGATAAATGCCTCCGATGTTTGTCATGTAGATGGGTTTGTAAGTAAAAAGGGGAACACGGAATTTACCTTCCCGATAGGGAATGACGGCTATTGCCGTCCGGCATCTATTTCGGCACAGACTGATTCTTCAGCTGTTTTTTCGGCACGCTATATCCATAAGAGTCCGGCTTCCGACGGATTTGATATTACCAAGAAAGGAACCGGGGTAGGTCGGGTCAATAACAAAGAGTACTGGATCGTCAATCGTTCGTCAGGAACTACATTTCCATCACTTACCCTGACGTGGGATGCCGATAAAACCAGCGACCTGATGACTACCGATTTGTTGAGAGTGCAGATTGTGCGTTGGGATGGTTCACAATGGATTAATGAAGGGAATGTGGCTACTACAGGCAACTCCACCAAAGGGAATGTGACTGCAAAAATAACCGGATTCGGTATATTTACACTCTCCACAGTCATCTCTCATCTGGTTGCCATTGCCGATACGGTTACCATGATACAGGGTAATACTTACGAAGGTACGGTGGCAGCGAACGATACCATTAACGGAGGAACTGTTGTTTGGGCAGTCACTGCCAATCCTTTGCACGGAACGATTACCATGCAGTCGAATGGTCGGTTCGAATACCGACCCGACAGCCGGTATTTTGGATCCGACAGCTTGACTTATACCTTATCCGACGAATATGGCGATGTAGTCTCGGCTAAAGTGAGGATTACGATTACGCAGTTGTCTGGATATGTGTTGGTAAACAAACATTCTACTGTTCCTGTATTGCAGGCCGACGGCACTTTTGTTTGGAATTACAATATCATACTCTCCAATCTACAGTCGGTAGAGATGCATAAGGTGCTTGTTGAGGACGATTTGAGTAAAGTGTTTGTCAGCCCTATAACCTTTACGGTTACAGGTATTTTGGCTACGGGCAATTTGAAAAGCAATGGATTGTATGACGGATTGAACCATACCGATTTGTTGATAGATGAAAGCACATTGGCACCCAATAGCAAAGATTCGGTGACGATTACACTGAGAGTGTCTCCGCACGACTATGTAGGAGAGGTCTACAATCAGGCCGCTTTCGAAGGAATCTCTTCATTGGTGGGTTCGGTAAGCAATATACTGACCGACGACGATACCAATACTCAAAGTGCTGACACGCCACGTCCTACGGTGACCACTATTCCGAAAGTAGATATTGTTGTTCCGGATGCATTCTCCCCCAATAAAGATGGAATAAACGATACGTTCTTTATTCCTCATTCTGACGAGGTGACACTGAAAATCGAGGTGTTTAACCGTTGGGGAGTAAGAGTGTACAAAAATAATAGTTACATGAACGACTGGGATGGGAAAGGAACCGGTAATTTGCTGGGTAGTGATTTGCTTAATGGTACCTATTATTACATTATAGAAACGACACATCAAAAAACAGGTGCGGTAAATAAATATTCGGGATTTGTCACCTTGAGGCGATAAGTTTATAAAGTAGCATTAACATAGAGATCAGACTGATGAACGATACGAATACAAACAATAGACCTCTGAAACAAAAACAGTTTTATTGGAATGTTTTATTAATAATTATTTTGTGTTGTGTGTCGTTGTCCGACGTATCGGCGCAACAAGAACCAATGTATTCTCAATATATGTTTAATCTGTTGCAGATTAATCCGGCATATGCCGGAAGCCGGGCGTTAGATAATATTACAGCGCTTTATCGTAACCAATGGATGGGCTTGAAAGGGGCGCCTAAGACAGCATCTGTCTCATGGGACAGAAGAGCCGATCAGAGTAATGTGGGGTATGGGTTGGAGATTTATAGCGACCGGTTGGGTATAGAAAAAACATCCGGTCTGCAAGCCTTTTATTCGTATCATATACCGTTCGAGGAGTCATATCTGGCATTTGGAGTAAGCGGAGGCGTTCTGAACTATAGAGCCGATTATTTTGAATCCAATACGTATACCCCGGACGATCCTATGTTTCAGTCGAATATAAACGGCTGGCTTCCTACTGCGGGTTTTGGCGTTTTGTTTGCAACTCAACATTGGTACGTGGGGCTTTCGGTTCCAGCTTTGTTACGTACTAAAATTGACGTGCAAAATTCGTTGAGTCAGACTAATTTGGGTGCCAATAACCACTATTTTCTGACAGGAGGCTATAGTTTTCAACTGAATGAAACGACGAAGCTCAAACCTTCGATGATGGTGAAAGCCACAAAAGGATCTTCGGTACAATGTGATTTTAATACCATTTGTTGGTTTAATGATATGTGGGGAATTGGTTTAAGTTATAGAACAGAAGATGCTTTAGTCGGCTTGGTGGAATTTCAAATCACCACACAACTACGTATCGGATATTCGTATGATTACACGCTTTCCGATTTTGCTGGCTATAACCGGGGAACGCATGAATTGATGTTGCGAATAGAAATTCCCAATAAAAACTGCTTTCATTGTCAGTCTTCGAAAGACTGACAATAGGGTACGATGTAGGGTAAGAAACTTGGATAATAGAAATATTACTGTGAAAAACATATAATGCTTGTATAGGAAATCATCAACCGATGTTTATATCTAAATTGAAAATAGTCGTTGTATTATTTAGTCTGTTAATATTTGCACACAATAGTACTGTTCGAAGTCAGGAAAAGATTACGGATGGGAGAGAACTTACTATCATCAAAAAAGGGGACAATGCCTATCAGAAAATGCAATACGTACTGGCTACAACATATTATTCACAGTATGTTAAACAGATATCTTCTAAGGATGTATCTATCAATATTTTGCATCGATTGGCCGATTCACAATGGAAATCTCGTCAATTGGCTGATTGTCTGGCAACATATAAAAGATTGTTCGCACTAATAAGGACGGAAAGTTTATTTGCAGAAAAAGAGAAATTGCGTATTTCCGAGCTATATGCCAGAGCCGGTGACCCGGAAGAGGCAAGTAGATGGTTGAAGGACATCCCTGGCTATGAAAAAAAGGCAAGTGCTTATACCAATATACTATTAAAGAATGAAATGATCAAAGACTCCGATTGTTGGAAAATATGGCCGCTGAAATCAATTGCCGGATATCGGGTTTTTGCTCCGGTGCTTGTCGATAGTATATTGGTATTTAGTGGTGTGGCACTTGAAGATGCAAAAGATGCTACCGTACAACAAAATGTATTATATAAACTTGAGACCAATAAGCAACATCCGGATACAAAGACTCTGATAAAAGAGAAGCCGGCTTGGAAAATATTTTACAAAAATAGTGTAAAAAGAAGACATTTGGCCAATGTGTATGAAGGGTCGGATGTGCGAGTTACCAAAAGAGCAAAGTATGTTTATTTTAATAAACAAAATACGATGAATCAAGATACGCTTGAGGCTATTTCGATTAATAGTCTGGATGGAGGAAGAAGCCAATTCACCTCAATAGCCATTGATAAAAATAAGCGAACATACTTCTCGCTACCTAATGAAGATAGAAAAGGATTGCATTTGGAACAGGGGGAATATGATGGTCAAGGTATACAAAATGCACAAAAAATTCAATTTAATAATTGGGACTCGAGAGTCACAGCAACTCATCCGGCAATAAATCGGAAAGGCAATTTGTTGGTTTTTAGTAGTAGTCTTGACGATGCCCTTACTGATTATGACTTGTACTACAGTTATCTGGATAGTGTAACAAAGAAATGGACTCCTCCCAAACCATTAACTATTTTGAATACTACCGGTAATGAGATATTTCCAAATATCACGGCAGATGACTTTTTGTATTTCAGTAGCGATAACATGCCGGGATTGGGTGGGTTCGACATTTATAGGATCAAGCTGAACGATGCTCTTAAAAACACAGGAACCATAGAGCATTTAAGTTATCCGATCAACTCTTCGTCCGACGATTATGGTTGGGCACAGTATCCAGACAATGTCTCCGGTTATTTTACCTCTGATCGTAATCAGTCAATTGACAATATATACGGGTTTAAATACACGCCTAAAATAACAATTAGTGGTTCTGTAACCAATCAGCTTACGCAAACACCTATAAAACGAGCAACCATTTTTGCCTATAACACGATTACAGGAAAGGTTACCGTTGTAAAAGCCGATTCTCTGGGACACTATATGCTGCGTGTAGAAAAAGGCTCCGATGTTGTGATCCGGTCGGTAATAAATCCGTACGATACGGTCTTTGCAAATAGTACGACAAATGAATTCAGCAAACCTGTCGTTATTCACGGTAATGAGGATCATAAAGAGATTAAACCTCTATATGTGAATCAGCTGGGTAAAGATGTAAGCTGGGTGTTAGATACCATTTTCTACGATTTTAATAAATGGAATATTCGATCGGAATCCTATAAATCATTAGATAGAATAGTTAATTTGCTTAAGAAGTATCCGTTAGTACGCGTGGAAGTTGCATCGTATACCGATAGTAGAGGAAGTGATACGTATAATCTTTGGTTGTCGCAACAAAGAGCCAATAGTGCCGCACAATACATGGTCAATGCAGGTATTTATGCGGAGCGTATTTTGGGGAGAGGATATGGTAAAGCACATGCAAATAAACTAGAGGGGCAGATATCTAATCGTGCAGAAATATACCGGTTGTCGCGTCGAACAGAAGTGAGAATAGCAGGATATTCTGCTATTATTCAGTCAATAAAAGAAAAAATATTTGATTGGACCAAATTTAAAGAGAATGAACTAGTGGACATCTCGGCATTTCCTCAAGGTTTTTTCAAGGAAGATACTATAGAAAATGGAAACAGTCCCAGTGTAAATAAGGCTGAGCGTTTAAGTAGTATGGATAGTTCGAGAATGATGGGTCAAGAGAGCTCTGAAAGTGCCACGCAAGATAAAATGGCGGAAACAACAAACTCACTATCGCCAAAGAAGCTGATGAATACTCTTCACCCCATTGTTGTAAAAATAGAAGGCTATTACTGCATTCAGGTGGGAGTCTTTTCAACGCTTTCCAATGCTAATCGTTTGATCGCTAAACTTGAAAACTTTGTGCCGAAATTACTCCAGTGTTTTGTTCTGGAATCAGAGGCATCTTCATTTAAAGTGTATGTGGGTCATTTTGATACCTATAAAGAAACCCGACCGATTGTAATGAAGATAGAAAAGGCTTTTTCTCGTTAAATTAAGATGGTTATCATGCGTATTATGACATTGAGGTTCATGTTTTACAATAATATTGAGCCAACCTCTTTTAATGAGTATTTAGGAGTTTTTTATGAATAAAAAATTATATTAAAATTTGCACGTCATACCAATGCGAATTGGTATACATAACCATATTCTTCGGTTATGTAATTTTTTCTCTTTAGATTTTAGAGGGAAAGCTGTTGTGAAACAGTTTCCCCTTCCTTCTGTAACTTGTTAGTATATAAATAATAGACCGACTTCTGAAGGAATGGATGAAATAAACAATAACGAAAAGTAGTAAGAAAGCAGTTGCTTGTTCAGAGGAACTGGAGATACATAAAATTATAGGCATGAAACGACCTCCTTTTTTAGAAAATATGCACTGGCCCGATAATGTCACTCGGTTTCGGCTTTTGAATATGATAATTATGAGAAGTTATCCTCCCCATAGTATTATACCAATAGATGACGAATATATATATGTAGTAAAGAAGGGAATGATTAAATGTTCTTTTATCGATAAAAGTAAAGATATCGATGTATTCTTGTTAGTGGAAGGGGATGTTTTTGGAAATTCAGAACAGAAAGAGATATTACCTGCCAAATATCATGTTCAATATTATTCTCTTGAGAATACGTGTGTCTTTTTGGTTCCTAAAATCAAATGGTATTTTTATGTTTCAACTATATCCAATTTGTATGGTGTGTGGATGAAACAACTTGAATTGCAAAAAGATACTACTCAAACATGGTTGAGGCAATTCCGAAAAGTAAAGAAAGAGACTCTGTTAATGCAATTGTTGAAAGAGAAACCGCAACTACTTAAGCGGGATCGGTTTCGGCATGTGGTTAATATTTTACATATAGAATCTCAATAATATAATTTAGTATAAGAGCTTGATGAATAATTGCAAAAGGGAAGATTCATCTTTGTTTCATGATTTATTATTCAATAATCTATTAAGAGATGATTTCTGTGCATATAATTTCTAATTTCAATTTTATTCTATGAATTATGGACAAGGTGATCTTCCCTATTTTTCTTGTATTTAGAGCAACAACTATAAAAGGCTATGTACGGTGAAAAACATGGAATTGGGAATAGAAGCACAGAAAAAGAGGATTTTTTTAAGGAGCATGTTGTTTGTTTCTATAGAGTATATTTTAACTAATCTAGTTTGTTTATAGATAATTACAAGGTGTTGATATTCATTTTAGCAAATATATAGAAGCATTTCTATTCGTAATCTTTAAATGATTTAGGTCATGCTTAAATATCATAAATATCACTCTCCAGATGCTTCGGTTCTGGTTAGCAACCATGCAGTTATTGCAATAAAACCGGTAGAGATCAAGTATGCCTGTAGTGAAAATACGGTGGAACTTGCAGACGAATCGGGCTATTATTCCGATTTATTGCAAAGTGTAATCTATTGCAAACTAAGCTATAACTTGAAGAAAATGGGAGTTGGTATACAGCCATGCCGGATAACCAATGAGAGAATATCTGCAGTCGATATCGATGAGCCGAGGTTCGAAAGTAGAACGTTGTGCGAGAGATTAGGAGTGGATGGCCTTGTTACTACACAGGTTGAACTTCCGGCATTGCTTGGCAAAAATACGCGAAGTATGCTAAATGGTTGGTGGTTGCGATGTATTGGTACTTACACCTTTAGTCTTGTTTTTAGTGTGTGCGATGGAGCTACGGGTCGGATTGTATGGCAGGTGCATATCGAAGAATTGCTTTCGCCATCTCGTCGTATCCGGCATGTGATCTCCACGTTGAAAGACGAGTGCAAATTGTTGCCCTATTATAAAGTTTTGTTGAATGAATAACGTACGAGGCATTATTGGCAAATGCATATTTATTTGTACCAAAATCAGTTTAGAATGAAGATATTGCTTTGTGGATTGATAATGCTATCGGTTGTTGCCTGTAACGTAGAAGAATTCAGATCGGTGGATATTTCTGTGGTTGCGCAGGGGAATCTTTACGGTTGTATTCAGGAGTCTATATTCAAGTCGTGTTCTATCATTACGGATAATTCCGATTGGCAAGACTTACAAAGCAAGATGAATTCGCTTAAGGATGTTCATTCTGACTTTGAGGAAACGGAGATCGATTTTAGTCGATACGATGTTGTTGCTGTCTTTGATCGGATAAGAACCGGCAGTTATTATACAGTAAAGCTCGACATGGTAGAAGAGAAGAGTATGCTTTATATCAAGGTGAAATACGAGAAGGTTCCGAATCAACAGACACTAGGTAGCAATGTTCAGTCTTACTTGATTGTAAAGATTCCCAAAGTCGACAAATCCATCCAGATAAACTATGTGGATTCGGATTTATAGATAAGTCTTTGACCGGAGATTGTTGTAGATATGTTCATTTGATTAATGATCGATTCGACGGAATGCCGGATTCATTGAGAGATACCAATAGAGGGAGAACCATAATCTATATGAGAATAAATTTTGTGATCTGTGTGTTTTGTTTATCCGTATCAGTACTGCATTCGCAGAAACTACCGGAAAGAAATTTTGTATTTTCGTTAGGAGCAGGAAGTACCTATATGTTTGGTGATTTTCCTGCAAATAGAGCTAAATATGCCTTTCTGAAGCAAAATGTTGTTTTCGGTGCCGACGCCAGAAAATATATTGCCGACGGAGTAAACTGTGGTGCCGACATTTTTTATTTCACATGTAATGGAGCCTCGGATATGACAAGTCGGAACTATCAGTTTCAATCCAAATTGTTTTCTGTGGTCGGCATCGGTTCTATGGATCTGATTTCTTTTTTTGAAAAAAAGAGTAAGACAGTTGATTTGACGGTGTCTGTCAATAGTGGTATTATTCATGCATCAGTTCCTTTTATGGCGTTTCCTCCCAATACGGGACGCCCTGATGGTACGGATAAGCTAAAAACTCAATGTTTTGGAGTGTTGTATGGTGGAGGGCTGGGATGTCGGGTGAATTTGACGACACGTGTGGGCCTCAGGTTGGAAGCTACATATAATTTTACAACCACGGATTTTTTGGATGGTTTTTCTCCTCAGGATTCAAAACGCAATGATTCTTATATTCAGGGCATTCTGGAAATGTTTTTTCGCCTGCCTGCCCATAAAGATTCGAAACAACGGCAACCGAGACCATGATTTGAGCCATAAACGATATATTACGTATACATGGTCAATGCTTCGACTATGTAATTTCTCTTTTTAGATTTCTGAACTGAGGTTGTTGTGAAACAGTCTCAGTTTGTCGTTTATATCAAAGCGAGTAGTTAATATTGTGATTTTTTTCGAAGATTCATGAATGGTGTAGATTCGGCTGCAGAATATTGATTGATAGTTGTAAAAAAGTGAGGAGCGTTATCATGGTGCTCAATTCAACAGGAGTGATATTTTTTGCAACATATGCTATACTCTGATTCAAAAGAGTCAACTAAATTTGCTTGTCAATTAAAATCTAATAAATTATCTGTAAATTTGCATGAAATCAAACCTATATACACATGAAACATAAGATGATAGTGGGGCTCGTTTTCTTGAGCTCATTTCCGGTTTTCGCTCAGAAAGTAAGTATTGCATCTCCAAATCAAAAAGTGACGATCGGACTGTATAATACCAAAAATGCGGATGTTGGCGAATGGTATTTGAATGTTAAGTATACGAATAACGGCAAAGCATGCGAGATTATACCGCAAATAGAGTTAGGATTGTCTCGTGCCGATCAGGATTTTGCGAAAGAGTTGAAATTTCTGAAAACAGCGAAAACGATGCAAATAAAAGAGCACTACACAGCCTTGCATGGCAAACGGAGCCAATGCAGTAATTCGGCAAACGAAACGGTAGTCTCTTTTGAAAATCCGGGAAAGGCTAAGCTAAATCTGATAATCAGAGCCTATAACGATGGTGTCGCTTTCCGGTATGAATTTCCGGAGAAGAGTGGGACTTTTGTCGTAAATGATGAACTGACAGCCTATTCCATTCCCGATAGTACCAAGCGGTGGATGGAAAAATTCAATACGGCTAACGAGGGTTTATATTCCACGATGAAGGATGGAAGCGTCCAACAAAACTGGGGGTATCCGGCTCTTTTCAATACCCCCGACAAAGAGTGCTGGTACCTGATTCACGAAGCCGATCTGGATCGGAATTACTGCGGATCGAAACTTTCTAATTTCCTCGATAAATCACACTATAAAATTACCTTTCCAGATCAGGCAGATGGTCGTGGACAAGGCGACTCAAAACCTACCATCACCTTACCATGGAAATCTCCATGGAGGGTAATGATTATCGGTTCCCTTGCCGATATTGTGGAATCGACACTGATCGATGACGTTTCTACACCTTCCGGAATGATCAAAACTGACTGGATTCAGCCGGGCATCGCATCGTGGAACTACTGGTCGAGCAATCACGGAACGAAAGATTTCAAAACGGTATGTGCTTTTGCCGATTTGGCTGCTGCCATGGGTTGGTCTTACACGTTGCTCGACTGGGAATGGGATGCCATGGGTAACGGTGGAAAACTGGAAGATGCCTTGAAGTATATTCATTCGCTGGGGTTGAAGCCGTTGATGTGGTATAACTCGGGTGGCGATCATACCTGGGTGGCCTCTACACCGAAAGATCGAATGTTGACGCATGAAAACCGGGTAGAGGAGTTTACCAAACTGAAAAAACTAGGTGTTGCCGGTGTGAAGATTGACTTTTTCGAGAGTGAAAAGCAAGACATGATTAAGTATTATCTTGACATCCTTGACGATGCTGCCAAATTCGAAATGATGGTTTACTTTCACGGATGTCTGGTACCCCGGGGATGGGCGCGTACCTATCCGCATCTGATGACATACGAAGGGGTGCGTGGTGCCGAATGGTACAACAACGGACCTGAATTTACCATAACTGCGCCCGAACACAATACCATTTTGCCCTTTACCCGAAATGTGGTGGGTGCAATGGATTATACTCCGGTAACCTTTACCAATTCTCAGTTTCCGCATACCACTTCATACGGTCATGAACTTGCCCTTAGTGTTGTATTCGAATCGGGCATTCAGCACATGGCCGACCGCCCGGAGGGCTACTATAGTTTGCCGGATGCTGCCAAGCATTTCCTTATGGAAGTACCTAATGCGTGGGATAATACCAAATTAATCGAAGGGTATCCGGGAAAGGATTTGATGATTGCCCGCAATAAAGGGAAAGTGTGGTATGTCGGAGGTATCAGCGCCGAGAGATTTCCAAAAAACAAAGTATTGACATTTAATTATTTGCCCGAGAATCAGAAATACAAACTGATTCTGATAACAGATGGCGCGTATGATACAAAGCTGGCAACGCAATACATGGTAGTCGACAAATCGAGTTCTGTTAAAGTCAGAATGCTTGGTCGGGGAGGGTTTGTTGCATCTCTTATACCATTAGAATAATTTTTTAGATCTTGCCTTTTGCCATGAAAACACGAACAAAACAAATTATCAATCAAGGATTGCTGATTTGTGCTCTTCTTTTATTTTTAATGAATTCTTGGGGACAAGAATTGCCATACAACAATCCGAACCTTAGTTCGTCCGAGCGGGCAAAAGATTTGATCTCGCGTCTGACACTGGCCGAGAAGGCAGCCTTGATGTGCGACCAATCGGATGCTGTTCCCCGTTTGGGCATAAAAAAGTTCAATTGGTGGAGCGAAGCCCTGCATGGATTGGCCAATACCGATAATGTAACCGTATTTCCCGAACCCGTTGGAATGGCGGCTTCGTTTAACGATGCGCTGCTCTATCGTATTTACAGCGCCGTTTCAGACGAAACCCGCGCCAAATATAACGAAGCCATGCAAAAAGGTCAGGAGAACAAACGGTTTCTTAGTCTTTCGGTGTGGACTCCCAATGTGAATATATTTCGTGACCCTCGTTGGGGACGCGGACAGGAGACGTATGGCGAAGATCCCTACCTGACATCCCGGATGGGAGTGCAGGTGGTGAAGGGCTTGCAGGGACCTGCCGATGCGAAATCCCGTAAACTGTTGGCCTGTGCCAAACATTATGCCGTGCACTCGGGTCCCGAATGGAGCCGTCACTCGCTCAATCTCAACAATGTAAATCCGCGCGATTTGTGGGAAACCTATCTTCCGGCGTTCAAGTCGTTGGTGCAGGATGCCGACGTGCGCCAGGTGATGTGTGCCTATCAGCGTTTGGACGACGAGCCGTGTTGCGGTAACAACCGCTTGCTACAGCAGATACTTCGCGACGACTGGGGTTACAAATATTTGGTTGTGTCCGATTGCGGTGCTATTACTGACTTTTTTACCAGCCACAAAGTGTCGTCGGATGCGGTACATGCCGCATCAAAAGGCGTTCTGGCGGGAACCGACGTGGAGTGTGTCTGGGAAAATTATCCGTTCAAAACGCTTCCGGAGGCTGTATCAAAAGGTTTGATTTCCGAAGAAGAGATCAACAAACACCTGTTGCGTGTGCTGATCGGACGCTTCGATCTGGGTGAAATGGATGATGACGCCATCGTTCCCTGGTCGAAAATCCCGATGTCGATCGTAAATAATCAGGAACATCGCCAGTTGGCGCTTGATATGGCGCGGCAATCAATGACGTTGTTACAGAACAAGAACAACATTCTTCCGTTAAGTAAATCAGTTAAAAAAATTGCGGTTATCGGTCCGAATGCTGCCGATGCTCCCATGTTGTGGGGTAACTACAATGGAAAGCCGGTGCGTACCATTACAATTCTCGACGGCATTAAATCGAAATTGCCTGCCAAGAGCGTAATGTATGACAAAGGGTGCGATTTGGTGGAAGATAAGGTTACCGAAAGCTATTTTGATCAATGTTCCATCGACGGAAAGAGAGGGTTTAAAGTTACCTACTGGAATAACAAAGAGCTGAAAGGCGATGTAGTTGCCACGCAGCAACTTGAAAATCCCATTAAACTGACCACTGCCGGTCAGCACGAATTTTCAACAGGCGTGCGTCTTGAAGGTTTTTCGGGTAAATACGAAACCGAGTTTGTGCCTTCAAAGAATGAAGAGATCGTGTTCAAATGCGGCGCTACCGGTTATTTCGAACTGTTGGTAAACGGCGAATCGTTGGCAAACTACAACAACTGGAGAACGCTTCCTTCGCGCATTCCCTACAAAGTAGAGAGCGGAAAGAAATATAAAATTGAGATTCGTTATGCGCAACTGAACGATTGGCAGGCGAATATCGAATTCAATTTCGGCAAAGAGGTCAATGTCGATTATACGCAACTGTTGAAAAAGTTGCAGGGCGTCGATGTCGTTGTGTTTGTCGGCGGACTTTCTACTCAGTTGGAAGGCGAAGAGATGCCGGTAAATTATCCCGGGTTTAAAGGTGGTGACCGCACCAATATCGATCTTCCTGCTGTGCAACGGAACTGTCTGAAAGCATTGAAAGATGCCGGTAAAAAGGTGATTTTTGTGAACTGCTCGGGTTCGGCCATCGCACTGACTCCGGAGACAGAATCGTGCAACGCTATTCTCCAGGCCTGGTACGGCGGTGAATCCGGCGGTCAGGCTGTAGCCGATGTGCTGTTTGGCGACTACAATCCTGCCGGTAAGTTACCTATTACCTTCTACAAAAATTCCGACCAGTTGAAAGATTTTGAAGATTATTCTATGAAAGGACGTACCTATCGTTTCATGGACGATGCTCTTTTCCCGTTCGGCTATGGGTTGAGCTATACCAAATTTAATATCGGAAATGCTAATTTTAGCAAAACGACCATTAAACCTAATGAATCGATTACGGTCACAATTCCAGTCACCAATGTTGGCAAGCGCGCAGGAACGGAAATCGTGCAGGTGTATGTTCGCAAAGTGAATGACGTAGACGGTCCGCTCAAGACGTTGAAGGGGTTTCAGCGTGTCGATTTGGCAGCCGGCAAAACACAAACGGCAACTATCGATCTGTCGCCCGCATCGTTTGAGTTTTACGATTGGGCACAACGCAAAATGGTGGTAACGCCCGGAGAATACGAGGTGTATTATGGAAACAGTTCGGATGCCAAAGCGCTGAAAACGGCGAAAATTGTTGTTCAGTAACGCGGGGATGCAGTATCGTATCCATTATTGCTCGAAAAAACAAACCTTCAAATAAATTTATCATGAATCTAAAGCCATCGAAAATTTTAGCTTTGTTTCTTGTTGCACTCACACTTATGGCGTTCAAGCCGGTGAATGAGAATCAAAAGAAACCGATTTATCTTAACACTTCCTACTCCTTTAAAGAGAGAGCCGCCGATTTGGTTTCCCGAATGACACTGGAAGAAAAACAGAGCCAGTTGGGTAATACTATGCCTCCGATTCCTCGTCTCGGAGTCAATAAATACGATGTTTGGGGCGAAGCGCTCCATGGCATTATGGGACGGAACAATAATAGCGGGATGATCGCCACCTCTTTTCCAAATAGTGTGGCGGTTGGTTGTACCTGGGATCCGGCGCTGATTAAACGCGAAACATCGGTCATTGCCGACGAAGCCCGTGGTTTCAATCACGATCTTATTTTTACATTGACTTACTGGTCGCCTGTTGTAGAACCGGCTCGTGATCCGCGGTGGGGTCGTACAGCAGAAACATTCGGCGAAGATCCGTTTCTCGTTTCTCGGATTGGCAGTGGCTTTGTTCAGGGCTTGATGGGAGATAACTCTACTTATTTGAAATCGGTGCCTTGTGGTAAACACTATTTTGCCAACAATTCTGAATTTAACCGTCACAACGGAAGCGCCAATATGGACGATAGAGATATGCGGGAATTTTATCTTCTTCCTTACCGTACGCTGATCGAAAAAGATAAATTGCCCTCCATTATGACGGCATACAGTGCGGTCAACGGAATTCCGATGTCGGCCAGTAAATTTTTGGTTGATACCATTGCCCGCAAAACATACGGACTGGAGGGATATGTAACCGGTGATTGCGATGCTGTCGCTGATGTTGTAAACAGTCATCATTATGCAAAAAGCAGAGCCGAAGCCGCAGCAATGGGTCTGAAAACCGGAGTCGATTCCGATTGCGGAAGCATTTATCAAACCAGCTCCTTGTTGGCTCTTAGTCAGGGATTGATTACCGAAGCCGATATGGACAAAGCGTTGGTGAATATGTACACCATACGTATGCGACTGGGTGAATTTGATCCGCAAAATATTGTGCCGTATGCTGGCATTAAACCCAGTATTATTAACGACCCATCGCACAATGATCTGGCACTGGAAATTGCAACCAAAACACCGGTATTGTTGAAAAACGATCAGGTTTCCAAAACTGGCAAGAAAGCGTTGCCCCTCAGTTCTTCGATCAAAAAAATTGCCATATTGGGTCCTCAGGCCGATAAAGTTGAACTGGGTGACTATTCGGGGGAAGCCGATCCAAAATATAAAATTTCTCCTCTGGAAGGAATTAAAAATTACATTGCTCAAAATAATCTGACTACCGAAGTAGTTTCCAAGGCAGGAGGTAACACCTCAAAAAGAACAGATTTTTTTACCATGGTTGGTTTCTCGACTGTGGCTCAGGGTGGTGTTGTGAAAAGTTACGATGCGACCAAATTCGATGCTTCGGCAAGCGGATTGATTACCTCGGCCCGTTTCGGTGCCGCTTCGGTACGGGGTATTAAGGATGGCGACTGGACTGCCTACAATAATGTGGACATTACCAATGTCGATTCTATCCGTTTCAACATGACCGTATCGCCCGAGGGTGGTTTGATCGAGGTAAGAGTCGGTTCAAAGACCGGTAACATTCTTGCTTCACAAAAAATTGCCGGTACTCCGCAAAGCGGAGGTTTTGGTGGCTTTGGCGGAAGATCGAAAATCATTCCGGTAAAAATCAATACGTTGGGTATTACCGGACCGCAAACCATTGTGTTGGTTTATCACGAACCGGAAGTGCCTGCAACCGATAAGGAGACACTCGATATGGCAGCTTCTTCTGATGTGGCAGTGGTCTTTGTAGGTACCGACCAAACGACCGGACGAGAAGAATCGGACCGGTTTGCAATAACCCTGCCGGGTAATCAGAACGAACTGATTAAGGCTGTGGCTGCTGTTAATCCGAATACGATTGTTGTTATTCAGGGGATGGGTATGGTTGAAGTAGAACAATTCAAAAACAACCCGAATGTTGCCGGCATTATCTTTACCGGATACAATGGACAGGCTCAGGGTACGGCTATCGCGAAAGTATTGTTCGGCGAAGTGAACCCGGGTGGTAAAACCAGTCTGACCTGGTACAAATCGATCAATGACCTTCCCGAACTGACCGATTACACGCTAAGAAGTGCCGACGGAAAGAACGGAAGAACCTACATGTACTTCAACAAGGATGTTTCGTACGAATTCGGTTATGGACTTTCTTACACCACATTTGCCTATAGCAACTTCGGTATCAGCAAGAGCACGATCACTCCGAACGATAAGATTACGGTTCATGTTGACGTTAAAAACACAGGAAGTGTCGATGGCGACGAAGTGGTACAGGTGTATGTGAAAACTCCGGACAGTCCGGCTTCATTGCAACGTCCTATCAAACGATTGAAAGGTTTCCAACGGGTTACTATTCCTGCCGGACAGACAAAAACGGTATCGATCGATATCGACTGCGCCGATCTCTGGTTCTGGGATACCAAGAATAAGTGTATCACATTCGATCAGGGTAAATACCTGTTTGAAATCGGCGCCTCTTCAAAAGATATCAAAGGTACGGTAGAAGCAACCATGCGCGGTTCGTATACTCCGGTATTGAAAACCGTCGTTATTGAAAATGAAAAAGTTGTGTTGCGTCCCGGTAATACGACACAGACAAGTGTAACGGCATCTATGTCGGACGATAGCTTCGTTAATCTCAAAAATGCGACTGTAACCTACAGAAGCAACAATCCGGCAGTTGTCAGTGTTGACGAAAATGGCAAAATTACCGCCGTCGGAATCGGAGTAGCTTCTGTCTTTGCGAATGTAACGGTAAACGGAACGACCGTGTCGAACAGCTGTCCGGTGAAGGTAATGCCCGATCTGACTCCCAAATCGATAACAGTTAACGGAAAGAATATCGAAGGGTTCAATAAAGAAACGAAAGCCTACAGTTATCTGTTGAAAAAAGGAGCAAAACTTCCGGTGGTAAAAGCGTCTGCCATGTCGAAGAATATTGCGGTAGAGATCGAGCCTGCCAAAGGTGTTCCCGGAACAACTGTCGTGAAATTTGTCGATAACATTACTCAGGAAAAGAATATATTCTATCTGAACTTTGATGTTGCGTCGGTTAGCGACGAATTCAATGATGGCACGGTAGGCAAACAATGGCAATGGATCAGACCGAATACGAGCACATACAGCCTTTCAAAGAGTGCAGGCGCACTTACCATCACCAGTGAAACAGGCGACGTGTCGGAACGTAGCAACAATGCGAAAAATATTTTGTTGCAAAGTGCGAACAACGATTGGACGATCGATACCAAGTTCGTTTGCTCCAGAAATCCGTCTCAACCCGAAAACGCAGGTATTCTGGCGTATGAAAATGATGACAATTTTGTAAAACTGGCGCTTCGGGCAGTTACCAAAACGACCCGCAGTGGCAGATTGGCCGGGGGGGCGGAAGAACAACCGGGAACCATCGATCTGATCATCGAAGAAAACGGTATTGCAAAATCGATGGCATCGTTTAATCTCAGAAAACCGGTAACGGGTGACAATGCGTTGACGCTTCGTCTGGAAAAAACCGGAGCCAATTATACGGCATCCTATTCGTTGGATGGAACCAAATTCGAAAAGCTGGGTACAGTCAACATGTTGCTCAAAGATATCAAGGCCGGGTTAATTGTTTGCGACGGTGTAATAATACAGGGAATGAAGAGCGTCTTTTATTTCAATCCGGATACGACGAAACCGAATACACCCTTCGATGTTGCGTTCGACTATTTTCATATAACCAATAAATAAACTGTTTGGTAGTGCTCTCTGCTTTGGCAGAGGGCACATTCCCGACTCTTCACACGATTGAATAGAGATCGGATGTCTTCTTCCTATAATTCTAACAGAATAGAAATTTTTGAAGAAAGTTGAACCATTGACATTGCTCCGTTTGGTATTTTAGATGTTGGCATCCGATCTCTTTTGTCGTTTGTTCATACAAATTCTTAAGAGAGCCGGTTTGTTTACAAGCTGTTATTATGCAATTATTTTATACGAGATAAACTCTAAATTACACATGAGAAAACATCGCTTCACGCTACCCTTCTATGTATGCATCTTTTACGTATGCATCTTTTATTTTTCAGCAAAAGCTGCAGTATCTGAGCAAGCTTCCATTCCTTCTGAAATAGAGAATCCGCAACTACTCGGAATTAACAAAGAACCCTATCACGCCACGTTGATGCCTTATGCCAATTTGCAGGAGGCTTTGGTTGCCAAACGACATGCGTCGTCGCTCTGTCAGAGTTTGAACGGATTATGGAAATTCAACTGGGTACCGACACCCGAGCAGCGTCCCGTCGATTTTTACAAGACTGATTATGATGTTTCGGGTTGGAAAGAAATTCCGGTGCCTTCCAATTGGGAAGTACAAGGATACGGAACGCCTTTCTACCGAAATTTGGGTTATACCATAAAGAAAGATTTCCCGCATGTGATGAGCGAACCGGATAAAAAGTATACGTCGTTTGTGGAACGCAATCCTGTAGGAAGTTACCGCAGAGAATTCGCTGTGCCTGCCGAATGGATGGGTCGTCGCAATTTTATTACGTTCGATGGGGTAGACTGTGCTTTCTTTTTATGGGTGAACGGCGAAAAGGTTGGCTTCAGCGTGAACAGCCGCAATGCCGCCGATTTTGATCTGACCAAATACCTGAAACCGGGCAAGAATATGATTGCGGTTGAGGTGTATCAATATAGTTCGGGCACCTGGCTCGAAGATCAGGATATGTGGCGTTTGCATGGTATTTTTCGCAATGTAACGCTGTGGAGTGCCCCACAAGTGCATATCCGCGACTTTTTTGTAAAAACGGATTTGGATAAAGATTACAAAGATGCCACGCTGGATGTAACGGCAAAAATTAAAAATTATAGCGATAAAACTACCAAAGCGCAAACATTCACTGCTACGCTTTACGACAAAGATGGCAAAGAAATAGCTAAAGGTAGCGCAAAGGGTACACCGCTTAAGTCCAATGGAGAAGAGGTTTTGAATGTAAAAATTCAGGTAGCTAATCCGCTAAAATGGACTGCCGAAACGCCGAATCTGTATACGGTTGTGTTGACAAATTCCGAAGGCGAAATATTGTCCAAAAAAATTGGTTTCCGCAAAGTTGAAATCAAGGGGCGAATTTTTATGGTCAATGGCGTGCCGATCAAGCTGAAAGGCGTAAACCGTCACGAACATTGGTCGGATGTTGGCCATGCCATTACCGAAGAGCAAATGATTAAAGATCTTGAAGTTATCAAGCAAGGAAACTGCAATCATGTCCGTACCAGCCACTATTCGGACGATCCTCGGTGGTACGAATTATGCGACGAATATGGCATCTGGTTGGTTGCCGAAGCAAATTGCGAGTGTCACGGGTACGACAGACGTTTTGATGAGGAACCGACTATGAAAGCAGCTATTATTGACAGAAATGTTGCTAATGTTGAGAACTTTAAGAATAGTCCGTCCGTAATTATTTGGTCACTTGGAAACGAGTGTGGCGGCGTAGGTTCCAATTTTGTGGCAGCAATGAACACCATAAAATCGATTGACCCAGCCCGTTTTGTGCACTACGAACGTTTTGGAACAGGTAAAAATAATCCTGCCGACTTGGATGGTCGTATGTACGGTACCGCAGCCGATTATGTGGATATGGCAAAAAACTGGGGATTAACCAAACCTCTTTATATCTGTGAGTTTGTTCATGCCATGTTCAATTCCATGGGTTCTCTCGACGAATACTCGAAAGCTTTTGATAACAATCCCGAGATTTTGGGCGGAGCTATTTGGGAGTTTCAGGATCAGGCGTTGTGGAACAAACGCGATCCGAACCATCCGATTCTGGCCTATGGCGGTGGCTTTGGAGAGTTTCCGAACGACCATTATTTCATTCACAAAGGAGTGATTTCTTACGACCGTTCTACCGAAGGGAGCAAAGTTAAACCGCATTATCCCGAAATGAAGAAAGCATTTCAATGGATTGATACAGAATTAACTGATCCGGTTAATGGTGGGGTTCAAATTAAAAACAAATATCAATTTATTTCTTTAGATGGTTTTGATGCCACGTGGAGCTTGACCGAAAACGGACAAGAAATTGATAATGGAACATTTAGAATGCGTCCTACATGGGGAAAAGGAAATTTTGTGGCAAATATTCCTTATAAAATAGAGCATCCAAAAGCAGGAGCGGAATATTTCTTGCGTGTGTCATACACTCAAAAAGAAAAGACGCTTTGGGCAGATAAAGGTTTTGAAGTAGCTTCTGCACAATTCAAACTCCCTGTCAATACGCCTCCGGTGACAGAAACAAAAGTCACTCAACCGGTAAAACTTGTTCAAAATGCTCAATATGTTGTTGTTACAGGAAAGGATTTTTCTGTAAACTTTGATAAGAAAACCGGTTTTATAAGCCAGTTGACAAAGAATGGAACCAATTTATTAGTTGCCGACGGTGCTCCTAAATTACACTTATGGCGAGCCTCTCACCGCAACGACGATGACTGGGCTTACCAACAGTGGGCTAAATTTGGTGTTAATACCCTTCAATACAACTTGGTCGATTTTAAAGTAGAAACCGTTGATAATTATTCTATTAGAGTCATTTCGACAACAAAAGCCGATGGAAAAAACGGGTTTGGCGTTTATCACACCGCCACTTACCTGGTAAAAGGCGATGGCTCGATTAAGGTTGATAATCAGGTTCAATTTGTCGGATTCAAAATAAATTTAGCCCGTATAGGCGTACGCATGTTGCTTGATAAAAAGCTCGATCGAATGCGCTATTTTGGGCGTGGCCCAACTGAGAACTATTCAGACCGCAAAAGTGCTGAAGATGTCGGCATCTACGAATTAGGTGTAAATGAGCAATATGAATATGAAAAACCGATGGAACGCGGTAACCACGAAGAGGTACGTTGGGCAAAACTAAGCGGCAACGGTATGCCTTCGTTGATGGTGCAAGCGGATGAAAAACTGATGCAGGTAGCGGCGTTGCCCCATACCGATGAACAAATGTATCCGGTTGAATATAAAATTGACCTACCAGCCAGCACTTCAACCGTTTTTTGCATTTCCACTAAAACTTTGGGCGTAGGTTCCGCCAGTTGTGGCCCACGACCACTTAAAGAATATCAGGTATTTGCCGAACCTACTTCATTCACCTATACAATCACATTATTTTAAACAAAAAATATACATTTCATGAAAAGTAAAGTATTAGTTATTCTAATTTTTGCAGCTATACTAAATTTGCCATTTGTTGGTCATGCGCAAAGCCCTATCATTCAGACCAAATACACAGCCGACCCCGCTCCGCTTGTGTACAATGACACTGTCTTTCTTTATACCGGCCATGACGAAGACGATGCCTTCGGGTTTAAAATGCTGAATTGGCTGCTTTACACCTCTACGGATATGGTGAATTGGACCGACCATGGTGTTGTCGCTTCGCTCAAAGATTTCAAATGGATCAATACAGACAATGGAGCCTGGGCTCCGCAATGTGTGCGTCGCAACAATAAGTTTTATATGTACTGTCCGGTGCCCAACGGCATGGGAATTGGCGTGTTGGTTTCCGATAGTCCTTACGGGCCGTTCAAAGATCCAATTGGAAAGCCATTGATTCATAATAGTGTACACGATATTGACCCTACTGTATTGATTGACAACGACGGTCAGGCTTATCTTTACTGGGGAAATCCCAATCTTTATTACGTGAAGCTGAATGAAGACATGATTTCTTATTCGGGTGAAATTGTAAACGAACCTACAAAACCGGCTAATTATCAGGAAGCTCCATGGGTATGGAAACGCAACGGACATTATTATCTGTCGTATGCTTCCACCTGTTGCCCCGAAGGTATCGGTTATGCAATGAGTAATTCGCCAACCGGCCCCTGGGAATACAAGGGGATGATAATGGATGGTGACCAGCGTTCGAGCGGAAATCACCCGGGAATCATCGACTACAAAGGAAGTTCATACGTATTTGGTTTCAATTATGCCATCCTGAAACAAACCATGGCGAAGCACTACGAAAGACGCTCTGTTTGCCTCGAAAACATAACGTACAATGCCGATGGTACTATTCAGAAGTTGCCGTTTTGGTCAAAAAATGTTACGCAGGTTGGTACACTCAATCCTTATAAACGCACTGAAGCTGAAACCATGGCTTATAGCGAAGGGACGAAAACGGAGTCGGCAACTGAATGGGAACGCAACGTTTCGTGGAACAAAGGCAAAAAAGTTGCTGACAGATTGTATGTTACATCCATCCATAACGGAGATTACCTGAAAGTGCAGGGTGCCGATTTTTCAAAAGGAATAACCTCGGTCGATGTTAATGTGGCTTCACTCAATGGCGGAAAGATAGAGCTTCATATAGACAAGATTGATGGCCCGATAATGGGTACAATTGACATTAAAACTTCCGGCGAAGGCGATTTATGGAAAACAGTGACCACTCCAGTGAAAAATACAAAGGGCGTTCACGATCTTTATTTTGTATTCAGGGGCGAGAAGGAGTTGTTTAATTTCGATTGGTGGAAGTTTAACTTCAAATAAGATAAGAGTTAGCAAAAGACTCTGTATATCTTATTTTCAATATAAAATGTCTTACAAACGATATTCATGAAAATAAAAAACAACACACACTTATCGATCATTTTAGGGCTCGTCATTTCATTTAGTCTGATGGGTCCCGAACAGTTATCTGCTCAAACAGTATGGCTCGACCAATTGGATTTGAGTGTTGCTACCCAAGGTCACGGTACGCCGGGTAGCAATAAATCTGTTGATGGTAAAACATTGACAATTGCAGGCAAAACCTTCGATCGCGGTTTTGGTACTCACGCGGAAAGTTCGTTATTGATTCAACTAGATGGGAAGGCGATTGCATTTACAGCTCAGGTCGGAATCGACGATGAGGTTGCAGGCCGTCAACCGGCTGTTGAGTTTATTATAAATGGAGACGGGCAAAAACTATGGTCGAGCGGTGTGATGCGTTTAGGCGATGCCGCCAAATCTTGCTTGGTACAACTTGCAGGGATACAGAAACTCGAATTGGTGGTAACCGATGGTGGTAATGGAAATTACTACGACCATGCCGATTGGGCAGATGCAAAATTTGAAACCACGGGTGTAACCACGTTTAAAACATATAACCCGGTGGCAAGCGAACCATATATACTTACACCACAGCCTTCTGCCAAACCCAGAATAAACAGCGCAAAAGTTTTTGGAGTGCGTCCGGGTTCTCCTTTTCAATACTTTGTAGCTGCAACAGGCGACCGTCCGATGTCTTTTTCTGCCTCGGGTTTGCCAAAAGGGTTAAAAATTGACCAGCAAACAGGCATCATTTCGGGTTCTCTTTCCAAAGCCGGAACCTACGAAGTTATCCTTGGTGCCAAAAATGCAAAAGGCAAGGCCGAAAAAAAGCTGCGCATTGTTTGCGGCGACCGTATTGCGCTTACCCCGCCAATGGGTTGGAACAGTTGGAATTGTTTTGCCAACGAAGTTTCGGCAGATAAAGTGAAACGCGCAGCGGATGCTATGGTAAAAAGCGGACTTATCAATCACGGTTGGACTTATGTTAATGTTGACGATTTCTGGGAAAATAACCGCGATTCCAAAGACCAGTCATTACGAGGTAAATTTCGCGATGAGGCTGGTAACATTGTTTCTAATTCACGGTTTGTAGACATGAAAGATCTTGCTGATTATGTGCATAGTCTCGGTTTAAAGATAGGACTTTATTCAAGTCCAGGCCCATGGACATGTGGTGGCTGTGCTGGTAGCTATGGCTATGAAAAGCAAGATGCCGAAAGCTATGCCAAATGGGGCTTCGACTATCTGAAATACGATTGGTGCAGCTATGGCAATGTTATTAATGGTTTACCAAACAACGATCCATCTAAAGTCTCATCTTTGTCTTACAAGGGTGGCAACGAATTGAATACGGCTATTAAGCCATTTAAAATAATGGGCGAATATCTTCGCCAACAGCCTCGCGATATTGTATTTAGCGTATGCCAGTATGGTATGTCGGACGTGTGGAAATGGGGCGATTCTGTTAATGGTAATTGCTGGCGTACAACTAATGATATAACAGATACTTGGGTAAGTGTAAAAAATATAGCATTAGATCAGGATAAATCTGCAGCTTATGCCAAACCAGGTAACTGGAATGATCCTGATATGCTTGTAGTTGGTACAGTTGGTTGGGGAAATCCGCATAAAAGTAAATTGAAACCCGACGAGCAGTATCTTCATATTAGTTTATGGAGTCTTTTCTCCGCGCCACTCCTCATTGGTTGCGATATGGAAAAGCTGGATGACTTTACCTTGAACTTACTAACTAATGATGAGGTAATCGAAATCAATCAAGATCCGCTTGGAAAACAGGCTACCTGTGTTCAGACGATTGGTGATTTGCGGATTTATGTAAAGGAACTTGAAGATGGTAGCCGTGCGGTTGGTTTTTGCAATTTTGGTCTAGATAGAATGGAATTTTCCTACAAAGATTTCGAAAAAATTGGACTTAATGGACGATTTCAGGTACGTGACCTTTGGAGGCAAACGAATATCAGTGAGATAGAGACCAAATCGGGAGAGCTATTGCTTAAAGTACCTGCACATGGAGTAGTTCTCTATAAGTTCTCTCCTGCAAAATTGATGGAGTGAAAGGCATTAATGACTTGTACTTTGTATTCAGAGGTAGCGAAGATTATTTGTTCAACTTTGATTGGTGGAAGTTTAGTGACCAATAAGAGTGACGTTTACATGAAAATTGATATACGAAATGAAAAAATATTTAGCTTTAGTTTTGGCGACAATCGCTTTTTGGGGTGTTAGTCGGGCAGAGAATCCGATTGTTCAGACGCATTTCGGTCCTGATCCGGCACCGATGGTTTATAACGGAACTCTTTATGCGTATGTGGGCGATGATATTCCCGGAACTGATTTTTACTACATGACCAAATGGCGTGTGCTATCCACTACCGACATGGTAAACTGGACGGATCATGGAAGCCCTATTTCGCTGGAATCCTTCAAATGGGCACGCGATCGCGCCTGGGCGGCTCAATGCATCGAACGTAACGGGAAATTTTACTGGTACATCTGCGCTCAAAGCACAAAAAACGACATGGCAATAGGCGTGGCTGTTTCCGATTCGCCAACCGGGCCTTTTAAGGATGCACTTGGAAAACCATTGATTATCAATGGAAGTTGGTCGAATATCGACCCGACCGTATGGATTGACGATGACGGACAAGCTTATCTTTATTGGGGAAACGGAGGTTTGTTTTATGTCAAACTAAACAAAGACATGATTTCTTATTCGGGTGATATTATTACGGTTCCGATTTCTGTCGAATCTTTCGGAGGAGTTAGAGGGAACAAAAGTGCCGAAACCCCTAACAAAGACATGTATGTGGAAGGTCCCTGGTTTTACAAGCGCAACAGCCTTTATTACATGATGTATGCCGGAATGGGTAAGGGAGGAGAAAGTCTATCTTATTCTACAAGTGATAGTCCCATTGGCCCTTGGAAATATCAGGGGAAAATAATGGAAAATCAAAAGTTGAACAGCTTTACCAATCATGGAGGAATTATCGACTACAAAGGAAATTCCTACCTGTTCTATCATAGCGGTTTGCTGCCTAACGGCGGAAGCTACGGACGTGCAGCCTGTGTGGAACAATTTAGCTACAACTCCGATGGAACAATCCCTTCTGTTACAGCAACAAAAGAAGGTCCAAAGCCGATTGGGTTTATCGATCCTTACAAACGTGTGGAAGCCGAAACGATGGCATGGTCGCAAAAATGTTCCATATCTCAAAACGAAAAGATTGGAGTTTACGTATCAAGCACTCGCTTAAAAAGTTACACGAAAGTGCGCGAGGTCAATTTTGGATCCCAATCGCCCAAATCGTTTTCAGCTTCGTTAGCCGCCGGGGTTGATGGCGGTATTTTGGAGGTTCGTTTGGACAGTGTTTCCGGCGCCATTATAGCTTCTATTGATCTTCCTCGCACAGGAGGATGGAATATATTTAAAACTTTTACATCGAAACTAAAGCATGATGTAACCGGGAAGCATGATATTTTCTTTTGTTTTAACGGACACAATATCACCGCCGGACGTGAATTATTCAATTTTGACTGGTGGAAATTTCAACTAAAGGAAACAAACAAATAATTCAAAAATGGTACATGTCAAAAATCTAAATTTAGCCTTAGCATTCGTTTTTGTTGGAGGTTTATCGGGCAATTCAATCGTTAAGGGTGCTTCTTCAGACGGTAATTTACTTGCCCATTGGAGCTTTGAGCAGATCAAACATCTCAAAGGTGATTCACTTTCGACACCTATAGTCGGTCAGCCGTTGACTGCCGACAACCGCAATCCAATCGAACCTCAGCCTTATGTTTTCGACGAATCGGGCAAAGGAAACTTCCTTCAGGTACGTGGCGCAAAACCATCGCCTATTGTTTTTTCCGATAATGTTCCTGTTGCGCAGGTTGATGGAAAACCGAACACTCGCTCATTAGCTTTGAAAAACGGCGAGTATGTGGTAACGTTCAACCGCCCGTTGGCTTATTACGATATGCAGAAAAGCTGGACGATAGAAGCCAGCTTAAAGTGTAATTTGCTTGGTACAGAGCAGGTTTACCTTTGCAAAGAAGGAGCAAGAGGACAAATGGCCGGCGATGTGTCTATCGGTTTTGACAATATGTGTAAAAAATACTTTGTGGAGGTGATGTGTGCCGACGGTGTGGCCCGTCGGGTTGTAGCTGGCGAGGAAGTAGAAGCCGGTAAGTGGTACGATGTTCGCGCTCAAGCCAATTACGATTCTAAAAGTGGTCAAACGCAACTTCGTTTTGAAGTAAAACTTTCGGATCAGACAAATTTTGAAAAGCCATCTTCAATTACCTTCAAAGGTAAGGCTTTGCGGAGCGATGCCGGTATGTGGGTCATTGGGCATGGATTTCCTGGAGGTTATCCCAATAGCCTTCAGGTACTCGATGGCGCAATTGATGAGGTGAAAATTTCAGGGGAAGCGCTGCCACGTGTAGCCGGACAAAATCCACTTTTCACGGATGCTTTTACTGCCGATCCTGCCATAACAGTCATAGGTAATACAGTTTACGCTTATGTCGGACAAGATAAAGCTTCTGTGGGTGGCTGGTTCAACATGCCCAACTGGCTTTGCTACACAACTACAGACATGAAAAACTGGACGGCTCATGGTCCTGTTTTGGCTGCTAAAGATTTCGTCAACGCGAACAGTGGTTCTGCTTGGGCAGCACAAGTGGTGGAAAAGGATGGCAAATATTATTACTACGTTACTCTCGACCGGAAGGAAGGACACTTCATTACTGTTGCTGTTGGCGATAGCCCAACAGGGCCTTTTAAAGAAGCTCTCCCCGGCAAACCACTGATTACCGACGACATGACCAAAGATTCGCATCGATGGAATTCGGACATTGATCCAACCGTCTTTATCGACACAGACGGTACACCATGGATGGCTTGGGGAAACGGCGATTGTTATATGGTCAAGTTAAAGCACAACATGGTTGAGATTGATGGACCAATTACCAAAGTACCATTCAGAAATTATTCGGAAGGCCCATGGCTTTTCAAACGCGCCGATCTCTATTACATGGTTTATGCTGCCGATGCGCCTGGTGTTCAGGCTGAGCAAATTGCCTACTCTACTGCAAAAAAAATCACAGGACCTTGGACTTATGGTGGTTTAATTACCAGTTCGGCAAAACACGGCTTCACCATTCATCCGTCAGTGAATGAGTTTAAAGGACAATGGTATTTTTTCTACCACGATGGAGCCTACGCCTTAAATGGAACACCCGGAGGCGATTGCCGTCGTCAGGTTTGCGTTGAATATCTTTACTTTAACCCTGACGGAAGCATACAACCAATTACCTTGACAACAGAAGGAGTGAGTATTCCTGCAAAAAAATAATAATACGAATTGAAGTCTTATGAATAGAAAAGATTTTTTGAAAAAAGCTTGCATATCAGGAGTTTGTATGTGCGGATTCGGTTCAATTGCGTTGGCGAACAAAACTGATAACGTTGATGAAAAAGCATTTCAGGCTCAAACTCAAAGCCTTGCTCTTTCGCGCGAATGGATATCGAGTCTACTTCTGAATGCCAATGTTGAGTTAGATAAAGAGTCCGCTAGAAAATTGATTAAAAAAACAGCTGAAGTTCATTTTAAAAATTTGAAAATGGACGCTCTTTTGGCTGAATACAAAGGCGATCTTGATCGGTTTTCTGTTTTCCTTCGCGATAAATGGGGATGGAAAGTGGATTACGACAAGGGAAAAGGCGTACTAATTGCCGATGAAAATAAAAATTCATGTGTTTGCCCGATTGCAGCTGTCTATAATAAGAAAAAAGATTCATCTGCAATATGTTATTGCTCCGAAGGATTTGCCGAAAAGATGTTTTCTGCAGTGTCGGGAAAGCACACGCACGCAGAAGTTATTGCCTCCGTTCGTAGAGGAGATGCAAGTTGTAAATATAAAATCACATTCTCTTGAAAATGGACATGAATACAATTTAATAATTCTGATTATTAATTAGTTAATAATGTCTTGTTTGCCATAAATTGAAATAAATATGAAATTAAAACGACTATTGTTAATTCTTGTATGTTGTGCTACCTGTCTTTCCAATGTTTTCGCGCAGACAGAAAAAAGCTATCATGCATGGGCTCCAACTCCACCCTTAGGCTGGAATAGCTGGGATTGCTTTGGTACGACAGTCACGGAACAACAAGTTAAGGAACAGGCCGATGCCATGGCAAAGTATCTTTTGCCCAGCGGATATCAATATCTTACGGTGGATATTCAATGGTACGAACCCGAAGCAAAAGGACATGCTTACGACCCGAAAGCTACGCTCACGATGGACGAATACGGTCGCCTGACACCCGGGCTGAAAAAGTTTCCTTCGGCTGCCGACGGAAAAGGATTTAAGCCGCTTGCCGATTATGTGCATTCAAAAGGACTCAAGTTTGGCATTCATATCATGCGTGGTATTCCACGTCAGGCGGTTGAAAAAAACCTGCCTGTGTTGGGTACAACCGTTAAGGCTCAGGATATTGCATTGACCAATTCCCGTTGTGCCTGGAATCCGGATATGTATGGTGTTGATGCCACCAAGCCCGAAGGTCAGGCTTACTATAATTCAATTGTACAGATGTATGCCGATTGGGGTGTCGATTTCATTAAGTGCGACGATATTTCGCGTCCCTATGACGATATCCAAAAAGCTGAAATTGAGGCGCTCCGCAAGGCGATTGACAAAACAGGCCGTCCCATCATTTTAAGTTTGTCTCCGGGTGCTACTCCGATCAAAGCTGGTGAACACGTGATGAACCATGCCAACATGTGGCGCATAACCGACGATTTTTGGGATAGATGGGGATTGCTTTTGGCCATGTTTGAGCGTTTGGATGCTTGGACTCCTTATCGTGGACCCGGCCATTTCCCCGATGCCGATATGCTCCCGATTGGAATTGTTGATTTCAAACGTCCGACCAATTTTACTAAAAATGAGCAATATACGTTGATGAGCCTTTGGGCTATTGGCCGTTCGCCTCTAATCTTCGGTGGCGATATGACCAAACTGGATGATTTTACCAAAGAGATGCTCACTAATCCCGAAATGTTGAAAGTGAACCAGCAAAGCACCAACAACCGTCAGGTATCGCGTGATAAAAACCTGATTGTCTGGACTGCCGATGTGCCTAACAGCAAAGACAAGTACGTTGCACTTTTCAATGCACAAAACAAAGGCGATAATATTGATTTCAACAATGCCGACTATGCAAGTCCGCTTATTGCCGGAAAAGGTAGTTCTCAAAAAGTAGAAGTATCGGTAAAAGATGGAAAAAAGCTTGTTTTGTTCGTGAAAGATGGCGGCAATGGTTTCGACTGGGATCACGTGGTATGGGTCGATCCTGTGCTTCACGGACCAAAAGGTGACCTGAAACTTACCGATTTGAAATGGATCAGTGCGAGTGCAGGTTGGGGTGAAACCCGCGTGAATCGGACATGCGATAACAAGCCGATTGTTATCAACGATAAACCTGCCGAAGGTATTGGTACACATGGAGAATCCGTTATCATTTACGAATTACCGGAAGGTTACGACACCTTTACAGCAACCGGGGTAGTGACTCAGGAAAAAGGCTCGGTCGTTTTTGGTGTGCTTGTCAGCAAAGGGGCAATGGATCTTCCTGAAACCGCCGACGTGAAAGTTAATTTCGAAGATCTGGGTCTAAAAGGCAAAGTTAAAGTGCGTGACTTGTGGAGCCATAAAGATTTGGGAACTTTCAAAAGGAGCTTTAGTCGGGAATTGCCACAGCATGGGGCCGGACTCTATCGCATAACACCAACAAAATAAATAATTTCCAAAATATAAATCTATATAAAGTCAATGTTTATGAAAATAACTGAAAAAATATGGGCTTTTGCAGTTGCCATGACACTTGTCGCTGCACATGCCATGTCTCAAAATTTAAAGGTTGAGTTCTTTACTCCGAGCATAGTGCATGTTACTAAAACTCCCGATAACAAGGTTGTTGATAAAAAATCGTTTGTTGTGACTGCAACACCGGAAAATGTAAAGGTAAAGAAAATAACCAATGCTGATGTAACAACGTATTTGTCATCAGCCTTAAAAGTAACTATTGACGAGAAATCAGGAAAGATCACTTTCGCTAAAGCAGATGGTACTCAACTCCTGACTGAAGGTGAATATGCATTCACTCCAATTAATGAGGGCATTGACAAAGGCGCGTATAAGGTAAAACAATGCTTTGCTCTTGATGCAAATGAACCTATTTATGGTGTTGGGATGCTACAAAATGGCAAGATGTCACTGCGTGGTGAACACCGTAAGATGCAGCAATCCAATCTTCAGGATTATGCCCATTTTTTTCAGAGTATTAAGGGCTACGGCATCTATTGGGACAACTATTCGCCAACGGATCTTAATGATAACAAGACGCTGGAATTGGAAAGTCAGGTTGAAAAGTTGGTTGACTATTATTTCATGTATGGCGGGAACGCGGATGGAGTAATACGTGAGATGCGTCATCTGACAGGTGAGGTTCCTATGCTACCCATGTGGACATACGGCTTTCACCAGAGTCGTGAGCGCTACAAGACCCAGGACGAACTGCTTGAGGTTGTTCGTAAATATCGTGAGATGAAAATTCCTTTCGATGGTATTATTCAGGATTGGCAGTACTGGGGCACAAATTATACTTGGAACGCAATGGAGTTTCTCAATAAAGACTTCAATAATGCACAGAACATGATTGATGAAGTACATGCAAAAAATGCTCACATAAGTATCAGTATCTGGTCAAGTTTTGGTCCGCAGACAAAGGCATTTAAAGAGCTTAAAGAAAAAGGATTACTTTTCTCTTTCGAGACTTGGCCGGAGTCGGGTCTTGATTCGTGGCCTCCTCGTAAAGACTACCCTTCCGGAGTTCGGGTTTATGATTGTTACAGCCCTGTGGCACGCGATATTTACTGGGAAAATCTCTCCCGCCTTCATAAAATGGGTATTGATGCTTGGTGGATGGACTCTACAGACCCAGACCATGTAAATTACAAGGAGTCTGATCTGGACGAGAAGTGCTCAGTGGGTTCTTACCGTTCTGTGCGTAATCTTTTCCCATTCATGACTGTAGGTGGTGTAGACGAGCATCAGCGTGCCGTGGATAAAGATAAACGTGTTTTTATTCTTACCCGTTCGTATTTTGCCGGTCAGCAGCGTTATGGAGCCAACACCTGGAGCGGTGATGTGGGTAGTTCATGGGAGTCTCTACGCAATCAGGTGCCTCTCTGTCTTAACTACACACTAACAGCCAATCCTAACGTGAATTCGGATATAGGTGGTTTTTTTGCTGGGGCATACAATCGTCATTATCTTGATAATTCCGGAACAAAGAATCCACAGTACCAAGAACTTTATGTACGTTGGATGCAGTTTGGCCTCTTCACTCCGATGATGCGAAGTCATGGTACGGATGTCTATCGCGAACTCTATTACTATGGCAAACCCGGCGAACCCGTGTTCGATGCACTGTTATCCGCAGTAAAGATGCGTTACAATCTTCTCCCATATATTTACAGCACGAGCTGGCAAGTGAGCAAAAATGATGACAGTTTCATGCGTGCTCTTGTTATGGACTTTAAGGATGACAAGAACACCTGGAATTTAGGGAAACAGTATATGTTTGGACGCAGTTTATTGGTTTGTCCGGTGGTCGATCCACTCTTCACTAAAGAAAAAGTGGTGAAGACGGATGAAATGTCTGGCTGGAACAAACAGGATGAGAAGGATATTGCCAGCGGTTGGCCGGCTGTAAACTGGAATGAAAAAAAGCAATACGAAGTATATCTTCCTGCCGGAACTCAGTGGTATAACTATTGGACGAATGAGAAACTCGATGGAGGGCAGAAAATCAAGGCAGATGCTCCAATTGCACATTCTCCACTTTATGTTAAAGCAGGGAGTATTCTCCCTATAGGGCAGGATCTTCAGTTTGTGAAAGAAAAGGCATGGGATAATATTACGCTACGTATATATCCGGGGTCAAATGCTTCTTTCACACTTTATGAGGATGAAGGCGATAATTATGATTATCAGAAGGGAGAATACACTGAAATTCCAATGAAATGGAATGATAGAACACGCACATTGACCATCGAAGCACGTAAAGGAGCGTATCCCGGAATGCTTTCAAGTCGGAAATTTAATGTCGTTGTTGTTGCGGAAGGTAGAATGATTGATAAAGTTGTAATTTATAGTGGAAGAAAAATCGTGACTAAACTCTAAAATATATGATTAATAGGCTTTTAATGGTGACGTAAATAACAATCTAAAAAGGTCATTATGCAACGCAAAGATTTTTTCATAAAAAGTACGCTAGTTGTCGGTATAATCAGTTTAATCCTAGTCTTTCCGACATTTGCAGAAGCTCAAAAGAGTTCCGGTAGACATCAGTCTGTCAAAAAAACTGCTATAGAGCAGAAAATTTCATCTGCTGGCGATCATCCTGACCGCATAAATACAGATTCAAATCAGTTACCAGCTGTCAAAATTTCATCGATGACTTTGACGGAAAGGCTTAAACGGAAGATTGTACCAAAGCATGGCTTCTGCAGTATTGCACCCGGAGAGACGCTTGGAGACGGATTGATTTCGGGTAATGGAGCGATGAACATTGAGATGTTGGGAAATCCATACTCGGAACAAATTCTTTTCCACCATGAAAGTCTGCTTATGCCATGGAGAAGACCTCTTGAAGCTCCAAATGCAGCCAATGTCTTTCCTCAGGTACGGCAAATGGTGTTGGATGGTAAATACAAAGAAGCCATCGAGTTAGCGTTTAAGGAGATGGGGAAGGGGCCGATTAAAGAAAACACATGGACCCATCCGACCGTACCGGCATTTCTTATGCGTCTCGATTTTCCGAAAACGGCATTGGCTAAAGATTATCTTCGTACGCTTAATTTTGAAAACAGCGAAGCCAATGTTTACTGGAATGATAGCCGTGGCGAGTGGATTCGTAAAACGTTTACATCACGTCCTGATAACGTTGTGGTACAGTTGCTTACCGCTCCAAAAGGGCAGTCGGTAAATGTACGGATCACCTTGGCCGATCAGCAACGGAGAATGCGTCCGGGTGCTGCTTTCAAACAAGACGCGAAGGCATCGTACACGGCAAGTGGATCGAGTGAGATTATGCGCGATTTTAATACGGACAGGCTGATTTATAAATGTCGCCTGGATCCGTCGACAGACAACAGTGGCTATGCCGGAGTTGTTCGTGTTGTTCGTAATGGCGGTACTGCCCGTATGGAAAACGGTACATTGGTCATTGAGAATGCGGCTTCTGTGATGCTTTTAACCCGTATCGAATGGTTTGCCGACTATAGCGAAAGTCAGGTAGAAGCGTTGAATCAAGCAGTCGAGCAGCTTACTCCTAATTATGAGGCGATGCTGGAGCGTCACAGCAAAGTGCAATCGGAGGCTCTTAATCGTGTTACCGTCGATTTTGGCGGTGATTCTCAATACGGCCTCTCTTCGGAAGAACTTCTGGCTAATCAGAGATCCAGACAGGATTATTCACCGGCTTTGCTGGAAAAAATATTTGAAATGGGGCGTTATTGGTTTATGCTTACCAGCGGCAAATATCCCAGCATGTCTGCCGAGGTGAATGCCAATATCAATTTGCAAATATCTCCGGGGCCGCAAGGCGATTTGAGAGAGGGTATGAATGCCTATTTTAACTGGATGGAGAGCCTGGCTTCCGATTTTCGTGTCAATGCGAAGAATATTTTTGGCATGCGCGGTACACACTACAGCCTTTGGCCGGATAAGGGGATGGGAGTCGCGTTTCATTATTCCAGTGCATCTAATTCGGGCGAAATATGGCCGCATCCCTATTGGATCTCGGCAGGAGGATGGTGTATGCGTCCGTTCTGGGATTACTATCTTGTTACCGGAGACCTGGACTTTCTACGCAACCATATTGTGCCGGGGTTGAAAGATCTGGCTCTGTTTTACGAAGATTTTCTTACCGTTACCGATAAAGATGGAAAATATATTTTTGCTCCCTCTTTTTCACCGGAAAACTGGCCCGGAAATCTGAATACTTCTTGCATGATGTCGATTAATGCCACCATGGATATTTCTGTTTGCCGGGAAGTCCTGACTAATTTAATCGAAGCATCAAAGACGCTGGGCATTGAAGCCGATAATATTCCAAAATGGCAGGCAATACTGGATAAATTGCCACCGTATCTGTATGAACCGGATGGTACGCTGAAAGAGTGGGCATGGCCTACATTGCAGGAAAATTATAACCAACGGCATGTCTCTCATCTTTATGGAGCATGGCCCGGCGATGAAATTGATCCTGACCGTACACCGAAACTCGCATTGGGTGCTTTGATGGCCGATCGGAGGCGCGTACCGGAGCGGTTAGCGGCCCATGGACGTTGCCATCGTGCATTGGTTGGTGCGCGGCTTAAAGATAGCTATATGGTGGATACCGAATTACGGCAACTGATCGAGCAGGGTTATGTCGGTACGACACTCAGATGTTCGCACGATCCCTATGCCAGACCGATGCCGGATGCTCAGGGTGGAATTCAAACGATTATGATGGAGATGCTGGCCTATTCGCGTCCGGGTGTCATTGAACTTTTACCGGCACTTCCCCCCTCGTTGTTGAAGGGTTCTATTAACGGGATGCTCGCCCGTACCTTTGCCCGTATTGATAAATTGACATGGAATATGGATACACGGACGGTAGATGTTACGATTACCTCGTTGAAAAAGCAGGATATTACATTAACGGCCAGACAGGGAATTGAAGATATTACGGCACCGACGGGGGTATTGAAGTCAATGCCGCAAAACGATAAAACGCATTGTGAAATACATTTGAACGAAGGACAACCGGTTCAGTTACATATTAAACTGGGGCATAATAAACCGATGGACTGGGTAACAAAGTATGAAGCAACGCTGTAATGGGTCTCTTAATAAACCGGATTTGTATAGTCGGAGAGAACCTTTCGTTTAATGATAAAACGGGTCCAAATATTGACCTTTTCCACGATTGGAGTATTGACAAACATGCCGTATAACTAATTAAATTTAATATATACATGATGAAAAACTTTTTTATTGCAGGTTTTATCCTGATTCAAACTTTGGCAATCTCTGTACATTGCCAGGACAATGCGTTGTCCCATAAGACTCTAAAAGAGGCATTTGCCGGAAAATTTCTTATCGGCTGTGCGGATGATTTGACATCGAATAATGAGGTTTATCAGGCAAGTATTAAAGCGCAATATGACATTGTTACGCCGGAAAATTGCATGAAACCACAGCCGATTCATCCGTCGGAAAATACGTATAATTTCAAAACTACCGATGCCATGGTTGATTGGTGTCAGAAAAACGGGTTAAAAGTGTGGGGACATACCCTTGGCTGGCATTCACAAACTCCGGCATGGTTTTTCCAGGCAGTAAATCCGAAAACCGAAGAGGCTCAACCGACAAGAGGACCGCGAATGAATTTTGATCCGAAAGCGCCACGCCTTTCGATGGATGAGATGTGGGCGCGCAGTATCAAAGGCGAAATGGCAAGCAAAAAAGTCGCACTGAAACGTTTGGAGAAACATATCAAAACCGTGGTAGGGCGATACAAAGGACGCATCATTGGTTGGGACGTGTTCAACGAATCCATTGCCGATGGTGGTGACGGAACGACGGAAAATCTCCGGACTTTCAGTTGGTATAAGGTGGTAGGACCGGAGGTATTGACCAAAGCCTTTCAATGGGCGCATCAAGCCGACCCTCAAGCGAAGTTATACTACAATGACTACAACATCGAACAGGGCGCAGTTGAAAACAAAGGAAAACACGCCAGCTCTATGTTGTTGCTGAAACGTCTTATCAAAGAAGGAGCTCCTATCACCGGTGTTGGAATTCAGGGACACTGGCATTTGGATACCAACCTTGCCGATGTTGAAAAAGCCATTGAAGACTACGCATCGCTGGGACTGAAGGTTTCTATTACAGAACTTGACGTAACGGCAACGGGTGAGAACAGTGGTGCTTTTAGTGTGAATCAGGGCGCCAAAAAAATTCCGGCTGAGAACTATATTAAACAGGCCGAAGTATATAAAAAATTATTCGAAATTTTTATGCGCCATTCCGACGTGATCGAACGCGTAACCTTCTGGGGTCTAAGCGATACCCGTTCGTGGCGTCGTGGACAGGATGCGCTTCTGTTTGATGGTCAATTGAATCCGAAAGCAGCTTATAAAGCTGTTATTGAAACAAGTCAGGCTAAATAAATCCGGCTTGTCAAAGAGGTTAAAGCAGTAGCTATAATGCTTTGCGCGGTGGCAAACGGATTAACAACCGGGGCGATGATCTTTGCGGTAAAAAGAATAGTGAAGCCGTCTGTTCCTTGTTATTTTTGCCCTTCCTCCGGCAGCAGGGCTGTAATATTGTAATATCAATGAAGTTTTCTTATTTTGCAACCAAATTCCTCCACTTAAGTTAGGTAGCCATTAAGTAAAATTGATCATAAAATAGCATCTCAAATAAAAGCCAAGACGAGTTCATTCTGTAATATTATTAAGAACCAATAAATAGACAATGAAAAAAAAAATAGGAATTATCGTTATTGTATTGATTTCTATTTTGAGTTTGAATGCTCAAAATAAAAAAGTAAATTCGAAATCAAGTGCTGAACCTTACTTACTTCCACCGTTTCCTTCCATCCCCGCTAAGCTACCTATTGATAGCGTAAAAATGGGAGATTGGAGGACTTTTCCGGAAGTGAAGCTGAATATCCCAATCGCCTCCGGGCCATTCGAACCGACGTGGGAATCGATAGAAAAGAACTATCCCGGTGAACCATCGTGGTTACGCGAGGCAAAATTTGGAATATGGGTTCATTTTGGCCCTCAATCGGCCGGTGAAAGTGGCGACTGGTATGCGCGTAATTTGTATAAACCGGGTAAAAGAGCTTATGATAATCATCTCAAAAAATACGGTCATCCATCCGAAGTCGGCTATAAAGAGGTGCTTCGCGATTGGAATCCAACGAAACTGAACCCGGCTGCACTTGCAAAACTATATAAGGAGGCGGGTGCCCGTTTTCTGATGATACAAGGGGTACACCACGATAATTACGATATGTGGAACTCGAAGTATCAACCCTGGAACTCTGTAAACATCGGTCCCAAACGTGATTTGATCGGTGAATGGGCAAAGGCTTGTCGTGCCAATGGAATGCATTACGGGGTGACATTTCACCACGAATATACCTGGTGGTGGTGGCAAACCGCATTTGGCAGCGATAAAGACGGACCTAAGAAGGGTGTGCCTTATGACGGTAACCTGACGCTTGCCGATGGAAAAGGTAAATGGTGGGAAGGCTACGATCCGCGTTTGTTGTATGGAATCGATCTTCGTGAATATAAAGGCGTGGAAAGAAATGCGCATACCGACTGGTCGGCAGCTCCGGCAGGGATCTTTGTCAATCACTTGGATTATGCTAAGTGGTATGCTACCCAGTGGGCTTTGCGTATGATGGATGTGGTGGCACACTACGATCCCGATTTCATTTATACCGACGGAACCGTTCAGGGTCCGTTTACGGGTAATGGAACCGGTACCGGATTTAAAGCGGATGCGATGCAGACGGTGATGGCAGATTATTACAACCGAACCCTCAAAAATCGCGGTGTAGTGAATACTTTCAGTATTGTGAAGTTTCGCAAAAAGACCAACGGCACGGTGAATACCGAAGAGCACGGCCTTCCAACCGACATAAAGACCGATCAGCCTTGGATTGGAGAAACACCTGTTGGTGATTGGTTTTATGCACCTGATTTTACGTACGATTCGGGAATGATGATTCGCTATCTCATCGAAGCCATTGCGCGCGATGGCAATGCTGCTATTAATATTGCAATCCTGCCTGACGGATCGTTGGATGCAGGTAGTATCAAAATGTTGAAAGAAGTTGGCGTGTGGATGCGCCGTAACGGCGAAGCTGTTTATGGAAGCCATGCTTGGAAAATACCCGGCGAAGGAGAATTAGTTGCTGGTAAGTTGAAGAAGATGCCGGGAGGAGCATTGAATCGTAGACAAGCTGAATTTAAATACGATGCGCAAGACATTCGGTTTACTGTTGGCAAGAGCGGTGCACTTTATGCATTTTGTATGAATGTACCTTCATCCGGTGCAACAGTCAAAATCAAATCGTTGGGTGCCGATGCAAAGTATATGGACAAAGCCGTTCGATCGGTGAAACTGCTGGGATATAATGGCAAATTGGAATGGAAACTCGAAGCCGATGGACTCACAATCACTTGTCCTAAGCAGATGCCTTTTGCAACATCTGTCGTATTCAAGATTGAATAGAGACGTCTAAAATACTTTTTTATGTAACCTTGCAGAGAAATAAAGCGATGGATATACCATCGTTTTATTTCTCTGATCATGAAAGCAATGATATGAAATTAAAATTCCTATTAATAGTTAGTTTTTTCCCTTTTCTATGTCAGGGACAAGTTGTAAAAAACTTTAAGCAGTTGCCCGACAAAGTCGATGTCACTCTGTCCGATGGAACGCTCAGCATTGCTCCGTTGTCCGATAATTCGGTGCGCATCAAGTTTTACAAGGTTACGGAAGGAAACCTGCCGGAACTTGTTTTTACTTCGGTTCCGGCTACTCCGGCGTTTCGGGTGGCCGATTCTCCTTCCAAAATTGAAATCAAAACGTCGAAGATGATCGTTTCGCTGGATAAACAAACAGGGAAGCTATCGTATGCCGATAAGGCAGGTAAAGTATTTCTGACTGAAAAAGCGGGTGTACGGAAAATAACTGCTTCTACCATTCAGGGTGAACCCTGTTTTGCCGTTGAGCAGGGCTTCGTATCGCCTGCCGATGAGTCTATCTTTGGCTTGGGTCAGTTTCAGGATGGGCAATACAACCTTAAAAATGTTGCCCGCCGGTTGACGCAGGTGAATACGCAGATTGCAATTCCCTTTATCTATTCGAGTAAGGGATACGGTTTGCTGTGGCATCAGTATGGTCTCACCGATTTTAATCCGGCGGATAACGTCATCGCACTCGAAAAACAGCAACAACAGGCCGGTGGCAATAGCCAGATGGCCGAAGTGACTACTACCTCGGGTACGCAAAGAGTATCGCAGAATCAGTCGTTGTACCAGGGAAAACTGACAGTCCCGGCCGATGGCGAATATTCGCTGTTTCTCGATTTGGGCGATATGGGTAACCGGCACTTTGTGTCTATCGACGGAAAACCGTGCATCGACCAAAGCAACATGTGGCTGCCTCCTACAGCCGGAACATTGATCAACCTGAAAGCCGGAGAGCATCAGGTACAGGTATTGTGTAAAGCGAACAATACTCCTACGTTGTCGTGGAAACGGAGCGACGATCTGACCACCTTCCGGTCGCCTGTAGCTCAGGCAATCGATTATGTGGTGTTTTACGGCCCTTCTGCCGATGATGTGATTGCCACCTACCGTAACTTATCGGGCAACGCGCCGATGTTTCCCAAATGGGCGTATGGTTTTTGGCAATGTCGCGAGCGCTATACTTCAGGTAAGCATCTGGTCGAGACGATAAAAGAATTCCGCAAGAGGAACCTTCCGGTGGATGTTATTGTACAGGACTGGCAATATTGGGGCAACCGGGGGTGGGGAGTTCCGCAGTTTGATGAAAAGAACTACCCGAATCCGGCCGGTTTTATCAAGGATCTGCACGACCTGAACGCTCGTTTCAATATCTCTATCTGGTCGAATCCGGACAAAAACTCCGCGATTGGAAAAGATTACGTGGCCAAGAATCGCTTTATTCCCGATACCAAGTGGTTGGATTATTTCAACCCCGACACCCGCAAAGAGTATTGGAATACATTGAAAGAAAATATGTTCGATAATGGAGTCGATTCGTGGTGGATGGATGCCGTGGAGCCTGAGAACGATGCCCTGAAAGGGACAAAAACATTCGCCGGCTTGGGTGATTTCTACCGTTTGACCTATCCTTTAATGGTTAGTCAGGCCGTGTCCGAAGGCCAGCGCGGAGCCTCTTCCGATAAACGGGTTTGCATCCTTACCCGCTCGGCATTTTCGGGGCAGCAGCGTTACGGCGTGATCAACTGGTCGGGCGATATCGGCGGAACCTGGGATACCTATAGACGTCAGATTGTTGCCGGACTGAACTATACCATTACCGGGTTTCCCTATTGGACAACCGACATCGGCGGCTTTTTCCGCCCGGGACGTTCGCAATACACCGACGAAAAATACCACGATTTGCTGACCCGCTGGTATCAGTGGGGTGCCATGAGTCCTATTTTCCGGATGCACGGTTATCAAACGGAGACCGAACCCTGGAAGTACGGACAAAAGGTGGAAGACAATATGCGCAGGATACTGAATATGCGTTACCGCTTGCTTCCCTATATCTATTCCGAAGCATGGCAGGTGACTAAAAACGGTTCTACCATGATGCGTCCGATGGTGATGGATTTTAACGGCGATACGGCTGCCGTGAACCGCGAATATCAGTATATGTTCGGCAAGTCGATACTGACCGCGCCGGTAACCGAACCGGGAGTGAGCCGATGGAAGGTCTATTTGCCGAAGTCTGCCGGTTGGTACGATTTCTGGACCGGAAAACATTTTGCCGGTGGCCACACGGTAGAGACCGATGCTCCGCTGGATAAGATACCGCTGTTCGTAAAAGCGGGTTCGATTGTTCCGATGGGGAAAATTATCCAATCTACCGCTGAGAAATCGGATACGCTCGAAATCCGCGTCTACAAAGGGGCCGATGGCCGGTTCGATTTGTACGAAGATGAAGGCGACAATTACAACTACGAAAAGGGAAAATATTCCATCATATCGTTCTCCTGGAATGAAAAGACACAATCGTTGACCGTTGGCAACAAGCAGGGTGATTATCCGGGCAGTCCGGCGAAGCGGATCTTTCGTGTTGTGTTGGTTACCGAAAAGAGCGGTTTCGGAACAGAAATCGTATTCTCCGGGAAAGCGGTTGCCTATACCGGAAAGCGGCTGGAAGTAAAGCTAAAGTAACCGATTCTGAGTAATTCAAAAAGAACCGGAGCAGTCTCATTTGTTGTGAGATTGCTCCGGTTTTTGTTTGCCGCTATCGGTTAAATATATTTTACCTGAAAGCTGTTTTCTACATTGTTTTTTGTAGTTTTGAAAGCTGATTTTTAAGATAGAAAGCGTTGTATGAAAGCTGATTGTCAACACAAGAGTCTTAACCGCTATTTTCGCAGAGAACAGCATAATGCAGGACAAACGATGCATTAACTTCGGTGATTTTCAATTCGTGCAGCAGCAGGAGTCTGATTACCGGATTGCAATTAGCCGTCCTGATCTTTAGTCCCGACGGGACTGAATCCTGGCACAGTTTATTGAATAGATTCTCTAGACCCATTCAAATGCATCATCCATCGATTTCAATGGATCGCCGATTGATTTCAATGAACGATCCATCAAATTCAATGGATCACCAATCGATTCAAATGGATGACGCATCGATTTCAATGAATCTCCGATTGATTTCGATGGATGACGCATCGATTTCAATCGATCGCCGATTGATTTCGATGGATGACGCATTGATTTCAATCGATCACCGATTGATTTCAATGAGAGAGCAATTGAAATCAATGAACGATTCATTTGAATCGAAGAATGCTCCTTTTTTCCTTTCGGGTAACGGTGTCATATCGATTGGTGGTGACGCGATCGACCACAGCGATTGCCCCGTATCGTTTGGCGGTCTATTCCTTCGGATGGTTTATGCTTCAATTAAGAAAGATCCCGCTCCGGTTACAATGAATAAATTTAACCTAAAAGCTATTTTATGAATTGTTTTTTGTAGTTTTGATGGCTGATTATAAGTAATGAAAGCGATGGTTGGTAGCAGGTTAGCAGCAACACAGTCTTAACCGCGATTATCGCAGAGGACAGGAACATAGCTCTGTCTGAATGAATAATATCAAAAATAATAATTATTCTTGAAAATAGTATGATAAAGAAATTGATAACGGATCTTGCATATGATAATATAACATTATCACAAGCCCTTATAAGGGCCAAATTGATTGCCCATAAAATTAATAATGAGGATTTTAGATTGTGGATTGATAATGAATTGAATGGTTACTCAAGCCTCGATATTCTTCCCTCTTATAGAATCATTCCTTGTGAGTTGCAGGCTGTAATAAATGTACCATTTGAAGGAAGAAGAACTATCCCTATGGAGACCTCTGCATTGGATACAATGTTTAAAGGAAAATTTTCTCTCTATGAGATGAATATTTTTCAAAGTGTTTCTATCTTAGAAGTAAATATTCAAGAAGCGAAGAGTAATACAGGTTATGAAAATATTCCACAAAACATTGTCAAAATGTTTCGAGAAATGGCTCACGAACCTCAATTAATAGAAGTTCATAGAATAATGCAGTTTTCTCAGCTAAGTCATATTCTTAACTTGACAAAACAGAAATTAATTGATACTTTATTGAAATTAGACCGGGAATTTCCAAATTTAATCAATGATTACACGATGACAAAAGAAAATTCCGAAACAGTTCAAAGTATCATTACAAATAATATTTATGGAAATGGGAACAATGTTGCTTCCGGAAATAATATAGAACAAACTATTTATCAAAATCTCATTGATTATGACAAGTTAAAAGAATGTGGTGTGGAAGAGCAATATATCGATGAGTTGAAAGATATTGAACAAGAACCCAATAAGAAAATCTTAAAAGAAAAAGTCTTGAGCTGGTTTTCAAAAGTCTCTGCTGCTGTTGCTGCACGAGGTTTATATGACAATATTCCAATAATAATGGAATGCATAAAAAGTATAATCTAAAATCAATTCTGGTTAGGCGTAGGCTCTGCCTACGTCGGAGATAAAAGCAAGGCTCCAGCCTTTCCCGTCCCGTCGGATTTGCAATCCGACGACGGAATGGAGTATAAGGATCTGTGATCCGGCAAAAATATTAACCATCTGATATATGAAAATATTTTTATTCGTATTTTTTTGTTGTCTGGCAACTATTACTGTATCAGCTCAAAAAACTTCTTTTCAGCCCCCCGAATACAGAAGAATAGAAGCAGCCACTAACGATTCTACTTCGCAATATTACTATCCGGTATTATTTGATCGCTACCAGAGAGGTGACACGACTTTATCCCCCAAAGATTATCAGATGCTCTATTATGGCTTTTCATTATCGCATGCCTATAATCCACGTCAGTTTGCCTCTGTCCCGGAGTCAGTGCAAAAACTCTTGAAAGCGGAAGTGCTTTCGAAGGAGGAATACAAAGTCCTGATTGGGTATGAAAAAGAGTGTTTGCGCAAGTTTCCCTTTAATCCTGACGATCTTTTCTTGTTGTCGGAGGCTCTTTTAAAGACTGGAAACGATGGGGAGGCGCATCGATATAAAAAACAATATGAAATGGTGCTGGCCACGATTCTTTCGTCAGGTGACGGATTGACAGAAAAGACGGCATGGCACGTTGTTGCCATCAATCATGAATATAGCTTACTAAAAGCATTGGGTTATCATTCTGTAGGTCAACAGACTCTTACCGATTCGAATTGTGATTACTTGGAAGTGGGAGAAAACGAAACGGGAATCAAAGGTTTTTATTTCGACATCAGTCAAACACTTCGTCTTCCGGTAGACACGATGCCAGAGAATGAAACGGAACCGTTACATATTATTGATGGGGTGGCACAATACACTCGTAATGTCGATGATGTTGATATGAGTCTGGTGGTTAGTGTCGATATGGAGAAAAAAGAGATAACAGACTGTGAAGGTACACTTCATTTTAGCGGTATCATTCGTTTTACCACCAATGAACAAACGCATAAAGGCTTAAAATACATTCATAAACAGACCCATAACTGGATTTTTAGGCATCCTTTTGCGGAATATAAACTGGATGGCGTTGCTGTAGGTAGAAATCCCTCCCTTCAGCAAAAACTATTCGCTTTGCAGCCTGAAGCTGTTCAAAAGATTGAAATTATTGAACCTTCTCACAAAGGAGAAAACTGTTCGGATGGAGTAATCAAAATTGTTACAAAACATAAATAAAATTTATGTCCCAGATTCGGCGTAGCCCGTCCCGTCGGATTTGCAATCCGACGACGGAATGGAGTATAAGGATCTGTGATCCGGCAAAATAAAATACAAAGCTTATGAATATTCAACACCGAATAAATGGGAAAGTTTACTTTGTTACTACAACGGTAGTAGATTGGGTCGATCTGTTTTCTCGTCCGGTATATAAGCATATTGTATTGGAATCCTTAGATTATTGCATACAAAACAAAGGTATGGAAATCTATGCCTGGGTATTGATGACCAATCATCTTCATTTGCTGATCGGAGTTACCGGAGAAAACACAGTATCCGATATTGTGCGCGATTTTAAGAAATACACCAGCAAAAAACTGATCGACACCTTACAACGCGAAGTAACGGAAAGCCGGAGAGAATGGATGCTCGATCGGTTTGAATTTAGCGGTCGGAACGATAAAAAGATAAAGAACTACAGATTTTGGCAGGAAGGAACCGACATTCAGGAGGTATTCTTAAACGACTATTTCGAGCAAAAGATGGAGTACATTCACAACAATCCCGTCAAGGCAGAAATAGTAAATCATTCTCACGAATATCGGTATAGTTCGGCTATCGACTATGCCGGTGGAAAAGGGTTGTTGCCTGTAGTGGTGGTATAATTGTCAAATTTATCGGATTACAAATCCTAATACTCTTTACCGTCGTCGGATTGCAAATCCGACGGGACGAGAAGATATACAATGAATAGTTGTATCGGCGGATCTGCGATCCGTCGCCGTTGGAGTATAAGGATCTTCGATCCGGTAACGATTAAAAACGATAGCGATATTCTTGAATAGTGACCAGTAAATAACTGGATATAGTAACGGATTACAAATCCTAATACTCATTGCCGTCGTCGGATTGCAAATCCGGCGGGACGCGATCTTCGATTACGATGAGAGGATTTGTAATCACATATCGACGGCTTTGATGCTGTAGTTCGATCCGGCACAGAGCAGTACATTGTTATTCTGTCTCGTCGGATTTGCAATCCGACGACGGAATGGAGTACAAGGATCTGTGATCCGGCACAAAAAAATGCAAAAGAGAAACTTATAAAATTTACCATCACATATCGACGGCTTTGATGCTGTAGTTCGATCCGGCACAGAGCAATACATTGTTATTGAAAGCCATGCAGCGCAGATCGTCGGTGCCGATCGGGATCAGTTTGTTGCAGTGCGAACAGGAGGGGATCTGCATCATAAATCCTTTGTCGCAGGCAAGGAGATAGAGATCGTCGGGATAGTAGTAGTAAATGTCGTTGAGGGCCTCGGTCGGACTGCTCATTTGCCTCTCGTCGTCCGAGTAATCGAGCTTGCGGTCGGTCCACACGTTGCCCTGTGTTGAAAAGAAGAGTACCGGCGCGCCGTCCTCGCGTTTTCCCGCTACTGCAATCCTGCTATCCACCGCGAGTACCCGGGTAAACGAACAGGGTTTGTAATAGCCGGCATAGAGTGCATTGAAATTGAGAATCTCCCACTGTACCCCGTCTTTCGAATGAATAATCTCTCCCTCGTCGGTCACGCCGTAACATACCGAGCTGTTGGCAGACAACGAAACGATATTTCCCTTCAGCGCCAGCTGAATTTTATTGAACGAGCCATTTTCTGTCCCCACTAAAAGTTCTCCCTGATCGGTTCCGGCAATAATCTTGTTGTTGAAGAAAACAAGGGTATGAATGGTTTTATCCGTCCCGCTGTCGATGGGTTTGAACCCGCCGTTGTTTGACGAAACCATCAGGGTGCCTTTCTCTCCGGCGACTACGATCGTCTGGTCGTGTGCCACCAGCGCGTTGAATTCGATTCCTGCAAACTTTTCCGACTGGATAACTGCCCCCGCCTTAGAGAGCCGGTCGATTCTCCCTTCCGAACCGGTAACCACAAATCCGTCGCCATAGGCTACCACGGCATTGTACCCTTTGGGTCGATTGGCTTCGGCACTGTTTGCCGCTACGCTGACGGTGCAATGAACGAAAAAGAGGCTACAGGTGAGAAAAAACAGGTTTCGTAGGGTCATAACAAGTGTATCGTAGGGTTTACAAAATTAATGATTATCCGCTAAGCTTCGGAGGTGTTATCCCAATAATAACGTCGGGATAAATCCCGACGGAGATTGGGTTACGCCTTTGGCGTAAAAAGCCACCTTAGGTCATTATGCGGATAGCTATAAAATTTCAGCATCGGCTGTTTTGAAAACAACCGATGCTGAAGGTGACTGTTTTTTATTTCAGCCCGTTATTAGTGATTCGGAAATAGTCGAATGAAACTTCAAATGGCGTGGTCGGTTGAGGAGCCTGCTGCATTCTGGAAAAAGCTGCCATGCGGCCCGATGCAACGCCGTCGCAGACCATCACTCCGCTTTGAATATCTTTCAGCACCACTTCAGCCGTTCCGACGGGTTTGAAATTGATGCCGTCGGCAGAGCACGATGCGGTATAGACGGCTCCCTTCTTTACTAATTTTAGAATCAGCGTGTTGTCGCTCTTTATAATTCCCTCCAAGCTGAGGGTTACAGCCGATTTTTGGCTTCCGTTGCTCTCTACCGACAACTCTACCGAGCCCGGTTGTTCGCCTGCGCCGGGTCTCATCATGCCTCTTCGTCCGCCACCACCGGCTCTGTAGGCTAATTTCACAAAGTTGTTGTCATCCTGATACGCCACCACTCCGGCGTTCTGAGCGAATCCGGATGGTTTGCGCGAACAGACGAGCTTTGACTCTATCGTCCAGTCGGTATTGGCGCTTTGCAACAAAATGTTTTCGGCATTATTGCTTGCTTCGGTAATGTCACCTTTGCCGCTGGTAATGGTCAACGAACCTGCCTTCTTCGAGAGGTTCCATTGAGATGCGTTTTCACGTACCCAATGCCACTGTTTGTTCAACGCGTTGCCATCGAATTCATCGCTGGTCGATTGGATGCCGAAATTCACGGCGTACTCTTTGGTCTCAAAGGTGTTGTAATCCGTCAACGATACGGCAGCCGTTCCCGGAACTCCTTTTGCCTGTACTGTTTCAACCACGATCTCCGGGTCGGAGGGCGCGGCACTTACCACCGGCGCTTTGGCAGATGGCTTTCCTTGCAGGTAGCTGTATTGCATGGTGGCAACGTTAAAGCCCGGTATCATTTTCTTGTTCACGGTGATTGAAACCGGATTCAGATCGGGAACGACTTTGATGGGATAGCTGCCTGCTACGGTTTTGTTGTCTACCGTTACCGCTGCGGTAATGGTTGCAACACCCGACGCTTTGGCTGTAACCACTCCTTTGCTGTCGACGGTTGCCACGGTGGGATTGTTGCTGGTGTAGACAATCTTTGCCCTGGCAATGTCGTAAAAACTGTCGTCGGTCATGGCCGCTGTTACGCTGGTTTGTGTGGTAGCTCCGTTTTTCAGTACAACGGTGTTGCAATCGGCAACCACCACCTTCAGTTCCGGTTTGAAGCTTCCGTTCATCGTGGCCGAAACGGTACCCTTAATATCTTTGGAAGAGGCTCCGATTTCAAACAGGTAGTTGCCCTGATCGAAAGTTATCCGGTTGTGCTCCATGTCCCAGAACCAGAGGTCGGCACAGTTGATGTCGATATTGACCGTTTTTGTCTGGCCTCTGGGGATGGTTACCCGTTGGAACCCTTTCAGTCGTTTGATGGGGCGTTGCAAAGCCGCCGGACTGTCCGGAGTTCTCATGTATACCTGCACCACCTCGTCGCCGTCGCAATTTCCGGTGTTGGTAACATCGACACTCACCGTGATCTTGTCGTGCGGCGTGATGCTGTTTTTACTGATTTTGAAATTGCCGTATTTGAACGTCGTATAGGACAATCCGTAACCAAATTCGTACGAAACATCCTTGTTGAAATACCAGAAGGTACGGCCGTTTTTACCATTACCACCCCGGAGGGTGTAATCGGTAATGTCCGGCAGGTCCTTCACCGATTTGTACCAGGTTCCGTTCAGCTTACCGCCCGGGTTTGCATCGCCGAAAAGAATGTCGGCAATGGCTTCGCCCTGCACCTGTCCGTTGTAACCCACCCAGATGATGCCGGGGATATTCTGCAGGTTTTTGAACTCTTCCACTTCAACGCATCCCAACGTTTGCATCACCACGATGGTATTCGGATTGACCGCGGCCACCGCTTTGATCAGATCCACCTGATTACCGGGCAGTACCAGCGAGAGCCGGTCGGCCTCCTCGGTAGCGGTGTTTTCGTCCGTTCCTACAAACACGACGGCAGCATCGGACGAAGCCGCAGTTGCAATGGCCTGTTCGTCCACTTTGGCATCGGCAGGGGCTTTGTATACCAAATAGAGTGTCTGAAGCCCGTTCAACCCCAGTTTGTTTACCTTCACTTTGGTCAGTTTACCTCCGCCGTAAGGGCCGCCAGCTTTGAATCCGGCAGCGACGGTGGCGTTCAGGGTGGTCAGCAGATTTCCTTCCGGCGAACCGACCCGGGCTTCGATAATTCCGCCCTCGGTAAGAATGTTCAGGCTGATGCCGATCGTATCGACCTCCGTCAGATCGACATTTTCGTAGGCAGTCCACGAACCGTCATCGATCGATCGTACCTGAAATTCGGTGCCCATGCCCGAACCGGTAGTGATTCCTTTGGACGAAGAGCTGAATTTGGTGGCATCGTATTTAGTTACGGTACCATTGGTTTTGCGAAGTTCGAAGCCTGCGATATAGAGCAGGTTACTTTTGCTTGCCGTATTGCCACCCGAAGAGAGCAATACTTCGGTCGGGAGTCCTTTCGCGGAAATGTATTTTTTGATGCCGGCATACGGAGAGACCATGTTTTCTTTGGCCGGTCTGCCCGAATAGGGGCCGAGCTCTACCTTGTCGGCTTGCGGCCCGATCAGCGCGATTTTCTTCAACCCGGACGGATTGAGAGGCAATATCTTTTGGCTCGTTTTGGTGCTGTTGTCGTTTTTGAGCAGAACGGGAGTTTTGGTTGCCACCTCTCTGGCAAGCTCCAGGTGAGCTTTCGAACCGACCAATTCTTTCGGATAGAGAGCATAAGGTACTTTTGCGGACGGATCGAACTCGCCGATACGCATACGGATGGCAAATATATTTACCAATGCCTTGTCGATGTCGGCAACCGAGATTAAGCCCTGATTGAGCGCTTTGATGGCACTTCGTTGGTATACGCTTCCGCAGTCGATGTCCACTCCGGCTTTCAGTCCCATGGCAGCCGCCTCTTCCGGTGTTTTGGCATAATGGTGGCTCGTGTAGATCTCCTCTACCGCCGAGCAGTCCCCGGTGATGTATCCTTTCAGACCGTACGTCCGGCGTGCAATGGTGTCGAGATAGAATTTACTGGCGGAGGTCGGCACACCGTTCACCGAGTTGTAGGAGGACATGATGGAGGGTAACTTGTCTTGTTCGATCAGGTGCTTGTAAGGGGAGATATAAAATTCCCGCATATCGCGTCCATCCATCACCGAGTTGCCGTCGTGTCGGTTGAATTCGGAGTTGTTTGCAAAATAGTGTTTGCCGCAGGGAACTGTTTTGAGGTAGGTCGGGTCGTTACCCATCATCCCTTTTACAAATCCGCTTGCGATCTGCGATACGAGGAAGGGATCTTCTCCGTAAGACTCTCCGGTTCGTCCCCATCGCGGGTCACGGATAGGTTCTACCACGGGAGAGTAGTAGGTGAGTCCTGTAATGACGGGGGAATTGAGTGCCCGGGCTTCGTCTGCAATGACGGCGGCTTCCCGTTGCATCAGGAACGGATCCCATGCCGACCCGAGGGCTGCGCTGTTTGAAAACGAGCAGGGAGAATTCGATCCGTTTGTAAATCCGAAAGATACCCCGTGCAGTGCTTCGCTCCAGACATTGAAGGCATGGATGCCAAGCCGTGGCACAGGAGCCATGTTGTTTCCCAAGAGGCTCTCCTTCTCTTCGAGGGTAAGCCGCGAGACAAGGTCGGCGGCCCGTTCGTCAAAAGAGTAGGCCGTGTTCAGATAAATAGGAATTTTTGTTTTTTGAGGCGCCGGTTTGAACGCCGTAAAAGTGAGTCCGCATAGAATTGCGCAGGCAATTCCGATCAATTTGTGTTTCATGGACGTGGTAAATAAGAATGGTTGTGTTGTTTCTCTTTTATCTGTCAAGCCAAAGTGGTTAATGCCTTTGGTGGCAGCCGGTATTGATCCGATTTTCTCTCTTCTCAAACCGATAGCTTCGACACGCTCAGTTGATGCCGAAGCTATTTAATTATGACTACTTTGGCCGCGTATAGTTTAAATACGTTGCGGCGTAGTCTCTTGTTTATTTGTCCTCTTTTTTTGCCATAAGCTCTTTCAATTGACGGAGCTCTTTTTGTAGTGCCTGATACTTTTTCAGCGATACACTATTCTCTTCCAGATTGATATATTTCTCCCGCAGTTTCAGATACTTCGGAATAAGATAGATCAACGCAATGGGACAAAGTATGGTTATAAGCAGCAGTAGTTTCATGAGGGTGCGTGTTATCCGATCAGCTCTTCCGGCAGTTGTTTGTTGCTTTTGGCTCCCAGCTCTTTGATGCGTTCGGCAGTGCGGAAGATATTGCCATTCCCGTTCTGAAGCTTTTTAAGGGCTTCGTCGTACGAGCTTCCGGCGCGGTCGATATTCTCTTTCAGTTTGCTCAAATCGCCTACGAAGCCGACTAGCTTGTCGTAGAGCGTACCGCTGAGGCGGGCAATCTCTTGCGCATTGCGACTCTGGTTTTCCTGTTTCCAAATGGAAGAGATGGTGCGTAACGTTGCCAGCAATGTGGTGGGGCTTACAATTACGATTTTCTTTTCCCATGCATCCGCAAAAAGTTCGTTATCGCTCTGAACCGCAACGGAAAAAGAGGACTCGATGGGTACAAACATCAGCACGAAATCGGGCGCGTTGATGTTGTGAGCGTTCTGGTAGTTTTTCTCGCTAAGCAGTTTTACGTGGCTGCGCAACGAGGCGATGTGTTCTTTGATAAAGAGTGCCCGCTGCTCGTCCGTTTCGGCCGACATAAGGCGTTCGTAAGCAACGAGAGAGACTTTTGAATCGACAATGATGTGTTTGTTGTCGGGCAGGTGAATAATGACGTCGGGGCGTTGTACGCTCATATCGGCACCCTCCACCACCTCTTCGCGTTCGTACTCCTGGCCTTTGGTGAGACCCGAGCGTTCGAGTACCCGTTCGAGGATTACTTCGCCCCAGTTGCCCTGTTTCTTGACATCGCCTTTCAGCGCCCGGGTCAGATTGTTGGCCTCCTCGCTAACCCGCGTGTTGAGCTCGGTCAGTTTCTTTACCTCCTCACGCAGGCTCACTTTGTCGCGAAACTCTTTGTCGTAGGCCTCGTCGACCTTCTTCTCGAACGAGGCAATTTTTTCTTTCAACGGATTCAGAATCTCGCCGATGTTTTTTTCGTTGTGTTGCACGAACTCGTTGGAGCGCTCTTTGAGAATGCGGTTGGCAATATTCTCGAACTCTGTTTGAAGTTTTTGCTGCAACTTTTCGAGCTCGGCTTTCTGTTGGCTGAGCTGCTCGCGCAGGTATCGGTTTTCGGTGGTAGTACGTGCAATTTGTTCGTTTTGGGAGGCGAGTGTATTTCTTGCACTCTCTAATTCGCTTTGTAATCGCCCGTTTTCTTCACTCTTCAAACGGAGCGTTTCGTCTACAATCGATTTCTGACGATCGGTTTCGGCTTGCTGCATCAGGAGCTGCTTCTCTTTTTCGGCCGAGCTATTACGGGTTGCCGCCAACTGTTTGTTCAGCCAAAGGGCAACACCCAATGCGCCGATGATAAGTCCGATAACTAACAATAGTATGTTCATAAGCCGATAGGTTTGAGCCGTTTTGTTATTTTTCAAAAAAGCGGATTACTTTTTGCATCCACTCTTTGCGTTGAGTTTCGGTACTGATCGATTCAAACGGAAATCCGCATATCACCGTTCGGTATGTCCCTTTGTAGGCGATGGCCGCACTGACATTACTCTCCGGATATAAAGCGACCGTACGGGCATTGTCGATGGGATCGATTCCGTCAACCGACTCGACTGCATATTGTTTTTCGTTGAGTTGGGTGCAGAAGCTCCATTTGCCGTCAAACATGGAGTAAGGGGTGGAGATCCCCTGTACGAGTCCCGAAACAGAAGCCTTTTCGTTATGCCATTTGTATTTCAGCATCGAAGTTGCAAATTTTATGCCTAACGAATCGGCTTGTCCATTGTTCCACAAGTCCGATCCGACGAAACAGCCCGATACAAACAGATTTCCTCCTGTTTTGCAATAGGCGTAGAGCGCATCATTCAGTTTTTCGGTAAAGGTTCTGAAGGCCGGTTGGTTGTTAACGTTGCCAAATCCCACCTGCTTTTCTTTTCCCAAAATAAGATCGACCATTTTGTAATTGCCCTGTAAAAGTTCACTGGACTCAATAGCCGAGCGGCTGCACGATACAAACGAATAACCGGCCGCTTTTAGTGCCTGCCCGTGTACAAACGGTAGATCAAAGCTGTTGCCGGCCACAATCGTATTTTCATAGTTGGCGTCAGAGTTACCAAAACTGGCTGATTCTTGTCCTTTGTAATTCAGACGGTTGAAATTGTTTTGTTTGCCTGTAAACGAGATGTCGGTTTTGTCGGGCACCCCGTTGTCGGTGAATCCTCCATAGGATGGAGTGTCGAACCAGGTTGGTGCCGATACACGATCGAACCCGTTTACAATCATCGCAACCGGGGCATTGTTCCAGTTGCGGCATACCGATAGAATCTCCGACGGCATACTTTCACCACCTTCGTTGACGGCAGTTACTCTGAAACTGTAGATTTTGCCTTTTTCAACAGCAAGTGTCATGGAGGTATCGGTGGTGATTTGTCCGTTGTCGAAGCCTTCACCTTCCACGCGCGAGTATACGATATAGCGATTTGCAATAGCCGAGGGTTCGAGTGAATCGGCTTCCGCTTTCCACGAGAGTTTGATATGGGTGTCGTCCACAAATTCGGACGCAAGATGGCTGGTCGGAAGCGGTTGAACGACAAATGGAATATGATGCTGGAACGCGATATATTTCAATATCGCTTTGTAAATGGAGCGACTGACAATGAATTTAAACCGGGGGTCGAGTCCGTATTTCATGTCTGCAAAATTTTCGTGCGACAGAAGTTCCATCAGAACGGACGGCACATCCGTTTCGCGCGACTCGGCATACGACCGATCCCACAGTCCTCTGCGTGTCCAGTTTCTTATTCCTATTTGATGGAGATCGCTCACTATCTGAGTCTGGATCATATCTGCGAGGTCACGCGAGGTCATTCTTGTTTGTCCGGTGCTGAATAATCCGTTGTTGAGTAAGGTAGTGTAGATGGCCAGAGTGCCCACAATGGAGTCGCCACGCACTCTTCCTGCATCCGAGTGAATGGCCATAGATAGATCGATGGGAATCTTTAATCCGATTGAAGCCGAGTCTTTTCCAGAATACACAGAACCTCCGTTCAGATAGTTGACCCAGTAGGGTCTTGCCCAGATATCTTCGTTGTAGTCATTGGGGGAGGCGTCTATTCGTTTGTGATATATCTGTGTTGGCATCCCGGCCCACTGTAACCAATAGCGCGCACCTTCCAGATAGCGGGGTCTTCCGCTTACGGATATGTGCTTTGTGATGTAGCGAAGGGTATCGGCGCGTACACTATCTTGAGGTAATCCGGTGCTCTGTTGCGCATGGGCATCGGCCAGAGTTTCTTCCTGCATATCTTGTCGCAGGGTGTCAGATTTTGTGGTGGGAGCGGTTGGTTTGACTGGTATCTTCTCGTAGGTGAAATCGGGCCGGGCAATATTACCCATTCCGCCTCCGAACCTCACTGCGTCGGCCGTGAGTACGGCTGTTCTATTCTTGGATGCTCCGGTCAGCGTAACGCGTCCCGCCTCCGAATGGATGCCCTTTTTGAAGTAGAACCGCCCCAGATAGATCCAGGTGCTACCACCCATCTGTTGGTTGACCGAAAATTCCGTTTGTCCGCCGGTGTGATAGATTGTGTAATGTGCATGTTGGGTACTGTTGGGTACTGTCTTGTAGGCAACGGACACGTAGTACCACCCCTCTTCTGGTATATCGGGTAGCCATTCGAACATCGTATTCTCATTAGCTCTGGCACTTGCTTTGCGGTATGTGCCCAACACAAACGGGTTGTCGGTATTCTCCAACTGTTTTTTTGTGAAGCCGAAGCCTGAATTTCCTCCGGTTTCAATGAAACCGCCTCTTTCACGATAAATCGATTTGCCGGATGATCCGTTATTGTCCACAATCACTTCATTGGTTTGTGTATCGCGTTCGCGGGGCAGAAAGACTGTTGCTCCGGCGTTTTCGAGCATTGGCACCAGATAGGGCAGAACATAGCTCATAGTATATTTGTCTTCCACGGTTTGGAAAACTCTTTCGCGTTGCCAAAGCCAGCGATTGATCCGAATATTGTAATACAAGCCATGACTTTGCCAGAGTGCCACATGGCGGTTTTGTAAACCAGCGGAGACGGAGTATGGCTTCGATAGCGGAAGAAGCAGAGGGATGCCTTGAAACTCTTTTCTGGGAAGTCGGCTTTTGTCCACTTGTTTGTCCGGTCGGAACATGTTTGGTATCAGTGAACTGATTTCTTTGTTGCCGGCATAAATTGTTACTTTATAGTCCGATTGCCCCGGGTGAGTCAACGAATCTAACTGTGAATAGAGTTCCGTAACTAAAGCAGGTCGGTAGGGAATATACGAGAAGGCTTCACTGCAATAGATATTCACGCGTTTTTCTGTCGGGTTTACGGCAATTTCTTTGACACGAAATTTCCCTAACCCGGCATACAATCGTTCATAGCCCGACAAAAGCGAGTCGATCTGGCTTTTCATCTCATTAGGCTGACGCAATGCCACGACATGCGTGATATATAAAATACAGCAAAAAAATAATATTAATCGTTTCATTCATACCTTATTAAAAACAGAGCAAAGACTGAATAATAATCAGTCTTTGCTTTGAAAAAAGAGAGAAGACACAGTCTTCTCTCTTTTTTTATTGTGATGGCAATATGCCTTAGAGAGCAGCTTTAATCGCTTCGATGATTTGAGTGTATTCAGCTTCGCTCATGTATGTCTGTTTGGGGTTCATTTCGAAGGTACCCCCCCATCCGTATTTTCCTTGATATTTGGGAACAATGTGGAAGTGCAGGTGAGATAACGTATCGGAATAAGCTCCAAAATTGATTTTGTCTGGATGAAAAGCCTTATTCATGGCAGCAGCCGTTTTGGTCACGTCGGCCATAAAAGCGTTACGTTCTTCGTCGCTTAACTCAAAAAGACCGTCGACATGATCTTTGTATGCTACGAGGGTACGTCCATGATACGATTGTTCTTTAAATAGGAAAAGCTCTGAAACCGAAAGGTCGCAAATCTTTATCATTAAATCTTTCTGGGTTTGATTCTTAGTGCAATAAAGGCATTCTGCCGGATTAGTTTTCATAATGTCTGGATATCAATTACAAATTTTATTGGATAATTAATGAGGTCATTGATAATGAACCCATTACTATCTTATCGTTAAAAAAACGGATAGTTTCATTAGGTTGTTTCAAAGCAAGGGCATACAGTAGCGGCCAAAAATGATCGGGAGTAGGTATTGCACTTCGTACATCCAGACCCAATTTGGAATAATTGCATAAATCATCCATTTTCTCGTTTATAATCAAGTCTTTAATCAGGATATTTACTGTATTTGCCCAATCATAACCGAATTCGTCATCATCCTTTTTGCTCCAGTCGAGCAGTCGAAGGTTGTGAATGATGTTTCCACTGCACAAAATTAATACATTTTTGTCACGTAAAAAAGCCAGTTGCTTCCCAAGTTCAAAATGTTTTTGAGCCGAAAGATTCTCATTCAGACTGAATTGAATTACAGGAATATCTGCATCCGGATACATATGAACTAAAACGCTCCAACTACCATGATCAAGTCCCCATTCCAAATCCTCTTTGATTTCCAGTTCGCTGAGTGTACGGATAATGTCATCAGCAAGATCCGGCTCCCCTGGGACTGCATAATGCATATCAGACAGTTCTCTGGGGAAACCGCCGAAATCGTGTATCGTTCGCGGATGTCGGGAGACGGTGACGCAAGTATCGCTTGTGAGCCAATGCGCAGAGATACACAAAATGGCATCAGGCTTAGGTAATGTGCGCCCTAGTTCTTTCCATTGTGTTGAAAATTCGTTGTTTTTGATGGCGTTCATCGGACTACCGTGCCCAATAAACAAAACGGGGGAACGTCCATTGTTCATAGCATTAGGTGTTTTAGGAGGTCTGTGATTCTTGCTAGCATATTCTTTTGATAACTCGGAGTGAATGCGTGTATTTGCCGTTGATAACTGATTTGATGCCTTGGTTGTCGATGGGTGCAATGTGCACTTCGCCCGAAGCATGGAGTATTTGATGGTCGTTTAACAGGATGCCTACATGGCTGATGTATCCATCATCGTGATCAAAAAAAGCGATATCGCCGGGTTTTATCTCGGACAGGAAGTTGACTTGTTCTCCGAATTCAATTTGTTGCCTTGCATTGCGCGTAAGTTGTTTTCCGCAAATTAATGCCGAAACTTGTACCAGTCCCGAACAATCGATTCCCATCATGTTCTTTCCTCCCCACAGATAAGGGGCGTGCAGGTACGACAGTGCCGTATCGACAAAGTCGGACGTTGTTTTGTCTGAATTCGTATTTTCCGAGGCAAATTGAAAAACCCGACTTCCAATAGCAAACTGTTGTCTTTCTTTATCGTAAAAAGGAAGTCTGCTACCTCCAGGCAAAGGCTGTCGGGTACCATCGGGAAGGGTAGCGTATGCAATGGGCTTGGAAACAATGAGCGGCTGATGTTCGTCCAATTTGTTGAAAAGAACTTCTTCAATAGGAGTCATCATCTTGCGGTCAATCCATCCTTTTTCGTTGTCGCAGACGTTATGAATGCGTACCCACCGTTCAATAACTTCTTCGACGATAAAATATTCACCAAAAAGAATTTGGGTTAATTGCTCACTCCCTTCATCGGCCTCTGATCGTAGCGGAATTAATCCGTTGAGGTTGATTCCAAACATGTTTTGTTTCTTATGAGATTTTACGCAAAGATAAGCGTTTTTCTTTCATTTTCCACATAAACATGGTAAAAATATATAAATTATCAAAATATTTAGCAAGAACATAACTTAAGAATGTGTGTTTATAAAAACTGACAAAGTTCTGATAAATCATGAATGGTGTAGGTAGGTCGTTTACAGTGGGACTCTGATAAGTTTGTGGCAAAATAGACCTGATCAATGCCAAAGTTCATGGCTCCTTCTATGTCAGCTTCAAAATTATCGCCAATGACCAAACTTCCCTGTTTGGTCGCATCGGTTACGGCGAATAGGTGGGCAAAAAACTCGGGTTTCGGTTTATGGTATCCAATTTCTTCCGACAGAAAAATATTTTTGAAATATCCGGATAACCCGGAGTTATTCAGCTTTTTATACTGTACTTCTCTGAATCCGTTTGAAATGATATAGAGATTGTAATGGGCTTTCAGATAATCCAGTGTGACAAATGTATTGGGCATTACGGCTATTTTTTGGCAACATTGGTCGAGATAAAAAGCACACATCTCTCGGGCTAACGATTCATTCAGAATACCAAAAGGTCTGAGGGGCGATAAAAATCGTTCGGAGTTCAGAAAATCTTTCGTGATTTTGTCCGCTCCGTAAAGTCGCCAAAGCACCGTGTTGTTGTCTTCAAACTGTTTGACATAAGAATCAAACTCTGGATAATATTGGTCGAGGTTGTAGTGTGTGTAAACGTCAAATAATGCCGATCGGGCGTTGTCTGTAAAATTCCAGAGGGTGTTGTCGAGATCGAAGAAAAGATGGCGATAATTGGGCATGAAGAGAAATTTGGTTCCCTCTTCCGGAATATTCCGGAAGGGAGGGGTTATGACAGTGTCAGTTGTGCAATTATTTTTTCTGTTTGACTTATTGTAGCGTGAATGCCGTCGTTGACAATAATAAAATCGGATTTTTCTGCTTTAGCCTCTTCCGTCCATTGTTGCGCTATCCGTTGCATTACCTGTTCTCGGTCGCAGTGATCGCGATGCATTACTCGTGCAATTCGCTCTTCCAATGGCGCAGTTACCAGTACGACTTTGTCAGTTTCACACTCAAATCCACTTTCAAATAAAATCGCAGTCTCCAGAAAAACCAGAGCGCTGCTTTGTTGCGATGTCCATAAACGAAAATTCTTTTTTACTGTCGGATGGACGATGCCGTTTAAAGCAAGTAACCTTTCCGAACTGAAAAAAACTTCTCGAGCCAGGCGTTGTTTGTTCAGCTGTCCGTCTATAAAGATATTATCGCCGAATGTTCGTCGTAATTCTTTAATCACGTGTACGTCGGAGTGCATGATTTTTTTTGCCTCGGCATCCGAGTCGTAGACAGGATACTCCATTGTGGACAAAATATTGGAGATGACTGATTTACCCGATCCGATTCCTCCGGTGATTCCAACGATTGTCATAATTATTTTTTTATTTCGAGTAAAAAATCGACGGATGCTGGTGAAACATGGTAACGAATCAAATCGGATGATGAGGAGAATACTTCTATTTTGGCCTTACCAGTACTGAGTCTGGTTAGATTTTTGTAATCAACAATTGCCTGAATTTTCTCCGGTGTCAACGCTTTGAAGTGTGAAATACCTACCAAACAAACCACTTTTACGGTAGCTGGGAAAGTCCTTAGCAGATATTGTGTCGGTAAATTGATGCTTGTAACGGGCACTTCAATCGTTTTTTCGGTAAATAATTCTACTGCCGCGTGTACTTTTACCCGGGATTGTGATAGATGAATGCCTCGGGGAGCTTTAACGTAGAATTCGGAGTCCACAGAATCTTTTACCTCTTTCAGTCGAATAGGTTCCGTATAGATAGCTTGAAGCGTGTCAAGATCTTGTTTATTGCCATATACCTCCATCTGATTCGGATATACGGTGATTCCGTGAGTTAGAATGAATTGTTGAGCAGGTCGGATGGAGCCATAGAATAGTACGGGAACTATTTTTTTGTACAGCGAGTAATAGGCAATTACTAAAGAGTCGGGCGTAATATGTATCTGGCTGGCGGTCGGCTTTAGCTTCGTGAAAATCTGCCCTTCGTATTTATCGGTTGGAAGCGAAATGCGTCCTGATCCTGTAAATAGTCCTGTGAGATCGACTTTGAATGGAGGTAAATCCGGTTTCAGAATGTACGTAAACAGAGCAGTGCCTTTATCTTTGAATTTAACGGTAAGTGTTCTGGGAAGTTTGCTGACGATGTCAACGTTGTTAGGAATTCCAACGTACTGAATAGGCACCGCTACTTTGAGCTCTTGGAGATGGCTCGCTTTATACAGAAACCAGAGTAGGGTCGAGAAGACCAGAAAAGACAAAAAGACAAAAGCCTCTTTCGTAGGGAAAGGAGCTTTTGCCTTTTTCGCAAAGCGTTTTATCTGCCGAGTTGTGCTTTTAGCAGACATCATGCTGAAATATTATTTTTGTTGAGAGTCGGCAGCAGTAGCAAAAACAGAATTTTTGTCTACACGGATACGTACGTTTTCATCCACTTCAAGAAGTATGGTGTCGTCGTTAAGTTCTTTGATGCGTCCGTAGATCCCACCCGAAGTGATGACTTTATCGCCTACTTTCATCGCTGCACGAAAGTTTTTGATCTCTTTTTGACGTTTTGATTGTGGACGAATCATGAAAAAATAGAAAACGACAAACAACAGTACAATCATGATGATTCCCGAATAGTTTGCCATCCCACCTGGTTGTCCTGCCGGAGCAGCAGCTTGCAAGATAATAGATAATGTGTTCATAATTAAAGTTTTGTTTTGGATAATGTTTTGTGAAATACGATTGTCAGTTAGCTTTCATTAAAGCACCCTCCTTTTTCAAGTGGGTAACTATCTTGTCGAGAACTCCGTTGACAAAAGTTCCGCTTTTATCAGTGCTGTATTGTTTTGCAATTTCGATATATTCGTTGAGCGTCACATTGACCGGAATGGATGGGAAATCATGCAATTCAGCAAGAGCCACCATCATGATAATCACATCCATATAGGCAATCCGATCCAGCTCCCAGTTTTTTGTAAACTCCTCAATAAGAGCCCTGTATTCTTTCCCGTTTCGAAGCGTATCGCCGAAAAGTCTTTGAGCAAATACTTTATCTTCTTCGTGATTATACATGGGTAACAAAGCTTGTTTAGCCCCCTTGCTTTCGTCAAATTTTTTGATGGTTTTCAGTATGAAACTTATCACAAAATCGGCTTCAGCGCACCAATAGATACTTTGTTCTTCAAGAGCAATAGGCAATGCCTCGTTGTTCAGAATCTCGTTACGGAATATTTTGCGCCACAACTCTTTGTCGGCGATGTAATCGTTCGTTTCGCTATTCATGTACGACTGATAGCTTTCGGATGCGACAATCGTGTCGTACAAAGACTTGACTACCTCAGGCGAATCGATCCAAGAGAGCTTTTTCTTATCTACCCGTTCCATGAACATTTCATTTGCTTCCAATTGTTCGATAAATCGGTTGTCGGCAAATCGTCTGTTCGGGTTTAGTTCATCTTCCGTTGGTCTATATTTCTGCAATCTGGCTTCTATCTTGTTACGGGCGTAACGGGTAACTTCAATGGCCAGTAACAATAAATGGTAATACAGATCGTAAGTTTTTTCAATACTGTGAAATAACTCCTTTTCGGCAACTCCGTAATCTTTTTCGCCGCTTTTGTAATATGCAAATACAATTTGAACGATCTTGATACGAAGCAAAATCCTATTAATCATAATGGTAGCGCTTCTTCTATATATTAGCACAAAGATAGGGCATTTTTTGCGGATTGCAAAACGCTATGTTGTCGGTTCTGTAGCCTGTTTCTGCAGATATGTACTTCTAATGTCTTGTTTATTAGTTTCTTTTTAAGGTTATTACAGTGATCTCAGGTGGCATCCCTAACCGCATGGGAATACCCAGATAACCTAATCCTCGGTTGACGTACAGTGCTTTACCTTTATAAATGTACAATCCGTCCCATTGTCTGAATATCCATTGTGCCGGCGACCAGTGTATGCCGAGTTTGTTGATACCGAATTGCATGCCATGGGTGTGGCCAGCAAGCATCAATCGTATATTCGGATAGTGGACGGCTTGTGCCATCCAATGATTCGGATCGTGAGAGAGAAGCAGTACGTATGGAAAGCATTCCGTTCCTTTCATGGCTTTCGCGAGGTTTCCGTAACAATGAAAAGGCGGTTTGCTCCAGTTTTGTACTCCGGCAATGACTAGGGTGTCTTTCCCATTATTTAAAAAGACATGCTCGTCGAGAAGAAGTCTGAAGCCTATTTGTTGCTCTTTTCGGATCAGCGTTTCGAAGTTTGCTTGTTTGGCAGATGCAGAGCTCCATTTAGTATAATCTCCATAGTCGTGGTTGCCCAAAATGGCATATTTGCCGATTTTGGCCTGAAGAGTAGCTAAGATTTTTGTGATTTCAGGCGTGAGTTCTGTCGCAAAATTATCTATCATATCTCCGGTCATAACCACAAGATCCGGTTTTTCTTTATTGCACAATGCAACTGATTTTTTCCAGAAGGTGCTGTTGGACCCCAGGCTGCCCACATGCAGATCCGATATTTGCACTATTTTCAGCCCGTCAAATGAGGTTGGCAGCGATTGACTTCGGATTTCAAGATGTTTGACTTCGGTGTCGAAACGCCCTACTAATGCGCCGTACAAGAATCCGATAAATACAACTGACGACAGAACGACACCCAGATATGTTCCAATATAACTCTTTCGTTTTGTGTATTTGAAGATAATCCTGTCGGATAAGTAAAAAATGGTCAACAGTAATTTTGGAATATATATAGTTAAGAGTAACCAATTGAACCAAATGAATAATTCAAGAAAAATTTCATTTTGAATATTGGGTAAAATGAGCAATAAAGCTAAAATCCCAACAAAAAAAAAGAGATAAACGAGCCAGTGAGCTATTTTTATCCAATTTTTTTTGAGGGGTTTTATCCATTGGTTAAAAATAACTGTATCTGGTAATGTAGTTAAAATCAGAAATATAAAAACGATAACAATTGAACTGCGCATAGTAAATAAAGAATAAAATTATATAAGGTCGTATAGTTGAATATTTATGTGTTAGAGAAATAAAAAAAGTTTTCTTTTTGTTGTTTTATTGATGTATATCTGTTATTTTTGTCGGTCAAGAGAAATCTACATGAAAAAACGCAAAAATTGATTTAGCAATTATCTTTTGTGAATGTTAAACTCGATTTGGGATATAAAAATGCAAATATATTTGTTTTGAGCAGAGTTTTATTAATCGAGCTATATTTTTAACTAACCAAACTACTACACAACAATGAAAGGAATTAACACGGAACATCGTATTCTGATGGCTGCTGAAGAGGTTTTCCTTGATAAAGGATTCAGCGCTGCCAAAACTACTGAAATTGCCCGGAAGGCAGAAGTAAATCATGCTTTGGTGCATTATTATTTTCGGTCAAAAGAAAATCTTTTTGAAACAGTATTCATCAATAAGTATAAACAAGTGCTTGTGGTGCTTACCGAAGCTGTTGATGGCGAAAAACCCTATCTTGATAGGCTAAATCAAATGATGGAAGCTCAGTTCGATTTGTTTGTTTCCAGTCCTAAAATGCCTTTGTTTATCGTTAATGAGTTTTTGAATAATCCGCAGCGTTTGAATTTTCTGAAACGTAAGCTTTCGCTCTTTCCTCAGGAAATTTTGATCCGTTTCGAAAGACAAACTAAAGAGGCAATCGATCAGGGGCTTATTCGTCCTATCGAGACTAAAGAATTGTTATTCAGTGTATTTTCGTTGCTTTTCTCGGTATTTATCAATCGTTCGTTCTCTCAGTATATCTTTAACTGGGATGGCATGGATTATCCTGAATTTGCCAAGAAAAGAGAAAAAGAAATTCTTGATTTTGTGATGAAGAGCCTTCGTCCGTAATCGTTTATCGTTCTATATTTTGCAAAAAAATAGAATAGAATCTGTTCAAAGGTAGTGCAAATCTCTGTGAAAAATAGTACTTTTGCACTCCGATTGGTCCTATAGTTTAATGGATAGAATGACAGATTCCGGTTCTGTTGGTCTGGGTTCGATTCCCGGTAGGATCACAAATGCAAAATATGTGCATTATAGAAAAAGCTGGCTTTACGAAGTCGGCTTTTTTTTGTGAGCTTACATCAGTAATGTTGTGTGAATTGTATAAATAAACGCAAAGAAATAGGCTATTTTTTGTACATTTGCGCCCAAACCGAAAGTTATGAATTTTGACTATTGGAAAGAAACAATGGCAGCCATGACGGTCTGTGATCGTTCCGGCGTTGTGGTTTATTGCAACGACCGGTCTGCTTCTCAGTTTGCTAAATACGGAGACCTTATCGGTAAGAACCTGAAGGATTGTCACGGCGCGGCCTCGTGGAAAAAGATTTGTCACCTGATCGAAACGGGAGAGAGCAATATTTACACAGTCGAGAAACGGGGTGTCAGAAAATTAATTCATCAGATGCCCTGGCGTGAAGAGGGCGTGATAAAGGGATTGATCGAGATTTCGTTTGAACTCCCGGCTGAAATGCCTCATTTTGTGCGGGAATAAAAACTAACCAAATAACATTGTATGGAGCAGACACAAGAACCAATTACAGGATTGCCCGAAAATGCGTTTCGGGAGTTGAAACCGGGTGAAAAGTATGAACCCCTGATGAACCCCGGGAAAAAATATCCGGAGGTGAGTCGTTATTCTGTCGGGTGGGGGTTGCTGATGGCAATACTGTTTTCGGCAGCAGCGGCCTATCTGGGACTGAAAATCGGGCAGGTATTCGAAGCGGCTATCCCTATTGCAATTATTGCCGTGGGACTTTCGACGGCAACTAAACGGAAAAATGCGTTGGGCGAGAATGTCATTATCCAGTCGATCGGCGCGAATTCCGGGGTGATTGTGGCCGGTGCCATTTTTACATTACCGGCACTCTATATTTTGCAGGCAAAACATCCCGACCTCTCGGTCGATTTCTTTCAGATCTTTCTGAGCTCCGCGCTCGGCGGATTTCTTGGAATCCTCTTCCTGATTCCCTTCCGAAAATATTTTGTATCCGAACAACATGGCAAATATCCCTTTCCCGAAGCTACGGCTACTACGCAGGTGCTGGTATCGGGTGCCAAAGGTGGAAATCAGGCCAAACCGTTGATCTTTGCCGGAGTAATCGGGGGTATCTATGATTTTGTGGTGGCTACCTTTGGCGCGTGGAGCGAAACATTCTCCACCCGGGCGGTTTATTACGGCGATGTCATCGCTCAAAAAGCCAAGTTGGTCTTTAACCTGAACGTGGGAGCTGCCGTGTTGGGGCTCGGGTACATTGTGGGTGTGCGTTATGCAGCCATAATTTGTGCCGGCTCGGCATTGGTCTGGTTTGTTATTGTTCCGCTGTTGCCTTTGCTGGGCGATTTGACCCTGCAATCGCTAACCCCTACCTACACTCCGGTGCCGGGAGGTGTGGACGGCATGACAGCCGAACAGGTCTTCAAAACATTTGCCCGTCATATCGGTATCGGAGGTATTGCGATGGCCGGAATTATCGGCATCATTCGCTCGTGGAGCATTATTCGCGGGGCGGTTGGGCTGGCTGCCAAAGAGATCGGTGGAGGCAAAACGACGGACGATAAAACTGCCGTGCTTCGTACGCAACGCGATCTTTCGATGAAAATTCTGGCTTTCGGAGTGATTGCCGCTTTGATTGCCATCTTCGTATTCTTCTTTTTCGGCGTGGTGCATAACCTCTTCTATGCCCTGGTCGGATTGGCTGTGATTGCCATTATCGCCTTCCTGTTTACAACGGTAGCGGCCAATGCTATTGCCATTGTAGGTACTAATCCTGTTTCGGGAATGACGCTGATGACGCTTATTCTGGCTTCGGTAGTGATGGTGGCGGTTGGCCTGAAAGGAACAGCCGGAATGGTGGCCGCGTTGGTCATGGGCGGCGTGGTTTGTACGGCGCTTTCGATGGCCGGCGGATTTATCACCGACCTGAAAATCGGATACTGGCTGGGTAGTACTCCGGCCAAACAAGAGGGATGGAAATTTCTGGGAACCATCGTGTCGGCCGCAACTGTCGGCGTGGTGATGATGATTCTGAACAAAACATACGGGTTTACCGGCCCCAATGCCCTTGTGGCTCCGCAAGCCAATGCGATGGCGGCCGTTATCGAACCGTTGATGTCGGGAACCGGGGCTCCCTGGATCTTGTATGGCATCGGTGCGCTGATTGCTATCGTATTGACCGTATTCAAAATTCCGGCGTTGGCTTTCGCGTTGGGGATGTTTATCCCGATGGAACTGAATGCTCCGCTTCTGGTTGGAGGTATTGTTGCCTGGTACGTGTCGACCCGCTCGAAAGACGAAACATTGAATAAGGCCCGTTTTGAAAAAGGAACGTTGCTCGCTTCCGGATTTATTGCCGGTGGCGCGTTGATGGGTGTTGTTAGCGCTGCGTTGCGCTTTGGTGGTATTAACCTGACCAATGAAGCCTGGGTAGAGAGCGTTGGCGCTCAATGGCTCGGACTGGTGATGTATGGTGCTATTATCGGATACCTTGCCTACGATTCGATGCGGGCAAAACCGGATAAACAGTAAGAAGTACTTAGTTTGTAGTATTTCAGTGAATTTTATATCTGATAGTTTATTACTGGATTGAATAATATTTTGTTGTATTGACCTTTCCTCCTAACCTCCTCTCCCAAAGAGAGGAGGAACACGACAGTGATAATATAAGATAAACCTCATTATTGCAGATGTAATGCCCCTCTCTTAGGGAGAGGGGTTGGGGAGAGGTCCGTTTTTGAAATGAGTGAATTACAAAATGGTATAGTAAATAGTCCTCAGTTCACAATGGAATATTGAAATTTGAAATCTTGAACTCATACTTATGCGGAAATTTATAAACGTCGGTTTGTTGGCTTGTGCTTTGCTGGTTGCCGGTTGCAGCCAGACAAAGCTTGTGCAGCTACGAGCCACTCATATCCCGGTCGACCGGCAGGCCGATGCCATTCAGGATCGGCAGATGGTGACGGTGCTGAAACCGTATGCCGATATCGCGATCAAAACGGCCGACGAGACGATTGGATATACCGATCAGGATTTGACTCCCGGTCATCCGGAGAGCTTGCTGGGTAACTTCTTTGCCGAAGTGATGTTGAGTTATGCGCAGCAACATTCGACCGGAAAAGTCGATTTCGCGGTTACCAACCCCGGAGGGTTGCGTAAACCGATTCGTCAGGGGGCGATCAAAGTGGCTCATATTTACGAACTGATGCCCTTTGAAAACGCGTTGGTGGTGCTCGATCTGAAGGGAGATCGCGTTCAGGCGCTTGCCGATAGCATTGCGGCTCATAAGGGTGGCCCGGTTGCCGGTATTCGTTTCGGAATCAAAAACAACAAGGCGGTACATGTTCTGGTACAGGGTGCTCTCCTCGATCCGAACAAAACATACCGGGTGGTGGCCAATGACTATATTGCCAAAGGGAACGATTTTTATCAGGAACTAACCAAGGCACAGGCTACCGAAACCTTTCCCGTTTCGTTGCGGGCGGTCATTCTCGATTGGGTGAAAAAGGAAAATGTGAAGGGTCATCATATCAATGCCACTTTAGACGGGAGGATTTATGAAGATAAAGAGTAGTATACTAATTTGCGCGATAGCTTGTGCGCTGGCATCCTGTTCGGTGCAGAAGTCGCTGGTGGTGTTGACAACCAACGATACCCACAGCCAGATTTTACCCGGTGATGACGGAACGGGCGGATATGCCCGGCGGTTGGGAATCATCGATACGGTCAGAGCCAATCACAAATGTGTGGTGCTGGTCGACGACGGCGATTTTTCGCAGGGTACCATCTTCTTCAACTTTTTCAAAGGCGATGTGGAGGTGTTGGGCATGAATGCCATGAAGTATGATGCGGTGACTCTCGGAAATCATGAGTTCGATAATGGGGTAGATAGCCTGGCGAAACATCTGGCCAAGGCTAAGTTTCCAATCGTATGCGCCAATTACGATGTAAAGGGAACGGCACTCGAAGGTTTGATAAAGCCTTATGTTATCGTTAAACGGGGCGGCCTGAAGATCGGTATTTTCGGTTTGGGCATCAGTCCGGCGAATCTTATTGCCGACTATAACTTCAAAGGCATCACGTGGCATAATCCCGAAGAGACGGCCAATGCCGTATCCGAGCAGTTGAAGAAAAAAGAGCGTTGCGATGTCGTTATTTGCATTTCGCATCTTGGCGTTGCTGAAAATGCCAAATTCTCCGATTGGACGGTGGCTGCTCATTCGCGCTATATCGACCTGATTTGCAGCGGCCACTCCCATCAGGTGGTCAACAAGCAGGTGCCGAACGCGGACGGAAAACCGGTGCAGATTATACAGGCCGGTAAAACCGGCGCTCAACTCGGACGGGTGGATATGCTGTTCGGGAAATAAGACGATTGATAGACTGCACTCATTTTCTGAAATAGCAGTTCTCTCTTCTGTAAAATTTAATAGCCGTCAGGATACTGTGAAAACGGGTCTTGGCGGCTATTTCATTCTTTGCTGCTCACGGGTCATAAGAGCGGCGCGAGCATAGGAATCGGGGTTTGTCCACACGATACGCTGCGCTAATCGTGCGGCAGCGAGGGTTGGCAGTAGTACTTATTGAAAGATGTTGAAATTTAATTCTCTATCTTCATCAACAGTCGATGCTGATTCTTGGAATATTTCATTTATTACTTTGTCATGTGGCTTAATTTTTTGATTATAAAAGCTTTCTGAGCAAGCCCACATCTCGCATCTACATAATATTAAATCACTCAGTTTTTTAAATAGAGTATCTTCGTCACAATCGAAAAAGAACTGAACAAATTCACCACACTTTGGTTCCTGTTCTTTCAAATAGCCCATCATTAATACATTCTCGTTCTCAATTGGGAAAAATGAAATAAATATATCTGTTAAGATTTCAAAATCTTTCCCTGTAGTTTCAATTTGCTTACTTCTTTCCCTAGTAGTTTCATACGTAAAATGTGAGGCAAGACAAATTTCACATGGCTTTGTATACCTAACTTTGAAGATAAAACTTTGAGTTTCGTTATTTAAGTCTAACTCTATTTTTTCCTTATAATATTCAATGTCTTTAATACCAACTTTCTGCTGTTCATCAGTTTTGTCAATTAAATCAGTATCAATTTCCCCAATCAATGTTTTAGATTCTTTCTGATATTTATGCCAATCTAATAATACCTCTTTTTTTACTTTTTCATTTAGTACTGTTCGATATGCAAAAAGCAATTGACTTTTATAATCATCAAAATCTATTTCAAAATCTTCTATAGGAGCAAATATTTTTTTGTCATGCTCAGCACAAAAACCTTTAAAAGTAAAGGCCTGATTGATTCCATCTCTTTTGAAATGGAATAAGTCAGGATTAAAGAAATCAGCTTCTGATACTCGAATATGTCCCCTTTCTTCTATACTATTCAAGATTCCATTTTTCTGTAACACATGAGAGTTTATAGCCTGCTTATCGCAACCTTTCACACTACAAGTCCGTTGTTTGGTTGCTGCTCTTCGATATGTTTTATTCAGAACTTCTAGTATCTGTTTGAATTTCATTGTTGTGTGTGTTTAGTATTACTGCTAACGTTTAATATACGAACATTCGTATATTTTCAACTTAGTTTATTGCGTATATGCAAATGATCCGAAGTGATTTAATTTGGGTTAAATGTCAGTTAGTCACTTGAGTGTAATTGCGTATTAGTTAGTCCGTTTTTTTGTATATGCCCAATAGGCTACATGATTGTAAATATAAAACCTTTTTTTAATATAAAATATGGGTTTCCTGTTGGATATTTCAACTGATATGTTTGCTGTGATTCTCTTAATTGGCATAGTACCATATTAGCACATTGCCCCGGGCTGGCGCAGGTTTAGCGATAGCGTAACCTGTGCCCAAAACCAGCGTGGTTTTTAACCACAAACAACCTTCAGCGAAGCCAATCAGTTCCCAACTCCTTATTACTCCCGCATGGATTCGTCGTCGCCGCACGATTGCATCGCTTGGCTTGCACACAGGATACACTTCGCTAATCCTCTGGCAGCGGAGAATGGTTTGATTTGAATAGTTCGTTTCTTAGGTATTATCTTCTTTGTTGGTTATAAGATTCTTTGGTGATATTCTATACTTTATTGCAATTAAGGTAGATGGTGAAACTATTAGGATAAATGAAACAAAGAATCCATGGACAATCACTCGCTGCCAATCTGCATGTAAATTTGCTATGTTTAGAGCGCTTGTTGTTATCCATAGCAAACCAAATGTCGCCAAAGTCAATCTCTTGTATTTTTGAATCAGCATACGAAATGGAATGTCTTTTTTGAGCAACCAAAAATAGAAGAAATAGCACGATACAATTGTAATGTACAATATCCGAGATAAAGAAGAAAGAAAATGCCCTTTACCAATAAGTAGAAGACCCATCCACGAAATAGCGACAAGTAATAATCCTTCGGTACGTTGTGAAATTCTGTTGTTGTTCATGCGAATGTGAGTTATCAATGTATTATTTAGCATTCCGGCTGCTGTGCGAATCCTTCCGTGTGGAGATGCCCAACTCCTTATTACTCCCGCATGGATTCCCATGCAAATCTTCTTGCGTGGCAGCTAAGGTTATATCTGTTTATTGCTTACCTTTGCGGTCACACACCTCTTTTCTTTTTTTTGATTTGGGGTAGAGGGGTGGCACACAATCCTTCCGGTCGTCGAAAAACTGAAAGATGGGCCGCCCCTTATTTCTACCTTTTGTCGTAGTTGTTTTATTGTACAACCTGATGTCGGCTGTGGCAGATTCAATCCTCAAATCCTCAAATCCTCAAATTGCCACATCCTCAAATTTTCAAATTGTTTTGTCCTCCTCGCTCACGTTGCCCGGTAGGTCGAACGCGCGTATCACGATCTTGTCGCCGCTTAGCGAGTCGTTGGAGGCTGTCGTGGCATAGGCCCACTTCGGCTGGCCGGGCTGTTGTTTGGCATCGCCCTGTTCTACCACACTGCCGTCGGGGTTGTAAATGGCAACTTTTACCGCAGCTACGCGGAAGTCGTCGCTAATTTCCATCTCGATAGTTTCGCCGGGTTTGCCCGTGTACTTGCTCACGTCTACCGATTTAATGTTTGGCGCATGCAAAAAATCGCCCACTACCACGTTGTAGACCGTTACCCCTTCGGGGGCGGCAGTTTGGTACTCTGCTTTCAGCGTAGCATCGGTCAATACGCTTTTTCCATACAGTATGGCCTCCTGAAAGCGTTCTTGTTGCCTCTTTTGCGCTTCGCTGAGTTCTCCTGTTCTCTCCTTCGGCTTTGCCGATACAATGGTTTTCCCCGCATGGTTGCGGAATACCAGCATGTCTCCCACCATGCCGCTCAGGCCATGGGTCACGATGTTGTTCTTCGATTCTGCTATGTTTTTTTGTTTTTTTAATTATTACTACTATCCACCTTCCTTCCGGAGATCCTCCGACCATCCTTCGACGATCGTTCGACCAAACAGAAAGAAGTTTTGCTTTGAAATGTAATATTCGTTAACATTGTATTGCGTTTGGTGTGTGAAATATTTTCACACGTCCGGTAGCGTTCCTTTTCGTCGGTTATTTATCCCGACGCGATCGTCAGCACATAGCGGCAATCGGTACACGTCGCGATCGGACACAACACACTTCTTCTACAGAATACGATTTTGATTGACAAGCTACCCGTCACTCAGCTGGTGCGTTAAGCCGCACAACCTATCCGATAGTCTCCGGCTTTACATAGCATGTGGATTAGTAGAACAGAACTTTGCATTCGGAAAAACTTAAACATTCGAGCATGGTTATTGCTACGAATATTTAATTTATTTGCGACAAAGTTAGTATTATAATAATAAAATACAATAATGTATATCGCAAAAAAAATATAAATATTCACTTTTGTACATTGTTATTTGGTTTTGCTATTTTACACCTGTCTGGTATGGATGGTTATTTTGCGTTTAGAGTTGGCGTATCCCGAAATGTCTCCGAAAGGGTGTTTCTGCGGGCCTGTTTATCTCCGGTTTGCTGCGATAGCGCGTATCGCTTTTGTAGAAGACCCGACTATAAGCTATTTTTGTAGTCAAACCAACAATATACCCCCGGGGTATATTGCTTCATCTTGTTAATTGCAATAACAATGAAACTCTTTCAACATCACTTCCGCATGGTGCTGCTGCTTTCCGGAATTGTTCTTCTGCATTTGTTTTCGGGTGCGCAAAATCGCCCGGTGGGAGCACCCGGTATCTCTACAGCCCCTTTCGGCGATAGTTCCCGCCATTGGTATGGCATTGCCGATAAGAGTAATATTATTCAGCCCGGGAAAAACCAACCGAGGTACAAAGAGTCGCAGGTGCGCGAGATTGCCGATAATGTTTTACTCTATCAGCGCAGTAACGGTGGTTGGCCGAAGAACTACGACATGCAGGCTGTGCTTACTCCCGAACAGAGAGACCGCCTGATGCGTACGAAAGATATCCTGCATACCACCATCGACAACTCCACCTCCTATACCCAGGTCGACTATCTGGCGCAAGCCTACCGGCTGTTGAAAGACGATCGTTATAAGCAAGCGGCCATTCGGGGGATCGAGTTTTTGCTTTCGGCTCAATATCCGAATGGAGGCTGGCCGCAGTATTATCCAATAGAACAGGGACGCTACAGCCGTTATATTACTTTTAACGATGGAGCCTATATCGGCGTAATGAAGCTGTTCAAGAAGATTACGGACGGGCATCCCGACTATGCTTTTCTCGATAGTGCCATTCGTCAGCGGGTTCAGTCGTCGTTCGGCAAAGGGTTGGATTGTATTCTCAAATGCCAGATTGTAGATATGGGCGTACTCACCGCCTGGTTTCAGCAACACGACAATACCGATCTGACTCCGGCCTGGGCGCGTGCTTTCGAGCCTCCCAGCATTTGCAATGCCGAGAGTGCCGATATTGTACTGTTTCTGATGAGCCTTGAAAATCCATCTCCGGCAATAATTCAGTCCGTCAAGAGTGCGGTCGAATGGTTTAAGGTTTCCGAAATTCACGGTGTTCGTGTAACAACCGTTCCTGCTCCTCCCGAAAAGTCGATTTACCATACCTTGACTACCGACCGGATTGTGGTAGAAGATTCACTGGCTCCTGTAATCTGGACCCGCTATTACGAGTTGGAGACACACCGCCCGTTGTTTTGCGATCGTAACAGCAAGTTCCTCTACCGCCTTTCGGACGTGAGTCGCGAGCGTCGGGTGGGGTATGGTTGGTACACTTACGCTCCTCAGAAGGTGCTCGATGCTTATCCCGGCTGGTTAGAAAAACACCCGCAATGATAGCGTTGAGCCCGGATTAAAATCCTCTTTTGGGTAAATTTTCCGGCTCTTCGGTGTCCCTTTTTATTTGACTCCTCTTTTTGCCCGAATGGAACTGGTAGCTCACCCGGAACCAGAGTGGTACCGTAGGCATAAGCAAGTATCCGTTATAGCGGCTGGTGAAATTACTTCCATCGGTATCCGATCCCGCGTATGTAAACTTCCGCGCGAATGGAAGCCCGCTCACTACTCCTATTTTCATGTTTTGATTGACTGTTTTGTCCAGAGAGACGAAGTAGAGCGCATCGCAAAATGTATTGCTCTGGATGGCTTGCAACGGCGTGGCATATTGCGCCGAGAGCGACAGCGCCAGCGTGTTGGTAACCGATACGATGGCCGATAGCCCCGATTCTATTCCGGTTGTGTGTCTGTTTGCAACCGAGTATTGCCGCGCCGTGCTGTTGCCTGCTCCATACAAACCGTATATCCGAATATAGGGATTCAGTGTGGCGGTGCCCAGCCTGAACGAACCGGACAACTGAATGCCGTACTGGTGGATAGTTCCCAGGTTATAGGTTTTGGTCTCAAAAGCGCTGGTGTCGTTGACAAAGGTCAGCTTGTTGATGGCGTCTGTTGTTTTGTTGTAAAATAGTCGGGTGGCAAAATAGTTGGAGGCAAACCGGATGGAGTGTTCAAGGAACAAAGCGGTGCGAAACTCAGGTTTCAATGCCGGATTCCCTTCGCGGATGGTAAACGGGTCGTCGGGGGCTACTGCCGGGTTCAGCTGGTAAAGGTTGGGTCGTGCTATCGAACGACTGAACGAAAAGCGAACATTCTGCCTGTCGGAGAGCTGTAACCGCATATTGACTGATGGCAAGAGGGCCAACAGATGAGTATCGAAACTGTTTTTCAGTGTCGATACCGATTGTTCGGCACGCAGTCCGAGGTTTGCGTCGAATTTAGTCTGTCTGTACGACAGGGTGGTGTAGGCTGCATAGCTCTCTTCGTTGTATCGAAAATCGGTTCTGTTCCGGTCAGTCAGTCTCTGTAGCTTTGTTTTGATGCCGGTTGCCAGACCGATCTTTGTTGTCAGAGGTCGTGTATAATCGATTTTTGCGCTGAATACGTTTTGTTGTGGTTTGAGCGTGTTGGAGGAGAGAATCCTCTCCTCCGAAACGCTGAGGTAGTCGGTTCGGTTTTCTGCACTCAGCTGATAGTCGCTCGCTTCTACCGATAGTTCGTGTCCGGTTGTGTTGAACCGGTGGTTGTAAAATAGCGAATAGTAGGTGCGGTTGTTTTTGTCTGTGTCTCTTTTGATGGCCTCCCATTGTCGGTTTTGTACTCCGCTTACGCGTGAAACGGCCGTGCCGCTATGTTCATTGGAGTAGGGATTGTAAAATCCGTAAAAGCTGAGCTGGTTCCGTGCATCGAAGGTGTAGTCGAAGCCATAATGAAAACGGTGCGACCAGTTTCTCTGTTTGACATACTGGTCCGAAAACAGTTCGGTTGTGCCGCTGTTATTTCCTGTTTTCCGGTAGGTGCTTTCGTGCATGTCGAAATAACTCATCTCTCCGTTGTACGATGTAAAAAGGGTCAGTTTCTTCCATCCGAGGCTCAGGTTGTAGTTTGGGAAAATGTAAACGGCATCACCGGAAGTCGGAATTTCGGCGTTGATTTGTCCGCTGATGCCGGTGTTGTGCTCTTTCTTCAATACCACGTTGATAACGCCCGTCACATTGCCGTCGTAGTTGGCTGGCGGACTACTGATAACCTCTATTTTGTCGATCTCTTTGGGGTTGAGCTGACTGATAAAGCTTCGGTCGCGCTCTTTCCCGTCCACCAGAATCAGGATGTTGTTGCTACCCTCCAACGAGACGTTTTGCATGAAATCGACCTGAATGCCGGGGATCAGTTTCAGCAGGTCGGTACCGCTATTGGATACATCGGTCATTTTCTTCGAGATAAAAAAGGTGGTTTTGTCTCTCTCCGATTTTGCCTTTGCGCGTTCCGCCACCACTACCGCTTCGCGCATCGCTACCGCTTTTCCTTGCAGATAAATGGTACCCGCGTCGGCTTTCTCTCTATCGACGATGACGGATTTCGTAGCCTCTTCATACCCGATGCACGATATCCGTAGCCGGTACGCTCCCCGTGCTACCGGTTGAATGGTGAAGGTGCCGTGGTTGTCGCTGGCGGCTCCACCTACCATGGTAGAGTCCGATGCTTTGAATAGGCGTATGTTTGCGTATTCGATAACATCTTGTGTCGCCCGGTCGACTATTTTTCCTCCAATCGATTGTTTTTCCTGAGCTGACAGACCTGAAATGCCTGCGATAATCATACCTGAGAATAACCACATGACAGCCCGTTTTTGAAGCCAAAAATCTTTCATTGCAACTTTGTTTTGATGTTTGAGTCTGCAAAGGAAGAGTGTGTCGGCGCAGCCTGCAAATTAGTGGGATACAATGACTGATTTTGTGATGAATGGTAAGTGTGGGTAGAAAATGTGTGACGAATGGTAAGTTTTTGTGACGAACGGCTCAGTGAATCGTTTGCATAAGCTGGTTGAAGCGTCCGGTGTTTTGGCGCGATACGGGTATCTCGGTATCTGTGCCGGAAAGTTTCAACTGATATCCCAGCGAATTTCCTTTTTTAGAACGGACTTTTTCCAGATTGACAATAAAGGCGCGGTGCGTCCGCATGAAATGGGGGATGCAGGAGAGCTGCTGTTCGATGTTGCTGATGGAGTTGCGGATGCTCTTTTTTTGAATCCGGTTGTCGATTTCCAGAAAGAAGATGACATAATTGCCGTCGGAAAGGGCATAGATAAACTGACCAGGGTAAAAACTCAGTTCCTCCTTTTTGAGGGTGGAATCTATCTGAATTAGGTGTTCATTGGGCTCTTCCTCCGATGGGTTGAAAAACGCTTCGGCCACCGGCGATCCGAACAGATAACGAAAATTGGTGGCAGTAAAAACCCCGAAAGGGATAATGCCGATCAGAAAAGCATTGAGGCACGAATCGAAAAAGGTAGACCAATTCCATCGTGGTGCCGGAGGCTCTACGGCAAATGCGACGAAATAGGCGCCAATGCCCAACGCGATCAGTGTCAGCACAACGGCTACAATCTCTTTCAGAAACGTCCACTCTTCCTCTTTGGAGAAACAGGGGATTTTGCGCAGGAGTTTTGCGCACAAAATAATGGGAATCGCGGAGGCGATGCTATAGACAAGAATGGAGAACGCGTAGCTTACCAGCGGCGCGTAGTGCTGTTGTACCGGTTTGTAGATGAGTGTAAACGTGAAACAAAGCGCCATGAATATGCACGACCCGACATACGGTTTCCTGAAAATATAATTCTGAGGATAACGTTGTGTGAGCCAGGAGTAAAAACGCGTTGTCATATCGTGCATTTGAGGTGACCGGTATCGGTTTGTCGCGGGTGGTTACTCCGCAACCGTTCCGAACTGCAAATGTAGTGAGTAGTTCGGAATGTGCAAAGGGATTCGATTATGCTACCGGGCCGGCGGAGCTACGATCCTTCTCTTGGGTTATCAACAATTCGTAGTTGGTACTTCTGCCACCCGCCGCTTCTTTTTTAAGAATTGCCTTATTCATCAGGTCCTGAATATCTCTAATCGCTGTATCCTGAGAGCATTTTGTAATCTTTGCCCATTTTGAAGAGGTCAGTTTGCCCTCAAAACCATCTAACAGCCGATTGAGCATCATACGTTGACGCTCGTTCAAAATGATTGTCGAATGTTGCTTCCAAAAGCCAGCTTTAGACATCACCTTGGCAAGTATCGCATCCGAAGAAATCAATGTGTTCAACAGGCAATTCAAAAACCAGGACAGCCAGTCTGTTATATCGAGGCCACCTTTTTGAGTCCGTTCCAAAATATCGTAATACGTTTTTCGTTCTTTTCTTATTTGGGAAGACATACTATAAAAACGTTGTGTACTGCCATCTGAACGGGCAAGTAACATATCGGTCAATGCACGGCCAATCCTGCCATTGCCATCTTCGAATGGATGAAGCGTTACAAACCATAAATGTGCAATCGCAGCTTTTAGGACTGGCTCCAGGTCTGTTTTAGCATTGAACCAATCCATAAATTGCTCCATCTCCCGGGGAATAACCGATGAATCCGGAGCCTGATAATGTACCTGCTCCTTACCCATTGCACCGGATACGACCTGCATGGGTCCCGTTGAATCAATACGCCAGGAGCCAACTGTGATTTTATACAATCCACTTTGTCCGGTTGGAAACAGGGCGGCATGCCAACTGAACAGACGATCTGCAGATATGGGTTCGTTGCAATTTTTGGTTGCATCCATTATCAAATCCACAATGCCATCTACACTTCGGTCGGAATAATTAAGAGCACCGATGTCCACACCAAGATGTTTTGCCAGGGATGAGCGAACCTGATCCAGATTTAAAATCTCACCCTCTATCTCAGTTGTCTTAATCACATCCAGAGTCAATGTTTCCAATACAGCTTCGTTCCTCAGATTGAAACCGATCGCCTCCATCTTTCCCATAAGCCTTCCCTGAAGATTTCGCACCTTACTCAAGGTTGAAAGCAACAGATCGTTGTTCCATGTGAAATGTGGCCAGTCTGCATTCTGATAAATATACTTCATATTCTACGCAATGTTTGCGACAAATATACACAATAATCTATGCAAATCAAATTATTCTATGCATTTATTGCGATGAATATGCATTGTAAACTCCGCAAGTACACTGCTATGCTCTCGCCGAACGGGGGTGATTAGTAAATTTTCGTTGAAACGAATTCGGCTTTTTCCCATCGTTGAGCTTTGGCATATTGCCATATTAGCACATTGGCACATTTTCCTCGGATATTTTTTGTAATTTTGCAGGTCAAAACCGAAAGGTTATCTTGTTCACTAATAATCGCTTAACTTTTATGGAATTAGCAAGTAAATACAATCCCTCCGAAGTAGAATCTAAATGGTACCAGTATTGGTTAGATAACGGATTTTTCAAATCGAAACCCGACGGACGGGAGCCTTATGCCATCGTCATCCCTCCTCCCAATGTAACCGGTGTGTTGCACATGGGTCATATGCTCAACAATACTATTCAGGATATTTTGGTGCGCCGTGCCCGTATGTTGGGCAAAAATGCCTGCTGGGTGCCGGGAACCGACCATGCCTCTATTGCCACCGAAGCTAAAGTGGTGGGGAAACTTGCTGCCGAAGGAATCAAAAAGACCGACCTCTCCCGCGACGAGTTTTTGGAACATGCCTGGGAGTGGACCCGCAAACACGGTGGTATCATTCTTGAACAGCTGAAGAAGCTCGGGGCTTCCTGCGACTGGGATCGTACCTGCTTCACCATGGATGAAGCCCGCTCCGAAAGCGTGCTTAAAGTGTTTGTCGACCTCTACAACAAAGGGTTGATCTATCGCGGCGTGCGCATGGTCAACTGGGATCCGGCCGCTCTCACTGCTCTTTCCGACGAAGAGGTGATTTACAAAGAGCATCAGGGGAAACTCTATTATCTGCGCTATAAAATTGAGGGCGAAGCAGGATATGCCGTAGTGGCAACTACCCGTCCCGAAACCATTATGGGCGATACTGCCATGTGTATCAACCCGAACGACCCGAAGAATGCCTGCCTAAAGGGTAAAAAGGTGATCGTTCCGCTGGTGAACCGTGTTATTCCGGTGATTGAAGACGACTACGTGGATATCGAATTCGGTACCGGTTGCCTGAAGGTGACTCCGGCGCACGACGTGAATGACTACATGTTGGGTGAAAAATACAATCTGCCCTCTATCGATATTTTCAACGATAACGGAACATTGAGCGAAGCTGCCGGTTTGTATGTCGGTATGGATCGTTTCGATGTCCGCAAGCAGGTCGAAAAAGACCTGGCCGATGCCGGTCTGCTCGAAAAGGTGGAAGAGTACACCAACAAAGTGGGATTCTCCGAACGTACCAACGTGCCCATCGAACCGAAGCTCTCCATGCAGTGGTTCCTCAAAATGGAGGATCTTGCAAAACCGGCTCTCGAAGCGGTGATGAGCGATGAGATCAAACTGGTTCCGCCGAAATTCAAAAATACCTACCGTCACTGGATGGAGAATGTGAAGGACTGGTGTATCTCCCGTCAGTTGTGGTGGGGACACCGTATTCCGGCCTATTTCCTTCCGAAAGGTGGATTGGTTGTTGCTGAAAGCAAAGAGGAGGCTTATCAGAAAGCATTGGCTAAAGTCGATTATCCGTTGACCATTGACGATCTGCGTCAGGATGAGGATGTGCTCGATACGTGGTTCTCTTCGTGGTTGTGGCCGATCTCCGTATTCGACGGCATCAATCACCCCGAAAACGAAGATGTGAACTACTATTACCCGACCAGCGATCTGGTGACCGCGCCGGATATTCTCTTCTTCTGGGTGGCTCGTATGATTATTTCGGGTTTTGAATACCGCCAAAAGCCCTGTTTTAGCAATGTTTACCTTACCGGTATCGTTCGCGACAAACAAGGACGCAAGATGTCGAAATCGTTGGGTAACTCGCCCGATCCGCTCGATCTGATCGAACAGTTCGGTGCCGATGGTGTGCGTATGGGTATGATGCTCGCAGCGCCTGCCGGTAACGACGTGCTGTTCGACGAATCACTCTGCGAACAGGGTCGTAACTTCAACAACAAAATATGGAATGCACTCCGTCTTGTAAAAGGGTGGGAGGTCGCTGATATTGCACAACCCGAATCGTCGCAAATCGCTATCAAGTGGTTCGATGCCAAACTGAGCCAAACCATCGAAGAGGTGGACGACTTGTTCGGAAAATACCGTATCAGCGAAGCGTTGATGGCGGTTTATAAACTCTTCTGGGACGAGTTTTCGGCCTGGTATTTGGAGCTTATCAAACCGGCTTACCAGCAACCAATTGATAAAGCGACACTGGATGCAACGATCGGCTTCTTCGAAAAACTGCTGAAGCTGCTCCATCCGTTTATGCCGTTTATCACCGAAGAGCTCTATCATGCTTTGGGTGAACGTGCCGAAACCGACAGCATCATGGTAAGTGCCATGCCGAAAGCAGGTGCCATCGATGAGGCGTTGCTGGCACAATTTGAACAAACCAAGGAGATTATTGCCGGCATTCGTACCATTCGCCTCGAGAAAAACATTCCGAACAAGGAACAGCTGGCCTTGCAAATTGTGGGTAACGACGCGTTGGCATTACAGTCTGTGGTTGAAAAGATGGCCAATCTTTCGGCTGTGGAAACGGTTGCCGAAACAGTTGCCGGAGCCACGTCATTCAGGGTTGGTACTACCGAATATGCCGTTCCACTCGGCTCTTTGATCGATGTGGAAGCCGAACTGAAAAAACTGAACGAAGAGCTGAAATATCAGGAGGGATTTTTGATTTCGGTAAACAAGAAACTGAGCAACGAAAAATTTGTGGCCAATGCCAAGCCCGAAATTGTGGCTAACGAACGTAAAAAACTGGCCGATGCCGAAAGCAAAATTGCTTCGCTGAAAGAGAGCATCGCCGCACTATCGAAATAAACATGGATTACGAAGAACTTTGTTTGTCTGTTTGCGAAATTGCCCGGAAAGCCGGCGGTTTTATAGCCAACGAACGCAGGCATTTCAATCAGGATAAGGTCGAAAATAAAGGTCTGCACGACTTGGTAAGTTATGTGGATAAAACCTCGGAGGCCGTTATTATCGAAGCGCTTTCGGCGTTGCTTCCCGAGTCGGGTTTTATTGCCGAAGAGGGGACTTCCACTAAAAAGGGAGAGCGTTTCAATTGGGTGATCGATCCGCTGGACGGTACCACCAACTTTATTCAGGGTGTACCGGTTTATGCCGTCAGCATCGGATTGCTTGAAGGCGATGAACTGGTGCTTGGCGTGGTGTACGAGATCTGTCGCGATGAGTGTTTCTTTGCCTGGAAGGGGAGCAAAGCCTACCTGAATGGCGATGAAATTCACGTTTCGAAAACGGCGGATATGCAGGATGCCTTATTGGCAACAGGCTTTCCCTATTCTAACTTCACGCAACTCGATAGTTACATGGGTTTGCTGAAATGGGCTATGACCGAAGCGCGTGGAGTGCGCCGTCTCGGTTCGGCGGCTACCGATCTGGCCTATGTGGCTTGCGGCCGCTTTGACGCCTTCTTCGAATACGATCTTCATCCCTGGGATGTGGCAGCCGGAGCATTTATCGTGCAGCAAGCCGGAGGAAAATTATCGGATTTCAATCACGGAGAAAGTTTTCTCTTCGGAGGTGAGATTATCGCTTCCAATGCTCCTTTGTTGAATGAAATGCAGCAGAGAGTGGACGAGTTTATGAAATAATACAGAAGCCAAAACATACAAAAAGCGGTTGTTTTAAAATATGGTAAAACAACCGCTTTTTTATGCTACAAACGTTCGGTTTATTTCAATGTTCCGTCGTTAGCTTGTTGAATCATGGTAGAGTTTGCTGAGATGTAAACCTCTACGCGACGATTTTTGGCACGGCCAGCGGCTGTGCTGTTATCGGCAACCGGTTCGTCATAAGCTTTGCCTACGGTTGTCAGACGGGTTTTGTCGATGCCATTATTGTTGAGGTAAAGCCCGACTGCATTGGCACGTTCTTGCGACAGACGTTCGTTAATGGCACGGCTACCGGTGTTGTCGGTGTGTCCGTAAATGGTAACATCGGTCTGCGGATTGTCTTTCAATGAAGCGGCAAATTTGGTGAGAGCATCTTTCGAAGAGACACTTAACGCGCTTTTTCCCGTACTGAACAAAATGCCTTCGGCAAAGGTAACTTTAATAGCTTCCAGGTTGTTGGCATCTTTTACCGATTCAACCTGAGCTCCCTGTATTTTTGCCAATTCTGCTTTTTGTTTATCCATCTTCTTGCCAATGATAACTCCTGTAGTGGCACCTACGGCTGTTCCTACAGCAGCACCGATGACAGCGCCCTTGCCTTTTCCGAACAGAGCACCAACACCTGCGCCAAGTGCGGCACCTGCACCGCCCCCAAGAAGTCCTCCTTTGGTGGCGTTATTCATACTGGCACATCCAGATACCAAAATAGCTCCGCAAAGAGCTAATGAAACGAATACATTAGATTTTTTCATAGTGGATTATGTTTTTTTGATTAAGTTGGGTTATTACTGAGCATATTTTTTGTCTTTGCATGCAAAGATAATATGCAAAATTTCTTTTTGCAATATATTGTTGCAAGAAGTAAAAAAATAAGGGAATCGTAGTTCGATCCCCTTATTCTTTCTGATATGTAATAAATGCTTATTTGGCTCTTTCAACATACGAACCGTCGCGAGTATCTACTTTGATTTTTTCACCGGTTTCGATGAAAAGAGGTACACGAACGGTTGCTCCGGTTTCAACAGTAGCCGGCTTTAATGTGTTTGTTGCCGTATCTCCTTTAATGCCCGGTTCGGTATAGGTGATTTGAAGTACCACATGAGTCGCTACATCGGCATAAAGTACGGTCTCCGATTCGGCATGTGTCACAACTTCTACCGTTTCGCCTTCTTTCAAAAAGTCGACGCCATTGATTAGTGCTTTCTGAATGGAAATTTGCTCGAATGTTTCGTTGTTCATGAAATTGTAACCCATATCATCTTGATATAGGTATTGATATGGGCGACGTTCAATGCGAACTTCATCTACCTTGACACCAGAGTTGAAGGTTTTGTCGATTACACGACCCGATTGTACGTTTTTTAGTTTGGTACGTACAAAAGCCGGGCCTTTGCCTGGTTTTACGTGAAGAAATTCAATTATAAAGTAAAACTGGCCATCAAGATCGAGGCACATCCCATTTCTAAAATCAGCTGTTGTTGCCATAAAAAGGTTACTGTGGTTTGATATTAGTAGAACTTGAACAAACTTATTGGGTTTGTAGTCAAGATGCTATTGTTTATAAAATCGATTCGGAATTGGTCGACAAAGATAGTGCTATTTGTCGAGTTTCCAAAGAGTTTGTTATCTGAAATTTATCAAAGCTGTCCGTTGTCGGCAAAACTGTAATAGTTCTTGTGGCCGATAATCAGGTGGTCCAGTAATCGTATGTCAACTATTTTGCAGGCAGCTGCCAGCTGTTGGGTAACTGTAATGTCTTGTTGGCTGGGTTCGGTGTTCCCCGACGGATGGTTATGTCCCACAATAATGCCTGATGCCAGTTTGTCGATCGCTGTTTTCAGTACCAGCGGAATCTCGACAACGGTTTGTCCGGTGCCGCCCTGGGTCAGTTTAATTTGGTGGGTAATTTTGTTAGCGCGATTGAGAAGTATCAGCCAAAATTCTTCGTGGATCAAGTCGGCCAGCTTTGGTGACAGAATCTCAAATGCGTCCTTGCTAGAAAGTATCTGCTTTTTGTCTGTCGGCGATGCCAGTTTGCGTCGTCGTCCGAGCTCCAGTGCGGCAGCAATGGTAATTGCTTTGGCTTCGCCTATGCCATTGAAATTCTTGATAAGATGTTGAATATCGAGTTTTCCCAGTTCGTCGAGGTTATTGTCTACCGAGTGTAGGATGCGCTGAGCGAGGCTAACTGCTGATTCGCGAGCATTGCCGGAGCCCAATAGAATTCCCAATAACTCGGCATCCGAAAGGCTTTGGCCTCCATTGGTTAAAAATTTTTCCCGGGGGCGATCCTCAATATTCCATTCTTTGATATTCAGGTGTTTATTCATGGACGAAAAGTTTTTTTTGTACCGGTTTAAATATTCAGTCGGATGATTTTGAAACAAATATAATGCATGTATGGCAGTAGTCATTAATGTCTTAATATTTAAATAAATTTAAAAACTCGAAAAGTATTTGCATTGTTTGTATCGGGTATTGGTTTGCTTTCAATAAATTGTAACTTTGTGGCATAATAATTCATGCTTATTCACATTTCAAATTTGCTTGCCTATTGACCAACTTTTACTTTTGAACCCTAAAATTTGAAAGTAATGTCTATCAATTTGTTGAAAAAAACAGATGAGGAGTTGGTTTGTCTTTATGCCGGAGGCGATCATGATGCTTTTGCAGTGTTAATGAACAGGCATCAGGATAAGATTTACACGTACATTTACCTTCTTGTGCGTAATCGTCAATTGGCGGAAGATATATTTCAGGATACTTTTATTAAAGTTGTTACTTCTATCAAGCAACAGCGTTATGCCGATAGCGGTAAGTTTGTGGCGTGGGTAAACCGGATTGCACACAATCTGATTATCGATTATTTCCGACGTGAGCAGGGCGAAAATACTGTTTCGCATACCGATTTTGATTACGATGTTTTCAATAGCGTCAAACTAAGCGATACCAATGTGGAAGAGGAGTTGGTTCAGGCGCAGCTGCTGAATAACGTGGCTCATATGGTTGATTTTTTGCCTGATTCTCAGCGCGATGTTGTTAAGATGCGCTATTATGATGATTTGAGTTTCAAAGAGATAGCGGATAAAACGGGTGTGAGTATTAATACGGCTTTGGGTCGCATGCGCTATGCGTTGATTAATATGCGCAAGATGGCGGAAGAGAATAATATGGTTTTGAAAATTTAACGGTCGGACAACAATATTGGCAGAGTGGGTTCGTTTATTTAATAAATTGAATTCAAAACTTTGCCTATGAGAAGAAATTACGCTTCCAATTTACATTCGAATGCTCTGAAAAAAGAACCTCCGCTTGTTGAACTATCACCCGGTAAAGCTGTGGTTGATCGTATTCTTGCTTTTTCTGCGTCGTATTGGACAGCAACTATGCCTGACGGAGTTGATATTGAATTGATTCTGAATTGATACGCGGAACAGCGAAATGCTTCTTTAAAAGCGTTGCAATAAAAAATGTCGGTACAAGCTATTTTGTGCCGACATTTTTTATCTTTGTAACTGGTTTCTTTCGATTTGTAATCTGAAATGCCTATTTTTAAATAGCATGTTATCAGATTCTTATATTTTTTAGAAATGAAAGAAGCGATGTTAACTTCACAAAAAAATATTTATGTATTCCAAATTAGTAGATCGTTTTCTGAAATATGTGTCGTTTGTGACCACATCCGACGAGAAAACAGGTCTGACTCCCAGTACCCCCGGACAGTTGATATTTGCCAATTTTCTGGCAGATGAGTTGAAAAATGTTGGTTTAATGGATGTTTCCGTCAGTGAATACGGGTATGTGATGGCAACTTTGCCGTCCAATTGTGATGCTACAATACCTGCTATCGGATTTATAGCTCACATGGATACCAGTCCAGATATGACAGGGAAGCATCCTAACCCCAGAATTGTATCGCAATATGATGGTTCGGATATTCTCCTTGATAAAGAAGACAATGTTGTGTTGAGCCCTTCCGATTTTTCTGAATTGCTTCAATATAAAGGACAGGACATTATTGTAACCAACGGAAAAACATTGCTTGGAGCCGATGATAAAGCCGGTATTGCCGAGATAATGACAGCACTCGAAACGTTGGCAGCCAATCCATCACTGAAGCATGGCACCATTCGCGTCGCTTTCACTCCCGATGAAGAGATTGGAATGGGCGCTTCCAAATTCGATGTTGAAAAATTCGCCGCCGATTGGGCCTATACCCTTGATGGAGGTGAAATCGGAGAACTCGAGTACGAAAATTTCAATGCCGCATCTGCTGCCGTCACTTTTAAAGGACGTAATGTGCATCCAGGATATGCTAAGCATAAAATGCTCAACTCCATGCGTGTGGCCAATCAGTTTGCCAATATGCTACCTCGGCACGAAACTCCCGAGCATACGGATGGATATGAAGGTTTTTACCATCTTACCTCTATGGAGGGGAATGTCGAGAAATCTACGTTGACCTACATCATACGTGATCATGACCGGGATCGTTTTGAAAAACGAAAAAAAGAGGTACAACATCTGGTAAATAAAATCAACGCCGAGTTTCCCGATTGTGCTACGGTAGAGATCAAGGATCAGTATTACAACATGCGGGAGAAGATAGAACCGGTGATACACATCGTAACGATTGCAGAGGAAGCTATGAAGGAAGTAGGGGTTAAACCGAACGTAAAAGCAATTCGTGGTGGTACGGACGGTTCTCAGTTGTCGTTCAAAGGCCTGCCTTGCCCGAATATCTTTGCAGGAGGACACAATTTCCACGGACGTTTTGAATATGTACCAATCCCTTCTATGGAGAAAGCGGTCGATGTGATTTTGAAAATCGTGGAGAAAGTTGCCGCGTTGAAATAATTAAAATTTACTTCTCTTTTGTTTATGATTAAAACGACTCCGTTTACGGACAAACATATCGCGTTGGGTGCCCGCATGGCATCTTTTGCCGGCTACAATATGCCGATCGAGTACAGTGGCATTACCGACGAACACATGACCGTGCGTCAGGGTGTGGGCGTTTTCGACGTATCGCACATGGGTGAATTTTGGGTAAAAGGCGACAAAGCATTGCCGTTTCTGCAAAAAATCACCTCGAATGATGTCTCCGCGTTGCCGACAGGCAAAGCTCAATACTCCTGTTTTCCGAATGGAAAGGGAGGTATCGTGGATGATTTGCTGGTGTATCACTACGAACCGGGAAAATATATGCTGGTGGTGAATGCCGCTAACATCGACAAAGACTGGGCGTGGTGTGTACAAAACAACACAGAAGGAGCCGATCTGGAGAATGCATCCGACCACATGGCTCAATTAGCCGTGCAGGGTCCGAAGGCAACTGAATTGTTGCAAAAGCTTACTTCCGTCGATTTGAGCACGATTTCTTATTATGCTTTTACCACCGGAGAGTTTGCCGGAGTAAAAGATGTGATTCTCTCGAATACCGGATATACGGGTGCCGGAGGATTTGAACTCTATTTCTATCCCGAAACTGCAGATACCATCTGGAACGCTCTTTTTGAAGCTGGAGAGGAATTCGGCATCAAACCGATTGGACTGGGAGCACGCGACACCCTGCGTCTTGAAATGGGATTCGCTCTTTACGGCAACGATATTGACGATTCCACTTCGCCCATCGAGGCCGGATTGGGATGGATAACCAAATTCACCGAAGGAAAAGCATTTATTGACAGGCCGCTGCTCGAGACTCAAAAAGTAACCGGTGTAAAACGTCGTTTGGTTGGGTTTGTGCTTACCGAAAGAGGAATTCCGCGTCACGATTATGAGATCGTAAATGAAGAGGGACGTGTGATCGGGAAAGTAACCTCCGGAACGCAATCGCCCGTACTGAAAGCCGGTATCGGCATGGGATACGTGGAAATCGAATATGCAAAAGCCGAAACCTCTATTTTTATCAACATCAGGAATAACCCGGTTGCGGCAAAAGTCACAAAGGCACCTTTCTGTCAGGGAGCTCTATAACCGACACTCGTTGTGTTTTGCTTTTTTTGCAAAAATAAACGTCAGGGGCTTGTATCTTGCTCCAAAATGCGTTATTTTTGTGTCGCAAATTAGTACTAATAATAAAATTTACAAAAATGGCTCACGTAATTTCAGAAGATTGTATTGCATGTGGTTCTTGCATCAGCGAATGTCCTGTCGAAGCTATCAGCGAAGGCGATATCTACGTTATTGATGCGGACGTTTGTACCGATTGCGGAACATGTGCTGATGTTTGTCCTTCAGAAGCAATTCATCCGGCATAACACGCACTATTGCAAGTACTAAAACCACCTCGCGGAGGTGGTTTTTTTGTATCCGCTTATTCTTAATTTTATGCTGGCACAATTTTTAAAATTTTGTGTGGTAGGGGCTTCCGGTACAATCATCGATTTCGGATTGACGTACATCTTCAAAGAGAAGCTTCGTGCCAACAAATATATATCCAACTCCATAGGGTTTATTTCGGCTGCCACCTCCAATTATATTCTGAACCGGGTATGGTCGTTCGAGAATCACAATCCGGCCATAGGCGAACAGTATATGCTATTTATGGCAATCTCCCTGCTCGGCCTTGGCATTAACAACGGAGTCATTTTTCTGTCAACAAAAAAATTCCACCCCAATTTTTATGTGGCTAAAATAGTGGCTACCGGAGTGGTTACATTGTGGAATTTTGCCATGAATTACCTCTTCACTTTCAGGTAAATTCAGATCCGAAATATGAAAAACGAAGCGCGTATTGACAAATGGTTGTGGGCTATGAGGCTGTTTAAAACCCGTACGATTGCCGCCGAAGCCTGTAAGAAAGGACGAGTGATGGTACAGCAGGTTACTGTCAAACCGTCCCGTAACATCAAAGTAGGCGATATAATTCAGGTGAAGCGGCCTCCGGTAACATATTCATTCAAAGTACTTGCCCTGACAGAGAACCGGTTGGGAGCCAAATTAGTGCCCGAATATATGGAGAATGTCACCACTGCCGACCAGCTGGAACTGCTCGAGCTCTCGAAAGTAAGCGGATACATGGGTCGTGACCGGGGTACCGGAAGGCCGACGAAGAAAGATCGACGCACGCTGGATGCTTTTCTCGACGACGAGGAGCCCTTCTTTGCCGATGAGGATTGGGAAAATTGAAGTTTCAGATTCCAGATTCCAAAATTTCAGATTTCAAAATTCCATATTCGATTTTCTGAATTGAATATCGTGAAATAGACAAAATTAATCTCCTCATTTTCAAATTCTCACATTTTCAAATTGAATCTATGTTTATTGCACAACAAAAACGAAAGGAAAATATTGCCGAATATGTGCTCTACATGTGGCAAGTTGAAGATTTGATTCGCGCTTACGGACTCAACCTGCAAGCCATTGTTGATAATATTGTAAATCGTACTGCATACAATGCAGAGGAGAAGAAACAGCTGGCCGACTGGTACGAAAGCCTGATTGAAATGATGCGGCGGGAGGGTGTACAGCAGAGCGGACACCTGCAATTTGTAACCAATACCGTGGCCGATGTTACCGACCTGCATTACGCGTTGCTGAAATCGCCCAAGTTTCCAGAGTATGCAGCCCTGTTTTATCAAACATTACCTACAATCGGAGCGTTGAAACAACGATCGGACAATCCGGAGGTGGAAGACATCGAGGCCTGTTTGGTATTTTTGTACGGCGTTTTATTGTTACGAATCCAAAAGAAAGAGATTTCGCAGGATACGCAGATCGCTCTTTCGCAAATCAGCCATCTGCTGGCGTTGCTTTCCCACAAATACAAGCTTTATTTGAACAACGAACTGAAGTTAGACGAGCCGGAAATTTAACCGCCTATTTCATCCGAAAAGCTTCATCGTGCCGGAAGCAGGTGGTCAGATGGTCGTTCACCATCCCTGCCGCCTGCATGTAGGCATAACAAATGGTAGTACCCACAAATTTGAATCCCCGCTTTTTGAGGTCTTTACTCATCGCGTCCGACTCGGGCGTGGAGACCGGCGTCGTTCCCATATCGGTAATTTGGTGATCGATCGTCTTGCCACCTGTAAATTGCCAGATGTAACGATCGAACGAACCGAACTCTTTTTGCACGGCCATAAACGCTTTGGCATTGCCGATGGTGGCCAGAATCTTCAACCGGTTGCGGATAATTCCTTCGTCCTGCATCAAAGACTCTATCTTCGCATCGTCATAGTTAGCAATCAGCTTATAGTCGAAATTATCGAAGGCCCTGCGGAAATTCTCGCGTTTATTGAGGATCGTATTCCAGCTCAAACCTGCCTGAAAACTGTCGAGTACAATAAACTCGAAATGAAGCGCATCGTCGTGAAGCGGAACGCCCCATTCCGTATCGTGGTATGCAATAGCCAACGTATGGTTGGCCGGCCAGGGGCATCGTTGTTTGTCCATCTGTGAGTGATTTTATTGTTTACCAAAAAGCACTTTGAAAGCATCTTCTACCTTCTTCGCCTTGATTACTTCGATCGAAAAACGGGTATTTTTATCGGCTTTGTGCAGATTGAAATCGGGAATAATAATTTTTTGAAAGCCCAGCTTCTCAGCTTCCAGAATACGCTGTTCGATGCGGTTCACCGGACGTATTTCGCCCGACAAGCCCACCTCGCCGGCCATGCAGATATGATGCTCAAGCGCAATATCCATACTCGACGAGAGAATAGCGGAAATAATGGCAAGGTCGATGGCCGGATCGTTCACCTTCAATCCTCCGGCAATATTCAAAAATACATCTTTTTGAGCCAACTTGAATCCGGCACGTTTTTCGAGCACTGCCAGCAGCATGTTCATCCGGCGGATATCGAAACCGGTAGATGAACGTTGTGGAGTGCCATAGGCTGCCGTACTGACTAATGCTTGCGCTTCGATCAAAAACGGACGGATGCCTTCGATGGCCGAGGCAATGGCAACACCACTGAGCCCTTCGTGATTTTGCGATAACAACAACTCCGAAGGATTAGTAACCTCGCGCAATCCGTTTTGCAACATCTCGAAAATACCCAGTTCGGCCGTACTGCCAAAACGGTTTTTGTTAGCACGTAAAATACGGTACATGTAATTTTGATCGCCCTCAAACTGAAGTACGGTATCTACAATATGCTCCAGTACCTTTGGACCGGCGATGCTGCCCTCTTTGTTTATGTGGCCGATGAGCAGTACCGGAATGCCTGTCTCTTTCGCAAATTTGAGCAGTGCAGCCGAACACTCCCTCACCTGGGTAACGCTTCCCGGCGACGACTCGGCATATTCGGTAGAGATAGTTTGGATAGAATCGATTACCACCACATCGGGTTGAACGTTTCGAATGTGAACGAAAATCTGTTCGAGTGAAGTTTCGCTGACAACAAAGCAATCCGATGCCGGCTGGCTGAGCCGGTCGGAACGGAGCTTCATCTGTTTGACGCTCTCTTCTCCCGATACGTACAACACTCTTTTATCGGTCATGTTGAGTGCCACCTGCAGAATAAGCGTCGATTTCCCGATGCCCGGTTCGCCTCCCAACAAGACCAGCGATCCGCCCACCAGTCCACCGCCCAATACCCGGTTGAATTCGGCAGAGTAGGTATCGATACGTTGTTCGCTGGTACTTTCCACCTCTTCAATGCGAACCGGCTTCGACTTGAGAGGCTCATCGGAGTGGTAGCCTGTTTTGGATGGAACTTCCTTACGGATCACCTCTTCCACGTAGCTGTTCCATTCGCCACACGACGGGCATTTGCCAATCCATTTGGGCGATTCGGCGCCACAGTTTTGGCAGACGTAAACCGATTTTGTTTTTGCCATAATCAACGTTTTTGAACTACAAATGTAGGTTTAATATGCCAATATGCCAATATGTCTGGAGAATCTTCGATGCTGATGTAGTGGCTTAATTGGCTGAAAGAATTGGTGGAATAGTATCTGTTTATAAGGTGGATAGTTTCTTTTTGATTTGTGTCGTTGGTGTATGTAGGGTATGAAATTTTCAATATACTACATTAGCTTATTGGTACATTGGAATATTGGCACATTGATAGATTAACCTTACCTTTGTCGTCGAAAGAATTAAGTCATGCGAATACTAAAACGAATTGATTCATATACTCTTGTCAATTTTCTGAAGCTCTTTTCGGTCACTTTTTTTATCTGTCTGTTTGTCTTTCTCATGCAGTTTTTGTGGAAGTATGTAGACGATATGGTGGGAAAGGGCTTAGGCATTTCCGTATTGGCGGAATTTTTTATGTATGCGGCTGTGTCGCTTGTGCCCTTGGCTTTGCCTATGTCTATTATGCTTGCTTCGTTGATGTCGTACGGCAATATGGGTGAGCAACTGGAGCTTTTGGCAATGAAATCGGCAGGGATATCGTTGTTTCGGATCATGCGTCCGTTGATTATTGTTATTTCGATGGTATGCGTGGGGGCATTTTTCTTTTCTAACTATGTGTTGCCCAAAAGCCAAACGAAGATGTATACGCTTTTGCTCTCTATGCGGCAAAAATCGCCCGAACTGGAGATCCCGACCGGAGAATTTTATCAGGGGATAAGCGGATATACACTGTTTGTGGGTAGTAAAGATATAAAAGGGCAGCTGCTTAAAAATGTTATTGTTTACGATTTCTCAAATGGTTTTAGCAATGCTTCGGTGATGCTGGCCGATTCGGGACGTTTGGTTATGAGCAGTGACAAACATTTCCTTACGTTCTATCTTTATAGCGGCGAGTCGTTTGAAAACTTACAGCAACAGCAGACGATGGCTTCCGCTACCAAAGTTCCCTATCGACGTGAAGTATTCTCGAAAAAACAGATCATTATCGATTTCGACGCTAGCTTTACCCGCTTTAGCGAGTCTCTCCTGAAAAATGAGCAAATCAGCAAGAATGTCATAGAGCTCAACCACACCATTGACTCATTAAGTAAGGAGGTGAAACAGCTGGTGAAACAGCAGGTTGTCTATGTCCCGACCAAATATTTGAACCGTGAAAATCGTATTCCGTTCTATCAGGCAAGCTCAAAAAGTTTCAAATTTGGAAAATACAACACGGATAGTCTCTTTTTGTCGTTAAATCTGGCAGACAAGAAAACTGCCGTGAATAATGCGCTGAATAGTGTAAGTCAGGTCAAAGGCGAAATAACATTTTCCAATATGGAAATTAAGGAGAAACAGCTCAATATACGTCGTCACGCAATTGAGTGGCACCGTAAATTCGCCTTGTCGTTTGCTTGTCTTATATTCTTTTTTATCGGGGTGCCTCTGGGAGCGATTATCCGTAAGGGTGGATTCGGAATGCCTGTGGTGATCTCGGTATTGATGTTTATTGTTTATTACATAGTGGATAATGCCGGAACAAAAATGGCGCGCGAAGGGTTTTGGCCTGTTTGGAGAGGAATGTGGCTCAGCTCGTCTGTTTTGCTGCCGGTCGGAATCTTTTTGACTTATAAGGCGGTGGGCGATTCAGTGATTATGAATCCGGATGCATATATCCAAATTATCAAGAGCATACGAAAACGTTTGGCAAGCTATTTGCAGCGAGGGAAAAAATATGCAGGTCGCCGATTGGGCGCAAAAATGAAAAAATGATGTCCGATTTATACAATGTCGTGATGCGGCATTCTGTTTGTCGGTATGTTTTTATTGTATCAATCTATTCTATACAAAAATCATAATATGAAACAATTTCAATTAAATACAATAGATGAGGCGATTGAAGATATTCGCACTGGTAAATTTGTGATCGTCGTCGACGACGAAGATCGCGAGAACGAAGGCGATTTTATTTGTGCTGCCGAGTTGATAACTCCCGAGAAGGTGAACTTTATGATTACCCATGGGCGGGGGTTGGTGTGCGCTCCTCTGACGGAAGATCGTTGCGACGAATTGTCGTTGCCTATGCAGACCGAAGATAACACGTCTAGCCATGGAACTCCTTTCACGGTCTCTGTCGATTTATTGGAACATGGCTGTACCACAGGTGTTTCGGCATTCGACCGAGCGGCCACCATCAAGGCTTTGTGCGATCCGTCGATACTACCGACCGATTTGGGCCGTCCTGGACATATTTTTCCGTTGCGGGCACGAAATCGTGGCGTATTGCGCCGAGCCGGTCACACGGAAGCTGCTATCGATTTGGCACAGTTGGCAGGGCTTTATCCTGCCGGTGTGTTGGTTGAGGTCATTAATGAAGATGGAACGATGGCTCGTCTGCCTCAGTTGATGGAAGTGGCTAAAAGATTCGATCTGAAAGTGGTTTCGGTCAAAGATCTGATTACGTATCGTTTGTGTCGCGAATCATTGGTCGAAAAAGGCGAAGAGGTGATGATGCCTACTGCTTACGGTGAGTTTCACCTGATTCCGTTCCGCCAGAAATCGAACGGGCTGGAACATGTAGCTCTGATAAAAGGGGAATGGAGTGCCGACGAACCGATTCTGGTACGGGTGCATTCATCGTGCATGACCGGCGATATATTCGGATCGATGCGTTGCGAATGCGGCGAACAGCTTCACAAAGCGATGCAGATGATTGAAAAAGAGGGCAAAGGCGTGATTGTATACATGAATCAGGAAGGGCGCGGCATCGGGCTGATGAACAAGATCAAAGCCTACAAGCTTCAGGAAAACGGGATGGACACCGTGGATGCAAACCTACATCTCGGTTTTCAGGCCGATGAACGTGACTATGGCGTAGGTGCCCAGATTCTACGCGAACTGGGGGTTACCCAAATGCGTCTGATGACCAATAACCCCAAAAAACGTATCGGCCTCGAATCCTACGGTCTGACCATAGTCGAAAATGTGCCTATTGAGGTTACTCCTAACCAATACAACGCATTTTACATGCATACCAAAAAAGAGAGGATGGGGCATCAGTTGAAGAAGATCTGAAATAACGGTTAATAAAAACGGCGAAGCTACAATGTGTAGCTTCGCCGTTTTTTATATGAATTTGTAAACGTTACTTTTTCAATTTTAAGCTTCTCCAAACCAAGTAGGCGCCTATCAAAACAAAAGGAATGCTGAGCCACTGTCCCATATCCATGGTCATCGACTCCTCGAAAGCAACCTGTCGTTCTTTGAGAAATTCGATAAAGAATCGTGCGATGAAGATCAGCGCGATGGTGAGTCCGAAATAGAATCCAGAGCCGATTTTATCTTTGTATTTTCGATAAAGCAGTATATTCAGCACAAAAATAGACAAATAGGCAATTCCTTCGTACAGTTGCGATGGATGGCGGGGCAACATGTCGACCTTCTCAAACACAAATGCCCAGGGCACATCGGTAGGTTTGCCAATGATTTCCGAATTCATCAGATTAGCCATGCGAATGAAAAAGGCAGCAATTGGAGTTACCACAGCTACCAGATCGAGAGTGACCAAAACTTTTCGCTTTGTCTGATAGGTGAACAGTGCAATGGCCAGAATCAACCCCAGCGCTCCACCATGACTGGCCAATCCCTGAAAGCCCGTAAAGTGATACTCACCGTCAGCCAACCGTTGCATGGGCAGAAATATTTCGACCGGATGAGCCAGAAAGTAGCCCGGTCCGTAAAAAAGGCAGTGTCCCAAGCGGGCACCAAGTACGATTCCCAACAGCCCGTAAAGGGTGAGCTTATCCCATTCTTTTTGCGTAAATCCCTGCGATTTGGCCATTTTCTCCATCATAAGGATGGCCAGCAAAATACCACCAACAAAAAAGATTCCGTAATAACGCACCGAAATGCCGAAGATCTTTACAATTTCAGGGTCGATGTTCCAGTGGATGAATAAGTTCATAGTTGAAATTTACAATTTTAATATTTACGATTTACCATTTGAAATCCGGATTCGATGGGTACTGCTTACTGAGCACTTTGTTATTTTACCATTTTCTCGGCATCCGTTTTACACGGATCGGGATAGTCTATAGTGAAATGCAGGCCCCGGCTCTCTTTGCGTTGCATCGCCTGCTTGATAATCAGGTAACCCACACTAACGATGTTGCGCAATTCGCAAATCTCTTTCGATACCACCGAGCGGTCGAACAGGCTTTCCGTTTCGCGGTACAATATCTCCAACCTCGACAAAGCTCTTTGCAGACGCAGGTTAGACCGTACAATACCCACGTACGTACTCATTATCTGCTGTACCTCCTTCACACTCTGGGTAATCAACACATTCTCTTCCGGCAGAGAAGTTCCGGTATCGTCCCAAACAGGGAACTCTTTGTATGAATAGTCGCTTAGCCGCTGCACGGCATGTTTGGCCACCGCATCAGCATATACCACCGCTTCGATCAATGAATTGGAAGCGAGTCGGTTTGCTCCGTGAAGTCCGGTGCGCGAACATTCGCCTGCGGCATACAACCGGTTGATGGTCGACTGCCCGTTGAGATCGACACTGATACCACCGCAAAGGTAGTGAGCGGCGGGTGCCACCGGAATCATATCTTTGGTAATGTCGATGCCCAGATCGAGGCAATGCTGATAGATATTCGGGAAGTGATTTTTCGTCTCTTCCGCATCTTTATGGCGTACATCGAGGTAGACACAATCGTCTCCTCGGTTTTTCATTTCATTGTCGATGGCGCGGGCCACAATATCGCGGGGAGCCAACGCGCCACGGGCATCGTATTTGAGCATAAACTCCTTGCCATCGCTGGTACGGAGCAACGCTCCGTAACCACGCATCGCTTCCGTAATCAGGAACGAAGGTCGTTCGCCCGGGTGATACAATGCAGTGGGATGGAATTGCACGAACTCCATGTCGCGGATTATGCCACGGGCACGATGTACCATAGCAATGCCGTCGCCGGTGGCAATCACCGGATTGGTGGTAGTGTGATATACATTGCCGATACCGCCGGTAGCAATGAGCGTAATCTTTGCCAGAAAAGTATCGATATTGCGTGTATTGTTGTCAAGCACGTAGGCCCCGTAACATTCGATGCCGGGCGTATGGCGAGTGACAATTTGACCCAGGTGGTGCTGTGTCAGAATTTCAATGGCGAAGTGATTGTTGAAAACATCGATATTCGGATGGCGTTTCACCTCCCGAATGAGACTCTCCTGAATTTCACTCCCGGTAGTGTCTTTGTGATGCAGAATACGGAATTCGGAGTGCCCCCCCTCGCGGTGAAGGTCGAAGTTTCCTTTGTCATCCTTATCAAAATCGACACCCCAGCTTATCAGCTCCTTAATTTGAACGGGAGCCTCCTTTACCACTTTTTCCACCACGTCACGATCGCAAATGTTATCGCCGGCGATGATAGTATCCTGAATATGCTTTTCGAAATTGTCGGTCTGTTTCATTACCGAAGCAATTCCACCCTGAGCATACGATGTGTTGGCCTCTTCGAGAGACGACTTGCACAAAATGGCAACTTTTCCTTTGTCGGCTACTTTCAGCGCGAAGCTCATGCCGGCAATACCGCTGCCTATCACTAAAAAATCGTATTTATGAACCATGATCGGAAAAAGTACTTAGTACGCAGTATCCTGTACTCAGTAATCGGTTCAACAACGGGAGAACCCATACTGTCTACCGGGGACTGTTTACTTTTTTGTTGCGGCAAAGGTACTCTTTATTTTAGAAAAAGAAGAACAACCTCCGGTTTGAAATAAGCTTTCTCGTGACTTTACACATAATAAATAGTTATCACGAATAACGAACCGACAGTTACATTACAATGCAAATTAACCCCGGAATTAGGAAGATTTGCCGTATATTTGTTCTGCAAACTAATTCACTCTTTTGCTATGGATATTATCGCAGCACGCGAATTTTGCATCGTATTGCCGCACACCGAAGAGACTTTTCCTTTCGGCGACGACCACCTGGTGTTGAAGGTAGGTGGCAAGATGTATGCCATTATTGCTCTCGACGGTGACTCTACCATTGCTCTCAAGTGCGATCCCGAACTGGCAATCGAACTGAGAGAAAAGTATGACGCGGTGCAACCCGGTTATCACCTCAGTAAAAAACACTGGAACACGATTTTACTGAACGATACCATTCCGGATGCGGAGCTGGCAGAGTGGATACGGCTTTCGTATAACCTAACCGTCAAAGGACTTACAAAGAAAATGAGGGAGAGTTTGTCGTTGTAAAACGGCTGTTTCTCCGATTTCATACTAAAATAACATGTCACGTAAATTTATTATATACCAACTATTCCCGCGACTCTTCGGGAATACGACACATGTAAATCTGCCGAACGGCTCCATCGACATTAACGGATGCGGCAAACTGAATGCCATTACGTTTCAGGCTCTGAAGAGCATTCAGGAATTGGGCATTACCCATATCTGGTACACGGGGGTGATCGAACATGCCACGCAGACCGACTATTCGGCATACGGTATTCGTAAAGATCATGCGGCAGTGGTGAAAGGAAAAGCCGGATCGCCCTATGCCATCAAGGATTACTACGATATCGATCCCGATCTGGCCGTCGATGTAACGAACCGGATGCAGGAGTTTGAGGCTTTGGTAGAACGAACCCACAAAGCCGGAATGAAGGTATTGATCGATTTTGTGCCCAACCATGTGGCTCGTCAGTACGCTTCGGATGCCAAACCGGCAGATATTGCCGATTTGGGCGAAAACGACAATATCAACCATGCTTTCAATCCGCAGAATAATTTCTACTATCTTCCAAATCAGTTCTTTGCCGGCCAATTCAACCTGCTGAAAGATGAAAAAGTGCCTTATCACGAATATCCGGCCAAAGCGAGCGGTAACGATGTTTTTTCGGCACATCCGACGGTAAACGACTGGTACGAAACGGTGAAGCTGAACTATGGAGTGGATTATCAGGGTGGACACACGAAGCATTTCGTACCAACACCCGATACCTGGACGAAAATGTTAGACATCCTGCTCTTTTGGGCGGGCAAACAGATTGACGGTTTCCGTTGCGACATGGCGGAGATGGTGCCGGTGGAGTTCTGGTCGTGGGTGATCCCAAAAGTAAAGGAACAGTTTCCGCATATCATTTTTATCGCCGAAGCATACAACCCGGCAGTTTACCGCAGCTATCTCGATTTCGGCCATTTCGACTACCTCTACGACAAAGTGTGGATGTACGATACCCTGCGCAATATTGCCTGTGGAAACGAATCAGCTCGACAGATCAGTGTGATGTGGCAACGGGTAAACGATATCTTGCCCCAAATGCTCTTCTTTCTCGAAAACCACGACGAACAGCGGATCGCCTCCCGCTTTTTTGCCGGCGATGCGTGGAAAGCCGTTCCGGCAATGATTGTAACGGCTACCCTCTCCACCTCGGCGACGATGATTTATGCCGGGCAGGAGTTGGGCGAACCGGCTGCCGATGCCGAAGGATTCAGCGGCGATGACGGGCGGACTACCATTTTCGATTACTGGAGTATCGATTCATTACGTCGTTGGTACAACAAGGGCAAATGCGACGGAGCACTTCTCTCCCCGGAGCAACAGCAACTCCGTGCTTTTTACCAACAGCTGCTGAATGTTTCGTTACAGGAAAAAGCCATCCGTGAAGGCGAAATGTTCGACCTGATGTATGTCAATTGCAGCAATCCGCGCTTCGATCCCGACCGACAGTTTGCCTATCTGCGCAAAGCCGGCGATGAGCTATTGCTGATTTGCGTGAACTTTGCCGATGCTGCAGCAGAAGTGGCCGTGAACATACCCAGGCACGCTTTCGATTATCTCGGTCTGGCCGACAATGTGCAAGTAAGCTCCCGTGATTTGCTTACCGGGAAGGAGGAGCCGGGGCAGACACTCTTTTCCGAACGGCCGTTCGAGATAAGCCTGAACAAATATTCCGGCAAAATCCTTGCTATAAAACAGGTATAATATTCAGACAAGCGTTGCATTACAGACAACCTAAAACGAAAAAATCCTGCAGTTAGAAAGTATTTTCTACTGCAGGATTTTTCTGTTTCACAGCACGGATCTATTCCTTCTTTGTATTAATCAAAATCACACCGTGCTTTGCTTTGTCTCCGTATATTTTTGTGGCAGTAGAATCCTTCAATACCGTGATGGACTCTATTTCACTGGCAGGGACAGATTTTATGTCTGGCAAAATTTCAGTTCCGTCTTTGATAATGAGGATATCTTTAGGAATGGACTTGTCTTTATGAAGAACTTCTCCGGGGTTATCATAAGCAAGTGTTGCTTTAAGTGTTACAGGAGACGTTACCTCATTCTGCTTAACATTGTTGATACTAATAATCACCTTTTCTTTTCCTGCTTTCTTCATGGTAATGAGGATTACTCCATTCTTACCCTTTGTTCCATATTTTTGAATGGCACTTTTATCTTTTAATACATTGATCGATTCGATTTCATCAGGATTTATACGTTGCATCTCCTCGACTGAAATGACTTTACCCTCGACCAGAATAAGAGGTCGGGCATGAGTCGAATCTCCGGTGCGTTTAATGATGACTATTCCGGGTTGGGTCTGTTTGGTTGAATCGGTGGCGGTAGAGATCGCTTCGGGTTGCCGATTTTGCGAAAAATCGGCATTGCTCCAAGCATCTTTCAGCTCTTTGGCATTGACAACTAGTAGGGTTCCAATTAACAAAGGCACTATCAACAGGTATTTACTGCTCCACAACGAGTGGGTGCGTTTTTTATTCATCATGATAATTCGTTTTTTTAAGTGTGAAATACTGAAATGTTGAGTCAGTGGCAGCGAGCTGTTCTGAGCCACTTTCAGCAGAGCATACTGGTATGCTTTCGGATCTTGTCCCGAACGCAACACCTGTTGATCTGCCAAAAACTCGATATTCTCGCGTACCGAACGTGCGAACCAGTAATACAACGGGTTCATCCATACCAACGATTGAAAAAACGCCACCAGCATCAGGTCGATTCCGTGCTTCTGATCGATATGAGCCTGCTCGTGCCGGATGATTCTTGCCAGCTCCTCTTCGGTGTACAATTCCGGATTAAGAAATATCCTCCCCTGATACGAGAAGGGATTAAGTTCTTTTGCCGGAACATACACTTTTTGATTGCCATGGCAAACCTCCTCCCTGCACCCCCGCATTACCCCCCAAAGTTGCAGATAACGAAACAACAGAAGCAACAGGCTTCCCGCAATTCCGATGCAAAGCAACAGGTTGATTAACTGCATTGTACTCAAAGAGACAGTTTCGGGATGCGCCACACTGTTCAGCGAATCGCCCACCAGCAGAATAACATACTGCACACTCTCTCTTTGCGGAATGAGCGCGGCAGGGTGCAACAAAGGCAAAAGAACCGATGTCCCGATAATCCCCAACAGATAGGCCCGCTTAGCTTTGTAAAAAGTATCGCGATGCAGAAACAGCAGATAAAATGCGAACAACAGGATAAATACCCCGTTCGCTTTCAACAGATAGAGCGTAAACGGTTCCATATTATTTCTTGTTTTCGATCAACTTCACGATCTCTTCCAGATCGTCGCGCGAAATCTTCTCATTTTGAGCAAAGAAAGCAACCAGCGAGCGGTAGGAGCTTTGAAAGTAGTTGTCGATAATGCCCGAGAGCATTTTTTCCGAATAACTTTCGGAGCTCAACGCAGGTTCGTACCAATAAACATTACCGTAGCGACGGCTGATAACATACCCCTTCTTCTCCAGATTCTTCATCGTCGAAGCAAGAGTAGTGTAAGGCGGTTGCGGCTCGGGATAGGTTTCGAGAATATCCTTAACTACTCCGCCCTCTTCAAGTTTCCAGAGCGCCTGCATGGCTTGTTCTTCCTGTGGTGTCAGTTTTTCCATAATCGTTTTTTCTACATGTAATAAAACGGCCATTATTATCACATCGCAAATCTACGAATATTTCGTAGATAACAATACAATAAAAGTCATTTTTATAATATTTTAATTTTTCACAGTTCGGTGATCAAGTGTATATAAAACAGAGGATCTACGCATGCAATCCATAAATACCTTTTCATTTCAAGACACTTGTGTCATCTCAAGCTCATTTCAGATAGCGTTTTGCTGCGGCAGCGCAATTCTCTCCGTCGATGGCAGACGACGTGATTCCACCGGCATAACCCGCTCCCTCTCCGCATGGAAATAGTCCGGCAATTTGCAAATGTTGATACGTTTCGGCATCTCTCGGAATACGAATCGGAGACGATGAACGTGTTTCCACACCGACAATCAATGCTTCGTTGGTCATATAACCGTGCATTTTGCGGTCGAACTTTTTAAATCCCTGCTGCAAACGGCCTGAAATATGCTGCGGCAGCCAGAAATGGAGTGGGGAAGAGAGTACGCCCGGCAGATAAGAACAGTCGGGTAGCGAACCGGAGAGTTTTCCTTTGACGAAATCGCCGACTCGCTGTGCCGGAGCGGTCAATCCTTTGCTGCCGTTGTTGAAAAAGGCCAGTTCTTCCACGTATCGCTGAAATTGAAGTCCTGCCAATACGCCGTATTGCTGATATTCGCCCAAATCTTCGGGCCGGATCTCGACCACCAAACCGGAATTGGCAAATGGCGAATTACGGTGTGAAGCCGACATTCCGTTCACCACCACCTCTTTCTCTCCGGTAGAGGCCGGAACGATATGCCCACCGGGACACATACAAAACGAATAAACTCCGCGATCATCGACCTGTTCCACCAGATTGTAGGCAGCTGCCGGAAGAAATTCGCCCCGTTCGCGACGATGATACTGTATGCCGTCTATCAGCTCCTGCGGATGTTCTACGCGCACACCCATGGCAAATCCTTTGGCTTCGAGGGCGATATTGTTGTTGTGCAACAGATGATATACATCGCGGGCCGAATGTCCGGTAGCTAGAATGACCGCCTTGCTTTTCAGCGTGCTTCCGTCCGCCAGTTCCACACCGGTTATGTGAGAATCCTCCACTTTCAGTCCGGTAACTTTGGTATTGAAGCGCACCTCGCCTCCATGCTCCAGAATAGTTTCGCGCATGGCCTTGATTACCTGCGGCAGGCGATCGGTACCGATATGGGGATGTGTCTCGTACAAAATTTCGTCCTGGGCTCCGTGACGCTGAAAAATGGAAAGAATGCGTTGTACGTCTCCTTTTTTCTTGGAACGGGTATAGAGTTTGCCGTCGGAGAATGCTCCGGCACCGCCCTCGCCAAAGCAGTAGTTCGATTCAGGATTCAGCGTATTGTTGCGAATCATTTGCGCGAGATCTTTCTTACGTTCGGTCACGGCTTGCCCGCGTTCCAGAAGAATCGGTTTCAAACCGAGTTCGATGAGCCGCAGCGCTGCAAACAGTCCCGCCGGACCGGCACCCACTACAATCACCTCCTCTTTGTTGGTTACATCCTGATAATGGAGCTCTACCGTGTCGGAAGTGATAGGCTCTTTGCCGGTAAAAACCTCTACAGCCAGATTTATTTTGACGAAATGTCCGCGCGCATCGATCGATTTGCGAACCGGGCGGATATGTGCTATTTGTGTCGGAGGTAACGATAGCGCTTTGGCTACGGCTTGTTTCAATAATTCGGGTGTGTGCGCCTGTTCGGGCGAAAGGGTTAGTTGAAGGGATTGCATAAACAATTTTATTAGAGAGTGCAAAGATAGACATTAAACCTACGAATCGTCAAATGAGTGGTATACTCCTGAATTGCAGGATTCCAATTATTTCAAAATCACAGGTATCCACCCATTTTGAAATCTTGAAACTTTGGAATCTTGAAATTATTTTCAAGATAGACAAAAGCTCTTTCCGTTAGGTATTTAGCACTTAACCATTTTTACTTTTAACAAATAAACTTTCCCGAAAATAATCCGTACTTTTGCACAAATTTATAGAAACTCACTATATGATTCGATTTCGCAAATTTTACTTGCTGATTATAAGTCTGATTGTAGTATCTGTTTGGGTATTAGCTCAACAAGATGCCAATGAAAGACGTTTTTCCATGAGCAAAAATCTGGATGTGTTCAACAGTGTGGTCAGAGAACTGGATGCTTTTTATGTGGATACCTTGAATTATGAAAAAGTAATACGGTCGGGCATCGATAACATGTTGGATGGGCTTGATCCCTATACGGTTTACATGCCTAAGGAAGAGACGGATGAACTCAAGATGATGACCACCGGGGAATATGCCGGCATTGGTGCTTTGATAGGAGGGAAGTCAGGACAAGTGTTTATTTCCGAACCCTACGAAGGAAAACCAGCTGCAAAAGCAGGTCTTAAAGCCGGAGATGTCGTGGTGGAACTCGATGGGCTGAATCTGAAAGGCAAATCGACATCGGATGTGAGTGCTTTGCTCAAAGGACAACCGAAAACGATTGTCAAACTGAAAATTCAACGTCCGGGAGAGACCAAAGTGCGTAGCTTTGAGATCATGCGAGAGAGAATTGTCATTAATCCGGTGGTTTATTATGGCGTGGTAGGCAACAACACCGGGTATGTGTTGTTGAATGAATTTACCAGTAATGCTGCCGAAGAAATGCGCGTTGCTTTGCTGGAACTGAAAAATAAATATCATGTCACTTCGATGGTGATCGACTTGCGTGAAAACGGTGGTGGTATCATTGATGAGGCAGTTAAAATGGTCGGATACTTTGTGCCGAAAGGAACCGAAGTAGTGTCGACACGCGGAAAACTAAAACAATGGGATCGTACCTATCGTACCATTAACGAACCGATTTTGCCCGATATGCCCCTTGCAATCTTGGTTTCGCAAAATACAGCTTCGGCATCTGAAATTTTGAGCGGTTCGTTGCAGGATTTGGATCGAGCTGTGATTGTAGGAGTGCGTACTTTCGGGAAAGGCTTGGTACAGCAAATTCGCCAATTGCCTTACGAAGGACACCTTAAGGTTACCATTGCCAAGTATTATATTCCAAGTGGACGTTGTATTCAGGCCATCGATTACTCCAACCGTACCAACGATGGTAATCCGATTCATGTGGCTGATAGTCTGACTCATGAATTCAAAACAAAAATCGGACGCACGGTGCGTGATGGCGGCGGCATCCGTCCCGACGTAGAGGTACGCGATTCTATGAAGATGAGTATTGTGTACTATTTGATAAGTCAAAATGTCATTTTTGATTTTGCCACTCAGTATGCGCAAACCCATGCAACTATTGCCGAGCCCGAGAAATTCAAAATAACCGATGCCGAATACGATCAATTTAAGCAATTTGTCAAGTCAAAGAAGTTTACCTATACTTTGCAAAGTGACAAACTACTTAAGAATTTGATGGCTACAGCTAAAATGGAAGGATATGATGAAGCAACGGCTGCAGATTTTAAAGCTTTGCAGTCTAAATTGATACCAAATATTGATAAAGATCTGGAAACGTTTCAAAAGGACATTTCCAATCTGATTAATGCCGAGATTATCAAGCGCTACTATTATCAGAAAGGGGTGGTGCGTTATGCATTGCCACAGGATAAAGTACTGCTTAAGACCGAAGAATTGTTCAGGAATATGAGTGCATTCAATAAAATTCTAGGTAAATAAGGTGCGATGCGTAGAGTGCTTATTATTACATACTATTGGCCACCTTCAGGAGGTTCCGGGGTGCAACGGTGGTTGAAACTTGCCAAATATTTACCTCAGTATGGTTGGCAACCGGTGATTTACACTCCCGAAAATCCTGATTTTGCTATCGAAGATCAGAGTTTGTTGCAGGATGTGGCGCCGGACACCGAGGTGCTGAAGACAAAAATATGGGAACCCTACGAAATTTATAAGGCTCTGACCGGCAATAAAGGAAAGAAAGTCAATGTAGCGTATGCTGCTGGGGGAAAAAAGGGTGGATTTGTACATAAACTGGCGCTGGCATTACGTGGTAATTTGCTGATCCCGGATCCCCGCTGTTTCTGGATCAACCCTTCGGTGAAATATCTGTCGGAATATCTCAAAAGCAATCCTGTAGATGCAGTCATTTCGACCGGACCTCCGCATTCCATGCACATGATCGCGCTGAAATTGCACCGCAAAACAGGGCTGCCCTGGATTGCCGATTTTCGTGATCCGTGGACCAATATCGATTTTTATAAGGAGTTGAACCTTACTTGGCTGGCCGATAAACTACATCATCGTCGGGAGCAGCAGGTAGTTTCTGAGGCCGATTGCGTGGTGAGTGTTACGCCGACCTGGTGTACTGAATTTGAAGCGAAAGGTCCTAAAAAGATTGCTCTTGTTCATAATGGATACGACGAATCGGATGTTGCCGTACAGGATGTCGTTGTCGATGAGGAGTTTTCCTTAGTACATATCGGAAGCGTCAATGCGGCTCGTAATCCCAACGTATTATGGAAAGCGTTGAGTGAGTTGTTGCCCGAAAACAAGGAACTAGCCTCCAAAATTAAAATCAAGTTCGTCGGTAATATTGAGGCAGTGGTTTTTGATGATATAGAGAAATACCGATTGGGTGAATATGTCCAAGAAATGGGGTATTTATCACACAAAGAAGCGGTAGCGTTTCAGCAGAAAGCGCAAATTCTTCTTTTACTTGTCAACAACACGCCCAACGCCAACGGAATTCTTACCGGTAAACTCTACGAATACATGGCGTCGGGTCGTCTTACGCTGGCCATCGGGCCATCAGGCAGCGATATTGCTCGTGTATTAAACGAAACCGGTTCGGGCACGATAGTCGATTTCGACGACGTAGAGGGTATGAAAAAGATGTTGCTCGATCTGTTCAGTAAATACCAAAACGGAACGTTGGCCTCTTCGGCAAACGGTTACGAACAATATTCGCGCCGGGCACAATGCGGCGTCATGGCCGGTTTGCTCGACGACATTTCCAGCCCCCTAAATCCCCTTCAAGGGGACTTGTAGTGCGTAAGATTAGAAATTTATTTATAATGACAAATCATACTAAAGCAGATTCTTTCTCCCCTCTTGTGGAGGGGCAGGGGGAGGCTTTAAAAAAGATCATCCTTGTCTGCGGTGCGCGTCCCAACTTTATGAAAATAGCGCCTTTGATGCATGAACTGAAAAATCATCCTCAGCTCAAGGCTGTGTTGGTGCATACCGGACAACATTACGATACCCAAATGTCGGGCCGTTTCTTTGACGAACTCGGCATTCCGGCTCCCAATATCAACCTCGAAGTCGGTTCGGCATCGCATGCCCAGCAGACTGCCCGCATTATGACGGGCTTTGAGAAGGTCTGCCTTGACGAGAAGCCCGATTTTGTACTGGTGGTAGGCGACGTGAACAGCACAGCTGCCTGCGTACTGGTTGCCGCGAAACTGAATATCAAAACGATACACTACGAGGCCGGCCTGCGTAGCAACGACCGCACCATGCCCGAAGAGATCAACCGTCTGGTTACCGATTCCATCAGCGATTATTTTTTCACCACCAGCGCCGATGCCGACGAAAATCTGTTGAAAGAGAACGTTGCTCCGGAAAAGATTTTTATGGTGGGCAACCTGATGATCGATACCCTCGAAGCGAATCTGGCGAAAGCCGCAGGATCTCCACAAGTGTTCGGTTTGATAAACAAACCGGGCAGGATCGATATCAACGGCCTATCGGCAAGCGGTTACGGCGTAATGACTTTTCATCGTCCGTCGAACGTGGATGAAAAAGCGTCGCTGGAACGCCTGGTAACTATATGGGGAGCGGTATCGCAACAAATTCCGCTTGTGTTTCCCATTCATCCTCGAACCTACAAAAACATTCAGCAGTTCGGTTTGCTGGAAACGATTACCTCATTTCCGAACCTCTATCTGATCGAACCGCTCGGTTACCTGGAATTTATCCATTTGGTGAGCCGTGCCAAGTTTGCCCTGACCGATTCAGGCGGTATTCAGGAAGAGACCACCCACCTCAACATTCCCTGCCTGACAGTTCGTCCCAATACCGAACGTCCTGTGACCGTGTGGGAAGGGAGCAACAAGCTGATTAAGATCGGCGATATCGAAGCCGAAGCCGCTGCGATTGTCAGGGGCGAAGGCAAAACCGGAAACAACCCCAAATATTGGGACGGCAAAACGGCGCAACGTATCGTTACTATTCTGGAAACGCTTTAATTTGAGGAGTCGACCATGAATCGCATTCTAACCATTGTAGGGGCAAGACCCCAGTTTGTGAAAGCGGCAGCCGTTTCGCGGTCGCTGAAGCTACATGGCATTGAAGAGATTCTGGTGCACACCGGACAACATTATGATGCCAACATGTCGGAGGTTTTTTTCGGAGAGATGGAGATCCCGAAACCGGCCTATAATCTCGACATTCATGGGTTGAATCATGGAGCGATGACCGGGCGTATGATCGAAGGAATCGAAACCATTTTGCTCAACGAAAAACCCGAAGCCCTGATGGTTTTCGGCGATACCAACTCTACGCTGGCCGGTGCTCTGGCAGCCTCCAAGCTCCACATTCCGGTAATTCATGTCGAGGCCGGTCTGCGCTCGTTCAACAGGCAGATGCCCGAAGAGATCAACCGCATTCTGACCGACCGCATCTCCGATATTCTGTTTTGCCCCACCGATACGGCCATTCAGAATCTTGAGAACGAAGGTTTCCGTCATTTCCCGGTACAATTGATCAAAAGCGGCGATGTGATGCTCGATGCAGCACTTTTTTATGCAAAGAAAGCGGCTGCAAAATCGACTATCATTGAAGATTTGACTCTCAAAGAATTTGTGCTGGCAACCATCCACCGGCAAGAAAATACCGACGATGTGCAGAAGTTGCGTCAACTGATCGAAGGATTGAACGAGATAAACCGGAAAACTCCGGTGGTATTGCCTTTGCATCCGCGTACACGAGCCATTTTACAACAAAACGGAATTGAATTACAATGCCGTGTTATCGATCCGGTGGGCTATTTCGATATGATTCGGCTCCTGCAACAGTGCCAATTGGTTGTTACCGACAGTGGTGGCGTACAGAAAGAGGCCTTCTTCTTTGGCAAACAGTGCATCACGCTGCGCGAACAGACCGAATGGACAGAGCTTGTCGCCGGCAGATTCAATACTCTCGTCGGTACCGACAAGGCTCTTTTGATAAAGACTTTTGATGAAGTACAAGCTATCGCAGCAGACTTTTCTGCTAACCTCTACGGACAAGGCGATGCTTCGGACATCATAGCCCGAACGATTCGAAACGTACAAAAACAGTAGTATGCAAACAGGGAGGAAAGATTTGTTATGGAATTATGCGGCAACGATAATGCGGGTGTTGTCTGGTATTATTATTTTACCAATTACGTTGCGCTTATTGCCTCCTGAAGAGATGGGATTATGGGCTATCTTTCTGTCGCTTACGACCATTACAAGTTTACTCGATTTTGGTTTTACCAGTTCATTTTCACGCAATGTCACCTATGTTTTTAGCGGAGTAAAAGAGTTGAAAGCCAATGGCTACGGAGAAGTCGAGGAAGGGCATGTCGATTATGGTTTATTAAAGAGTCTGCTTAGCTCGATGAAGTTTTTTTACGGCATTATAGCTTTAATTTTTTTATTGATTTTTTTAGTTGCCAGTCCATTCTATTTTCTCCCTATCCTCGAAAAATTTAGCGGCGATCATGCACCTGTTTTAATAGCATGGTTTTTATTCGGCTTTGTATTGGCATATGAACTCTATACGTATTATTACGGAAATATTCTTACCGGGTGTGGAAAGATTAAGACGATGCAGCAAATTACAGTGCTGACACAATCTATCCGGATTATTGTGACTATTGTTTTGTTGTTGCTAAACATGGGATTACTGGCTTTGGTGTTGGGAATGCTTATAGGAGATCTTATTAACAGGATTCTTTCTTATAATGCGTTTTATGATAGATCTATCAGACAAAATCTGCGGATTGCCCAGTCTGGTAAAGCTATTGATGTCATCAAAATTATAGCTCCAAATTCTATAAAGATAGGGCTGAACGTATTTGGTGGTTTTTTGCGTTCAAAAGCAATTGTACTTATTGCTCCTTATTATATTACATTGTCCGATTTGGGAAGCTTTGGTATTTCACGTACAATGGTCGATGTAATTACTTCGTTGGGAGGAACGTGGTTTATTACTTTTTATCCACAGCTTTCTCAATACATCGTACGCGATAGAATGAATGATGTTAAACGATTGTATATTAAATCAATGCTTGTATCTGTTGCGGCTTTTGTTCTTTTGGGATGCGGAATGATTCTTTTTGGTAATCCAATTCTTGTTTTAATCAAAAGCAAAACATTTCTGCTTTGTGGATCATATCTGTTGCTAATGTTAATATTCTCTTTCTTGGAACAAAATCAAGGCATCGCAACAAATATTTTGCTGGCACAAAATGAGGTTCCGTTCTTTAAATCAGCATTACTTTCCGGGATTAATACCGTGCTTATTTTTTGGATAATGTTGAAATTTACGCATTTAGGCATATTAAGTATGATACTTTCATCGGGTATTGCTCTGAGTCTTTACGTAAATTGGCGTTGGCCTCTTGAAGTATATAAACGGCTAAAGCTTCAACCAAATGATTTCGTTGAAGTTGTGAAAAGTTATTTAGTGAAATTGCATTGAAATGAAGATTCTGAGGTATTGCTATAATTTTAATCAGTCAACACGCTATAATCGTGAGATTGCAAAATGTGATATAACTGTTTTGCCTCATTTCCGTTCGTTGCCTATAGGACTACGTTTATTCAGAAATTACTATAATCGCCAACAGTTACCCTTATATAAGCATCTTTTTAATATTCCTAAGGATATTAATACATACGAGATGGTTATTGTTGCCGATGATACTCCGCAAAATTTCGTCAGAGCATTAGAATCTAGTATTGATAATAAACAATGTAGACTTGTATATTATTATGTGAATCCCATCGTTAATGGTCATGTCGAAGCATTATCGGAGCATTGGGAAGTCTGGTCTTTTGATAAAATGGATTGTGTGAAATATGGGTTGAAATACAATCCGGCACCATATTGTAAAATGAATGTTGCAACTCAAGAACATGTGTATGATGCTGTTTTTGTTGGTTTGAACAAGGGGAGAGAAACTGCATTAACCCTTTTGGAAAATGAAATGAAGCATCAAGGATTGATCCCATTTTTTAAGATAGTGGACAATAAAAAACAACGATTGTCGTATGAAGAGGTATTGGTATTGAATGCTCAATCGCGTTCTATTGTAGAACTGTTGCAAAATGGACAAAGTGGAGTAACATTGCGTACGATGGAGTCTTTGTTTTATCATCAAAAATTGATTACGAACAATAAAAGTATAAAGCAATATCGGATATATAACGAGCATAATATTTTTGTGCTTGGAGAGGACGATATGGCTAATCTGACTGGTTTTTTAAGTACGCCATATCAACAAGCAGAAAGTAATCTGGAAAATTTGTATACTTTTGAAATGTGGGCCGAACGGTTTTCTAGAGGGATTGAATTGGAGGATATTTAGGATCGGATTCTGCCTCTTTTGTGTAAGTTAGATGTTATGCAGAGATAATTTTTCGAATGTTGGATCAATGGACAAAATATTTAAGATTTTAGGAATAGTTTCAGTGTATTATCCAGAGATAGAGGAACTCGAAGCAAATGTTATTTCGTACCTTCCTTATCTTGATAAGTTAATTTTGTGGGAGAATACGCCTGCCAAAGATAGTCGCTTGCATTTATTATCCATTCAGAATGATAAGTTGGAGGTTAGAACAACTGGGAAGAATGAATATCTGGCTTTCCCATTTAATCAGGCCATTGAAGAGGCACGAAAAATGGGATGTACGCACTTTCTCACCATGGATCAGGATAGCCGGTTTGAGGATGGCCATTTTGAATGTTATCTCGATCAGATTAAAAAAAATGAAGATCCGTCAATCGGCGTTTTTGGACCAAATATAGTGATGCGCATTCCTCATGTGGTATATGCCAACCCAATCTTGCCGGAAAGAATCAAATACCTGCCGGAAGGAGGGGTGGTAACTTCTGGCTCTGTGTATCGCATGGAGCTTTTTCACGATGGTGGCTTTCTGGAAGATTTTGCAGTTTATTTTTTGGATCCGTATATGTGCCTGAAAGCACGAAAAATGGGCTATACTATAGTGGTATGTACAGATGTGTTGATGAATCACAGAGGATATGCCATGAAATCGAAAAACGGGTTGATGGTAAACAATTATCCACCTCTGAATACCTATTATTATATTCGGAATGGCATTCTTATCTGGAAGATCTATCCCGAGTATTACACATTCAGATCTAAATATCAGTTCTTTAAATACAATGTATTTTTTCGCATAGCTAAAATGATTTTTGAGACTGATAGATTATCCAAATTGCGTGCTCTGTTTCTTGGCCTATATCATGCTTTCATTGGGAAAACAGGACCGTATGATGTGAAATAAAGTTATGAAGATAGTAGCTATAGTTGTATTGTATAATCCTAATATTGAGATTATAAAGCGAAATATTAATTCGTATCTCCCCTGGATCGATCATCTTATTGTGTGGGAAAATACGCCAGAAGAAAAAAGTGTATTGAGAGATATAGAAACGCTGAGTGTGAAAATAGAGCTGCGTTCTAACGGAAGAAATGACTATTTGGCGTCACCTTTCAATCATTGTATCCAATGGGCTCGCGAAAATGATTATGATTATATTCTGACGATGGATCAGGATAGTTGTTTTGAAGCAAACCATTTTGCAAAATACAGAGATAGAGTGGCATCCTGTAACGACAATTCCGTTGCTATTTTTGCTCCGTCTACAAATCGATGTTTGGTGCAAAATTCTACAACTATTTACGTTGAGCAGGGAAGTGTTTATTCTTCAGGTGCGATATATAAAAGGCAGCTATTTGATTGTATTGGCGGGTTTCGTGATGATTTGGCAATATATTGTTTGGATACGGAAATTTGTATGCGAGCTCGTAAGCACGGTTATCGGATTGTTATGTTTCCCAATGTTTTTATGGAACATTCCGAAGGTTATAAAACAAAAGGCATTTTGGGCATTACCATTAATAATTACTCTGCCCAAAGCACCTACTTTTATATCAGAAACAATTTGTTGCTTTGGAAGATCTATCCTCACGATTTTACACTTAGGACGAAATTCAATTTTTTGAAGTATCACGTGGTCTATAGGATGCTAAAGATGGTATTTGAGCAGGACCGGATTTCCAAGTTAAAAGCTGTGGCTTCAGGATTGTGGAACGGAATTAAAACAGCCGTTTAGTGACTATTGAATGTTTGTAAATTTCAGTAAATGAATATTTTTTATTTTTTCCCTGAGACTTCGTCGTACATGCTTCAATGGCAACGCGTGCATATTTTTGATGAACTGGAAAGAGCCGGGCACACCATCAGGGTATTCAATCCTTTGTCGTATAGAACAATTGAAGAGGCCAACGAGCAGTTACCGGTAGTACTTCAAAAAGAGAGAGACTCCATTGATCTTTTTATGAATGCGGCTCCGCGCAAATTTCTTTATAAAGAGACAATGCAGCAGGTAAAGAAAATGGGTATTCCGTCGCTGCTGATTTGCTTTGACAACCTACACGCTCCTTTTATTCATCAGGAGATGGCTCCGTTGTTCGATTTAGTATGGTTAACCTCGTGGGAGACACAACCCCTGTTCGAGAAGTGGGGATGCAAAATAATTTTTCAACCCTACGCAGCCAATTCGCATCAATTTATTCCATCCTATTCTACTGAAATATATTCCATCGGATTTATCGGTACACTTTACGATGACAGGGTGAATCGGGTCAATATGCTGACACAAAATGGCATAACCACTACTCTTTACTCGGATGCCTTTTTTGCCCAAGGCGGTGGCGCGTCAAAAGCGCTCTCGCACAAAGAGACGCTGACGTTGTTACTGAATCTTTCCAAATTTTCTATCGGACGAAAAGTGGCTGCCGGTACCATCAAAAACAAATTGTTTCCCCATGGAAATAGTTTGGACCGAAACCGTTTTCTGGAATTAAAACACTCGGTGCCGTTTGCCGACATGAGCGCGGTCTATTCAAATCACGCGTTGTCGTTGGGCATCTCCGAGCTCCGAAATACTTTCAATCTGAAGCATCCGGTGCACAAACTGCATCTGCGTACCTTTGAAATACCGATGTGTGGTGGGCTGCAAATTGCCCCGTACGTGGAAGAACTCGCCGGATATTTTACTGATGGCGAAGAGATCGTTTTGTGTAAAAGCGATGAAGAATTTGTATCGAAGGCACAGTTTTACCTCCGACCGGGAAATGACCGGTTACGTATGGAGATGAAGCAAAAAGCGCGAAAACGCGCCGAAGAAGAACATACATGGGGTGTCCGTTTCAATAACGCCTTCAAAACTCTGGGAGTGCTATGAGTCCTGATGTATCCATTTTAGTTCCGGTATATAACGTTGTCCGGTTTATAGAGAAGTGTTCTGTTTCTCTCTTCGAGCAGAGCCTGAAGAATATCGAATACATTTTTCTAGATGACTGCTCCCCTGACAACTCTATCGACATACTGCGTTCGGTCATTGCACGCTATCCCGAAAGAGCCGACCGGGTAAGCATCCTTCGTCAGGATCGTAACCGGGGGTTGGCTGCCGCACGCAATACGCTGATAGAGCACGCCACCGGAAAGTATATTCTGCATGTCGATAGTGATGATTATCTCGAAAAAGAGTGCGCTGAAATTCTGCTGCGTAAAGCAGAAGAGGAACATGCCGACATCGTGGTCTCCGACATATTTCGTGAACGGGCAAGCGAAACTGTAATTCAGCAGGTACGATTCAGTCAGGATAAAACCGCTTATATCAACCTTGTTTTGTCTAGCCAGTCTCCATCATACAACTGCGGAAAGCTGATCAAAACCGCTCTTTACCGCGAACATGACATCCGCTGCAAAGAAGGTGTGAATGTGTTGGAAGATTACCATACGTTACCGCGCCTGGCCTACCATGCTCAAAAAATTGTGAAGATAGATGTCCCGTTGTATCACTATATTCAGTTCAACGAAAATGCTTACACGAAAAATTGCAATGAAAAATTTATGCGCAATGTGTGTGAAGCGATCGAAGTAGTGGAATCATTTTTTCGTGCGGTAGAAGATGGCGACAAGTATACGCGGTCGATTAGTGCATTCAAGATCATGACCAAGATCAACAATGTGAAACATGCCGACCGGCAGTTGCAAAAGCGCATCATCGAACTCTTTCCTGAAATAGATTCTATCGACAGCAGTGAGGTGCTCCGGCTGTCGACCTTCGACAACCTGCTTTACCGGCTTATCAGGCAAAAACAAGCTTTTCTGATTTATCTTCTGACGAATGCACTGGATAAGGCAACGTCTATTAAACAGCAGCTGATAAAAAGCAATACTGACTCAAGAAATTAATCGGTAAGGTTTTGAAGAAATTCGGCAAAAGCAGTGTAGTTCTGTTCGGCATCGCATCGCTCCAGCCATCGCTTGCGGGCATTCTGACGCAAGGCCTCTTTGTCGGTTAGCATATAAAAGTTTTTGATTGCCGAAGCAATATCAGGTGCATTGGTCGCGACCGGCAACAAACAGCCTACTGCATTATCCACAATTTCGCCGGTGCCTCCGGCATCGGTAGCTACAACCGGGATCCCGAAAGAAAGCGCCTCCATAATCGACACCGGCACCCCTTCGCTCTCGCTGACATTGATAAAAAGATCGATTGGCGTTTGCTTATAGTAGTTTATCACTTCGCTATTCGTCAAGCCACCTTTCAACTCCGCCTCCACATTCCGAGGCAACTCTTTTATCAACCGGTTGATCTCTTTCCACTGGCTACCGCTGCCGATATGTGTCCACTTCACGAGGATATCCAGCCGCATCAACGCTTCAATTAGCAACGGAATGCGTTTAACAGGCACCATATACGAGCAGCTGACCAAATGCAGCATATCCGTCGTTCCTTGTGGATTGACACCCTGATCGGGAACGCCCAATCGGAATAGATGCTGATTATACACCCACTGCAAATATTTCCGAGTCAGGTACCTCTTTCCATCCTCGGAAATAAAGACAAAATGGTCGATTGAAGGAAACAGAACCGACCGAAACGGAATATATCCATGCTTGAACTCCTCGTACAAATCGGTTCGGTGAAAGCGCACAATGCTGGTAAAACTCGGTGTCGTTTTTCGTAAAAACGGAATCAGTACCGCAAGTTTATCTCCCCAATAGGAGTATACAATGGATTTCTCGTGCAGTAAAGAGCTGAGTTCGGAGAGCCTCTCTTTATTGGCAAAAGCGGCTCTGAAAACCAACAAAGCGGCAAGCCATACACGGATCTGTTTCGGATGTTTATATACCGATTTCAACAAAAACTCCCTGCATATAAATGCAATGGGACTACGATTAAACAGACCGGCCGCGAGTAATTTCCGTTGATCTTTGGCATGAAACGACAAAAACGGTTCATGTACCGTCACATGACTTGCTTGCGGACGACACGATTCGGTTCCGTGTAATGGAAAAATATGAATAGAGGAGAATCTACTGGCTAAGAAAACCATTTCAGATTCCAGAAAAGTCTCTTTGGAACCAAACGGGAAACTGTCTGTAAGTAAAATCAGTGTTTTGTCGGGCATTTTTATAAAAACCTACGTGTGTAATAATACTTAACCTATTTTCAGAACATGTTTGATTGTCAACCAGGGATAGTGAAAAATCATTCGCGGACTGGCATAACGCATTACCCGGCGAATTTCCTTTCTCGCTTGTGGTTTATAACAATGAATTGTGCAGTGCTTGCAAAAGGGTTTATCGGGAGCAAAAGGGCACTTCGAGAGCCGTTGCTCCGCATAGGTAAGTAACGACCGGCACGCATCACAAAGTTCAGACTGCTTGTGCTTTTGCTTGCAATAAATCCCGATCATTGTACGGAGCGTCTCGGCCTCGCATTCTATCTTATCTGATGCCATTCACTTGTTCAGGGTTGTTCTATCCAGTTAATAATCTCAGGGCTATCCGGCAATGTTCTCGGTGGAATTACTTTCACTACGTACCCGTTGGCGTCTATCAGGTACTTCTGAAAGTTCCACTGCACTTCCGAATCCTGCAAACCGTTCTCTGCTTTTGTTGTCAGGTATTTGTAAATCGGATGCTGATCGTTGCCCTTCACCGATATTTTTTCCATCATCGGAAAAGTGACCCCATAGTTTTGCTGACAAAATTCGGCAATTTCGCTGTTGCTTCCGGGCTCTTGCCCTGCAAAATTGTTAGCCGGAAAACCTACGATGACAAAATTCTGATCTTTGTATTTCTCGTACAACGCCTCCAAGAGTTTGTACTGCGGTGTTAATCCGCATTTGGAAGCAGTGTTTACAATCATCACTTTCTTCCCTTTCAGCGATGCAAAATCGAAAGTTTTACCATACAGGTCGGTTACTTTGAACTGATAAACTGGTTTTGCGGCTTGCGCGTAAATCACCTCTGTCATGCTCAAAACAAAGAGCAAAAGAATCGAAATATATCTTATTTTCATAGTGTTATATAATTAAATAATTAACCGGTTTTTGACACCGGAAGTACAAAGATACATTCAAATCCGCCAAAACCGTCTTATTCTCCCTGTGCAATGGTGGTCATCACGTTGTAAGCCTCCATCACGCTGCGTACCGGAGCAACAATTACCGAACGTTTGCCTTTATTCTCTTTCAACTGGCATTTGCGTGGATATTTGGCCATATAGTTCAGTACTTTTCCAAAGTTATTCGATTTATAATAAGGCGATTGAGGGTTGGAGACGAGATAGACAATCCACTTTTCGTTTTTCAAAACCAGCTTTTCGATACCGTACTCTTTTGCCAGCCAACGGAGTCGCACCACCTGAATGAGCTCTTCGCCTTCCTGCGGAATTTTTCCGAAACGATCGGTCAACCGTTGTTCAAATTCGTTCAAATCACGTTCGTTGGTAATATTATCGAGCTCGCGGTAGAGGTTCATCCTTTCGGGAATGCTCTCGATGTACGATACCGGGAACATAAGTTCAAAATCGGATTCGATCTGGCAATCGGTGACATACTCTATTGTTTTCGGACCCTTTTCAGCTTCCACTTCGCGGTAAAGGTCGGCAAACTCTTCGTCTCTCAACTCCTGCACCGCTTCGTTCAGAATTTTCTGATACGTTTCGTAACCCAGTTCCGCAATGAAACCGCTTTGCTCAGCACCTAACATATTACCTGCTCCACGGATGTCGAGGTCCTGCATGGCAATATTGAATCCACTACCCAGATCGGCAAAATTTTCGATGGCCTGCAAGCGACGACGCGCTTCGGGTGTAATGAGGTTGGTCGGCGGGGTCATCAAATAGCAAAAAGCTTTCCGGTTGGTACGCCCCACTCGCCCCCGCAACTGGTGCAGGTCGCTCAGCCCGAACTGATGCGCGCTGTTGATAATGATTGTGTTGACGTTGGGCATATCGATACCCGATTCGAGAATAGAGGTCGCAATCATCACATCGTATTCGTAATCGACAAAATCGAGAATAATCTTTTCTAATTTGTCGGGAGGCATCTGTCCGTGGCCGACGACTACACGCACACCGGGAACCAGGCGTTTGACCAGCGCTTCCATCTCGTAGATGTTGTGAATGCGGTTGTTGATAAAAAACACCTGACCGTTACGCTCCATCTCAAAGGTAATCGCCTCGCGAATTACATCTTCATTGAATTCATAGAGCGACGTCTGCACCGGGTAGCGGTTAGGCGGCGGCGTGTTGATAATGGAAAGATCGCGAGCCCCCATCAGCGAAAACTGCAAGGTACGGGGAATAGGGGTCGCAGTCATGGTCATCGTATCCACGTTCACCTTTATCTGACGCAGTTTTTCCTTCACCGAGACACCGAATTTCTGCTCTTCGTCTACAATCAGCAAACCCAGGTCTTTGAACTGCACATTTTTGCCGATCAGCTTGTGCGTACCGATCAGAATGTCGATTTTACCCTCTTTCAATCGGGCTAAAATCGTTTTGGTATCGGCAGCTGTGCGGGCACGGCTCAGGTAATCGACCGTACAAGGCAAATCTTTCAATCGCTCGCTGAAAGTGCGGAAATGCTGAAGAGCCAATACGGTGGTAGGAACCAGCACAGCCACCTGTTTTCCGTCAGTTGCTGCCTTGAATGCAGCGCGCACGGCAACCTCCGTTTTTCCGAAACCCACATCGCCACACACAAGCCGATCCATCGGCAAATCCGACTCCATATCCTGCTTAATATCGGTCGTCGCCTTACTCTGATCAGGAGTATCCTCGTAAAGAAAAGAGGCTTCCAATTCGTGTTGAAGGTAGCTATCTGGTGAATAGCGAAACCCTTTTTCGGCACGCCGTTTGGCATAAAGTTGAATCAACTCGCGGGCAATGTCCTTGACCTTTTTCTTCGTCTTCTCCTTCAGACGTTCCCACGCCCCGGTACCGAGTTTGTTGATCTTCGGAGGTTCGCCCTCTTTGCCCTTGTATTTCGAAATACGGTGAAGAGCGTGAATGCTGACAAAAATAATATCATCGTCTTTATAGACAAGCTTGATGACCTCCTGCTTTTTACCGTTCACATCCATTGTAAACAGGCCTGCAAAGCGCCCGATGCCGTGATCGACATGCACCACGTAGTCACCTTGATTGAGCTGATTAAGCTCTTTGAGCGTCATCACCACCTTGCCTGCACGCGCGCTGTCGGAACGGAGCGAATATTTGTGGTAGCGGTCGAAAATCTGGTGATCGGTATAGCAACAAAGTCTCAGGTCATGATCGACAAATCCTTCGTGGAGCGTTTTCAGCACCGGTGTAAATGCAATTTCATCGCCCCGGTCGTGAAAAATTCCGGCAATACGGTCGGTCTGTTTCTTGCTGTCGCTCAATATATAGATGCGGTACCCCTCCTTCAACGATTGAATAAAGCTCTGCCCCACCAGATCGAAGTTTTTGTGAAACAACGGCTGGATCGACGTACTGAATTCAATCTTCTCGTTGTCGGAGAAAACCGCTTTCTTACCGAATTCCATTTTCCGGAAAGCGGCGGCCTGCTCCAGAAAGAGATCTGACGTCATTAACGTCTGCTCCAGATTGGGAACGTTTTCTTTGCTATCGTTCGCTTTCACCAGCATTTCGTCGTAGAGATCCGACAACCGATTGCAGGCAAATCGAAAATCGGTAAAGAGCAACAACGTTTCGGGAGAGATAAACTCGAGCATCGACACTTTGCCGATAGCATCCTGCTGTTTCAGGTCAGACACAATGGAGACCTCGCTTCTCGTCTCTTTAGAGAGCTGGGTTTCAATGTCGAACGTACGGATCGTTTCCACCTCGTCGCCGAAAAAGTCGATACGATACGGATATTCGAACGAAAAAGAAAACACATCGATAATGCTTCCGCGCACCGAAAATTGACCCGGTTCGTACACAAAATCAACACGCGAAAAACCGTATTCGATCAATACGCTGATCACAAAATCGGTGTTAACCCGTTCACCGGTATGCAGAGTCAATGTACAATCATTCAGAGCGCTATTGGCAATTACCTTCTCAATCAGCGCGTCGGGATAGGTTACAATAATTCCGGGTTCTTTCCGGGCGGCATAATTAAGCACTTCTGTACGGAGTATTTCGTTAGCCGAGTCTATTTGTCCGTATTTAACACCTGTTTTGTAGGACGACGGCAAAAAATAGACCGGTTCGTTACCCAAAAGCTGCACCAGATCGTGGTATAAATAGCCGGCTTCCTCTGCATCATCGAGCACCATCAAGGCATGGAAGGGGCGTTTAAAATAGAGAGAAGCCACAACAAGCGCCCGTGCTGAACCGAGTAATCCCCCGATTTGTAGGTTGGGCACGCCTGATGTGCTCCATTTCTCTATCGCTGCCAACTGCGGATGAGTGGCATAATATGATAGAAATTCAGACAGTTCCATAAGTGGTGCAAAGATACAAAAATCGCCTAATTACGCCCTGATTCCGGAGCCCGGAATTTCAGCATAAAAAATAGACGAAAAAAAATTGGAAAACTTAGAAAGGAAACATACCTTTGCACTCTCAAATCAACTGGCGGTGTAGTGTAGTGGCCCAGCACGCAACCCTCTCACGGTTGAGACCCGGGTTCGATTCCCGACTCCGCTACTTTTTCCTTTTCAAAAGAAGCATAAATACAGTTATTTTCGGTAATTGTTTTTATGCTTCTTTTATTATCCGCAGAGTAGCGACCTTAATATCCTATTCAAATTTTAGCTACCTTTGCAGCGTTTTCAAAAAAACAGAATATATAGCTAAACCCGTCTATTTATCAGCCGATTGATGAACGACATTATCCACCTTTTACCCGATTCGGTTGCCAACCAGATTGCGGCTGGCGAGGTCATTCAACGCCCGGCTTCAGTCATCAAAGAGTTGGTAGAGAATGCCATCGACGCCGGTGCCCGCAACATACAGGTAATACTGAAAGATGCCGGTCGTACTCTGATTCAGGTAACCGACGATGGCAAGGGGATGTCGGAGACAGATGCGCGGATGGCATTCGAACGGCATGCCACCTCCAAAATCAAATCGGCAGCCGACCTTTTCGCACTCCATACCATGGGCTTTCGTGGCGAAGCGCTGGCTTCGGTTGCAGCTGTGGCACAGGTAGAACTCCGGACACGTCGCCCCGAGGACGAACTGGGTACGGTGATTTGCATTGCCGGTTCGCAGGTCGAAAGCCAACTGCCCTCGAATTGCCCGGCAGGCACCTCTTTCTTTATCAAGAACCTGTTTTTTAATGTCCCTGCGCGCCGGAAATTTCTCAAATCGAACGAAACGGAACTACGCCATATCATCACGGAGTTTATCCGGATTGCATTGGTATACCCGGAGCATCACTTTACGCTGACACACAACGATACCGAGATTTACGAACTGGCCGCCACAAACCGCCGCCAGCGCATTGCGCACATCTTCGGCAGCAAAAACAACAATTTCAGCCGACAACTGCTCCCCATCGAAACATCGACTACGTTGGTCAATATTTCGGGCTACATAGGAACTCCCGAAACGGCTTTGCGCAACTCCAACCAATATTTCTTCGTGAATGGACGGTATATGCGCCATCCCTATTTTCACAAGGCGGTGATGCAGGCCTACGATCGGCTCATTGGCAACGACGTCAGCCCCAACTATTTTATTTACTTCGATATCGACCCCGGAAGTATCGATGTGAATATTCATCCCACCAAAACGGAGATTAAGTTTGAGAATGAAGCGGCCATCTGGCCCATTATTACCGCTGCCGTAAAGGAGATGTTGGGAAAATCGAATGCCGTGCCCAGCATCGAATTCGATGTAGAAGGAGCCATCGACATACCGGTGATAGATCGATCGCGACCAGCCGTGCAACCTCAGGTAACAGTCGACCCGACTTACAATCCGTTCCAAACCAATTCGGAACGATCGCAGCACTACTCCCGTCCGCCCATGAACTGGGAAACACTCTATCAGGATTTTGAAAAACCGGCCATGCAGCCTGCCTATTTCGCACCACCGGAAATCAATCAGGAAATAGCAGTTGCCCCCAGCCAACTTTCGGCTATTGCCGATCAGCCCGACGCAGCGCCCGAAAACAGCAACTACCTCCTCTACAAAGGACGTTACATCATTACCGGTGGCAAATCGGGCATTATGCTGATCGACAAACAACGGGCACACATCCGGGTACTGTTTGAACAATTTATCGATCAGCTCAACTATCGTCGGGGGATATCTCAACAACTTTTGTTTCCTGAAATTGTGGAACTGAATGCAGCCGATGCGCTGGTTTTGGAAAATGCCATTGAAGAGCTGGAGTGCGTTGGCCTCGACATCGCGCTATTCGGAAAACATACTTTTTCCATCAACGGAATTCCGGCCGGACTCGAAGGAAAAGACATTCAGTCTATTGTGGGCGATATTATCGACTGTGTCAAAAACAAAGATGCCAACGTGAAGGAGGTGTTGCATGAAAACATTGCCCTTACACTGGCAAAAGCATCGGCCGTAGGCTATGGACAGCAGATGACATTTGAGGAGATGGATCACCTGGTAGGACAGCTATTTGCCTGTTCAAATCCCAATTACACCCCCGACGGGAAGCGCATCGTGGTGGTTCTGACCAACGAAGAAATTGAAAAAAAGTTTTAGGCAAAAACATTAATCACGCCGTGAAGGCGAAGAAAATACGTTTGAATTAAAGATGAAAAATCAACAGTTCTGGAAACGGTTTTGGTCAACACCGTTGATAACCAGCAATGCCAATATAATGATTGTCTGGCGTTTTTTTGTGGTGATGGTTATTTTTTTTCTAAGCCGGTTCCTGTTTTATATTTTCAATAGAGATCTGTTTGTAGACATGAGTAACGCGCATCTGGGCGAGTTGATGTTGCGGGGTCTCCGTTTCGATTTGGCAGGGGCACTTTATGTTAATGTACTCAATATTGTGTTGCAGGCATTGCCTTTGAGAATTCGTTACCACAACATTTACCAGTCAGTAACCAAATGGTTGTTTTTTATTACTAACGGGCTTGCTATTGTGGTCAATCTGGCGGATATTGCCTACTTCCCATATACGCTGCATCGTACCGATTGGACGTTTTTTACGGAGTTTGGTCATAACAACAATATGTTGGCAGTATTAGGTGCTGGTTGTCTGCAATATTGGTATCTGGTTGTGGCCTTTGTTTTCTTGATGGCTGTAATGTGGAAAAGCTACGGCAAAGCCGAGCCATCGAAGATTGCAAGGAAACCATGGTTATTTTACCCGATAACATTAGCATTACTTGCGCTCATTATCGGTTTATCCGTTGCGGGCATACGGGGAGGTTTTACCCGGACTACTCGTCCGATTACATTAGTTGATGCCGGTGCGGGGGTGAATAATCCTGCCGAAATGGGACTCGTGCTCAACACTCCGTTCTCGATGTTGCGTACTATTCATAACAAAGTACTGGAAGAACAGCATTTTTATTCCAATCAAGAGGTCGAGAATATATATACTCCTGTTCATCAGAATGATAGTATAGGCCAATTTCAGAAGAAAAATGTGGTGATTCTGATTCTAGAAAGTTTTGCCCGCGAAAATGTTGGTTCTATGAATCAATATCTTGACAATGGTACCTACAAAGGCTATACTCCATTTCTTGACTCGTTGATTTCAGTTAGTCATGCTTACTATGATGCATTTGCCAACGGGCGGAAATCCATTGAAGCAATGCCTTCTGTTTTGGCGAGCATTCCTTCACTTTACCAACCGTTTGCCATTAGTCGATATGCAGGCAATCACATAAAAGGACTTGCGGCACTGCTCAGGGAAGAGGGTTATCAGACGGCATTTTTTCATGGAGCGCCCAACGGTTCTATGGGATTTGATGCCATGTCAAAATTGCTGGGATATAATGCTTATTATGGAATGAACGAATATGGCAACAATGCTGATTTTGATGGTTTCTGGGGAATCAAAGACGAAGAATTTCTGCAATATTTTGCACGTAAAATGGGGAGTTTCCGTCAACCCTTTTTAACGACTGTTTTTACGTTATCTTCACATCATCCATTTCATGTTCCTGAAAAATATCAACATGTGTTCATGGAAGGCAAAATTCCATTGCACAAGTGTATCCGCTACTCCGATTATGCTTTGCGGCGTTTCTTTAAAACGGCTTCGCAAAAGCCGTGGTATAAAAATACTATTTTTATCATAACAGCGGATCATTCGTTGCCAGCAGTGATTCATAATGAATATAAAAATGGATTGGGCGATTTTGCCATTCCTATTATTTTCTTTACTCCCGATCATTCGTTGCCTCCTGTGCAGGATATCCGCGTTATGCAGCAACTTAATATCATGCCTACCTTGTTGGGCTATTTGCACTATCCCAAAAAGTACTTTGCCTTTGGTGCCGATATGTCCAATCCGAAAATAGTGCCTTTTGTAGTGAATGATGATGCAGGCGTGATGCAATACATGGAGGGTGATTATCTGCTTCGTTTTGATGGGAAAAAGCCCATTGGTCTTTATCAGTTCAGAAAGGATATGACCCTAAAAAATAATATTCTATTGCACCGTCCGGATATTGCATCCCGCATGACGCTCAAAATTAAGGCTGTATTACAACAATATAATAACCGACTCATTCGTGACCAAATGATAGTAAAGTAGAATCTAGAAAAGCCTTGCCTTGTCAATGTGAAAAAGATGGATGGTTATAACGGTTATTTGTGGGAAAATTAGTAAATTAGCCATCATTTTTCAAACTAACCTTTAAACGTATAACCGAATGAGAATCAATGATCTTGACTGTTTCAAGGTATGACTTTGCCGGTTATCTAAATTTATTTTATGATGAAATCCATAGAGAAGAGTCCGTTACAGATTTCCAGGTCACTTTATCATCCCAAAATGCCAAAGGCATTGAGTGGTTCTGTTGTGCTGAAAGAGGGCAAAGCGACCGAATCGGTTGCCGATCAGGCTGCGATTAAAGAGCTTTTTCCGAATACTTATGGTATGCCGTTGATTACCGTTGAACCTGCTGCTGAAAAAATAGCTGTTCCATCTGTCAATGTCGGTGTTATTCTTTCGGGAGGTCAGGCTCCTGGCGGGCACAATGTTATTTCCGGCTTGTTCGACGGTATCAAAACGCTTAATGCCGATAGTAAGTTGTATGGTTTCCAGGGCGGTCCGAGTGGTTTAGTGGATCATAAATATGTTGAGTTGACGGCTGATATTGTAGATGAATATCGCAATACCGGGGGGTTTGATATTATCGGCTCCGGTCGTACCAAACTGGAAGAAACGGCTCAATTCGACAAAGGAGCTGAAATTTGCAAAGAATTGGGAATCAATGCGATTGTGATTATTGGCGGTGACGATTCGAATACAAATGCTTGTGTTCTTGCCGAATATTACGCACAGAAGAAAACCGGTATTCAGGTAATCGGTTGTCCGAAGACTATCGACGGTGACCTTAAAAACGAAATGATTGAAACCTCTTTTGGTTTCGACACAGCCTGTAAGGTCTATTCGGAATTGATCGGGAACATCCAGCGTGATGCCAATTCGGCAAAAAAATATTACCACTTCATCCGCCTCATGGGGCGTTCGGCGTCGCATATTGCGCTCGAATGTGCTTTGCAAAGCCAACCGAATATCTGCATCATTTCAGAAGAAGTTGAAGCAAAAGAGCAGACATTAAGTGACATAGTTGAACATATTGTCAATGTGATTATTGATCGTGCTAATCAGGGCGTTAATTTCGGTACGGTTCTAATTCCGGAAGGCTTGATAGAGTTTATTCCGGCTATGAAAAAACTGATTGCCGAATTGAATGACTTGCTGGCTCATAACGATGATTTTAACGCGCTGGAAACGGATGATGAAAAACGGCAGTATGTGAAAGGATTGCTTTCTCCGGAGAGTAGTCAGGTGTATCGTGATTTGCCCAAAGGCATTGCCCGTCAGCTGACACTTGACCGTGACCCCCATGGTAACGTTCAGGTATCGTTGATCGAAACGGAAAAACTTTTGATCGAAATGGTGGCTAAGCGCTTGGCAAAGCTCAAAGCTGAAGGTTCTTTCAAAGGAAAATTCTCTGCGCTCAACCACTTCTTCGGTTATGAAGGACGTTGTGCTATCCCTTCTAACTTTGATGCCAATTATACCTATTCATTGGGTTATACGGCTGCTGTTCTGATTTCTGCGGGTAAAACAGGCTACATGTCATCGGTACGTAACTTGACGGCTCCAGCCGAAGAGTGGATTGCCGGCGGTGTGCCAATCACTATGATGATGAATATGGAACGCCGTCACGGAGCCATGAAGCCGGTAATTCAGAAAGCTCTGGTGCGTTTGGATGGAGCTCCTTTCCTGTATTTTGCTTCCAAACGCGATACATGGGCTTCTACTACAAGCTTTGTCTATCCTGGCCCTATTCAGTATTACGGTCCTGCCGAAGTGTGCGAGCAACCGACCCGCACATTGAAACTGGAGCATAATGTCGAATAATCATTGATATACATCCTCAGATAGTGAACAATCGGTCGAATGTCGGTTCGTTCACTATCTTTTTTAGCACTACTACCCAATGAGCAACGTCTATCTTAGCCTGGGTTCCAACCTCGGAGACAGGAAACGTAATCTGGCAAACGCAATCGGGGAGATCGGACGACGTTGCGGTGAGATAGATATCAGTTCTTCTTTTTATGTTACCACTCCCTGGGGATTTAGCTCGCCAAACGACTTTATCAATAGCGTCATTTTGGTGATAACTACGCTGGAACCGGCTGCTTTACTAGCTATTTTAAAAGATATTGAACTCAATGCCGGACGGCAAGCCAAAACCAAAACAGAATATCAGGATCGTCCGGTAGATATTGACATCCTTTTTTATGACGATAGAGTTGTAGCAACCGAACAACTGACTATTCCACATCCACGCCTTCACCTTCGGTTGTTTGTCTTGATTCCTCTTGTCGAGATTGCTCCGCAGATTATTCATCCCGTTTTTCAGAAAACAGTGACCGACCTTCTCCGTAATTGCCCCGATCACTCTGCTGTTTTGCCGTTTTGACCTCCCAAACAGTACACGCAAATACGAGTACTGTCTCAATCACGATAGCAGTTTCTGTGAAAATATTTTGTTTTATTGGCTTGAATTGATATTTATATGTAGGCGGAGACAATAAGTGTAGCACTGTTTCGTTTAATTTATGTAGTTTTGAATAAAAACATTTAAATCGGGTGAAGGTATGGGATTAATAAAAGAATTCAAAGCGTTTGCCATGAGAGGCAATGTCATCGATCTGGCAGTTGGTGTAATCATTGGGAGTGCTTTCGGCAAAATTGTAGATTCGATAGTGAATGATTTAATGATGCCTTTACTATCGGCTATTATTGGTAAGCCCGATTTTAGCAGTCTTTATGTCGTTTTGCGCGGCGAGATTGTGCCTGGCACGCCTTTGGCCGAGGCTCGAAAAGTGGTAGGTTCATCCGTTTTTGCGTATGGTAATTTTGTAACTATTACCATCAATTTTTTGCTCTTGGCGTTGGTAATTTTTTTGTTAATCAAAGGCATTAATACTCTTAAAAGAAAACAGGATGCTCCGACTTCGGTTTCTCCGGAACCAAGTGCTGAAGAAAAATTACTTGCCGAGATACGGGATTTGTTGAAGCATAAATAGAAGAAAATATCTTTGATTATGAAACGATTGTGTGGATTTGTTACAATCTTTGTGTTGGTTACGCTTGTTGTTGCATGCGGAGGAATGACTCCGACTTCGGTTGCCGAAGATATGGCAAAATGTATTCAATCAGGTGATTATAATAAGCTGGCGGAGAATCTGGCATCCGATTCCGATGCGGATACGATTCAAATTGTACGAGACAAGCAACAATTTGTAGCTTTTCTCAAAGAAAAAGTTGAGAAACAGTTTGCAAAAAATGGAGGAATAGTAAATTATCGCGTTATTGGTGAGGCTGTTACTCCGGACGAATCTAAAGCGTATGTAAGAATCAGTTATTGGTTTAAAAATGGAACTTCAATTGATGAAATTGTCCCACTGGTAAAGTCAGATGGGAGGTGGAAATATATTTTGCAATAAAGCAGCATAATAATAAACTTAGTATGACATTGTAAATGTTACTTTTATCAGCCGGCTCTTGGAGAAAATAAATTTTATCGGTAAAACAATTTGCGATTTTTGAATGTATTTTTGTCCGTCATGTTTAACCTTTAAAATAGAATCGAATGAAGAAAGTAATTGTTTCTGTGATGGTTGCTGCTGCTTTTATTTTTGCAGCTAATGCTCAGAGTGTGAAAACTACGAAAGATGCTAAAGCAACAAAAGAAGCTGCTAAAACTGAGATGAAAGCTGTCAAAGAAGTTAAGAAAGCCGACACTAAAAAAGCGGGCGAGGCTACAAAGGAAAATGTAAAAGCCAAAGCTGTTGTATCAAAAACTGGTAAAAAAGCAGAAAAGGCGACTGAAGTAAAGAAAAGAGCAGATAAGAAAGTAAAAGCTACCAAAGAAGCTGTGAAAAAATAGCGTACTTTACTTTGGTAAAAGACTGAACAGGCGATTTTCGATATCGAAAATCGCCTGTTCTGATGTCTGTAAATCTACTATTTTTCAATGGAAATCAACGAGCCGGTCATCGGATCGAATTTCAGTTTGATAGCGCTTTTGTTGAAAATGGATGCCGCTAATGCCTGTGTTTGTCCGAATTGAGCCACATCAAATTTTTCGTGTGCCAGAATGTTCCCGTTCGGGTCGCTAATTGAAATCTCGCCCTGGCCGGGAATGCGGTAAAAGAGACCACTTTGACTCGTTTTTTCTTTGCCAATGGTGTTCTTGTCAGATATGTCCTTGATGTTAATGTAGTAAGGTTGACCGCTCAAATCGTCTCTCGACACTACACCTCCGAGCGACGAAAGACGGAAGAGAACTTCGTTTTTCAACTCCTTTTCGGGTGTGACCTCAAAAGTGAGTGTTGTTGGCATATTTACCGTTTTGCCAACAAAAAGTGCGGTGAGCTCTTTTTCCGATTTGTCGAGATTGTTCAACATCAGTTCCAGTGCTTTACCATCGGGCAATTTGTCGTTGTCACCGGTAATCAGGTTCAGGCGGCTGTCGCGTATCCGATAGATCTGTTTGGCCGACAGTTCGGCCATTTTTGCTACCGAGTTGGCCTGCAAAGCCTCTTCGTTGAGTACGGCTCCGCTGAAGGTGAGTTCGGGTGCGGGTGTTGCCGCAGGTTTATGTGCCGGGTGTTTTGCCGCTGGGGCGAACGGAACGTTTACACCGTATAAAATTCCGTTGGGAGTAAGCGTGATAAACGAAGCTGCCGATGCCGGATCCAGTTTCACAATGTAACGGTTGGCCGGATCGGGGATGGCCTTCGGGCATACTTTAATGGAACTGACTGACCAGTTGGTGCTGTTTTCGGTAATGACATCTTTGGTACCGAGATACCGTTCCGAATAGCGGTAGTAAGGTCCTGCCAGTTTGATGGACTTGACGGCCTCCACTTCTACAACCAATACGGTTTTTGGTAGATTGTAGGCTACTCCGTTCGTGAAATTTGCTCTCTCCTGACTGCTTACCACTTCCGTTTGAGCAAACAGAAACGGTGCAACGCACATTGCTGCAGTTAACAAATAATATTTTATCATTTCAACTATGTTTGTTTGACGTTTTATTTTTTAATTCGTTGAATGCAAATCCAAGATTGGCTGCGATGTCGCTTGCCGTAATACTTTCAAAAGCAACGGTTCGGGCTGCTATATCACCGGCTGATCCGTGCAGGTAAACACCCAACCGAGCGGCATCGAAAGCGTCGTATCCCTGCGCCTGCAAAGCTACTAAAATTCCCGTTAAAGTGTCTCCGCTTCCGGCAGTTGCCAGGCCGGGATTTCCGGTGCTATTGAAACCGACTTCTCCGTCTGTGCTTACAACAGCGGTATAAGCTCCTTTAAGAACTATTGTTACTTTGTTTTTGGTGGCAAATTCATGGGCTTTCTCCATCCGTTCGTAGCCCGATGCCGATTTTCCCACGAGGCGATCGAACTCGGCAGGGTGGGGTGTCAGAATGGAATTTGCGGGGATCAGTTTCATCCATTCCGGATGTTGTGCCAGCAAGTTTAATGCGTCGGCATCGATCACCATCGGTTTGTCGCAGGTTTGCAATAGTTGGTGCAGAGCCTGCGCAGCCTCGGCCGAAGTCCCCATGCCGCAACCGATTCCCACGGCGTTCATCTTCTCTGCTATTTGCACCGAAGTGATGGTATTTTCCCCTTCATCGGGGATCGTCATCGCTTCGGGGACGCTGATCTGGAGAATATCGTTGCCCGAAGCGGGTACTTGCACTGTCAGCAAACCGACTCCGCTATGCAGGCAACTTCTGGCAGCCAGCACCATTGCTCCCATTTTTCCTTTGCTGCCGCCTGCGATTAGCGCGTGGCCGAATGTCCCTTTGTGAGCAAATTTGTCTCTGGGTTTCAGCAGTAGAGCCATCTCTTCTCCGGTTGTAAAGGAGTAGGGTGTCTGGCATTTTTCGATTGCCTGCGGATGCAACCCGATAGGCAATACCTGCCAATTGCCGACCACTTTGCTGTTTTCGGCAAATAGGAAGGCGAGTTTCGGAAATTGAAACGACAGGGTATAAGTTGCATGGATACAGTGTTCGGGATTGTTTTGCCGGTTATCTTCGCCGAATAGGCCCGAAGGAATGTCGATGGAAACGACTGTAGCGCCCGAGGTGTTGATATGCCGTATCAGCGAAACAAAGGGCTCCTCCATCGGACGGTTTAGTCCGGTACCAAAGAGTCCGTCGACTACCCAGTCACTGCTTTTTATTTCCGGCAAAAACCCGGCATTGGTCACTTCTTTGAAATGGAGCGACGTGCCATTTTCGATTTGTTCTTTGTAAAATGCGCAATCGGGAGAGAGCTTCTGTGTTTGGTTAAAGAGAAAACACTCTACGTGAAAGCCATTTTTAGCCAGTAGCTGCGCTACCACCAGAGCGTCTCCTCCATTGTTTCCGCTTCCGGCAAATACCTTGACCGAAGCATCAAAAGGCGCATGTTCAGCAATCCAGGCGGCCACAGTGGTCGCTGCCCGTTTCATCAGATCGACCGATGAGACCGGTTCGTGTTCGATGGTGTAAGCATCGATGGCTTTGATTTGATAGGATGCCGGAATTTTCATAATTATTTTTTTGAAAACGACATCGCCACTCCGGTGCCTATAAAAATGGTTCCGGTGATGCGGTTGAAAATTTTTCGGAACGAGTAGCTGCGAAAAAGTCTGTTTAGTTTCGCCCCCGAAAAAGCGTATAGCATATAACATCCGAAAGCGACAACGCCCAGAGTCGAGATAAGGATGCAGTATTCACTCAGGGTAGAACGACTGATGTTTATAAATTGCGGGAAAAGGGCCGTGAAAAACAGGATTCCTTTTGGGTTGCCAATGGCAATAATAAAGCCGTCAATAAATAACCGGTGTCTGCTTTTCGATTTTTTATTTGTGAAATGCTCTTCTGCTTCCTCTTTCCGAACAGGTTCCAAGATCAGTTTCAACCCTACAAAAATAAGGTAAAGAATGCCAATCCATTTAATAATATTGAAAATAATGCCGGAGGCTATTAATACGGCTCCTAACCCCAAAATCGATACCAATGCCATTAGTAGGTTGCCGAGTAAATTTCCAAATCCGCTGTAGAGCGTTTTAGAGATGCCATGATTTGCTCCGTGATTGATCGCCAACAGCATACTGGGTCCCGGTGTTATCGTAGCAACCAGTAAAATGGCAGCATAGACCAGAAAGTAATGAATAGTCATATCACAAGGTATTTATTTTGATGAGAAAATGAGTCTTATATTTCGATTGTCGTTTTGAAAGCTACGGTTGCATCGCCTTTGATCTGTATCGAAAACGGAGCGTCATCGGTAGCTATTACTTTTACGGTAATGATGCCCGGTCTGCCGATCTGTTCACCTTGCATTCCGTTGAATTCAAAAATAGAGTTGTCCGTTTTGGCCAGTTTGTTGGCGATAAGGTAGCCGCCTAATGGTCCGTTGGCATTTCCGGTTACCGGGTCTTCATTAATCCCGATAGCAGGAGCAAACATACGACCGTGGGTCAGTATATTTTCGGTGTCCGAATCAAAGGTAAATACAAAAAAGCCATTGCAATTGATTACTTTGCTCAACTTGGCCAGATCATTAAAGTTGGGAGTCAGGCGATTCAGGGTTTTTCGGCTTTTGATACCGATCATCACTTTGGAGTGTCCGGTTGAGGCAATTTGTATTGGGCATCTGCGGTCGATGTCATCGTCGGTTAGTCCCAATGCGGTTACAATTCGTTGAGTTGTTTGGAAATCAAACGAAGGACTCAATTCGAATTTTCCTTGGGTCATAATGATCTGATAATCTTCTTTATTTCGGATAATTTCAAAGGGGAGAATGCCGATCTGTGTTTTGTATTTCAGCACACATGAGTCGATATTTTCTTCCAACGCCTTGGCATACATGGCTGCAATGGTTGCATGTCCACAAGTGGGAACCTCTCGGGTGGGCGTGAAATAGCGAATCTTTCCGTCGCAGTTACTGTCGTCGGAAGAGAACAAAAAGGCCGTTTCGGAGTTGTTCAGTTCTCTTGCAATAGCGAGCATCTGTGTTTCGCTCAACCCATCGGCATTCACGACAACTCCTGCCGGATTTCCTTTGAATTTCTCTTTGGTAAACGAATCAACCTGATAGACTGTAAGCTGTTCCATAAGTTTTGTTTCTATGAAAAAGGGTGCCGGGTTTACTTACGCAACCCGGCACTTATAGAATTAATGGTGGAATAACCGCACACCGGTATTGATGAGCGTAATGCCCAGCTTATCGCAAGTGTCGATAATTTCCTGATCACGGATGGAACCCATCGGCGTCGCGATATATTTTACTCCGTATTTGTGTGCCAGTTCGATGTTGTCTTTCTGCGGGAAAAATCCGTCCGACAACAGGCAAGAGTCGGGAAGCTGGTTCAACATGATTTGATTGCCAAAAGCCTCTTCGCGCTTTTGTTCGATCAACTGGTCGAGGTCGGTACGTTTCAGGTCGGTCTGCTCGTTCAGGAATGAGTAGTCGAGTTGCGATTTCTGGTACCAGATATTGGCTTTGCCCAGTGCCAGTCCCGAGCAGAGGATGCGCGACTGCTGGCCGGAGCCGATACCGATCACATGTCCGTTGTTAACCACGCAAATGGAGTTCGACATGGTATATTTCAGGGTGATGAAACCCAGTTTCAGGTCGTTCAGGATTTTAGCCGGTACGTTCTTGTTGGCGGTAACCACTTTAGAGAACATCTCATCCGACACGCGAAGGTTGTTTCGCTTCTGCTTTACGGTGATGCCGTACACTTCGCGCGATTCCACCTCTTCGGGTTCGTAGGCGGCATCGATTTCGAATACCACGAAGCCTCCCTTTTTCTTGGCGGCAAGAATTTCCAACGCTTCGGGTTCGTAGCCCGGAGCCACGATGCCGTCGCATACTTCCGACTTGATAAGCAACGCTGTTGCCTTATCTACCGGATGGCTGAGGGCAATAAAATCGCCGAACGATGCCAGACGGTCGGTGCCGCGTGCCCGGGCGTATGCCGATGCCAGCGGTGAGAGTTCGTTTTTGATCAGGTAGGCCTGTTTTTCGGCTTCGGTCAGCGCTTTCGCAATTGCTACACCCGATGGCGTTACGTGTTTGAACGAGGTGGCAGCTTCGGTGTTCAGCGTTGCGCTGGCCTCTTTTACCAGTTGCCACGAGTTGAGGGCATCCAGCACGTTAATTACACTCGGGTTGCCGTTTTTCAGCGTCAAAGCGCCTTTCGGGTCAATTACTTCCGCATAATCCTGATAAGGATTCATTCCGTATTTCAGTTTCATAATATAGTGAGGTTTATGTTGTTGCCATTTTTTACCATTAAGAAATTGAGGTGATTAAGTTAGTGTCTTAATTTCTTAATGGTTGAAATGAATTGTTACAAATCTTCTTCGGTTAGCACTTTTATGCCGTTTTCCAAAAGTAGTTTCGCCGTGATTCCATTACCGGATACGACCGATCCTCCCGAAAAGGTTCCATCGTACACCTGTCCGCATCCGCACGAGGGACTCCGTTGCTTTAGGATTACCGTGTCGATGTCATACAGCCGTGCAATTTCCAACACCTGACGCGCTCCAGCTTCAAAATTTTCGGTCACGTCCTTGCCATCGATGGTAATTGCGCGGCCGTTTTTGAGCTCTACCGCCGGACGTGGTGTGGGTAAGCCACCCATCTGTTCGGGGCAGACCGGTATCAATACCTCTTTTTCTGCCAGATGCAACACTTTTTCATGGGGAACGCTCTCTCCGTTGTAACGGCAGGCAAGTCCCAACAGGCACGCACTACAAAGTTTCATACGGTAGATTTAATGTAACTGTTCGGTTTGAAGGTTGTAGTTCTTCTTATTACATTTAATTTTTAGGCACCTCCAAATTGCTTCCACTTTTGCAAACAATAGCATTTCAACAGTTGATATATCGGTGTGATTATGTTCTGCAACGGATACTAACATGGATAAGTATTTTGTATAAAATTTCGAATCGTCTGGTTTTTCCCAATTACCCGATATATCGCTGATTTTTTTATTTCCTTCTTGCACCCTTTTGTTTCTACTGCCTAAGATGGGATATAAGGTTTTATCTTCGATGCCGTATAATTCCTGTAAACAATTCAAGCTTAGAGATACTCTTGCATCGAAAATAGCATATTGCTGTGGATTATGTATTACCAACGCTTTTGACCACGAGGGCACCCCTTTCTTGCCAAGATTAATCAGACATTTTGGACATGACTGCATGTATTTAGCCATCGTTTCATCCGAATTTTTCCTAATTCCGCCCCAGACGGATATGTATGCCTTAATGATACTTGTGCGTTTAGTACTATCGCGTTGCCATAAGTCATGCAATTTATTTTTCAACTCCATGGTTTTGTCAAAGCAAGTTGTACCGTCAAGGGTTATTCCGAAATGGGTATGAAAGTACTTTTCTTGAAGCTTCCATTGATACCAATTCTTATCTTTTAAATATTTAGCACAGTAACAATTTAAGGCGTCAGTTAAATTCATGGCGATTGGTTTGATGTGAATGTTTTATTGTGCTTTTTCTTGGTCTTTTAATATTGAAACGAAAAGATAGCTTTCTCACAAATTCACCCCACACTTTTTCAAAAGATAGATCATTCCAAAATAGAACAATACCATCGCCAGGGTGGACAGCGTTAGCGACAGGTAAAAGTTCATTCCCTTGCGCAGCAGTACCGGAAACAGAATAAAAAAACTCAGCGATGGTATAACCAACCAGAAGATGCCCGACGAGAGATCGGCAATTTTATGTACATCCTTGGTATCGATATACATCCACACGAAAGCCATCAGCGAGAGGAGCGGGATGGAAGCAAAGATGCTGCCCACCAGCGAACTTCGTTTCGATATTTCGGAGATGGCCACAATCAGGATGGCCGAAATCAATACCTTGATGATGTAGTATGCCATAGTTTTCGTTAATTGATCTTGCCGCTATCGTTCGACAACTGTTTTGATTCTGTTGATGGCTGTCACGATGCCTCCGATACCTGTCATGCTTCGGTTGAGGTCTTCCCTGATTCAGTTGATAGTTGTTTCGGTTCGGTTGATAGTTGTCACGATGCCAGCCGTGACTGTCATGGTACCAACCGGAGTTGTCATGATCCCCTCTGTGCCTGTTTTGCTGCCAGCCGGAACTGTTTTTCTATCAGCCGTGTCTGTCACGGTACCTTCCGTGTCTGTCGCTTATTTCAACTCCTTTTCCAAAAACCTTCCCGTATACGACTTCTTGCACAGCACCAGTTTTTCGGGGGTTCCCTCGAAGACAATTTCACCGCCGCCGGCACCGCTTTCGGGACCGAGGTCGATGATGTGGTCGGCGCATTTAATCACCTCCATGTTGTGCTCGATAATGATTACCGTGTGTCCGCGGTCGATCAGCGCGTCGAAGGCCTTCATCAATGTCTTGATATCGTGGAAGTGCAACCCGGTGGTCGGTTCGTCGAACACGAAGAGCATCGGCGATGTCTTCTCTTCGGAGAGGAACGAAGCTAATTTCACGCGCTGGCTCTCACCACCCGACAGTGTACTCGATGCCTGTCCCAGTTTGATATAGCCGAGTCCCACATCTTGCAGGGGTTTCAGCCGTTTCACGATTTTCTTTTCGGTGAGCCCTTTGCCTTCGGAAAAGAATTCGATAGATTGGTCGACAGTCATCTCCAGCACGTCGAAAATGTTGACGCCATTGTACATCACCTCCAACACATCCGATTTGAACCGTTTGCCATGGCAATGTTCGCATTCGAGCGTGATGTCGGCCATAAACTGCATCTCTACCGTGATGGTTCCCTCGCCCTGGCACTCTTCGCAGCGTCCGCCCTCCACGTTGAACGAGAAGTGCGATGCGGAAAAGCCCATCTGTTTGGCCAGCTGTTGCTCGGCAAAGAGACGGCGTATCTCGTCGTAGGCTTTCATGTAGGTCACGGGGTTGGAGCGCGATGACTTACCGATCGGGTTCTGATCCACAAACTCGATGTCGGTGGCTAAGTGCATACTGCCGTCGAGTTTGCCGTACACGCCCACATGCTCGGCCACGCCGCCGTAATGTTTTTTCAGAGCAGGGTACAAAATATCGCGCACCAGCGACGATTTGCCGCTACCGCTCACGCCGGTAACCACCGTCATCACGTTGAGCGGAAAGCGTACCGAAATATTTTTCAGGTTGTTCTCGTTGGCACCGGTCACTTCGATGTAGTTGTTCCATTTACGGCGCTTGGCGGGCACCGGAATCTTCTCCGTTCCGGCAAGGTAATTGAGCGTGTGCGATTGTTTGGTCGTGTCAATGGTCTTCTGCGGTACGGGAAAGGATGATGCCAGTACCACTTCGCCACCCAGTCGACCGGCATTGGGGCCGATGTCGATAATGTAGTCGGCGGCACGGATAATATCTTCGTCGTGCTCCACCACTACCACCGTATTGCCCAGATCGCGCAGCTGTTTCAGCACTTTTACCAACAGCGCCGTGTCGCGCGAATGCAGCCCGATGCTCGGTTCGTCGAGGATGTAGAGCGAACCCACGAGACTGCTGCCCAGTGACGTGGCTAAGTTGATACGCTGACTCTCTCCGCCCGACAATGTGTTGGAGAGTCGGTTCAGTGTGAGGTATCCCAGGCCCACATCTAGCAGAAACCGGACGCGGTTGTTGATCTCGATAAGCAGTCGTTTGGTGATCTGAATCTCCTGCTCGGTCAGCTTGAGGGTATCAAAAAACTGTTTGAGCTCCGACATGGGCAGATCCACCAGTTCGGAGATCGATTTTCCCCCGATCTTTACCCACTGCGCCTCTTTTTTCAGACGGGTGCCGTGGCATTCGGGACAAACGGTTTTTCCCCGGTAACGCGCCAGCATCACCCGGTATTGAATTTTATACTGATTGGTTTCCAGAAAACGGAAGAAAGCGTCGATGCCCTCAAAATATTGGCACCCTTCCCAGAGTAATTTTTTCTCCTCTTTGGTCAGGTTGATGTAGGGATGATGAATAGGAAAACCGGCTTTGCGGGCTCCGGCCACCACCTGATTTTTCCATTCGCCCATCACCTCGCCGCGCCAGCAAACTACCGCGCCTTCATACACAGATAGCTGCTTATCGGGGATTACCAGATTTTCGTCGATGCCGATCACTTTGCCAAACCCTTCGCAACGGGGACAGGCTCCCACCGGGCTATTGAAACTGAACAGCTGTTCCGACGGCTCTTCAAAGATAATGCCGTCTGCCTCGAACGATTTCGAGAAGAGTTGTTGGTGCCAGCCCTCTTCGGTTTGTACCTCAACCACACAACTGTTTTTCCCTTCAAAAAAGGCGGTTTCTACCGAGTCGGCCAGTCGGCTGAGGGTCTCCTTATCGGTCTGTACCGTCAGGCGGTCGACTACCACAAAGGTTTCGGCATCCGCACTCAGCGCTCCGTTTTTCAGAGCATCGCCAATACGCATAAACTCTTCTCCGATCTTCAACCGGTTGAAACCCTCTTTTTGGAGAATCCCGGCATGTTTCTCTATTGTTCTTCCTTCGGGTACAAGAAACGGAACCATAACCACGACTGCAGCTCCTTCCGGCAAAGCTGTAAAATAGTTAACCACATCTTCCACCGTATGTTTCTTTACCGGTTCGCCCGATACCGGCGAGTAGGTTTTACCCACACGCGAATAAAGCAGTTTGATGTATTCGTAAATTTCGGTGGAGGTTCCCACCGTGGAACGCGGATTGCGGGTGTTTACCTTTTGTTGGATGGCAATAGCAGGAGGCAGCCCTTTGATGTAATCGACCTCGGGCTTGTTCATGCGCCCCAGAAACTGCCGGGCATAAGCCGAAAGACTCTCTACGTATCGACGTTGCCCTTCGGCATACAGTGTGTCGAATGCCAGCGACGATTTGCCGGAACCGGAGAGCCCGGTGATGACTACCAGTGAGTTGCGGGGTATCTCTACGTCAATATTTTTGAGATTATTGACCCTGGCTCCTTTGATTATAATATTTCCTTTGTTGGACATAGATGCTTAATATATGAAACGAACATGTTGCTGCATAACGCCCAAGAGATCCCGATAGCTATCGGAAAATAATTTACAGCAACAATGGAGTTCCATACTTCCTTAGATGAAAAAATTATTATAGTATGAAACATGCAAAGTTACGCATTTGTTTTAGCCATGCCTAACGAGTTGACGAAACCTGTGACGGATAATGATCTGTAACAATAGAAATGCCTCTGCTACTAAAAAAGATAAATGCCTCCCGATCACCAAATTTCTAATAATCCAATTGTCAATTGTTTAAATTTTATCATTCGGGCTTACATCCGGCAAGAAATTTAATTCAGTTTGAATTAGTTAATATTTTTTGCATATCTTGTAGCTCTATTTTTTTCAGAATGGAATACCATTGTAAACTATTTGCTGTAATTTTGTCCGACTGTTACATCTAACCAAAATATGACTAAGCCGAACAAAGAAACTCCCGTTTTGAAAGGGATTGATGCGATTAACTTTATCAATGAGATGAAAGAGGCTGACGTAAATAAAGCCTGTCGCGTAGAAAAAGAACGTACATTCAATCACTTTGCTCAGTTAGCTGCCATTTCCAATTTCCGATAAGCTATGGATTTTTCTACTTGTAAGATGATCCGCCTCTCGCAGGATCTGCAATTGAAACCTTTCGATTGTGGTCGCGAAGATGTAAATTCATATCTTTTTGACGGAGCAAAATCGTACGACAAGCAGCTGCTTTCGGTTACGTATCTTATTGAGAATGCAGATGAAACCATTGCTTTCGTAGCCCTGACCAACGACCGCATTATACTGGAATCGACTCCGATTACCGGAAGGTGGAAAAAATATTTTTTTGAATACCTGCCTATCGGCAAGAAATATATCAGCTATCCGGCCGTGAAAATGGTGCAGCTCGGTGTTTCCAAATATTATCAAAATCAGCAGGTAGGCACCGCTGTGGTCGATTATGTGAAACGCTGGCTGATGACCAACCGCTTTACCGGATGCCGTTTCCTGACGGTAGAAGGAATCAAAGAGTCGCTTCCTTTCTACGAAAAAAATGGTTTTTACTACATTACCAACGACGACGTAGACTCCGATGCCCGCATCATGTACTACGATTTGAAACGTTTGGAAGAATTATAACAAGAGAGTCCCGGTTTCGGGACTTTTTTATTTTGCAGCACTCTTCTCTCTAAAAATCCTAAAAAAACAGATCTTTTCTGGCAAATCGTTCTCGTCAGAATGTATCTTTGTACCAGATGAAACAAATTCTCCGATATTTTTCCATTATCTTGCTTGCCCTTGTGGTTTTCCTGGTGGGCAGCGGGGTAAACTACATTCACTACTGTTGTTCCGAATGTAGCAAGAAAGGTATTGGCGAAGTGGCGAAAGAGCTTAATCTGGCGAATCTGCCTGTTGCGCCGGTACATTCGTCCGAAACTGACGACTGTTGTGCCGGAAAACCGGAAACCCCGAAATCGATGACATGCGGGCATACGATGCAAACCGCAAAGCAGGATTGCTGTAAGATTACCCGCCTGCAGATAGACCTTAACGACCAGATTGTCCAGATTTCCGTTAATGCTGATTTTACATGGCATATCGATTTGCCGAACAATCAGTTGCTCACTGCGTTTGCAGAAGAGCCAACCGTATTGGCAGAACACGTTTATCCACCCCCTTTGTACTCCTCCAGGCACCTGCTTAGCCTGAAATCCGTCCTTTTGATTTGATTGAATGATTGTTTCGGATTGTCCCGATCCGCAAGTTCTCGTTGTATCTTCGCGTATAATACATCGAAGTAAATTTCAATTTGCATCGAAGATCAGCGAAACTAAAATATGACAATTAATCCATGTGCCAATTAAATTTGCATATGCAATTGTCATTTTCAAATCTTCAAATTCCCAAATTTTCAAATTTAGAAGTCATGAAATCAATCAAATTTATCCTCGTTGCCATTATTGTGGCATTTACAACCCAACTCGGTGCTCAAAAGTCAACACAAACCGCATCCATAAAGGTGTGGGGAAACTGCTCGACATGTAAAGCCCGCATTGAAAAAGCGGCTAAATCGGCAGGTACAACCACTGCCAACTGGAACGAATCGAGCAAAATGTTGAAAATCACTTTCGATGCTTCGAAAACCAATATCGATAAAGTGAGCAAAGCCCTTGCCGCCGTGGGTCACGATACCGAAAAGTACAAAGCCGACCCGAAAGTCTACAACGCGTTGCCCGGTTGCTGCAAATATCCGAGAGGAAAATAAATGTGCTAAGCCTCTCCCCATCCCCTCCCCACCAGAGAGGGGTATCCCCATGCTGATTTTCGCAACCGGTTCCTCCTCCCTTGTGGGGAGGAGGTTAGGAGGAGAGGTCTGAGGTTGAAGCTTATGCACACTTGTTTTATATCATGTCAATTGTAAATAGATCTTATGATTAATCGGATTATACGGTTTTTTCTTCATAACAAACTGATAACGGCTATGCTGTTAGTCATTTTTGTAGTGTGGGGAATAATTACTACCCCATTCGATTGGAACGTCTTATTTCTCCCGCGTGATCCGGTTCCGGTCGATGCCATTCCGGATTACGGAGAGAATCAGCAGATTGTAGCCACCGAATGGATGGGGCGATCGCCCAAGGATATTCAGGATCAAATCACCTATCCGTTGACGACGGCATTGATGGGAATGCCGGGGGTAAAAACCATCCGGAGCACCTCCATGTTCGGTATGTCGTTTATCTATGTCATTTTTAAGGATAATGTGGAGTTTTACTGGAGTCGTTCGCGGGTGCTCGAAAAGTTAAGTTCGCTGCCGCCAGGCACTTTGCCCGAAGGGGTTAAACCGGCTTTGGGTCCTGATGCTACGGCACTCGGACAGGTATTTTGGTACACGCTCGAAGGCCGGAATCCTAAAACCGGTAAGCCTACCGGAGGATGGGATCCGCAGGAGTTGCGCACCTTACAGGATTACTACGTGAAATATGCCCTTTCGTCGGCTGACGGAGTGTCGGAAGTGGCTGGTGTCGGAGGTTTTGTCAAAGAGTATCAGATCGATCTCAACCCCGATGCCATGAAAACCTATGGCGTGACGGTGATGGATGTGATGAAGGCGGTGCAAAATTCCAACCTCGACATCGGTGCCGAAACCATGGAGATGAATCAGGTGGAATATGTGGTGCGCGGCTTAGGCTATGTCAAATCGCTGGCTGATATCGAAAAAGCGGTGGTGGCTGTCAGCGAAGATAATACGCCGATTACCGTCAAACAGATCGGACGCGTCGCTTTCGGTCCGGCAACACGTCGCGGGGGCCTCGACAAGAACGGGGTGGAAGCGGTAGGTGGTGTCGTGGTGGCACGCTACAAATCGAATCCGCTGGAGGTGATTTCAAATGTCAAAAAGAAGATTGCGGAAATGGAGCAGTCATTGCCATCGAAAACCCTGCCCGACGGAACGGTGAGTAAGGTGACCGTTGTGCCGTTTTACGACCGCACAGGTTTGATCCGCGAAACCATCGGTACGCTGGAAACGGCGCTGACGCACGAAATTCTGATCTGTATCATCGTTATCATCGTACTGGTGACCAACCTGAGGGCATCGGCAATCATCTCGGGCCTGCTGCCAATTGCCGTACTGATGACCTTTATCGTGATGCGTTTGGTAGGGGTCGATGCCAACATCGTGGCCCTGTCGGGTATTGCCATTGCCATCGGGGTGATGGTCGACATCGGCATTGTCTTTACCGAAAATATTGTCCGCCATCTCGAACTACCCGAGAACAGAAATCTTTCGAAGGAACAGTACGACGACCTGATTCTGAAAGCAACCATCGAAGTAGCTCCGGCCATTATCACGGCTTTGCTTACGACAATTATCAGTTTCTTGCCGGTATTTGCCATGGAGGCTGCCGAAGGGAAACTTTTCAGACCGTTGGCTTTCACCAAGACCTTTGCTATCGTGGCTTCCATGCTGCTGGGTTTGATGGTACTCCCGACGCTTGCCAAATGGATCTTCTCTCTGAAACTGAATACCACCAAATCGCGAAAAATCGGCAATGGCATCTTGATCGGAGCCGGACTCATTTTTACAATTGTCTGGGGAAGCTGGCCTGCATTGGCATTGTCATCGGTTGGTGCTAACAATTTAACTGCTCACTTGTGGAAAGAGCCGTGGAAACGGCATCAAAAGTATGTGAATCTGGTTATTGCGCTCTTGTTTGCTCTCTATTACCTCACGGAAGAGTGGTTGCCGTTAGGAGCACAAAACCACTTTGGACTCAATTTTATCTTTATCGTACTGATAGTTGGGTTTGTACTGACCCTGCTCTCGTTGATGGTGCATTATTACGAACCGGTATTGCGCTGGTGTCTGGCAAACAAAACAAAGTTTCTGGCCATTCCGGTGGCGACACTGTTGTTCGGAATCCTGATCTGGCTCGGCGTGGATCGTATTTTCAGCTTTGCTGCCGATGGAATGGAAAAAACGGGATGGAATATTCGTCAGAGTAGTGGTTGGCAAAAGGCGGAGTCCGTTTTTCCGGGCATCGGCAAAGAGTTTATGCCCTCGCTCAACGAAGGATCCTTCCTGCTCATGCCCACCAGTATGCCCCATGCGGGAGTGGAACGGAATATCGGGTATGAGAAACAACTCGATCAGCGGCTGGCCTCTATTCCCGAAGTGGAGATTGCCGTCGGGAAATGGGGGCGTGTCAATTCCGCGCTCGATCCGGCCAACATTCAGATGTTTGAGAATGTGATCAACTACAAGCCGGAATACATTCTGGATCAGGACGGACATCGGAAACGATTCAAAACAGACAGACAGGGAAATTTTGTTTTGGATAAAAGCAAGACAATCGGTGAGTTGTCTGGTTTGCATGGAAATACTGTTGAAATAAATGGAAATAAAATAGAAATATCTGATATTGAGTCTATTGAATTTAATTACAAAGAGCAAAAAGTGGATATTTCGTTGAAAGAAAATAAAAAAAAGAGGCGTAATGCTTTGAAAAATAGTTCTATCTATTTCAATGTGTCTCAATCTATTTCTACAAATATTCAAGAGTTTTTGATTGAGGATAAGTATGGCGACTATTTCCGGCAATGGCGGCCGCAGATTCATAAACCGGACGACATTTGGCAGGAGATTGTAAAGGTGACGCAGTTGCCGGGACTGACTTCGGCTCCGAAATTGCAACCGATCGAGACGCGATTGGTGATGCTCTCTACCGGTATGCGCGCGCCGATGGGAATCAAGGTGTATGGTCCCGATCTGGAGACGATAGAAAAGAGCGGGATTGCCATTGAGCAGCAGTTGAAGCAGGTGCCATCAGTGCAGGCCTCTTCGGTGTTTGCCGAACGTGGCGTGGCTGCGCCTTACCTGTTGATCGATATCGACCGCGAAGCGATTGCCCGTTACGGATTGAGTGTAAAAGAGGTGCAGGATGTGATTCAGTCGGCGGTGGGCGGCATGTCGCTCACTACAACCGTAGAAGGGCGTGAACGTTTTCCGGTTCGGGTGCGTTATGCCCGCGAGTTGCGCTCTACGCCCGAAGATTTGAAGAATATTCTGGTTCCGGCTATGATCGACGGTTCGCAAATTCCGTTGGGCGAACTGGCTAAAATTGAATATGCCAGCGGGCCGCAGATGATCCGGAGCGAGAATACCTTCCTGACCGGGTACGTCACCTTCGACCGCAAGCCGGAATTTGCAGAGGTGGATGTGGTCAATCAGGCCGACAAATTTCTGAAGCAACAGATCAACGCAGGCAAGCTCAGGCTCGGCAAAGGCGTTACCTATCAGTTTGCCGGAAATTACGAACAGGAGATTCGTGCCACCAAACGGTTGTCGATTGTTATTCCGATCAGTTTGTTGCTGATATTCCTGATTTTGTACCGGCAGTTCAAAACCATTACCGCCTCGTGCATTCACTTTTCGGGTGTTTTTGTCGCTTTTGCGGGAGGTTTTATCATGCTGTGGCTGTATGGTCAGGGGTGGTTCCTTAACTTCTCGTTTGCCGGAGTGAATATGCGCGATCTGTTCCAGATGCACCCGATCAACCTGAGCGTGGCGGTCTGGGTCGGCTTTATTGCCCTGTTCGGATTGGCTACCAACGATGGTGTGATTATGGGAACTTACATCCATCAAATCTTTGAAGAGCGCAAACCCGCCTCTGTGGTTGCTGTTCGTGAAGCGGTGGTGGAAGCCGGTAAAAAGCGTGTGCGGCCTGCTATGATGACGGCGGCTGTGGCTATTATTGCGCTGCTGCCTGTTCTTACCTCCACCGGCAAAGGCGCCGACATTATGGTACCGATGGCCATTCCGACTTTCGGGGGAATGATTATCCAGATCATGACCATGTATGTGGTGCCGGTTTTGCAGTCGATCTGGAGAGAACGGGAAGTGAAAAACAGAAATATAATTGACATACCATAGAAATAAGTTGAAATATATAGAAATACGTGTCCGCCCTATCTTAATATGTTTCAAAAAACAAACCTTTTAATATCAATTATTATGGCTAATGCATTTATTCCCATTCAAGAGTTAGTCGTTTACAAATTAGCACGTCAACTTTCCGATATGGCATGGAGCCTTTATGCTGGCATGACCTTTGAAGATAAAAAATTGATTGGAGATCAGTTTCTGAGGGCCACCGATTCAATCGGAGCTAATATTGCAGAAGGGTATGCCCGGTTCTATTATTTGGATAAAGTACGTTTTTATTACAATGCAAGAGCTTCGCAATCTGAATCGACGGATCATTGGCTGGAATTGCTCTTGAGCCGGAATAAAATCTCTCAGGATTTTTTTAATCAATACAAAACAATATCGAAAGAGTTGCAGATCAAACTCAATAATTTCATCAAACAAACCAAAGATGAAGGTAAATCAAAATAAACGAAGATCAAATGTTGCGATATATTTCAATATATTTCTACTATTTCTATCTATTTCTGCCTTTGCTCAAACGGATAGTTTAGGAAAATATCTTGAGATTGCCGCTCAAAACAATCCTGCTTTGAAGTCTAAGTACACCAAATATCTGGCTTCGCTGCAAAAGGTGCCGCAGGTAGGCGCCTTGCCCGATCCCGATCTTTCGTTCGGCTATTTTATCGAACCGATGGAGGTACTTGGCGGCAAGCAACGGGCACAAATTCAGTTGATGCAGATGTTCCCCTGGGCAGGTACATTGAAGGCTGCCAAAAAGGAAGCGGCACAGATGGCACAAGCCGATTTTGAAGCTTTTCGGGCCGAAAAAGAGGAGCTGTTTTACAACGTGCGCAAGAGCTATTTTCAGCTCTGGCTTACCGACCGGCAGATTGCTGTCAATGATTCGGCACTGGTGCTTTTGCAGAGCATAGAGAAATTGTTGCTGGCAAAACTTGGTAGTGAAAACGGCAGCGTTACCGCAACCGCTTCGCGATCGGCGATGAGCGAGGCGCCGCAAAAGACAACTATGGGCATGAATCCCGGTGATAATCGCGACAATAGTCTGCGTCAGGCTCCTGCTATGTCAAGTGGTAGCGCTATGAGTAAATCAGGAACTGCTCTGAACGATTTGTTGCAGTTGCGGATAGAAACCGGTACTATTGCCAACACGATTGCTTCGTTGAAGCAGCGTCGGCAGGTGATGACAACCCAGTTTAATCTGTTGTTGAATCGTGAACCGAATATTCCGGTCACTCTCCCAGGAGAGTTGCCGGTTCCCGATGACGATTACCAGAGCGTCGCGTTGTTCGATTCTATCAAACAAAATAATCCGATGCTGAAAATGTCGAAAGCCGACATCGAGGCTTTTCGTGCCCGACAGGTGATGAACCGGAAAATGGGTTATCCGATGGTTGGTATCGGATTGAATTACACGGTGGTTGGTAAAAGCGAAATGAGTACGTCGATGATGAACGGCAAGGATATGGTAATGCCAATGTTATCGGTCAAACTGCCGCTTTACCGGAAAAAGTATACGGCATCGATACGCGAAGCGCAATTGCTGGAACAATCGGCTACGGAGAATGCTGTCAATGTACAAAATATGCTTTTTATGGAATTGACCGATACGCAGTTGGCTATTGATGAAGCGAACCGGAATCTCCGGCTCACGAAACAAAACCGGGAGTTGACTCAACAAAGTTTCAACTTGCAGCGAACGCAATTTGCGACTTCCGGTAGCGGTCTGAACGACTTAGTACGTACACATAAGGTATTGCTCGATTACCGGATCGCTGTTTTGCAGGCCGAAACCGATAAACGAATTGCCTACGCGGCATTGCAGAAATTGGTGGCCTCCCCCGACCCCTCCACAGGGAGGGGAGAATGAATATGCAACACAAAGCAATGCAAAATGAAAACCATTTTTCACAGCCGATTCCACCCCTCTCTTGGGGAGAGGCAGGGAGTGAGGCTTCTAACTATCTAAAAGATTATGATACATAATAAATACTTTCAATGGACGCTGATTTTTGTAGTCGGTCTGGGATTGGGATGGCTCTTCTTTTCTCATTCGTCGACCGGCAAGCAAGCCGAAGGTCAAAAATCGGAAAGTGTCAAACAGATATGGACTTGTTCCATGCACCCGCAGATCCGGCAGGATCATCCGGGCAAGTGTCCGCTTTGTGGAATGGATCTGATTCCATTACAACAAAGTAATGAAAATCAAAATACTGCAGCAATTACATTGTCGGAGGAGGCGATGCAGACGGCAAATATTCAAACCTCACCCGTTATGAAAGGCTCGGCCTCGAAAGAGATCCGTCTGTATGGCCGGGTCGAAAGCGATGAACGTGCAGTATCGGTTTTACCGGCTCATCTGCCGGGTCGGATAGACAAACTGTTGGTCAATTTTACCGGCGACAGGGTGGTGAAAGGACAAACCATTGCCATAGTCTACTCCCCCGAATTGATTCAGGCGCAGCAGGAGTTGCTGGAAGCGAAGAAACTGAACGGCAGTGTGCCCGGTGCATTGGAGGCCGCCCGCGAAAAACTCCGTCAGTGGAAACTCTCTTCGGCGCAAATCGATGCGTTGGAGAATGGTGGTCGCCCGGCAACCGAATTTGCCGTCAAAGCGACTACTTCGGGTGTCGTAACAAAGAAGTTGGTGAATCAGGGCGATTATGTATCGCAGGGTACCCCGTTGTACGAGGTGACCGATTTATCGCGCCTCTGGGTGCTCTTCGATGTGTATGAGACCGATTTGTCCTGGATCAAAAACGGAGATAACCTTTCGTACGAACTGCAGTCGATGCCCGGCAAAGGGTTCTCCGGCAGGGTTTCGTTTGTTGCACCTATGGTCGATAGCCGTTCGCGTACGGTTAAAATCCGGGTGGAGGCACCCAACCGTAATTCACTTTTCAAACCCGGAATGCTGGCGATGGGAGTGCTGAAAGCCAGACTCAAAGGGAGTGCCGGCGATCTGCTGGTTCCTCGTTCGGCTGTGCTCTGGACGGGCCGGCGCTCGGTAGTTTACGTGAAATTGCAGAGTACGGCTACTCCCTCTTTTGAAATGCGGGAGGTAACCCTTGGTGCCGATCTGGGCGAGAGTATTGTGGTGGCAAAAGGCTTGCAGGAGGGAGAGCAAGTAGTAACCAATGGGGTTTTTAGTGTGGACGCTGCGGCACAACTGGCCGGCAAGCCAAGTATGATGAATCATGCCGAAACGCCCCCTGCAACCGCAGCTCAAAAAACAACAACAGAGAAAACAACACACCATAAAAAGGTGGTGTATGTCTGTCCGATGAAGGAGGATGCCGACGTTGTGTCTGATCATCCGGGAAAATGCCCGAAGTGTGGCATGGATCTTGTTAAGCAATGATTCGTTATAAAATACGTTTCTCACGCAAAGCCGCAAAGTCACAAAGAAAAACCGAAAGTTTTTCTTTGTAGCGTCTTAAGTCGTAATATATGATGTATTTCAATTATTTATGAGTACTTTGCGCCTCTGCGCCTTTGCGTGAGAATATAAGTCGCAGAAAAAAACGATAAATCGTTTTTTTACCTATTAATTTGATTTACGACAACATAAGTACCTTTGTAACGAAATGAATTTGAAGTTAAATGACGAAACACAGAGCTAATGACAACAATAAAAAAGAGTTTCCCGGTTATCGGGTTAAGTTGTGCCTCGTGTGCGGCCAATGTTGAGAGCACGTTGAAGGTGCAGACCGGGGTAAAAAGCGCGTCGGTGAACTTTGCCGACTCTACCGCATGGATTGAATTTCAACCCGAAGTCGCCGATCTTTCCGCAATAAAGTCGGCCGTACAATCGGCAGGATACGATATGCTGGTCGAAGAGGAGAGCCGCCTCGTTCAGGAAGAGATTAAAAAAACGCACCTTTCCGAACTCAGGCACAATACGATCGGCGCGTCCGTTTTGGCACTGCCTGTGGTGATTATTGCAATGCTGTTGATGCACATGCCGTATGCCCACTGGATTATGCTGGTGCTTACCACTCCCGTGGTTGCCTGGTATGGGCGAAGCTTCTTTATCAATGCTTTTCGTCAGGCAAAACATGGGAAAGCTAATATGGACACATTGGTGGCTCTAAGTACCGGAATTGCCTATCTGTTCAGCCTTTTCAGCACGCTTTTCCCGCAATTCTGGACAAACCGGGGACAGGAACCTCATGTCTATTTTGAGTCTTCGACCGTCATTATTGCTTTTATTTTGCTGGGCAGAATGCTCGAAGAGAGGGCGAAATCGAATACGTCATCGGCCATCAAGAAACTGATTGGGATGCAGCCCAATACGGCTTGTGTCGTTCAGCCGGATGGCGAGGTTACGGAAGTTTCTGTGGAGCGGGTGAATGTGGGTGATAGTGTGCTGGTGAAACCCGGCGATAAAATTCCGCTGGATGGTGAAGTTGTGTCGGGTACCTCTTTTGTCGACGAAAGTACCATCACCGGAGAACCGGTTCCGGTTGAAAAAGCGCAGGGCGATAACGTATTTGCCGGTACGATCAATCAGAAAGGGAGTTTTGTTTTCGAGGCGAAAAAAGTGGGCGCCGAAACGTTGCTGTCGCAAATCATTAAGATGGTACAGCTTGCTCAGGGGAGCAAGCCACCGGTGCAACATTTGGTCGATAAAATCGCGTCGGTCTTTGTCCCCGTTGTGTTGGCGATTGCGGTACTAAGTTTTGTCGTCTGGATGACGATCGGTGGCGAGAGTGTCTTGCCACAGGCTTTGCTCGTGATGGTCTCCGTGTTGGTGATTGCCTGTCCGTGTGCTTTGGGGCTGGCCACGCCCACGGCTATCATGGTGGGTATGGGCAAAGGAGCCGAAAATGGAATCCTGATAAAAGACGCGGAGAGTCTGGAGCTGGCACATACAATCAATGTCGTCGTGTTGGACAAAACCGGTACGGTGACGGAAGGCAAACCGGTTGTGACGAATGCGGAATGGGTTGTCGCCGAAGAAGAGAAGTTGGATTTGGAGCCGATTCTTCACGCTATTGAAACCCAGTCCGAACACCCGTTGGCAGAGGCCGTTGTTGCGTCGCTGGGCAAGTCCACGGAGCCTTATACGGCACCCGACGCGTTTGAAAGTATTCCGGGGAAAGGGGTACGGGCAACCTATGACAAAATAGTTTTTTCGGTAGGGAACCAAAAGCTTATGGATGATGGCGGAGTGGAGATTCCGACGTCGACATTGGCGTTGATGGAGCAGTGGCAGCGTGAGGCAAAAACGGTTGTCTGCTTTGCCCGCGACAAGGAGTTGGTGGCGTTGTTCGGAATTGCAGATAAAATCAAAAGTACCTCGGCAAAGGCCATTGCCGATTTGCAACGTCGTGGCATAGAGGTCTGTTTGCTTACCGGCGATAACGAGCATACGGCTCAGGCAGTAGCCCGAATGGTGGGTGTGACGAGTTATAAATCCGGATTATTGCCTTCCGAAAAGGCGGACTTTATACACGGGTTACAAGCACAGGGTAAAGTGGTCGCAATGGTTGGTGACGGCATCAACGATTCGCAGGCCCTGGCTCAGGCCGACGTGAGTATTGCCATGGGTGCCGGTTCGGATATCGCGATGGATGTGGCGAAAATGACCATTATCTCGTCCGACCTGCAAACGGTGGTCAAAGCGATCCGGTTGTCGGCGCTGACGGTTCGCTCTATCCGGCAAAATCTGTTTTGGGCATTCGTCTACAATGTAATCGGAATTCCCATTGCTGCCGGTGTGTTGTATCCCGTTTGGGGATTCCTGCTCAACCCGATGATCGCCGGAGCAGCCATGGCGCTGAGCTCGGTCTCGGTGGTGAGCAACAGCCTCCGGTTAAAATCGAAAAATATTGAGCAATAACGACAAATAAACTTTATAATTAACTCATGATGAAAATATTAAAATTTACAACCAACATCAATTGTCAGGGCTGCATAGCCAAAGTAACGCCATTTCTCAATAGCGCCGATGGAATTGAACACTGGGAAGTCGATACGGCAAATCCGCAAAAAATCCTGATTGTTGAAACCAATAGCCTTGAAAGTGACGATGTCGTCGCTGTTTTGCAAAAAGCGGGGTACAAAGCAACGGCATTGAACTAAGAAATCTGGAGATTTAGAGAGTTGCCAATCCTCCGGTGGCGGTTTCTTTATACGACGATGCCAGATCGCGTCCGGTACGCAGCATGGTGTTGCAGATCTGGTCGAACGAGATGCGGTGATTTCCGTCCGAAAACAGCGCGTAAGTGCAGCAGTTGAACGCACGGTCGGCTGCCATTGCGTTTCGTTCGATGCAGGGTATTTGCACCAATCCGGCTATCGGGTCGCAGGTGAGACCCAGGTGGTGCTCCATCCCCATTTCGGCGGCATATTCGATCTGGGTATTGGTTCCGCCCAGCAGTTGGGTTGCGGCAGCAGCTGCCATGGAACAGGCAGTGCCGATTTCGCCCTGGCATCCCACTTCGGCTCCCGATATGGAGGCATTAGTTTTGACTAAGGTTCCGATCAATCCTGCCGTGGCTAAAGCTCTTAAAATGCGCGCCTCCGAAAAATGGTGGTATTGGCGTAATTGGTATAACACCGCAGGAACCACGGCGCACGCTCCGCATGTCGGGGCGGTGGCAATCAACCCTCCGGCAGCATTCTCTTCGGCCACTGCTAAGGCGTAGGCATACACCAGACCGCGTCGTTGCAGGGAGTCGCTGTAACCTTTTGCTTTTACGTAGTAGTTGGGAGCTTTCCGTTGTAGTTTTAAAACGCCCGGAAGTGTTCCTTCATTTTCAATGCCCCTTTCTACGGCATTGCACATGGTTTTCCATACCTTTTTGAGATAGTCGTTGATGGACTCATCTTCAAATTGTTCAACCACCTGCCAAAATGCCAGCCCCTCTTTGTCGCAATAGGCCAGTATCTCATCCATGGTGCTGAGCGGATAGGTAGATGTCTTACTGTGATTCTCTCCCTCTTCGGCCAAAGCGCCACCGCCAATGCTGTACACCACCCAGGTATCGGTAATGTTGTCGTTTGCGTCTACCGCTTCAAACTTCATTCCGTTGGGATGAAAAGGCAAAAAAATCTTCGGTTCCCAGTTGAGATGAACAGGCCTCTCTTTGATCTGTTCGAGAATGGCGATATTGGTGAGGTGTCCTTTACCGGTTGCTGCCAGACTTCCGTAAAGCGTTACGTTGAAGTGGTGTGCTTCGGGATGTTTTGCATTGAATTGAGCTGCTGCTTTGGACGGGCCCATGGTGTGACTGCTTGAGGGGCCGTATCCTATCCGGTAGAGTTCGGTAATTGAATCCATTCTGTATATTTTTTCACAAAAGTAACCGTTTTATGGCCGCAAACAAAGCCCCCGACCCGAACTTTTCTGCTTTTGGAAATATTATTTTTTTGATAGCTGCAATTGCATTTCGCTCCGCTGTAACGTATCTTTGTATCACTCGTCCGGATTGTGATAGGCAATACCGGATCTTTTTTACCGGGCAACTTGTCCGGCGTTCATTGATTTATTAAAAGCAACAATAAATATGAAAATAGGATTTATCGGTTTAGGAAAAATGGGCGGGAAAATGGTGGAACGCCTTCTCAATAACGGACATCAGGTCGTAGTGTATAATCTCACCAAGAAAGAGGTCGATGAGGCTGTAGAAAAAGGAGCCGAGGCGGCAACCGACCTTCACGATCTGGTCGGAAAGCTGGATGAAAAGAAACTGGTGTGGCTGATGGTGCCGTCGGGGAAACCTGTCGACGCGAATCTTGACGCGCTGTCTGACCTGCTGAAAAAGGGTGATATTATCGTCGACGGTGGCAATAGCTACTGGCGCGACTCTGTGGCCCGTGGCAAAAAACTCAAAGAAAAAGGAATCGACTATATCGATTGCGGTACCAGCGGTGGCGTGTGGGGACTGCAAAACGGCTATTGCCTGATGTATGGCGGTACGAAAGAGGCTTGCGATTTCGCGGAACCGCTTTTCAAAAGTCTGGCTCCCGAAAACGGCTACATCTATTGCGGCGAAAGCGGTGCCGGTCACATGACCAAGATGGTGCACAACGGCATTGAATACGGAATGATGCAGGCTTATGCCGAGGGCTTTGAAATAATGAAAAATTCGCCTTACGATATCGACCTGGAAAGGGTGTCTAAAGTGTGGATGAATGGTTCGGTGGTGCGTTCTTGGCTACTCGAACTGATTGGAAATGCGCTGGAAAAAGATCAGGAACTCACCGATCTGCAACCGTGGGTGGCCGACAGTGGCGAGGGTCGCTGGACGGTGCAAACGGCCATGGACTTCGACGTGCCGGCTCAGGTCATCACCTCGTCGCTTTTTGCCCGTTTCCAGTCGCGTCAGGAGAATTCGTATGCCATGAAACTGTTGGCTGCCATGCGAAACCAGTTCGGCGGTCATGAGGTAAAGAAATCGTAAAGGAGGATATTGCTATGGCACAAATTCAAGACCAGGTACTGGTTATCTTCGGAGCCTCGGGCGATCTCACCTACCGCAAACTGATTCCTGCACTATTCGATCTGTTTATGCAGGATCTGTTGCCCCAAAATTTCACCATTTTGGGTGTCAGTCGTAGTGAGTTTACCGATAAAGCATTCCGCGATAAAATGAACGACGGCATTCGCCAGTTTGCCTATTTCAAAAATCCTGACAAAGAGAAACTGGCTGTTTTTGATGAAAAGTTGCACTACCTTTCTATCGAAACGAAAGAGGCTACGGAGTATGCCAAATTGGTTCACAAACTCAAAAAGATTGACAGCGATCATCATACCGGAGGTAATTATCTGTTTTACCTTTCAACGCCTCCCAGCTTGTATGGCCTGATTCCTCAGTTTTTGGCACAACAGAGACTTAATAAAGGGCACAACGGCTTTCCACGACTGATTATCGAAAAGCCATTCGGTGAGGATGTCTATTCGGCCTTCCAACTCAACAAACTGCTTCTCGACTTTTTCAAAGAAGAACAGATTTACCGAATCGATCACTATCTGGGTAAGGAGACAGTACAAAACGTGCTCGTAACCCGTTTTGCCAATGGAATATACGAACCTCTCTGGAATCGGAATTATATCGACCGCGTAGAGATAACGGCCGCCGAGAGTCTGGGCGTAGAGGGTCGTGGCGGATATTACGATCATGCTGGGGCGCTTCGCGATATGGTGCAAAATCATTTGCTGCAGCTGGTCGCACTGGTTGCAATGGAGCCTCCCACCGAGATTAGCGCCGGAGCTATCCGCAACGAAAAGATGAAAGTTTTTCAGTCGCTTCGACCGCTGAAAGAGACCGATCTGTTCAGTAGTGTGATTCGCGGGCAATACCTGTCGTCGAACATTCGCGGAGGCCATTTCAAAGGTTATCGGGAAGAAGAGGGTGTAGACCCGATGTCGCGCACCGAAACCTATGTGGCCCTGAAGTTTTATATCGACAACTGGCGTTGGGGCGGGGTGCCATTCTATGTCCGTACCGGGAAACGGATGCCGACGCGTGTTTCGGAAATTGTGATTCATTTCAAGCCTACTCCTCATAAACTTTTCGTTAGCAACCCCGATTTCTGGACGATGGGCAACCAGTTGGTTCTGCGCATTCATCCCGATGAGGGCATCTTGCTGAAAACGGGGATGAAGATCCCGGGAGCCGGATTTGAAGTGAAGACGGTCAATATGGATTTTCATTACAAAGATTTGCAGGCAACCTACGTGCCGGGAGCTTATGAGCGTCTGTTGCTTGATGGAATGATGGGTGATGCCACTCTTTATACCCGTGGCGATGGGCTGGAGGCTGCCTGGTGCTTCGTGCAACCCATTCTCGATTTCTGGAAACACAATCCGAATGCGCCGCTCTACGGCTATCCCGCCGGGACCTGGGGCCCCGATTGTGCCGATAAATTAGTGGAGGGAGAAAATCAAACTTGGCGTTATCCGTGTAAAAATCTGTCGGATGACGGTATTTATTGTGAACTATGATGCCCCAAATTTCCATATTTGAAACCAGGGATGACCTGAATCGTGAGGTCATCAATCTGATTGATTATCTGTTGCAATCCAAGTCAACAATCAATATTGCCCTTTCAGGAGGTTCTACTCCGAAAGCATTGTTCGATTATTGGTCAAAAGCGAAGTGTGAATTCGATTACTGGAAGCGCATTCGTCTCTTTTGGGGCGATGAACGTTGTGTGCCTCCCAATGACGAAATGAGCAATTTCGGCATGACCAAAGAGCATCTACTTGACAAAATACCCATTCCTCCCGGAAATATTTTCCGCATCGTGGGCGAAAATGATCCCGAGCAGGAGGCGGTGCGTTATGGCGAATTAATTGAAAAAGAGGAGCACTTCTTCGATCTGGTTTTACTCGGGTTGGGTGATGACGGACATACCGTTTCAATTTTTCCATCGTCTATCAAGCTCTGGAAAAGTTCCAAACCTTGCGTCGTCAACCTGCATCCTGATAGCGGAATGAAGCGAATCACGATAACCGGGAAAGTGATTAATTCGGCCAATTATGTGGCTTTTCTTGTCACTGGTGACAGTAAAGCAATTAAAGTTAAAGAAATTATATTACACAGGAAAGAAAATTTGAATAAATATCCGGCGGCCAAAGTGGCTCCGACCTCCGGTAGACTGCTTTGGTTATTGGACACTGAAGCGGCAGCATTGCTGTAATCCAAACCATTCATTAACTTTGCAAGCAAATTAAATTGATATGTCATTGATATTATCCGATATGAAGCTCAGCGAGGTTATCCTTCAGCATTATGTGTTGATGCCGGTGATTCGTCGCTTTAATATAAAACTTGGTTTTGGAGAAAAGACCATTAAAAAGGTGTGTGAGGAGTATAATCTTGATGCTGATCTTTTTCTGGCGGTCATCAATCTATATATTCAACAAACGTATACACTCGAACGTCCGTTGATGATTAATCAGATCGCGGCGACCGTTGATTACCTGAAGAATACCAATGCCCAGATTGTACAGGCACAACTGCCCAACGTAGAGCGGCATCTGCATGCCCTGATGGCTAGTAATTTTGAACATAATAAAACCATCGGCATTATCAATAATTTTTTTCAGGAGATTAAAGCCGAATTGCTGGCCGGAATTGATTATGACAATGAACAACGATTTCCATATATCGAACGTTTGTGTAACGGACTTCCGGAATCGAATGCTGCAAGACCGGACGATTTGCCGATAAAAGAGACGGTGGATGAGAAAATTTTCGATTTGCGCAGTATGTTGATGAAATACCTTACGGGCGAAGCGGATCAAAATCTCTGTTACGCGGTGTTCTTTGCGCTGTTTACCCTCGAAAATGATATTCGTCAGTACAATAAGATTTGCAAAAAACTACTTAATCCGGCAATTCATCACCTCGAGAAAGAATGCTGAAAGATAAAAATATAGCTGTTATTACCAGCCATTTTCTCGAAGGGAGGGGGCTGCTGTCGCTGTTGGTAGAAAATTTTGAGGGGACAGGCGCTACGCTTTTTGCATCTCCATCCGAATTGAGCGAAAATGAAAGTAACAGCTACGATCTGTTTTTTGTCTCAACCGATCTTTTCATCCTTCACTATGATTATTTTTTGCCGAGAAAAAATAAGGCGATTGTTTTCGGACACACCTTGTCTTCTGATTTGCAACATGCTTCTCAGCCTTTTCTTAATACAAATGCGTCGGAATCTGATGTGACAGAGCAAATCTGCAGTCTGCTCGATGCTTCTGTTCATCAGGAAAACAGTGATGGATTGACAGCTCGTGAAACGGAGGTGCTGACTTTGGTTGCTCAGGGTTTGCTCAATAAAGAAATTGCTGATCAACTGGGCATCAGTCTGCATACCGTTATCTCTCACCGTAAAAATATTGCGTCCAAGCTCGGCATCAAAACGGTTTCGGGATTTACCATGTATGCGGCTATGAACGGATTGATTTCTTTGAGTTGATCTTCAACTACCACGGTCTACTAATCATTCCCAGGAGCCTTGGTTTGTTTAGTTTGTTTATTTTCAGACTATTGATGAATCGTTAGCCCATTCGTTCCACTCGAACATCCTCTCTGTATCCCTATAATTGGGGATTTTGTCTTTCATTTTTTTACCCGTCCTTTGCACCGGAAAAATTATTCGGGGTTAATCCGGTTTGTCGATTGACTGTTTGCCTCGGTTTTATTCCCGCGTTTGACTCTTCTTTACAAATACTTTATAATGGAAAAACGTTACTTTTTAATTGCAGCACTTGTAGTTTTAACTGCATTTCAATTCGTCAATGCCGATAATGCTTCTTCCGACACCATTATCAGCAAACGTTACAATCTGAATGAGGTTACCGTGGTGTCTACCCGCGAAACACTTCCTCTTAAAGAGCTTCCCGCATCCGGAACCATGCTTTCGGCGCAAACACTTTCGGATCGGAACATCAATTCGCTGAAAGATATTTCTGCATTCGTCCCCAATTTCTACATTCCCGATTATGGATCCAAACTTACTTCGGCGGTATATGTTCGCGGCGTTGGAACCCGTATGAGCGGTTCTACGCTGGGACTGTATGTAGATGACATCCCTTATCTGGATAAGAGTGCCTTCGACTGCGATTTTTATGATATTGAGCATATAGAGATGCTTCGCGGTCCGCAGGGTGTTCTTTACGGTCGTAATTCGCTCGGCGGTATTGTCAATATAAAGACATTGTCTCCTTTTAATTTTCAGGGCACAAAGCTGTTACTCTCGGCAGGTACTTACGGACAGTATAAAGCCCAATTGTCGCATTATACGAAGTTTAGTGATAAACTTGCGCTTTCGTTAAGCGGTAATTTTAGCAATTCCAACGGATTCTTTACCAACCAGTTCAATGGACAGAAGGCCGATAAAACACGTTCGTCGGGAGGACGAGCGCATCTCGAATGGCATCCGACAGCCCGACTAAAAGCCGAATATACCGTTGCTTACGATTACAGTGACCAGAACGGTTATCCTTATGCAAAATTGACGAATGGTGTGGCCGGCGATGTCAATTACAACGATCCTGGTTCGTACAATCGTAAACTGTTGACCAATGGTTTTTTTGTTGAATATAAGGGAGATAAGTTTGTTTTGAGTTCCACAACGAGCTATCAGTACATGAAAGACAGGATGCGCCTCGATCAGGATTTTACCTCTGACTCGTTATTCAATTTAACGCAGAAGCAGACAATGAATGCCTGGACTCAGGAGTTTGTTTTCAAATCGAAAAATGCAGATAAATATCAATGGGTGGCAGGTTTGTTTGGTTTTCATCAGGGTTTTACAACCGATTCTCCTATGACTTTCGAGAGGGGTGAATTAGATATTATGCAGAATGCCATGCAGGGTATTACCATTGTAAACCCATCGATGCAGGTTCCCGGTTTGTTTGATAATCCGTCACAGGGAGCGGCACTCTATCACCAATCGTCTTATCGTGTCGGTAAATTAACGGCAACAGCGGGAGTTCGTCTTGATTATGAAAAAAGTTCGCTTGATTATGCAACCTCGGCAACAATGTTGCTGACAATGCCGGGAGTTCCTGCAATTATCTCCTCTTACAGCACAATTCAGGGAAAGAGTTCGCACGAGTATTGGCAATTTCTCCCGAAATTTGCTCTTAAGTATGATTTTACGAATCGCTTTAACGCTTATGCTTCAGTATCTAAAGGATTTAAAGCCGGAGGATACAATTATACGATGTTGTCCGATATCCTTCAGTTGAAAATGAGCAACAAATCCATTCCAAGTAATATTGACCAATATATATCCTTCAAACCGGAGACTAACTGGAACTACGAGATAGGCGTACATAGTCAGCCGATTAAAGGGCGATTGTTTGCCGATATGGCGGTTTTTCTAATCGATTCCAGAAATCAGCAGATTGTGACCTATACAAGTATCGGAGGCCGTACGGTGCAAAATGCAGGTCGTTCGCAAAGTAAAGGGGCGGAAGCTTCATTACGCGCTTTGCTGACCGACAATCTTTCTGCATCCTTGTCTTACGGATATACCGATGCCACTTTTACTCAATATAAGGTAACTAACCAAGCAGGACAAACTGTAAGTTATCGGGGTAATCGCATCCCGTTTGCTCCGCAGCATACCGTAGCTCTTTCGACCGACTATTCGATCCCTGTCAATGCTTCGTTGATAGACCGTTTGGTAATTAGTGCTCAGGGAACCGGAGTAGGGCGTATCTACTGGAATGAAAGCAATAGCGTTTCGCAAGCTTTTTATACATTAGTCAATGGGCGTGTAACCGCAGAAAAGGGCAATGTTCGCTTTGGATTCTGGACGAAGAATGTATTGAATACAGATTATCAGGTGTTTTATTTTACATCCATGGGGAATGAGTTTGCTCAGAAAGGCAAACCGGCTCAATACGGGGTTGAACTTAGTCTGACATTTTAATTGAAACTATTGATTTGATATTTGGTTTTCACTGACCAAATTCTATTAAGGCGGGGCGGATCCTCCCTATCTTCAAAGAAAAGCAGTATATAAAAGAAACAATTTTGAATTGACCTTGGGGTGTTTAGTTTGTGAAAATGAGACATTCTTTATTTTTTCTCTTTAGATTACCTAAACGGAGCAACAACGGTTGCTCCGTTTTCTTTTTGTGGAAAAATGATCGATATTCCGATAAAATGTGGCGGGAGAATCTGCTTTATTGCTGTTTTTTGTAATAAAATGGTAACATTTTGGCCGTTTTTCTGTCAGATATAGATTTTGAAGAGTTTGATTAAGCGTATTTTGTACACTTATGATATTCTAATTATTGTGCTGATTATCAGAGCGATATCCGACATTTGTACATGTTTATAAAAGTTAAATAATTGCATTTGTAGCGAATATAACTTAAATAATTTGCAAAACATGTTGTATAACATATAAATTTGCATTGTCATTAGGAGGAAAATTATTAATGACAAATCTGATACAAAGCTTACCTGAAAAACATGGGGAAGACTTTGTATTTTTTTTTAGGTATTAGTTGTATTTAGTTTTTAGGGTTAGTAAAAAAAGGATTGTGTAATTTTTAAATTGTGTAGATTATGAAAAAGATGATGTTAGTTTTAGCAGTGTTAGTTGCAGGCGCAACTTCAGTTTATGCCGTTAGTCCGGTAGAAACAGGTGTGTTTTATACCATTAACAATGAACCGGTGTTCAATCGTTTGATGAGGTATCTTGATGCAGATGGAGAACAGAGTGAGAACCTGAAGTACATTTTTGAGGCAACCACCAGTAAGTTGAAAACGGCAGCAAAAGATGGTAACGACGCAGCCTATAGCAAAGCGGTTAATTTCAACCTTGCAAATGCAAAGAACATTCTTACCCGTTCTCAGTATATCAAGTATTTGTCGATGATTAATCTGACTCTTACAAACAGATATCAAGAATTGGCATTAAGCGAAAAATAAGTAGCTATGAGGTATAAAGATCGTCCTGATCTGGCGTTGCCAGACTGGATAAAGTTTAGTTATGATAAACAGGGGTATTCGAGAATTTCGGATATCCCTGTTTTTTTTATGCAAGTGCGTCGTTTGTGTAAAGCGAATCTGTTTAGATAGTCATTTTTTCTAGCTTTGCCAGATAGTTGCTATCCATCCTAGCTCCGAGCCCGGGAGTTTCGGGCACGGTTACTTCGGCATGATCTCCGTAAGTAATTCCCCCGATGACGGGATCTTCCACAAACATCAACGGAGTATCGAAATCGTAGTGAATAATCAAATCGCTCGTCAGGGCCAGATGTGCTGAAGCGGTAAAAGCAAGGCGGGATTCCAGAAATCCTCCGATTTGAATGCGGGTGCTGTTGGTTTTCGCCACTTCGATAATTTTCAACGCGTCGAAAATTCCGCCTGATTTCCCCAGTTTGATATTGAAAAAATCGCAGGCACCGAGTTGCAGCAATCGTTGCGCGTCGTGATGATCGCAACACGACTCATCGGCCATAATGGGTATCGGGCTCTCTTTGCGAATGTGAGGCAGTTCCATAAATTTCCATCGGGCAATAGGCTCCTCGCAGAGCTGAATATTATAGGGCTCCATGGCCTTCAATGTTTCGATAGCCTCTTCTACCGCCCATCCCTGATTGGCGTCAATGCGCATGGGAAGCTCCATCCCGATGGACTCGCGAATCAGTCGGATCCGTTCCACATCGGTCTCTTTCGATTCTCCCAGTTTGATTTTAATCACGGTGAAGCCTTGAGCTTTGATTTTGAGTGCATCTTGCACCATTTTTTGCCGATCTCCGATGCTGACGGTATAGTCGGTAAATAGCTTTTTGGTTTTAGCGCCTCCCAGGTATTTGTAAAGCGGTAACTCGGCATGTTGTGCAGCAACGTCGTATAGCGCCATGTCGAAGGCACTCTTGATACTGGCGTTGGCATAAATCGTTTTATTCATAGCTTGTGTGCAAGCCGCAATATCGAGTGCATTTCTTCCTTTCAATGCACGGGCAAGATATTGTCCGACAATAAATCCGGTATCCATGCTTTCGCCGTTGATGGACATAAAGGGGCTGCATTCTCCGAAACCGGTAATTCCCCGATCGGTATGAATCACCACCACAACGTTTTGTGCATAAGCCAATGGCCCAAGCGAAATTACAAACGGTTCTTTCAGTTTAATTGGCGATTTATAGATATCCACCTCACAAATAATCAACTCATCATTCTCTTTCATCGTTTTTTCTGAAATTATTATGTTAGTAAGTAAAGTTTCTGCTCCGGTTTGTGGTTTCAGGTCAAGGGTTCAAAAAAGGCCATCTCTTGGTGAGACGGCCTCTGATTGTTATAGCGTATTTTACCGCACGGCCGCTTGAGCTGCCGCCAGACGCGCAATAGGTACCCGGAACGGAGAACAGCTCACGTAATTCATGCCTAGTGTGTGGCAGAATTCCACCGATGAAGGTTCGCCGCCATGTTCGCCGCAAATACCCACTTTCAGACCAGGTTTGGTTGCACGGCCGCTGGCTACAGCCTGACGCATCAAACCTCCCACGCCTTCCTGATCGAGCACTTCGAACGGATCGTTTTTCAGAATGCCGAGATCCTGATAAATTTTTAGAAACTTACCGGCATCGTCGCGCGAATAGCCGAATGTCATCTGGGTAAGGTCATTGGTACCGAACGAGAAGAATTCTGCTACTTCTGCAATCTTACCGGCGGTAACCGCTGCACGCGGGACTTCAATCATGGTTCCTATTTTGTACGCAATGCGCTTGCCTCTCTCTGTGAAAACTTTTTCGGCAGTTTCGTTGATAATCTGAGCCTGAAGTTTCAATTCCTCAATTACACCCACAAGTGGTACCATAATTTCGGGATGAACGTCAATGCCTTTTTCCTGTGTGTTCAGTGCAGCTTCGATAATAGCGCGAGCCTGCATTTCGGTTATTTCGGGATAAGTATTACCCAAACGGCATCCACGGTGACCGAGCATTGGATTGAATTCTTCGAGCGAGTTGCAGGCGGCAACCACTTCATCCAACGTCAGACCCATCTCTTCTGCCAGTTCTTTTTGTGTAGCTAACTGATGAGGTACGAATTCGTGGAGTGGGGGATCAAGCAGGCGAATTGTCACGCCAAATCCATCCATTGCCTCAAAAATACCTTCGAAATCGCTACGTTGCATCGGTAAGAGTTTTTTCAACGCTTCGCGACGGCCGGCTTCATCTTTGGAAAGAATCATTTCGCGCATAGCTTTGATGCGTACACCTTCGAAGAACATGTGTTCGGTTCGGCATAACCCAATGCCTTTGGCTCCGAAATTACGGGCCACAATGGCATCGTGAGGCGTGTCGGCATTGGTCCGGACTTCCATTTTTGTGTATTTGTCGGCGAGGTTCATTATTTCTGCAAAATCGCCGCTCACTTCAGCATCTTTCGTGGTTACTTTTCCATCGTAAACATCGCCGGTGGATCCATTCAATGAAATCCAGTCGCCTTCTTTATAGGTGGTTCCGCGCATGGTGATAGTACGGGTTTTGTAGTCTATTTTAATCTCACCAGCGCCGGATACACAACATTTACCCATGCCACGGGCAACAACAGCAGCATGAGAGGTCATGCCACCACGGGCAGTGAGAATGCCCTGTGCAACGTGCATACCTCGGAGATCTTCGGGGGATGTTTCGATGCGTACCAAAATTACTTTTTCGCGTTTTTCGGCCCAAGCCTCAGCATCGTCGGCAAAAAAGACAATGCGTCCGGTTGCAGCGCCCGGAGACGCAGGCAACCCTTTGGCCATCACTTTAGCTGATTTGATAGCTTTCGGATCGAAAACAGGATGCAGAAGTTCATCCAGCTTTTGAGGTTCAACACGCAGCAAAGCTGTTTTTGCATCAATCATGCCTTGTTTCAGCATTTCGTTGGCAATGCGAACCATGGCAGCACCGGTGCGTTTCCCGTTACGGGTTTGGAGTAACCAGAGTTTGCCATCCTGAATGGTAAATTCAATATCCTGCATGTCGGCACTGTGATCTTCGAGTTTTTGTTGTATCTCGTTCAGATCGGCATATGCAGCTGGCATCGCTTCTTCGAGAGAAGGATATTTTTCTTTTCGTACCTCTTCGGTGATATTTTGCAGGGCAGCCCAGCGGCGTGATCCCTCAATAGTAATTTGTTGTGGCGTACGAATTCCGGCAACAACGTCTTCTCCCTGAGCATTAATAAGGTATTCTCCGTTGAAAATATCTTCGCCGGTAGATGCATCGCGGGTGAAAGCAACACCTGTGGCTGAGTTGTTACCCATGTTGCCAAATACCATTGCCTGCACGTTTACTGCAGTTCCCCATTCAGCAGGAATCTTGTTCAGTTTACGATAAAGGATGGCTCGTTCATTCATCCAGCTGTCGAATACGGCCATCACAGCACCCCAAAGTTGTTCCCATGGATCGGTCGGAAAATCTTTTCCGGTATTTTGTTTGACGGCAGCTTTGAATTTAGCTACTAGTTCTTTGAGGTCTTCTGTCGTGAGATCGGTGTCGTTTACGATCCCTTTGGCATGTTTTACTTTGTGGATAATCACCTCGAAAGGATCTTCATCCTCTTTGCTGACAGGTTTCATGCCGAGAACAACATCGCCATACATTTGTACAAAACGGCGGTACGAATCCCATGCAAAGCGGGGATTGCCACTCTTAATCGCTAATGTTTCCACCGCTGCGTCATTCAAGCCAAGGTTGAGGATGGTATCCATCATTCCAGGCATCGAAGCGCGTGCTCCAGAGCGAACCGATACGAGAAGGGGATTGGTATTGTCACCGAATTTCGGGCCGCTGACAGCTTCTTCAACGCGTTTCATGGCTGCTGTTACTTCTGGCTTAATTAGTTCAACAACTGATTTTTGTCCGATTCTGAAATATTCATTACACATTTCAGTTGTAATGGTGAAGCCGGGTGGTACAGGAATCCCTATTAAATTCATCTCTGCCAGATTGGCGCCTTTGCCTCCAAGCAGATCGCGCATTGTGCCATCACCTTCGGCGGTTTTGTTGCCAAAGAAATAAACATTTTGTGTACTCATAATAATGTGTTTGTGATAATTAGAAAGTATTGATTAAGATTAAAAATTCAAATGAGCAACATAAGTATACCATAATTAGTTTGACAATACATTTTTTTTGTATCGTTTGAATTATTATAGTATTAAAAGCTGAAGATGATCGTTTCCGTTTCAGAACAACATATTCTGGAAATACAGAATTCTGATATATTACAACTTACTTATCATCAGCTTTTCATGAAAATGATAGTTTCAAAAGTAACAAAATGTTTGGATAAACAGCGGGTCTTTATGCTTTATTAATGTTAAATATGATATAAGGACCGAAATGTTCTTGTATGATTTATTCAGTTGTTATACAGATAAATAAATTGGAATACCAGTTTATGTCGCTAGGAATGTGATGAGAATGAAAGTTATGTTAACAGATTTCCGTTGTTGTCTTTGTATATCTGATTGTAAGGTAAGGCGGATTACTTCTTATTTTATGGACAAAATGACAAGAAAGCGAAATCCGAATACTCGATTGACTATTCAGATTTCGCTTTCTCAATGATGAGTTCCAACTCTCTTTCTTTGCCAGATAAATTATGACTTAGAAAAAACGGAGGGAGACTCCTTCATTAGCGACACTCATGACGGTGTCTACACCAAAAGGAAGTGATAAATTATTGTCGATATGACCGGCTGAAAATCCAAAAGCCACCGGATAATTGTAGTCGGCCACAGCATTTGCAATTAATTCGTAAACGCTAGCTTTCATATCTTCATCTTCTTCATATTCATTGAATTGTCCAACTATAAGTCCGGATATTTGTTCTAAAATACCACCTATTCTAAGGTTCCAGATATACCTGTCGATTTGGTACGGTTTTTCTCCTATATCCTCAATAAATAGGATCTTTCCCTGTGGATCTAGATCAAAATGAGTTCCCCGCATACCGCACATGACGGATAAATTTCCTCCAACAATCTTTCCCTCTGCATTTCCGGTGCGGTTAAGAGGGTGGGGTCCATTTTCGGCATATTCTGTTAGATCTCCAAATAACAATTTTTTGAGAGCTGCTGCCGCTTTTCCGTTGGCACTAATATCCTTTGCCATAATGCCATGGCAGGAGGCAATATCGTAAGCGGCAATGGACATGTGCAGAATTGTGATGTCGCTGAACCCGACCAACCATTTGGGGTAAAGTTCAAAATGTGAAAAATCGACCTCGTCAATAATCTGTACTAATCCATAACCTCCACGGCTACAAATCACAGCTTTAATCTCTTTTTGATCGAAGGCCCATTGCAGATCTTCAAGCCTCTCTTTAGGGGTGCCGGCATATCTTCCGTACTTATTTTTTGCATTTCTCCCAATTACAGGAACAAGATCCCACGATTCGAGGATTTTGGCAGCATTATCAATTAAAGTTGGATCAATATCTCCGGATGGAGAGATGATAGCGATTTTATCGCCGTATTGTAGATAGGGTGGTTTCATTGGATAATATCTTTAGAAGTTTCTTGTGAGAGATGGCTTATTCAAAGTCTTCTTCCGAGTAATTTTGGTATAAGAAATCGTTGTAAGGGAAACGTGTGATATGAATCTCTTTCACCTTACCATAGAAAAGCGATCGCATAGTGTCGATGTTAGTGCGGTTCTTGGCAGAAATAAAGATACAGTTATCATGCATTTTGGCCATCCAGGTCTGTTCCAGATCGGAAAGGTTGATGTTTTCTTTGGTGGACGGAGTCAGATCATCTGCAGCTTTGGGCGTGTAGGTAAAAGCATCCGTCTTATTGAATACGACAATAGTAGGTTTCTCTTCCTTGTTAATTTCGAGCAATGTTTTATTGACGACTTCGTATTGTTCCTCAAAGTTCGGATGCGAAATGTCAACCACATGAACCAGCAGATCCGCTTCTCGTACTTCATCGAGTGTCGATTTGAACGATTCGACGAGATGGTGGGGGAGTTTTCGGATAAAGCCAACGGTATCTGTGAGTAAGAACGGAAGATTGTCGATAATGACCTTCCGTACGGTAGTATCGAGGGTGGCAAAAAGTTTGTTTTCGGCAAAGACATCCGATTTACTCAGCAGATTCATCAGTGTCGACTTGCCGACGTTTGTATAACCGACCAGAGCAACCCGTACCATTTTACCTCTGTTTTTGCGTTGAGAGGCTTTTTGCTTGTCAATTGCTTTAAGCTCCTCTTTCAGGAGCGATATTTTTGTGAGGATGATCCGTCGGTCGGTTTCAATCTGAGCTTCTCCCGGACCACGCATACCGATACCTCCTCGTTGACGTTCGAGGTGAGTCCACATTCGGGTGAGTCGAGGCAGTAGGTATTGGTATTGAGCCAGTTCTACCTGCGTTTTTGCATGAGCAGTCTGAGCTCGTTTGGCGAAGATGTCTAAAATCAGATTTGTTCTGTCCAATACTTTGATATTAAGCGCATCTTCGATGTTTTTTAATTGAGCCGGTGTTAATTCGTCGTCAAAAACAATCATTCCAACATCTTCGTTATCAATGATATACTTTTTGATTTCATCCAGTTTCCCTTGTCCTACAAAAGTTTTGGGATTTGGGTATTCCAGTCGCTGAAAGAATTGTTTGACGGGAATGGCTCCTGCCGTTTCGGCAAGAAAAGCCAATTCAGACAAATATTCTGTTGCCTGTTGTTCGTTTTGTTCCCGGGTAATCAACCCTACAAGAACGGTTTTTTCGGAATAAATTTCGGTTGTTTCAATCATATATTGTAACAAGTAAAAAAAACCGTTTGACATTATGCCAAACGGTTTTTTCTAATATCAAGTGTAAAGACTACTGTAATTTAAAGTTCACAGGAAGAGTATATTTTACACGAACGGGTTGATTACGTTGTTTACCAGGCGTCCATCGAGGCATGCTTTGGATCACACGTACAGCTTCTTTGTCTAGGCTCTGGTCAACACCACGTACAACCTGTACGTCAACGATGGAACCGTCTTTGTTAACCACAAACTGACAAATAACACGTCCTTGTATACCATTTTCCTGAGCAACCACCGGATATTTAATGTTTTTAGCCAAATAACTGGCAACATCGCCGTCCGGGAAAGCAGGCATTTCTTCTACAATCGTAAATACTTCTTCAGGTGCTTGTTTTACTTCAACCACAGGCTCTACTTTGACCGGTTCGATAGTAGGAGGAGGTCCACCAGTTTCTACTAATACGGATTGTTTACCAAAGTCTTTTGTAACCTGAGTAGTATCTGTCGTAACTTTAGGAGCCACAAACTTCACCTGTTCTACGATCTTCTCTGCAGGAGGAGGAGGAGGAGGTGGTGGTGGTGCATTCTCCATTTTCTTTAAGTCGACACTTACTTCTACCTGAGTCTTTTTTCCAAAGGTTTCTTTTGCAAGAAAACTTTTAATCAAAGGGTAAGCAATTACAGCTCCCAACAGGAAAAGTCCAAGAGCCAGCGAAATAAGTACATATTTCTTGTACTTTCTTCGGAGCTGATAGGAACCGTATTCTTTGTTACGGTTCTTGAAGACCATTTCCTCAAGTGATTCTATATACTGTTTTTCATTAGTCATAGCCATTCTATTTCAGTATTAATACACAACTACCTCGGTTGAGCTTTAAGCAGGTCTTTTTCAGCTTTGCTTAAATCAACAATCGCATAGCTAGCTATGTTTGTAATTGCCATTTCATCTACAATCGAGACGATGTCCTTGTATCTGGCACCTTCGTCTGCTTTTATCAATATGATAGGACCAACATTATCGTCTTTCTTCAAGCTTTTAATGAAGTCCTCTGCAGCAGCATCGGATACATGTATTTTACCTTTCACCCTTTTCTCATTGAATTCCGATATTTTTGTAAACAAATCTTTGTTTTTCAACAAAAGAACTTTACGTATTCCATCTTTACTGAAATTCGATTTTACAATTTGAGGTTGGGGCTTACCGGGTTCAATTGCACCCACATAATAATATACGCGATCACTGTCTGTTAACAGGATGTTTAATGTACGACGAGCATCAATTTTTGGTGCCGGCGCATTCGGATCCTTTTCAGGCATGGTAATCGTCATTATTTTGGGTTTGCTGAATGCGGCGGTAAGAATAAAGAACGTCAACAAAAGACACATCAAATCCACCATCGGCGTCATGTCGATGCGGCCAGGATGTTTTTTGGGGCGTTTTTTAGCACCTTTCTGCGCTTTTTCTTCTTGAACTACTTCACCCATAATTTTTTATATTTATATCTGTTAGATAAATCTTTTTCTCAGTCAATCCTATTGTTTAGGAATATCTTTTATTCCGACTTCTTGCTTGTCGTATGTCGTAACAAAATTGAATTTGTTAATTCCATTCTTTTGAATGAGATCCAATACTTTTTTTACAACAGGATAAGGAACGTTTCCATCAGCTTTGATAGCTACTTGAGCCTGAGAATTTACAAAGCGAGCTTTGTTAAGCCACCATGCAAACTGGTTGTCGATAGAATCGGTCGGAATACCAACTTGTAATTTATCGGCTTCTTTCTGATCTTCGATGCTTAGCCATTGTTTCATGTAAGCAATAGGCATTCCAAATGCACTTTTTTTGGAGAACTCTTTAATCTCTTTCGGCGTAAAGCTGATTTTGTATTGCTCTCCCATCGCCTTGATGAGTTCTGCACGAAAATGTCGGGAAGTATCCTTACCATTATCGAAATTGAAAAAGATTTTTTTATCGGGCGAAATAAAAATAGTCATAATATCATTATCGGGAGCTATTTTTTCCGATACTGAATTAGGTATTGTTAATTTTGCCGGATCAACAGGACGAAATGTTGCAGTTAAAATAAAGAAAGTAAGCAGCAGCGAAAATAAGTCCACCATCGGCGTCATGTCGATGTGCGGTGATCTCGCAATTGATTTTATTTTTGGCATGGAATTATTATTTAATTGTTCTTTGTAGTTAATCTTTTAATAAGTCCGCCTGCTTATTCCCTCTTTATTTTGTGGAAGCTGCAAACGATTGTACTAAGCTAAAACCTGCTTCGTCAATTTTATAGGTAAAGTTATCAATACGGGTTGAGAAATAGTTGTACAATACAATAGCCAACAAAGAACCACCAATACCGAATGCTGTGTTGATAAGAGCTTCAGAGATACCGGTTGACAAAGCAACGGCATCAGGAGAACCTGCGGTTGCCAAAGCGGCGAATGCACGGATCATACCCATTACAGTACCCATCAAACCTGTTAACACAGAGATAGAAGCAATAGTAGAGATAATTACAACGTTACGAGAAAGAATAGGCAATTCGAGTGCAGTAGCTTCTTCGAATTCTTTTTGTAAAGCCAAAATTTTCTGATCTTTTGCAAGTGTTGTCTCTGCTTGCAATGCACGGTAGCGAAGCAAACCGGCTTTCAATACGTTAGCTAACGAACCTTTTTGTTTGTCGCAACGAACAAGAGCTTCTTCAATTTTGTCGTTTTTCAGGTCTTCCTGAATGTTTTTGACAAATACGTTTACACGACCTTTACCGGCAGCCTGACCTAATGAAATAAGGCGTTCGATTGTAAAGATGATCAATACCAAGTTGATGGTCATCAACAGAGGTACGATAAATCCACCTTTGTAGATAATAGCTAAATAGTTACCAGGTAAACCTTTTCCTTCAGGATTTCCTCCTTCAAAGTTAATGGGGTTACCCATAACAAAATGATAAACTAATACGCACACCACCAATGCTACTAGAATGGCGACGATAGTCATGGTGGATCTCAAAGCATCCCCCAATTTCTGTTCTTTTTTTTGATTTGTCTTGCTCATTGTAAAAAAATTTAATGGTTTGAGTTGATAATTTGTTTTCTTACGGGTGCAAAGGTAAAAAATTATTTATTATCCCAATGCACGTGACTTTGTTTTTGTCTTTTGAAAATTACTTTTTTATTTTTCGTCCTGTTAATTTCGTAAATTGTCCTTTCCTTAATCCGATTTGTCCGCGATAAGGATGGAAAATTAATGATTTCAAAGAAGATTATTTTTTAGGCTGAGCCGGACGATTCATGATTCTATCAATAGCTTCGTTGATTTTCTTGGCATTGACATCGTTAGGATCGATTTCCAATACTTTATTTCCAAATTCGATCGCTTTGCGACCAATTTCGTGAGACTTTGTTGTATTGAACTGCATAAAGTAGTAATAGTTTAGGTAAGAGTTGGCTTCTTTCCGTTCTATTTTGTATTTATCGGGTTCGGCTTGCGTTTTTTCAAGTAAAGTTTGGTAAGCACTCAGTGCAGCTCCAGTTTTGCTATCAGGGTCGGTCATTGATAAAGCTCTGGCTTTCCATAAGTAACCACCCATGTAAGTAGGTACTTTTTCTATTAGGATTGTGAATGTACTGTCTGCTTGGGCAAATTGTTGTGTGGTATAATATGCAGTACCCAAGTAGTAGTAATCCTGAACTGTTTTGAACGGAGTAGCCAGTTTTTTCTTATAAGCATCGATGGCTTTTGAATAAGCCTTTCCGGTGGTAAATGCAGCTGCAGCTTCCGATAAATATTCGATGCGAGCACTATCCAACGAGTATGCTTTCATAAGATAAGAACCGGCAATAGTGTCTTGTTTGAGTTTGGAAAAAGAACGACCTAGATAAGCGTAATCGGCAGGACGAACACTTTCTTCAGATGCTTTCTTGAAGAATGTCTCCAGAGCCTCTTTGGCTTCGGTATATTTGCCTGTTTCGTAATCAGCATAAGCCAATGCTCGATACAAATCGACATTGCTGGTATTGGAGCTGAGTGCATTTTGAGCTTGCTTAGCGACTTCGGCAAAATCTTTCAATTCAAATAACGTATTGATGTATTGCATTTGAGCATCGGTATTACCGGACGAGAGTTCCAAAAATTTCTGGAAGTTTTGTTTTGCATCATTGGCATTGCCTAATTGGGCATTGAGAAACCCAAGTTCTTTATAGGCCGGAGCATAAGATGCATCCAACTGAACCACTTGTTTGTAAGCAGTTAAGCCGTCTGGATAATTTTTGGAACGAACCCACAGCCGACCGATACGTATTTGAGCGGCAGGTGATTTTGGATCGATTCGGGATGCCTGATTGTAGTTTTTGATAGCATTCGAGCCATCGTTTAGCAGATAGATATAAGCATCTCCCTGCACCAAATATATATTGATGTCTTTCGGATTTAACTTTTCAGCCTGGCGCAACGCCGAAAAGATAGCTGCCGTATCGTTTGTCATACTAATTACATAGGCTTCTGCGATTTTGACATAAGCTGTAGCCTGTATTTCTTTGGGCATTTTCACTTTATGCTGCTTGCTAGGAAGCAATGCTTTTGCCTGTGCGATGTAGTCTTTTGCTTTAGCCGTATTTCTCAAGAATAAAGCGGATTCGGCCAAACCGATAAAATTCAATGGATTAGTGGCGTCAACACTGGCGCCTTTCTCGAACGTTTTAGATGCATCGGCTGTTGCTTTCTTAATATTAACCGCAAGCGTATCGGCCAAATATTTACGAATGTAATATTCTCCGTAATAGAAATAATTGGTCCCGTTTTGAGGTTGCTGGCCGATGAGTGTTTGATAAGCTTTGTTGGCATTCTCAAATTGTTCACTTTGCGTAAAGCGAATCGCATCCTGTAAGGTTTGAGCTTTTGTTATGCTCACTCCTGCTACCCACAAGGCTACGCAAATAAATAGTCCGATTGTTTTTGTTCTAGATAACATAGATTTTAGAATTGATTGTTAAGTAGCTTTTATTGATTATTTTTTTAGTTCAATTACTCTGACAGGAGCTGCAGCTGGTACCATTCCAGAACGAAGGATGACTGTTTGTCCTTTTTCTCCGGCAATAAAAGATGCTAGCCCTAAACCCAACCCGTTGTATGTTTGTCTGTTTATAAAATATACTTCTCGCGTAAACGGATAACTCTGATCTACAATATATGCTTGATATGGTTTGTAGTAGGTGTCGGATCCGGTGCTCCCTTCAAAAGCTGTAACGCCGGCAACTTGAGTTCGTTGCAAGAAGTTATGGGAGATCGAATCCTGTGGGTCGCTAATCCAGTTTACACTGATGATACCGATTGCATTTTTGTTCTTTTCTATATAGCTAATGACCTGATCGTTCGATTCAGCTGCTGAAAAGGTGGAAGGAAACTCTTTTATTTGAAATTTATCTTTGAAATAACGTACGTTTGCAGAACCGTTCTTGTCAAAGATCATTTTCAGACTTCCTAACCCGGACTTTGAGTCTATTTGATTCCAGTTTTTGATTTTTCCCAAGAAAATGTCTCGTATCTGATCGTATAAAAACTGATTGGTTTTGTTTTTTTTGTTCAGAATGAAAGCTATTGCATCGTGAGCTATCAGGGTTGATGTCGGAACAATCAGATTCGCTCTCAGGTCTTCCATCTGTTTTTTTGTCAGCTGTTTGCTAACAACCATGGTTTCAATGGAATCCTTTAAAAACATATTGATTATATTGGTTTCGGCATTATATATGGTATCAAAATGCGCATCCTTATAGAAATGAGTAAAAAGATCGAATTGAGCTTCCATCATTAGTTTATACGAATCGTCAATTCCAACTTTAATCTTACCGGATGTGGGCGTATCAATACTTTTATCGGTTTTGCGTTGTCCGCATGATGTGATGATAAGACCGGATAAAATGAGGGTAGCCGTGATAGATAAAACAGTCCGGATGATATGGCATTTCATGATCTTTAGAATTTTAGTTTGGTTGTCAAATAATAAACTGATCAATTACTCTTTCTCTTGAGTCGAATTGGTTTCGTCCTTTTTTGTCAGAAGCCTGGCTAAACGATAACTACCGTATAAAAGTAAAATTATTCCAATGATAATTCGGAGTTCAGGTTGAATGTCCCCAAGATAAAACTGATGTTTAAAAATGATAACTTGCGGATTTGTCAACAGTAAGATTCCCAGTACAAAATACATGCTAACTACCGCAAACGAGATGTACTTTCCAAACTTTTGCATTATTATTGCCAATTGTTTTTTGATTTGCCGAATGGCTTTGTATTTTACGTTGAGGCTAAAATTCACGGTTGCTTCTTATTTCGCATACAAACATGAACTATAAGACAAAAGTAATGTTTTTTTTATTGATTATAATCGTTTTTGTTTTATTTCTGCTTTTTTTGAGAAAATCAACATTCTATTATGCAATAACTTGCATGGGAATAAGTATTTCCATCCCTTTACGCAGTGCTTTTTCGTTTTGAGGTAAAAGATGATGGTGTCGTTCTGGTAATGATTTTTTAAGACCTAATAGAACATCCTCAATTTTAACGATCGGACGTACTTTAAGAAAACCTCCGAGTATAAACATATTGAATGTTTTCGACATATCCAGTGCTATGGATTGCTCAAGCGCGTCGATTCGGTAAATATTGATGTCGGTGCGTTTGGGTTGACGTACGAATCCATGACCATCATAAATCAGTGTGCCACCGGGTTTAATGCGACTTTCGAACTTGTCGAGCGATGGCTGATTGAGAATGATGGCGGTATCGTACTCGTACAAGATGGGAGAACTGATACGCTCGTCGCTTAGAATTACGGTTACGTTGGCTGTGCCACCGCGTTGTTCGGGTCCATACGAAGGCATCCACGAAACTTCTTTCCCCTGCATAAGACCCGAGTAAGCCAGAATTTTACCCATCGATAAAACGCCCTGACCGCCGAAGCCTGCTATTATTATTTCTTCTTTCATTGTATTTTCTACCTTTGTTAATCAATGCCAGAAACTCCGATCCAGAGGGTTCTGGTTATGAATATTTATCTGTCTTTTAAATCGCCCAAAGGATAAGCCGGAAACATGTTTTCCACCATCCATTTGTTGGCCTGATGTGGAGTCATTTTCCATCCGGAATTGCAGGTGGAAACAATTTCAACAACAGAGGTTCCCTTGCTGTTCATCGAGTTTTCCAATGCTTTGCGGATGGCTTTTTTTGTTCTGGCCGTAGCAGCCGCTGTATGTACAGCCTGACGTGTAACATAACATGTTCCGTCTAGAATCGCTAACATATCGCTGATTTTTAGCGGATAGCCTTCCATGGATACATCACGTCCATTAGGACATGTGGCGGTTTTCATGCCTTCGAGTGTGGTGGGTGCCATTTGCCCTCCTGTCATGCCATAGATTCCATTATTGATAAAAAAGATGGCTATGTTTTCGCCACGGTTGCAAGCATGAATGGTTTCTGCAGTTCCGATAGCCGCAAGGTCGCCATCTCCCTGATAGGTAAATACGCAATTATCAGGATTCAGGCGTTTGACGGCAGTGGCCAGTGCGGGAGCGCGTCCGTGAGCAGCTTCCTGCCAGTCGATATCAATATAATTATAAGCAAACACGGCACACCCAACCGGGGCAATACCGACTGTTTTTTCGGCAATATTCATCTCTTCAATCACTTCGGCGATGAGTTTGTGCACCACACCATGACTGCATCCCGGGCAGTAGTGCATCGGGGTTTCAGTCAATAACGGGGTTTTGCCGTATATTCTATTTTCGGGTTTAATTATTTCTTCTAATGTCATAGTAGTAAAAATTACTGAGTGAAAAAAGCTTTTCTGCCAGACTAAGTTTTATTTAACCAATTTGGATTTCAAAGCTTTTACTACTTCATCGGGAGTCGGGGTCATGCCGCCTTGACGTCCGTAAAACTCAACCGGTGTAACACCATTCACAGCGAGTCGAACATCTTCCACCATTTGACCTGCATTTAATTCAACGGAGAGAATCCCTTTTACGTGTTTTGCAAATTGGGCAATCGTTTCGGTCGGGAAGGGGTATAGCGTTATTGGGCGTAACAAGCCAGCGTTGATGCCTTCTGCACGCAACAGTTCGATTGTCTTCTGGCAAATACGGGCACACGAACCGAAAGCTGTAATCAGGTACTCGGCATCGTCACAGAAATACTCTTCGAAGCGAACTTCGTTTTGTTCTACCTGACGATATTTGTCCTGTAACCGATTGTTTATCTTCTCCATCTCTTCCGAACGTAGTTCCAACGAAGTGATGACGTTCTGTTTCGCACGACCATGCTTGCCGGTGGTGGCCCATGGATATTTTTCGCGAACCTGCTCGTCGGTCAGACGGGGTTGATGGGGTGGTAACTGCACTTTTTCCATCATTTGTCCGATAATGCCGTCCGAAAGTACCATGACCGGATTACGGTATTTGAATGCCAGATCGAACGCAAGCACTGTGTGGTCGGCCATCTCCTGAACCGAAGCAGGGGCTAGGGTAATTAGTTTGTAGTCGCCGTGACCGCCACCTTTGACTGTTTGAAAATAGTCGGCCTGACTCGGTTGGATGGTTCCCAGACCAGGCCCCCCACGGGTGACGTTGACAACCACACAAGGTAATTCGGCACCGGCAATGTAAGACAATCCTTCCTGCATCAGGCTGATGCCCGGGCTTGAAGAGGAGGTCATTACTTTTTTGCCACAACCGGCTCCGCCATAAACCATGTTGATGGAGGCGGTTTCGCTTTCGGCTTGCAAAACTACCATGCCGGTTGTTTTCCAAGGTTCGAGCGCCATCAATGTTTCCAATATTTCCGACTGGGGAGTTATAGGGTAACCGAAATAACCGTCGCATCCGCAACGGATGGCAGCTTCTGCAACCGCTTCGTTACCTTTCATTAATTTTATTTCTTCCATTTTCAATCGTTTTTTACTCGGTAAACCGTAATACAGGCATCGGGACATACATAAGCACATGAAGCGCATCCCGTACAAGCTTCGGTTACTTCCATATAAGCATAATGATATCCTTTGGAGTTGGCCTCTATGTTCATGCTCAACACTTTCGACGGGCATGCCTCTTTGCAAAGTTGGCATCCTTTACATCGTTCAATGTCGATTACAACGGCTCCTCTATTTTTAGCCATACTTTTATAGATGTTGGGTTTAAGTGAATTTGTAAGAGCAAGGGTGTCTGCTTATGATTTGTTAAAATTTGCCAATCAACAGACGGTCTTCGCTGGCACTTGAAATTAGTTTCGGGGCGCAAATATACCACTTGTTTTGCACTAACCCTATTAAGGAAGGGTTAAAAAGGCTGAATTTTGGGGCACTATCAGTCAATTTACGCCTTCCGAATTGCCTGCTTTATAAGATTTCTGCGTCCGAAAACGATGTCTTGGTTATGGGTCGTGCAACGTTCCATCCATAACTGATTATATAGCCATTCCGGATGGCAATCTTCCTCGCTTCTTCTACATTTTTCCACAATATTACACAAATACAATAAGTTATTTTGAATTGATTTTCAATGCTTTATTAATAATGGTACGATTATTGATTATTCAACAACAGACAGCCATTGAAGAGTGTAATTACAATGGCTGTCAATCTTAATTTAATCATCTGTAGCTATGAAAAAGAATAGAATTCCGTTCGTGATCTGCTTTGTGTTTGTAGCCTGTTTTTCGGCACTCCACGCACAGGTTCGGGTCAATGTCAATCTCAATCTTCAACCCAAATGGGGTCCGGCATCGTACGATTATGCCGAATACTATTTTCTTCCCGAGTTGGGAGTCTATTATTCGGTTCCCGATCGCGTGTTTATCTATCCTCGCGGAAACGGATGGGAGTTTGGCCGAAAACTTCCAAGACTCTACCGGCACTTTGATCTTTATTCGACTTACAAAGTGGTGGTAAACGAGCCTAAACCTTATATGCGTCATGGATATTACGTAAAGCACTACCGCGACTACAGAAATATGCATCAGGAAAGCTGGCGCGATTTCAGAGGCGATAACGGAAAACACCGGGGTTGGGAAAAGAGAGACCGGGATCGCCGGCATGAGAATGACTTTGATCGAGATCGTGGTCGTGACCATGATAATTATCCGCAATATAGTGGGTATGCTCACGGAAGAGAATAAAAAACAACCAATGATGACCAATTAAAACAGTAAAAAAATGAAGAAATATTTCTTACTTACCGCATTCGCATTTATTTCAGTAATCTCCTTCAGCCAGAATTCGTTGGCGACAGGAGGTACTCAGTTGAATTGCGGTGTCGGCTTCTCCGATTGGGGCGTTCCTGTCTATTTTGGATTCGACCATGCCGTAAGCCGGGATGTAACGCTGGGTGGAGAGCTCTCTTATCGTTCTTACCGGGAAGATTGGGATAATTATTATTACGACCATTCGATAGTCGGAGTCTCGGGAAATGTCAACTATCATTTCAATAATCTTTTTAATATTCCCCGTAACTGGGACCTCTATGCCGGGCTCAATCTCGGGTTCTTCGTTTGGAGTTCGCCCGACACATACCATGGTTCGCATACGTCAGGGCTTGGTCTTGGAGCGCAGATCGGAGGACGCTATTTTATTTCCCGAACTGTTGCTCTTAATCTCGAATTCGGCGGAGGCAATGCTTTCTCCGATGGAAAAATTGGTTTGACAGTGAAGTTGTAATTTGTTTTATTGCAAACGAAAAGCCCCTTGAACGGATAATCTGTTCAAGGGGCTTTTTTATGGTTTGATGAGCTATTAAATCAACTCAATAACTTTAGCTACAGCCTGATCGAGTCCTTCCGGTTTTTTACCGCCGGCAGTTGCCAGGAACGGTTGTCCGCCACCACCGCCGTTGATAAACTTGGCAGCTTCGCGCACCATGTTGGAGGCGTTGTATCCGGCATCAACCATCGGTTGGCTAAGGAAAATCGTGAGTGACGGTTTGCCGTCGAATACGGTTCCGGCTACAAACAGGAATTTCACTTCACTGAATTTACCTTTGAACTGTGAAGCAAGGCTACGTACCAGATCGGGGTTTTCGTCGCCCTGATGACGGATCACTTTCACACCGTTGATTTCTTCCGCACGTTGTATGAGAATGTCGCGCAATTGCAGCATTTTTTCCTGCATGAAGCTTTCTATCTGCTTTTTCAGGGCTGCATTTTCGTCCAATGCTTTTTGTACTGATTGGATCATGTTCGGCGCGTTATTGAACAACATGTGAATGCCTTTCAACAGGTCTTGTTGATTCTGAACAAATTTTTCGGCACCAACACCGGTAACAGCTTCAATTCTGCGAATCCCGGCAGCTACAGAACTTTCGGCTGCCACTTTGAAGAATCCGATTTCGCCCGTTGCCTGCACGTGAGTACCACCACAAAGCTCAACAGATGAACCGAATTTCACCACGCGGACATGATCTCCGTATTTTTCGCCGAACAGCGCCATGGCACCCAAAGCACGTGCTTCGGCAATCGGCATGTTACGATGTTCGTCAAGCGGACGGTTTTCGCGGATCTTGGCATTCACCAGCTCTTCCACCTTGCGAATCTCTTCGTCGGTCACTTTCTGGAAGTGAGAGAAGTCGAAACGCAATGTGTCGGGCGAAACGAACGAACCTTTCTGTTCCACATGGCTTCCCAATACTTCGCGTAATGCTTCGTGCAGCAAGTGAGTCGCCGAGTGGTTGTTTTCTGTAGCCTGACGTTTTTCGCCGTTTACTTTTACGCAGAACGTAGCCGTAACATCGGAAGGTAATTTAGCCGTCAGATGAACGGGTAGGTTGTTTTCGCGTTTGGTATCGGAAATTTCTATCGTCTCGTTGCCATCGGCCATGATGCCGCTATCGCCAACCTGACCACCCATTTCGGCATAGAAAGGAGTCTGGTCAAGCACGATCTGATAGAATGATTTATTCTTTTGTTTTACAAGACGATAGCGAAGAATGTGAGCTTCGGTCTCCAGCAAATCGTAACCTACAAAGGCAGTTTCTCCGTCGCGAACGCTCACCCAGTCGCCGGTTTCCACGGCAGCAGCGTTGCGGGCACGTTCCTTCTGCTTCTGCATTTCGGTGTTGAATTCGTCAATATTGACCGTCATGCCGTTTTCACGCAAAATCAGTTCAGTCAAATCGAGAGGAAACCCGAACGTATCGTAAAGTGTGAATGCATTTACCCCGCTGATTTCGGTTTTGCCTTCCGCTTTCGTTTCGTCAATAACTTTGTCTAACAAACGGATACCGGTTTCGAGCGTACGCAGGAACGACTCTTCCTCTTCCTTAATCACTTTCGAAATGAGTGATTGTTGAGCCTGTAATTCAGGATAAGCAATGCCCATGCTGTCGATCAATGCAGGCAATAGTTTGTACAGGAATGCCTGTTTTTGATCGAGGAAAGTATATCCGTAACGTACGGCGCGGCGCAGAATACGTCGAATAACGTAACCTGCCTTTGCATTCGACGGCAATTGCCCGTCGGTGATGGAAAACGCGATGGTGCGGATATGGTCGGCGATAACGCGCATGGCAATATCCGTTTTGTCGTTAGCGCCATACCTGATGCCGCATAATTTACCAATTTCGATGATAATCGGTTGGAACACGTCGGTGTCGTAGTTCGACAGTTTGCCCTGCAGAGCCATGCAAAGACGCTCGAAGCCCATACCGGTATCGATTACCCTGGCTGGCAGCGGTTCGAGCGAACTGTCGGCTTTGCGGTTGTATTGCATAAACACCAGGTTCCAGATTTCGATTACCTGCGGGTGACTTTGGTTGACTAACGTCAGACCGTTCACCTTAGCGCGTTCGCTGTCGGGACGGATGTCGATATGAATCTCGGAGCAGGGACCGCAAGGGCCTGTATCACCCATTTCCCAGAAATTGTCGTGGCGGTTGCCGTTGATGATGCGATCGGCAGCGATGTACTGCTCCCAGTATCCGGCAGCTTCGTTGTCACGCTCCAGCCCTTCGTCGGGCGATCCTTCAAAAACGGTAACGTAGAGGCGGTTTTTATCCAGACCGAGTACTTCGGTGAGGTATTCCCATGCCCATCCGATGGCTTCCTTCTTGAAATAGTCGCCAAACGACCAGTTGCCCAACATTTCGAACATGGTGTGGTGGTAGGTGTCGTGTCCTACTTCCTCCAGATCGTTGTGTTTTCCGCTCACGCGCAAACATTTTTGCGAGTCGGCGATGCGCGGGTACTGAATCGGGTCATTCCCCAGAATGATATTCTTGAATTGGTTCATCCCGGCATTGGTAAACATCAGCGTGGGGTCATCCTTGATAACCATCGGCGCCGACGGCACAATGTGGTGCTGCTTGGATTGAAAGAAATCGAGAAACGATTGGCGAATTTCTTTGGAAGTCTTCATTGTATTGAGTTTGTAAACGGTTTCTTAGTTAGCTGCCTTGTCGAGGGCAGTTGAAATACGTCCGAAAATTTCATCAATTGTGCCGGTACCTTTGATATGGGTGTATTTGCCGGCAGCCTTGTAATAGTCCATTACAGGAGTGGTTTGGCTGTGATATACTTCGAGACGGTTTTGAATTACTTCGAGGTTGTCGTCCGAACGACCGGTCTCCTGTCCGCGTTTCAGGAGGCGGGTAATCAGTTCCTCTTTTTCAACATCGAGTTCAAGCATGATGGAAACATCCTGGTTGTTCTTTTTCAGCAGAACGTCAAGCGCTTCGGCCTGAGCTACCGTGCGGGGAAATCCATCAAAAATAACACCTTTGCGTCCGGCGGCCGTGTCGGTAAGTTTCTTTGCAAGCATATCGATAATTACCTGATCGGGGAGCAATTGACCTTTTGATATATAGCTGTTAGCCAGCTCTCCCAGTTCGGTTTTTGCTGCAATTTCGGCACGCAACATGTCGCCGGTGGAGATGTGAAGCAGGTTATACTTTTCGGTGATACGTTCGCTTTGAGTTCCTTTACCAGAGCCCGGAGCTCCAAAAATGATAATGTTGAGCATGATGTAAATCCTTTTGCGCCTTCACTCTCGTGGAGACAGTTCATTAAAATTGATTAGTTTTTAATGTGCTTTGTCCGGTATTAATGTATAGATTTCTTTAAGGTTGCGGCCATAGCCGTCGTAATCGAGTCCGTACCCTACAATAAAATCGTTGGGTATTTCCATTGCTACATAATTGAGTTCGATGTCGCATTGCAACGAGTTCGGTTTCAGGAAGAAGGTGGCAACGCGAATATCAGCAGCTTTCTTCTCTTTCAGCGAATTGATAATTTTTTGCATGGTGAAACCGGTATCCACAATGTCTTCGACTACCACAACGGTGCGACCTTCCACGCTTTCATTCAAACCAAAAATTTCTTTCACAACACCAGTTGTGGATGTTCCCTGGTATGACGACAATTTGATAAATGTAATTTCACTCGGAATGTTGACGCTTTTCATCAAATCGGCAGCAAACATAAATGCTCCGTTCAGCACGACCAGAAAGAGAGGATCTTTTCCTGCCAAATCCCAGTTGATTCGTTCTGCAACATTTTTGACCGCTTCCTGAATTTTTTCTTCGGGGATGGAAACGGAAAATTCTTTATCTTTTATCTTTATTGTCTTCATACAGAAGTTCTTTTGTAATATTATTCGGTGGTTATGGCTTTTGTAGAGCCATTCAAAAATTAAGTTGCGAAATTACAAAAAAGAGAACGAATCGTAGAATTATTACAGAATTAATTGTCGTTTAGCCTCTTGATGATGTTATATGCTTGATAGATACCTAGTTCTCCCGATTTGCTCAGGTCGGCATTGGCTTTTTTTGCATCGTTGAGAAACAGATAGGCCAGCCCCCGATTGAAATATGCTTCGGCAAAATCGGGTTGGCTCTTGATGGCTTCAGTATAAATATCGATAGCGGCTTGAAAATCTTTTTCCTGACAATAAAGATTTCCCAGATTGAACTTGGCAAACGAGAAGTCGGGAGCCAAATCAATCACTTTTCGATAGTCTTTAATAATCACTTCAAAGTCATGCCGGTAGAGTTTGTCGTCTTTGAAATCGGATTTCGCATTTTTATTATCCGGATTATTCAGTTTGTAATCAAGCAGTTTGAATAGTGTGTTGGCACGGCAAAAATAAGCCATTGTGAAATCGGATCTCAGTTCGATTACCTTCGAAAAATCCTGAATGGCATTGTTATAATCCTGTACCAATGCATAGTTGATTCCCCGAATGAAATAGGCATCAGCACTCGGTTTTTTATTGATTTCGCCGGTCAGATTATCCACAATTTTGAAATGCATCTGAATCATTTCCTGAGTCAGCGAAATTTCGTCGTTAATAATTTTGAGTTTGGCATTAAGCTTGTGTTGCTTGTTGTAGTCGTCAATTACGGAGAAATAATAACCCAGACGTTTTAGTTCGTTTTCTTTGCTGTAGTAGCTCAGCACAAAGTTCGGCTCGTTCGAGATTTCGATATTGACGTTTTGAATAGCACCTCGCAAACCTCCTTTTTGGGGAGCTTCGTCGGAGGGGTTGCCACCACGTGCCAGCACATCGTTGAATATAGATGCCTTGTTTTCATTGCTTTTGGTGCTTTTGACCATTTGCGCTTTGGTGTTGGGTTCTTCTTCTTTTTTAGTCCCGTTTTTCGGCTTTCGTTTTTCGATTTCCTGTGCTGCCATCTGATCGAGATAGGCACCTTTGGCATCGTGTTGAAGCTGCTTTATCTTGGCTCGGCCCCAGTAAGCCGGTGAAAAGTTCGGATAACGGGTTATGATTTTATTGAAATCCTGCGTTGCCTGATGAAAGTCGCCAACCTCGGTTGTCAGAAGAGCACGTTGATAGAGCGCTTCGTAGTTTTCGGGTTCGGCTGTCAACACTTTATTGAAGTCCAGTATTGCATTGTTCAAATCACCTACTTCCGTACGAAGCATGCCTCTGTTCAGGTGAGCTACCGTGCTTTTATCGTCCAGTTCGATGGCTTTATCATAATCAGCAAAAGCGCCCCTGTAATTTTTATTCCAATAGTTTAGCAATCCCCGGTTGATATAGTCGCCGGCATATTTCGATTTCAGCGTAATTGCTTTATCGAAGTCATGCAACGCTCCGGCATTGTCGTGCTGCATCAATTTGAGAGTCGCCAGTGCGCTCCAGCCATTCGCTTTGGTACTATCAGCCTTGATGGCATCCTGAAAATAGGCCATAGCACCGATGGTATCCTTCTTTTCCATCAATATTTGGCCTTTATCCATCAATAGGTCACTGTCTTTATTTTTCTTCATCAATTCATCGATATCTTTCAGTGCCAGATCGTATTTCTTTTGAAGATCATAAATCCAGATACGCAGACGGAGCAATTCGTCATTGACTGGGTTGTATTCAATGTATTTGTTTAAATCGGATTCTGCTCCGTCAAGCTCTTTTTGTTTGACACGGGCAAAACCTCGGGCATAATAGGCTCCGGGAATAAATGGGTTCAAAGCTAATGCCGACGAACAGTCGATTTCTGCTCCGGCAAAATCGCCCAGCTGAATTTTAGCAATCCCTCTGTATAGGTAAGGATCAGGCAAATAAGGCTTTACGCTAATTATTTGATTGAAATATTGGATGGCTAAGACGTAATCTTCAAAATAGAGTGCATTTTGAGCGATGGCCATTACCCTGTCGGTATTGAGTTGTGCCCACGAAGCACAGCAAGTAAACAGGACAACAACAAATGATACAATCTTTTTTTTCATACTTCTATTTATTCATTGAATTCTCCAAGGTGTGGTTTTCGAATCAATTGTTATATCTATAAAAAGAGTGCAATCATGCCAAAACGAAGATTCTCGCTTTGGCATGATTGTCTTATTTCGTTCTAATCAAAATTCTTCAACGGCGGTCGATGGTGAAGACTCATCGGGCGGTGCCTGACCATCACCTCCACTACCACATCCTCCGGCATCAAAGGTTGGTGGAATCTTGAATTTTTCGGCTTCCGAATAGCCCAACATCGGATCGGCATAGACCTTCCTCATAAATAGTGCCCAGATCGGAAGTGACATACTGGCTCCTTGTCCGTCGTTTGTATAATCGAAGTGAACGGCACGATCTTCTCCTCCGACCCATACGCCAGCAATGAGGCTTGGCGAAAATCCGATAAACCAACCATCCGAGTTGTTCTGCGTCGTACCGGTTTTTCCGGCAAGTTGCCCAGTGAAACGGTAATTGTATCGTAAACGGCCGGCAGTACCGTTGTCGACAACTCCACGGAGCAATGTCAGCATTTTATAAGAAGTCTGTTCACTCAGAATTTCGTTCATTTTCGGTTCAAAAGTGGCTACTACGGCTCCGTTGTTATCTTCGATCCGGGTTACATACATCGGATCGACACGAACTCCTTTATTCGGGAATGCCGTGTATGCATCCACCATTTCCTGCAATGAAACTTCGGCCGGGCCTATGCAGAGCGACCATACGGATGGAATGTAGCCCCGAATACCAAATGAACGCATCATCTTTACCATGGCCGCCGGAGTAAAGTTACTCATCAGGCGGGCTGTGATGTAGTTGTTCGATTGTGCAAGACCCCATTTGAGCGGAACCATCTCTCCGAGACGGCTTTGGCTGCTGTTACGAGGCGTCCATGTCTCTCCATTGCCAAGATTCATGGTGATGGGTGCATTGAGGATTTCGCTACAAGGGGTAAATCCTTCTTCCATCGCCAGCGAATAGAGGAACGGTTTGATAGTAGAGCCTACCTGCCGGCGTCCCATGGTGGCCATGTCGTACTGGAACATGTTATAATCAGGGCCACCGACATAGGCTTTGACATGCCCGTTGTTCGGATCCATACACATAAAACCGCAACGAAGGAAATATTTCAGGTAGCGGATAGAGTCCATCGGAGTCATCACAGTGTCTATCTGTCCGCGATAAGAGTACACTTGCATCGATACCTTCGTATTGAATGCTTTCTGAATCTGAGCCATGGTTGCTCCGGCATGTTTCATGTTGCGATAGCGATCTGTCAATTTCATGGAACGATTCATAATATCGTTGATGTCTTGTTGACGCAACGTGCGTGAAAATGGGGCATAACTACGGCCTTTCTTTTCTTTGAAAAATTTCGCTTGCAACGAAGTCATTTGCTCGTGAACCGCCTCTTCGGCATATTTCTGCATACGAGAGTCGATCGTTGTGTAGATCTTCAAACCATCGGTATAGAGGTTATATGGCGAACCGTCCGACTTGTGGTTTTTATTGCAGAATCCATACAGCGGATTGGTTGCCCAAGAGATAGAGTCATCTACGTATTGTTGTTTTTGCCACGATGCATAGTCCGATCGTTCGGGCTTGTCTGCCGTCAGAATTCTTCGGAGATATTCGCGGAAGTAAGGAGCGGCTCCAATTTTGTGGTCAACCCGTTGGTATTTCAGCGTGAGGGGCAGCTTACTCAATGAATCGACTTGCTCGTGAGTCAGCATATTGGCTTTTTCCATTTGAAGGAAAACGGTATTTCGACGTCCACGGGTGCGTTCGTTGAAGCGTAGCGGATTGTAATATGCTGGATTCTTGCACATCCCGACTAATGTAGCTGCTTGTTCTAAGGTAAGTTTGTCTGGAGTTGTGCTAAAATACACCTGAGCTGCCGTACGAATTCCTACCGCATTGTTCAGAAAATCGAACTGGTTCAGGTACATATTGATGATTTCCTCTTTGGTATACAAGCGTTCCAGCTTGACGGCAATCACCCATTCGTTTGGCTTTTGCAACAAACGGGTGAGAAAATTCGGTGCATGGGGCGAGTAGAGTTGCTTTGCTAACTGTTGTGTCAGTGTACTGGCACCACCGGCGCTTTTGATTTGAAAAATACCCCGCAGCACCAGAGAGCGTGCCAACGCCCATCCGTCAATTCCGGAGTGGTCGTAAAACCGTGAATCCTCGGTGGCAACCAATGCATTAATCAGACCAGGCGAAAGATTTTGATAAATTTCATTCATCCGGTTGCCCGAACTGAGAGAAAAACTGCCCAACAGTTTCATGTCCGAAGAATAAATTTCGGAAGCATATCGGTTGCGGGGATTTTGTAATTCGCTGATTGGAGGCAAATAGCCGATCCATCCGAACGATATGGCAATAAACAGCAACACAACAGCCAATAAAAAACCTGCAAAACTTAGCCAAAACCATTTCAACATCTTCCTGGCCTGTGGCGTGATCTCTTTTTTGGTCATATATCTATTATTTTAACTGACAATAATGAGCAGAAGCAATCTAATCTAGTTTCAGTACAGCCAGAAAAGCTTTTTGCGGTACTTCTACAGAGCCGATTTGTTTCATTTTTTTCTTCCCTTTTTTCTGCTTTTCAAGCAGCTTTCGCTTTCGGGAGATATCTCCACCATAACATTTGGCCGTAACGTCTTTACGTACCGCTTTTATGGTTTCACGGGCAATGATTTTCGCCCCGATAGCTGCCTGTATGGCAATGTCGAATTGTTGGCGTGGAATCAGTTCTTTCAGCTTTTCGCACATTCTACGCCCAAGCGTGTAGGCATTGTCAATATGCGTAAGCGACGATAAGGCATCCACAGGTTCTCCATTCAGCAAAATGTCGAGCTTGGCTAACTTCGACTCACGAAAATCGTGCATGTGATAATCGAACGAAGCATAGCCTTTGGAGATACTTTTGAGTTTGTCGTAAAAATCAAACACAATTTCACCCAATGGAATGTCATAGATCAGTTCCACCCGGTTCGACGAAATGTAATCCTGCTTTATCAAAATACCTCGTTTGCCAAGGCAAAGGGTCATAATGGCACCCAGAAAATTCGTCTGCGTGATCACGGAGGCTCTGATGTACGGTTCTTCGATATGATCAATAAGAGTAATGTCGGGTAGTCCGGAAGGGTTGTGAACCTCAATCATGTCACCTTTCTTTGTAAAGACACGGTAGCTTACGTTCGGAACGGTGGTAATCACGTTCATGTCGAACTCCCTGTCGAGGCGCTCCTGAATGATCTCCATGTGGAGCAAACCTAAAAATCCGCAACGAAATCCGAATCCCAGCGCGATGGATGACTCCGGTTCGAAAGTGAGCGAAGCATCGTTGAGCTGCAATTTTTCGATCGAAGAACGAAGATCCTCAAAATCTTCCGTTTCAATAGGATAGACGCCGGCAAAAACCATCGGTTTAACCTCCTCAAAACCGTCAATCGCTTTTTCACACGGGCGTTTGACGTGAGTGATAGTATCGCCCACCTTTACCTCCTTGGAGGTTTTAATTCCTGATATAATGTACCCTACGTCGCCTGCACTAAGCGTACTGCGTGGCGACATATCCAATTTCAGCACTCCGATTTCGTCGGCCTCGTACTCCTTTTGAGTAGCGACGAATTTAACCAGATCGCCCTTTTTAATGGTTCCGTTAATGATTTTATAATAGGCTATAATACCACGAAACGAGTTAAAGACAGAGTCGAAAATAAGGCATTGTAGCGGAGCTTCAGGATCTCCTACCGGAGGATTTACCCGTGTGACGATAGCTTCCAGAATCTCTTTTACGCCGAGTCCTGTTTTGCCACTGGCACGGATAATCTCTTCCCGCCTGCATCCGAGCAGTTCAACAATCTGATCTTCGACCTCTTCGGGCATGGCGCTATCCATATCCATCTTGTTCATTACAGGAATGATTTCCAGATCGTGTTCGATCGCCATATACAGGTTGGAAATAGTTTGAGCCTGAATGCCCTGAGTGGCATCAACGATAAGCAGAGCCCCTTCGCAAGCGGCGATGGAGCGGGATACTTCGTACGAAAAATCGACATGCCCCGGAGTATCGATCAGATTGAGTATATATTCTTCGCCATTAAGCAGATATTCCATCTGGATAGCGTGGCTTTTAATGGTAATACCACGCTCACGCTCCAAATCCATATTGTCGAGCACCTGAGCTTGCAAATCTTTTTGAGCGATTGTATTGGTGATTTCCAGCAGGCGATCAGCCAGTGTACTTTTACCATGGTCGATGTGTGCAATAATGCAAAAATTTCGTATATGCTTCATTCAAAACGGTTTGTCATTCTTCAAGTGTGAAGTCTATTTAGAGACAAAAGTAAAAAGAATATCTTTCGTGGGCAATAGGCTTCCAAGCAAATTTAAATCTTAAAATAATTGCACTTTTGCAATTATCATTCTTCATATCTTTGTAATGATTTTTTTGAATTGCTTACGTACTTTTGTACTCCCAATTTTAATGGTATACATTTTCTTGTTAACATATACAACGCATAAATTGTTGAAAACTTCTTAATGCGAATGCGTAAAAAATGAATAATTATAAATATTTTTGTCTCGTATTATTGATCTTCCGCATATTAAGATTTGTTTCCCCATTTTCAATGGGTTAAGTTTATTGAAAATCCGTTCCTTAAAAATAATGCTAGAGAGAATTAGCTTTCGTATAAGAACTAATGTGATGTCTAAATTTAATTTTATTTTTATGAAAAAGAGTTTGCTTGTGCTTGTTGTGCTTATGATAACCTCATTATCATATGCGCAAGATGCAATTAAAGGGGTAGTGGTTGATGCGTCAACTAAAGAACCTTTGATTGGAGTTTCGATTTATTGTACTGATTTGAAGAGAGGTATCAGTACCGAGCTGGATGGTAGTTTTGCCTTGAAGCTCCCGAAGGGACAACACGAGCTTGTGTTGTCGTATGTGGGTTATACAACTCAAAATGTAAAGGCTCAAAGTGGAGCGAATCTTGGAGAAATTGCTCTTCAGACTCAAGCGATTGGTCTTAATGATGTTACTGTAACGTCATCGGTCGCTATTCGTAGAAAAACGCCAGTTGCTCTGTCTGTGGTTGATCCTGTTATTATTGAAAATAAATTAGGTACGCAGGAGTTTCCTGAAATCTTGAAATCTACCCCTGGTATTTACGCAACAAAACAAGGAGGTGGATTTGGCGACTCTCGTGTAAATGTGCGTGGTTTTGAAGCTGCCAATACAGCTGTTATGATTAATGGCGTTCCGATGAATGACATGGAATGGGGTGGTATTTACTGGTCTAACTGGGGAGCTTTAAGCGATGTGACTCGTTCGATGCAAGTACAGCGTGGATTAGGAGCTTCTAAAGTTGCAGCTCCGTCTTTAGGGGGATCTATCAATGTTGTAACGCGTTCCACAGATATGGAAAGAGGTGGTTCTGTTTCTTATGGTATTGGGAATGATGGATATTCAAAAATGGGTTTTTCAGTCTCTACTGGTTTAACACCCGGAAAGTGGGCCATTACATTAATGGGATCTAAAGCCACAGGGACAGGCTATATTCAAGGCACAGAATTTCAATCATATTCCTATTTTATTAATATTTCAAAACGGATTAATGATTCTCATCAATTGTCTTTGACTGCATTTGCAGCACCACAATGGCATAATCAACGTAATGTCAATGATAAGTTATTGATATCAGAATGGGAGAAACAACCATTGAAGTATCAGTACAATGCCTCTTATGGATTTGATATGAATGGACAACGGAAAGTGTCATCGTATAACTATTACAATAAACCACAAATTTCGTTGAACCATTTTTGGACGATTAATGACAAATCCAGCCTGTCAACAGCACTCTATATGTCGATTGGTAGAGGTGGTGGTTGGTCGGGGCAGGGCTACACCAGTACTGATAGGTCTAATTGGTATGGTTCTTCCAATGGTGTCCCAACAACAGCATTTCGTTCTGCAGATGGAACCTTTGACTATGGGGCAATCTATGCTTTAAATAAAGCTAGTGAAGTGGGGTCGAAAATGGTTATGTCCAGTGCTATTAATAATCACATGTGGTATGGTTTATTGTCAACATACACAACCCGTATTGGGAAATATATTGATATGTATGGAGGTCTCGACTTGCGCTACTACAAGGGTACACACACTAATAAGATAACAGATCTTTATGGAGGTAGCTTCTTTATTGATGCCACATCATTACGCCCCTTGCTTAGTGACCAGAGCTGGATGACAAGAAAGTTGAAAGTGGGTGATGTTGTATATCGTGATTATGACAGCTTTGTTACAAATGAAGGTCTTTTTGGACAAGCAGAATATAATAAAGACGGATTGAGTGCTTTTGTGGCAGTTTCAGGTTCGAGTAATTCAAACTGGCGTTATGATCGATTTTATTATGATGCAGCTAATGCTCGTTCAAAGACAATTAGCTTTTGGGGTTATTCTGTAAAAGGTGGGGCTAATTATAATTTGAATGCATATCATAACGTATTTGCCAATATTGGCTATATTTCAAGAGCTCCATTCTTTTCAGGTGGCGCGTTCTTACAATCGACCACAAGCAATCAGACCAATCCGAATGCAGTGAATGAAAAAGCATTTTCAGCAGAAGTCGGTTATGGATTTAAATCCAGATACTTTTCAGCGAATATTAACTTGTATAGAACAAATTGGATAGATAAGACTATTGTGCGTGCGATCAATGCAAATAGTCAGAATAGTTTGGTTGTTAATATGCAGGGAGTTAATGCTTTGCATCAAGGAGTGGAGCTCGATTTTGTAGCGAAGCCACTTCGAGATTTGGAATTGACAGGAATGTTTTCTTTAGGCGATTGGCATTGGCAAAAGAATGCGAGCGGATATCTGTATAATAGCCAGGGGCAGCCTGTAGATAAGAATGGTAATGTAGTAGAAATGTTGAGTGCGAGTCATGCTAAGGTGGATGTCAATCTTGCCGGGATTAAAGTGGGTAACTCAGCACAAACAACAGGAGCTGCCGGAGTTAGTTATTATATCGTGAAAGGATTTAAACTGGGACTTGATGGAAATTATTATGGTAGAAACTATTCTTATTATAATATTTCGTCAGTGGGAACGAGTCTGTCATCTACGACGTTTGCGCAACCTTGGCGAATACCTGATTATGTTACGTTTGATTTCTTCGGGAGCTATCGTTTCAAAATGGGTGACTATGACGCGACTTTGACGGGTAATGTGGAAAATCTCTTTAATCGAACATATATTTCAGATGCTACCGATGGTAGTGACCATACATGGAAAACAGCAACGGTTTTTTATGGCTTTGGTCGTACCTGGTCTGTAAATTTGAAAGTACGGTTTTAATGCAAGAAACAACTTAAATAGATAACGATGAAAAAAATATATTTCATATCACTGTTTATATCAGTGCTAATATTAGGATCTTGTAAAGATTTCAATGAGTCCAACTTTCCTGGATTTGATGAAGCTGCTAAACCTACCAATGTGGTGAGTTATACGGACACATTGACTGATGCAGATTATGTTACAATAAGTAAAATTGCTTTGGCAGCAGCTACCAATTCGTCTGATACAACAAAAGCAACAGTAATTAGTACGAAGAAATATTTTCCAAGCAGTGCAGCGACAGGTTCTCTTATTGGTGCCTTTTTGAAAACGAAGTATTTGTATGCTGATGCGGGATCTATGGCTGCTGTCACGTATAATTATGATGCAGCATATGATACAACGACCATTGCAACAGCAAATAAATACACGCTTGTAGCCACTGACTATGATGCGATGGGTACGGCTACTAACCAACCTGGTAAGTACGATAATTTTTCATCCTCCATTGATCCCAATCAATATATCCCAGTTTGGTTGAAAATGGTTAAAAACCCATATGCAAAGGCTGGAACTGTGATGCTGATTCGCTATAAATATTATTCAACCTCAACTATTCAACTGGCAGATGTTTTTGTGTATGATGGTACGAATTGGATAAAATATAAAACGACTAATGCGGTGACAAAGACTTTTGTATACAAAAATGGCGCATGGAAAGATATTGTTATTTATTCTGGCTTGACAACAGGTATTAAGGATTTTACTACATACAGTGTTTCTGGTACTCAAGTTTGGGGTTGGGATAATAGTTATCTCTGTATGAAGATGTCTGGATATTCTGGAGGGAACTTGGATAATCAAGACTGGCTTATTTCGCCAAAGATTGATTTGACCACGCGCTCGGCGGCTACTTTGACTTTTAGCCATGCAGGTAAATACTTCGGAACCTTGGCTGATGAGACTACTCTTTGGGTGTCGAAGAACTATGTATCAGGAGATCCAACTGCAACATCCGTGACTTGGACTCAAATCACAATTCCAACAAATGTGACTAATACAGATTATACATTTGTATCATCGGGGAAAGTAGATCTCAAAGCTTATATTGGATCTTCCGTATCGATTGCATTTAAGTATAAAAGTACGACAAGTGCAGCTGGTACTTGGGAAATCAATAATGTTTCTATTGTAGAAGAATAATTTGATATACGACAAAAAAAGGCATCCAATCGGATGCCTTTTTTGTTATATATAAAGCCAAGGTTTATTTTGTATAAATTAGTTTACTTAATTGATTCTTATCAAATACCTCCTGCGCAATCTGTTGTATCTTTTCGGGAGTCACTGACTTTAGCTTCTCGGCCGATTCTTCGAGAGAATCAAACCGATTGAAATGAAGCATACTGCGACCTAAACTCAGAGCCATATTTTCTTTGTTTTCTGCCGAAATAGCCATCTGTCCGAGTAGTTGTTTTTTTGCTTTTTCAAGATAATGGTCGGTTAGTGGCGCTGCTTTTAATTTATCAAGCTCTTTTTCAATTAGTTTGACGCAACGTTGCATATCCTTCGGGTCGGAGCCGAAATAGATCGTCAAAACTCCGGTGTCGGTTAGTGGGGTGTAATTCGATTCTACGTTGTAAACCAAGCCACTCCGCTCCCGTAAAGAAAGATTGAGGATGCTGTTCATGCCGGGTCCTCCCAAAATATTGTTAAGTAGGGAGAGTGCAATTCTGTCGGGATTATAAAGCGTGTAGGCACGATTGCCAAGCATGTAATGTGCTTGATGGGTATCTTTGTCTTCTTTTCGGGATTGAGGCTTGTAAAGCTCCGGAATCAACCGTACAAGAGCCGTTGAGCATGATGGGATATCATTCAGGTGCTTTTCTGCCAACCGGACTATTTTTTTGAAATCGGTATTGCCTAACGAAAAAAAGACCATTCTGTTGGCAGTGTAGTTGCGTTGATGGAATGCGGTAATGTTGTCGCGAGTAAACTTTGTTAACGAGTCGACACTGCCCAGAATATTGCGCCCGATCGGATACTCATCGAACAAAATCTCCTCTATCTCGTCAAAAATGAGGTCGGAAGGAGTGTCGTTATAAGACTCTATCTCATCGAGCACAATATCCGTCTCTTTCAGTGTCTCTTTTTCCGGAAAAGTTGAATGGGCAACCATATCGGCAATGAGATCAATGGCTTTTTCGAAATAACGTTCCAGAAAAACAGAATAAAGAAAAGTCTCCTCTTTGGTTGTGTAGGCATTAAGTTCTCCTCCTACCTCTTCCATCGAAGTGATGATATGCCACGATTTTCGGTGGGTTGTGCCTTTGAAAATAAGATGTTCGATAAAGTGTGCCATCCCATGTTCGTGAGGCAGTTCGTCCCGGGTGCCTACATTGATGGCTAATCCGCAGTACGATACGGGCGATGCGTCGGGCATGTGAACGATGCGGAGTCCGTTCGGTAGGATATGTGTCTGATATTGCATGTGATTTGCAGTCAAAAATAAAAGCCGCCCGTATAGGCGGCTTTTCCCAATTATATAAGTTTTAAATTAAGCGTTTTTGGCTTTTCCCACGATAGCTTTGAAAGCTTCCGGATGATTCATGGCCAAATCGGCTAGTACTTTGCGGTTCATTTCGATGCCTGCTTTATGGAGTGCGCCCATTAGTTTGGAATAAGAAAGACCTTCCAAACGTGCGGCAGCGTTGATACGCTGAATCCATAATGCGCGGAAATTGCGTTTTTTGTTTTTACGGTCACGGTAAGCATACTGCAACCCTTTTTCCCATGTATTTTTTGCTACGGTCCATACGTTGCGGCGTGCACCGAAGTAACCACGGGTTAGTTTCAATACTTTTTTACGTCTTGCCCTTGAGGCGACATGATTTACTGATCTTGGCATAATAAAATGTTTTGTGAATGGTAGCGTCGCATTTTACTGCGAACTTAAAGCTAAACACTCGGTTACTAAAATGGAATGAAGAGAGCGTGCTTATTTAAGGCACAACAAAAATTTAACGTTGTTCAAGTCTGTCGAATCAACCAAACCGGCATGGGTGAGGTTACGTTTCTGTTTGTTGGTCTTCTTAGTCAAAATATGACTTTTGAAAGCATGTTTTCTCTTGATTTTTCCTGTTCCGGTAAGGGTAAACCTTTTTTTTGCACCGGAATTAGTTTTCATTTTTGGCATGTTCTGTTTTTATTTTAATTGAATAATTGGGTCGTTTTCAGTGAGCGTAAAAAACATTTGTCTTTTACTTTGCTGTCTTCTTTGGCGAAAACATGATGATCATGCGTTTGCCTTCAAGCGTCGGTAACGAATCTACCTTTGCCAGCTCTTCGAGGTCGTTGGCAAAGCGAAGTAGAAGCACTTCCCCTTGCTCTTTGAAAAGAATAGAACGACCTTTGAAGAATACGTAGGCTTTTACTTTGCATCCTTCTTTCAGGAATTCCTGAGCATGTTTCAACTTGAAGTTATAGTCGTGATCGTCAGTTTGCGGCCCGAAACGGATTTCCTTCAAAACCACTTTCGAGGCTTTCAATTTCATCTCTTTTTCGCGTTTCTTTTGGTGATAAAGAAACTTCTGATAATCTGTAATTCTGCATACCGGAGGAACTGCATTAGGGGATATTTCAACCAAATCCAACCCCAAATCATCGGCTTTACGTAAAGCTACTTCAATAGAGTAAACGCCCTGTTCGACGTTTTCGCCTACTAAACGCACTTCTCTTTCACGGATGCGTTCGTTAATCCGGTGTAGTTCTTTTTTTTCGACTCTTGATACCCTTGGCGCTGCTATGGCTTGGTTCCTCCTTTATTTTATTGTGAATTAATGATCTTATTTTGAGCGTGCAAATATAGGTGTTTTTTTGTTTCAAAACAAGTTATAACATTCAAAATGAAAGAAATATTCATTTTTTATCGGCAAACTTATGATTCGGATTTGTAGTCGGCTGTATTGTCGGATTGTTTTGTCGGGTTATTTATTGTCAGCACTCTCTTGTGCCCCTTTATTTGCCGGATTCTGAATCTTATTTTGTTTTTCTTTATTTGCCAATAGTAGGTTAGTGTTGTTGTTAGAAAATAGACCCCGGTTTGAATCCACAGACTGATATATTCGAATGAAACTTCGCGTATGGTGGCTCCCATCGAATTGATTTTAACGTAGGCTTGAATCCCCTGTGTGGAAGGAAACATCCAACCAAAAGCTCTCCAAAATCCGTGGATGTTTTTAAGCGGCCACGAAATGCCACTTAAAAATATAAGAATAAGTGAGAAAAAAAGGAAAAGTACCATTCCTGTTTCCCGGTTTCGGAAAAAAGTGGAGAAGGTCATGGAAAAAAAGATGGTGGCAAAGAGAAAGGGTATGAGCAAATAAACGATATCGACCGGATTTCCTATGTGAGGAAGGTTATAGATGCGGGGTATTAATCCTAATGTGTAGAAAGATAATGCAAAATAGAGCACGAAATAACATAGGCTTTTTCCCCATATTATGCGGTAGATACCCATCCGGTGTATCTTAGAACTGACCAGTACATGAAAGCGGTTCTCTTCTCTGGCTGTGCCGGCTAACATGCCTATGCCGAAGAAAAGCGTCTGGTGGATGAAAATAATGAGTAGAGCTGGCATCAGAAAACTTGCAAAACCCATACTGCTGTTATACAGTATAATATCATCGTAAGGAATCGGATCGGCTACCATTTTCGCCGCTTCGCCGGTTATTCCCTGCGCATTCAGACGTTCAGTCTTGATTTGTTTGCTATTGTCTAGTATGATGTAGCTGGTTGATGTAAGTAATGCTTTGTAATATAGAAAACTACTCATGTCGCAATAAATAGCCAAAGTAGCTTGCTGTCCGGCAACGATTTTGCTATCGAAATCGGAAGGGATGAAGATGACTCCGTGTACTTTTCTGGTATTGAAAACCTTGCGTGCCTCTTGCAGCGAAGTGCAATGGTAAGTAATCTTCACGTCGCGCGAGGCATCGATTTGACGCAAAAGTGCTGCTGACCGTTTGCTGTGAGACTGATCGACCACGGCTACCGGAACATCTACCAACACCTCGTTTTTATAAATCGAACAATAAAGTATCGGATACATAAATGAGGCGATTAAAAAAATGATAATTACCCCTTTGTCTGTACAAACCGTCTTACACTCCTGCATGAAGATGGAAAATGATTCTTTTATGCTTAAGGTAAGTGTGTGCCGGAACCTTGTTTTAAGGTAAATTTTTTTCATGAGCAATCTTATTTTGTGGGATAATTCATGTAAATGGCTGCTTTTTTTAGTCGGTAAAACACCAATGCAGGTAATAGTGTGAAGGCAAGCATTATCAGATAATAGGCATAAGAATAGCTGATGCTGGTTCCATGCAGAGCCTGATTGACATAAATGCGGAAATAATGCCGTATCGGGAATATTTCGCTGAATATCTGCACCGGATAAGGCATTTGTTCGATTGGGAAGGTAAACCCGGCGAAAGTAAAGGCAAACAAGCCGTAGAGGGCAGCCATGGCTACACTATCGCGCAAAACCGGTAGTGTGCCGATGATGAGAATCCCTATTGCCTGGTAGGCCAGTATGTAGATAATGGTAGCTAAAAACATCCCCCCGATGCCGGCCTGGGTAGGGTAGTGCATGAATCCATAGAGCAAGATATTGCTTATAATACCCAGTAAAATAAAGATAACAGTATAGGGCAGCAATTTGCCTATCAGTGCGGCTGCCATCGATTTGTTGGCCGTGCGAAGCCATTCTCTCGATGTTTTTTCTTTTAATTCTACTCCGATAGGGAAGATGGTCATGAGTAGCACCATGAGTTGCAAAACACCGGGAAGTAACAGGGTGATAAGATAAACGCCGTAATTAGCCCACGGATTGCCAATCAGATGTGTATCCGAAATAATGGGCTGAATGATTCCCATAATTTGCGATTCGTTGACACCTTTGGCACGCAGCACCTTTTGCTGCATCGAAGCCGATGCAAGAGCACTCATGTATGAGATGTCTTTGTAGAGTAATGATCCGGCAATTAGATAAGTGTCGTTGACGTAGAAGACAATCGTGGGTCTGCGGTTTGCTATTGCATCGGCTGTGAAACCATGTTTGACCTCCACAAAAGCATAAATATTACCTTTTTGCATTTCTTTACGTGCTTCGGCCTGATTGTTGAGTTGCATCACTACCTTGACTTGTTGGGTGGCGCTGAGATTTCGGATAAAGCTTCTGGTTGATGGGGTTTGATCGTGATCGACAATTGCAATAGGCATAGCGGTGGGTTGTCCCGGAGAAAAGAGAGTCAGAAAAAAGAGGAAGCAAAACGACATAACTCCAACTGTGCAAATGAAATAGAGTGGTCGGCTCTTCATCCGTTGTAGTTCGCGTCGGAGGGTTTTTGTGACGGCTGAGAAAAATGAGTGCGACATAGTATATTATAAGTTAAGATATTACAATGTCAATTATTGCTACGGGCAATGATAAAACGATTTTATTCAGCATTTTTGCTACAGTCAGCCGGTGCGTTGTGTATGCATTGGGTTGAGATGTAAACAGAGCTAAGGATCTTTATCAAAATATTTTGAGAGACGTAGGTTTCTTATGTTCGATGTATTTTTTGTAATCATGTTTTAATTTTGAGTATCGATTATTTATGCTTCCGGAGTGTGATCTTTTTTACTATTCGTCAGAGGCGCTGTTTTGTCGATTGTCAGCTCTTTTTTGCGAGATGCCATTTGGCGCAATCGGGCTTTTGCCGAACTTTTTTTGATTTGCCAGTGGTAGGCCCATACGCATAAAAACAAATAGATCACTGTTTGTATCCAGAGGCTGTGATATTCGCTGGATATGGTTTGAATATCAGCCCCTAAGGAATTGATTTTGATATAGCCCTGTATTCCGTGTGTACTTGGGAAGATCCATCCGAAAGCTCTCCAGAATCCGGGCATATTGGAAAGCGGCCACGAAACTCCTCCCAAAAACAAAAGAATGAGAGAGAAAATACCGAAGATGAGCATTCCGGTTTCACGATTGGGTAAGAATACGGAAATGGTCATCGAAAAAAAGATGGAAGCAATTAAAAATGGTATGATTAAGCCGATTAAGTCAATTGAATTGCCAATGTGTGGCAGTTGGAAGAGTACCGGAATGACTTTCAAAACATAAATACTCCACGCCAGATAGATCATAAAATAAGCCGCACTTTTACCCAAAACCACCCGCAGAATTTTTCCTTTGTGTTCCGACGTGTTTACCAGTACATGAAAACGATTTTCTTCGCGAGCGGTACCGGCCAGAATAGTGATGCCGAAGAATAATGTCTGATATAAAATCAGAATAAGTACGGCTGGCACCAGAAAACTTGAATAACCACCTGTTTCATTGAATAAAACGACATCGTTGTACGGTACCGGTTCGGCGATTATTTGGGCAGCCTCACCCGCAATCCCCTGTTCGCTAAGACGTTTAAGCTGAATATTCTTGCCGAGATCGAGTACAACATGATTGGTGCCCTGCAGTACGGTTCGATAGTACAAAAAACTGCTCATGTCGCAATAGACCGATAGCGTGGCTTTCTGACCGGTGTTGACATTTCTGGCAAAATCGGACGGAATGTATATGATGCCGTGAACTTGTCGTAATGCGAAAGCCTCCCGAGCTTCTGAAAGGGTGGGATACGTGCCGTATACATTTAATTCCGGTGTGGCGTTCAGATGTCGGACGAATTCCGTCGATTCGTGACAAAGCGCATTGTCGACTACAGCAACCGGAAGTTTGCTGAGCGTTTCTTGTTTGTAAACCACGTTGTAAAGTAACGGGTAAGCCAGAACGGCAAGAATGAAGATGACAACAACTCCCCTGTCACGTGACACTACCTTCAGTTCGTTGAGAAATATATGGAATGTCTCTTTGCAATTGACCTGTAGCTTTTTTATTTCAGACTGTAAGACTAATCTCATTGTGCTGATTTTGATTTATTTGATAGGATAGTTCTGGTAAATAGCAGCTTTCTTCAACCTGAAAAAGATGAGAAAAGGAAGCAAAGTGTAAGCAAGTAGAATGAAATAGTAAACGACGGAATATCTGAAATCGACGCCATGCACTACCTGATCGGTGTATATATTGAAAAAGTGTCGTATCGGATACATTTCGCTGAAAATGCGGACAGGATAATTCATCTGTTCGATGGGGAAGGTAAATCCGGTGAAAGTAAATCCGAACATACCGAAGATCATAACAATAGATACGGAATCCCGAAGTACGGGAAGAATCCCGATGATGAGAATGCCTACGCACTGACAGGCAATTACATAGAGAACGGTAGCTAGCAACATCCTGAAAATACTGGCTTGTACAGGGAAATAGAGAAATCCATAAAGAATAATGTTGCATACAAATCCCCAAACGATAAACATGGCGGTATAAGGAAGTAGTTTCCCAAATAATGCGATTATGAAGTTATTGTCGGCAGTTCGTAACCATTTTCGTGAAGTTTTCTCTTTCAATTCGATGCCGATCACAAAAACGGTAGTCATCAGGATGACAAATTCAAGAACTCCAGGGAAAAATACGTTCAAAAAGTAATAACTATAGTTCGACCACGGATTTCCAATCATGTGAGTGTCCACCGCAATCGGTTGGATGATGCCTGAAATAAGCGATTCGTCGATGCCTTTGGCGCTTAGTATTTGCTGCTGAACACCTCCCGATGTTAACAGACTCATTGCCGTGATGTCTTTCAGTAGGAGCGATCCGGCGGTCAGATAAGCATCGTTGATGTAGAATGTCAGTGGCGGTCTTCGGTTTGCCTGAAGATTTTCGGCAAACCCGGATTTGATCTCCACAAATGCGTAAATATTCCCTTTCTGCATTTCTGTGCGGGCTTCCTGATAACTCCCCAATTTCATTGCTATTTTAGCCTGTTGTGTAGCATTGAGGTTGCGTACGAATTGGCGTGAAATCTTCGAATTGTCGTGATCGACAATCCCGATCGGCATTTTAAGCAGTTGACCTTCGTTGAAAAGAGAAATGAAGAAAATGATGCAAAAACTCATGATTCCGACTGTCAGTATAAAATACATCGGTCGGCTTTTCATTCGTGCCAATTCACGGCGCAACGTGGAGCCAAAGGGTGATATCTGTTTTCTATCGGGCATTCGTGATTGAAATTTGGAAATTAAAGCAGTGTTTTATGCGTTAAATCGTTGATGTTTGCAGCTCAATCTGTAATGTGAGTGTCGCTTTGCTTCAGGTCTTTGATACAAATCAAAAAATCATAGTTGTGAAATATGGAGTTTTGAGATTTTTATTTTACGATTTTGTCCACCAGAGCACTCATACCCGGGCGTAATCCGTCTACTTTGCTCGTTGGACGAGCGTGAACTTCAAACGTTTTTACATCAAATTGTCCGGTTGCTTTGGTAGCCTTCCAAGTGGCGTACGATGCCATTGCTTTAAGATAGGTGACTTTTACCTGAACGATTTTATTACCAAGCGCCGGGATTTGTACGTTGAATGTACTCCCCATTTTCATGTTTGCAAGCAGGTCCTCGCGTACGTTGAAAACGAACCAGATATCGTTCAAATCGACGATGCTCATAATTGGAGCACCAGTGCCTACCAGTTCGCCGCGTTTCGGAAAAACTTCGGATACTTCGCCATCAATCGGAGATACAAGACAAGTTTCGTGCAGGTAAGATCTTACTTCCTTCACAGCGCCTTTGGCTCGGTTAACCATGGCCAGCGCGGCATCTTTGTCTTCGCTTTCGGTGCCGTTTATGGCCATGTCGTACTGCGTTTTTGCAGCATTTGCTTGTGCAACAGCAGCTTTATACTGTGCTTCGGCTTCGTCATGTTTTTGGGCGGTTACCACTCCTTTGTCGAACAACCGTTGTACACGGTCGTATGATTTTTTGGCAATATCGACACCAACTGTTGCCTTCTGCCACATCTCGTAAGCACCGGCAATTTGCTCTTTGCGAGCACCTTTTTTTGCTTTACGGTCTTGTGCCAAAGCAGCATCTTCGGCTGCAGTCGCTTGTTCCAATTTGGCATTCAGTTCCGGGCTGTCTATGATGACAACCGTATCGCCGGCTTTTACTTTGGCTCCTTCTTCGGTCAGGAAGAGTTTGATGCGTCCGGGTACTTTTCCTGAGATTCTGACTTCCGTTGCGTCGGCTTCACCCTGAATAGTGATGGGTTCGGGCCGGAATACGAATAATCCGATGATAAAGAGAATAACAAGAGCTGCCAAAAGACTGATTAATCCGACTCTCAAATCTTTATTGTTGATGTTTTCTTTTTTCATTTCTGTCTGTATTTTAGATAGTTGTATTTTTATTATTTCTTCGTGACAGTCTTTGTTGGTGTAATTTTGAGTATGCCCTGATATTTTTCGAGGTATAAATTACATAACTTGACATCAATGATTGCATCGATATTTTCTGATTTTGCCGAGAGCCAGGCTGTTTGAGCTGCCAGTAAATCTGTCGATGTGATTACGCCGGCCTCAAAACCTTCTGTTGCATAACGGAGGTTCTCTTCTGCCTGATTGATGTTGTGTTGTGTCATTGTTTGCTTTTTAATGCTTTCGACGGTTTTGAACGAACTTTGTTTGATCTGTAGCTCCATTTTTTCTTTGGCTTCCTGTAATTCGAGCGTCGCAATGCGGTACTGCGATTTTGCTGCATTCAACGTGTGGATTTTATCTCCAAAATGAAATAAAGGCACGTGGGCAACCACGCCGACAGTAAACATTCCGCCGAATTTGGTTTCGAATCCGTTGAATGAATTCGGATTGGAAACGAGGTAATTTCCTGTCAGAGCAATGTCCGGTAAGAAACGTGAGAACATGGCTTTCTCGCTTGCTTTGGCAATATTTTGTATTTGTGTCAATGCCTTGATTTCCGGTCGGTTTGCCAATGCCTGATCCAGTGGTATTAATTTCGTTTCAATGATTTTAGCTTCCAGATTCTGATCGGCAAGGCGGTACGTTTCGTCCAACGGCATTCCGCATACCTGATTCAACGCCATACGCGATAAATTTAGTCCGTCTTCGGCTTTGGTTAATGAGACGTCGGCTTCATTTAGTTTTACCCGTACTTTTAAGGCATCGGCTTTCGTGGCTACACCTTCGTCTACCATGATGCGGATGTCGGAATCCATTTTCATAATCAAACTCTTGTATTCTTTGGCTAAAGCGACTTTACTTTCCAGCGAAACTACCCGCCAATAGTCTTCGTCCACTTCCTGCATGAGTTCTGTTGCTTTGTTTTCCTGTTGAGCGTTGGCAAGGTGTTCTCCGTATTTGGCAATGTCGTACAGCGCTTTGATTTTGCCGCCCATAAAAATGGGTTGCGTAAAGCCGATGGTACCGACAAATACATTTTTTATATCATATTCCATTGCCTCTTTGGGGAGCAACGCCTTGTTTTTCCATTGAATTTTTTCGGGATTGGTAGATGGATTAAAAGGATTGCCGTTAGCATCCAACGGTACCGGAGTATTGTTGACTACTGTCCACGAGTTGTTCCATGAATTTGCATAGTTAATAGATCCGTTGGCATTGTAGGCATAAGTGGGAAGATAGGCATCTTCGGACAACAGAGATATATTTTTCTGATTCCAGGTGTAGGCTGCATTTGCTGAAAAATTGGGTAGAAACTGGGCAAAAGCTGCTTGTTTGAGTTGGCGAGCCGCCTTTACATTTTCTTGTGCTATCTGTATGCTTTTGTTGTGAGCCAATGCCATCTGCCTGCATTCTTCCAATTGAAGAGTCTTTTGAGCAAAAAGAGGCATTGTCACGAATGCCGTTATAGCTAAAATGCAGATTTTTTTTGCCATAATATTCAATGATTGTAAAGTTTGAATGTGAAATAAAGTTGTTTGAACAACTAATAGTGTATAAAAATTATTGCAGATTTTCCATGATTTTCTTCAACACAATTCGGCTGACGTTCAATTCATCTTCCGTGATATTGTTTAGTGTTTTGGTTGCAATACTTTGCACAATTTCGGTCGCTTTCGTCTGAAGCGCCGAACCTGCTTGTGTCAGATGAATAAGATTGTTGCGCCTATCGTTTTTATCCGGCATGCGTTGAACCAGATTCCTTTTTTCCAAATTGTCTATCAGGCGAGTCATGCTGGGCTTATCTTTTGATGTTAATGTGCAAATCGTTTGCTGGGTTACGCAGTCCTTCTTCCACAGACAGGCAAGCACCGACCATTGTTCCGTTGTGATATCTATCCCTTCTTGGGCAAAGGAGCGCAGAAATGTACGATTTATGGCTGTCGATACTTTTCCTGTTAATATGCTAAATACTTCATCTTCTTGTATTTGTACCATATAGTTAATTGGCTTATAGTTGCATAAACAACCTTACAAATATATGGCAACTTCTTGTTTGATGACTTTTCTTGCATATAAAATAAAGTTAAAAAAAACAAACGAACGGATTGTGTGGTATAACGCATTTATAATAAGATATTTGAGTTTATTTTGCGGCAATAAGAGGCAAAGTGTCAATAATCCTTTCGAACTTACTTTTTAGCCTCAAAAAAGCTATCTTTGCAGCCTTGATCAATACCTAAAATATATGTCTTTAATTTACAATGCGGCGATTTCGTTTTACCAGACGGGTATAAACGTGGCGGGCAGATGGAACGAAAAAGCAAGATTGCTTGCTCGTGGTCAAAAACAGAGTATGGGGTTGTTGCAACAGCAAATTGTTGCCGGGCAAAGATATGTCTGGTTTCATGCGTCGTCGTTGGGTGAATTTGAGCAGGGACGTCCTTTGATGGAAGAATTGAAGCGTCGCACGCCGGAGGTGAAAATCGTACTTACATTTTTTTCGCCGTCGGGTTACGAAGTGCGGAAAAGTTATGCGGGAGCCGATGTTATTGTCTATTTGCCAATGGATACGCCCGGAAATGTAGCTCGTTTTTTGAACATTGTCAATCCTGAAAAAGCTGTTTTTGTCAAATATGAATTTTGGGCAAACTACCTTACAGAGCTGAAAAAACGAAATATCCCAACCTATCTTGTTTCGGCCATTTTTCGTCCGCAACAGACCTTTTTCAAATGGTATGGTGGTTGGTACCGCAAATTACTTTCTGCTTTTACGCGCCTTTATGTACAGGATAAAACTTCTGAAGAGTTGTTGAAAACCATCGGAATAATCAACGTAACCGTTGCCGGTGATACCCGTTTCGACAGAGTGTCCGAAATTGCAGCTCAAGCAAAGAATTTGCCTCTGGTCGAAGCATTTGCCAAAGGACGACAGGTTTTGGTTGCCGGTAGTTCGTGGCCACTGGACGAGGATATTTTGTTCGATTATTTCAATACGCATAAAGATTTGTACCTGATTGTAGCTCCCCATGTTACAAGCGAGTTGCATATTGAGGATATTTGTCGGAAACTGAAGCGACCGTATGCGCGCTATACGAAAACAGACGAACGTGATGCAGCCAATGCCGATTGCCTCGTCATTGATTGTATCGGGCTGCTTTCTTCGATTTACCGTTACGGACAGATAGCCTATATCGGTGGTGGATTCGGCGTGGGAATTCACAATGTGCTGGAGGCTGCGGTTTATGGCGTGCCTGTGATTTTCGGTCCCAATTATCATAAATTCAGGGAAGCTTGCGGTTTAATCGATGCCGGAGGTGGGTTCTCAATTTCGGATACAGAACAATATTCGGAACTGCTGGATAAATTAATGTTGGATGTCAATTACTTAACTTTGTGTGGTGAGAAATCAGCCAACTTCGTCGATCAAAATTTAGGAGCTACAGACCTCATTATGCAACAATTGGCATAATTATTGCTGTAAAAAGGCTTAAAATGGCATAATCAGCCCATTTTTTCGTTACATTTATAGCCATAATCGAAATCTCTCACGCTGTCTTATTACCAGTTTGTTAATGAAAAGTACGCATCTGTCTATGGAAAAAATAATCACCATCTATTGTAAAAATACCAATTCGTATCACCATTTTCAGGCGGGGAGTTCACTTTTGGAGATTTATCGCAAATTACAGGTAAAACTGCCGTTTCAGGTAGTGGCCGCGTTGGTGAATAATAAGGTTGAAAGTCTTAATTATTTGGTTTTTAAACCCAAAGATATTTTTTTTATTGATCTGAGTAGCCCGTCGGGCATGCGGGTATATGTACGAACCCTATCGATGGTAATGGCAAATGCGGTTAATGATTTGTATCCCAATGCAATACTTCATATCGAACATCCGGTTTCGAAAGGTTATTATGGTAATGTAACGCAAGATAAGAAGGTGATTGCCGTGGATCTGCAAGCCATTAAAGATCGAATGAAGGAGATTGTTAACGACGACTTGCCTGTGATGCGGGAAGAACGTCAAACTCCGGAAGTCATTGAAATGTTTCGTCAACGGGGACAGCTGGATAAAGTGCGTTTGCTCGAAACAATGGAAATTCCGTATGCGCGCTATTTTCGCATCGGTAACTTCATCGATTATTACAGCAGTGCCCTTTTGCCGTCAACGGGACAGTTGTCAATATTTGATATAGAACCTTATCAGGATGGCTTTTTACTGAGAGTTCCAAACCGGGATAACCCGGTAAAACTCGAAGATTTTGTCGATCAACCGGTCATGTTCAATGTTTTCAAAGAGTTTATTGCCTGGAATGCTCTGATGGGAATGCGTAATATTGGCGATCTGAATTATGCCTGTAAGAAGAATCTGACCTACACCATGATAAACGTGGCAGAAGCGCTTCACGAAAAGAAAGTGTCGCAGATTGCCGATATGATTGCCCACCGGAAGGATACGGCTCGCTTTGTATTTATTGCCGGGCCTTCGTCGTCGGGTAAAACAACGTTTTGTAAACGATTGGGAGTGCAGCTGGTTGTGTCGGGTATTCATCCCATCAGTATTTCGCTCGACAATTATTTCGTAAGTCGTGACCAAACACCAAAGGACGAAAACGGAGATTACGATTATGAAGCGCTGACTGCTCTAGATCTGGATTTGTTTAACGATCATCTTCGTCGCTTGCTGAAGGGTGAAGAGGTAGAGATGCCGACCTACAGTTTTGATGACGGTAGCCGATATTATAAAGGGGATAAAATTAAATTGAAGCCGGACAACGTTTTGTTGTTGGAAGGTATCCATGCATTGAATCCGGAGCTGACGAATGCTATTCCTGCCGAAAATAAATTCAAAATTTACGTTTCGGCACTCACAACTATTGCACTCGACGATCATAACTGGATCTCGACAACGGACAATCGTTTGATACGAAGGATAGTACGTGACTATCGATTTCGAAATTACAGTGCGCGCGAAACCATTTCCCGTTGGCCGAGTGTGCGTCGCGGTGAGGACAAATGGATTTTTCCCTATCAGGAAAATGCGGATGTGATGTTCAATTCGGCATTGATTTTCGAGTTGGCAGTACTGAAAAAACATGTGGAACCTATTCTGGCCGAGGTGCCGCAAAATTGTGACGAATATACCGAAGCGCACCGTTTAATTAAGTTCATGCGCTATTTTACACCCATTCGTGACCGTGAAATTCCTCCCACATCGCTTTTGCGAGAATTTTTGGGAGGAAGTAGTTTTAGATATTAAAAAAGACTTATCGTATTTTGATCTATGCTTAAACAACAACTTGCACAAAAACAACAACTTAAGCTGTTGCCTCAACAATTGATGTTGGTGAAGTTGCTCGAGGCTACTACGATCGAGTTGGATGAGCGTGTCATTCAGGAACTGGAAAGCAATCCCGCGCTGGAAGAGTCGTCCGGGGATGAATCATCCAGCGATATGGATAATCAGGATGAATTCGGATCGGATTCAGATAACGGAGATGCCGATCTGGGCGATTATCGGAATGAAGATGAAATTCCTGATTATAAGTTAATTGCAAATAATCGATCGAGGGATGAAAAGAAAGAAGATATTCCGTTTTCGGCCGATCTTACTTTTCATGAATTTTTGCAGGAACAGGTCGGACTTCGTGCGATGACGGAATACGAACGAACTCTGGTGGAATACATTATCGGCAATATCGATAACGACGGCTACCTGCGTCGGTCTACTGACGACATGAGTAACGACCTGTTGTTTCAGCTCGGGCAAGATGTAAGCGAGAAAGATTTGAGCGAAGCAATTGCCTCTGTGCAGGAGTTTGATCCTCCCGGGGTTTGTGCTCGATCGTTGCAGGAATGCCTGTTACTTCAACTCGGTCGGCATGAAACGGAATCGAAAGCCTGTAAATTGGCTAAAATAGTGATTGGTCGTTATTTTGAGGAATTTGCACGTAAGAATTACCAGAAAATAATGTCGGAATTGGGGATTACAGATGAGGCGATGAAGCAAGTTGTGCACAAAGTATTACATCTCAATCCGAAACCTGGTAATGCATGGAGCACGCTGCTCGAGAAAAACAAAGAGGTAGTGATCCCTGATTTTATTGTGGAAAACGATAACGGGGTACTGATAGTTACCCTGAACGACAGAAATCAACACTCTTTGCGGGTGAATCCCGATTATCAACAAATGCAACAACAGTTTGCGTCGGAAAAATCGGCCAATAAAAATGTGAAAGAAGCCGTGCAATATGTGAAGCAGCAGATTGAATCGGCAGAAATTTTTATTGAAACGTTGAACCGGAGGAACGTTACGTTGCTTACTACCATGCGGGCTATTATCGGGCTTCAGCAACCATTTTTTCTGGATGGTAACGAGGCTCTGCTTAAACCGATGATTCTTAAAGATGTGGCCGAGATAACCGGTTACGATCTTTCTACAATTTCGAGGGTAAGCAACAGCAAATATGTGCAGACCGAGTTTGGTACGTTTCCGTTGAAATATTTCTTTTCGCAGTTGGTTCAAACCGAATCTGGAGAGGAATTCTCGGTGCATGAGGTGAAAAATATGCTGCAGAATATCATCGATGGTGAAGATAAAAAACGGCCTTATTCGGACGAAAAACTGGCAGAGTTATTGACCAAGGAGGGTTTCGATATTGCCCGCAGGACGGTTGCCAAATATCGCGATCAGCTGGGTCTGCCAACGGCTCAATTACGGAAGCAATTATAGTTAATTAAATCCATAACAGTATATTATATATGATTCGTAAATTATTGACAGCATCATTGCTACTTTTGTCTTGCGTGGTAATAAATGCGCAAATGAAGCACGAGTACGTACCTGATAGTTTGTGTCAGGGATTTCAGAAGACTACCTTAAATATGGGTCGTGATTACAACGGTCAGGTGGTGGCCACGTTGGTTCGCAAATTGGTACCCGATACCAATGCCCGTAAAGCAGTACTGTATATTCATGGTTTTAACGACTATTTCTTTCAAACGGAGATGGCCGATCAATATATTAAGCATGGGTATAACTTTTATGCTCTCGATCTGAGGAAAAACGGGCGATCTATTCTTCCTGGGCAAGTAAGGGGAGATGTGCGTAATCTGGTGGAATATTATAACGAAATAGACGAAGCTTTGAATATTATTCGTGCCGAGAAGGATACGTTTGTTGTGCTTAACGGACATTCCATGGGTGGATTGATTGCAGCGCTTTATGCCGAAGACCGCATCGGAAAAGAAAAATTCGATGTTGTTTTTCTGAACAGTCCGTTTTTTGCCTGGAATATGAGTCCTATCCTTCGGGCTACCATTTTGCAGGTGGCTGCCAAAGAGGGCGAAAGTCGCCCGGAAGGTACCCGGAAGAGTCCTGGCTTAGGGCTTTATGGCGAAAGTCTGCATAAGAATTTCAGAGGAGAGTGGAACTACAGTTTGGCACTGAAACCCTTGATGGCTCCCGATATTACTTACGGTTGGATTCATGCCGTGAATGAAGGCATCAAGCGGGTACAAGCCGGTTTACACATTGCGAAACCCGTTTTGGTGATGCATTCCGATCGATCCATTAATCCAAAAAAATGGACGGATGACCTTTTCAACGCCGATGCCGTACTCAATGTGGAAGATATTCATAAATATGCCCGAACCATTTCGACGAATGTGAAGATAATAGGCATTACCGGAGGAATGCACGATTTAGTGCTTTCACGCAAGCCGGTTCGTGATCAGGTTTATGGTCTGTTGTTTGACTATCTGGCAACGCTTGAACCTAAAAAATAGATTGATCTAATCAGTAGATTCAGATGAAACGCAACATCAATCCGATTCTTTTTTTGTATCAATGGCTGATATTTTTGCCATTGTTTGTGGTTGCTACTGTGTTAACAGCATTATTTACGATGCTCTTTGCTGCGCTGTTTCGCGATAAAGAAATCACCTACCTGCCGGCACGTGCATGGTCGCGTTTTGCCTGCTACGGCATGTTTATTACCGTCACAGTGGAAGGTGCCGAGAATATCGCGAAAGAGGAGTCATATATCTTTGCCGCAAATCATCAAAGTGTGTATGATATTTTTTTGGTGTACGGTTGGCTCGACTCGCGTTTCAAATGGATTATGAAGAAAGAGCTTCGCAAGATTCCGTTGGTGGGTGCTGCCTGCGAAGCTGCCGGACATATTTTTATTGACCGGAGCAGCCCGATGTCGGCGATGAAGAGCATTGAGGCTGCCAGTCGTAAACTGGTTAACGGTTCGTCGGTGGTTATCTTCCCGGAAGGTACCCGATCCAAAAATGGCAAGTTGGGTAAGTTTAAACGCGGAGCTTTTACCCTTGCTTCCGAAATTAAGTTGCCCATTGTTCCGCTTACGATCAAAGGAACTTTCCATGCGATGCCGATATGGAGTTATAATATTTGTCCGACCCGACTGTTATTGGTGATTCATAAGCCAATACCTTATGTTGCTGAATTTGATGAAAACCGGCAGTTGTTAATTGAAAAGGTGCGTACCGAAGTTGAAACGGATATTTAAATATTGGATTATTGCCTGTTTATCTGTTATGGAGGCAGGATGTGAGATCGTTTTAGGACAGAATTTCGTGCCGGTAAACGTTACAACGGTCGATACTTCTGCTGATGATTATTGGCCGGCCATCTCGGCAGACGGTCATTATTTTGCCACAACGGTGAGTCGCCGGCGAGAGTACGCAACTCAGGAAGATCTGATGGTGTTTCGTAAAGATTCGGCAGAACACTGGTATCCGGACTCCGTACTGACAAAACCTTTGAATACATCTTATAATGAGGGATCGCCCGCATTTTCGGCTGACGGACGTTACCTCTTTTTTGTTGCCTCCGACCGTAGAGACGGACTGGGTAGCTGTGATATCTATTATGTGATTCGGCACGGTAACCGTTGGTCGCAACCGATTCATGCCGGAGCTCCGTTGAATACCCGCTTCTGGGAAAGCAACCCCTCGCTATCGGCTGACGGACGGACGCTCTTTTTTGTATCCAACCGCCCCGGCGGCAAAGGGGGAATGGATATATGGAAATGTCGGGTGGCGCTGCAATCCGACGGCTTGTTGCGCTTTTTTGATGCTGAAAATCTGGGCGACAGCATCAATACTGCCAAAAATGAGATGTCGCCGTTTATTCATCCCGATAATGAAACGCTCTATTTCTCGTCCAACGGACACGACGGAGTGGGAGAAAATGATATTTTTGTTGCCCGACAAAATGCGAAAGGGCAGTGGCAACGTCCGGTTAATTTGGGCAGTGGAATCAATACTCCGGGCGATGATGCCGGTTTTGTTGTAGAAACAGGAGGGCGATATGGCTATTTTTCGTCCAACGGATTGGAGCAAAATGGCAATGGGCGTGAGATTTTCAAAGTGGAACTTCCTGTAGAAGTCCGGCCCCGGCCTGTTGTTTGTTTTGAAGGCGTTGTAGCTGATGCAGAGACGAAAGATCCGTTGCGGGCAGTCGTCGAGGTGATTGATTTGAGTACGGGACAGAAGTGCCAGAGTATGTATGCGGATGATGTTACCGGAAAATTCTCGGTGTGTTATCCGGTTGGAAAAAAATACGGACTTACGGTGACTGCAAAGTCTTACCTTTTTGAGTCGTATGAACTTGGCGATTCGGCTCGGAACACGAAAGTCTTGCTACAAAAGATTGCAAAAGGCAAGAAAATTACATTGCGAAATGTCTATTTTACCTTTAATTCTTGGCAGTTGCAGCCTGAATCGATGCCCGAGTTGAAACGTTTGGGCCGTTTTTTGCTCGAATACCCTTCGCTGAAAGTAGTGATTGAGGGACATACCGATAATGTTGGCTCTGCCGGTTATAATCAGGAGCTTTCGGAAAAAAGAGCCAAAGCCGTTATCGATTTTCTGTTAACCGGAGGCATTGCTGCCGATCGGATCGGTTTCAAAGGTTTCGGTGCAACTCGTCCGATGGTTCCAAACGATTCGGATGCCAACCGTGCTTTGAACCGGAGAACAGAAGTTGAGATTGAATAATAATCGTTTGATATTAAAATAGTTGATAAATTTATAGTTGTCATGTTTCGTGTATTTATTTCATTAGCAATGGTGCTGGTTTTGTGTGCCGGATGTTCTCAAAAAGAAAAAGTGAAACGTGTTCACTCCAAGCACACAGTTTACGAAATGTATCTTCAACGAGGAATCAATAGCTTAAACAATTTTAATGCAACGCACGATTCGACACAATTGTTTGCTGCCGAGCATTATATCGATAGTGCATTCCGGCAGAAAAATCTTTTCAAATTTGCTGTGGTTCCAAAGATTTCGATCTTTCTTTACCGGGCAAAAATGGAAGAAGGGCGTCAATATGTCGAGCATGTCGATGCTACCTTGTTTCCCCGCTCGTATTTGAAAGAGATGTATGTGAATTTCTTTGATGCGTTGATTTACAATAAAAAACAGGACTATCAACAACGGGATGCAAGTCTGAAAAAAGCTATTTTCAGTGTTGAGACCTATCTGCAAATTCATTCGAAAGACAAAGATGGTATTTCGGATTATTTTTCATTAAAAATGTATTCTGAACCGCGCGAAAAGCTATTTGCTGATATGGATGCCTATGTTAAGAAATATCCTGATAGTAAGTTGATTGTCGATGATTTGAAACGATCGCTGGCAGGTGTTGTGCAAAAGAATAAACAATAATACTAATCTCATTATAATGCAGTTAAACCTAAAAAATCCTTTGGTCATTTTCGACCTTGAAACAACCGGTATGAACATCGCTTCCGACCGAATCGTAGAAATTTCATATCTCAAGGTTTCTCCGAATGGAAAAGAAGAGTGTAAAACTTTGCGGATTAATCCAGAAATGCCAATTCCGGTTCAGTCTACAGAGATTCATGGAATTACGGATGCCGATGTGGCCGATTGCCCTACATTTTCGGAAGTGGCTAAGAATCTGGTCAAAGATATCGAAGGCTGTGATCTAGCCGGTTATAACTCTAACCGTTTCGATATTCCGTTGCTGGCCGAAGAGTTTATCCGTGCCGATGTGGACATCGATTTGATGAAACGCAAGTTCATCGATGTTCAGACTATTTTCTACAAAAAAGAGCCTCGTACGCTTTCGGCCGCGTTTAAATTTTACTGCGACGGAGATTTGGAGAATGCGCATAGTGCCGAAGCCGATACCCGTGCCACTTACGAAGTGTTGAAGGCGCAACTCGATCGGTACGATGATCTGGAAAATGATATTAATTATTTGTCTAAATTTTCATCCTTCAACCGCAATGCCGATTTTGCCGGACGGATTGTTTTCGACGATAACGATGAAGAAATTTTCAATTTTGGAAAATACAAAGGACAGAAAGTGGCTGATGTACTGAAACGTGATCCTGGTTATTACGGATGGATTTTGCAGGGTGATTTTACACTGCATACCAAAAAGGTGATTACGAATGTGAAACTGAAGAGTTTTAATAAATAAATAGATCGGATATTCTGGAATTGTTTTGAATTTATCAATTATGTGGCGCTAAAAATTGCGGATTTTATCTTTTTATGCCATAAAAGTTACAAATCATTTGGATATTTCAAATAAACCGTTTATCTTTGCACTCACAAAATCGATCAAATGACAACATTCAATTCGATACTATTAAGCCTACTACTCTTGTGCTACCAAAAGCAGAAGTGAGTCGGCATGTGATTATAAAAACATTATCTCAGAAAAATGAAAAGCCTTTCTCACTTTGGTGTGGAGAGGCTTTTTTAATGTATAATTGACAAGTAATAATTAATAATTGAATCTGAAATTTAGGAAAGAATCCCGTTGTAGGAAAAATGTAGTGATAATACCAATAGGCTTCGTTTTCAAATCTTCAAATTCTCAAATTCTCAAATTAGAATGGATAGATTATTTATTTTTGATACAACACTTCGTGATGGCGAACAAGTTCCTGGTTGCCAGTTAAATACAGTTGAAAAGATACAGGTAGCAAGGGCACTTGAAGGCTTGGGAGTCGATGTGATTGAGGCCGGATTTCCTATTTCCAGTCCTGGTGATTTCAATTCCGTGGTCGAAATATCCAAGGCTGTTACCTGGCCGACCATTTGTGCCTTGACCCGTGGTGTGGAAAAAGATATTGAAGTGGCTGCCGAAGCCTTGAAATATGCCAAAAATAAACGCATCCATACCGGTATCGGTACTTCCGATTATCATATTCGTTATAAATTCAATTCGACGCAGGATGAAATTCTGCAGCGCGCCATAGCCGCTGTGAAATATGCCAAACGCTATGTGGAAGATGTGGAATTTTATGCCGAAGATGCAGGACGGACTGATAATGAATACCTGGCTCGAGTGGTGGAAGCGGTGATTAAAGCCGGTGCAACGGTGGTAAATATTCCAGATACAACGGGTTATTGTCTTCCGGTAGATTATGCTGCTAAGATCAAATATTTGTTCGAGCATGTAAACGGCATTCAGAATGCAATCATCTCTACGCATTGTCATAACGATTTGGGCATGGCAACCGCCAATACGTTGGCCGGAGTGATGAACGGTGCCCGTCAGGTGGAAGTTACCATCAACGGTATCGGCGAACGTGCCGGTAATACTTCACTGGAGGAAATAGCCATGATACTGAAGAGCCATAAAGAGTTGTTGATTGATACCAATATCAATACGCAGAAGATTACGCCGATGAGCCGTATGATCTCGAGCCTGATGAATATGCCGGTGCAACCGAATAAAGCGATCGTGGGTCGTAATGCTTTTGCGCATTCATCGGGAATTCACCAGGACGGTGTATTGAAAAACAGAGAAAGCTACGAAATTATTGATCCGAAGGATGTTGGTCTGGATGAAAACTCTATTGTTTTAACTGCCCGTAGCGGTCGTGCTGCATTGAAACATCGTTTGCATGTACTGGGCGTGGATGTTAAAGATAATGAACGTCTGGACGAACTTTATCAAGAGTTCCTTAAATTAGCAGACCGTAAGAAGGATATTAACGATAATGACATCTTGATGCTTGCCGGCAAAGAACGTTTGGCGAAACAACGTATCAAGTTGGAATATCTGCAAGTGACTTCGGGTGTTGGTATCCGTGCTGTTGCCAGTATCGGTTTGAGTATTGCCGGTGAACATTTTGAAGCAGCTGCAACAGGAAACGGACCCGTGGATGCCGGTATCAATGCGCTGAAAAAGATTATCAACCGCAAGATGACCTTGCATGATTTTCTTATTCAGGCTATTACCAAAGGAAGCGACGATGTGGGAAAAGTACACATGCAGGTCGAGTATGACGGCAATATGTACTATGGATTCTCGGGCAATACCGACATTGTGGCTGCCTCGGTTGAGGCGTATATCGACGCTATCAATAAATTCATTCAATAAAACCAGTAGGCCGGATATAACCGCCCGGCTTTCGGGGCTCTGTTCAATTAAAATCCGGGAGTATGCAAACAAAGCCAAAACAGCCCTTGGCGGGGAGATTCAACCAGTTTATTTTCCACGACCTCTGGCACGCGGATACCAAATTGTTGCCCCGATACAAGGCGTTTGGCTACACGGTGATGAAAATCGGGTCGGTGACCTACGATGAGTGGGTGAAAGGCCGCTTGGTTTACCGGGCTTCGGCGTTGACCTATTTTACCTTATTATCTATTGTACCGGTATTTGCCTTGTTGTTTGGTATTGCCAAGGGCTTTGGACTGGATGCGTTGCTGACGCAATGGATGCAAGATCATTTAGATTGGGCAGGTGATGCTCTGCCGACGATTCTTGATTTTACCAAATCGTTGTTGGCTCACACCAAAGGAGAAGTAATAGCTGGAGTCGGATCGCTGTTTTTGTTCTATTCGGTAGTACAAATGTTCAGTCATATCGAAAAGGCACTGAACGATATTCGACATATCGAGAAGCAACGAACATGGGTTCGGAAATTCACCGATTATCTGGCCATGATGATCCTGACGCCTATTTTCCTTATTGCATCGTCAAGTGCGATGATTTATCTGTCGCATACGTTGAAGTCGGTAACCGATCAGGCTCAAATCAACTGGTTGTTCAAAGCGTTCTTTTCTTTTGTGCCTTATTTGATGAGCTGGTTTTTATTTGCCTGCATGTATACCATCATGCCCAATATCAAAGTGAAGGTGAAGCCGGTCATCATCGCCAGTATTATTGCCGGGACGGCATTTCAACTGTGGCAATTCATTTATATCAATTTTCAGGTGGAAGTTGCCAATTATAACGCCATTTACGGTAGTTTTGCTGCCTTGCCTTTATTGCTGATTTTCTTGTATTACACATGGATCATCTTTCTTTTGGGGGCAAATATTGCTTATACCATTGAAAATATCAAACGTATTGAAATTGAGAGAAGTGTTATTTCTCTATCGATACGCAAGCAGAAGATTGCCTATCTTTTTCTGGTGCATTATATTGTCAAAGGGTTTGAACGGAGGGAAGATCCTCCGATGGTATTAACGCTGGCAAAAGCCATTAAGTTGCCCGAACACGTTGTACAATCGATGCTGACCAAGCTTGTGGATGCAGGCGTATTACGAGAGATGATTATCCCTGCTTCCGATAACACAGGCTATCAGCCGGCCTTTGCCATTCTGCAGATGACCCTCGGCATGTTGATGGAAACCATTGAAAAGAAAATAGACGAACACGGCTCGTTGCGTGATGCTAAAATAGCTAATCAGTTGGAAGAGATATTGGAAGAGTATGACTCTCAGTTTTCCAAGGCAAATGTGCTGATTAAAGACCTTTAATAATTAACAATTCATAATTTATAATTAGTTTCATGTCTAAGACTTTATTTGACAAGATTTGGGATGCACATGTGGTGACGGCAGTTACCGACGGTCCCACTCAGATTTACATTGACCGGCATTTTTGCCACGAAGTAACCAGTCCGCAAGCGTTCGATGGCCTTCGTAAGCGCGGTCTGAAAGTATTTCGTCCGGAGAAAACAACTTTGTCTCCTGACCATAATATCCCGACATTGAATCAGGATAAGCCGATTCAGGATCCGATTTCTAAAAATCAAGTGGATACATTGACAAAGAATGCCAATGATTTTGGTCTGACACTCTACGGATTGGGACACGAAAAGAATGGCATTATTCACGTGATCGGACCGGAAAACGGTTTGACACAGCCGGGTATGACCATTGTGTGCGGCGATAGCCATACCTCTACTCACGGAGCATTCGGAGCCATTGCATTTGGTATCGGTACCAGCGAAGTGGAGATGGTACTTGCTTCGCAATGTATTCTGCAACCGCGTCCTAAAACGATGCGTATCAACTATAACGGCAAACTGAAACCGGGCGTTACTGCCAAAGATATTGCCCTTTATACTATCTCGCAACTGACAACCGGTGGTGCAACAGGCTATTTCGTGGAATATGCCGGCGAGGCTATCCGTAATCTGTCGATGGAAGAACGTATGACGGTTTGTAACCTGAGTATCGAGATGGGCGCTCGCGGCGGTATGATTGCCCCCGACGAAACCACTTTCGCTTACGTAAAAGGTCGCGAATTTGCTCCGAAAGGCGAAGCCTGGGACAAGGCTTTGGCTTACTGGAAAACCCTGCAATCGGATGACGATGCTAAGTTCGACCGCGAAATTTCGTTCGACGCTGCGGCTATCGAACCGTGGATCACTTATGGAACCAACCCGGGAATGGGAATGGCCATCGGTGGTGCTATTCCGACTATCGATCAGATAGATGATGCAAGTCGTATCTCGTTCGAAAAATCGTTGAACTATATGGGCTTCAAAGCAGGAGAAAAACTCGAAGGCAAACAAATAGATTACGTCTTTCTGGGTAGTTGCACTAATGGTCGTATTGAAGATTTTCGTGCTTTTGCCGCTTTTGTAAAAGGTAAAAAGAAGGCCGCTAATGTAATCGTATGGCTGGTTCCCGGCTCATGGGCAGTCGAAAAACAGATTCGCGAAGAAGGTTTGGATAAGATTTTGGTTGAAGCCGGTTTCGAATTGCGTCAACCGGGATGTTCGGCTTGTCTCGCCATGAACGATGACAAGGTACCTGCCGGAAAATATGCCTTATCAACCTCTAACCGTAATTTTGAAGGTCGTCAGGGTCCGGGTGCTCGTACCATTTTGGCAGGTCCGCTGGTAGCTGCTGCTGCCGCTGTGACCGGCAAGATCACCGATCCGAGAAACTGATTTATGGAGCCTGTTTATAAGTTTCGTGTTCCCATTCAGGTGCGTTTCAGCGACGTCGATGTCATGGGGCATGTGTCCAATACCGTGTATCAGAACTATTATGATACCGGCAAAATGGACTATTTCGATCATATATTGCCCGATCTGGATTATAACACTATCGGTGTTGTGGGAGCTTCCATCAAGATAGATTATTTGAAACCTATATTTATGCGCTACAAAATTTATGTAGAGTCGCGCATATCGATATTAGGCCATAAGAGTTTCACGATGGAACACATTCTGGTGAACAGCGAAAATGGGGAGCTTCTTTCGACGTGCAGCATCGTGGTAGTCTGTTTCGATGTTAAAACACAACAAAGCCGGGTGATTCCCGACCATTGGCGCAGGCAAATTATTGCACACGAAGGGGAGCAATTGATTATTAAATAGCCTTTTCTATTCCCTCGAAAGGGAGCGAAAAGGGATCCGAAGCAAATCAAAATTTCAAACTATAAATTACCCCGATGGCTCGTTATCTCCTCCCTTGAGGGGAGGTCGGGTGGGGCTTATATCAAATGGAAAAATTTCAAACCATCACATCTACATGTGTCCCGCTTCCTATCGAAAATGTGGACACCGACCAGATCATTCCGGCCCGCTTCCTGAAAGCGACTACCCGCGAAGGTTTTGGTGACAATCTTTTTGCCGACTGGCGTTACGACAAAGCCGGTCAGCCCATCAGTAACTTTGTGTTGAACAATCCGACTTATACCGGGCAGGTATTGGTAGGCGGTAAAAACTTCGGCAGCGGTTCGAGTCGCGAACATGCTGCGTGGGCGATTGCCGGATATGGCTTCAAAGTGGTTGTGTCGAGTTTTTTTGCCGATATTTTCAAGGGAAATGCGCTCAATAATGGCGTTCTTCCGGTAGTTGTATCGGAAAAATTTCTTGCCGATTTGTTTGCTGCGATCAACAGCGATGCAAAAACGACCGTTACTGTCGATCTGGTAAAACAGACGATCATCAACAATGCCAGCGGTGCTGTGGAATCGTTCGATATTAATTCGTACAAAAAAGAGTGTCTGGTGAACGGACTCGACGATATCGATTACCTGTTGAGTAAAAAAGATAAAATCGAGGCTTGGGAAGCCGCTTCAATTTGAAAATATGCCAATTTGAAAATGTGCCAATGAAGCTGCGGACTGCAGTCTCATTGGTACATCGTATTTTTAAATGTTTCAGAATAGCGTAATTGGCATATTGCCGCATTCGAATTTTATTTCTTCGCCGGTTTTACCGGAAATTTCTTAAACAATACCGCACTGGCCTTGGCGATTTCGTCGGGGCTTTTTAGTGTCAGGGTCTTCGGACTCATCTCGGCGCTGACGGCTGCCGAATAGAGTAGCATTTTATTTTGCGCCGCAACGATATTGATTACCCAAATGCCTTCTTTGTAGATACGCGTCGAGGTGTAGCCTGTATACGGACGACGAAATGCGTAGGGATGATACATGCCGAAACGTCCGTAATAGTAGTCGGGATAGAGGTTTGTGGTGATGTCGGCGTTCCGTTCCACGAAAAGACTGAAATTGACCTTCAGATCAGATGCCGGATCTTCGGAATAGCCACGGGCAATCATTTCATTGCGGAGGCCATTTGCAAGATGATTATATTCATCTTCCGAAAGCTGAGCTTTTCCTTTTTTCGACATACGGGCAGCTTCTTCGAACGGAGCGATTGAAAATGTCCTGTAATTAGCAATCTCGGCTTTGTTCAATGTGGCACTGTGTTCGAGATGATAGGTACCGGCACAACTGCTTAAAGTTATCATGGCAGCAGCCAAAAATGCAAATAGAGATGTCTTTTTCATATCAGAGTGTTTTAATGAAGTTTCTTAACTGACCGTAAATTTAACGATAGGTTTATGATGTTGGTATTTGCATCGCTTCATTTTAGTACTATTTAATGATAAGGTCAACGGTGAAGGTTGACCTTATCATGATCCTTATTTATCTTTTTCATCTTTTTTTATGGTGACCAGTGCATTGTATTTTACGCGCAGTTGTTCCATCGAGTTGAAGAGCGTGGTGGTGGTATCGTTGGTGAGGTAGGTGGTTGCCTGTTCGATGGAGGTGCAAAAGTCGTTGTAGCTTTTGGTGGCGGAGCGACGGAAATCGCTGGCGGTGCCGGTGGCCGATTTACTACTCTGATCGGCGGTACGTGTTTTGTAAAGTGCATCGAAAGCTGCATTCTTGGTTGCCAACGCTGCTATTTTGGTGTCGATGCCTATCAGTTTGGCATCGGCCTGAATGTTGGCCGAGGCATTGTACTTCGTCAGCAGGGTATTGATCGATTGTGTTTCGGTGTTCAACGGCTCGGTTTCGGTATGCCAGTAGGGATCAAACGTTATTTTGATCCGTTCGGCAGCGCTACGTTTGGCTTCGTCGCGTCCTTTGATAAAATAGACGATGTCGCGTTTAATGTCCTGTAGCTCTTCGTCGCGGTCGGCATCCAGCAGGTCGACCTGTTTGGTGAACTCACTCCTTTGCGCCTGTTTGATGGGAATACTCATGGTGTTGGTATCGTTTGTGAGGCGGGCCAAGGTGGCTTTTGCCACCTCGCCGAGTACCGTTTGAACAGGCGTGGCAAGTTCAACGGTGGCTTGAAACAGCGCGTAGGCATTGTCGACGCTCAGGTGGTTCAGATGAACCGTAGAGAAGGATTTTGTTTCCATACGTTGTGTTTCTAAATGATTAATAAGGCGTTATTTATAGGCGTGAACCCCTTTTTTGTTCAAACATGCTGTTCGCCAACGGCGAAACCTTTATTTGTATGCAGAAGAACCGTTCGCGGTTTGCGAAACCTTCTTTTACATCGAAAACATCCGTTCTCCATTTGTGAAAGCTTCTGATCACTTGCGTCGGACATTTCGCCATTCGTGCAACCCATTTTTCTGTTGAAACGGAGCTTTCGCAGTTCGCGAAACCGTTGCGGCAGTGCTGGCGGGCTTTTCGCGGTTAGCGAACAGAACAAATGTCTTTGTAAATAGCTTGTATCATTTGTATTATACGTTTTGTTTAAATTATCGGAGTCAAAGATGTAAAATTTATTTGCAAAATGCAAGAGAATCCTGTATTTTTTTTGCATTTTTACGACTAATGAGATAAAGAGTACTAAGCCGAAATTTGACATAAAATAAATTTCCATATCTTTGTAATCTTACAATAGACAAAATATATGTTACTATTCGATCTGGTAAAGCAGGAGTGGCTGAAAAGTGTCCGTTCATCGGGATTTTATAAAAATCTTACTGTCCGAATTTTTCTGGGCGTGTTTGCGCTCTACATGGGAGGCATTTTGCTTTTCATGGGTTATTCGCTCAATAAAGTTCTGGAAGAGGTACCGGGTGGTACCCCGATGGAGCTGTTCAACGGGGCGATGCTCTACCTCTTGCTCACAGGGCTGGCGCTCCGTTTTGTGATGCAGCAGTTGAACACGGTGAATCTTTCTTCGTATCAGGTGTTGCCGGTGAATCGGTCGGTGCTGATCCATTTTTTGTTGCTCAAACCGCTGTTCAGTCCGGCCAACTATTTGCTGCTGTTGGTGGTCGTACCCTTTGCCGTTCGTTCGGTGGCGGCCTATTACAGCGGTGGGGTGGCACTCCGTTTTGTGGTGGCATTCGAGTTGATGGTGTGGTGCAATTCGCTGCTGGCCTCGTTTCTCAAGCGTCGTTTCGGGTCGGGTTTCCTTTCGTTTATTCTGGTGCTTGTTGCCATAGCCGCCGTTTTTGTGCTCGAGTACCTGCATCTGTTTTCATTGTTTGCCGTTTCGAAGGCGTTGTTTCTGTTCGTGGTGCTGCACCCTGCGGGCTTGTTGGTGCCGGTGGCTGCGGTAGTGGTAGCCTTTCTGCTCAACCGATGGTTTTTTGCACAAAATTTTTATCCCGAAAGGTTCAATAGCAAACTGAAGACTTCGCATACGGCAACTGCCGATCTGTCGTTTCTCAATCGCTTCGGCATTATCGGCGAGCTCATCTCCCTACAGTTGAAGCTGATATTGCGTCACAAGCGCACGCGTACGCTCCTGTTTCTGTCGGTGCTTTTCCTCTTGTACGGCCTGCTGTTTTATACCAGCAATCATTATGGCGACGGTATGGTCTTTTTCTGCGCCATGTTTGTGACCGGCATCCTGATGTTTTTATACGGGCAATGGGTTATCAGTTGGGACAGCTCCCATTTCGACGGCATTCTGACCAAAAATATTCCTACCCGCACCTATATTCTGGCCAATTACTACCTGTTGCTGGCCTTCAACGGCATCTGTTTTATTCTGACCACCCCATACTTCCTTTTCGGAACGAAGATCATCTATATGCACCTGACGGCATTCCTGTTCAATAGCGGATGCAACATTGTCTTTTTTTTGTTTTGCGCCACCTTCAACAGCAAACGGATCGATTTGTCGCAGTCGTCGGCAATGAACTATCAGGGAACCACCTACAAGAGCTTTCTTATTGTTTTGCCTATTATGTTTTTCCCCATACTGTGGGTCAATGTTTTGGCATGGCTCACCTCGCTCACCGTTGCGCTATGGTCGCTGGCAATCATGGGTCTGGCCGGACTACTATTCCGCAAACAACTGATTAATCTCTGTATCCGGCAATTCAACAACCGCAAATATGTCATTGCGCAGGGTTTCCGCGAAAGAGAGTGATGAGACGGTCTACGGTTAGCAGTCTACAGTTAACAGTTAACAGTCAACAGTTATCGGTTAACGGTAACGCTTAAACATTAAACTTTGAACTTTAAACTTTACATATCCAACTATTATGATTCAAGTTTCCAATCTTCAAAAAGCATACAACGGAGTTACCGTACTCGATATTCCAGAACTGAATATTCCCAAAGGCGAAAGCTTCGGGTTGGTAGGTAATAATGGGGCAGGGAAGACCACCTTTTTCCGCCTTATCCTCGATTTGATCGAAGCCAACGCAGGTGAGGTGCTCATTGAAGGGAAGAAAGTGGCTCGCAGCGAAAGCTGGAAACCCTTTACCGGCTCTTTTCTCGACGAAGGGTTCCTTATCGATTTCCTTACTCCCGGTGAATATTTCAAGTTCGTCGGCAAACTCTATAACAAGTCGGATGGAGACATAGCCCTGTTCCTCGAATCGATGGAGGAGTTTTTCAACGGCGAGATCAACGGCAGTAAAAAACTCATCCGTGACTTTTCGAAAGGCAATCAGAAGAAGATCGGGATTGCAGCCGCGCTCATCAGCGAGCCTCAAATACTGATTCTGGACGAACCCTTCACCGCACTCGACCCGTCGTCGCAGATCCGCCTGAAACGCCTTCTGAACGATTTGCAAACCAATCGCAACATGACCATGCTAATCTCCAGTCACGATCTCAATCATGTAACCGAAGTCTGCAACCGTATTGTCGTGCTTGAAAAAGGGTTGGTGGTGAAAGATATTGCAACCGGCGAAGATACCTTGAAAGAGCTCGAAACCTATTTCGCAGTATAATTAGTTGAGAGATCCCTGAGGTTTTCTTTCTTTTTTAAGTTTATTGAGAGACCGCTTCAACCATGAGAATTGACCTTGCAAATAGTAAATTATCGGACGGTTTCCCAGCTAATCGGCAATTGGAGGTCGGTAGTAGAGGGAGAGTTCGTCAGTAGGTTGATATTCTCTATTTTAAGCCCGGTAAGTTTGCCGGCCTTTATTACAAAACGGATATTATCGGTCTGTCCGCTAGCAATACCCGCCTTGGGTAATTGATAAGAGATACAATTGCAGTCGGAAAATATTTTCCGAATCAGCAACGGGGAATTTCCCGTATTCTTTATTGCAAAGCTTCCGGTAAGTGTTCCGTTTGTTTTTGCTTTCCCTAGTTTTACTTCTTTCGTAAGCAATGTAGCCGTCGGCGCCACTCTTTTTTGTATCGGAGTTAGCTTCGAAAAGTCTTCGGATATAAAGGCGGCAATATGCAATACATTCTTCTTCGACCCTTTGGTATCGCTATTCACTATTAAGTTGATCGGATCATTTCGAAAAGCCCAATCGTCTGTTAATGCACTGTTGTAACTGATTTTAAGCAAAGATTCTTTGCCGGGAGCAAGAGTGGTGGGTTGTGTAGTTACCGTGATATGGGGGGGCAGCGAGCCGAAAGATAGGGTGATGTTTGTATTCGAAGCATTGAGCACAGGAACTACAATACTCTTGATTGTTCCTTTGCGAATATTTCCTATTGGAATTAGTGTGGATTTAAGTCTTACGGTTCCGAAATCGACAGGGAAAGCCTGGCTTTGCGAAAGCGGTTTCGGTGTTACAGAACCATGAATTGTCAATTGCACCGGATTTTCTTCGGAATTATTGGTTACGGTAATGGTCTTTGTAAAAATACCCGGTCGACCGGTAGCCGTATAAACGACGGCGATTTTACCTTGAGCTCCAGGCGCGATCGGTTGTTTTGTCCAGCTGGGGGTTGTGCAACCGCACGAAGCGGTGACTTGCTGGATAACCAGCGGAGTTTTGCCTGTATTGATGAATACAAAATCGTGCGATACCTTGCCGACTTCTTCCCTAATGGTGCCGAAATCGTAGATTCTTGTAGCAAAAGAGATGACAGGCTTTTCTCTGATTTGGGAAAAGCCTGTCATCACAGAGCACAAGAATAGACTAAACAGAATACTCCTGAACATCGGATTATGTTTTATTTCTGCGCAGTAGCTTTCGGGGTTACTTGCCCTTTGATAATCAAGATTATCGGATTCTCGGCCGAATTGTTCGTTACGGTAATGCTTTTCTGAAACGAACCCGGACGACCTGATGCAGAATAGGTCACTGTAATTATGCCTTTAGCGCCGGGAGCAACCGGTTCTTTGGTCCAAGCTGGAGTCGTACAGCCGCAAGAAGCAGTAACTTGTTGAATTACCAGTGGCGCTTTTCCGGTGTTGGTAAACGTAAATTCATGGGTAATTTTACCAGCTTCTTCCTTTACAGTACCGAAATCAAAGCTTTTTTCAGCGAAAGTCAATACGGGTTTATTGGCATTCTGCGCAAAACATATTGCTGTAAAGCATAGCATTAACGCTACAAAAGAGATCTTTTTCATGTCTGAAATGTTTAATGTTTATCGTTATTCAAATTATAGTATCGAGTTGGATAAGGGGGAGGCTTTTTTTATGATAGATTCAAAACCTATCGCAAAGTTAGGAAAAAAGAGAACTTTTGTTTTTATCTCAATCATAAAAAATATTTATTCGGACATACTAAAAGCACAAAGACCCGGGCATTAGTGTCCGGGTCTTTGTTTTCATGTTCAAGCATATTGATCAGATTCCGCAAAGAGAATCGATGTATTGATAGATCGGAGTTACGAAACCGATGACAATCAAACCGATCAGGCAAATGTACAAAGCGGTAGTCAGTTGCCTGTTTCTGTTTAGCGGAGCCAATGGCTTTTCAGCGTCATCAATAAACATATATTTCACAACACGTAGGTAGTTGTAGAGAGAAAGCACCAGATTAACCCCGGCAAATCCCATCAGTACGTACAAGCCACTCTTCATACCGGCTGTCAATAGGAATAGCTTGCCAAAGAAACCGGCAATTGGAGGCACCCCGGCTAACGAAAAGAGAGCCACAGCCATTATCAAAGCATAGAAAGGATTCGATTTATAAAGACCTTTGAATAACTGAAGCGATTCCGAACCGGTGCTATCGGCTACAGCACCGATCACACCAAATGCAGCGATATTACTCAGAAGATAAATTAAAACGAAATAGACAACAGATGCCGATCCGATGGTTGATGCTGCCGTAACACCCACTAAAACGAAACCGACCTGAGCAATAGAAGAGAATGCAAGAAATCGTTTGGCATTTTGTTGACGTAAGGCAAAGAGGTTACCGATTGTCATACTGAGAATAGACAGAATGCTTATTCCCAACAACCAAGCCTCTTTCAATCCGCCGAAAAGCGTATATAAAACGGTAAGGAAAACGAAAATAACCGAACCTTTACTGATAACGGAGAGGAAATTGGTTACTCCGATCGGAGAGCCTTCGTAAACATCGGCTGTCCACAAGTGGAACGGCACGATAGACATTTTGAATGCAAAACCGGCAAGAATAAAAGCAAATGCAAACAGGGTAAGAACGTTCGGATGCAGGTTGGCAATTACAGAAGCAAACGACAGATTGCCGACTGCGCCATACAACAACGAAATACCGAACAACATGATACCTGTAGAAAATGCCGACGACAGAATCAACTTGATACCGGCTTCCGAAGAGCGTTGTTCTTTCAGATTGAAGTTCGACATGGCCGCAATGGGTATGGTCGACATCTCAAGTCCCAGATAAAGCATCAGGATATGTCCGCTTGAAAGCATGACATACACGCCGAAAATACTACTGAGCATCAGGATATAGAATTCCAAACGGTATTTCGATTGGGTAAGCCATACATACGAGGTTAACGAAATCAGCAAAAGGCCAAGGTTAATAATGTTTTTCTGCAAAACAATCAGACCGTTAGTGCGGAAGAAATCCGAAAAGTAGCTTCCTTCACTTAGCGGTAACCAACCGGCAATGAAGTTAAGCAACAACAGCACGTTCATCGTGTTAAGGAAACACTTTACGTTCGTATCAAAACCACGCAGTGACATTATAAAAATAGCCAGAATGAGCACTGCTAGGATAATCTCGAACCGAAACATCAAAACTATATCCATGTATCTTTTAATTTACTGTATTACAATTTCAGTGATAAAGCAATAGGATTACTTTCCTACCACAGCAATAAAACGTTGTGCAATTGAAGTCGTATCAATGTCAATCAGGTTGGTCAGCAGGAACGGAGCCAAACCGATGAGCAAAATACCGATAATCAACAAAACGGCAGCCGAACGTTCGCTCCAGCTTGCATCTTTGAACTTCAGGTACTCTTTATTGGTAACTGTTCCCCAAATGGCAAACCCTACGGCTCGTAAAATATAGACCGCAGTTACCACAATAGAAGCACACGCTAAAATAGTTGCCACACGGTAGAATACCCCCGTACGTTCCCACGAACCGACGAAGACCGTCATTTCGGAAACGAATCCGCTGAATCCTGGAAGTCCGAGAGAACACAAACCCGAAATGATAAACGCGGAACCGATGAATGGAACCTGTTTCAACATACCACCCAACTCATCTACCTGACGGGTATGGGCACGATCATAAATCATACCGATACTGGCAAAGAAAAGGGCTGTCATAATACCGTGCGATACCATCTGCATCACAGCTCCCGTTACCGCCACTTTGGTAAGCATTGCAATACCAAGAATAACGAATCCACAGTGACTAACGGATGAGTATGCGTTCATATATTTGAGGTCTTTTTGCATCATGGTAGCAAAAGCACCGTAGATAATCGCTATTGAAGCCGCAATAATAAATATCCATGAAAGTTCGACCGCTGCATCCGGCAACAAATAGGTTGCGACACGCAAACAACCGTAACCTCCCAGTTTCATTGAAATACCAGCGAGAAACATTGAAGCTGCCGTAGGTGCCGAAGAGTGACCGTCGGGAGCCCAGGTATGGAACGGAAACATGGCGGTAAATACGCCGAAACCGGTAAACAGCAAAACGTAAAGAATACGTTGTGTTTCAATAGGAATGTGCATTTTAGCAATTTCCTGAAAGTCCCAGGTTTGAGCTCCGGTAAAGTAGAACAGGCCTAAGATACCGATAAAAACCAACGCCGATCCGAACATCAGCATCAGAGCCAGCTTCATTGCGCTATACTCCTTACGCCCGCTTCCCCATACACCGATCAACAGATATTTCGGAATAACGGCAAGTTCGAGGAAGAAAAACATGACAAACAAATTGGTCGATGTAAAGAACCCGTAGGCACTCAAACTAAGCAACACGATCAGGAAAAAGAACTCTTTTACCTGCTTGGTAATGCGCCACGACACCAGAATGCCGGCAACTACCACCATGGCAGTCATCAGAATCATTACCAACGAGATGCCGTCAACCGCAGTGCTGAAATAGATTTGTAACGGAGCGAACCACTCATAACTGCTCTCAAGCAACATATTGCCTGTTGCGCCAGCCTGACGAAGGCTTACATAATAAGCTGTAATACCAATCGCCAAAGCAAATTGGATTATACTTCCCGAAAGGGCAATCCATCTCACAGCCTGATCCTTCTTTACAATAAGAATTGCCAGTGCTGTAATGACGGGTAAAACGAGTAATAATGATAAAATATCCATTGGGCGTTACATGAATTTTATGATTAACAAAGCTGCGAGCAACAACACACCACCAAGGAAAAACATGGTGTATGATTGCAATCGACCCGATTGCATCGGCTTAATCGCATTGGAAGTTGCAACGGCAGTTTCGGCCGAGCCATTGATGAACAGACCATTCACCACCGTACGATCGAACCAGGCAGCAGGGCGTCCTACCAAATTGAATAACACTTTCTTTGTGATAAACAGGTATATTTCGTCGATGTAGAATTTATGATAAGCAGCCTGATAAAAACCGCTGACAGCCGATGCAATTTTATCGGGTATCTCATTCTTCTTGCCATACAGCAAATAAGCAATGCCGATACCGATAAGTCCGACAGCAACAGGCGCAATGGAGAATGTCAGGTGGAACGGAAGTTCAAGAGCTTTACCATCGGCACTAACAAACGAACCGAATGGAATCAAACCTGCAAAGGCAGCACCCACACCCAGAATAATCAACGGAATATTCATTGCCCAGGTATGTGTTTCGTGATTGTGGCTGTGTTCGGGAACCGGATTGTACCAGAAAATGCGGAAATACAAACGGAACATATAGAATGCAGTCAAACCGCTGGTGAACAAACCGACGTAGAAAATCAACGGTTGGGTTTGTAAAGCCGACGACAAAATAGCTTCCTTGCTGAAGAAACCGGCAAAAGGAGGAACCCCCGCAATAGCCAGACAGGCAATCAAAAATGTAAAATGTGTAATTGGCAATGATTTCCGCAGGCCTCCCATACCTTCCATTTCGTTGGTATGAACGGCATGAATAACAGCTCCGGCACCAAGGAATAACAATGCTTTGAAGAATGCATGAGTAAACAGGTGGAACATGGATGCTGTAAATCCTTCCATCTTGCCTTCACCCCAACCGGCAACACCGAGAGCAAACATCATGTATGCAATCTGAGAGATGGTAGAGTAAGCCAAAACGCGTTTTATATCGGTTTGCGTACAGGCAATCACAGCAGCGAACAGTGCGGTGAACGCTCCGATATACGCAATAATCAAAAGAGCATCGGGAGCTGAGATGGCAAATACCGGGAACAGACGTGCAACAAGAAATACCCCGGCTACAACCATCGTTGCCGCATGGATCAATGCCGAAACCGGTGTAGGACCCTCCATAGCGTCGGGCAACCAAATGTGCAACGGGAACATGGCCGATTTACCGGCACCTCCCATAAACACGAGTAACAATGCCCACGACAAGGCCGACATTCCCATAAAGCTTGTGGCTGTGAAATTAGCCAGATAGGGAGAACCGACCTGTGTCAGACGATCGATAATGGTAAAGAAATCGAGCGATTTTGTATTGTAGCTCAACATCAGGATACCGATAAGGAATCCGAGGTCGGCAAAACGGGTAACGATAAATGCTTTCTTGGCAGCCGCGATGGCCGAAGGCTTCGTAAAGTAAAAACCTATCAGCAGGAAGGATGAAACACCAACCAACTCCCAGAAAATATACATTTGGAAGATATTGACGGCAACGACCAAACCCAGCATCGAGAAAGAGAAGAGGGATAAATAAGCGTAATACCGTTCAAAATAATCTTCGCCTTTCATGTAACCCAAACTGTAAATATGCACCATCGACGAAACGATAGTGATTACAAGCAGCATCATTACCGAAATAGGATCGAGAACGATACCCAGATCGATAGAAAGGCTATCGGTGAATTTCAACCACTGGAACTGCAGAGCAATATGTTTTACATGTTCGCCATTCACCAATCCGAAATCGAAGAAATAACCGGCAGCAACATATAATGCCAGAATAGCTGTTGTTACTAAAGAGGCACAGCCAATCAAACCGGAGGTACGATTGCTGAAGCGATTACCGAACAAACCCAACACAGTAAAGCTGAGTATCGGCAATATTACAATTAAGAGAGCAGATAAATCGTAGCTATTCATAGTTTAGTACTTCATTGTTGTAGTATCTTCAATGTCAATAGTTTTGAATCGACGATACAGATTAATGATAATAGCGATGGAAATGGATACCTCTGCCGCAGCAACCACGATGATAAACATGGTGAAGAAAATGCCTTCCAATTGGTGCGGAAAAAGATATTTGTTGAACGCAATGAAATTAATATTCACGCTGTTGAGTATTAGTTCCACCGACATGAGCATCGTAATCAGGTTACGACGCGAGAAAAAGCCGTACACTCCCAAAAAGAAGAGAGTGGAACTTAATATCAGAATGTGCGATAAGGGGACTTGTTCCATATCTTTTATATTTATTCTAAAAGAAGTTTATTGATCTGCTTTTGATTCTATTCTTCCGTATCCTGACTCTTTTTGATTGCAATAACGATTGCACCCACCAAAGCCGCCAGTAACAGAATATTGATGACTTCAAACGGAAATACATAACCATAATCGCTATAGCTGAGCATTTGTATACCGATATTATGAACCGATGGTTCTACCGGTACAACACCGGGCGCCGGTTTGAAAACATATTGCGAAACCACCCAGGTGGTAAAACCCAATCCTGCAACGGCCATTATACCGGAAAGCAGCTTCTTGCCTGTTTTCGCCTTCGGCAAACTCTGTCCCGAATGGTGCGTAAGAAAAATAGAAAAGATAATCAGGACAACAATACCTCCCACATAAATGATGATTTGCAGGGCACCGATAAAATCGACATTCCACAGAAAATAGATGCCGGCAATAAAAGTCAACGATAACAACAGGCTGATGGCAGCTCTGAAAATCTTACGGCTGAACACTGTCAGCGCTCCGAACACAACCACTAAGGTTGCCAGGATATAGAATATAATTGTCGATGCACTCATTATTCTTGAACTTTAGGAGTTACTTTTGCTTTTTCTTTCAATTTCGATCCAGGACGGTTAAGTACCTTGGTCAGCGTACTCCGATCAAAACAGCTTAATTCGTAAGAGTTAATCATTTTGATGGCGTCTTGCGGGCAAGCGTCAATACACTGTTTACAGAAAGTACACATTTCCAAATGATATACCCACTGATCAAGCACTTTCTTCTTCTTTCCATCCTCCGTCTCCACCTGTTTTGAAATAATCTGGATGGAGTTGTTCGGACATGCCATCTGACAAAGCGTACAAGCGGTACACTTATGTTCGTTGTTCTCGTCGTGAATCAAAATCACTTCGCCGGCAAACTCATCAGCAACGCTTGGATGGTCACGGTTGTCCGGATAATTTTCGGTAATGATCGATTTCCACGGGGTAACGAAATACTTCAGGGTCAGCAAAAGTCCGTTTGCAAGCGATACAAACGCAAATGCGACCTCTTTCAAATAGTTATATAGTGCTTTCACTCTATTATTAATTACGAATTAATGACTATCGAATGACTCACGATTAAAAATGTAATCCCAACACAATAAACAGTGCAACGATTACCAGATTAACGATGCTCAACGGTAACAGATATTTCCATTCAAGTTTCAACAACTGGTCGATCCTTAAACGGGGGAAAGTCCAGCGGAACCACATCATAAAGAAGATGATGAGGAACAATTTACCGAAGAACCAAACCAACGGCCAGGCCAGCGAAACCCATGAAATCCAGGCAGGCCATGTTTCCATGAACTTGAGCGCCATAATATCGTTGAAGGCATGTGCCAACGGAAAATCAAACGGAAGATAGAATGGCTGCCATCCACCTAAAAACAAGGTAGAAGCAATCATTGCCACAACACCCATGTTGATGTATTCGTTCAGGTAGAAAATACCGAACTGCATACCCGAATATTCGGTGTGGTATCCGGCTGTAAGTTCCGACTCTGCTTCTGCAAGGTCGAACGGAGCACGGTTACATTCGGCGGTACTGGCAATAATATAGATTATAAAAGCAAAAATGGCGGGAAGATGTCCTTTCAGAACCCACCAGCCGTTTGCCTGCGATTCGATAATACCACCGGTATTCAGTGTGCCTGCAAGGGCTACAATGGTTACGATGGACAATCCGGCCGACAATTCGTAGCTGACAATCTGAGCGCCACTACGCATTGCACCCAACAGTGCATATTTGTTATTACTCGACCATCCGGCCATCAGAATGCCGATTACACCCATCGATGAAATTGCGGTAACAAACAGAACGCCGATATTGGTGTTCCACAATACCAATCCCGGCCCCCACGAAATGGGAGCAAGCGCCAGTAACGAAACACAAAGAGACAAGACCGGTGCCACGGTAAACAAAAGTTTGTCGGCACGGGTAGGTGTAAAACTCTCTTTCAAAAGCAGTTTGATGATGTCGGCAAACAGCTGGCAGAGTCCGTGCCAACCTACGCGGTTCGGTCCGTGACGCAATTGCATGTGACCGGCAACCTTACGTTCCATGTACACCATGATGATAACGCAAACCAGCAGTGCCACAACAGCAGCCACAGCGGCAACTACCAACTCAATGAGAAATACCAGCCAGGGAGCCATGCAGCTTGAAAGCAGCTGATGAATCCAGGTTGTAACATCCGAAAATTGTATCATTGAAATCATATCTCTGTTTTTATCTGTCCATATCAGGGATTACCAAATCTATCGTAGCCATATTTGCCATAAGGTCGGCAATCTTCATCCCTACAGAAATCGGTTTTACAGCACCAAGGTTTGAATAGCACGGGGTGCGGAACTTCATGCGGTAAGGTTTTGCTCCGCCATCGCTTACGATATACACACCCAGTTCGCCACGGGCAGATTCGACGCGTTGATAGTATTCGCCAGCCGGCAATTTCAGTACACCTTTCAATTTGGTTCGGTAGTCTCCGGTGGGAAGATTATCGAGCAGTTGTTCGATAATGTGGATCGATTGACTCATCTCTTCCATACGAACAACATAACGGGCCCAGTTGTCGCAACCGTAATCGATCACCTCTTTGAAATCGAGCTTTTCATACCCGTCGTACGGATAAAGCTTACGAATGTCGCAGCTAAGACCGGAAGCACGTGCGGTAGGCCCTGTACAACCCAACGAAATGGCTTGTTCTTTCGACAGCACTCCGATACCTTGCGTACGGTGTTGGAAAATATAGTTTCCGGTAATCAATTGGTCGTATTCTTTGCGGTAATCTTTGATGCTTTTGAGCAACGCTTTGAGCTTCGGCACAAAGTCGGGACGAACATCATTCATTACACCACCCGGAATGATATAGCTCATCGTGAGCCGGTTGCCGGTATTTTGTTCGAATAATTCGAGAATGCGTTCACGATCGCGGAATCCCAAAAAGAAAGGGGTTACTGCCCCGATGTCCATCGCGCAGGAACCCCACCACAATTCGTGAGAGGTTAAACGCTGCAACTCGTCCATGATGATACGAATTGCTTTTGCACGGGCAGGAACTTCTATTTGAGCAGCTTTTTCAATAGCCAGTGCACAAAGATGATTGTTAATATGAGCCGAGAGATAGTCCATACGGCTGGTCAAAAAAATGGATTGCTTGTAACCAAGCGATTCGGTCATTTTTTCGATGCCTCTGTGGATATATCCGAGATGGGGAAGAACGTCTTTGACGGTTTCGCCGTCCAATGTAACTTCGACACGCAAAACCCCGTGAGTGGCAGGGTGTTGAGGGCCGATATTGACTACAAATTCTTCAGTTTTCAGCTCTGATGGGGTTACTGTTTGGTTTTCCATTCTATTTTACAAAGAAATGATTCTATCGTCTTGATAATCTTTACGGAGAGGATACCCTACCCACTCGTCGGTCAAAAAGATACGGCGAAGATTGGGATGATTGGTGAAACGGATGCCGAACAGGTCGTAAATTTCGTCTTCGTACAAATCGGCAGCTTCCCATACAGAATAAACCGATTCGATTTCCGGGTTTTCACGATCCTCGAGTATCACTTTTACCATCATATCGTGATGATAATAGGTGGAAGTGAGGTGATACACCATTTCAAATTCGGGATTGCGGTCTACGGCTGTTTCGCAGAAAAGAAAGTTGAACTTCGTTTCCGGGGCATCCCGCAATTGTTTCATCACAGGAATAAGCTCCTCTTTGGTAAGAAACAATACCGGAAAATCAAATGTCTCATCCACTTTCGCACTGGGGAAAGTTTGTTCGAGATACTGTTTTAATTCCTCTTTTATCATTTGTCTTCTTCCTTATTCTTTTTGGGTTTCTGAATAACGTATGCTTTCGATTTCCGGATTTTTTCCTGCAGAGTCATCATACCGTGAATCAACGATTCGGGGCGTGGAGGACATCCGGGAATATATACATCGACCGGAATAATATTATCGACCCCTCTCAATACGGCATACGAATTATAATAAAACGGTCCGCCGGAAACAGCACAGGCACCCATAGCAATTACATATTTCGGATCAGGCATCTGGTCGTAAAGACGTTTCAGTACCGGAGCCATTTTGTAGGTGATGGTACCGGCAACTACAATCACGTCGCACTGACGCGGGCTGGCACGCATTACTTCAAACCCGAAACGAGACCAGTCGTACTTGGCCGACACGGTACTCATCAGCTCGATAGCACAACAACTTGTTCCAAAAGACAAAGGCCATGGCGAGTTGCTACGGCCCCAGTTGGCAATCTTGTCAATAGTTGTCACGATGAAATTGGTACGTCCAAATTCATCCTTGTACAAATCCCCGTCGAATTCGGGAATATATTCTTTTTTTACATCCATGAGAGTGCTTTCTTTTTATATGCGTACAACAGTCCAACGAAAAGGAAACCGGTAAAAAAGAGGATTTCGACAAAGGCAACTATGCCCAATTCCCGAACCACCGTAGCCCAGGGAAACAAAAACACAATTTCCACATCGAATACTAGAAACAACAAGGCAAAGAGATAATATCCAATATTAAACTGAACCCACGTAACGCCTTTGGTTTCAATTCCGCACTCGTAGGGTTCTCCTTTTTGAGGATTAGTGGAAGAAATACCGAATATTTTCCCGATGTAAATCATGACAACAGCCATAACTATTGCAATGATTAGCAGAGCTATAAGTGATGCGCTTCCCATATATGAGTATTTATAGTTTTAGAGCGCAAAGGTAATAATTTATGCTATTATTTACTATGTATTTGCCGAAGAAATAATAGCGAAAAATCAGGTTGTACTGTAAAATGCTGTTTTTTACACAGATGTCCCGTCTGTTGACCCGGGTGCTATTGTATTTTTTTGTATTTTATTATGCTGTGACATCAAAATGAGGGGGTCCCGGATGAATTTGAATTTTATTCTTTCGAAGATATGATCAGATCCTGTTGTTGTGGTGTGATTTAAGAATTAAATTGAATTTTGAAAAACATAATGCTTGCAAAAAGTTCGGGTTATATTTGGAATATTCACTAAAAAACTCTATTTTGCACCCGAATAAACAATTTAAAGGTTATGGAAAAAGAAAAATTTCAAGTTGAATATGTCTTTCAAAACATTTCTTTTTCTGTGTTATGGAATAGTCTCAGTACTTCGGTGGGTCTTGCAGGCTGGTTTGCTGATAAAGTAAAAGTAGATGGGCGTTTATATACCTTTACCTGGGGCGATCATAGCCAACAAGCCGAATTGATTCTATTGCACAATGGCTCCTTTATTCGTTTCCATTGGTTGGATGATGAAAGCGAAAAGATCTATTTCGAATTCAAGATCAATGTGGATGAGTTGACTTCGGCTGTAGGGTTGGTAGTTACCGATTTTGCCGAGCCGGACGAAAAGCATGATAGCATCATGCTTTGGAAAAAGCAGATAGAAGATCTTAAACGAAGTGCAGGCATTTAATAGTCGGCCTTTTCTCTTATAATTTCAAAAAATTTTCCAGAATTTTTTGTCCTACATCCCCCGATTTCTCCGGGTGAAATTGTACCGCATAGAAATTATCCTTTTGCAGTGCAGCGCTATATTCCGGGCCGTAAGTGGAGGAGGCTATCGTATTATCTCCATAAGCGGCGTAATAACCGTGTACAAAGTATACATAGCTGTGTTCCGGAATATTTTCAAACAGTGGAGATTTGAGATTGTAGATGTCGTTCCAACCGATTTGAGGAACTTTCCCGGCTTCAGCAGTGAATTTTTTTACTTCCTGAGGAATCAGTCCGAGGCAGGCTGCATCATTCTCTTCGGAATGAGAGCATAGCAATTGCATTCCTAGACAGATGCCCAAGGTGGGTTGCCGTAGCGAACGGATCACTTTATCCAGTCCTTTTTCTGTTAGGTATAACATTGCCGAAGAAGCTTCGCCGACGCCAGGGAAAATGACCTTGTCTGCGGCTTTGATCACTTCGGGGTCGTCGCTTACTATTGCATTAACTCCGATACGTTCAAGTGCAAAAATCACGGATCGGATGTTGCCTGCGTTGTATTTGATGATGACTATGTTCATGAGTGAAAATGGTAAAATGATTTATAAATCAGTTTGGTGACCCTGTTTAAAAAGAATTTGCCGGGGTTTTCACAAACACCGGCAAAAGTAATCAATTTTCAGGTAAAAAGATGAAAAAGTGAATGTCAAGTTATATGCTCTGTTGTTATTTTGCTATTTTTTCTAAATCTGCATGAGTCAGGTTACCTTTCATTACGATCAGACTCATTTCTGCATCGTTTTTTACGACAATCAACAGGTGTGCAACCCCTTTATTGTCAGTATAACCGTATACGGTCGATTTGTCTGATTTATTCCTCGTTTCCATCATTTGCTCATAACAACCCCGTTTAAGGAAGCTGTTTAATTCTCTTTGGAAACTTACCTTTGCCTGACTGTTTATTGTCGTGTTAAGAGTCAATATCTTCATGCTCTTAATTCGTCCTAGCACCTCTTTAGTGTCTTTGTCGATGTTACTGCCACCCAACCATTGTGTTAGATTGAATAGCCCTTTGCTGATAGATACGTACTCGAAATTTTTATTTGTTGAATATTTTTCAATCAATTTGTCGATGGTCTGTGCCTGAAGTCCGACAGATGAAAGCACGATCATCAAAAGAATCAGTTTAGTTTTCATTGGTCTTTATTGCGTTGTTTGTGTTCAAAGAGTCGGTTGAGTGGTCGTGTTTATTAAATATTTCCATTACACTTAACTGCTTGCCTACTCGTCTGATCTGTTGAACATGAGAGACGCTATTGTTGAATTTTCCAGTTACAAGGTGCAATTTATCGGCGGCAATCATCAAAGCCTTTTCAGGATCGTTTATTCTTTTCCCATTGACAATCATGTAGTTGTTCTGGCGTTCGATATAGTAAATCGATCCCATTGCCAAAACGACGCAGGCAGCAGCCGCCGAACTCCACAAGGAGATATGGTATACAAGCCCGTGATGTTTCCGGTGTGAACTTACTTTTTGTCTGAAATCTTCTTCGAATGTATCATTCGGTAATATTTCAGTTTCCAGACCGGCAAAGCATTCAAACAACGGTTTGTATTGCATCAGATCCTCTGCTATTTCAGCTTGTGCAAAATATTCTTGCAGGCTATTCTCTTCTGTCAGGGAAGTCGCTCCGTCAAAATATTTTTGCAATAATTCGTGTATGTTATTCATGACAATCTGTGATTGACAATTTGTTTTATCTTCCTAAAAATGACTTTCGGATGCTTTGACGCGCTCTCGAAAGATATACCTTGATGGCATTTTCGGTCATTCCGGTAATGGTGGCAATTTCATCCATTTCCAACCCTTCAACATCCCGTAGATGAATCACTATGCGTTGTTGTTCGGGTAGGGTGCTTATTAATTGCTTTACGTTCTTTACAAGGTCTTTCTGCTCTGTTTGTTCGTACGGCGAAAGATCAGCAGACAAACTTTCGTCATTGTCTATCAATCCACTGAATTGAACCCGGTTGCGTATCCTGAGTTTGTCGATGCAATGATTACGAGCAATGTGTAATGTGAGCCCCGTTACATTATTCGCTTTTTCAAGCTCTTTGCGTGATGACCACAATTTTAAATAAATATCCTGCACTGCATCTTCTGCTTCGCTTGCGTCGTTTAGCAGTGCTTTTGCTAATCGGTAGATTTTATTCTTTAGCGGTAGGATTTTTATTTCAAATTGCTGTAAATCCATGTACAAAATAAATGACGATCGGGAAGGGTGAAAGGTTACGTTGGTTTGATTTATTTAACATTTTTGAACAGGGTGTTTTGAACCGGCGTGTAAAATTAGCTATATTTGAGCAAAATTTTTTAGTGATGAAGAAAAATATAACTATTTGTTTATTAGGTATTTTGTGTTTTATGCCTCAATTGGCTTGGGGCTGGGGATTGATAGGACATCGTGTGATTGGTGAATTGGCACAGAAGAAATTGAACAAGACAGCTCAGCGTCGTATTGATGCAGTATTGAAACATGCCGGTGTAGCAATGGTGGCCAATTGGGGCGATTTTGTCCGAAGTGATGAAAAATATGAAGGTCGGGAGGTATGGCACTACAAAGATATTGCGTCGGGACTGAATCGGGACGCATTCAACAAAGAGGCTGTTACCAAAAATGATGGCGAAGCGGTTTTTAGAGTTCAGGAGCTTATAACAAAACTCAAAAAAGAGCCTAATAATGAAGAAAATTTGAAGATGTTGATTCATCTGCTTGGCGATATGCACCAACCGCTCCACATGGGGCATCCTGAAGATAAAGGAGGAAACACTATCCGATTCAAATGGCAAGGGCGCGAAGTGTCACTTCACTCATTGTGGGACGAAGGATTGATCGATTTTCAGAAATTAAGCTATACGGAATATGCCAATTATTTGTTTCGGACACATACTGCAAAAACCGTGACATTTCAACCCTCTTTGGTCTTGGATTGGGCATGGGAAACTTACCAAGCCGCTCAGAAAGTGTATGACTCTGTTTCGAAAACCGAGAATCAGTATAAATATAATTATGAATATGTCTCACTTCTGGAGGAGAGACTTTCACTGGCCGGCGACCATTTGGCTTGTGTATTGAACTATATATACGGTGGCAAATAGGCACGGCTAAGTCAATCGCATAATACGTATAGATCCGGTCGTGGATTGATAACCATTACCGGAACAGTGGTATTTTGAATGATTTTACGTTCGGGAGGACCGAAAATTACATCATCCAAACCATATTCCCGGGAAGCGGTGACAATAATTAAATCGGTATCTCCATTACAGGCTCGTAACGAGGCTTCATTTTGTACTTTGAAGCTATCTCTGCGGGCCTGTTCTATTGAACAGGTTATATCGAGTTTCTCAAATAGAGTTTTTATCTGCTGCACGCTCCGTCCGGCACGGGAACCGTAGTCTTTGGCTTTCAGTAATGTGATCGCACTGTCGCAAAATCGGGCTAGCTTCGACGCAAAAATTCCCTTCTCTTTTTCTTCGGTTAAAAAGCCAACTGGAACCAGCACTCTATCGAGTTTTATCGATTTTGAGTTTTGATTTACAAAGAAATATGGAATTCGAAGTGGTTTGCAATTGTTTAATATCGGTTGTATTTTGTTGTAAACGGATCCGGATGCGGGTTCGATTACTAAAAATGCTGCTTCGATTTGGGATAAAGTGTCATGGAGCATTGTACTTGCAGGTCGGATAATGCTGATTGCAGGATACAAGGATTCTTTGATCCATTGTCGGTGCCTCTCTTCTGTTAGCTGGTTTTCCGTTTTGTCCGAAGCAAAACTTAAAAAACAGATCTCTCTCTTAAATCCTTTGGCCAGCAAAGAGGCTAATCGAAGGGCTTTCTGTGGAAAATGGTTTATGTCCGTGAGTATTACTATGTAATCGTGCATGAGGTGTAATTTTTATTGGGGTTTCATAAAGAGAAGAATACATCCTCCGACACTGACGAAAGCTCCGATTATTTGGTATATCGAAATTCTCTCCTTGAACATGATGGCTGACGGGACGATAATAAAAATGGGTACTAAACCCATCAGTGTTGCAGCAATGCCGGCTTCGGTGTGCTGAATGGCATACAACGAAAGCGCAACTCCTACCACAGGACCGAAGAAAGAGCCGATCAGTACCGAGCCGATACCGGCACGATCTTTGGATGCACTCCGAATAGTGTGCCATCTTTTCAGGAAAGTCACCAGCAGAAAGAAACACAATCCCCCGGTAAAAGCTCGTATTTGGGTAGCAGCCATCGCATCGTAATGACCGATACCTTTTTTACTGATAATTAAACCAATCGCTTGGCCTACAGCGCCACCCAATGCGAACAGAAATCCTTTGAAGGGCACTTTGAAATTGAGCTTTTCGCCTTTCTCTTTTCCCAACATGGCAATGACAATTCCCAACACCGTGACGGCAATACCTGTCGTTTGTAGCAGCATCAGGCGTTCGCCTAAGAAAATAAAACCGATTAAAGCTGTAATGGGTGGTGCGAGGGTCATTACAAGCTGTGCCATGCGCGACCCGATTAGTGTGTAGGAGTAAAACAGGCAAAGGTCGCCGAGAAAAAAACCGATAAACCCGGATAACGAAAGCCAAAACCACTGATCGGGCGTTGCATCCAGCGGAACAAACATTCCACGCGTGATCCACGTTCCGATACCAAGCAAGACAATGGCCATTGCCAAACGGATAATGTTGACGGCCAGCGACCCGATGCGATTGCCTGCCTTTTCAAAAAACAATGCACTGAATGTCCAGCATACAGCTACTCCGATGGCAGATATTTCTCCTGTTTGCACTCAAAAATAGTTTAGGAGTGCAAAATTACATGATAATTTCCACATACAAAAAGAATGAATCGCTAAGTTATGAGATGATAAAGTTGCGTTCTGAGACTTGAAATCTTGAGGCCTGAAATCAGCAATATTTGTCGGTGTTGAGTTTATATTTTATCTTTGCCTCGCTAATATGCCTTAAAATGAAGAATATAAATAAAGAAAGGATTGTTTTTCTTGACATTGAAACCGTTCCACAGACGGTTGACTATACACAATTGCCGGGTCGATTGCCGGAGTTGTGGAAAGAAAAAGCCGAATCGTTGAAAAAACGGATGCCCGATCGCTACCCGGCAGAGTCGGATCCTCAGTTTGTATTTGCCAACGGAGCCGGCATATTTGCCGAATTCGGTAAGATTGTGTGTATTTCAGCTGGTTTTATTTATCGAAAAAACGGGCAAGAACATTTTCGAGTGAAATCATTTTATGGCGATGACGAGTCGAAACTGTTGATCGAATTTTGCGCCATGCTCGAATTGTTTGGCCGTCCTTCTGAAATAAATTTGTGTGGGCATAACATTAAAGAATTCGATGTGCCGTATATTTGCCGTAGATTGCTGGTGAACGAACTTCCGCTACCTGAGGTATTGAATGTTGCCTCTAGAAAACCATGGGATGTGCCTTTTCTGGATACCCTAGAGATGTGGAAATTCGGAGATTATAAAAATTTTACTTCGCTCAATTTACTGACGGCTATTTTTAATATTCCAACTCCCAAAGATGATATTAACGGCAGTCAGGTAGCTCAGGTGTATTACCAAGAGAAAGATGTGGATCGTATTTCGATTTATTGCCAGAAAGATGTGGTAGCCACGGCACAACTGTGGTTGCGTTTGAATGGATTGCCTCTGATAGATGAAAATTGCATAGAGCATGTCTGATTATAACAGATCTGTCTGTAAAATAATATTGAGAAAAATCTAACACTATATTCTTGTTGACCAAATCGACATATCGTTTTTTACTCTTACTCGTTGCTGTTTCGTTGTTTTTATCGGGCTGCAAAACATGGAAGAAATCTCCCCGGGTAAAAACGCTATTTGACCGTATCGTTGAACGCGATACGTTGAATGCGGTTATGCTGTATGGTTCTACTTCCTATTTTATTTATAAAGATCAACCGATGGGTTACGATTACGATTTGTGCTCCAATCTGGCAGACACACTCGGCGTCAACCTTCGCGTTATCATTGCAAAAAATATTCAGGAGGCATATCATCTTCTGAAAAGCGGGAAAGCCGATCTGATTGCGAATCCGATTTACAAGACACAATCGACCCGAAATTTTTTGTTTACCGATGTAACGGAGGTCAGCAAGCAGTTGCTGGTACAGCACAACGGAGCGACAATGGTTAACGACGTGACTGAACTGATCGGCAAACAGGTCTATGTAAAGGCCGATTCGCGCTATGCCGACCGGATGTATCATCTCAATCAGGAATTGGGTGGAGGTGTTTTCATCCATGAAGTCGGAGATTCCGTAACCATTGATCAGTTGATCGGGATGGTTGCTGAAGGAGCGATCGGTTATACGGTTGCCTCGAATACCGTAGCTGAAATGAGTCAAAAGAACATGGCCGGTATCGATATCCACGTCGATGTCAGTTTCGAACAAAAAGGATCGTGGATCACAGCCGGGAGCGATCGGTCGTTGTTCGATAAAATCAATCGGTGGTATGCTGCTGCGTTGGATATGAATACTGTAAATGTGATTAATGACAAATACTTCTTTGAAAATAAGTTCTTTGCAACCAATGTCGTGAAGATTCCGAGAGGTGCAATTTCACCCTACGATCATCTTTTTAGAAAATATGCCAAACAATTGGGCTGGAAGTGGCAGTTATTGGCCGCGCAAGCTTATGCCGAATCTAATTTCGATCCGGCATGTGTTGCCTGGTCGGGTGCTTCGGGCTTGATGCAACTGATGCCTAATACGGCACAACATTACGGGTTGGGCAGAGCTCAGATTTTTGATCCGGCAAAAAATCTGGAAGCGGCCGTGCAATACATCAAGATGCTGAATATGATGTTTCACGAGATTTCGAACAAGGAGGAGCGGATAAAATTTATTCTGGCATCCTATCATTCCGGTCCCAGTCATGTACAGGATGCCATGGCGTTGGCCAAGAAATATGGAAAGAACGGCCATTTGTGGCAAGGCAATGTGGAAAAATTTCTAAAGCTTAAGTCGCAATCGCAATATTATAATGATGATGTGTGTCGGTATGGCTTTTTTAATGCTGCTCAGACCGTTCGCTATGTGTCGGATGTGATGAATCGCTATGAAAAATATCTGAAACATCGATGATAATCTATAATGCCTTTGACTGTTTTATTTCAGGTGTATCTCCAGAGACTGACAAGCTGTCAGAGTTTTGGTGGTGAAAGTTACAACGAAATGGAACTTTTGACATTGAATGAATTTCTGCACTTACAGGTCTTATTGTCACCTTACGGGAAATGTTGTGGCGTAAGGGCTTGATAATAAGATTTTATATTTATCTATGCCTTGATTTTGTTGTTTGGCTTTTTCTTGTTGGCACGCAATATGCAAGAAACAGCAACGTGTTTTGTTGCATTTGCGGCAAATGCCAATTTAATACAATCTACAAATTATTTGTTTAATCATTTAAAATAGTTGATGTTATGACAATCAAACCATTAGCAGACAGAGTGCTGATTCAACCGGCAGCAGCCGAAGAAAAAACAGCAAGTGGTATTATTATTCCTGATTCTGCAAAAGAAAAACCGTTGAAAGGTGAAGTGAAGGCAGTGGGACAAGGAACGAAAGACGAAGAAATGGTAGTTAAAGCGGGCGATCAGGTTCTTTATGGCAAGTATGCCGGTACCGAACTTGAATTGGATGGTGTGAAATATCTTATTATGCGCCAATCCGATATCTTGGCTGTAATCTGATCAGCCGGTTGCATAAAAGAACTCTTTTATTTGTAAACATCTAAATTATAACCAATACTATGGCAAAAGAAATTAAATTTGATACGGAAGCTCGCGACTTACTGAAAAAAGGCGTGGACGAATTGGCAAATGCCGTTAAAGTAACTCTTGGCCCGAAAGGCCGCAACGTGATTATCGAAAAAAAATTTGGCGCTCCTCACATCACAAAAGATGGTGTGACAGTTGCTAAGGAGGTTGAACTGTCTGATCCGTATGAAAATATGGGTGCTCAATTGGTAAAGGAAGTTGCTTCCAAAACAGGTGACGATGCAGGTGATGGTACGACTACCGCAACCGTTTTGGCACAATCGATCATTTCGGTAGGTTTGAAAAACGTAACTGCAGGTGCCAATCCGATGGATCTGAAACGTGGTATCGACAAGGCTGTTATTGCCGTTGTTGCCAATATTAAAGCTCAGGCGAAAGAGGTGGACGACGATTTCAACAAAATCGAACAGGTTGCTTCTGTTTCGGCCAACAACGATGCTACTATCGGTAAACTGATTGCCGATGCAATGAAGAAAGTAAAAAAAGAGGGTGTTATCACCATCGAAGAAGCTAAAGGCATGGAAACTACGATCGAAGTAGTGGAAGGTATGCAGTTCGACCGTGGTTATATCTCTCCGTACTTTGTAACCAACACCGAAAAAATGGAAGTGGAACAGGAAAAACCATACATTCTGATCTACGACAAAAAAATATCCAATCTCAAAGAAATTCTTCCTATCCTCGAAGCTACCGTACAAAGCGGTCGTCCTTTGTTGATTATTGCCGAAGATATTGATGGCGAAGCTCTCGGTACTTTGGTGGTTAATCGTCTGCGCGGTTCGTTGAAGATTGCAGCCGTTAAGGCTCCGGGTTTCGGCGATCGTCGTAAAGAGATGTTGGAAGATATCGCTGTCCTGACCGGTGGTGTGGTTATCTCCGAAGAAAAAGGAATGAAACTCGACGGTGCTACCCTTGAAATGTTGGGTACAGCCGAAAAAATCACGATCAACAAAGATAACACAACCATCGTAAACGGTGCTGGCGCTAAAGAGGCTATTGCTACCCGTGTGGCTCAGATCAAAGCGCAGATCGAAACAACAACCAGCGACTACGATCGTGAAAAATTGCAGGAACGTTTGGCTAAACTGGCCGGTGGTGTTGCCGTTCTTTACGTAGGTGCTGCTTCTGAAGTTGAAATGAAAGAGAAGAAAGACCGCGTTGATGATGCGTTGAGTGCAACCCGTGCTGCCATTGCCGAAGGTATTGTTCCCGGTGGTGGTGTGGCTTACATCCGTGCTATTGAAGCTCTCGAAGGCATGAAGGGTGATAACGAAGACGAAACAACCGGTATCGAAATCGTAAAACGCGCTATCGAAGAACCGTTGCGTCAGATCGTGGCTAATGCCGGTAAAGAAGGTGCTGTTGTCGTTCAGAAAGTAAAAGAGGGCAAAGCTGACTTCGGTTACAATGCTCGTACCGATGAATATCAGGAAATGTATGCAGCCGGTGTTATCGACCCTGCAAAAGTTACCCGTGTAGCGCTCGAAAATGCCGCTTCTATTGCCGGCATGATGCTGACAACAGAATGTGTAATCGGCGAAAAGAAAGAAGACAATCCTGCTCCTGCAATGCCTCCGATGGGTGGCGGAATGGGCGGCATGATGTAATTCTTTCCCATCATAACCTTAAAAACGGGATTGTCTCTGAGCGAGGCAATCCCGTTTTGTTTGTTGTGCCGGGTATGATACGAAACCAGGTTCTGTAAGTATAGTGTTGGCAAGAGATATCAGCGATGGAGTAAGAGTGTTAGGAAGTAAGAAAACAATTCGTGATTATGAAATTACAGCACCGTTTGCCGCCGAATAGGCATGATTTGCTGTGATGATGCACCGATACTGCGATGACACACTGATTGATGTCAATGTCGTACTACTTTGTTCTGGCATGGCAAATACGCAAGCTGAACGTATCTGCGTCAGGTAATGAATATTTCTATTCGGTGTTATTTTCCAAAATAGCTATCCAATAACTCTTTGGCGGCGATAAACGAACTGATTTTATTGTTTACCACCTTCTGTTCGTACTCGGTTAGCAACGTTTCTATTTTTTCGTTGTTGTAGAAGTGCGATTTGAGCTGGTCGTTGATCGATTCGTACATCCAGTATTTCGACTGGCTGAGGCGTTTGTGATCGAAATATTTCGATTCCTTCACGAAGGCAATGTACTCGGTAATCATCTCCCATACGCCGTCGATATTGATACCGTTCAGTGCCGAACAGGTCAACACCTTGGGCGACCATCCCGATTCGGGCAACGGGAACAAATGGAGAGCGCTGGTTAGTTGTGCTTTGGTCAGGTTAACACGGTCTACGTTGGTACCGTCGGCTTTGTTGATGGTAATGCCGTCGGCCATCTCCATTATCCCCCGTTTGATTCCCTGTAATTCATCACCGGTTCCGGCAACTTGCAAGAAGAGGAAGAAATCGACCATGGAGTGCACGGCCGTTTCCGATTGTCCCACGCCCACTGTCTCTACGAAAATGGTGTCGAAGCCTGCGGCCTCGCAAAGCATGATCGTTTCGCGTGTTTTGCGCGCCACGCCTCCCAATGAGCCAGCGGATGGCGAAGGACGTATAAAGGCGTTAGGGTGGCTTGAAAGCTGCTCCATGCGTGTCTTGTCGCCCAGAATACTTCCTTTGCTGCGTTCGCTGCTCGGGTCAATGGCCAATACTGCCAGACAATGGTTGTCGTTGACCAAATTCATCCCCATTGCTTCGATAAAGGTACTTTTGCCGGCACCGGGTACACCGGTAATGCCAAGACGTATCGAATTGCCGGTGTAAGGGAGGCATTTTTCAATTACTTCCTGAGCCACAGCCTGATGATCGGGTTTCATACTTTCGAGCAGGGTTACTGCCTGACTGAGGATGGTACGGTTTCCCTTTAAAATTCCTTCGGCATATTCGACTGCCGTGTAGGTTTGTTTTTTCTTCCGTTTCTGAAGGTACGGATTGACGATGGGTGGCTGTTCGATGCCGCTGTTGACGCTCAGTCCCGCATAGCAGTCGTCGTTTTCGATATGATGTGACATAAATTTTAGTGATAAGTTGTTAGTGGTAAGTGATAAGTTGTTAGTCACTTAAATCGTGCAACCTTCTACTTCCGACATTGTTACAAAGTTATATGATAATTTTCAAGGTACATACTATCCCTAAAAAATAGTGTTGAAGATTGTGCCGTCGTTTTCACCTCTCTTGTGGGGAGGTCGGGAGGGGCTTTAATGAAAAAAGCCGCCCGAAAATCGGACGGCTTTTGATATTTGAACCTAAAAAAGATTATTCGGCAGCAGCTTCGTCAGCTTCAGCGTCTTTTTCTTTTTTAGCGGCACGTTTAGCTTTTGCTTCAGCGGCAGCAGCTTTTTGATGAGCTTCTGTCTTTTCAGCTTCCGAAAGTTGATCTTTCAAATCAGCCAATGATTGAATATCACCTAAAGTGGTTTTTTCATACGATTGGTTTACGATTGTTTCTTCAACTTTCTTAGCTCTTTTCGGACTGCTTTCTTTCTTTTCAGTCGAAACGCCCGATGCAGCTTTTTGTTCGTCTTCGTGGATGCGGCTGTGAGAAAGGATAATTCTCTTAGCATCTTTGTTGAATTCGATTACTTTGAACTGAAGTTTTTCGTCTAATTTAGCCGATGCACCGTCTTCTTTTACCAGATGTTTCGGAGTAGCGAAACCTTCAACACCGTAAGGCAATGCAATTACAGCGCCTTTGTCGAGAACTTCAACGATAGTACCTTCGTGAATGCTGTCAACGGTAAAGATTGTTTCGAATACATCCCATGGGTTTTCTTCGAGTTGTTTGTGGCCGAGGCTCAAACGACGGTTGTCTTTATCGATTTCGAGAACAACAACTTCGAGGTTAGCACCGATCTGAGTAAATTCTGACGGGTGTTTGATTTTGCGGGTCCAAGAGAGGTCGCTGATGTGGATCAAACCGTCAACACCTTCTTCGATTTCAACAAATACACCGAAGTTGGTGAAGTTGCGAACGCGTGCGGCGTGTTTCGAACCAACAGCATATTTGGTTTCGATGTTTTCCCACGGATCTTGTTTGAGTTGTTTGATACCCAACGACATTTTGCGTTCGTCGCGATCCAGAGTCAGGATGACAGCTTCTACAGTGTCCCCTACTTTCAGGAAGTCCTGAGCGCTGCGCAGGTGCTGGCTCCATGACATTTCCGAAACGTGGATCAAGCCTTCTACGCCCGGCAATACTTCTACGAATGCACCGTAATCGGCAACCACAACTACTTTACCGTTTACTTTGTCACCTACTTTGAGTTCGGTATCCAAAGCATCCCATGGGTGCGGAGTAAGTTGTTTCAAACCGAGAGCGATACGTTTCTTTTCGTTGTCGAAGTCGATGATTACAACGTTCAGTTTCTGATCCAGTTGAACCACTTCGTCCGGGTGAGCTACGCGACCCCACGAAAGGTCGGTGATGTGGATAAGACCGTCAACGCCACCCAAGTCGATGAATACACCGTAGTTGGTAATGTTCTTAACGGTTCCTTCCAAAACCTGTCCTTTTTCGAGTTTCGAGATAATTTCTTTCTTCTGTTGTTCGAGTTCGGCTTCGATAAGCGCTTTGTGCGATACAACAACGTTTTTGAATTCGTGGTTGATTTTAACAACCTTGAATTCCATCGTTTTGCCAACGAATACATCGTAGTCGCGGATAGGTTTCACGTCGATCTGAGAACCCGGCAAGAAAGCTTCGATGCCGAATACGTCTACGATCATACCACCCTTGGTGCGGCATTTTACAAAACCCTTGATTGTTTCGTCGTTTTCGAGGGCTGCGTTTACGCGATCCCAAGAACGAGAGGTACGAGCTTGTTTGTGAGACAACAAAAGCTGACCTTTTTTGTCTTCCTGGTTTTCGATGTAAACTTCTACAACGTCACCTACTTTGAGGTCCGGATTGTAACGGAATTCGTTCAACGGAATAATACCGTCTGATTTGAAGCCGATGTTAACTACGACTTCGCGTTTGTTCATTGAGATAACAGTACCGTCAACAACTTCTTTTTCTTTGATTGTGTTGAGGGTAGCGTCATACTGTTGGGTAAGAGCGACACGATCTTCAATAATGTGATCGCCTTTTTCATAAGCATCCCAGTCGAAATCTTCTGTGGGTGCGGCTTTTGGTGTGGGAGCCGGTGTAGCAACAGCTTCTGCTACGGGAGCATCGGCAACTTCTTCAGCGGCGGGAGTTTTTACATCTTCCACGATGTTTTCGTCTTGTTCTGACATAATAAATTTTTGACGTTAATAAGGTTAGACTTTATGTTATCTTAAAAGCGCGGCAAAGATACTGCATTTTTTTTGTTCTGCCAAACAGAAAAAGTTTGTGAGCGATAGAGTGTTGCATAGCCTAAATTGCTAAATTTGTCAGACAAATTATGAATTTGAGGATTTGGGGATGTGGAGATTTGAGGATTTGGAATAGGTTGCTGTAAATCATGTTGCTATCTTTTTCCTAATCTTTGACCTCACCGCTACTGACTACCAACTACTATCTACTGACTACAAAGAAAATATGCTTACGATAACTATTGACGAAAAAGTAAAAACGGCTTGCCCGAACCTAACGTTGGGCTTGATTTATTGCGAGGTGACAAACTCAGCGCATTGCGAAGATTTATGGAGCAAAATCGCGGCGGCTGATGGCGAATTCAAAGCAAAATATACGATTGAGCAGATCAATAAAATTCCAGCTATCAAGGCAACTCGTGATGCTTACAAGGCTTTGGGCAAAGATCCGAATCGTTACCGGCCGTCGGCAGAGGCGTTGTGCCGTCGTATTTTGCGTGATCTGCCCCTTTATCAAATCAATACGCTGGTAGATCTGATCAATTTGGTCTCAATTCGTACGGGATATTCCATCGGAGGGTTCGATGCCGATAAAATTCAGGGTGATCTGCTGCTTACGGCGGGTACTGCCGACGACGAGTTCGAGGGGATCGGTCGGGGAGTGCTCAATATCGAAGGTTTGCCGGTGTACAAAGACGCGGTTGGTGGAATTGGGACGCCCACCAGTGACCACGAACGTACCAAGCTTTCGGTGAAATCAAACCATCTGTTGATGATTATCAACGGTTATTCCGGTGGTGATGGCATGCGCGAGGCAGTCGATTGGTCGGTGGAGTTGTTGCAAAAATATGCCGGAGCAAAAGCAATCGAGACAAAAATGATGTAGCTTTGCTCTATAAATAACCTGACAGTCAGGTAACCAATTAAATTTTACTCCATGAAACGAACAAGTTCTGCCAAATATCCAAGAAAATGTCCCGGTAACTATCGGGAATTGCAACATGGAGTTCCATACACCATCTATTTAAAAATTATTATCGTATGAAAAAGCTTGCTTTGTTTTTTAGCTGTTTTGCCTTCTGTATTTTGTACAATCAGATGGTAAGTGCGCAGACGACGGTGGTTCGTTTTACGGTGGAACTTCCCGGGCAGGGAATCTCTCAGGATTCGGCGGTATATCTTGCCGGTAGCTTCAACGGATGGAGTTTCCAGGACGAGAACTACCGCATGAAACGAATCGACGGTACGCACTACACGCTCGATGTGCCCTGTTTTACCGGCAAAAACTACGAATATAAATACTCTCTTGGCGGCAAAAAGCATGTTGAAAAGACGGCCGACGGTAAAGATGTTGCTAATCGTAAATTTGTTTCTGCCAAAAAGCTGAAGATTAAAGATACGGTGGCTGCCTGGAATGTACCGGCACCCAAAAAAGAGGTGCCGCAAAATCCGCTTTCGGGCATGTTGACGGAGGATCAGATAAAGAAGATGATGCAGTTGAAAGATTCCGTGACTCAAAGTCTGGCTCCCGTAGTGCCGCAGTTGTTGGTCGTTGTGCAGAAAATAGCGACGAACATATTGGTCGATAAGCCCGATGCCGGTTTGAGTAAACAGTATAATGCCGAAGTGACCGGTGTCGTTTCTCAACTACTTGGAACGGTAACCGACGTGTTGATGAAGATTACGGCGGTGCTCACTCCCGAGCAGAAACAGAAGTTGCGCGATGCGATGAAGGGCTCTTCCAATCCGGCCGATTTCTTCAATATCGTTACCGATTCCAAATTGACGCCAGCCGATAAATAACTGCATTATGACCAGCAAAGAACTGATAGAAGATATCCGCGCGTTTTGTCGGGCGAATGCCAATGACGAGTTGGTGAAAAAATACAGTCGCTATTTCAAAGGCGATTATTGTGCCTATGGCATCGACCGGACGTTGTTTGAGGCGAAGGTAAAAGAGTTGGTAGAGCAGCAGGTAAGCTTAAATGTGATTACGGAGGCGGCTCCGGTGTTGCTTGCAGCTCCCGAATACGAAGAGCCGTCGTTCGTTTTGATGCTGACCGATAAATATAAAAAGCAGTACAGCCGCGAGCTGTTCGATACGATTGCCTCCTGGTACGACCTGGGCATCCGCAATTGGGCACATGCTGATATCTTGGGAATGATGATTTTGCCCGTTTTTCTCGAAAAAGGCATCGTGACTCCCGACGATTTCCGCCCGTGGCTCTCGGCCGCGAACCCTTTTCAGCGCCGTTCGGTGCCGGTCACCTTTATCAAGCATATCAAAAAGCATCACGAAGCGATTGAGCCTTTCTTCGCTTTTCTGGAGCCGCTGATGAGCGATCCTATCCGTGAAGTGCATCAGGGCATTGGCTGGTATCTGCGCGAGGCGTGGAAACTGGCTCCCGAGCCTACCGAAGCTTTCTTGCTGAAATGGAAAGAGACGGCTGCCCGCCTTATTTTCCAGTACGCCTGCGAAAAGATGACCAAGGAGAAGAAAGAACTTTTCCGCAGGAGTAAGAAATAGATTACGTCGCACACGGACAACACGGATTATACGGAAGGACACAATATGTAACCTATTGCACACGGAATACACAGACGATACGGAACTACACAGAAAAGTCAGGGCTTCACTTCATGCGAGGCTCTGACTTTTTTATGCCATAAAATTCCGTGATTTTCTGTTTGATCCGTGTTATCCGTGTGCGATGAAACAAAAACGGTGATATTCTGTCTTATCCGTGTCTTCCGTGTGCTATCAATCTTCCCCGATCACCCGTAGCGATTCTATCTTTTCCAATTTTCCGATAAACATCGGGTAGATGGCTTGGCGTACCGATAACTTCATGCGGCAGATCATGTCGAACTGTTGTTCGGTGACGGCGGTGTCGGTCTCTTTCAGCAGCGACATCACATCGTTCATGGTCAGGTAGTCGAACTCTATTTCTATGGCGATGGTTACCTCCTGTTCCGTGATTTCATTGTGGACGATGGCATCGGCCGCTGCGGCTTTGTAGGCAGTAATCAGTCCGCCGGTGCCCAGCAGGATGCCGCCGAAGTAGCGCACCACGATAATCAGAATGTTGGTGAGGTTGGCCGAGTGTATCTGTCCGAGGATGGGGCGGCCGGCAGTGCCCGAGGGCTCGCCGTCGTCGTTGGCGCGGAATTCCGTGCGGTCGGCACCCAGCACGTAGGCGTAGCAGACATGGCGGGCATCGTAATACTCCTTGCGGAAAGCAGCTACAATGCCTTTCACCTCCTCTGCATCGGATACGGGGATGGCGAACGAGAGAAATTTACTCCCCTTCTCTTTGTAAATGCCTTCGGAGCGGCGCGCTATGGTGAAAAAACGGTCCAAATGTGTGAATATTTTCGATTATTATACGTGATTAAATTTGTCACCGTCCCATTTCGCGGGATTGTCGATGATATAGGCCGATATCCGGACATCCTCTTGCCAGTCGCGGATGATATGATCGTAATAATTGCGTTGCCATAATTTAGCATCGTATCGTTTCCATCCGTCGTTTTTCACCCCACGGATGTATTCGTTGGTGGTCATCGTTTTGAACCAATCCATTACATCGCCGATGGTTGCCCCGTGTTTTTTGTTGTGCATACCGTACGGATTATCGGTATTTGTATGGGGATTTATTTGGGAATCCATGTCGGAATGTGCGTGGGGTTGCGTTGCGGAACGCCCACGTTGGGGCGCCCCTACGTGGGCGTCCGTTTCCGTTCCGTGTGTGTCCGTACCCATAACGTGGGTATCCGTATTCGTCCCCGTATCCAAAATTTCGATAATGCAATGTATGTGATTGGGCATTACCACCATTTCACGACAACGTTTATCGGGATATTTGTTTTCGATTTCGCGATACCATTTTTCAACCATTCGTCCTGCATCGTTCAATATCATTTCGCCATTTGCCACCTGTCCAAACAAATGCAACCGATTTTGTACCACAACGGTCAAAAAATACAATCCGGCACGGGCATAATCGTACCCTTGCAGACGGATATTTTTGCGTCGGTGTTCGGGCTCACGAGACATCGGGATGGTATACGATTGAACTGTAATAATCTAAATGCGTTTGAAATCAAGAATCAAGGCAAATCCGAATCGGTTTGAACGCGAATTTCCACAAATTCAATTTGCGCTTATTTGCGGCGATTTGCGTTCGTGAGAAACTTCGGATTGCATGGTTTGCAAAGGTAGGGAAATTCTGAATTCTGTAAATGGTTTATTTCTTTGCTGATAATTGTTTCTGCGGGGAGATTCTGTTTTTGCAAAAATCATGCTCGTTTCATATCAAAAAAGAGTACATTTGCAGCCAAAATCGGAAAAGTTACGGATTGGCTTGATCCTTACACGGAGGCCTCTTCTTCGGAGGCGTTGTTTGTATAACTCCGTCCTTCAGGGCGGAGTAGCAGGTCAACTCTCCGAGAATGGGCTTTAGCCCTGATGTGAATTCTTCAAGGCTGAAGCCGACCGGACGTTTTTCTTCTTTTCCTCCGCCCTGAAGGACGGAGTTATGAATCGGTACTTATATAATCGGTATAATATCCAATCTTTATGACGATGAAAACTGTATTTTCTGCCGGTGTACGTCAAATGACTGCATTATTGCTGCTTACTGCAGCCCTTGTAATCTCTTCCTGTTCCAAAAAGGAGTATCCCGATAATCTTACCTTTATTCCCAAAGAGAGTTCGTTGGTGGCCTGTATCGATTTGAAGGCGCTGGCCGAAAAAGCCGATATGAAAGCGCTGAAGAAGTCGGATACGTTCAAATCACTCAGTCAGGATATGTTTGCCGATCAACCGGCACTCAAGGCTATTTTGGACGATCCCTCCAAAAGCGGTGTCGCCTTCAAACAGGTGTTTCTCTTCCTTAGTGGAATCAAAAACGTGGGCGTAACGCTCGAACTGGATGATGCCTCCGACTTCGAGTCGATGCTCAAAAAGATTGCCGAGCAGTCGGGTATCGCGCTCGAAGTGCAGAAAGGAGACGATTGCAAGTATGTCACCATGCCTCAAAACGACAGCACGCTGTTGGTGTGGGACAAACACAAAGCCCTGCTGATGGCCAACACGCCCAAAGAGCAGGCGATAAAGATATTTGCCACGCCCAAAGAGTCGGGTATTGTGGCTGTGAAGGATTTTGCCGATGCCTACAAGCAGAAGAAAGACCTCTTTCTATGGACGAAAAACGATGGTTTAACCAGCAGCATCGGCACTCTTTTGCAAATTCCCGCGATGGGAGCCGAAACGGAGTTGATGAAGGGTACCTTTACGCATGTCAATGTGGAATTCAAAGAGGGCGAAGTGCTCTGCACCTCCGAGACAACACCGGTGGAACTTGCCAAAAAGCTCGACGCGAAATACCTCAATGCCCGTCCTGACAACGATCTGCTGAAATATTTCCCGGGTACGGCATTCCTGATGGGGCGTCTGGCGCTTAATATGCCGGCTATTACGCAATATCTGGCGCAAAGTAACGACTACAAAGAGTATATGACTTCCGAGAATTGCAAAGCTCTCGACTCGTTTAGCGGTGATGTGGCCTTGTCTGTCTTCAATTTTACTACCGGCGTTATTCCTACGCCGCAACTGGCGGTGGTGGCTGGTGTAAAAGATCAGTCGTTGTATAATTATATTCTGAAGCAATTGCCAGCCATGGTTGAAAAGAAGACAACGGGAGCTTATCTCACTCTTAAGTTCGATCAGTATGCTTTCTTTTTGGCACAAAAGGGGAAATTGTTGATGGCAGCCAATAGCGAGGATGCTATCAAAGCATTTGTGGCCGGACGTCCGCAACCGGTTAGCCTCTTGCAGTCGTCGCCTGTTGCCGGATTGAACACCACTCCCGGCGCGTTCTATCTAAACCTCGATCCCGACAGCTATCCGCAGGCCATTATGAGTCTGCTCGATACCTTCGGTGGTGCCGGTTCAAAATTCAAGTCGATGCTCTTTCTGAAAGACCTTCAGGGAACCTACGATCCGAATACGGCTCAGGGAAAAGTGGTGTTGCGGCTGAAAGATAGCAGCAAAAACAGTCTGGCGGTGATTTTACAAAAAGCGGACGAACTGGTTGCGGCGAAGTAATTAATGAAGTCATCTTGACTGTTCATTTTTTGACCTCCCAACCCTCCAAAGGAGGGCTTTAACATTGTGACACGAACAAAATCTTCTAAATTTTGTGACCAAATTCCTCCCCTTGGGGGAGGTTAGGTGGGGTCAGTAGGCAAAATTGAGAATAAAATATGCTATCAAGAAAAAGTCAAGACGAGTTTAATAGTGAAGAATTAATAATTAACAGCTAAAACCGTTTGATTGATAAATTGATTCTTCATTGCATCGAATGTTTGATGACTATGCCGTTGTGTGCCGGTTATTCTTACATTATTCATTTTTAATTATTCATTATTCATTATACAAAGTGCAAACAATAGAAATACACGACATTGTTCCCGATCCTATTGCCGAGGTTGCATCCAAAACGTCGGAGGTGTGGTTTAAGGATCATTCGTTTACACGCGGCAAACACTACCTGATCAGCGCCGAGTCGGGTACCGGTAAATCTTCGTTTTTCGATTTTCTCTACGGTAGGCGCCACGATTACCAGGGTTCCATCACCTTCGACGGAGCCTCTCTTCATTCGTTCAAAGTGCGAGACTGGAACAAAATCCGCCAGCACAATATCAGTCTGGTATTCCAGGGCTTTCGCCTCTTTCCTGAACTTACCGTTTGGGAAAATCTTCAGTTGAAGAACCATCAAACCGGTTATCTCTCCGATCAGAAGATGATGCAGATGCTCGAAACACTCGGCATTCCGGAGAAACGCGATATTCCGCTGCGGTTTATCTCTTACGGACAGCAACAGCGCGTGGCTCTTATTCGTGCCATGTGTCAGCCTTTCGACTTTCTGTTGCTCGACGAGCCCTTCAGCCACCTCGACGAGGTGAATCAGCGTATCATTTGCAATCTGGTAAGCGAAGAGCTGAAAGAACGTGGTGCAAGCCTTATGCTCTGCTCCCTCGGCGACCCCTACTTTTTTGAATACGACGAAAAACTGAATATGTAAAAATAATATGATTTGAGAATGTGAAGGTTTGAGGATGTGGAAATTAAATTGAATCAATTCGTTGGCTCATTTGTAATCCTCAAATTTCTAAATCCTCAAATCCCCAAATCTGGATTATGTTACTCTGGAAATTATTACGTAAAAATATTGCGGCAGGGCAATTGCTCGGATATGTTGCCGCCACGTTGCTGGGTCTCACTATTGTGCTGCTCTCCCTGCAATTTTACAACGACTTGCAACCGGTCTTCAGTGCCAAAGAGGGCGTTTTTGCCCGCGACTATCTGGTGGTGAGCAAGAAGGTTTCTGTGCTCAAAACCCTCAAGATCAGCTCTACCGAATTCTCAAAAAACGAAATGTCGCAAATAGAGTCGCAACCGTTTGTGAAACGGATGGCCGGCTTCACTGCCGCGACATTCCGGGTGTATGCCTCTACCGCCATCTCGGGTAAGGTGGCCAATTTCGGTACTATGCTTTTCTTCGAATCGGTGCCCGATACCTTTCTCGATATCAACTCCACCGATTGGCGGTGGAATCAAAAGAATAATTTTATTCCTATCATCATTCCCCGTTCGTACCTGACGCTTTACAACTTCGGGTTTGCTCCGAGCCAGGGTTTGCCGCAATTGTCGGAAAAAACCATTGGACTGCTTAATCTGAATATTGAACTCTCGGGCAACGGGAAAGATGCCATTTTTCAAAGCCGTATCGTAGGTTTTACCGACCGAATCAACTCTATTCTGGTGCCTCAAGACTTTATGGAGTGGGCCAATGTTCAATTCGGGACCGGCAGCGCGCAGCCCTCAAGGGTGATTATCGAACCTCATAATGTTTCCGATCCGAAGCTGGGCGAATACTTTGCCTCGCATCAATACGAAATAGCTAACGACAAAGCATCGGCGGGAGAGGCTTCGTCCTTCCTGCGTACGTTGATTCTGATTGTGATGGGGGTAGGTGTGATTATCACTTTGTTGGCCTTGGGGTTGATGTTACTCAGTATCAATCTGCTGATTCAGAAAAACCATGCCAAAATCGAGAACCTTTCATTGATGGGGTTCTCAACAGAAACGATGGCGAAACCATATCAATGGCTGGTGGTGGTGCTCAATGTAATCATTCTGCTTGTTTCGCTGGTGTTGGTTAGTTATTTCCGGGGCAAATATACCGCCAGTTTCAATACCAGTATCCATATCGACGACGATAATCTGGCATGGAACTACATCCTGTGGGGTGTCTATATCGTGGTGGCACTGTCGGCAGTCAATATCGGTTGGATCTACATGAAGGTGAAAGAGATTCGCAAATAAGACGTTTCTCTCTTATCAGAAAATATCCCGGTTTGCAGGTTGCATTCCGGGATTGTCTTTATTTTGATGTCCGGTTCCAGTATTCAAGTCCGTTTGTGTTAATATAACCCATTGTTTGATGGTCGGTACCGACCATTGCCAATCCCTCTTGGAAGTCCATTGCGCTTTGATATTTGCATGGAATGACAATTTTTCCGGTTTTATTGATGTAGCCCGATAGTCCGTCGCATTCTACCCATGCTACACCTTCGGAGAATGAACCGATGAAACTGTACAGACAAGGAGTTGTCTCTTTCCCGGTGATGTCGATAAATCCGTATTTGCCGTTTTTCCGCACTTTCGCCAGTCCATCGACCAGCCTGGTTATCGACTCATATTGGCAGGCTACCATTTCCCATCCGGTGAAATCGACGACACCCCATTTATCTTTCAATCTGACAGCCGCCATAAAAGGATTGAACCCGGTTACTTCGTCGAATTGGCAGGATGTAACTTCGGTTCCGTTCGTGTCGAAGATGCCCCAATATCCTTCTCGGTACACTCCAACCAATCCTTTGCTGAGAATTTTCACCCTTTCGTATCGGCACGGAATGATGATTTTGCCGTGGCGATCAATAAATCCCGATTTTTCGTTGAGGGAGACTTCGGCAATACCATCGGCAAAATGTCCGATAAATTCGTAGCGGTAGGGTATAATTTCGTTTCCATTGGCATCCACAATGCCCCAACGGAAATCGTGCTGAACGGCAGCATATCCTTCATGAAAGGCACCGACCATATCGTAGCAGCAAGGTATGATTTGATCTCCTTTTGTATCGATAAAACCCCAGTTCCAGTCGAGTTTGCATCGGGCAATGCCCTCTATAAACCGGTCGATAAATTGATAACGGCAGGGTATGATTTCCGTGCCTGTTTCATTGACGCATCCCCATTTGCCGTTTCGTTTTACGCGCGCAATACCATCGATAAAAGAATCGATAATCTGATACCTGCAGATACTCGTTTCTTTCCCATTTTGATTTAAAATACACCATAGCCCATTTATATTGACCTTTAGCAATTGTTCTCCGAACATTTCTATTTCAGAGCACCTGCAGGTAATTATTTCGCGTCCGGATGCCTCAATAAGGCCCAGTTTCCTGCTTGTCTTGATTTTGAAGAGCCCGGCTCCCAGATTCTGGATACATTCGTAGATGCAAACCTGAATTTCGTGACCCTGTGCATCAATGATTCCGCATTTCCCGTTTAAGCACACTTCCGCAAAGCCGCCAAGAAAGTCTCCTATCCATTCGTATTTACAAGTGGTAAGTTTTTTTCCCGTATTGTCGGCTAATCCCCATTTGTCGTTGATTCTAAGAATTATTTTTCCTTCATTCAGATATTCGATAGACTCATATTTGCAAGGAATGATTTCTTCTCCTGTTTTGTCTATCAAACCCCATTTCTTGTTTAGCCTGATTCTTGCCGTACCTTCAAAAAACAGACATACCTGATCGTACCTGTAGGGGATGACTGTTTGTCGTGCTAGGTTACAAAATCCCCATTTGTTATCTTTCCGGTATGGAATTAATGCGATAGCAGTCGATCTGGAATTAATCCCGTTGAAACGTATTGTGGGATGTTTGTCGTGGCTGATATGGATGTTACGTCTCATGAGTGTAGATCGGATTTAGAGAGTACGAGACCTTATATCTGCACAAAGTAATGCAGATACGATACTTGTAGGAATGTAAGATAGAAGTATCCTGTGATCTGTTAATTAGTCCCTTAGGCAGGAATAACAGAGTAGTTCATGAAACGTTGCCCCTTGCAGTGCAATTGGAGATAAAAACAAAAGGGGAGACAGGTACCATTTTTTGTGATCGTATGTTTTACATGCCGATCAGATGGTAAATGGTGAATGCCCTATACTCATTTTAACCCCAATCGAACCATACAACACCGTTGTGGACAATTGTAAGAGTTACCGTTTCTTTTTCGGAATCACGGGGTGGCGTGCCGTTTGTTGTGAACTTGTGAGTTCTGACCTCTTTTTGATCCGGATGAGATTTTTTGTAAATAGAAGATGACCTTCCGACACCTTTACTTTGATGATTTAAAGCCGTTGATTTCATGATTGAAAGAGAATTTAACCGTTATAACTGAAGTGAGCCATATCAGCGGAGTGTTGTTTGTATACATCGCGTATGTTTTGATAAACAACAATCGGCTTAAACGAGAGTTTCGCAGTGGGGGATCTTTTCTATATTACAAATATAGTTCCGAAAACAGGAAAAGGTATTACGAAATGGTTAAATAAATGCACGTTATGTGTCAATAAATGCAAAATATGTAGCGAGTCTGATTGTGGATCGATATTTTGCAGATGGAGAAAATTTTAATTTGAATGCTCTCCTCAGAAACGTATTTTGGTGTAATCTTTCATATTATTAAATAATCTTGTTTTTCTTCCAAATAATAGTTCTGTGTGGCTGTTTTTGTCAATACGTACGATAAAGTTGTATGATTTGATAAGTGTTGTCACGATTGAAAAAGCTAACTTTGAATTCGAAAAACAGATACATTACAAGTTGATGATAGTATTCCGAGTTTTTGTATTTTAGAAAAATTGTAGGTATGAGTAGATTAACTCTTTCCTGCGCCGTAGAGAACCAAAGATGTAGAGAGAAAAATAATAGTTATCGGAAGTGTAATGTATGAGCCAGTTCGTTGCAGTTTTGCAAACGGGTTGGCTCTTCTGTTGATAGAACTATTGTAAAACGATTCCGCTCAACATGCGTCCGGAATGGATGCCCTGACGGCGAGCCGAAAAGAAAAGTTCGGGTTCGCTGAAGGTGCAATGCAGAGAGACTTCAATGTTGCAAACTCCTGAAGTTTCCAGCTGTTTTTGTACAGCCAGACGAATGTCGAAAAGGTATTTTTCGTTGTTTTGGGGCGTAAAGAGTTGTGGGGTGTCGAATCCGTTGGCATGAAACTGTGTCTCGAGTTCGGCTCCTACTTCGTATACCGCTCCGCCGATGCAAGGGCCAACGGCAGCAATCAGATTCTCAGGCTTCGATCCGAAGTGTTGTTTCATGGCATCAATGGTGCATCCGACGATGTTGTTCAGGGTGCTGCGCCACCCCGAATGGATAGCTGCAATGCTGTGTGTTGCTGGATCGAAAAGTAAAATGGGAACGCAATCGGCCGTCGTGGCTGAGATGCAGATGCCCGGGGTTTGGCAAATCAAGGCATCAAAGCCATTCAATGCGATCTCGCGTTCGTTCTCTCCCATTGTAAGCAACGATTCGTCTACTACTTTTATAGCCGTGCCATGTACCTGATGTGCTCCAACCAGATGATCGAAGGGAATGCCCAGCTCGTCGCAAAGCAACCGGCGATTGTGCAGAATATTTTCGCGGCTATCATCCGAAAAATTTCCCAGATTCAACGAAGCATACTCTCCGGCGCTTACTCCACCCGAACGGGTAGAGTTGAAGTGGCCTATTTGACTGTCGAAACGGTTGAGATTGGAATATGTGAGGAGTTTTAACGCCATGTTCGATCAGAACTCGATGGTTTCTTTGGTGATGTAGGCCGTGCCTTTGAAGTTGGCCAACAGTTGTCCCTGTTCGTTTGTGATGTTGATGTCGCAGCTGCACAACTTATTGCTGCGCGCAATTTCTTTTGCTTCGGCAATAATGGTGCCTTCGGTGCTCTTGGCAAAAAACGATACGGAGGCGTTGATGGATAACGTGACGAACCCGTACGAGTTGACGGCGGCAGCAAAGCAAAAATCGGCAAGCGTAAAGAGCAATCCTCCATGTACCACACCGGCACCGTTCAGGTGGTTGGCTCCGATTTTCACTTTGGCTTTGGCATACCCCGGACGGCATTCTTCCAGCTCGATACTGTTGCTCATAGCAAAACGGTCGGCGGTGAAATATTGTTGGTATTTATCCATTGGCAGAGATTAAACAGCCGCAGCTCCCAGTCTGAAAGCGTTGAGGTTGAGTTGAACTACCGCATCTCCTTTGGCGGAGAAATAACTTTCTATTGCCTTTTCGAGAGCCGCTTTTTCGATTCCGATGTATTCGGCCGCAGCTCCCAGCATTACGGTGTTGAATGCTTTGAGGTTTCCTGCTTCGCGGGCCAAAGCCTCCGCATCGACAAAGAGATGTTTGCCGCTGCTGGCAATTGCCGCTTTGATACTCGCTTCTTCGGGGTAATTACCGATGTTTTTGAATGGTTCGGTAGCCGTTACAATTATTCCGTCGGGTGCGAGGAAGGGCAGGTAGCGCAACGATTCCATCGGTTCGATGGCAAGAATCAGATTGGCTTTGCCTTTGGGAATCAAGTCGGAATAAATTTCGCTGTCGGAAATGCGCAGGTGCGACTCTACGGCACCCCCACGTTGACTCATGCCGTGTACTTCGGCCTGTTTTACCTGCAATCCCTGTTGCATGGCGGCTAAGTCGATAATGGATGCGATGGTGAGGATTCCTTGTCCGCCCACACCGGCTATTATAATGTTCGTTTGCATGGCTTCGGTCTTTTACTTTTTACTTTGCTCTCTTTTTTTGCGGCTGGCAGTCTGTACGCATTCGCGTTGCGCGATGATTACGGAGACACCTTTGTATTCCATCTCTTCTTTCAGAATGGCAACATTTTCATCCAGATTTTTTTTCAACGGAACGAAAGTGCGGATATGCACCTCTTCCACGCCGACTCCTTTGCAGATGTCGGCCAGTTTGCCGGTTCCTGCCGAGTCTTGTCCTCCCGTCATGGCGGTGGTGGAGTTATCGGAAATGATGATGGTAACAGCCGACTTGTCGTTGACGGCATCCAGCAATCCGGTAATGCCCGAATGGGTAAATGTTGAGTCGCCGATGACCGCTACGGCAGGATGAAGTCCCGCGTCGGCAGCTCCTTTGGCCATGGTAACCGAAGCGCCCATATCCACGCAGGTGCTGATGGCGCTGAAAGGAGGTAACGCTCCAAGTGTGTAGCATCCGATGTCGGAAAAGACATGATGTTCGGGATATTCGGCGAAAATGGCATTCAGCGCTTCGAATACGTCGCGGTGGCTGCATCCTTGGCATAACATGGGCGGTCGGCCGGCGACAATCGAAGGAATAGTGCGTGCGGCATCTGTGGCGACGCCCATCGCTTTGGCCACAACATCGGGCGACAGTTCGCCGGTGCGGGGAAGTGCTCCGTCGAGACGACCGCGGAATTTTTTGTTTCCGAAGTAGCCTTTCAAATACTCTTCGTATACCGGATAACCCTCCTCGGCTATCAAGATATCGTCGTATTTTTCGGCAAATGCCTTGATCTGGCTGTCGGGTAGTGGGTATTGAGAAATTTTTAATACGGGAATATCCAAATTTTCCGCTTGTTTCACCTCCATCACGTAGTTGTAGGCTATTCCGAAAGCAATAACGGCTTTAGAACCGCTTCCGGCGATGGTTCTGTTGAGAAACGATTGTTCGGCGATGGCAGATAAAGTAGCCTGTTTCTCCAATAACTGTTGGTAATTGACACGGGCATTGGCTGGCAGCAATATCCATTTCCGTTTCTCCTGTGAAGGGTTCAGCTTGTTTTCGTCGCGCGATGGCTGTTGTTTGACAACGGCGCGTGAGTGCGACAGACGCGTGGTAATGCGGAGAAGCACCGGAAGGTTTTGTTGTTCCGAAAGATCGAAAGCATACCGTACGGCATCGTAGGTCTCCTGCTGGTTGGAGGGTTCGATAACCGGTAGAAAAGCAAACTTACCATACATGCGGGTGTCCTGTTCGTTTTGCGAAGAGTGCATGGAGGGGTCGTCGGCAACAACCACAACCATACCGCCGTTTACTCCGGTAATAGCCGAATTGAGAAACGCATCGGCGGCAACATTCAGGCCGACATGCTTCATGCACACCAGACATCTCTTACCGGCATACGACATGCCCAAAGCGGCTTCGTAAGCGGTTTTTTCGTTGGTGGCCCAGGTAGAATGCACCCTCTTTTCGCGGGCAACGGGCGATTGTTGAATATACTCGGTGATTTCAGTGGAGGGAGTGCCGGGATAAGCATAAACACCCGAAATACCCGCATCGATCGCGGCAAGCGCAATTGCTTCGGCTCCCAAAAGAAGTTGTGATTCCATTGAACGAAATAAGTGAACTTTATGTGGTTTTTGATAAAAAATGCAACATCAAACACCAGAAATGCTGTGTTTTGAAAGGATTTTGGCACCTTTTCTTTGAGAATGCAAGTTACTTATTTTAGCCGGAACATGAAAATTTTCTTTCGGGAGGAGCTGCCGATTGCGCTTGCAGCTTCTCGCTTTGTGTCTGCGGATCAGAGCCAGCGTTCTGTCAGTTGTTCTCCCTGAACACTGATCACAATCTCTTTCAACGGGACTTTTCGTTCGGCTTGTTGCAAGGCTATCTGAGCCAGTTGCGTGAGCCCTCCGCAGCAGGGAACTTCCATCCGTACCACAGTTAGCGTGTTGATGTTCGATTCGTTGATCATGGCCGTCAGCTTGGCGATGTACGAATCTTTGCCATCGTCCAGTTTCGGACAGGCAATGGACAAAACCTTATTTTTGAGATAGGCAGAGTGGAAATTACCTGCGGCAAAAGCAGCACAGTCGGCAGCCAGCAGCACATCGGCTCCCTGAAAATAACCGGCGTGAGGGTTGAGCAGGTGTAGCTGTACCGGCCATTGACGGAGTTGTGAGGCAGTGTCTCCCTGCGAGATTTTTGTTTCGGCGCCGGCAAATGCAAAGCTCTTTGAGCCCGGACAGCCCTGATGATGGCCATGCACCTGCAACATTGCGGCAGTCGGTTTATTGCGGATCGAACTCAGATCGACCGGGATATTGTGTTCCTGAAGGTATTTAACGCCCTCCTGCAGGTAGCCCGTTTCGCCATGTTCTTTGAGGTGACGGAGGTGCGCCAGAATGGTTTTTTCTCCTTTTTCGGTAATGCGCTCTATTACGGCCGTTTCGCTGTAGGGCTCGGCTTCGCGTTCTTCAAGTTCAATGGCTCCCACCGGGCATTCTCCGATACAGGCTCCCAGTCCGTCGCAAAAGAGTTCGCTTACCATGCGGGCTTTCCCGTCGATCAGTTGCAACGCGCCTTCGTGGCAGCCCGTGACGCATTGTCCGCAACCGTTGCACTTTTCTTCGTCAATTTTGATAATTGTCCGTTTCATTGTTATAGGGTGTTTCGTTTGTTTTCCGATGCAAAGATAGAGTGCTTCGGCGTTTGAAAAGTGTAACCAATATTACAACGGGAAGATTTTTGTGCCGTGCATCGGAATCCGAAAGAATGGTGTTATTTTTGCAGAGCAATGGAACAGACTCCCGAAATAGTAACTCACCTGATCGACGATCATCTCTTCGAAACTTCCGGTTTCGCGCTGAAACGGATGGAGGAGATCTATCGAAAGAACAACGGAGCTCCCGATATGCCGCACCGTCACGACTACTATTCCATTATTTTTATTGAAAAAGGAGAAGGCGAACATGTGGTCGATTTTACCACTTACAAGGTAGAAAACCAGACCATCTACTTTTTGTTGCCGCAGCAGATGCATCAGGTAATTATGAAGAGCGAACCGAAAGGGTGGGCTATTACCTTTACTGAGCAATTCCTGATTCGGAATGCTATTCCCGATAAGATGATTAATGATCTCTATCTTTTCAACGATTACGGACAGTCGCCTCCGCTGCCCATTCGCGATGAGGATATGGCGGTCTATGTGGGTCTGGTGGCGCAGATGTTTCATTTTGCACAGGCGATAGAAAACTACAAGCTGGAAGCGGTCGGTTCGCTGGTGAAGTTGTTTCTTATTCAGAGCAACAACCACTGTTCCCTGCACAAGCTGCATAATCCCCAAATGGTGGAGACAAGCAACCATTTGTTGCGTAACTTCAAAAAACTGCTCGACGAACAGTATGCCTCGTGGCACATGGTATCCGACTATGCTGCGGAGATGGCCGTGACCGGCGACTACCTAAACAAAACAGTGAAAGCGCTTACCGGCAAGTCGGCCAAAGAGATGATTCAGAGCAAGCTGCTGACCGAAGCCAAACGCGCGCTGATCTTTACTCCGGTATCCAACAAAGAGTTGGCCTTTTCTCTCGGCTTTGAAGAGGCGGCTCATTTCAACAATTTCTTCAAGAAGATTTCGGGGCAGACTCCTTCCGAATTCCGCGCTTCGGTGCATTAGTCCTGATTTTTGCACTTATTCCCCTGATTTACGTACTTCGACCGCTTTTCTGTTGCCGTACCTTTGTCACATCAAACAACACGGGACATGGGGCAAGCGACTTCCAGTTCGCTTAGCGTTACAACTACTAAAACATCAGGACAATGAAAACAATACTTCATACGGCAACAAGCAGGGGGCATGCCTATCACGGCTGGCTCAATACCTACCATACTTTCAGTTTTGCCAACTATTACAATCCCGAAAGGGTTCATTTCGGGGCGCTTCGGGTGCTCAACGACGATACCATTGCAGAGGGCGAAGGTTTCGATACCCATCCGCACGACAACATGGAGGTGATTACCATTCCGTTGCATGGCGCGGTCGAACACAAAGACAGTATGCACAACAGCGAGATTATCCGTTCGGGCGAAATTCAGGTGATGAGTGCCGGAACCGGTATTTTTCACAGCGAATACAGCAAAGACGGTTTTGGCGATACCTCGCTGCTCCAAATCTGGGTTTTCCCAAACAAGAAAAATGTGACACCCCGTTACGGTCAGATTTCGCTGGCCGACGTGGCAAAGAAAGACGAACTCTATCAGGTTCTCTCTCCGAATTCCGATGATCAGGGTGTATGGATCCATCAGAACGCATGGTTTCATCTGGGCGATCTGTCGGAAGGATGGAGCGGCGAGTACGCATTGAAAAATCCCGGCGATGGCGTTTACTTCTTCGTGATAGAGGGCGAAGCAGAGGTGGCCGGACAAACACTAAACCGACGCGATGGCTTCGGGGTTTGGGAAACCGACACTATTTCAATCAGAGCAACCAAACAAACACAACTTCTATTGATGGAAGTTCCAATGTATTTTTAACCAATAAATAACTCAAAATTATGATCAAACAATTTTTTGCAACGAACACACAATCGTGGTCGTTACTTGTAAGCAGATTAGCCCTTGGGGCAGTGATTTTACCTCATGGTATGCAAAAAGCGTTAGGCGCTTTCGGTGGATATGGTTTGAGCGGAACCGTCGGGTTTATGCACGGACAGATGGGAATGCCGGTGATTCTGGCATTGATGGTGATCGCAGCCGAATTTCTCGGCAGTATCGGAGTGATTCTGGGTGCCGGAGCCCGTTTTATGGCTTTCTCCATTGCACTTACGCTGGGTGGTGCCATGTTTCTGGGCGGACATGTTGACAACGGTTTCTTTATGAACTGGTTTGGCGCACAGAAAGGCGAAGGAATGGAGTATTTTATTCTGGTGCTGGGTCTTGCAATTTCGATTCTTATTGGCGGTAGCGGTAAATTCTCCGTCGATAACTGGATATCAAAGAAACTGAAATAACTCCTCCATATATTTTCCGCACACGGGTAGGCCGATTTTCCGGTTTATGCCGTGTGCTTCTATTTTAAATCGGCTGCCATTCCTGCCAGTTTGCAGGTTGTTGCCCAGTTACGGGCGGTGACGGTGGTGCGAAGCTGCTTCTCGAAGAAGTTGGAGTGCCATTTGGTCTGTCCGTAGCCATCGGGATAGAAAAAGTAGAGCGTGTTGCCGATAAAGGCAAAACGGCTGTTGTCGTCAATTTTGGCTCGTACTTTAGCCAGGGTAGCGGAGTCGGGAATCGAAACTAAGAACATCACGACTAACTTATCGGGTGCTAGTTCCGCCTCTTCGGCAAAAGGGTTTTGTGTTACGATTTGTTGCATCTCCTCTTGCGTTCGGAGTACCACCGGCACCTCGAAACCGAACTTTGTTTCAATGGTGTTGCCGATACGGCTAGCAAGTTCCGCTTCTGATTCGTTGGTATCGGTTGAGAACAACACGTTGCCGCTTTGAATATAGGTAGTCACCTGCCCGAATCCGAGCGATTCGTACAATGCCTTCAGGTCAGACATTTTCAGTTTCTTGTGTCCGCCAATATTGATTCCCCGCAACAGCGAAAGGTAGATTGTCTGTTTTTTATCCATCAGATGTAATTGTGGCTGGAAAATGAACTAACAGCTTTGCAAAGATAAATCCGAAAAAGGCATCCCGAATCATTCGGGATGCCTTTTTGCTTACATTCACTTTCCTTATTCTGACATTTATGCTTCTTTTGCCATTGCTTTCCCTTTCTTTACCGGATAAGAGCCCGGAAGGATTACGTCGATAAGGTGCTTACCCAGCAAGCCGAGTCGGACGGCAAAACCCAGACTGAAGAGGCTACAAATAAATCCCCACACGTTATATTCTCCCTGATAGGAGAGCGCAAAGGTGAGTCCGGAGCTGATAAGAATCAGGCAACTGTATAGAATTTTAGCCTTCAACAGCGGCGGTGTCAGCGATTTGAAACGAAACAATCCGTCGATAATGCCGGTGGCGATCGACGCCAGAATGGTGAGCGGGTAGACGTAGATCGTAAAGATCAGTACATTCGAAAATACCTCGTTCAATATATTCGGGAAGAGCCATAGAAAGGCCATCAGCGCCGGAATCATAATAACGAATGTTTGCGAGAGATGGATAGCTATAGGGTGCATATCGAGGCTGAGCACTAAAAGGCGATTGGCAGCAACCCGTTCGCGATAGGGTTCGAAAGCCTTGCGGGGCATTCCGCAAGCGGGGCATACATCGCCCAGCTTATCGGCTTCCATCACATAGCCGCAAGGTTTACAACGTACAAGTTCTTTCATTCTTACTTATTCTTTTTGAGTATGGACAATTGTGGTTGGCACGACAACAGGGTCAACTTTTTGGGGTTGCATATTGGTCTGCCAAATCTGTCTTCAAAGATAAGGGTTTTTTAAATGAGCGAAATATCTTTTGATTTATTTTTCAGAACCGAATCGTTTTTTTTGTGCGCACATTGTTGTTCGGTTCGTATCTTATTTTATTATCAACGGTTTGCCGTTAACCGTCACATTGACGGCTTTAATGTTCTGATATTTGGTGGTCAGCTCGGGGACTTCGGCAGTTGCTGTTATGTTTTTGAAGATGATGTTCGATACCTGATCGGTTGGGTTGCCTTCGATGATACCGAAACTCTTGCAGGAGACGTTAATGTTGTCCAGAATGATGTTGCGCACAATGCCGTACGGTTTTTCGGTACGTCCTTCCATATTGAAAAACTGTTTCCAGGGACGCATTTCGATAATGTTACCACACTTGCCGGTGATGTTGCTTATTTTAACGTTCTCGAATGTCTGATAAGTGTCGGGGCGCATTTTGATACGCAGAATGGGGCAATTGTTGTTCATCTTGCAGTTGCGCACCGTGATGTTGCGCGCCCAGAGGCTCTCGCTGCCGATGGTGAGGGTGCCGTGCGTATCACCGAAGGTGCAGTTCTCCACCAAAATATCCTCTACCGCTCCGTTTTCCGGTAGGTTACGCGCATTCGGACCCTTACCTCCCTTGATGCATACACCGTCATCGTTCACCGAAATGTAACAGCCGCGCACAATCACTTTTTTACAAACGTCGATATCCACGCCGTCGCTGCTGGGGGCGGGCACCGGTTTGAAGGGCGCTCTTATGGTACAGTTTTCGATCAGCACGTTGTTGCATTGGTAGAGGTGGGTTGTCCAGAATCCAGAGTTACAAAGCGTGGCATTGCGAATAACGACGTTGTTGCATCCCCGGATAAAAAGCAGTCGCGGACGGTGCACCTCCAGATTAGTGCTCGATTTACCTATCCTTTTCATCTCTTCGCGGTGAGCCCAAAACTCTTTCCAGAATTTCAGCCCGTTGCCGTTGATGGTGCCCGGTCCGGTAATGCTGAAATTATTGGCATTGTCGGCATTGATCAGGGCGGCATAATAGTCGAGGTTTTGTCCCTCCATGCGCGACGGAATCAAGGGGTAGTCGGCAATGTTATCCGAACCTTTCAACACGGCGCCGGCCTCCAACCGAAGCGAGGTGTTGGGTTTGAAGAAGAGTGCCCCGCTCAGAAAAACCCCTTTCGGAATAACGATGATACCGCCACCTTCGGTGCTGGCTTTGTCGATTGTTTGCTGAATAAAGGTGGTGTTGAGCTGAGTGCTATCGGTACAGGCTCCGAAATCGGTGATTAGATATTCTCTGGCCTGCGTGTTTGCGATTGATGTAAATAAACAGATGATTAATAGTAGCTTGTTCATGAATATATTTGTTTGAAAGAGTTGTTAGATATAGGTGAAAGATGCAACTCACGTTGGTGTCGAACTTGACCAGTTCCGTTCTTGTAATGCCGGGGCAAAAACAACCCTAAAGATAATGACTTTTTTGAATGTGGAATAATCGATATACGTTGTTTTCAAGAGTACAGATTTTAGCATTCGTTGACCGTTGCTTTAATAAAACAAAAACAGTTGCTGGCTACTTAAACTTTCGGAGTATGGAATGGTCTTATTTACAAACCATTTGAAGGACAAAAGATGAAGTTGAATTTGTATTTTACCCTTAGTTTGGCGGTATTTTCCGCAACTCTTTGCGCACAAGTGACCAATCGTGCCGGCTCGGGAGCATCCGCTTCTGTGGTAACGGTAGCAACCATCAGAGCCGCTATTGTCGATTCGGTGAATAATCAACCGATCGAATTTGCTTCGGTAAGGTTGTTTGGTGCGAAAACAAATCAAATGGTACAGGGTGCCGTCACTACTCAAAGCGGACAAATAGAACTGAAAGATGTGAAGCCGGGTAGTTATTACCTTCTGATATCGTTTACCGGCTACAACACCAAGCGGCTTACTATTCGTGAGCAACAATTCAGAAGAAGTATTGTCAACTTGGGAAATGTAAAGTTGGGCACTTCGAATGTGATGCTGGGAACGGTGACGGTAACCGGAAAACTGCCGGAGATGGTGGTGAAAGAGGATACGGTGGAGTACAATGCCGCAGCTTTCAAAACTCCGGAAGGAGCCGTGGTGGAGGATTTGATAAAACGTTTGCCGGGCGTGCAGGTGGATGCCGATGGTAAGATAACTACGGCGGCAGGAAAACAGGTTACCAAGATACGAGTCAACGGGAAGGAATTTTTTGGCGACGATCCGAAGATGGCTACTAAAAACTTGACGGCAGATATTGTGGACAAGGTACAGGTGATTGAAAAGAAATCGGATCTGGCCATACTGACCGGAGTAGATGATGATGATCCGGAAACCATTATCAACCTGACCATAAAAAAGGGAATGATGAAAGGCTGGATGGGTAATCTGTCGGGAGGCGCCGGACAGCTTTTCGACAATAAAAATAATGAGAGTGCCCGGTATACTACCGCATCAATGCTTAACCGTTTTACGGAAACCGATCAGGTTTCGTTGGTAGCCAACTCGAATAATATCAATGAAAGAGCCTCGACCGACAGAGGAAATAATGTCAGAACGGGTAGAGGCGGAGGTGGCAGTACGACAGGTAATGGCGGTATTACTAGTTCTTCCACTGTCGGATTTAATATAGCGAAAGTTGCCAGCGATAAGCTCAAATGGGGCGGCAATGTATCGTATAATTACAGCGATAATTATACCAATAGCAAGAGTTTTCGCGAAAATATATTCACCGATAGCGTTTCGTACCGTCGCAGCTCCTCTATATCGCACAATTTCAGCCACAATTTTTCGGCCGGAGGCAAAATGGAATATCAGATGGATTCCCTCACCACCATTGTGTTTACTCCAACGTTTTCCTACAATTCGTCGCTTGCGCGTAATGAGTCCTATCAGAAAACAATGGCAGGAGATATCGATTCTACAGCCGTCAACGAAAGTACTTCTGCCAATACCCTGAATTCGAACGGAACCAATCTGGGTGCCGAGTTGGACATTTCGCGTAAATTATCGGCCAAAGGGCGAAGAGTGAGTTTGAGCGGTTCGTTCAATATCAGCGACAGTCAGGGTACAGGCACCAATAATTCGAACAATATCTTTTATCAGGCAACGGATCGGAACACGCTCTACAATCAGCAGTCGGCCAATTCGGCCAACCGTAATTCGTACAACTTGCGTTTTACCTATGTGGAGCCTATTGCCAAAAACTATTTTGTCGATTTTCTCTATAATATTCAGTACAACAACACCGTCAACGAAAAAGAGACGTACGATTACGACTCCGCGACCGGCTTGTATGACGATTTGAACGCCAATTATAGTCGTAGTTCGTCTGTCCATTCGATCAGTCAGAATATTCGTGCCAATTTCCGGTCGGTACAGACCAAATATACCTACAACATAGGGCTCTCGGTGGTTCCGAGTTCCACACGCAGCATAGGCTACATCAAAGATTGGTATGGCAATGGAATCGATTCTATTTATAATCGGATACCTACTCGTCGAACGGTCAATTATGCCCCTCAGTTCGAGTTTACCTATCGTTTCGGTAATAGTAAAATGATACGTAAATATATGCGTTTGCGTTATAACGGGCGTACCACTCAGCCCTCCGTTTCGCAACTCGATCCTTCGCAGGATGTTACCAATCCTTTGAATATTACCAGCGGTAACCCCGATCTGTTGCCATCGTTCAGTCACAATATTTCACTCGAATACAACAGTAATAATCGCACTTCGCAACACTCATTCAGTGCCATACTGACCCATACGTTTATTCAGAATTCGATTGTCAACTACACGACGTATGAATCGGGAACGGGAGTACAATACACCAAGCCGGTCAACGAAAACGGAACTTGGAATTCGCAAGCCAATCTTTTATTTGCCAGTCCCCTCGACGAAAAGATGCACTTTAATCTAAATTTTCAAACCGTTGCCGGATACAGCAATCAGGTGGGCTACACACTGCTTCAGAAACAAAGCGAGCGCAATATTACCCATACGGCGACTGTCACTCCCAGTCTGTCGATCAGCTACAAAAACGATTGGTTCTATGGGCAGTTTCGTGGACGGCTGGGCTACAGTTCGTCCACCTATTCCATGTCGGGACTTTCGGCTCGGCAATCGAATACATACAATATTACCTACAATACACAGCTGACGTTTCCCTGGTCGACCTCTCTTTCGTCCGATATAACCTACACGGCCAACCGGGGGCTTAGCGCCGGATACAATCAGGATGAAGTGATGTGGAATGCGCAGTTGAGCAAGTCCTTTCTGGCCAATAAAGCCGCTTCGTTACGCCTTCAGTTCAACGATATTCTCCATCAGAGGTTGAATCTGAGCCGTAGCATTACTACCAACTCCATTACCGATACACAGTACACTGCACTTACCAGCTATTATATGGTCACTTTTGCCTATCGTTTCAACAATGTCGGTGGTAATCGAAGGGGTGGTAATCGCTTCCGTTCCGGCTATTCCGGTGGCGATTTCGATCCGTCGCAGATGCCGGGCGGAGGTGATCGTCCTGCCGGTGGAGGCGGATTCCCGGGCGGTGAAGGTAGGCCCCGGTAATGAGCTGTTATAAATTATACCTCCCGTTTGCAGTATATCCTGTTTGTTATTGAATGACCAGCAAGAAGTGTCGTACCTACGGGACTTTGTTTGTTTTATTCATGGAATTTCTATAAACCTGTCATCCCTGACGAATATTTTTTTATCAGATATTTTTTTGAGAATATATGGTACAAAAAATATATATCCATCAATCTCTTTCTATTTGTGTTTGTGTTAGAGATTTTGCTAAGCCGTCTAATCCGGGGAATAATGTTTCATAAGTAATATTCATACCCGTTAGGCGTCTTATGATTTCTTTATGAGTATGTTTTGGAAGAATAAATTTAATTATCTCAATTGGCTCTTGATCTCGTTTTAGAGATAATTCAATCAGTTTCTCAATTGTGATTTCTTGAAGGTCTATCTTATCGGTTTTAAGTGCAGATTTTAAATTGTCTGAAAATGATTTTTCTGGATTTGTGGGCATTAAGAACAACCCTTGTTGTTTTGATAATCGTTCATTTAGTAGTTTGGGTTCTAATGGAATTATAGTTGAAGGGTACTCGTAATTAGGATCAAATTTTCGAGCAATAAATTGATTTGCAAATGCAATATGTTTGAGGTTGATCTCATCTTTCAAAATTTCTCTTTTTTTGTACGATAGATAATTATCAGCAAGATTATCTCGGAGAATATGTCGATTTAATGCCCAGATGGAAGCTTCGCAAGTGCTGTCGACAATAGCAAAAAAAGACGCAATAAAAAATGAATAAGTGAAATCCAATAATCTAGTCGGAGCTCCATAATGTTGCATGATTGCAAGCCATTCAAATTTATCCTCTTCCTTTATTAGATTACTAAGGTTTGAATATAAATGATATCTTCTGCTGAATTCAAAAAGCATCCATCTTTCTTGCGTAGTGTATTTGTCATTCAATGGTGGAGATATAAATTTTTTAATGGTTCTTTCAATTGAAGTTTCAAGAATCATATCAGATTGACTATGTCCCCTGAAAATAAATGGGAGTAGAAAACGATTGTTGATTTGAAAGATTTGTTCCCAGGAATTCAATGTCGTCTGTATCTTTTGTCCCATAATAATATAATGATTATTTAGTTGTAATGATAGTTGTTGATTCGACAACATTAAGCTTACTTCTTTATCTCCTCCTGAATCATTGCTTTGATATTTTCGAGCTTGTCGAGCGGGATGGAATAGAGCAATTTATTCAGTTCCGTTACCTTATTCTCCCTTTTTAGCGAAAGCAACGGATGATTTTCAATATCCGTATCATTTTTTTCGGGTGTCCACTCCAGCAGGTCGTTGGGCGTGCATTTGAACAAGATACAGAGCCGTTCGATACGTTTCAGGTTTAGTTCATCGCCAATGTTCCGCGAAATACGGTAGGCGGTATTGCTCGAATATCCTTGCTTAAGCAGGAAGTTATAGGGTCTGAAAATTCCTCTTGCTTTCAGAATGCGGTCGAAGTTGAATGTGAGCATGGTTCCGGATTTTTTAGGTTTATAATTTGTATTTTAGAGATATTTATTATCATTGAATAAGTATTTCTTATTTTCGTATAAAAATTACTTATTACCGCTTAAAAATAATCTATTATGGTAACATTAGCTCTTATTTTATCATATAAATCTTTTCTCGCCAATAATAATTATCTGCTTCTGGTATAAAAATTATCTGTCATAGTATGCTAACTTCTTATCATAGATGATAAATTGCTTATTATAGATAGAAAATAATGTCATTTCTAAGCCTGTTTGAAAAAGCCAGATATAGTCTTACGGTGTTCTGGCTGCCGGAAAGCTTTATGTTTTATCGTTCAAAGATCATTATTTATTCTTAAAAAACAAACAGTTGAGGTGGTTTTTGATCGTAAGGTTGAAAAACAGGGCAGAAGGCTGATGCAGGATGGAGTTGCGCTCTACTACTCCCGTATCAAATTGTTTGCGTATTTTTGTATTCCGATTCCGATTTAATTGATACATTTTCAAATTAGCATATTGGCACATTGGCATGATATATCCTTCCAATTTTGAGCATAAAGTGGGGTTCGATACCGTTCGCAACCTGCTGCAGGAACGCTGTCTCAGCGCCATCGGGCGCGAAGAGGTGGAGATGACCGTCTTTTCTCCGATTTACGATGAGGTGGTGCGCCGCCTTGCCGAGACACGCGAAATGATGGACATCCTGATGGAAGAGGCCGATGCCTGGCCGGTGAGCTACTATTTCGATTTGCGCGACATGCTATCGCGGCTGCGGGTGGAGGGAACTTTTCCGCAAGAGTCGGAACTGTTCGACCTGCAACGCTCGCTGAGCACCATCCGCGATCTGATACAGTTTTTTGCCCGGCGCGACGAGACCCGCTATGTGGCGCTGCGTGCTTGTGCCGAAGGTACCGCGATTTTCCCTGAGGTTCTCAAACGGCTCGATGCCCTGCTCAATGCCCACGGATTGCTGAAGGATAACGCTTCGCCTGCGTTGGCTCAGATCCGCCGCGACCTGTTTCAGGTGCAGGGTAGCATTTCGCGTACCCTGCAATCGATTCTGCGAAAGGCGCAGGCCGAAGGCTTTGTGGAGAAAGATGCGGCACCGTCCATGCGCGACGGTCGCCTGGTGATTCCCGTTTCGCCTTCGTTCAAACGTAAAATGAAAGGAATTGTGCACGACGAGTCGGCCACCGGAAAGACGGTGTTTATCGAACCTGCCGAGGTGGTGGAGGCCAACAACCGCATACGCGAACTGGAGTCGGAAGAGCGGCGGGAGAAGATTCGCATACTTACCGAGTTTGCCAACTACGTCCGTCCCGATCTCGAAGAGTTGAAGGAGGCCTATCGTGTGCTGGGCATTTTCGATTTTATCCGCGCCAAGGCGCTTTTTGCTCTCGATAACGGAGCCATTGTTCCCCGCATCGACAACGATTGCCGCGTGGAGTGGGAGCGGGCGGTGCATCCTTTGCTCAACCGAGCGTTGAAAAAAGTGGGGAAAGCCATTGTTCCGCTCGATATTATGCTGAACGAAAAACAACGCATCCTGCTCATTTCGGGACCGAATGCCGGTGGTAAATCGGTCTGCCTGAAGACGGTGGGTTTATTGCAATACATGGTGCAATGCGGCATTCCGGTGCCGGTGAGCGATGCCAGCCGTTTCGGTATTTTCGACAATCTCTTTATCGATATCGGCGATGAGCAGTCCATCGAAGATGACCTTTCGACCTACAGCTCCCATCTGTTGCACATGAAACAGTTTATCCGCAACAGTAACGGGAAGACCCTTGTGTTGATCGACGAATTCGGTACCGGTACCGAGCCGCAGATCGGGGGCGCCATTGCTGAAGCGGTGCTCAACCGACTCAATACCAACGGTGCTTACGGGGTGATCACCACGCACTATACCAACCTGAAGAAGTTTGCCGATTCGGCCGATGGAATCGTTAACGGTGCCATGTTGTTCGACCGTCAACACCTGCAACCACTCTATAAATTGCAAATCGGTATTCCCGGCAGTTCGTTTGCCATCGAAATTGCCCGTAAGATAGGACTCTCGGAGGAGGTGATTGCCGAAGCATCCGAGAAGGCCGGTTCGGCACATGTCGATCTCGACAAGTACGTGCAGGATATTCTTCGCGATAAACATTACTGGGAAAACAAAAGGCAACAGATCCGCCAGAAAGAGAAACGCCTCGACGAACTGACCATTCGCTACGAAACCGACCAGAGCGACCTGAAGGCGCAGCGCAAAGAGATGATCAACAAGGCAAAGGCCGAAGCGCAACAGTTGTTGTCTGAAGCCAATGCAACGATTGAGAATACCATCCGTCGCATCAAAGAGGCCCAGGCCGAACGGGATGCGACCCGCGAAGTGCGTCAGGAGTTTGAAACTTTCCGCAGCAAATTGGACGAAGCACCGAAGCCCGAAAAGCAGCCCAAAGACAATCGTAAACCCAAACACGAGAAGCCGCAGAAAGTGCAGGAGAAACCCAAGCCTCAACCGATCAAGGCCGGCGACCGGGTGAAACTCAACGGGCACGATTCGGTGGGCGATGTGATGGAGGTGGACGGAAACAATGTCACGGTGGCGTTCGGCAATATCAAATCGACTGTCAAAGCCAATCGTTTGGAACGGATTAGTCGTAACAAAGAAAAAGAGATTGTTCGTCACAAGGGTGCTCTCGGCAGCGACAGCGACGAGGTGATGCGCCAGCGTAAACTCAATTTCAAACAAGATATCGATGTGCGCGGAATGCGGGGCGATGAGGCGCTACAAGCGGTGCAGTATTTTATCGACGATGCCCTGATGATGGGCGTGGAGCGGGTGCGTATTCTTCACGGAACGGGTACCGGTATTCTGCGTCAGCTGATCCGCCAGTATCTGGGAACCATTCCAGGAGTAACTCATTTTGCTGATGAGCATGTGCAGTTGGGTGGAGCCGGAATTACCGTGGTGGATTTGTAATAAATCAATGTGTCAATTTGAAGATATGCCAATGTGCTAATAAAACCGGCATTTTCGGGAGGTAAATTGGATAGAAATGCAGGGAAGATATAGAACTATAGCGAGGCACCTACTGACTACAAACTACTTGCTACTATCTACTTATTTTTGCGGTTTGTACAGCACCCATGCTTCTGCAAACTCTTTGTGTTTGTGGAGCTCCCTGGCTTTTGCGGTCGCGGACTGCTGGCTGTTGAATGATCCGGCAATGACGCGATAGAATTTTTTGTCTTTCACTATGCTGAGTACAACTTTTTCCCTCTTGCTTGTGGCGTCGGCATACTCTTGCGCCTGTTTTCGGATGTTGTAATTGCCAATTATTACGTACCATAAGCCAGGTTTTAGCTCCGGTGTGTTATTGCCTGCGATAGCGGTAGGCCCTGCAGTAATTGCTATTGCTGGTTTAGAATTTTTTGTCACGCTTGGCAATGATGTAGTGGGTGCCGGATGATTTGGATGGCTTAGTAATGTGGCGTTGTGCAGTAGCCATGCACCGTGAAAGTCGGCAATTTTTCTTACTTCAGCTAGTTTGGTTGAAGCCTCTTTCTCTGTAGTGCATGAAGCGGCAACAATGCGGTATACGGAGTTTGTCCCATAGACGGAAAGTTGGATTTTATGCGCTTTTTTCATTTGAGAGGCGAATAATTCGGCTTTTTTTGCTGTTTCAAAATTTCCGACTACGATATGCCATGAAGCGGTTTTGGGAGGGATGGATTGAACAGTCGGGTTTGTTTGAGCCGCTACCGGAACTGTGATTTTTTTGAGTACAGTGCTATAAGCTACAGCGATGTTTTTGTCGGGTACCTGTTTTTGCAAATCGCGCGCCTTGTCGATCGCTTGGTTTTTAGTCGGAAAAGAGCCGGCAATAATGTGCCACGGTGTTTTACACTTGTTTGTTGCCATGCAATGCTTGCCGCTATCGGCCGAGAGAGAATCGCCTACAGCTACTTTGGTACTGTCGATTTCGGTGTAACGTTTCGGCAGGGAGTCGAACGATGGTAGCGAGTCGGCGGCAAAGAGCGCCAACGGATTCAACTTGGCCAGATAGGGTGAAAAATGCGGATGCAACACAGGAGCCAGAATAGCCAGTGCCACGATAATTCCAATAGCTGCGGCATATTTATAGAGTCGCTTTCTGTTGGATGGTAATTGCAATACAATTTGTCTGGGTTCTTCTTCTCCAGGTTTTTGCGTTCCGAATCGGATATCATAATTGCCGATGTTATCGGGCAGAAAATCGTAAGAATCGGCAGGCAAGAATTCCGGTTGTCCGTTTTCGTCCAGACGTAGAGATCCGATTTTTCCGAGTGTAACGGTCTCTCCCTTTTTTAACTGCTTTTTGAAATTTTCAATACTGTCACGCACAATGAGGTTGGCCCTGCGGAATGTGATATTTTCTGTTCGTTGTATAAAGCCGGCCAACAAGCCGTCGTTGTAATTCAGCGCCGGATTGAAAAATATTTCTTTGTGTGGAGCAGAGACTAAATTTTTCGACTCTTCCATTTTGGCCGGAACATAGTTCACAATAAACCCGCCAAACTCTGGTAGAATGGCGTAGTCGTGCTGAATAATGAGCTGCTCTAAATGTCGAATTAATCTCTCCATGCAAAGTGTCAGTTAATCGGAATTAGGGATGGTTGTGGCAGGTATCCAAAACCATAAGTTTACAAAAATACGGATAATTTCAATAGCATCAGTATGTTTGGGTAATATTTATCAACATCTTTTCAAATGTAAGGTAAGTCTTCCTTGGTTGTAAATAGGTGATGCGGTAGGAAAAACCGTCGATTAGCCTTATATTTGTAACACTGTTCTTGAGATTGTAATAAATAAGATTAGTGTTTATAATATATTGAAATATAAAGAAATATATGAATTTTCTTTTTGAATTGATAAAGCAACGCCGTAGCATTCGGAAATTCTTACCACAGGCTGTGGAGCCTGAAAAAGTTGACGTGCTGATCAAGTCTGTTTTGATGGCGCCAACCTCCAAAAATTCAAAATCATGGCAGTTTGTGGTGGTGGATGATACTGCTCTTTTGCAACAATTAGCCGTCAGTCGTCCGATGGGAAGCACATTGATAGCCAACGCGCCGTTGGCCATTGTGGTGCTTGCCGATCCTTCACAAAGCGACGCCTGGCTCGAAGATGCTTCCATCGCGTCGGCGTTTTTACAGCTGCAGGTCGAATCGCTGGGTCTGGGAAGTTGCTGGGTGCAGGTTGCCCGCCGTCCTCACAACGATGAGGTGACGGCCGAACAATATATTCGGGGGCTTTTGCAGATACCCGACACAATGAATATGGTGAATGTGATAGCGATCGGTTACAAAAACGAAGAACGCCGTCCGTACGATGAAACAAAACTCCCGTACGACAAGATTCACCGAAACAAATTTTGAAAGGTACGTGGTAAAGGGTATGTGGAAATTTATTTTGTTGTTCCGTTTGCCATTTACCGTTCACCATTCACCGTGTATTTTATGTTTGTTTTTGATCGCATAACCAGTGATAAACATCCCCATTGGCAGTTTATGGTGGATTGTTACACGGAGGCGTTTCCTCCCGATGAGCGTCGGCCGTTGGCTGACCTGAAGAGGTTACTGACGCGAAATGACTATTTTTGTAATGCGCTGTTGACGGACGGAGAACCGGTCGGTTTGTTCTATGCATGGAACCTGGATGGATTTCGATACATAGAACATTTTGCCATAGCAAAGGCATTGCGTGGACAACATATAGGAGAAACGATATTATGCAGCTATTTAGCTCAAAGTACGCTTCCTGTTGTGTTGGAGGTAGAGCCGCCGGTAACCGGGATAAACTGCCGCCGGATCCGGTTTTACGGGAAAGCGGGATTTGAGTTATGTTCGCAACCATTTATTCAACCCCCGTATGCGCCGGGCCAAAACAGGGTGGAGTTGCGATTGATGGAGTGGGGAGGAGAGCTGCTTAAACAGAATTTCGAACGAGTAAAAAATGAGTTGTATCGCACGGTTTACGGTTGCGATACCATCTGAATTGAAAAATAAATGACACCACAGGAGCGTTGTAACCATTTGATAGAATGGTTTCAGAAAAATATGCCGGTAGCTGAGAGCGAGCTGCATTACAATAATCCGTTTGAATTGTTGGTGGCGGTGATTTTGTCGGCGCAGTGCACCGATAAGCGTGTCAATATGGTGACACCGAAACTGCTGGCCGATTTTCCGACAGCCGAAGCGATGGCGGCCACCACGCACGAAGTGATCTTTGAATATATCAAAAGTGTCTCTTATCCGAACAATAAATCCAAGCATCTGGCTACAATGGCACGTCAGTTGGTAGAAAATTTCGGTGGTGTGGTGCCTTCCGAGCCCGAAGAGTTGCAAAAACTTCAGGGCGTGGGGCGCAAAACGGCCAACGTGGTGGCTTCGGTTATTTTCAACAAACCCGCCATGGCTGTCGATACGCACGTGTTCCGTATCTCCGAGCGATTGGGATTGACCACCAATTCCAAATCACCGCTTGAAACGGAAAAGGCATTGGTTGCTCTCTTTCCACCGGAATTGATTCCGAAAGCACATCACTGGCTCATCCTGCATGGGCGCTATGTTTGCGTCGCCCGCAAACCGAAATGCGAAGAGTGCGGCATTCGGCAATGGTGCAGATACCATACCCAGTTATAAATGATGAGTTATGAATGATAAGAAAAATGTACTGAGAGATAAATCATTTACCTTTGCGGTTCGCACGGTGAATTTGTATAAGTACATTATAGCCAATAAGGCAGAGTATGTCTTGTCTAAACAATTATTGAGGAGTGGAACTTCTATTGGCGCTAATGTGAGAGAAGCTCAAAATGCGGAAAGCAGAGCTGATTTTATTCATAAACTGGGTATTGCACAAAAAGAAACCGATGAAACCTTATATTGGTTGGAGCTTTTAACAGAAACGGATTTTTTGTCGGAGCCGGAATTTGTGTCCATGCAGAATGATGCTACGGAACTGATGAAAATCATACGAAGTATTATTCTAACGGTCAAGACAAACAAGAATTCCGTAAATAATTCATAATTTATAATTCATCATTACATGAAATATTGTCCCGATTTATTTAATTATCGCCGCCGCATGTCACACGAAGTGACTATCGGAGCACTGAAGATGGGCGGGGTTAATCCTGTTCGCATTCAGTCGATGACCAATACCTCCACACTCGACACCGAACGTAGCGTGGATCAGGCCATCCGCATTTTCAATGCCGGTGGAGAATTGGTACGCCTTACCGCTCAGGGAGTGCGTGAAGCGGAAAATTTGCAAAATATTCGTTTCGGATTGATCGAGCGGGGATACCGTCAGCCTATTTCGGCCGATATTCACTTCAATCCGGCTGCTGCCGAAGTAGCTGCACAATATGTTGAAAAGGTGCGCATCAACCCCGGAAATTTTGTCGATAGCGCCCGTGTATTCAAACAACTGGAATACGACGACGAAAGCTATCGTCAGGAGTTGGAAAAGATTCGAGCAAAACTGATTCCGTTGCTTGAGATCTGTCGCCGTCACCACACCGCTTTACGTCTGGGGGTGAACCATGGGTCGTTGTCTGACCGTATTATGAGTCGTTACGGCGATACACCGGCCGGAATGGTGGAGTCGTGCATGGAGTTCCTGCGTATTTGCCGTGAGGAAAATTTCGATAATATCGTCATCTCTATCAAAGCATCGAACACGGTGGTGATGGTGCAAACCGTACGTTTGTTGGTGGCTACCATGCTCGATGAGGGAATGTCGTATCCGCTCCATCTGGGTGTTACCGAAGCGGGAGATGCCGAAGAGGGACGCATCAAATCGGCCGTGGGTATCGGCGCATTGCTGGCCGACGGCATTGGGGATACCATTCGCGTTTCGTTGAGCGAAGAGCCCGAAAAGGAGATTCCGGTGGCGTTGAAACTGATGAAGCATGTGGTGAACTGCGCGTGTCATCTGCCCATCAAGGCAAAGCCATTTGAACTATTCAATCCCTATGTATATCAACGGCGCGAGTCACTACCTGTGGGTAATATCGGAAATAGCTATGTGCCGGTTGTAATTGGTACGGGAACTGATTTCGGCGATTTGCAACCCGATTATCTCAAAAATCATTTGGCTCTTTTTACTGCCAAGCAAATCGAAGCGGCTCTTGTATCGCCTGTCCCTGTACGTTTTGTGCAGCTTACCTATCGCGATCTGACAGATGAGATGATCGGACAATTGAAGGTTGCCGAAAATATTGTCGTTATCCTTTCGTCCGATCATGCCAATCCGGTGGGTGAAATGCGGGCATTCTTTCATACGTTGATGACGAACAACTGTCAGGTGCCGGTGATTCTTTACTGTAAGTATGTGGATGATGACAAGGAAAATTTCCAGGTGTCGGCAGCTGCCGATCTGGGAGTGCTCTTTATCGATGGATTCGGTGATGGTATCTGGCTTGAAAATCCGATGCTCTCCGATGATGATGTCGTCTCTACCGCTTTCGGTATTCTGCAGGCATCGCGCGTCAGGACTTCCAAAACCGAATATGTCTCTTGTCCCGGTTGCGGACGAACCCTGTTCGATCTGCAAAGTACGGTTGCCAAAATTAAGGCTGCTACCAAACACCTTACCGGATTGAAAATCGGTATCATGGGGTGCATCGTGAATGGTCCCGGCGAGATGGCCGATGCCGACTACGGATATGTGGGAGCCGGCAAAGGCAAAGTAAGTCTCTATCGCCGCAAAGAGTGCGTGGAGAAGAATATCCCGGAAGAAGAAGCCGTGGAGAAACTGCTGGCGCTGATTAAGGAGTGCGAAGGAAAATAAAAAGTACCCAGTACGCAGTCTTCAGTTCTCAGTGTGATGCTTCTAAATACAATTTTAATTGGGTAAATGATCATCCAATTGTCTTTATTCTTTGCTCTTTTCTCTTTGTTCTTGATTCATGTTGAAAAATATATTCAGTAAAGTCGGACACAATCCGGTATTCGGAGGGCTTGAGGTATTGAAATACATCGGGCCGGGATTGCTGGTTACCATGGGGTTTATCGATCCGGGTAACTGGGCGACGAATATTGCTGGGGGAGCGGGCTACGGCTATACGTTGCTTTGGGTGGTAACGCTCAGTACGCTGATGCTGATCGTGCTGCAACACAACGTGGCGCATCTGGGCATTGCTACCGGGTTGTGCCTCTCCGAAGCTGCTACCTTGCACCTGCGCCCGGTGGTTTCCCGTTCGGTGTTGGGCACGGCCATGATTGCTTCGGTATCTACTTCGCTTGCCGAAATATTGGGAGCTGCCATTGCGTTGCAGATGCTCTTTAACGTTCCGCTAAAGGTAGGAGCTGTGCTGTCGGCTGTCGTGGTGCTGATACTGTTGTTCACCAACTCCTATCGTAAAATTGAGCGTTGGATCATCGGATTCGTATCGCTCATCGGTATCTCGTTTATATATGAACTCTCCTTGGTCAATGTGGAGTGGGGAAAAGTCGCTGTCGGCACTGTTATGCCTCAGATACCGCATGGATCGCTTTTGATCGTGCTCAGCGTGTTGGGGGCCGTGGTGATGCCGCATAATCTGTTCCTCCATTCGGAAGTGATTCAGAGCCGTCAGTTGCATAAGCGCGACGATACCTCCATTCGCAAGTTGCTGAAGTATGAATTTGCCGATACGCTGCTTTCCATGTTTGTGGGGTGGGCCATCAACAGCGCCATGTTTATTATGGCGGCGGCCACCTTCTTCAAAGTGGGTAAATCGGTAACAGAATTGCAACAAGCGCACGAGTTGTTACAACCTTTGTTAGGCAGCAATGCATCGGTTATTTTTGCGGTGGCTTTGCTGATGGCGGGTGTCGCCTCCAGTGTTACTTCAGGAATGGCGGGTGGCTCCATCTTTGCCGGCCTCTTTGCCGAACCGTACGACATCAAAGATAACCACTCCCGTTGGGGTGTGTTGATCTCTATCGTGGGTGCTGTGTCCGTTATCTTCTTTATCTCCGATCCGTTTCAGGGATTGTTGCTTTCGCAGATGTTGCTAAGTATTCAGTTGCCCATAACAGTGCTTCTTCAGGTATATCTCACCTCTTCCCAGAAAGTGATGGGCAAATATGCCAACAAAAAACGAACTATCTTCCTTATTTCGGGCATTGCGGTGATAGTGATTCTACTCAATCTGACATTGCTGTTGCAAACGGTAGGGCTGGTGAAGTGGTAAGATTTTGGCTTTAGCCAATAATATCCTTGTTTTGAGAATTGTTCCTTGAGAGATGAGCTATCTATTTTTTGGTTATATAGATGAATTGACCATAGTTCCTAGTACAAATTTTATTCAAAATATCCATGTTGTCATAATCATTGGCATCATAAGCATCAGTGGGATAAGAAGCATCTCCCTTTTGTCCAAAAGCATCAAAGTTTGAGAAAGAGCTGTTGCTAAATAAGTTGATATATTCTATATTATACCCCGAAGATAGTAGTTGCTCTTGTGATATTAAGCCAGTGCTGTATTGTTTACGCATATGTAATAAATCAGCATCATTGTCTATTTCAATCCATTTTTGAGGTTCTGCAATTGTTTTAATTCTTTGAGTAATTAATACGCCATTCTGGAATTCTACCATAGTATTATTTTTGTCAAAGAACCATTGTCCTATGGCTTGTCCTTTGTCAGAAAATCGGCCATGTACATCACAAACACCTTGTGCCTTAATTATACTGTTCAATATTAGAATTTCAGGGAAAGCCGTCTTTTTTAAGAGGGATGGAGTTACAATTTTGTTGTCATAAGCGTGATCAATAAAATGAAAGTATCCTGTAATATTATTGTGATTAAACTGGAAAGATAGTTTATAATGTTCGACCGAATAATGGTCAATCTCCTTTTTGTTAGTTCTGTAATTAAACTTATAGTATGCCATCTTGTTATTAGCTTCAAAAGCCCATGTGCCATGTGGAATTCCATTGTCATATTCAAAAATAGCGGAATTAGTTCCGGTGATGAGAATATTCGGATCATTATAGAATCGTTCATTTTTGAGAGTATTTGTTGCACTCCATTTGCCATCTCGATAGCCTTTTTTGTAATGTCCATAAGTACAACCTTCGGAAAATTTACTTGAATAACAATTGACATAATTGCCGTGGCCGACTTTATTTCCAGCTGAATCTAAATAGTAAGTGTATGTTTTTTCTTTATCAGCATATGTGTATAATTTCTGAGCTTGACATATTATTGCTACGTTCAAAAGAAGTAAGAAAAATCTGATTTTCATGATAGATTATTTTTTGGTTGATTAAAATTCATTTTTTGCTTTACGAAATCTATATGCCATATTAACCTTTCATAGGAACCGATATCTAGAGCGCGTTGACCGGTCAGCATGCTGCAAAAGAAAAATGGGTGCCCGTTATATAGATAAGTGCCTAGTTCATTGCTCCACTTGAATCGAAAATCCATCCAGTGCTGTTGGTCGTCTGAATAATCTAGAGGCCTATCTTTGCCTAAGAAGTCGCGGGATAGAGTATTGTTTACGACAAAAATTAAAGGCTTTTTCTCATTTAATAGATTGACTAAAATATCTTTGCTTACCATAAGTTGTTGGTAAATAAAATTAATTCCATCTTCTACTTCTAAAAGGTGTCTAATTCCTTGTTGTTTTGTTTCTCTCATATACAACAAATCGAGATGACCCCAAGGTAACTGAACTTTATCTGCTATATCAGAGAATTTTTTGAAATAGGCATAGTTCTCTGTTTTGTGCACTCCTAAAGGATAAAACTCAATGTTTGCATCTGGGGAGACTGATACATTTTTGACGTTTTTATCCAATGATGGGTTAAGACCGATAAAGATAATGCCTTCATCTGGTACTTCAGAAACGGATAAAGGAGGATATTTACAAAAATCCCGGGATTTATATGTTTGCCATAGCGCATTGATTCTTTCTTCTACGATATTCTTTATTTTCATATTATTGAGTATAGAGTGGATGATTGCCTTTGATTTTTGATGCCGAGGTCGTACCTCAAAGTTAAGGCCTCAGTAAGGAACTGACACCGAACCCCCTTGCGGAGGTTCGGCTTTTTAGTGCGAATCAGTGCTTGTCGGTGATGCCGAACTGAGCCCATTGCTCTTTCGGGAAGTCCATCTTGACTACTTTCTTCGCTTCTGCCATTTTCTTGTCGAGCTCGGCCAGTTTGGCTTCCAGATCGGCAGTTTTTTGCTTCAAGTCCGACTTGAGCTTCTCCTGCTGGTCGTTCAGTGTAGAAACTTCCGTCCGGTTGCTCTCCAGATCGGTGATGAACTGAGCATCGAGCCCGCGACGTGCTACTTGTGCGGCATTGTTTTTCAAGCCGGCTGCCATCACCTGAGCATTGCTGATTTGCTCGGCATAAGTAAGTGTTGCCATAGAAATATGGTATTGAAGGTTAAAAAATCGGAGGCATTTTCTCGTCTGTATGTACCTTGCCCCCATAGGCACATCAGTATGTCGGATAGTATTCGTCCTTTTGTTCGCAGGTATCGACCCGAAACCTTCGGGCATCAGCCTTTTCTTTTCGGGCAACAGCCTTTTGCTTCCGGGTAAGTCTCTTTTTGTAAAAGGAACATTCCTTTTGGCTTCGGGCAAGTGCCTTTTTTAAAAAGGCAAGTTCCTTTCGGTTTCGGGAATGTTCCTTTTCGAAAAAGGGATGTTCCTTTTGGCTTCGGGCACTTACCCGAAGGATTCGGGATGATTCCCGGTCTCTTTGGGTAAACTCCTTTCGCGAGAAGTTGTAATAGAATTGGTTAGTGTGGTCTTTTGACCGTATAGGTCGGATATGTTCATCTGTCGGACGGGGCAAATGTATAAAAAGGTTTTTAAATTAACAACATAGTTAGGTGTGATTGTTCAACTATTTGGTCGATCGGGCGTGTTTTTATACACTTTCTATCCAATTCGTTCTGCTGTTAAAACTTTTTCCTTACTTTTGCAACCGCAAAAAAGGATTAGTTTTACACTTATGACCACTACAGACGAAATTGTTCTGATCAACATTTCGGGAGAAGACCGTTCGGGCGTGACCTCGGCACTTACCGAAATCCTCGCGCGTTACGGCGCTTTTATTCTTGATATCGGACAGGCCGATATTCATAACCATCTGGCATTAGGTATTCTTTATAAAACCGAAAGCGGCAACTCGGGCGAAATTATGAAGGAGCTGCTCTTCAAATCGTACGCACTGGGTGTGGGCATCAAGTTTACCCCTATCACCGAAGAACGCTACGAACGTTGGGTAGGCCTTCAGGGCAAAAACCGGTACATCCTGACGTTGCTCGGTCGGAAACTGACCGCAGTTCAGATTGCCGAGGTGACGCGCGTTGTTTCCGATCAGGGGCTGAATATCGATATGATTCAGCGTCTTACCGGACGTATTCCCCTCAAGGAAGATGTGCGTAGCTCCAAGTCGTGCGTGGAACTGTCGGTGCGTGGTACTCCGCGTAACAAAGAGGAGATGCAGCGCATGTTTATGGAGTTGAGTATGCGCCTTCAACTTGACATATCGTTTCAGGAGGACGACATGTATCGCCGCAGTCGCCGCCTTATCTGCTTTGATATGGACTCTACGCTGATAGAGACCGAGGTGATCGACGAGTTGGCCGAACGTGCCGGGGTGGGTGCTGAAGTGCGGGCTATTACCGAAGCGGCCATGCGAGGCGAGATCGATTTTTCCGAGAGTTTTGCCCGCCGCGTGAAGTTGCTCAAGGGTCTGGACGAATCGGTGATGCAGAACATTGCCGAAAACCTGCCGATTACCGAAGGGCTGGATCGCCTGGTGAGTGTGTTGAAACGCGTAGGGATTAAAATTGCGATTCTCTCCGGTGGATTTACCTATTTCGGGAATTACCTCAAACAAAAATATAACTTCGACTATGTGTATGCCAACGAACTGGAAATTGTGGATGGCAAACTGACCGGCAACTACGTGGGCGATATCGTGGATGGCAAGCGCAAAGCCGAACTGCTGCGCCTGATTGCCCAGGTGGAAAAGGTGGATATTGCTCAGACAATAGCTGTGGGTGATGGCGCCAACGACCTGCCCATGTTGGGCGTAGCCGGACTTGGAATCGCTTTTCATGCCAAGCCCAAGGTGAAGGAAAATGCCCGTCAGTCGCTCTCCACGATCGGGCTGGACGGTATCCTCTATTTTCTCGGCTTTAAAGATTCGTATCTGAATGAGTAACGTTGTTATCCGACCAATAGAACCGGAAGACAATCTGCTGCTGGCAGCATTGATTCGTAAGGTGTTTCGCGAATACGGCATCGACCGTCCCGGAACGGTTTATACCGACCCGACCACCGATGCGCTTTATCAGTTGTTCGAAACACCCGGTTCGGTTTGCTGGGTGGCGGTCGACGATGGCATACCGGTTGGCAGTTGCGGGGTATATCCTACCGAAGGCTTACCTTTCGGATGCGCGGAGTTGGTGAAGTTTTATCTCTCTTCTTCCTATCGGGGTAAAGGACTTGGCAAGCGACTGTTGCAGCAATGTTTTGACTCTGCCCGGGCACTGGGATACGACCAACTTTATCTCGAAAGTTTCCCCGAACTGGCTACAGCTGTCGGTATGTATGAGAAGGCTGGTTTTCGTTCTGTTTCGCATGCACTTGGCAACTCGGGTCATACCGCCTGTACAATCTGGATGGTGAAAATGTTGGTTGAAATTGAATGACGTGTAATGAAAAACGAGAAGCGGCTAAGTGTGCTTCCCGTTTTTTGTTTGATTAATCAGAACCATCCCAGTGCTCGATTGTAGATAGCCCGTACTTTTTTTCCGGCATCTTCCCAGGTGATGCTGTTCACTTCGGCACGCCCCTCTTCACGCAGGCTTTTGTACATGGCCGGATATTTCACGATGGAGTAGATGGCGTCGGCCATAGCATCGATATCCCAGTAATCGGTTTTGATGGCATGGGTCAGAATTTCGGCACATCCCGATTGCTTGGAGATAATAGTCGGCGTGCCCACCTGCATGGCTTCGAGCGGAGAGATGCCGAACGGTTCGGATACCGAGGGCATAATGTAAACATCGCTTTGAGCCAACATGTTGTGCACCTCAGGTCCTTTCAGGAAACCAGTAAAATGAAATCGGTCGGCAATGCCACGTTGTGCTACCAAATGAATCATCTGGTTCATCATGTCGCCGCTTCCGGCCATCACAAAGCGTACGTGGCGGGTCTTTTGCAGTACCTGAGCCGCCGCTTCCACAAAGTATTCGGGCCCTTTTTGCATGGTGATTCTTCCGAGAAAGGTAACTATTTTATCTTTCCGGGGTTCCTTGGCGAATGTATCGGCATCGGCAAGCGGTTCTACGGCATTATGAACGGTGGTAACCTTGTTCGGGTCGATGTGGTATTTCTCGATGACGATTTGCCGGGTAAGGTTGCTTACCGTAATAATATGGTCGGCTGCATCCATTCCCCGTTTTTCAATGCCGTAAACGGTCGGGTTCACGTTTCCTCGGCTTCGGTCGAAATCGGTAGCATGAACGTGGATTATCAGTGGCTTGCCGGTGATTTGTTTGGCAAAAATGCCGGCCGGATAGGTAAGCCAATCGTGCGAATGGATAACGTCGAACTGATAAGCATGGGTGATGACGCTTGCTGCGGCTTCGTAATTGGAGATCTCTTCCAACAGATTATCCGGATAGCGTCCCGAAAAGCCGATGCAGCCCAGCTCGTTGGTGCCGATGCGACTGTAGTCGTAACGGATATGATTGCGCAGGTGGTAGTATTCGTCGGGATGCATGATGCTGCCGATGCGTTCGTTGACAAAGTCCCAATTGACGTCGCGCCAAACGACAGGTACGTTGCATGCACCTATGATTTTAAGAAAACTCTGATCTTCATCGCCATGCGGACGGGGAATGACAAAGGTAATCTCCATGTCGGGCTGTAGCGCCATTCCTCGGGTCAGACCGTAACTCGCAGTACCTAATCCACCCAGAATATGCGGAGGAAACTCCCATCCAAACATTAATGCTTTCATGTTGTATATCGTTCGAAGAAAAGTTAGACTTGGGGTTGTTGTGTTTGCTCTATAGATTGTTCAATCGTTTCGAGTAACTTGAGCGTACGCAATATTTCGGCTACACTCATGGCAAAAGACATGGCGCCGTGTCCTGCAAAAGGAGGGTTACCATCGTGCAATTCCGAAAGGGTTCCCAGACAGAGTTCGCTCATTTCACTCTCAAAGCCGATCAACATCCGTTCCATGAAAGAGACTCCGCTACGTTTGTATATTTTGAGGTATGCCTCGGCAAATGCTCCTGTCAGCCATGGCCATACCGGCCCGTTGTGATAATTTCGGTTCCGCTCGAGCATGCTACCTACATAAGCCGGACTGTAGAATGGACTTTTCGGACTCAGCGTTCGTAGTCCTTTTGGCGTAAGTAGTTCGCGTGTGGTAATATCTACAATCGATTTTTGTTGTGCTTTTTCTAGCGGAGAGTAGGGCAATGCTACGGCAAATATCATGTTGGGACGAACTTCCCAATCTTTATAGTCTCCGTCCACATAGTCGTGCAGATAGGTTCCGTTCCAGAACAAATGGCAAAACGATTGCCGGGTCATTTCCGACTGATAATCGATCAGGTCGGCAGCATATTCGTCCTGTCTGGCTTTGGCAATTTCGGCACCGAATTTCAATGCATTATACCACAACGCATTTATCTCCACCACATATCCGGTTCGGGGCGTAATCGGACGATTATTTTCAACGGCATTCATCCATGAGACGGCGGTTTGGATGCCGTTGGTATATAAAAGGCCGTTTTCGTGCAGGAATAGATTCGGATGGTTTTGTTTACGTATAAACGAAATGACCTGCAAAACCGTTTCGCCATAAAGCTGTGCTGTCTGTTCGATGGATGTTGCCTTTACGTATTGCTGAACGGTACGTATAAACCAGAGCAATACGTCAGGGGAATCCAATTCGTAAATTGCTTTTTCGACTGGTTTCCCTGTTATAAAATTGTTGACGGCTACCAGAGCCGTTGCCATTATCTTCTCAAAGGTGGCAATGTCGTCTATGGCGAGGGTACATCCGGGGAGAGCAACGAATTCGTCCCTCGCACGACTCTTGAACCATGGGTATCCGGCTAACAGGTAGTAGTCGCCGTTGCGTTTGAGATAGAACTGTTGCGCCGCATTTTTGAGACTATTGAAAAAACTGTTTCTGACGGTTCGTTTTTCAAGTTCAGCATCGTACAACGCCTTCAATTCTTTTGTGTTTATCGGAGACGTTCCTGCCGAGAAGATAATGCTCTCTCCTTTGGCAATGGAAAGTTCGAAATAACCGGGTATCAGTAAGTCTTCTTTGTAGTTATAACCGCGTTCCTGCTCTTTTGGATACTCGATGCCATGATACCAATCGGGTTGATGACTAAAATCATTGCGTTTGTTGGTTTGCATAAAAAGTGTCGGGTATCCGTTGTAGAGACACATCCCAATACCATTTTCAGTTTCGGTGTACCCGGTATTTGCATTGTTGTTGGCAATACAAAGGTCATTCACGCTTCGAAAAGCTAAAAAAGGGCGTAAGCGTAATGTAGTGGGCGAATGAGCGTCCAATAGCGTATACTTGATCAGGTAGCGGTTGTCGTGCGAGATAAAAATCCTTTCTTTTTCAAGGATGACACCACCTACCCGATAGATGGTTCGTGCCGCAACATCAAAATGAAATTCGCGGATATATTTATGTCCATTGGGACTAAAATGGTTGTCTTCGTATTTATGCAGACCCAGATTGAATTCCGCTCCGTGCTGAATTACCGTTTCATCAAGCGATGAGAGGAGTACATGGTTGTTGTCGTCCAGATCCGGAACCGGGACAACTAAAAGTCCGTGGTATTTTCTGGTATTGCAGTCTGTAATTGTATTCGCGCTGTAAGCACCCGATTTATTGGTGCGCAGAATCTCTTTCCGCAACGATTTTTGCAGATTGGTTAGCAGTGTTTTGTCGAATTTCAGATAACTCATAGTAATTGTATTTTTGAGCTTTGAAACCTGTCAATCAAAATTTTAGTCTATAAAAATTGCGCAACCGTTACCCTCTGAAATAGCGATGACGTTGCGATTCTGGTTTTCGGGATAAAATAATTTTCGCATGAAAACCGTTGCAAGTTATCATTTATTTTTAATAAAAACAACCGATTTTGCTTGTTCTTAAGCATGAAAATAAGGAAAATATTCTGTTTGTGCCGATGATTGTAATTTACGGAGTTTTACTTTGATTGAACCGTTGGATAGGCGAACGTATAGAGTTCGGAATTGGGGTTTATGGTGTGTTGTATAAATACATGGCACCGGAGCCTTTCGGCAAAATTGATTTTACTTTTGTCCTCTAAATATGAATTTTATTGATTATTGTAATTCATTTGTCCGATTTCTGCAAATAGATTGAATTAAATTAATAATATTTAACGCTAAATTTATGTATAATTAGCCGAAAAAATAGGTGCTAATGTTGGAGTTCATAAAAAAACACTATCTTTGCGTCGATTATGATTGATAGCGATTTTGATTTTTACCAAGTTGTTTTCAATGGCATAATTGCGGTTTTATATTATTTAATTATTTTTTCAAATGAACATTTACATTTCGCACCTTAGTTATGGTGTTGACGACAACGGGTTAAAAGAAGTTTTTGAAGCTTACGGACAGGTAGATTCAGCTAAAGTAATCACAGACAAGTTCACTGGCAAATCAAGAGGTTTTGGTTTTGTTGAAATGCCTGATGAAGCTGAGGCAAACAAAGCTATTGAAGCTTTGAATCAATCGGAAGTTAATGGTATGACTATCAATGTAAACATTGCAAAACCACGCGAAGAACGTCCTCGTCGTGAGTTCAGCAATAACGGAGGTGGTCGTGGCGGTTATAGCGATCGTCGCAACAACAATAGATGGTAATCCTATCCTGAACCTATACAAAAGGAGCGTACTTGTAAAAAGTGCGCTCCTTTTTTGTTATCAGATCATTGCAGAAAATATTGAAAATTAGCCAATGATTCGTGCCGTGCGTTCGTTGTATTCGACTTTTGTTTGTCCCTCCATAGCTTTTACATCTGAATGTTGAAATTATAGTCTTTACGGAAACTTCAATTTATTTCCGGTCAAGGCTATATAACTCTTTTGGGAGCTTTTTCTCCATTATCCTGCCCAAACTAACTTTCATATCCTCCCTCAATGTCGGTGATTGCAGATTTATGCTAACCACTTTTTTTAAATTAATAACTTGATAATTTTTGTGATAAAGGTAAATGCGAATTATTGGAAAATAGTTATAAATTTGCAATGCGTAAGCCTTTTCGATGAAGAAAATTGGGCATTGTCATATTAACCTTTATTTTTTGCAAAATGGAACAATACTACAGAAATTCGCAAATTATTGATGGAGAACTGGATGATAATCAGGTTATGATGCATCTGGAGAAGGGAAAGTATTTTGGCTTGAATCCGGTTGGGAAAAGGATCTGGGATATGATACAACAGCCTAAAAGTTTTGACGAAATAATCGACACCTTGCTTCATGAATTTGAAGTTGAAGAAGAGGTATGCGTACGGGAGGTGAAGGCTTTTCTTGATAATGCAGTTAAATGCGAAATAATTGAAAAACAAAAGCTTGATTAAAAAAATTATACAGCTATCGCATTCGGATAAAAAATTATTGATGGAGGCTGTGTCTCTTCTCTTTTATGCGAAGGTGTTACTTGCTGTTTTCCCGTTTCGGCAATGTATCCGGCGTCTTAAGCCGGCCAATCAATTTCCCAAAAGTACGGAGATAAAAACGGCAGTTGCAGTTCGCATAGCAATTTCAAGAGCAAACAAACTGGCGTGCTGGAAAAACAGGTGCTTGGTCAGTTCGTTTGCTGCACGTCTTATGCTCGAACGTAGAGGAATTGGATCGGTTATGTATTTCGGGCTACTTTTCAATGCAAAGCGCAAAATGCAAGCTCATGCCTGGCTCATGGTCGACGATGTCTGGGTAACTCCCAGGGGTGGTGCAAAAATGACCAATATTTTTCAATGTTAATCGTCTCTTTTCTCTCTGGGATTTTCAAAATAGTTCATTCTTCCGATAATCAACCTCTTTTTTTCTTGTCTTATAACCGGCTTGTGCAGTCGGGTGCTCCCTTTTTAATTCGAATTATCCTTTGATACAGTTGGTATGGATCTGTCGATTATGGAATAGTATTTCTTTTGTGAATATACAAAAAAAATTAAATGCGCTACGAAATAGCTGTTTTGAAATGCTTTATTTATTAAATTATACAAATAAATCACTTGTATGATTCTTTATGTGAGTTTTTATATATTATATTTACAAAAACTTTATTTCTAATTTCAAACACAAACTTTATGGATTCTAATTTTATTGGAGAAATTAGGGCTTTTCCCTACAGTTTTTTTCCGCAAGGATGGTTGCCGTGTAATGGTACGCGTGTTTCGATTCGTGAATACCAGGCGCTTTTTGCTCTTATTGGGACTAATTTTGGAGATAGTGATAGGCAAACTTATTTCACTCTTCCTAATCTTCAAGGAATTGTTCCTGTTGGTATTCCTGTGTATAGTCCAAATCACGTCCCGGGTAAACTTTCCGGAAATGAAACTGTTACATTAACGGAGAATAATTTGCCGACTCACACCCATCAGGCCGTCGGCGACAAACATGGAGCAACAGAACAAAGTCTGGCAACCAATACCCCCGGTTCTACTGTCTTTCTGTCGAATACTATCGCAACAGCACCAGATAGTAAAACTCCAAGTGTTTATAGTTATTATGATGTGAATGATAAGTCAACCGATTTTATTCAAAATCCCGCAATGATAGATGCGCAGGGGAATGGATTACCTCACAATAATATGATGCCTTATGTTCCAATTCAGTATTGTATTTGCGCTACAGATGGCGCTTTTCCCGCGCACGATTAAAAACCTAAAATTTTAATATTATGGATTGTTATGTCGGCGAAATCAGACTTTTCGCATCAGATCAAATACCCTCTTCCGATGGGTGGGCTTTGTGCAATGGGCAACAATTACAGGTAAGATCAAATATGGCCTTATTCTCATTAATTGGAAATAAGTTCGGTGGTGATGGACAGGAAACGTTCAATCTGCCAACCCTAAACGGTAGAGTGATTATTGGAACCGGTGTCTCTCCTGTTTCAGGAACCGGGTATCAGACAGGGGCTGTGGGTGGGGAAGACTTTGTAAAACTGACTACAGCTACCATGCCTGTCCACTCCCATTCAATGGTTGTACATAATTCTTATGATACCTCATTGCCTGGAACCAATATTTTAGGAAATCCATGTATTCCTACCGATCCGAACCAACTGAAAAAAAATGCGTTCAATGCGTCATTTTATGTGAGTAGTGTTCCTGATAGAAGTAAGATCGTAGCTCTCCATCCAGCGAGTATAGGATTGACAGGAGCATCTGTTCCACACGATAACAGGCAGCCGTTTCTTACGCTCGTTTATTGTATCGCAACTCAGGGATATTATCCTCCAAGGCCTTATTAGTATTAATTAAAAACCGTATACAAAAATGGTTACATCATATCTGGGCGAAATAAAAATGTTTGCAGGAACATATGCTCCTGTAGGTTGGCGTTTTTGCGATGGTTCAGCATTACCTATTAGCGGAAATGAGGTCTTATTTGGCCTCTTGGGGACACAATATGGAGGTGACGGTAAAACAACATTCTGTATTCCGGATTTACGATCCAGGGTTGCTATTGGAAAAGGGCAACTTAACCAGATTAAATATACAACCGGAATGTTTGGCGGAAATGCAACTGTTGCTCTTTTAAGTGCGAACATGCCGATTCATAATCATAATCTATTGGCATACAATGACAATGCCACTACAGGTGATCCGTCAGGTACCCATATGTTAGCAAAATCGGTTCCTCAGGGCACCGGGTACTCTGATGTTAAATTGTATTCTTCTGTTCCATCCGGAGGAACACCGGATTCTCCTCTCGATCCAATCGCTATAACCCCAGTAGGAAGCGGATTGGCACACAATAACCTTATGCCTTGCCTTACCATCAATTTTATAATCTCGATAAATGGATTGTATCCAGTCTCGAAATAGTAGTTGGAAATGAAAATAGGCATTATATCGACATCCGATATTATTATTCCTTTGGCATATACACTTGCAGCTCAAAAGCTGCAAGTGTATATCTTTTTTGCAGATGGTGGATCGACGTCGTGCTTGCAAAATACCACGATGTTTGCCAAGCAAATGCAGATAGCATTAGATACGGAGAACAATAAGCAAACACTTTACTCTTGGATAAGAGAGACGAATTGCGATGCATATTTCATCATGGGCTATGGGCGCTTAATCGATGTAAGTAGGCTTACACCCCAGGTGCATTCCTGTCTGTTTAATATCCATTTTAGTTTGCTTCCCGGTTACAAAGGACCGATACCTCTATTCTGGCAATTGAAGCATGGTGTGGAAAAGTTAGGGATCTCCATTCATCGGTTGTCGGACAAATACGATGAAGGTCCTGTTGTATGGCAGAAGGAGTATCCAAATCAGGATTTTTTTGCGTATGAAACGGCCAGTAGGTATCTGAGTAATATGAGTGCGGAGGGGGTTTTCTTTCTTCTTAACATGATGGCCTCCGGTATTCCGGTTATCGCATTATCACCCTCTACAACGATTTTGCCTTCTTACTACAGCCGTCCTCAAGGGAAAGATGTGTTGATTGACTGGGATCGTATGACCGCCAAAGAAATATGTGATTTGATTCGGGCGTGCAACCCCTGGAATAAGGGTGCAATTACTTTATTCAAAGGGCAGGAGCTAAAGTTGATGGATGGATTTATTGTCGAAAATAAAACATCGGAGACTACGGCAGGGACTATCGTTTCCGATGAAAACACCATGCAAATTTACTGTCGGGATGGCAAGCTACTACAGGTTAATATGGTGTATTACAACGAATGTTTTATTCCTACATATCAATGTAAACGATGGAGCTTTACGGTGGGGCAGATGGTTGGTTTGTAGCTGTATGTTGAAAATATAGATATGGTTCGTGATAGTTGTCCTAGGACGTGCGCATCTTTACAAATACCCTGTAATTCTCATGTTCGTTCGCAATTTTAAGATTGTGCCGGTCAAATACAGGTCGATTGCGATGGCATTTGTTCTGCTCGAACGATTTCAATGGTTTGTATGCAGATGCAACACAAGTCTCTTCGAAATTAAAGTCTGAATGATCTATGATTAACAATCCATTTGGTTTTATCTTTTTGTCTAACAGCGTAATATCTGATTCAAATTTTTCAAATAGGAAAACGGATCTATTTTCGTTTTTATTTGTCCGGTTCTCTGTGCGTTGAAATACCGCCAGGCAGAAAATCGCATCAAAATTGGATGCCCATTCAAATTCTTTTGAAAAACGATGAGCAAAAGTATAATTGGAATTATGATTTCTCTTCCAGCATTGTTTCAGACACCATAGATTGATATCTATACCCATAATGGTTGCGTGTGGGAGGTATTGGCCAATAGAGAAAACTTCTTCGCCGGTGGAACATCCGAATGAGAGTATTTTTGGATGTTCTATTGAGTTCAAATAGTCCGCACAGGCTCGAAATAATGAAGGATACCGATTAAAAGCTGTAAAGATGGCACGTTGATAGTATGCTTGTCCGAAGCGGACTTTTGTTAGAAAACAGTTTCGTAGTTCTGCGTTTATTATAATGCAAAAACAAGACCATAATTGTTTAGCGGAGATGTAAATAAAACGATTCCATGCCGAAGTGGATGTTTGTAAAGTTTTTATTCTATGTTTGAAGATCATACGAAATGGTAGTTGTGAATATGCATCTTCAGTTTGAAGTCTTATGACATATTCCGGTTTATCATATAAATACGTCTACACAACAATAAGATAGTCGCCGACTTTGCCGACAACTATCTTATTAATTGTATTAGTTTTGCCCTCTGTAATGCTATTTTAGCCATAGACAAGTGGATTCGACTAAAGATCTTATGACATTTCTTCATACAGCGAGTCTTCAGGGGATTAAGGAAGGTGAGAGTGTGGGGTAAAATATTGTCTTGGAGCTGCTTTCTGGTACTCTTTTATGGTGATAAATCAAAGTGAATTGATGTCATTTGTCCTATACATCACAAACGCTGCAATATGTCGTAGTAAGTGTGCGGCCTGATTAACGGGATAGTTGTCACAATCGGCCTTCAACGTTTTCCACTCTGCCTGAATTCGCTTCATGTCGACAATCCTGCCGAAGCCTGATGCTTCCATCTCTGCAAAAACATGATCCATCTCGTCGCGGTGTGCAAAAAGCCTTGCTGGGACATCAGAGCTTTGCTTCCCTTTTTTCGTGTTCAGGCGTACTGCATCGGGCAGTCTGCCTTTCATCATTGTACGCAAAACCCATTTGTCCATTTCGCCAAAAAATAGCTCGTGAGGAATGGATAGTGCACTTTCTATCACGCGGGGATCACCGGTTGGGTCACGTAGCTCAAGCCCTGTTTCACATCCGATGGTTGATCCAAAAGAGAGCCTTGTAATATTTGTGTCAAAAATCCGCATAGTTTGTTTTTTTGGATCCGGGTAATGACATCTGAAAGTTGGGTCGAAACCAGATGCTTTGATCCGTTTTGTAAGATTCAGAGACTCTTCAAACGTTTTTGAGCAGTAGGATCTACTATCCCATGGCTGTTCGCCGAAAGCCATTCGCTTATAAATAAAAGCAAAAGGCGTATTTCCGAAAAGGATAGGCTTGATTAGCTTTTTCCTGATAAGACCTTTTAAACCGTAATGCTTGAAAATTTCGCCCGCAGGAAGGGCATCTTCAATCCCGCTCCAAGAGATAGTTGCGTTGCCAAATGCTCCCATGAGTATCGTTCCATAGTTCTCCTTCACAGCAGTTTTAAAAATATCAAGTATCCAATAGGCATTACAGGCACCGTGAAAAGGCTTTCCACACATCAGGATCAGTTCTTTGATCCCTTCCAGTGGTGATATTCCCGCAGAGTCAAGAAACACCGGATCTATATTGCCGGCGGCATCAACAACAGACTCAATAAATGGTTGTTCATCTCCGCATTGGTATTGTTCTGAAAGCGTATGGGATGGTGAAAATTGAGGAATATGGCTGTAAGTTTTAAGACGCTTTCCTTGCTGTACAAGTTGTTCCGCAGCAAGAATACAAACCGAGCTTGAATCCATGCCACCGCTAAGCGTAGCCGCCACCGGCTTGTACGAACGCAACCTGCACGCTACCGCCTTGTTGAAACTGTCAAGAAGGTCTTCCACATAGTCTTCAAGTTTCAGTCCCTCACGCACACGAATGTCTGCATAATTCCAATAGCGGCGCAATTCCGCTTTCTCCCGTGTAACACGCAGCGTATGGGACGGTAGCAGATGTTTTAACCCTTTGATACATGATTTGTCGAAATCGCCGGGCCAGACGATAAGCAGTCTAGCAATCGTTAGCTCATCTATTTCCTTTTTAATAAACGGTAACGGTAAAAGCCCTTTCTCGGATGTTGCAAAAGCGAAAACCTTCTCGTCTTCATAATAGTCAATATCGGAATAATCCCACTTGTCACGGCCAATAAAGAGCCGCTGCTCGTCAGCATGGAAAGCGGCAAACGACCACTTGCCCATCAACCTGTTCACACAATTTTCGTCCCATTTTAGATAGGCATTGAGCATCAGGTCACCGTCAGGTATTCCGTTTTGCTCATTTGGTGGGATATGGAGTGCATTATAAAGCTCCTCTCGGTTATCAAGGCGACCCTCTGCGACAAACATAATCCGTGCCGCTTCGACCCACTTCGGCATGGATTCGTTCACTGCTTCTGGCGTGTTATAAGTCAATATATGCCCGAATCCGCAATTACCTTCAACAGCAAAAGCGTGCCGTTCGTGAGGAAAGTGTTTCATCCCCGAATACATTGTCTCAAGTTCTCCATAAACAGACTTGCCGTCTCTATAAAATAGCCCGAAAATAACACTCATAATTTAATCTTACCAAAGAAAAGACGTTCTCAATCTGAATAAATAAAATCCACGTCTATCCTAATTTAGGATGGACGTGGACTCTCAACGATTACCATCCTAGCTATAGGTATTGCCATCATCAAAATCTGAAGTATCACCAACACCGTTTTTTGTATCCTTGTTTACATTAAGTGCGGTAAGCATCGGCTTTTCCCAAACTTCGTTAAGTTTGTTTTCTTCGTTGTTTTTCATAATTCACGTTTTTAATTTAAATAAATGTAGCAAAAATAGATATTTTTAGTTATAGCTAATTCGGATTAATTATCCAAACGGACATTGGCAGTAATGATAAGGTCCGACAATTGTTCCGGTTGGTTCTCGAAGGTTTGCTGGGGGTGTACTTTCAAAAGGCAGTGTCCCAAAGCAATATTCTGTTCTATCCACAATCCCTTGCCATCGGTTGCGCGGTGTGCAATAGAAGTGAAGACCGCATCGACAAGTTGCTGACCGATAGGTTTTCCTTTTTTGTTAATGATACCCCAGATGGCGCTCATGATACTGGATGGATTGATAGATTTCTATAATATGTTTTTTTACGTCTCAAGTCATATGCCCTAAACTAGGCAAGCAGTCGGTTGCAATAACTCCTGCTCGATAAATGAGACCAACTGCTCCGGTGGACACACTGCCGGACGGGTCACTTCAACGATTCTTGCTGTATTTGCCAATGCCGATATGGTTCGGAAACAAATTGTGTTTTGCTCTTTGCCCCGAATCAACGACGGCCGATATAGCTGACGGTACGCTTCGGCGAAGGCTTCTGTCCCTTCTAATTTTCGCATCGTGCAGGTCGGTTGTTCTCCTTTTTTGATAATAATCAGCGAGGAGATCGGTCGGGCCTGCTTTACAAACGTATCGTGAAAAAAGAATCCGTACTTATCCAAATCGTGCCGAATCCGAAACGAACAATCGCTGAATTGCGGATGATCTATGGCCGTAATGGAGTCGTGCCACAATTTTATCATCGGGTAGGAGGCGAAAGCCGAAACGCCATCCGGCTCGGTGCGATTTAACACAACCACATCATCACTAAAGACCTTGTACCCCCGCAAGATTAATCCGGTCAGTGCCGTCGATTTCCCTGCACCCGACTCTCCCGAGATAAGGATGAGTTTATTGTCGACGGAGATAGCCGAAGCATGAAACGGAATGGTCTGCCGCTGCAGCAGGATGGCTGCCATTACGGTGGCCAACGCGTACAGCCGGATGCTTCGGGGATCTGCGCCTCCCTTCTCGGAATCAATAATCAGTTGTTTTCCCTGAACAGCCAGATAACAGGCGACCTCTTTTACCGAAAAAAAGAATTCGTCGTCTTTTTGTTCAATGGTAGCTGTTTTACGTTGGCTCAGATCACCAACTGAAATAGTAACGTCTGCCTGAACAAACGTACTTTCTAACAGCTCCGGAAATTCGAGCTCCGATTCAATCTTTAATCCGAATCCAAAGTACTGATGCATTTTTTATATAAAGCTTTGTCAAATATATGAAAAATTTATGCGTAAATCAAGGGTAAATTAACCTGGTTAAATTAAATTAACTATTTGTATATTATGTATTAGTTATTTATTGATTAATATAGGCTAATTTAATTATGTAAAGAATAAATAAACAAAATTTAAGTCTATGTGACGTTATCTTTGTGTTTTTAAAATGTTATAATTAGGATTTTGTTGACTTTTATTTAATACGGAATGATAAACAGAATTTTGAGCAGAGAATATCTTTATTCCAGACATCGTCTGAGTCATCAGCAAATTGATTGTTTGTTGGGAGAGGGCGGTCAAAAAGAGTTTTTGGCGGATAAAATGCAAATTCTCGACAAAATCAAGTACTTTATTCCGATAATTGATCTGCTGCAAAAGAACGATATCCCATTTTTGTGCCTGAAAGGGCCTGTATTGTCGCAGCAACTCTACAACGACCCTTCGGTGCGTCTTTCGCACGATATAGATTTGTTGTTGTCTGATCGTGCGGATATGGATCGGGTGAATCGGCTATTGGTGTCGCAGGGTTATTTGGGCGTCGATAATTTATCGTGGCCGGAAGAGAGCTCCCGTCAAAAGTTGTTGATGGATTCGGTACATCATTTGGCGTATGTCCATCAAATCCATAAATTTATGGTGGAAATTCACTGGTCGGTTTATACTTCGTTTCCTATCCGAGCGAAACAGTTTTGGCGGATCGTGGAAAATAACAGACAGCAAGTCTCATTTTTGGGACGTGAAGTGACGGTTTTTGCTCCGGAGCTGAACCTGTTGTATCTTGTTCTTCATGGTTCCAAACATGGCTGGCAACGGTTAAAATGGTTGATTGATATCAAAGATTTTCCTTTTGAGACAATTGATCCTGCAAAATGGAAGGAGTTGATGATGCGGTTGAAAGCCGAGCGAATGGTGTCGCAAGCGGGTTTTCTTATGCACCATTTTTTCAATATTTCGCAGCCGCTATTGACAGTCGGTAAGATGCCACTCTTTTTGAAAACGTATCCATTGAAAATTATAAACGAAGATATTCCACAGCAGGGTTCTGTTTGGAGCAGCTTTGCAGATCTTCGATACAGATTGTTGCTTTGCAAGTCGTGTGTCTATAAGCTGAGAGTCTTGCAATCAATGGCTATTTCGACGGGCGATCTGTTTTGCATTCGCTCATCTTCCCGAATCGTGTATCTGCTCTATCGTCCCTATAGTTACATTAAACGAAGAATTGTTCATGCGTAGTAGCCGCCAAATTATACAAAGTTTTAGCCTCTTTTACCGGAACAATCCGGTGAAACTGGTTGGTGTATTTCTGCTTACCCTATTATTGGGCTTCAATCAGGGTATATCTATTGTGATGTTGATTCCTCTTCTGAGTTTGCTGGATCAAACTCAGCCGTCGGCTGCACACAATAAAATTGTCGATTGGTTGCAAGGTGTCACCGATCGCATGGGATTTCAACTTTCACTCGAATCCATTCTTGTGTGTTTTGTTGTGCTCTTGACACTGATTGCTCTGCTTGGCTACTACAAATCGCAATGGCAGTCGGAGTATGAGCAGCGTTTTATTCATACTCTGCGGGGGCGGTTGTTTCGTAAAATCGTTATGTCAGATTGGGAGTTGTTGACCAGTAAAAGTAGGCATAAGCATCTTCAGGTGTTGTCGAATGAAATACCCAAAGTGTCGACTTACTATTTTGCTTTGATGAATCTGATTACATCTGTTATTCTGATCGCAGCCAATGTGGCTTTGTCGTTGCTTGTTTCGGTTAAGTTTACCGGCCTTATTCTGTTGGTTGGTCTTGTTAGTTTTTTATTACTCAAAAAGTTCATTCTGCAATCCCTTGCTTTTGGGGGCTCAAACATCGGTATCTTTCGCCAGATGACCAAACAGATAGATGATTTCTGGACAATGATTAAACAAGCTAAGGTTCATAATGCCGAACAGTTTTATTACGAAAAATACAATGGCATGAATACCAGGATGCTTCATTTGCAACGCAAACAAAACAAAAACCGGGCTCTGTCACAATTAATCTTTACCACAGCCGGAATTGTTGGATTGGTATTCGTTATTTATGTCGGATATCGCATCGATACACTTCCGCTCACCTCTATTTTTGTCTTGATTCTGTTGTTCGGACGTCTGTTCCCGCTTTTTACGAGTTGCAACACGTATCTCGATATGATTGTTTCCAATCTTCAGTCGGCCAACCTTGTTATTTCTATGGATAAAACGTTATCGGATACTATTTTTGATGCAGGGACTCTGGTAACTGACAATCATTTTTGCGGAGACATTATGCTGCAGGATATATCTTTTGCTTATAGCAATGGTAATCTCGTTTTCAAGGCGATCAATCTTCAGATCCCGGCACATTCTGTTACCGGTATTATTGGACAGTCGGGCAAAGGTAAAACTACACTGCTTGATTTGATTACAGGTTTACTACACCCGCAAACCGGTTTTTTGTCGATTGGGGGAAGTGTACTTTCGAGAGAACAGGGGGCGCTCTGGAGACAGCAGATAGGCTATCTGACTCAGGAAACGCACTTTGTCGATGGTACTATGCGCGAAAATCTTACGTGGGATACGCCTTATGAGGTAAGCGATGAGGAGATTATGAAGGTGCTGGCTAAAGTGAATGCGGTGGAAATTGTTACGCGCGAAAGAGAGAGTCTTGATGCGATTATAACAAACTTCCCGTATCATTTTTCGGGTGGGGAGCGGCAACGATTGGCTCTCGCCCGAGTATTGCTCCGTTTTCCGAAAGTACTTTTGCTGGATGAGGCAACTTCGGCACTCGACCCCCATACCGAATCGCTTATTTTGCAATGTCTGTCGGCACTCAAGAGCGAGATTACGATTATTTTTGTCACTCACCGGGAGAGTCTGATTCCGTGGTTTGATCAGGTTATTGATCTGAATCGACTTTTATCGAGTGCAAAAAAATAAAAAAGCCACTCATTTGAGTGGCTTTCGCTCTTCAGGTAGGACTTGAACCTACGACCCCCTGATTAACAGTCAGGTGCTCTAACCGACTGAGCTACTGAAGAAGGTTACTTTCCTTTATTCATCGGCTTTTGTTAGCCTTGATGTCTCTCGGAAAAGTGATGCAAAGGTAAATTGTTTTTTTGAAACCAGCAAATATTCGGCTCTCTTTTTCGTGCTAAAATTGAACTTTTTTTTAGGATATTCGTTATCAGGTTTTTATTCCGGTTGCACATTTGAAAGAGTCGGATTGGTACATTCGTCCTGCTCAAATATAGTTTTCGGATAGGATATATCTATTAAATATAGCCCATGAGCATAGGCCGAGGTGCCTGCTTGTCCTCTGTCTTTGGCTTCAATAATAGCGCGAAAAGCGTTGGTGTCAAGTTGTCCTCTTCCTACCTTCAACAACGTGCCCACAATGGCTCTGACCATGTTTCGTAAAAAGCGGTTGGCCGTAATGGTAAAGACCCAAAGATCGCCACGTTTTTTCCAATATGCCTGTGTGATGGTACAGTTGTTGGTTTTGACGTCGGTATGGAGTTTGCTGAAACTGGTAAAATCGAGATATTCGCTCAGAACTGCAGCCGCTTTATTCATCGCTTCAAAATCGAGGGAACTGTGTATCCTAGCGGCTGATTCGAGATGAAACGGATCTTTTTCGGGTGAAATCCAGTATTCGTATGTTCTGCTCAGTGCGTCGAAGCGTGCATGTGCGTTGGATTTGACTCTCTTTAGTTCTCTGACTGCAATGTCATTTGGGAGAACCCCATTCAGTTTTTTTACAAATAGAGTAAGGTCTTCTATCTTTTCGCCATCGAAATGGGCCACCATCGTTCGTGCATGTACTCCGGCATCTGTGCGTCCGGCTCCTATTACATCCGTCGGTTTTCTCAACAGCAACGAAATAGCTTTTTGAAGTTGTTCTTGCACGGATATTCCGTTTGGTTGTATTTGCCATCCGTGGTAGTGAGTTCCGTTATACGAAAGCCAGATGAAATATCTTTGTTTCACGAATTCTATTGTACTGGAATTTGCAATTGTTGCCCGATATTGACCTCTCCCGACTCCATTTCATTGGCCGCTTTCAGTTCATCAACAGATACGTTGTGTGCTTTTGCAATGGAGGTAAGTGTGTCCCCGGGTTTCACCGTGTAACTAATACGTTTTGTTTGATTGGTCGTTGTTTCTGCTTTTTTTGAAGTAATCGTCGTTGTGGAATCGGGAATCAAATTCAATACCAATCCCTCTTTTACATCGGTAGATGAAAGATGATTGTACTCTTTCAACTGGTCAACGGTGAGGTTAGTTGTTTTAGCGATAGAAAAGAGTGTTTCTCTTTTTTTTACCGTGTATTTGGTCTCAGCCGGTTTAGTCGGTGTCGAAGATCCCACTTCCGGCTCGTTTGTTTTGATCGTTTCAGATGTGGTTTTCCCTTTGGTGGCTACCGGACGTTTCTTTTTGGCTGCTACCAAAACATACTCTTTTCTTACGGTTTCAATAATGAGCTTCTGTCCCGTGGAGACTTTGCTTCTTCTTCTGGATATACCGTTCCATGCCTTTATTTGAGCAGGAGTTACCTGATAGAGTTCAGCAATTGATTCGAGAGTCTCTCCTTCTTGTACGATGTGTGTTTTATTTACTTTGTAGGTAGTAGAAAGCGTGTCGATTTTGACTGTGGGCTGGGTATTGGTAAAGACCGGTTTGATATTCGGTTCTTTCTGCTCTTTTGTTTGTGTTTGACTTTCTGCTTGTTGTACATGTGACGTGTCATTAACCGATTTGTGCTCTTTTATCGGGATTAACGTTGTTTTGGGCTCGAACGATAACGTATCTCCCTCGTGTACGAGGTAGTTGGTAAGGTTGTTCCACTCTTTTATCTTAAGAGCCGAAATGTGGTGTGCTTTCGCAATAGAGTATAATGTTTCCCCTTTGGCGACAATATGTGTTTTGTCGGAAGGATTGGCTTTCGTTTCGGATCTGTTTGAATTTTCAGGTTGCGTTTTGGTAGATTTCGCAACAAAAACCTGTTTTTCAGTTACCTGAATTGTGAGGCGTGATCCCGGCTTGAGCTTGTTTTTCGAAATGCCATTCCATCGTTTGAGTTGAGTTACGGATACACCATATTTGTCTGCAATTCCCGAAAGTGTTTCGCCTCTACGAACTTTAT